>JAUWGS010000023.1 GCA_030606285.1 Planctomycetales bacterium | reverse complement strand
GAATTTGCCAGTGCGACGGGCGGTGACGCGGGCTGGAAGGAGCTGGTGTTCCCGCTGCCGACGGGTGATGCGCTGTGGTACCGGGTGGTGCCGGTGGATGCGGAAGGCGCGCGGGGCATCGAGAGTTTGCCGGTACGGTTTCATTCGCCGAGCGCTGCGCCGAGGGTGACGGCGGTATCGCCGCGTATTATTGAGCCGGGCACAGCGGTGCGGTTTACAGCCACCGTGGAGGGCGAGGAGCCGTTTGAGTACCACTGGGGCTTCGGCGACGTGGCTGTGCCTTCGAGTTCGACGGATGCGGAGCCGCTGGTGGTTTTGCTGGAGCTGGGGCGGCACGTGTGCTGGGTGCAGGTAAACAACGCGCACGGGCAGCACGTGTACTTCTTCTCGGTGCTGGTGACGCCGACGGTGTATCCGCCGTTCATCGAGCGGGTATGGCCGACTACGGCTGCGGCGAACACCCAGGTGCAGTTCTACACCCAGGTCTTCGGCACCGAGCCGTTTGAGTGGCACTGGGACTTCGGCGGCGGCGCGACGCCAAACGAATCAAGCGAGCCCTGGCCAACGGTGACGGTGGGCGATGAAGGCAGCTACGAGTGCACTCTCGTGGTAGCCAACAGCGTGGGGCAGGACAGTTATGGATTTGTCCTGGAGGTCACTTCCGTGCCGATTCCGCCGTCTATCGAGCGGGTATGGCCAACTACGGCGGTGGCGCATACCCAGGTGCAGTTCTACACCCAGGTCTTCGGCACCGAGCCGTTCGAGTGGCACTGGGACTTCGGTGGGGGAGCGGAGCCGAACGAGTCGGATGAGCCCTGGCCTACGGTGACGGTGGGCAGCGGGGGCAGCTACGAATGCGCACTCACGGTTTCCAACAGCTCAGGCCAGGACAACTACGACTTTGAACTGGAGCTGACTCCAGCGCAAGCGGGAGACTGGCCCATGCTCGGTCATGATCCCCAGCATACGGGCCGGAGCCCCTATGTGGGAGCGCAGACGGCCACACTGAAGTGGCATTATGAGACTCATGGGTGGACGAACTCCAGTCCTTCCATCGGTGCGGATGGAGCTGTTTTCGTGGGCAGCGGGGACGGCTACCTCTATGCTATCAATCCCGACGGCACGCTCAAGTGGCGCTATGAGACCGGGGCAGTGGGGCTCAGTAGTCCCGCCATAGGGGCTGATGGAACCATATATGTGGGAAGTTACGACCACTACCTCTATGCCATTCATCCGGACGGGACCCTCAAGTGGCGCTATGAAACCGGCGACTACATTCGTTCCAGTCCCGTGATCGGAGCGGATGGGACTGTGTATGTAGGCAGCGATGACTCCTACCTCTACGCTATCAATCCTGACGGAACGCTCAATTGGCGCTACCGGACAGGTGCCTACTTGATAGGTCGAGGAGTGTATTCCAGTCCGGCAATTAGCTCCGAAGGTACTGTATATGTGGGGAGCGACGACAACTACATCTACGCCATCAACTCTGACGGCACACTTAAGTGGCGCTACGAGACGGGCTTTTTTGTGCGTTCCAGTCCCACCATTGGAGCGGATGGGATAATCTACGCGGGCAGCGACGATGACTACCTTTACGCAATCAATCCGGACGGCACGCTTAAGTGGCGATTTCGGACCTCGGATAGAATACGCTCCTGCCTGGCGATAAGCGTGGATGGAACCGTCTACGTGGGAAGCAACGGCCTCTACGCCATCAATCCGGATGGAACGCTCAAGTGGCGATACCTCTTGTGGGACAGCGCTAGTCCCGCCATTGGCGCGGACGGCACAGTATATGTGGGAAGCAACGACACGTACTTCTACGCAATCAGTTCCGACGGTACCCTTAAGTGGCGTTATGACACTCGTGGGTCAATATACTCCGCTCCATCCATTGGGGCGGATGGGACGGTGTATGTTGCAGGCGGGACGTGGGGCGGGCTCCTCGCTTTTAATGACGCGTGTAAACCTTACATCTGTTCTGTTGAGCCCACAGCCCGCATGACCGGTCAGGACCTCACTCTCTCCGCAGAAGTCTGGGGTTCTGAGCCGTTCTCTTACCATTGGGACTTCGGCGGCGGGGCAACACCGAATACCAGCAACGACCCCTCTCCGACCGTAACCGTAGGTGAGCCGGGGCAATACAACGCCACACTCACGGTCACCAACGCTTACGGAGAGGACTCCTTCGCCTTTACCTTGATATCAGTAGGCTCGATGGCGCCGGGTGACTGGTCGATGTTCGGTCGCGAGCCCGCACATACCCGCAGAAGCCCTTATGTGGGTGCACAGCTTGCGTCTCTCAAATGGCGCCACTGGATCCACTGGTTTAATCAAAGCGTTGTCTCTAGCCCTGCAATAGGATCTGACAGTACTGTTTATGTGGGAGGAGGTTACGACCTCTACTTGTATGCTATCAATGCAAACGGAACCCTCAGGTGGCGCTTTATGACAGGTTATCACGTGCGATCGAGTCCTGCCATCGGCGCTGACGGGACGGTTTACGTCGGAAGCTGGGACCACTACATCTACGCCATAAATCCCGACGGGACCATCAAGTGGCAATACGAGACTGGTCACGTTGTAGCTTCTAGTCCGTCGATCGGGGTGGATGGAACCATCTACGTGGGAAGTTGGGACAACCACCTTTACGCCATCAACTCCGATGGGACCCTCAAGTGGTGTTATCAGACCGCGGCAAATGTGGATTCGAGCCCTGCTGTCGGAGCGGACGGAACCATCTATGTGGGCAGCTACGATAACTACCTCTACGCGATTAGCCCCGATGGAACTCTCAAGTGGCGATACGAGACGGACGGAGATGTGGAATCCAGTCCCGCAGTCGGGGCGGATGGGACTGTGTATTTGGGTAGCGACGATAGATACCTCTACGCACTCAATCCGGATGGCACGCTTAAGTGGCGCTATAAGACGGGTGGAGATGTGCGGTCCAGTCCTGCCATCGGGGAGGATGGAACCGTGTATGTGGGAAGTAGCTACTATCTCTGCGCTCTCAATCCTGATGGTACGCTCAAGTGGCGCTGCTATGCAGGCAGAGTAGACTCCAGTCCGGCAATCGGCGCGGATGGCACCATTTATGTGGGAAGCAGTGACCACTACGTCTACGCCATCAATCCTGATGGAACCCTCAAGTGGCGCTATGAAACCGGGGGCGATGTGGATTCCAGTCCCGCCATTGGCGAGGATGGAACTGTCTACGTTGGCAGTTCCGACGGCTACCTCTACGCCTTCAAGGACTAGAAGCCATCTACCTGTGCAGTGCGGGGAATCTGCGGGTATACTTAGGTGAGAGTCCAGGGAACACTGATTTTTCAGGAGTGGAAGAATGGGGCTATTTCGGAAGTCGGGAACACTTCGGGTCGCCCTTGTGGTGCTTGCGGCGCTGGTCGCGCTGACGCTAACCACGTGCGGCAGCGGCAAACGCGCGGTAGTCCAGGGCTTTAGCCCTGGCTCTTCGCCAGGAACCAAGACCAGCCCTGAAGGGCTGGACTACCAAGAAACTGTTTCCCTCGAAGACGCGCTCGCCGAACTCGCCGCGTATCCGTGTCCTGCCGGTGTCGACCCCGCGCTCTTCGCGGAGTTGAAGGATGCGCTCTGGGAGGCGCTGAATAAGCGGACATCTTTTGTAGGGGCAATTCACGAATTGCCCTCTGGGGACAAGGCGGGGCGCGGAGACCCCGCCCTACAGTCTGGTCTAACAACCAGCAACCAACAACCAACAACTGGACGTTTCGCGTCCACGCCGCCAATTGGCGAAGACAATCGGGTGGACGATCTCGCGCTCACCGACAACGGCGACGGCACGTTCACGCTTTCCTGGCATTACCGCAACCTCGGCGATTACGACCGAAACGGTATTGTGGGTATTGAGGACATCGTTCCGCTGGCGGAGCATTACAACGAGACTTGGGTAGTGGGAGAAGAAGATACACTACCCGCGGCAATCGACGGTTCCGGCAATGGCGTGGTGGATATCGCAGACATCACGCCCATCGCCGTGCACTATCACTCAGATGTAGCGGGATATTCCATCGCCGGTGCTGATTCATCAGAAGGAGAATTCACCGATTTTCACTTCGCTTTGCTTCCGTCGCCGGCGGAAGATGAAGCGCTTCAGGTTGAGACTGCGCCTCCTGAGAACGACTTCAAGTACTTCGCGGTGAGACCCTTCGGCACTGGCGGCTTGACGGGCGAGCTTTCCAACGTCGTGGAGCGGAACTTCGCGCCGGTAGCAATCGCGGATGCCGAACCCACCGCAGGTAAAGCGCCGCTGACGGTCACATTCACCTGCTCGGAGTCCTATGACCGGGACGGCAGTGTCGTCAAGTACGAATGGGACTTCGATGGCGATGGTGTTTACGACTGGCACTGCAGTTCGCCGCTCGAAGCGCAGCACACCTATGAGGTTGAGGGCAACTACGAAGCTGTGCTCGGAGTAGGCGACAACCTACGAGCTGCCGCCTCTGCCAGCATCCTCATCACAGTGGGCGACAACGAGCCGCCCGTTGCGGTGGCGGAAGTAGTTCCCGCGAAGGGCGACGTGCCGCTTACGGTCACATTCATCTCGTCTCACTCCACTGACCCGGACGGGGAGATTGTGCAGTACGCTTGGGACTTCTGCGGCGATGGAACGTACGATTGGGAAGGCAGCGCGCCTGAACTCGTGGAGCACACCTACGAGTACTTCGGCACGTACAACGCGAAATTGGAAGTGACCGACGAAATGGGTGCCACTGACCGTGCCACGGTGACGATTGAGGTAAACAGCCCACCGGTAGCGCATCTTGTTGCTGACCCCACGGAAGGTAATGCGCCACTCTTAGTAAACTTCGACGCTAGCGGGAGCATGGACTTTGATGGGTCAATCGTCAGGTACGAGTGGGATTGGGAGACGGACGGTATTTGGGACTTCGGTTCGGACGCTGAACCAAACGCTTCGCATGTCTACGAGAGTATTGGCCTGCATCGGGTTTCGGTGAGAGTAACGGATGATGACGGCAGCACGAGCTACAGCTCGGTATCCATCAGGGTGAACCATCCACCGGTGGCGATGCTTACGGCTGACATCGTGCACGGCGCAGGACCTCTCTTGGTAAACTTCGATGCCAGCGGATCACATGATCCCGATGGGACTGTAGAGGGCTACGAATGGGATTGGGAAAGCGACGGGACATTCGATTACGACAGCGACGCTAATCCTGCGACGCAATACACGTACGACAGCAGCGGAACCTACAGTGCGACTGTGCGGGTAACTGATGACGACGCGGATTGGGGCACTGACTCCATTATCATCACAGTCGGTGAGCACGAAGAACAGTGGGTGCACACCTGGGGCGGAAGTGAGTATGAATACGCGGACGATCTTGCTCTTGCTAGCAGCGGCAGCGTCTATGTGGTCGGATACACGAAGAGCTTCAGTGCTGGCGATTACGACGCACTCCTGCTTAAGTATGATGCCAGCGGGAACCTTCGCTGGCAAAGAACCTGGGGCGGGAGTGAGGATGACTGGGGCTACGGAGTCGATGTTGACGAATACGAAGACGTATATGTTACGGGACGCACATCTAGCTTCGGGGGTGGCTTTTTACTCAAGTACGATTCGGACGGCAACCTGCTCTGGCAGAAGGTCTGCGATAAGCACGGGGGAGGCTATGCCCTTACCGTTGACGGTAACGGCAACATATATGTCACCGGTGACATTGGCGACGTAGTCCTGCTCAAATACAACCCCAACGGAGAACTTCTCTGGCACAAGGTGTGCGACTTGGGGGAGGGTTTCGAGTGGTCGTATGGCGTTACGGTTGACGAAAACGGATACGTGTATGTGACTGGGTGGCATGATTATCATCCAAATCGTGACACGTCTATAATCGCTCTCAAATACGACTCCGACGGCAATATTATCTGGCAAACGACGTGGAATGGAGCTTACTGGGAATTCGGTGTATCAGTTGCTGTTGATGAAAGCGGCAATGTGTATATAACAGGCGAAAGGAACAAGACGGAAGACTGGACGCCGAAGGACCTGGACCTCATCCTGCTGAAATTCGATTCAAACGGGGACTTCCTATGGTCGAGAGTTTGGGATGCGGAAGAGACCGATTACGACTATGGCCCCGACCTAGTGATAGATGTTAGTGGAGATCTGTACATGACCGGTCGCACCGGCCCGCACTGGGCTATTGAGGGCGCATTGCTGCTGAAGTTTGACACTAGCGGTAACCTCTTATGGCAAAAGGTCTGGAATACTGAGGATACGTCCGCCCCTTTAGGCTGTGCTCTTGCCGCCGATTCGAGCGGCAATCTGTTCATAGCCGGTGGTGCAACTAATGCCTATGGGTCGTGGCTGGATGCGAACGGTGAAATCACAACTCCTTCAGGCACCGCTGACACGCCCGATGGCACTGTCTCTACTCCTGACAGCACTGTAACATCACCCGAGGGAACGGAAACCTCCCCCGAGGGCGTGAAAGACGAAGGCGGCGGACGCAGCGATGCTCTCGTAATGAAGCTCGACCCGTCCGAGCTCTGACCTCACTTGTCTCGCAGCTTTCGACGCGCCGCCCGCACAGCAGCCGACACCCGGGCTCTTTTCTCGGTTAGCGGCACTAGAGCGTTATCACCCTGTGCCCGGATGGCGGGAACTCGCACGCGTCCATAATGACATCAACGACCCGGGGCCCGAACTCGTTGATGACTGACAGCGCGGCGAGCACCCTTTCTTGCAGCTTACCCTGGGGCATCATAACCTCGAACAGCTCTCCCGCGTGCCGCACCAGCAAATCGTCCTTTCGCTTCGCGGCCTGAGCCATCTTTTTCTCTACCGTGGCCAGGTGCTTGCGGAAATTGGCGCTCAGAGTGTCGAGAACTCCTCCCAGCCCCGAATCCAGCTTGACCGCGTCGTCCCGCATCTCATTCGCGTAACTGGTGAAGACCGATTCCAGCTCCCTGATGCGATGCGCCAGCGTGGGAGGTATCGCGCGGGCTGAAAGATGGCGCAGCAACTCGTGCTGCGGCTGCAGAAAGTCAGTCAGCTCCAGCTCGTAGCGATCCAGCAGACGGGCAGCGCGACGCGAAATCAAAGTGAATCCGGGGCGCGGAACGACCAGCGGCTCCGGCAGACCGTGCAGTCTGAATAACGGGTACATCTGCGCCCAGTACGCGACCTCGCTCGTCCCTCCCAGATACACGGCGACCGGGAACAGCGCCTGCTGAAACACTGGACGGAGCATGACGCCAAACGAAAGGCTGGCGGGATTTAGCTCCACCAGCTCTCTAAGTTCCTCCGCAGTAAAGCACTCCTGTCCCGATTTGGTGGCGAACCGGCCTTCCGAGCGCACCAGCTTGTCGCGCGCTCCGCTTTCCGCTATGAGGAAGAGGTTGGTTTCGCCTTCCAGCGCTGATACCTGTAGTTCAAAGCCGAGTTCGCTAATCCGGCTGTTGCGCTGCCCAAGCAACGCTGCTTCCTCATCCTGCTTTTCTATACTTGACGCAAACAGCTCTTTGCCCAGCGTCTTAGATTCCTCATCCTCCGGTTCAAAGATGAGCAGGCCGTGTGCCGCCAGCTGGCTTGCCAGAAGCTCCCGGAACGCCAGCGAATATGTCTTGCCCGGTACGTAGCTTTCTTCAACAGCCTTTCGAAGCCCGGGCGTGTGGTCGGTCGCGGGCATAATATCAATAAGCTGTGGCAGCCTTGCGGCAGCATCCGGCGTAAGTTCGATGCGTCCGACCGGATGTCCTGTTGTCCCATCGGGCTGCTTCATACAGACTGATCGCAGCCGCCTCTCTCGGTCATGGACGTAACAGCAGCTTATCTCCGAGAAATCATGGTCCATCCCGCCGGCCCAGAATAGCGCCACGAACCGGTGTTCCGGTAGCTCCCGCGCGAGCGTGTCACGCAGCGCGATGAGCGCAGCTGCCTTGATGAGCGTGTACATCGGACCCAGGCAGACTCCGGCCTGCTGGCCGGAGACGAGCAGAAAAGCGCCTTCCTCGAGTTCCTTCAGGGCCTGAACGATGCGCTGTTCTTCCGGCCGAGGTTGCTGCCGGCGCAGCATGGCTGTGATTGAGCTTCGGTGCTCCGGCGAAGCCTGCGCGCAACCTTTGAGTTCGGCGATTTTCCCCGCAACGCAGTCCGCCAGCAGGCGAATGGGCGGAAAGAACTCGTTCGCCGCCTCGGTTCCCTCAATGAGCGACAGCGCCAGTTCTTTGACGCCAAGCTCACGGAACGTATACTCCGCCCTCACGCCCCGCTCCAGGGGCGCGCCAGCCCGGCTCTTTGCCTGCTGAAGGTGCAGCCGGAAGTCACGCGCTTCGCGGGATAGGGTGGGGTCTCGCCTGCCCTTCGAAGTTCTGCGAAGCTGGACGAAGTAGGGTGCCCCACCTCTTTCAGGGACTTATGCGCTTTAGACGGGCGTGCTCTGCTAGAATCAGTCAGTAAAACCGGAGACAGAAATTCAATTATGGACATCGCTGGAGGTCTAGTCTGTTTTAGTAATCCTGGACGTAAGCCACTCCACAGCTATTATAAACAAGAAGACCAGTACCGAGTAGTATGTGATCTTAACTAGAAACCACCAGAATCCCGCAAACTGCTGTAGGTGACCTGCTGCATTGTCCTGCAAGTACATCCATGTGACTAGCACAAACCACCCGATAATCCCCAGAACCTTCATTGTTCCAGGGAGTGGTTTCATTTTACCTAGCACAAATGAGTGTATAAGCGAAGCTGTGGTCTGTGGGCTAGTCGTGCCAGATGGATGTTCCTCAAGCGATTGATCTGACGTCGCTTCATCTTTCTCCCAAGGCTTAAAGGCAGCGATAGGCGGGCCTTCAAGCCCAGTAGTGACCTCTGAGCCCGGCACAGGTATGCTGGTAGTAGGTGCATCCTTTATGCGAGGAAGACCGGACTCCTTTCGCTTGCGCTTCGCCACTTAGATGTCTCCCGTGATAAGTTCTATGATTTTCTCGTGGCGGTCCCAAGCCAACTCAGCATACGTAGAAACTAGGGAGCTGATACTACGATTGCCCATAGGCTGATTGGGCTGTTTCCAATAGTCGATATCGAAGTACAGCCCTACATCCATTGAAACATCTTGCTCGGGAAAGAAATGCTCGACTTGCTCTTTTCTCATAGGACCGCTGTTAGTGTTGAAATCCCCGTGATCATCCTCGAAGTATATGGAGATTCCGACGTCGACGATTTTAGCGCTGCTATTAAGAGCAGCCTTTGCGCGGTCTGTTAATAAGAAATACCGTTGACAGTACCGTTTCAAGAGGTCTTCAAAAGCGTTGGGGAAGGATGTGCAAAACCGAGACCTAACGCCAATACGCAAGACATGAAGCTGCTGGTCGAATGCCGGGAGATTGAACATAACCTTCAGAAGCTTCAAAGCCTGCTCAGGGAAAAAGTTCTTTGTGGGCGCATCCTTGACGGTATAACCAGCGTTCCTGAATCCAACAAAGCCCGTGCGTTTCCTTCCTTCGTTAAAAACGTCTATTCTGTTCTCGGTAATCCCCCAGTGCTCCATCGTCATCGCCTGGGCCATTTCTTGGGCCCAAGTTCCACGATGGTCCAAGACCTTTGAGTTGGGCTTATAACGGACTTCTAGAATCTGTTCACATAGAGTTGAGTCGCTTTTGGCCTTTTCCGTCATATAAATCTTCTCCTGGCAAGGGAGCAAGTCGCATCCCAGCGAATTACTGAGGTCCTAATATTATTCGCAGTAATAGCAAGTATAATGCAAGAGCATTAGACTGTCCAGCGATATCGCTTCATTGGCGATACAGGCTTTTATAGCGGCAAGTTCTCGGTTTCATTGGGATTTTTAACCTTCGGGGCCTTCTTGAATGTGGCGCCGCCGAGAGGCCCGGGATATTTTAGGCGCTCTGTGCCGTCAAGGAGACCCTCTATAGTAAGGAGTTGGAGCCTTGGGTACTTGAGGTTTGCGATCTCATAAAAACCTGCGCGAGCAGCTTCTTTACGCATGTCTCTAGTAGGTTGATTGAGTGAAATATAGCAGCCAATTTCTGCTTTTTCGCGCTCTATAACGCCACGAAGGTCCCTAATATGAGAGACACCGACTTTGCCCGCTTTAACGGAGAATATGATTTGCTTAATTTCAGTGCCTATGTCGCGGAAATTGAGACGTCCGTCGATTCCTTTATCGGCGCCCTTCTTTGATTCCTCAGGATATGTATCCTCTTCCTGCGCCAGGCCCAATGCCCAGGACTGGAACCGATAGGGATCTTCTCTGGCAAGCTCCTTGGCTCCGGCAAAGTCGCTTGGCTCACCAACAACATCGTAGTGCTTTTCTGGCTCGATACTAAAGGCGCGCCGGAGTCGACTCTTGATAAGGCGGATAGCGAGGTGGGTGATATCGATCCCGATCCAGCTTCGCTCTAGGCGCTGAGCGACAGCGACGGCGGTACCACAGCCGCAAAACGGATCGAGGACGATGTCCCCCTTCTTGCTGCTCGCAATAATAATTCGCTCCAGCAAGCCTTCTGGCTTTTGTGTTGGGTAGCTAAGGCGCTCTTTGTCTCCTGTGGATAGCCACTTTACGTCCTCGTCTATGCCCTCGTTGGGCTTATTAAAAACGCAACCCTTTGTTCCAGGCTGGTAAGCCCAAATGTCTTGGGTAGGCGCACCAGGTGCATCAGAAAGGTAGAACTTATAGCGCGGAACGCTACGCTTTGCTCCCCAGTGGACAAGACCAGCGTCATCCAGCTTATCAAGGCGCTCTAAAAACGCGTACTGCGCTAAATCGTCACCAGTGAGTTCGCGGTATTTTGTGTACAGGTATGATGCTGGTTGCCAGTGGCGTCCTGCATTAGTGGGATCGTAGCCACGCCAAGGCTTACCAGATTCACCGGTGCGCGTGCCCGGACCAGTTAATGCCACCGATTGGTATAACCCATGGCTGTCCTCTTGAATGAAATACTTCTCAATATAATCAGCAGTATAAGGTCCCTTGGGCTGTGAGAAGTAGGCGCTATCAGATTTCGAATAGAATAGAAGAGTCTGATGGATGGGCCCGAAGCGCCGTACGGCCTTATTAGCACCTGTTCTACGCCATATGATTTCGTTGCAGAAGTTGGAGGGGCCAAAGACAGCATCCAATAGCATCTTAAGGTAGTGGCTAGCGGCGGGGTCGCAATGCAAATATATGCTTCCAGTGAGCTTGAGCACACGTTTGAGTTCAGCCAGTCGCGGAGCCATCATGGCGAGATACGCCATCATGTCGTTTTCGCCGAGGAAGGCCCGGAAAGCCCTTAGTACGTCAGAAACGGGCGTAGCGGGACCGGTGACTACATCGCAGAATGCGGCCTCAGCCGCCTGGTCCCAGCGCCAAGTATCCTCAAAGGCTTTGATCTGGGCGACTGAGCGGCTACCGTTCTGCTCGGCGAATAACACATTGTAGTTCTGACCGCTTTTGAACGGCGGGTCAAGGTAGATAAGGTCTACCGATTCGTCTGCAATGTAGTGGCGCAGGATATCGAGATTATCACCGTAGTAGAGCGTGTTATCTGCCATTCGGCTTTCCTCGTCGCTGCCGATTATAGCATCAAGGAGAGCTTCAGCGCTTTCATTCTCCTGGACCAGCCTTTCATATGTGGCTGCAATACCCCCACACATGCGAATAGTATATCCGGCTCAAACGCCGATGTCAAGTTAATCGCGAAATAGAGTCCTCTTTTTGCCATATCTCGCTATAATAATTAATAAGCGCAGATGCATACGGAACGTGTACTCCGCCCTCATGCTCCGCTCCACCGCTTCACGAGCTCGCTATCCAGGCCCAGGGCGTCCAGCGCGCGGCCGACTATGAAGTCCATGTGCTCCTCAATCGTCACAGGCTGATGATAGAAGGTCAGTACCGGCGGCAGGATGACGGCCCCAAGCCGGGACAGCTTGAGCAGGTTTTCCAGATGCAGCGCGGAAAGCGGCATTTCCCTCGGTACAAGTACTAGGCGCCGCCTTTCCTTGAGGGTCACGTCGGCTGCCCGTGTAATGAGATTGTCGCTCACACCGGCGGCTATGCGTCCGGCCGATCCCATCGAACAGGGGCAGATGACCATGCCATCCCACTTCACGCTGCCCGAAGCGATGGGCGCGGCAAGGTCGTCCGGCGGATGCATCACCAGTGTGGCTCTGGGACTGTCCCCTGACGAATCGCCAAGCGCCTGCATAAGCGAGTCAAGGCTCGGTTCCACGCCGGTTTCACGGGAAAAGATGGATGCACCGGTGGGCGAGAAGACCAGATGAAGTTCCAGCGGACGGCGGGAGAGTTCGGCAATGAGCCGCAAAGATAAGGGCCCGCCGCTGGCACCGGTCACAGCGCAGATGATGAACGAAGGCTCCTCTGCCATCGCTAACCCGCTTTGCCGACGAGCGAGCGGAAGTCAGGATTCTGGTGCAGGCGGTCGAACTCCGGCGCCTGGGCAATAACCTCTGCAAGTTCGGGGTCGTTCCCCACCGCTTTGCCCAGCAGTTCCAGTGCCTTCTGGTTCTCGCGCGTCAGCACGTGCAGATGCGCGTATCCCATTAGCAGCTGCCCGTTGTCCGGGAACCGCGCCAGTCCTTCTTCGTATGCTTTGCTGGCGCGTTCATATTCCTTGAGCTGGATGAGCGAATACGCCCTGTTCTCGTATGCGGGCAAATAGTCTTTGTCAAGTGAGATGGCCTGGTCGAAATGCTCGACAGCCTTGGCGAACTGCTCAAGCTGAGCGAGGATGACGCCCTTGTTGAGATAGGCCTTCTTATGCTTGGGATCCTGCTTAATGCACTGGTCAAACGAGTTGATGGCCTTCAGCTGTTCCTCCAGCTCCACCTCGGCGAGCGCCTTCTGGTACCAGATCTCCGGCTCCTGCGTCGTCAGGCGAAGAACGCGTTCACAGGTGTCCTCCGCGCCCTGCGCGTCGCCCATCAAGTTCTGCGCTGTTGCCTTGCGCATCAAGTATTCGATGTTCGTGGGGTCCGCTTTGAGCGCGTGATCGTAGGCGTCCACCGACTCCCGCCAGCTCTCAAGCTCGTCGTCCGCGAGGCCGAGCTGATACCAGGCCTTAGCGTCCTCGGGATTCTCGGACAGGTACTTAGTCAGCCATTCAGCCTTGCCGTCGTGGTCGCCGATTTCGCCCAGCAACAGAGCTTTCCGATACCACACCAGGTCGAAGTTTGGGTTGATATCGATGCTCTTGTCGAAGCACTCCAGCGCTTCCGGCCGCTGCTCTTTCGCCCACAGGATCAGGCCCTTGTTGTACCAGACGCGCGGGTCATCAGGAACTTTCCCCAGATAGCGGCCTATGTACTCCAGCGCCTGGTCGTGCTCCGCCATACCGTGGAGGGCAATTGCGAAGTTCGACCACGACTCGGTGTCTTCCGGCTCCACTTCGAGGAAATACTCGTAGGTCTCCCTTGCGCGCTCCCAGTCGCGTATCATCACTTCAGCGACGCCGCGATTCTTGAACGCATAGTCGTCATCTTCGTTCAGTTCGATGGACTTGTCGAAGTAAGCCATCGCCCGGTAATCCTGGCCGAGTTTGCCCAGCAGGATTCCGCTGTTGTACCAGGCTTTGAAGAATTTCGGGTTAATTTCGCGCGCGTTGAAGAAGCACCGCTGCGCCTGGAGCTTCCGGTCAGTCCTGTACAGCACCATGCCAAGGTTGTACCAGGCAATGGCACTGCTGCCGGCCGATTCCAGGCACTTCTCGTACGCCTCGCTCTCCTTCTCCAGGTCATCCAGGTGGTAGTAGGACAGACCGAGGTTGTACCAGAGGAATCCTAGCTCCGGCTTCAACTCCAGAGCCTTCTCGTACGCGGTCGCCTCATCCTGCCACTTCTCCTCCTGCCGGGCTATCATCCCGAACAGAATGTAGTAGCCGTGGTCGTCGCCCTTCAGGGAAATCGCCTTCTGCAGCTCCTGCCGGGCTTCCTCGAACCTCTCCTGCATGTAATAGCCCCAGGCAAGCCCGAAGTGCACAGCCGGGTTGTCCGGGAACTTCGTCAGAATATCTTTGAATTTACGCTCAGAATCCTCGTAGCTGCCAGCCTTCAGATCGCTGTAAGTATGGTTGACCAGCTTACGCTCGGCCTCCCGTGCCGCGCGCTGCTTCTCCTCCTTCTTCTTGAACAGGCCTTTTGTTTCCTTCTCCCACTGTTCAAGGATAACCTCGTAGTTCGCCACCAGGAAACCCTCGTCCAGGACATCCCGGTGCACAAGATCCTTCAGTTCGGGTTCAGTGGGCCCCTCTCGCCGGCGAATGTCGCCGTAGGGCACAACGTTGAAGCGCTGGAAGGAGAACGAGAGCTCTTCTTCGATTGACGGCAGCTTAAGGTCAGTAGCTATCTGCTCGAACAGGTAATCGCTTTCGTCAATCTCGCACAGCACGAAGTTCTTTCCCTTCTCTAATCCCACAGCGAGAAGGTCCGAGATGGGTTCAGGTACCTGCTTTATGTTCCCCTTGTAAGCCCACACCAGACCTTTGTTGAGCACGTCGGGATAATCATTCGCCAGCTCAATCAGCGTATTCATCACCGAGTACTCGTTGCCGGAGTATCCAATGACAAAAAGCCCCGCGTTCGACATCGCCTGGCGCATGAACGCCTTCAGGTCATCGTGGTGCTTGGCCATCCCTTCACGGATATAGCGCACGTCGTACTTGTCGTAGTCGCCGTGGATTTTCACCACGTAGCGCCCTTCTTTGTGATCAACCAGCTTCAGCTCGTCGATCGAGCGCACGGTCATGCAGCTTGTCCCTCGGAGAATGTAGTAGGCGTCCTCGGTCAGCGTGTCCCAGTTCGTTGTGTAGAGTACTGGATTGAGCTTACCTGTCTTCACCCCGATGACGTACAACAGATGGGTTGGAGACGGCTGCTTGCCCTTGAGTAGGCCTTTGAACAGCTCGGTGCGCAGAAAGACGCTGGGATATTCCTTCTCCAGCGCACTCACATACTTGTAGGCGGGGTTGAACCATTTCTGGCGCGCAACCCACTCCTTCAGCTCGTCGGCCGAGACCTGACCGCGCCTTGCGGGATTACTCTTCTCGAAGACTCTGACAACAATAGCGTCTACGATGCCCTCTGCAAGCGGCAGCCCCGCGGACACGGATACACCCGCGCCGAAGAGCATCTGGTAGTCCCTGATGTTCTCCATCAGTTTGGCGTACGCATCTTCGAGAGGAATTACGCACTCCGCAAGAACTTCTTTGCGGTCGCGCTCTTCGACAGCTTTAATTCTTCGTCTGATTGACATCTGCGGATGTAACCTCCGTCCCCGTGTTTGCCTGAAGTCCGGCCACTGATTATACACTCACTACGCACGCGCGGCAATATGCCCTGTGCGCGGGCGTATAGATAGCAGCCAACCGGGCACCGGCGCGGGCGCTTGCCCGCCACTCAACGGGTACGCCGGGCTTTAGCCCGGCTTCTTCGTCCCGCTGACAACTGATGGCTGAAGACTGACGACTGAATACACCAGCCCGGCTCTTAGAATCTGGTCTACCTGTAGGGCGGGGACTCCGTCTTCGATCCTGAGGCTCAGACCCGAAGGGCGCCCCGCCATTCTCAGCCCTTCTACTTCCTACATCCTACTCGCCTCCTCCCTGGCTACTCGCTACACGCTACTGGCTACTCCTCTTTCCGCTTGACATCTCCTGCTACCGGCTGTAGGCTAATTGCAGATTAGTTCCGGGAGGGGGAACGATGCCACGGAAGACACTCAACAAAGAAAGACGCCAGGCCATCAAAGAAGCCCGTAAGATGATCCTGGAAGTCGTGAAAATGGACGGTAACGAAGCCGAGACTCGCAGGCGAGTTGAACGCATTTTCGAATCGCTGATGGGTTATAAGGCCTTCAAGCATCTTTCGCGCGAACGGGCTATAAGAGCATCAGGCGTAAGGGAACACGTGGATTTCGCAGTCCAGCTGGACCCGAGCCCGGACGCCAAGATTGAGATAATCGTGGAACTCAAGCGTGCAGGTATAGACCTTGCACCTAAGCATCTGAAACAGGCCACAACCTACGCAATCGACTACGGTTGCGAGTGGGTCCTGTTGACTAACGGGAAGGAATGGCGTCTTTATCACATAGAGTTCGGCCAGCCGCCAAAAACGCGATTGCTGGAACAGTGGGATTTGCTCAGCGATGATCCGGTGGACTTGGACCAGAAATTCGAACTCATTTCATATAGGAACGTAAAGAAGGGCAAGATGCAGGCGCTCTGGCAGCGGGCGAGAGTGCTTCGGCCCACCAGTCTTTTAGGCGCGATTGTTTCAGAGGATTCGCTTAAGCTTCTCAGGCGCATCTTCAAAAAGACGGAAGGTGTAAACGTCGCCTATGCGGACATCGTGGAAGCTCTTGCCAAGCTCCTGAACGAATCTTCGGCGAAGGACCTTGAGAAGGTAGAGGTTTGCATACCGCAGAGGAAGAAGCGCGCTAGAAAGCTGTCTCATGCAACGGATGCTTCTGAGAGTGATCAGGCTACAGGGGGTCATTCCGCCAATAGCGGTAACGCATAATGACCTTTTTCGTTTCGACTCTAGTAAGCATTAGGGGCAGCTTAGAACTCCGGGAGGAATCCACGTGAACGGAATTCATGAGAACCTTAAAATCGCTTACGAACTTGCCGTTGAGACTGTGAAGAACCAAATGGATAGCGTAGACGCACTAGATAACAAGGCTATGGCTTTGCAGGCTGCGTGTGTTTTAGTGCTACTCTTCCTAGTACAAATAAGGTCTGACCTGCCGCTATATATGCCATTCTTCTTCTTAGCGTGTATTCTGCTATTAGTCGCGCTCTTACTAGCGATGTGGGCGTCAAATGTTCAGCATTGGGAGGACTACCCCAATGTAGATGAAATGCAAGAGCTTGCCGAAGGCGATACCGAGAGCTTTATTGTCGACGTGCTAGCGTCACTCAAGGCCTCAATAGATTATAACGACGATGCCATACATGTGGAGGCAAGACGGTTCAGATGGGCAACGTTAGCCTTTGTAGTAGGAATTTTGGTAGGTCTGGTTTCTGCTCTTCTTAATTGATGCTTGTGGTATACTATTAACAGGTGAAAACGTGAGTTTCAGTTTAAAACAACTAGGAATGTCAAAGGTGCCCACTAAGCAGCGCCCAAAAACACAAACGAAACCTAGCCCAAGGCAAACGCTTAAAATCAAACCGCATAGACTAGAGAAGCCTGGTTTCACTTGGCCTTCGCTTTTCAGGATAAAGCAACGTCCGATTCGCATGGACTAAGCAGCCTGTAACTGACTCGCGAGAATCCTTCATTACATCGGAGCAATGACCTTAAGCGCGCTTCGTGTAGTTGGGAAGGTCTCCATATTGCGTCTGTGAAGATTGCTGAACCTTAATTGTCTTCCGTCCCTATTTACTACGTAGTGAATTCAAATTCCCGCCAAATCAGTGTCCGCTTTTTGCCAGATAGTGCTATAATAGTAAGTGGAGTGCAAATACACTCGAAAGATATGGCTGATGTCGCAGAAACGGGACCCAACCGGGTAGGCGGTGCTTGCCCGCCACCACGCGCCGCGCGTGGCCGGAGGGCTCACCAGCGCCGCTCTGAAAACGGGGATTGCGAAAAGGGCACGGAGAGCCGGGCTAGTGAGTCGCCGACGCACCATAGCCGCTATGGCGACGGTGAGCCCGGCCTACCCCGTGAGGAACTAATATTCGACGCGGGCAAATTGCATTCGCAATTGGCCGAATTGCTCCAGCTCTATCTGCAACGCGCATCCGAGCCCGACGCGGTGGCAAAATGCTCCGCCAAAGACGCAATCGCGTG
>JAUWGS010000022.1 GCA_030606285.1 Planctomycetales bacterium | reverse complement strand
TCCCCAATCCCCGAGCCACATAAGCGCCTGATCGCCCGCATCCAGAAACTCTGCACCGAAACCCAGAAACGGTTGGATGAGGCCCCCAACCGGGTAGGCGGTGCTTGCCCGCCACCACGCGCCCCGCGTGGCCGGAGGGCTGACCAGCGCCGCTCCGAATCTGAGGATTGCGCAGCTTCACCCAAGAGCCGGGCTAGTGAGCCCGGCGTACCCAAAAAGGATCCCCCTGTAGGGCGGGGTCTCCGCGCCCCGCCTGGTCCCAATACTGGTGGCGCGGGCGCTTGCCCGCCGGAGCCTCGGCAAAGGAGGGTCCCGCCCGTGATTCCCCACAAAAAGAGCCGGGCTAGTGAGCCCGGCCTACCCAATAAGGACGCGGCACCTTCCCCATCACCAACCCCTAATCCCTCACCCCTAATCCCTGATTCCTCCCTGTCCCCCAAGAAACCGCCGCCAAATCCCCGCTGTGACAATATAGGCCGCGACACCCCAAATAGCGTCCAGGTGCCAGAAAATACGGCGGCCATAAATGACCGCCCTACAAAGGGCACGGCATGCCGTGCCCCTACAGGTTCTTCCCGGCTACCGGCTACTGGCTACTCTCCTCGCCGCAAGCGGCGGTCCTTATATACCCTTGGTACCTCTCTCTGGTCCAACAACCAACACTTGCCCGCCACACCGCAGGTTTACCCGCCATACAGGAAGTACCGGCGGGTGCCGGCGGGACTAACAACCAACAACCGCGTTCGCGCTGCGCCAAGGACGCCAACATGAACTTAAGCCGCGCGGAAGATGCGTGCAAATGCGCTAACGCGTGGCATTGGCGAAAAACTCGTCGAAGCGCGACATAAGCTCCAGCAGGTCGCGGGCGATGAATGTGGGCTTTTGGTTCTCCGGCCAGCGTGCAAGCGGCTCCGGCGTAATGCCGGTGAGCACAAGCACGGACGGAATGCCCGCGCGGTGAGCCAGCTCGATGTCGGTTTCCAGCCGGTCGCCCACGACGACCATCAAATCGCGCGGCACGCCCTTTTCGCGCTCGACCAGCTCCACGAGATGCGTTTCGGGCTTGCCCAGTGTGGTCACATCAGCGCCGGTTACGCCCTCCAGCACTGCCACAACTGCGCCGTTGCCAGGCAGCAGATATTTGCCCTCGGCGGGAAAACTGTAATCGCGGTTGGTGGCGATAAGGCGCGCGCCGTCCTCAATCAGCCGGCATGCCAGCACGATCTTCGCCCAGTTCACCGACGTGTCGATGCCCACGAGCACGACCGTGGGATTGACCGCGAGCTTGTCCGCAGCGAACGGGGCGATACCGAGCCCGGGATCGGCCAGCACGTCAGGTGGCATCAGGTCTTCGGCGCGGTGCACGCGCAGGCTCCAGGACTGCAGTTCCTGCATAAGTTCGTCCTGACCCAGCACCAAAATGTCGTCGCCTGCGTGGTGGTCGGACATGTAGCGTCCCGCGAGGTAGTTTGAGTTGAAGACATCGGCTGCGCTCAATTTCAGGCCGCGTTCGGTGAGGTGCGCAGCGACGCTTTCGCGGCGGCGCGATGAGTTGTTGGACACCAGGCTGTAGCCGTGTCCGCGTTCACGCAGGAAGCGCAGGAATTCGGGCGCGCCGGGAAGCGTCTTGCTCCCGCGCCATAAAATACCGTCGCCGTCCAGCAGGAAATGGAGCTTGCGCATGGGGTTATTCTAGCAGCGTGCCAGCGTGCGCGGCGCGTTTCATTCAAACGGTTGGATTTCAGCCAAGCAACAGCGTTTCAGCCACGCGTCTCGCGTGGCTACGCTTCGGCGTTTTCCGCCTTCATCTGGGCGAGGATGGCGGGAAGCTCCTGCGCCCATACTGCGACCAGCGGCGCGATGTCGTATTCGACGAGATCCGCCAGGGCGACGAGATCATGCGCCTGGCGCGCGACGTCCAGCTGCTGCAGCTTCTCGCCCAGGTCGTCCTTCGGCTCGAATGTCCTGAATGCGCGGGCATTGCCCTCGCCCTCAGCGCCATTCGCGTAGCTGCGCTGCTTGAGCCACGGCCGGTCGTCGTGGAACGTCGATTCTATCGCGGTGATGAGGTCGAGGTACCAGTCGATCATCGAAACGCAGTCGTGGAGGATGCCCAGGCCGTCCGCGAGCTGGCCCGAGCGAATGAGGCTCGCTGAAGTCAGCAGGTCATCGGCAACTGCGGGGATGACCGCGCGCGCGCTGCTCAAGCCCTCCAGCGCGAGTTCCAGAATCCTGCGCGACTGCAGCTCAATCTTTTTGTAATCCGCAAGCTCCAGGCTGTGCGCATCGCGCTCGTCTTCCTCGCTGAGCTTCCGCCCGTCGAGCACGATGTGCTGCAGCACGCGGTCGCGCGGCAGCACGTTCGTCTGCACGTGCACGAGCAGGTCCTGCACCGTGCGCAGCGCGGTCGGTAACTCGATATCCCGGTAGTCAAGCAGCACCTTCGCTACCGAGGCTTTGCTGTTGGTTTTCGGGGTCACAGCGCACGCCATTATCCACCAGCATCGCGCGAAATGCAACGCCCAACGATATGCGGTATGATTTAGCAAGCAACAGTGCGTGAGCACGTAAGCGCGGGGAGGAGCGTATGGCTAAATCGACAATCAAGGTAGCGGTGCTTCAAGGGGCGTGGCGCAGAGCCGGGGGGCGCTGCGAGTGCATGCAGATTGGCCACGGACACGAAGGACGCTGCAACAAAGAGCTCAACTGGGGGCTGCGCGGTTCCAGCATGGAGGGCGGATGGGACGCGCTCGTGCGGTACGGCGGCGCGGAAACCCTGTCCAACATCACCGTCGTGTGCATGGACTGCAAGCGTAAAGGCCGCTCTGTGGGATTCTGAGCAGCTATCAGCTATCAGCTTTCAGTTGTCAGCAGGAGTGTAGGGCGGGGTCTCCGCGCCCCGCCTGCGAGGAACAGGAAGACAGGGCTTGGCAGGGGGGTTTAGGGGTTAGGGATTGTAGGGGCGATTCACGAATCGCCCTTTCCGCCGGGTAGGCTGGGCTAACCAGCCCGGCTCTTGGGATTGGGCTACTGTCGGAAGATTCCGGTGATATAATCAGAGCGATAGAAAAAAGGATGATATACTCATTTTGGGAGATGCAATAGTCGCATGGGCAAATGGCGCAGGTAACATACAAAAACAGAAAGCAAGAATTGGGGATTTACTACACCCCAGAAATAGTGGTTGCGTTCATCTTCGAC
Source organism: Planctomycetales bacterium (assembly GCA_030606285.1). Classification (GTDB taxonomy): domain Bacteria; phylum 4484-113; class 4484-113; order 4484-113; family 4484-113; genus JAGGTK01. Next base: position 17,561 of record JAUWGS010000022.1, on the reverse strand, counting down.
ATCCTGAATATCCTAAAGGAGAAGGAAGATAAGGCATCACAAAGGTGGGAGAGCCGCAAGCCGACACCTCACAATCCTTCAGTAATCGATCCTGCAGTTGGCGAAGGAGTTTTCCTGAAAAAGGCGCTAGAAAGCGGCTTCACAAAACCGCAATACGTATTTGGCGTTGACATCGACGAGCACGTCGTAGAGCAGTGGGAACAGATAAATCTGTTAAGATCCTTTGGCTCCCAAGCTGATTTACAGAACCATTTCTTTCACCAAAACGGCTTGCTCCCGCTTGATGAGGACAGGGTGTTGCCCTACAAGAAGGGCGGTCTGCGTGAGTTCGACGCAGTTGTAGGTAATCCTCCGTACGGTGGCATAGGTCTGAGCGAGACGGACCTTACCGATGATTTGATTGCCCATTTGAATGAGTATGAGATTCTCAGGAAAAAGTTGGGTAACTCCAACAACGCGGGGAGGCAGGCGACATTGGGAAGGATTCAGAATCCAGTCGCTGCGCAGAAGCTGAGGTCATTCCCCATTGAGGTTCTCTTCGCGGAGAGGTTCATTCAGCTGGCAAAACCGGGAGGCTGGATAGCGATTATCATCCCAGACGGTATCCTGTCCAACTCTACCTTGCACTACGTTCGTGAGTTCATCGCTGAGAAAACGAAGGTCCTAGCGATAGTTTCCCTGCCTCGCGAGACTTTCAAGCAGGTCGGTACTAGCGCAAAGACTAGTATTCTCATTATGCGGAAGTTCCGCGACGAAGACGCTAGAGATCTAGACTACCGAGTTTTCCTCGCCTCATTGAGAACGCTTAAGGAAGAAGGCTTCCGAGAAGTAAGTGCCTATTTCAAGGAGTTCTACTCTGATGGGACGTTCTAGAAATCACCAGATACTAAAATACGGCGATGGCACCGAAATGGCGATGATTCGTGGGGACATCCTGACGAACCAGATGGTGTTTGAAAAGCCTTCGGGACGATGGGACCCAGAATACTGGCATCCGAAATACGACGATATCTTGACCCAACTCCGTCGCTTTGAGTTGAGACCGTTATCCGACTTTATCCGCAAAATGACCTGTGGTTATCGCGGTAAGACTGAGTACGTCACGAAGGGCGGAGTACAGAGCATAGAGGCTGTAAGCATTCTGTCCTCTGGGACTGGTATAGACCCGCTCTTGAGTCGTCGCGTGAAGGTGGGTGGAGACTCTGATACTCCCTCGCGGAGGACGAAGATGGGAGATCTACTCTTTGCGCGATCTGGGGTGGGAACGGCAGGTCGATCCGCATTGACATCAGAGACCTCAGTCAACATGGTAGTTGGCGGTCATATCCTTAAGATTACTCTCACGGACGAGATTGAACCTCAATACATACAGACTTATCTTAAAACCTCTCTTGGATGGGAAATGCTAGACCGAGTTCGAACAGGTGTAGCTGCCCTCGTGTTGGACGAGGATGACGTGCGAAACTTACAAATACCGATTCTTCCTGAATCTGTACGCGGGAATATTCGATCAAAGTTCAGGAAGATGTCCGCTTACCACGACGATGCTATAGATGCGAAGAAGAAGGATAACGAGATGGAATACAGGAAGAAAATCCAGATTGCCAAAAGGACGCTGAAGGATTTGGTCGCAAGAACTGAAGCCGTTATCCGTGGCGAGAGAGAAGATGTGATTTAACAATGCCGCCGCGTCGTCAGAATAGAAGCGAGGATTCATACATCTACCAAGACATACTTCCTGCGTTCGAAGAGTATGGCTATCCGAGCAGAAGCGACACTCAGAACCTGAAAATAAAGAGTATTAGAATCCGCATCGGTTCCCGGTATTTCTATCCTGACGTTGTTTATTATGCGGATGACGTGCCAGTCCTTCTTGTTGAAGCGAAGAAAGAAGGCAAGAGCAAACGAAATGCGGAGGAACAAGCGAAGAGCTATATCCACAACTTCCCAATTGAGCAACACTCGCGGGACGGCAGACCACCGCAATACGCGGCTGTAACCATTGGTAGGCGCATTTTCTTTTACAGATTCGAACGGGAGCAAAACAAGTATGGCGGGATTATTAATCGCCTAGTTGAGCAGGCGACAATCCTGACTTTTCAAGAACTGCGGCATCGCTACGGGCTCGTTGTACGAAAGCCAGCGATTGACTCCTACACTTTCAAGGTTGTTTTCTACGAGTTGGTGGCAGCCTTTGATACCCTAAACAAGAGGGAGGTTACTCCCCAAATTGTACTGAAGACTGTGAATCTCATCTATGAATTCCTAAAGGATCCCGTAGGCTATGTCACGTGCAAGCCCTACACTGACCTCGGTCGTCATCCTCATATTCAGATGATGATTCGCAGTATTATGAGTCAGTATGATTGGAGTCTTCTCACACCTGATATTGCCTTGAAATTTCGTGGAATAGTACTCCGTGCTTTTCAAGGCTCCAAGAGTCTGAATCAATACATCACTCCATGGCCAGTGGTTGAGTTCATGGCTGAGCTTGCTGAACTTAAGGAACAAGACAAGGTTTTGGATTTTGAGTGTGGAAGCGGGGGATTCCTTGCCGCCGCGCTAACAAAAGGAGTCCCGATAGCGAACTTAAAGGGAATAGACGTCGCAGACCTTCCTTACTATGTTTCCAAACTCTTCTTAGCGTTGTACGCCAATATTCAGGGAAGCGATATCGAAACCAAGATACCGGTTCTCCACGACAACGGTCTATTCTTTCATGGTGATGATTGGGATGTTGTGATCAGTAATCCCGCTGGTGGGTGGAAATACGACTGCTATGATGAGCTTGGCGATATCTCCAAGGTGTATGAGAATTTGGAGCGTGACCTTAATGCGGATGGGAAAGATGACCCTGCATCTGAGTATTACTTCTCTATTCAACAAGCAATTCGTAGCGCGAAGATTGGCGGCAGAATCTGTTTGGTCTTGCCAGAGGGTTTCTTCTCAAATTCTACCGCAGATTTTCTGCGAAGATATGTCGCCAAACACTGTAGAGTGAAGGCAATCATTAGCCTTCCGAGTGGCGTGTTTCGTGTAGGATCTACAACCAGGTACGTAGACTCAGGCGTAAGGAGTTCGTCACAGAAGATGTCCATCCTATTCGCTGAGAAGATTAGAGAGGTCGTAGACGGTGAAGGGTTGGATATTGCAGCAGGCAAACTGAAGTATCCGGTATTCCTTGCTGCAATTCGTAAACCAGAGGACGCCCGCACACGTCGAGGCTGGCTGAAAGGCGCTCTTCAGCAAGTCCTGGATGCTTACGGAGAGTGGAAGGGCGGCACTAGTTAGTACCGCGTGCTCATGGGGGGATCGCTGTAGGGCGCGGACTTGTACCGCGCCGCTCCCTCATTCCGGTATCAAGACGGCGGCATACAAGTTGCCGCCCTACAGAAGAAGAGCGGCGCTGGTGAGCGCCGCCTACCCGGTCGGGAAACACGTCAGCACCTAGGTGCCGCTGACGGACATTTTGCGGACGCGGAGGGTGGGGGAGGAGTAGGGGCGGGAGAGGTCGAGGTCGTCGCCCACGCCTTCGATGGCTGCGAGTATCTCCAGCATGCCGCCGGCGATGGTGACTTTGCTCACGGGCTCGGCGATTTCGCCGTTTTCGATGCGCCAGCCGGACGCGCCGGAGGAAAACGTGCCCGACGCCATATCGGGGCCGTGCCCCAGCAGGCTGTAGACTAAAAAGCCGTCGCTGATGCCGGAGAGCAGCTCTTCGGGCGGCGTGGCGCCGTTTGCGATGTGCAGGTTGAACGCGCCGATGCGCGGCACCGCGGTGTAGCCGCCCCGCGAAGCGTTGCCGCCGGACGTGACGCCAGCCTTAGCAGCCGAGTACAGGTTGTGGAAGCAGGCATTGAGCGTGCCGCCGGCGAGCACGGCCTTTTTACGCGTGGGCACGCCTTCGCCGTCCCAGCGCGTCGATTCGACGCCGCGAACCATCAGCGGGTCTTCTAAGATGCGCACGAGCTCGGAGCCAATCTTTTCGCCCAGCTTGCCCACCATGAAGGTTGCGCCGAGGTTTATCATTTCGCCGTTGAGCGCGGCGGCGTAGTAGTCGAGCATCGTCGCGGCTGCTATCGGCATAAACACTACTGGCCGTTCGCGGCTGGGGAGCGGCTCAGCGCCCAGGCGGTCGCGCGCCCACTGCCCGGCTTCGGCGCCGATGCGGGCGGGCTTGAAGAGGTCGGACGAATGGCGCGCCGCGCAGTAGCTGTATGCGGTTTCCTTCAGGTCGTTGCGGTGCGCGTGGGCTTCCGCGAATATCCTGTAGCCGGTACTCTCCTCAGTTGCCTCGACACCCAGCGAGTTTATAAGCCATGCGCGGGAGCGACCACCCGATGCGGTGGTTTCCGCAAGCGCGATTGTGTCAATTGCCAGCGCCGCTTCGGCCATCTCGCGCGCGCGCTCAATCAGCGAATCAGCGTCCCTCGCGCCGCCGTCCGACAGCTCCAGTTCGTCCGACGCGTAATCGGCGGGCTCGGCGAAATGGTTGTGCTCGTCCGGCTCGGTTACATCGAGGAATGCGGCAAGCGCGTCGCGTGCCTGCGCGATGCCGTCGGCCGAAAGGTCGGTCGTGTGGGTGAAAGCCATGCGCCCGTCGCGCAGCGCCCGGACGCCCAGGCCACGGCTGCGGCTCTCAACGACGTTGTCCACCTTGTGCTCGCGCACGGTGGCCTTGGTGGATTCGGCTTCGCCGTAGAAAAGCTCAACGTCGCCCAGGTTGGCCTTGCGGAAGTTTTCGAGGTGTTCGCGTAGCGTGTCCAGTGTGCTCATAGGCTGGATTATAGCAGGGCGCGTTTCAGGCGCGGCGTTACGCTGCTCGGCGCTGTCGTGACGAAAGGATAGCCGCCAGGCCGATGATATAATAGCGCAAGCGCGCTGTGTCCGCGCAACCCGGGAGGAAAGGCGTGAGCCGTCCAATTATCGTGTTTGCGACCGGCAATCCGGGCAAGCTGCGCGAAGTTACCACAAGCCTGGAAGAGGTCGCGCAGGTGCGCAGCCTGGGCGATTACCCGCCGGTGCCGCAGCCGGACGAGGACGGCTCCAGCTTTGCCGAAATCGCGCTGGCGAAAGCGCTTGGATACGCAAGGCTGCTGGCGCTGCATCTCGAAGCAGGCGCGCTGGTGCTGGCGGAGGACGCGGGGCTGGAAGTGTTCTCGCTAGAGGGCTATCCCGGCGTGCGCTCCAGCCGGATTGCCGACGCCGACGATGTGAAGATGGCGCTGGTGCTGGCGAAACTGCGGGCGCAGGGCTACGCCGACGAGGACAGCCGAAGGGCGCGATTCGTCTCCGCGATGGCGCTCGTGCGCGGCACGGAAACGCTGGCGCAGGTGGAGGGTGAAGTGCAAGGGATTGTGGCGCTTGAGCCGCACGGTGAGCGCGGCTTCGGCTACGATCCCGTATTCTTCTACCCGCCGTACAGCCGCACCTTCGGCGAATGCTCGCTGGCGGAGAAGCGCGCGGTTAGCCACCGCACTATGGCGCTGACTGAGATACTCAACTATGTACGCACGAACCTGATGGAGGATTGATGGCAAAGAAGCGTGAAAAAATGGGGAGCTACGGCCTGACCGTCAGTTTTTTTAGCGACGGGAGCGTCGAGGTGAAGGTGGACGGCAAGACCAACGATATGCGGGTCGTCTCGGTGCTGGAGATCGAGAAGATCCGCTTCATCAACACGATGATGTCCCAGGCCAAGAAGCATCGGGGAGGCGCTCCCGTGCCGGGCAAAGGCGGCGAGGCGTAGGGGGGAAGTCCGCCGTCGCCCTTCGGCAAGCTCAGGGCTATGGCGGATAAACAGCCAGTAGCGTGCCCGCCGTCGCCAAGGCTATGGCGGGTAAATAGCGAGTAGCGTGCCCGCCGTCGCCAAGGCTATGGCGGGTAAATAGCGAGTAGCGAGGAAGAGGGCTTGTAGGGGCGATTCACGAATCGCCCTTCCTGTCGGGTAGGGGCACGGCACGCCGTGCCCTCTGTAGGGCGGTCACCCGTGGGCCGCCGTTATACCCTCTCTTGACACTAAGACCAGCTAAACTGTTTTTCTCTGGTAGCAGCGACTATCACGTTTCGTACATAATGGACGTAATTCAAGGCGACAATCAGATGGTCACGGAAAACATGCCTTGTTAGGGGTATTGCGGGCGCGGGTATTGAATTCAGGGCTTTGCGCTTGTCGGGGTCATCATGGAAGTAATAGCCGTTTATCAGCAAATCCGTGATGTACTCCGGTGTCCACGTTTCATCCCGGAGCCTAAGCTCGAACGGACCCAATTTGAGGGCTTCGGACCATTGCCTCCGGGCTTCCTTCAGACCATCCTTTAGCGTGTCGCTCTGAAGCTCTTTCATGCAGATGTTGAATATGTGATTAACGAATACCAGCTCTTTATTCGCAAAGAACTTCCGAAAGTGTAAGAGAAATGAGCGAAGGTCTTCTTCATCTACCATGTTCTCCGCGATCATCCATGATGTCATGGACTGGACGTGGAGTGTTAGGTGTGCCTTGAAACCGCGTTTCAGCAATCGGTAGTTAGCTAGTTCTTCCACTCGCGCAACAAACAGCCCCAGTTTCTCGTGATCTTCCATCACAGATGACCTCGGCGGGGCACAGGTCCCCGCCCTACAGGTTCGAATCGGCTTAGTACCAAACAGCGTACTTGAGGCTGCCGCAGTAGTAGCTGATATGCGGATAGTCGGATGAGTCCAGCGCGAGTGAGTTGTATGAGCCAACTGCCCCTATGAGGTCTACGTTCTCTATCTGCCACCCAGTGTCGTCCCTGTAGGCATACTTTAGACCCTCTAGACGAGACAATTCGAGGTTCCATTTGCAGTAACTGACGTGCGGACGGCCTACGGAATCCAGCGCAAGCGAATTCCACATGCCCACGCCCTCAGAGCTGTTGTCCACAATCTCATAATGCCAACCGCTTCCGTCGTGATGGGCATACTTGAGGTCGTTGCCTTCGTAATCGTAGTAGCTGATGCACGGATGGTCGGAGGAATCAATTACCAGCGACGCTCTTGGGTTTTGCCCCTGGTAATCTCCATAACTGGCAACCGTCTCTATATGCCAGCCTGAAGCGTTATGGTAGGCGTACTTGAGGCAATTATTAGAGCGGTCTTGATAGATGATGTGTGGTTCATCCGAAGAATCCAACGCTAGTGAGGTCCACCGACCGGCCACTGCCCACCGGGGCCTAGGCGAAGGCGGGACAGAGGACTACAACTTGGACGGGTCAAGCTTCATGATCAAGGCATCGCCATACCCCCCGCCTTCGTCTTCTACACCGTCAGGTGACATTGTAGTGCCGTCTGGGTTCGTTTCCGTTCCATCCGGCGTAGACAGTGAACCATCTGGAGTACTTGTGTAGAATTCGTCTGAGGGTGAGAAGGTCTCTCCATTCACATCTTGCCAGGGACCGTAGTTTCTAGGTGCGCTACCACCTAGGTACAGCATTCCGCTTGCATCAACAGCAATGGCATGGCCTCTATAGTAGTCGCTTCCGCCCCATGTGTTTTGCGACATGAGCCTCCCGCTCGAATCGTACTTGAGAAGGAGTACATACTCCTGACCGGCACCGACAGGCTGACTATCTTTGCGGGTCATTCCAGCCACATACACGTTCCCGCTTCCATCTAGCGCAATCGCGGCGCCCAAGTCCTCAATGCCCTCATCACTTCCACCCCACGTCTTCCCCCACACTGGGTTGCCATTCACGTCAAACTTTACCACTAACACATCAGTCATTCCTCCGGGAGCGAAGCTCCATATGTAGCCTGCCGCGTGAATGTTACCGCCTTCGTCAACGGCGATGTCATAGAAAACCGCGTTCCCGGCGGCGGAGCCCCCCCAAGCTCTCTTCCACAGCAGGGTTCCAGAGGAATCGTATTTCAGGAGAAGGGCATCACTGGTCCAAGGGTCCTCCCTAGTTTCCCCGGCGATAAACACATCTCCGTCGTCTTCAACAGCGATAGCGTACGCGAAATCCCAGTCGCCACCATCCCACGTTTCCTGCCAGATGAGTTCGCCGCTAGAATCGTACTTGAGTATGAGGACGTCGTGCGTGTTAACGCCAGAGATGATGGAACTATGTCCCGCGACATACACATCGCCGACGTTGTCAACAGCGACCGCATGACCTTTGTCGTCATAGGGTCCACCCCAAGTCCTCGCCCAGATGAGGTCGCCATCTGGTGAGTACTTGAGAAGAAGAGCGTCGGCCCGGCCAGCACCAAAACTCTCAGTATATCCAGCGACATAGATGTTTCCAGAAGCTCCAATGGCAACGGCGATTGCACCGCCCCCCCCCACGTCTTCGCCCACAGGAGGTTTCCGCCGGTGTCGTACTTCAGCAGCAGCACACCTGGCCCCGCGAGATAGGCATCTCCATTTTGGTCAACAGCTAGGGCCACGCCCACGTCGCTGGAGTTTCCGCCCCACGTATGAACCCAGTCCGTGACGGTCAGCGAGAATGAGTACGTATCTGCCGCCCAAACGTTGGTCACAGTCAAACTGATGGTGTAAATGCCAGATTCGGCTAGAATTACTTGTGGCGATTCTTGTTCCGATGTATTCGGCGTCGCGCCGCCGCCAAAATCCCAGTCATAAGTGAAAGGCAGCGTGCCCTCCACAGTCGCGGTGAAAGTTGCAGGCTGGCCCGGATCTCCGATAGTGGGCATCACTTCTATGATAGTAGGCTGCAATTCGACATTCAGCATGAAATCATAGTTGTCGGAACCATAGGCATTTGCCACTATTAGACTGGCTGAATAGCTACCAGCTGCGCCGAGCGTGACAGTTGGCTCTGAGTCGTTAGTGACGTTTGGCGTGGCTCCACCGCCGAAGTCCCAGGCGTAAGTGAGCGGTGAGACTCCGGTCACATTGGCGACGAAAGTAACATCTGACCCTTGAGCGCCCGCGAGAGGGCTGACAGAGTGAATGAGAGGCGCTACAGATGCGACAATGCTAGGGATTCCTGCAATGCCTTCGCTGTCATACGGTCTAACGCGGTAATAATCCCACGAAAGCTCGTCAAGCTCGGCGAAGAACTCCAGACGTCCATCGCCCATCGCTTCGCTAAGCGGGGCTTCCTGTATGAAGCTAAACGAGCCGATCGGGCTATAGCTGCCTTCAATGTTGTATCCCGCACACTCCACCCCATAATTCATCGCAATCGGCGTAATATCGGCAATGTCCACGACGCCATTGGCGCTGCCGTCGATGACAGCGAGGAGGCAGTTGGGTTCCGTTTCCGGGTCGTAGGTTTCGCCGTAGTGCATCGCAATGGGTGTGATGTCGGAAATTCCAACCGTGCCGTTCTGGTCATAATCGCCGAGATTTCGGTAATGCCACGAAAGCGTGTAAGTGCCGCCACCAATGTCGGTGATTGTTAAGTCATTCACGCGGTTGGATTCGCCGGTGGGGGGAGTGGAGACGAGCTTCGCAGGGGTTAGGGATGAGGGATTAGAGGTTAGAGGGGAGAAGCGTTGATCAAGAGCTTCGCGCAGGGCGTCCTTCAACTCTGCAAAGAGCGCGGGGTCGACGCCTTCCGGCGTTTCCAGCGCGGCGAGTTCGGAGAGGGCGGAGTCGAGGGAAACAGCTTCTTGGTAGTCCAGCCCCGCCTCGGCGGGTAAACCTTCAGGGCTGGTCTTGTCACCAACCGAAGAGCCAGGGCTTAAGCCCTGGACTACCGCGCGTTTGTGTCCTCCGCCGCAGGTGGTGAGCAGCATTGCGGCTGCGATGAGGACAATTGCAACTAGGAGGCTTTGGCGCATCGTTGACTCACGTTCGTTCATAGGCAGATTGTAGCAGAAGAGGCTCTGCCCTGCGCGGTAGTCTAGCCCTTTAGGGCTGGCTCTTTGGCGCGGAAGACCAGGGCTGAAGCCCTGGACTACCGGATTCAGAGCCGGGCTGGTTAGCCGTTCGGCTGAACTCAGGCTGAAGCCCGGCGTACTCATTGGGAGACAAGACACAATCCGGGTAGCGCCGGCTATCCAGCCGGTGGGATGTGAGGAATCACGGGCGGGACGCCCGCGCCACCAATCTACTTCACCACCAATCGGGGCGCAACTTGTCTGTGCAGGCGTTTGCTGGTATAATGCGCGCCGCCCCAAACGGGGCGTTTGCATTTTGGGGCCACGCGCTGCGCGTGGCGCCAGGTGATGCTTATGAGACAACTGGCTTCGCGAATTGCGCTGCTGGCGGGTGTGCTGGCGGCTGTCCTCATATTGACCCTTGTGATAAGCCGCAGCGTCGAGAACGCCCAGGCTGCCGAAACCGCACCCGAAAGCGAGGCGGTGGAAGAGGAAGCGGTGGATGAGGCTGTGACTGCGCCGTCCCCGATTGACCCGGCGATGCACGCGTTCTTCGTGGACTACCTGACAACGAAGTGGAAGCTGCCCGCCGGCGATGCGATCCAACTCGCCACCTGGGTGCTCATCTACTCGGCGCATTACGAGACCGACCCGATGGTGCAGCTCGCGCGCGTGCTTCGGGAGAGCCGGGGCCGGCACTATCGCTCCACCACCCGGCGCGACAGGTCCACGGTGGTTCGCGGGGGCGCGCGCGAGATCGGCTTTTCACAGATAATGCCGTTCTGGGCGGGCAAGCAGGTCGAGGACATCACGATTACCCGCGAGATGCTCTATGAGCCTGAAGGAAACATCCGCGCTGGCATCGCGCTTTACAAGCGCTACGAGCACGACGCGGGAAGCTACCTGCTGGCGCTAGCCCGCTACAACCGTCCCGGGTCGCGCCGGCCCAACTACTATGCGCGCCACGTGGACAGCCTCTACCAGGAGATAAAGCGCAAGCACGTCGAGTTCAAAGCGCGGCAGCCGGAGGATTACCGCCTGGAGTATGCGTACATGCTCGGCCTGGTGGAAGACTTCACGCCGAATATCTACTTCTAAGCCCGACTTCCTGCCTACAGCCGGTAGGTAACCTTGGCGTCGCGGTGAAGCTTCACCGACACCTTCTTTAGCTGCACACGCCCGCCTTCCGGCAACCGCTTGAGCAGCTCTTCTGCCACCCAGTAGGCGACGTTCTCCGCACTGGGATTGATATCCGTGAACTGCGGCAGCTTGTTGAGGTGCTTGTGGTCAAGCTCTGACGCGACAGCGCCGAGTATCGCGCGCAGCTTGCGCTCGTCTGTAAGGAAGCCAAAGCTGTCCAGCCCGGGCCCGACGAAGGTTGCGGATATGAGCAGGCTTCGCCCGTGCACCTCGTCGTCGGGATGGCCGACGCCCTGAATGTGCAGCGCGCACTCGGCGGTGGCGCTGACGCGAATCTCGAATTGCGGCATCCAGACTACCTCCTTGCCTTTGGCTTAGATGACTCCCGTAACCGGCGTGTTTTCGGGCAGGGGCTGAAGCTGGACGGTTAGCGTCTCTTCTTGCACTACGCCGCCCTCGATGTGTACTACTTTCAGATCTATCGTGTCATTCACGTCCCTTTCGCGCACGATATTGAGCAGGTCGGCATACGTGTTCACCTTCGTTCCGTCAGCTTCGGTCACGAAATAGAGGATGAGCGAGTCGTCTTTTTCTACCGGTGGGAGTATGCCAGCGAGCGCCGCAGGCGAATCCTTGTAGACTTCGCGCACTAACAGGCCTTCTTTAACTGGCAGGTTATATGCGCGTACGAAACGCGGATACAGCTCGCGCACCTCGATGCCCAGCCACGGGCGCAGCACCCGGCCATACTTCACCAGGTCGTCAACGATCTCACGCGCGACATTCACCGGTATCGCCAGTCCGATGCCTTCGCTGCCGCCGCTCTGGCTGAGTATGGCCGAGTTGATACCCACGACTTCGCCTCTGATGTTAAGCAGGGGGCCGCCGGAGTTGCCGGGATTGATTGCGGCGTCGGTCTGAATGACGCTGGAGATGGTGCGCAGGTCGGCAGCGCGGATTGTCCGCTCGTTGGAGGAAACAACGCCAAATGTAACGGTGCGGTCAAAGCCGTAGGGGTTACCAATGGCAATTACCCAGTCTCCGACGCGCAGCTTGTCGCTGTTGCCGAGCTTCACCACGGGCAGGTCTTCGCCCTCAGGATCAATCTTCAGCAGCGCCATGTCTGTGCTGATGTCTGCGCCGACGACTGACGCGATAACTTCCTTTCCGCTGGCTAGCACAACGGTAATAGTGTCCGCCGCTTGTATAACGTGGTAGTTGGTGAGGATATGCCCATCCTTATCCAGAATGAACCCGCTGCCCGTTCCCTCCTGAATTGTTGGTCGAAGGAAGAAATCGAAGCCCTGGGTGCGGGTCGTGATGTAGACCACGGCGGGGCCGGCTTCCTCGTAGACGCGGGTTACGAAGTTCGTCGTGAAGTCGCCGTCCGCAGTAAGCACGATTGCGTGGGCCGTGGCCGTCGCCTGCTGTTGCGCGAGCTGTTCCTGCTGCGCCTTAACCTCGCCTGCGCGTCCGCCGGTCTCTTCAGCGTACAGGACTGTTGCGACGCCTGTGCCGACGAAGAAGCCTATCAGCAGAACCATCAGCACAACGAGCGCATTTAGCCATCTAGTCCGTTTCATTGTTGTCTCCTATGCTTGCGTCCGGGGCAGCCGCTGTCAGCTCCGCGCGCCAGGGATTGGTGGCCGCGGGGAGCATTCCCCGCTTAGTCATCCGACCGCCGGAGAAAAACAGGTAGCTGTCCCAGCCGTAGAAGAATATATAGCGCGAGCGCGCCAGGGCGGCAGGCGAGTTGCCGTGATAGACGCTGACAAATCGTCCGGGACGCTCGCTGTTGGCGAAAGTCACCAGTATGCTGTCTTCGGGCGCCATCATAATGCGCCGCTCAAAGGAAAACGACTTCTGGTTGGTGGTGAATGTTTCAGGCGGGATCAGGTCTCCCACCACTTCCCACGCCTTGTTGGTTGCGCTCCCGCCGAGAATGAATACCGAATGTTCTTTCAACATAGACTCGGTAAACTCCGTGTCGGGCACAATGGTCAGGTCGCGCCCGCTGGCTTCGACGACTGCCACGAGCTTTAAAAGCTCGGTTGACAGCTCATCGGTGCCTGTGGGGTAGACGACCACCGCGCCTGGTTCGTTCAGCACCATATTCAGGCAGGGCTCCTGGGCTACCGCCGGGACGTAGCGCATCATGTGCCATTCGGGGTCGAGCTCGAAAAAGGAAATGCCCAATGCAAGCGCACCGTCATCAGGGCTCGTCTCGCAGCCGATGGAAAGCCAGGTGTGTTCTACGGCGGATAGCAGTTGCCCCGTCACCATCGGTTCCCCGTTCAGGTTTCTGCCGGAGAACTCAATTGGCAGGGTCCAGACTGGCTGTTGCTGCTCGATGGCGGCTATGAGATTGCCGTCATCATCGCTTTCGGTCTTGAGCCTGAACTGAGGCACTCCCGGTCGGTCGAGCCACTGGGCGAACTGGGCGGACAGGTCTTGTTGGGAGTGAGCTTCGAAAGCGCGGCGGAAATCCTCCCAGGTGGCGAAGCGCCCGCCGCGCTCCTCGATAACCTGTCTCAGGCCGGCGAAGAACGCCTCGTCGCCGATTGCGCGCCGGATGAAGTGGAAGAACATTGCGCCCTTTTCGTAGCCCACCGCGCCGTCTATTTCATCGCTCTTGCCGCCAAACTCGCGCAGCGGGTAGGCCTTGCCCGGGGGGGCGTTCACGCTGAACTTGATGCTGGCGTGCTTGCGCCACTTCAGCGCTTCATCCGCCTGACCATGCGATTCCAGCCAGTAGTAGTTGGTCAGATATGTCGTTATGGCCTCGCACCAGTTGCCCTGGTCGGCGTCGAAAAAGACGTAATTGCCCCACCAGTTGTGCATCAGCTCGTGGGCGATGCCAGAGGGGCCGGTTACGTCATATCCGCCGCGCTCGACCATACGGATAACCGCGTCGCCGAGCAGCGTGTAGCCCGGCATCCCGTAACCGGTCTGGAAGAAGTTCTCCACGATGTCGAACCGGTTGTAGGGGAATTCGCCCAGCAAATCGGTGTAGAACCGCAGGTAATCTTCTGTGGCCTCGAGGAATCTGTCCGCCAGGTGCGCGTCATCCTCGAAAAAGTAGGTGGTGAGTGTCACATCGCCCACGCGGCGCGTCTCGGTGGTGAACTTGTTGCCCACCAGGATGAAGCTGTCCTGGGGAATATCGCTATGCCAGTAGGAAAACCTGCTGCCCGCGCCGCCTTCGCGGCGGACGAGGTTGCCCTGGGTGACCAGCATGAATCCTTGAGGAGCGCGGAGCGAAAAGTCGAAGCCCGCCAGCATCCCGTCCTCGGCCGGATACCATCCGCTTCCGCCGTCGAGGTATAAGCCTTCTTCGCCGATGATGCCGGTTGTGCTCCCGCCGACGACGTGCGCCAGCGTGGCTTCTTCCTCAATGGGATCGTAGATTACACCGCTGTAGCTTACGGTGATTTCGGTGACGCCGCTTGGGATCTCAAGAGAGTAAGCCGCAAGATGCTCTTCGAGGTCGTCGACGTCGGTGTGAGTGTATTCAAGCTCTCGCTTTCCGGCGGTCAGTGACTCCAGCTTCAAGTCCTTGTTCAGGACGAATACGAGAGTTCTCTTTCCCTGGCCGCCAACGGAGATTATGTCCCAGGCGAAAATGCGGTGCTCGGCAAGGTCGAATTCCGCCTTGAGCTTGTGGAAAGTCATCAGGGCTTCGCCGCGCGCGGTCTTGCTGAATTCAGTTTCAGCGCGCGCGGCCGCGCCGCACCAGATTGCCACCACCAGACATGCTGCAAGTAACGCCAAAAGACGCTGGTTCATTTTTGCCATCTTTGAAACCTATTTTACAATAAAGAAGGCGCCATTCGTGGGGAGGAAGTAGCGTTCGCGTACCCGTTCCACATCTGCGACTGTGACAGAGCGCAGGGCGCGGTCGAACGCGGCATCGTCAATGCCGAGAAGCTCTGCCTTTGCCGCGAAGAACGCCTGGTTCTTGCGAGTGATGCGGCGCATCGCCCGCCGTCCGACATAGCTGTTCACGAACGCCGTAACGTCTTCGCGGGTTATCTCGGCGGTTTGCAGCGCCGCCATTGTTTCGCGAATCAACGCTTTAGCCTGTGGCACGTTTTCCGGCGCGGTGCCCATCGCCAGGCTGAACCAGCCGATGTTCTCAAAGGTGTCGAATCCCGCGCCGATGGAGTACGCCAGGCCGTGCTCCTCACGGATGACGAAAGCCATCCGGTCGCTCACGATGCCGCCCAGCACCGTCAGTGCTGCGAGGTCGGTCTCATCAAAGCTGTCAAAGGCGTAGCCGTAGTAGATACCCGCCTGCGGCGCGCCTTCGCTTTCCTCGAAGCCGCTTGCCTCTTGCAGCGTCGGGACCGGCGCCAGAACGGGGCTGCCTGCCGGTAGGCCGCCGAACAGCTCGCGCGCGTGCTGCTCAATCTGGTAGTCCGGCGCAGCGCTCACGATACTCACGATGATATTCCCGCCACTCCCGTAGATTCCAGCGAACTCCTGCAAATCCTCGACGCTTACCCGCATCACTTCCGGCATCGCTCCTTCAATGGGCTTCGCCAGCGGATGGTCGCCGAACAGCGCGTTATACATCGCAAGCCTTGCGCGACTGCGCGTGCTGCCCGACTTCATCCCCAGAACCTGCGCCAGGCTCTTTTTGGCTTCGCCAAGCGCTTCATCGGTAAGCTGGGGATTTGCGAGCACATCAGCTATGATTTGCAGGTTTTGGCGCCAGTTTTCATCGAGCCCTTCGGCTTTGATGAAGCTATAGCGCGGCGAGAGGTACATATCGTCCATCGGGATGTAAGGATTATCCACGAATTGCAGGCTCAGACCGAGCGTGTCCATCTTTTCTTTGAACTCGCCGTCACCCAAGTCTGCCGGCCCTTGGCTTAGCACGCGCTGCCAGATCTCGGCGATGCCGCATTTGCCCGCTGGCTCGGCGAAGCTACGATTGCGGAACAGCACCGTTGCGCCAAAAACCTCGCTGCGGGAGTCGAATTTGAGTAAGAGCGTAACGCCGTTGTCCAGCACGACGCGTTTGGTGGTTGCAGCGGATTTTAACGCACCGGCGGTTTCGGGATAGGGCAGGGCGATGAGTGTAACGAGCCGGTCATGTCCCAGGATGCGCACAATCTCACGGTAGACATCCAGCACAGTGACTTTCTCCAGCTCGTCTTCAAAGTCGCGCGCAAGACGCCAGTTCCCGCGCGCGATGAGGTAGGACTTGAACATCCCGTAGTACAGGAAGTTGTCGTACTGCTTGAGCTCGTCGGCGAGAAGCTGCTGCCGCTCGCGTTCCAACCATTCCTCGTTGGGGGATTCATCCACTAGACCAGGCAGCAAGTCAGCAATCTGCATCGCCAGCGTTCGCGCATCCGCAGCATTTTCCGCGCGGACGACTCCGGTGAAATATCCGCCTTCGGCGTACGATTCTTCGCTCAGCGAGATGTCAACCTCTTTGCCTGCGATATATTCCAGGTGCTGCTTCAGTCTTTCTTCCATCAGCGGCACGGCGAACATCCGCAGGATGTAGCTGTCGGATCCTGACGAAATGCTGAACGGTTGCGGCAATTCACTCAGGGGAATCGCGAAGCGGACGCTCGGCTGGATTCCCTCGAAGTACTGCGTGTGAATGCCCGGCTGTGGGGGGCTAACCGTGACGTGCGGCGAAGGAACCTGCTGCGGGATTGCGTCGCCGTAATGCTCCTTCACCAGCGCCAGCATTTTCTGCGGGTCGAAGTCGCCGATGAGAAGCAGTGTCATGTTATTCGGCGCGTAATGGGTCTTGTAGTAGTCCCACACCTTCTCGCGGGGAATCGACGCAATCAGCGCCTTCGGACCTAGCGTAGTCATCCCGTAAGGAGTTCCTGTCCACAGCAGTCGATTCCACGCTGCATCCACATCGGAGTCCGGGCTGCCCGCGCCCTGGTTGATCTCTTCGATGACGATGCCGCGCTCCTTTTCGAGCTTCTCCGGCGGCAGCGTGGAATGCAAAATCATATCCGCCTGCAGCGCGAAGGCCTGGGGGAAGGTGTGGCTCGGAGAAAGAATCATAAACGCCGTGAAGTCCTTGCGCGTGAAGGCGTTGTTATACGCGCCGAGGAAGTCGGCCTCGGCGTAAAGCTGCTCCTGCGTGCGGCTCTCGGTGCCGTTGAAGAGCATATGCTCCAGGAAGTGGGTGACTCCATTTATATCCGGCGTTTCGTTGCGCACGCCCGCGTTGATGACAGCGTAGGAGACCGCCATTTCCACACGGCTGTCGGGGATCATTATCACGCGCAGCCCGTTGGGGAGCGTGGTTTCGTAGGACGGTGGGATGGCGTGCGCGGAAAGCGCCAGGGCAAGGAGCGCCACAAGTAGAACGGCTGCAAGGCGCAATGGTTTCAGCATCGAATCCTCCCGGCAGGAGATTGCCTCATTGTAGCATTGCGCGGGCGCGGAGAAGCAGTGGGAGGTAGGAAGGGAAGTAGCGAGTAGCGGGTAGCTGTACTGTTCTAGGACATATGTAACATCGTAGGGACTTGAAGGGAGGTACTCTACGATGGGACAACCAGGGCGATCAGTAAATTCTGAACTGCGAATTGCCACCGTGCAGGCAGTGTTGGAATACTCAATGAAGGTTTCTG
>JAUWGS010000014.1 GCA_030606285.1 Planctomycetales bacterium | reverse complement strand
GGAGATATCGGACCCGTGGGTGCTCTGCTGTGATTGCATACCCTTAGCATGTCCGGAGTGTTTCCCCTGCTCACCTACGACTGGATGCTGTATTATCAAGACGCCTGAATGGTATACGTATTGCATGAATAGACCCCCCGAGAAACCAGATGGACCCGAGGAACCAGAGGAAGACTGCTGCTGCCAGAGGGGTATGTCCGGATGGAGACGCGTAGCACAAAATGGTTGTTGGTGTCATGACCCCGCCGCCCACGGGCAAGGACCAGGACTTGAGCAGTTTAGAAACTACGACTTGTACGTGCGGGTGCCACTTGTATCAAGATGCAAGTGCAGCGAGACGGGCGCAGTGCAGCCCGGAAAAGCGGTTGGCTGGTATGAGGTTGAAGTGAAGCTCATGGCAACCATGAGGGGGGGCGAGAACGCAGGAGCAATAATGAAGAACTGCAAGGGAGAACCCGCGCCGGAGCACAAGTTCAAGCACCCCTATATCTGCCCGCCCCCCGGAGAACCGCTCCCGGACGTCTGGAACTGGCGTATGCATGGCGAGGAGAACATGCAGCCACCGAGGATCTGGTGCGATTGGCCACCATTGTCACCAGATGTGCCGGATAGGCCCTGAGGAGAGGCTGGGTGCACCAATGAACTGGAGGTGTGATATGCTAAGGAAAGGAGGACTCATGCGGTTGATTGCGGCACTGATGCTGTGCATCCCCGTCGTCTGCGCTTGCACGATCGCCTCTGAGAGTAACCACGACGCTCAAAGACATGATGTGGACTCATCGGACACTGCACCTTCAATCATCCCGCTAGAAGACTTCGGAACCGGGGTAGACCTTATAGCTCTTGACAGCGGAGACGGGCTTAGGACGGATGAGGATTGTAGGCTCGTTGATACTAAGGAGGACGGGGAGTTCCATTCCTACATTCTAACGAAACAACCCGAGGGCTTCGTCGTGGACGTTAGAGTGACCCCATGGTCGATAACCCTCAGTACAGAAGGCGGAGTATGGCTCGGTGAAGATAGACACGTGCTGGTGCCATGGGACCTGCCAGCACAGGCGGTAACTGGACTCGTCACGCGGCAGGGGATCCGCATTGGTAGCACTTACCAAGAAGTGAGGGCCGCGTATGGCGTACCAGCTGAGGAGGGGCTATTTGAGGAACCTGGATATTATAGTCACGTTGCGTACGATTGCAAAGCTCCAAGGGGCTTCATGGCTGCCGTATTGACGTTCACCCTCCAAGAAGGAAGGGTCGTCTATATCTCCAGTACCGTTGGTCGTAAGAAACCGGAGGCTTCATGACAACAAGAAAGATGCCAATGGGGCGGGTAGTAACGCGGATCCGCGACCATACGCCCTCCAACACCGACTACACCTACGACAAGCGCGGGGGAGTGACGCGCGTGACCATGCCATCGGGCAGCGCAAAGGCAACCGGTTCGAAGTAGCCTGGAATCCAAGAGTGAGGATGCAATGCTCCTAACCACACTACAGCTCTCGGTGGACCGGCCCCATCTGGGGCGGGTCGAGGTCGCGGCGAGCGTGGGGAAACCGGATGATCAGCTTCCAGCTATCAGCTATCAGTCACCGGCAAGAGAAAAACTAAAAGCCGCAGAATCTTCTAAGTCTTGCTGAAAGCTGAGGACTGACGGCTGACGGCTGAATCGCGCGGGCGCGGCTGGTGGAGAGCCCGCCGTCGCCCTTCGCAAGCTCAGGGCTATGGCGGGTAAACATCCAGTTGGCAGAGCGGTAGCAGGCCGCAGGCACTCCATAGCCTCGCTGCGCGTGGCGGCGGAGTGTGGGCAAGCAGTACCGCGTGCTGGGGTCGCCGAAGCCGGAATACGACGAGGACGCGCGGGTTGACGAGCTGGCGGGCTAATCAGTCTACAGCTATCAGCTTTCAGTCACCAGCAAGGGCAAAACCAAAAGGCGAAGCATCCTCCGGAGTCTTGCTGACCGCTGAGGACTGACGGCTGACCGCTGATCGCGCCGGAGGGCCTGGTGCCGCATCCGGATACGGGCGAGCCGGGTGCCGGACCGCCGGGCGTGGGTAAACGTCAGACTGGAACTAGAAGCCAGTAGCCTATATTCCGGTATAGGTCGAATTACGGGCGGGACGCCCGTGCCACTGGCAATAAATCCAGATTCCAGACGGCGGGGCATAGGTCTCCGCCCTGCAGGAGGCGCGGCATCCGGCGTTTCGCGGGACACCCTACAGGCCACGAATCGTCCAACAACCAAGAACCGACAGCCAACAACGAACAAACCCCGCCCAGCTACAGGCGGGTAAGCACCGCGTACTCGAAATGGAAATGACCATGAATAGGCGGGGCGCACCGTTGCACCCGGCTGTACTCATCTGGCGCGTCCCTCAAAAGCGGTTGTAGAGGTAGTTCATGCGGCTGATGGTCTTGTGGACGCGCTCCTGCAAATCTAGCGGCGCGAGTACGCGCGCATGCTCGCCGAATGACAGCACCCAGCGCAGCAAGTTCTCGTAGCTATAGACTTTGAACGAAATCTCCAGGCTACCGTCGGCGCGCTCGATTATCTTCTGCGTCTTGTGCACCGGCCGCAGCCTTATCCAGTGCGCCGCGAACTTGTCAAACTCCATCACCACTTCCACCGGCGATTCCATGCCCCGGAAGAGCTGGGAGTCACGCTTGTGCTTTTCGATTTTGAAGTTTGTGTAGGGCTGGAAGTTGGTGTCCGTGAACTCGATTGAGAGGATGCGGTTTACTAAAAAATCGCGGTAGTCCTGCTTTTCGTGGCAGAAGGCGACGAGGTACCAGTTGTCCTTGTAGTTGATGACGTGGAGCGGGTCGCAGGGCTTGCTGGTCACGGTGGCTTTCTGGCCGGAGAAGTACTTGAGCACCACCGTCTCGCGCCATGCGATGGCCTTGAGCAGCGCGTCGAAGATGCCGAGGTCGAGCGTGGGGAACGGCTCCAAGTCAAGCTCGATTATGCGATCCAGGCTCTCCCGGTCGTAGGATGCGCTTTCGCCGAGCAATGCGGCGACCTTGTCGAACGCGCTCCGGACGGAATCGTTGAAGGGCGACGTGCGGTACTGCTTGCGCAAAGCGTCAGCCACGAGTATGGTGACGAGTTCGCCCTGCTCCAGGCCACTCTCGACGGGATCCTTGCGCGCACGCTTCGCAGCGGGCTTCGCCTCCGGCGAGGGCTCACCGAGTTCCAGGATGAACAGGGGATCCGTGTAACGGAAGCCGTGATGCTTGCGGTCGTACGCCAGCGGCGCGCGGTGCGCCTTTTTAAGGAATTCGATGTCCTTTTGCGCCGTGCTTACGCTGATGTTGAAATGCTCCGCCAGCCTGGTAGCGGTCGGATGATTCCCGTCCGCGACCTGCTGGTGGAACCAGTTGAGGCGTTCGCTCTGTTCGACACGTTTAGCCGGGGACTTGTGAGGCATACTGTCAGCCCTCTCCTGCGAGTCCTTTCTCGACCGCAGTTTTTCTTGCGCCCGCCCTTTGCGAGCTTACCTGCTTACCGCAAGTGACAATAGCACCGCCGGCGGGCTTTGTAAAGCGGTATCAGAGGGCAATCGCGAATCGTGCTGTGTTAGAATCGGGGGGGCGGAGGACTTGCCCGCCGACGAGGGGCCTGCCCGTCTGTGGAGGGTTGACCGAGCGGACGAAGGTGCACGCCTGGAGAGCGTGTGTGCGCCAAAAGCGTACCGTGGGTTCGAATCCCACACCCTCCGCGCTAGGCTTTCATTTCCGACAACGCTTCCAGCGCGAAGTCCACCAGATCTTCCAGGCTCATCTTCTCGGCGCGGGACTTGAGCGTTTTAAGCTCATCTGCGGGGAAGGATTCCCTCAGCTTGTCCATCCCCTCGTCGAGCATGCTTTGATCCATTGGGTCGAAGGGCGTTCCCAGTTTCTTCTCCTGAAGCAGCGCGCCGTGCGCGAGGATTCCGCACGCGTTGAGATCGCCTGTTGCAGCGAAGAGGCCGGTGCTGACTGCTAGCGGAGCGATAATCGCTATGATGCTGCTTATCTCTTTGGCGATCTGCAGTGCCTCTTTCAGCCATTCGCCTGCCTGGGCGTAGTCCCTCTGCCTGACGGCAATGTTCCCCAGGTTGTTGAGGGAAAACGATACTCCGTTACGGTCGCCAATCTCGCGCTTAATAGCTAGGCCCTTGAGGTGGGTGGACCGCGCGGCGTCGTAGTTGCCCTCACAGTATTCAACGTTCCCTAGGTTATTGAGGGAAGCTGCGATGCCGAAACGGTCGCCAATCTCCTGCCTGATGGTAAGGCTTTCTTCGTATAACCTGCGCGTTGCGGCATAGTCGCATTCGCAGAACGCAACATTGCCCAGGCTGTTCAGGCTCTGGGCGATGCCGTAACGGTCGCCTAACTCCCGCTGAATGGCGAGGCTCTCCGTGTGGCAGGATCGCGCGGCATCGTAGTTACCCGCGTAGTATTCCATGTTACCCAGCCGGTTCAGGGTCTGCGCCATGCCGTGGCGGTCGCCAATCTCCCGCCGGGTGGCAATGCTCTCCTGGTAAAGGGACCTAGCGGCGGGGTAATTGCCCTCGGTGAACTCCACAAAACCCAGCGCGTGCAGTGAACAGGCAACGCCGCTGCGATCGTCCGCAGCTCGCTGGATGGCGAGACTCTCGTTGTGGAAATTTCGGGACGCGCCGTAGTTGCCCTTGAAGAGTTCGACATCGCCCAGCACGTTCTTCGCCGAGGCGAGAGCATGGGGGTCATCGAGATACTCAGCCAGCTCCAGCGCATCCAGGCACTCCTTCCGCGCTTCGTCGTACCGTCCGAGGTGCAGCAGAACATCGCCGAGTCCGAGGTGCGCGTGAAGCAGCACCAGGCTGCTTTCGAAGTGAATAGCTGCATCCAGTATCCGGCGGTAATGCTCCACCGCTTCCTGGAAGCCGCCGACCATGATTAGGTATTCGTGCAGGTAGCGCGCAAAGGGCAGCAGCAGGCCCGCGTCATCCCTCCGCACGGCTGTGTCCAGGGCTTCGCAGATGTTCTCCAATTCCAGGCCGATGGCCTTGATCGCTTCGAGCTGCCCTTTTCCGTCTAGTGCGCTTCCCTCCTTTTCCAGCAGTCCGGCGTAGCACCTTGAATGAGCGATCACTGTCTCTTCCCATTCGTCGGATCGCCTCAGGATCTCGAGCGCGTATTCCCTCGCAGCAGCGTCGCGTAAAAAGAACCTGCTTTGCCCTTCGATATCCCTGGAGAAGAGCCAGCTCTTGTCGCACAATTCGGCCAGCACGTGCAGCAGGTCTTCCCGCTGCACGACAGCCCTAGCCACTTCAAGGAAGAAGCCGTTTTGGAATACGGACACCGCGCGCAGGACCCGCTTTTCGCTGTCCTGCAGCAAGCTGTACGACCAGTCGAGGCTCGCGCGGATGCTCCGGTGCTTCTCCGGTACATCGTCCGTCCTTGCCGTCAGCCCAAGCTGACGCTCGACCTGCGAAAGGAGTTCAGGAAGCGAGAAGAAATCCGACCAGGCCGCCGCCAGCTCGATTGCCAGGGGCACGCCATCCAGTTTTTCGCAAATCCTCTGCACCAAACTCAGGTTCTCTTCGGTGACAGCGAAGTCGTGCTTTACCAGCGATGCCCTCTCGACAAAGAGCGCAACCGCATCGGCGAGTTCATCCATTGCAGCCTCGTCGCGCCGCGCCAGCAGCAATGGGTTAAGCCGGAATATCATCTCCGCCCGCAGGCGCAGGGGCTCCCGCGAGGTGACGAGCACGTTCACATCGGGGGCCTTCTCCAGTATCTCCGGGATGAGCTGCTTGCCCTCTGTCAAATGCTCGAAGTTGTCGAACAGGAGGAGTACCTGCTTCTCGCGCAGGTAGTCGGTGAGCTGGTGTGCCGGCTCGGACGGGTCGTAGAACTGGAACCCCAGGGCGTTTGCGGTGGCTGCGACTATCCTCGTGTGCTCCCGAATCGGCGACAGCAGCACTTCGAAGACACCGTTCTCGTAGTGTTCAAGCAGATTGGCGCAGAGCTGCGTTGCCAACCGGCTCTTCCCGTAACCTCCAGGCGCCGTGATTGTGATCAGCCGCCGCTTGTCCTCGACCAGAAGCTTCCTCAGCTCCAGGACTTCGCGTGCGCGGCCGATGAACTCATTTGGCTGGATGACCAGGTTGTTTGGCCGGTACTCCAGCGTGGGGAGGGGCGGGAAGTCGTGAAACTTGAATTCGGGGTGGTCGAGATGATACAGGTGCTCGGACTCCCCCAGATCTCGCAGTCGGTGGAACCCCAGGTCAACCGCTCTAGCTCCTTCAGGAAGCTCATCAATGAACAGCCTGACGGCCTGGGATATCAGCATCTGCCCTGGATGGCACACCTGGCACATGCGCGAGGAGCGGTTGAGGGACCTGCCGAAATATCCCCGGCCCGTTGCGAGTGGATACAGCGGACCGGCGTGGCACACGATTCGCACCAGAACGTCCGAGCCGTCGGGCAGTTCCGGCAAGGTACCAAGCTTGCCCTGTATCTTGACGCCGCTGGCGACACAGGTGTCGGCACTGCCGAAGATGGCGATGTACCCGTCGCCCAGGTTCTTCATTATCTCGCCGCCGTGGGACAGGACGGTCTCTTCAACGGCCGTGTTGTGCTTTTCAAGGACGGTCTTAAAGTCGCGCGGGAACTTCTCCCAGAGCTGCGTGGAGCGGTAAATGTCAGTGAAGAGGATGAACGCAGTACGCTCTTTGTGCACTCCGACTGCTTCCCCAGGGCCCACGACAGGAATTGTAGCACCTTGGCCGGCTCATCCCGTGGCAGGCGTACAGCCGCTCTGCCGGCGCTGGCTATTCTTCCGCGTACTCGTAGAGGTAGAGCACATGCCCTTCGGGGTCGGCGAACCGCGCCGTCCTGAATTCTTCCTCCGAAACGACCTGTTCAAACTCGATTCCGCGTTTCGTCAGCTCGTCCACGGTCGCTTCGAGGTCGTCCACCTGGATGTAGGGTTGGGGAGCGATGTTCTTCAGGCCGTCGCCGTGCACCACGGTGTAGCCTTCGGGCAGGCCCCACAGGCCGAGCGTTGCGCCCGAGCCGTCGCCAATTGCGTACTCGCCCCAGCGGTCATTGGGCGCTTCGTAGACGGGCTTGAAGCCGAGCTTCTCCGTATACCATTTGCGCGCCTTTTCCCAGTCCTTAACCGGAAGCACGACCATTTTCAGCGCCTTCATCATCTTTCCCTCCGCGGTTGCGGCAACATTCTAGCACGTTGCTGGGAGCTGTTGCGGCGTAATTCCGCAGCAGAATCAGCGCGCCTTTCGGCCTGACGCTTGACCCTGCGCGGCTTTACATGAACTGAGCGTTCTGTGTATAATCCCGTTGCCTGTACCGGGTGGCGAGGTAGCTCAGTTGGTAGAGCAGGGGACTGAAAATCCCTGTGTCGGCGGTTCGATTCCGTCCCTCGCCATAGTGAGGTTCTGGACGAGTTTACGGATAGAGTTGCGAGACTTTCACTGATTGGCTCGTGTCCGTAATACGCAACTCCTCCATCAACCTCAATCATCGTTCTGCTAACGGGCGTTCCGGGGGAGTTGCCGGACAAGCCGGTGCGCCTAGATTAAGAACGTTTCATCCTTTCACAGCAACATTCCCTTTAATGCTGGATTCCCTGCTTACATCCGGTAATAGCGTGCTATAATCCGGCCGCGAATGCTCACCATTTTGGTATTCGTCGGGGTCTTTTTAGCCCTGTTCTTTGACTTCATGAACGGCGTCAACGACGCCGCAAACTCAATCGCCACCGTTGTTGCCACCCGCGTGCTGAAACCATTCCACGCTGTCGTCTGGGCTGCGTTTTGGAATTTCGCCGCGGTCGTGGTCATGGACCTTAGAGTTGCCCACACCATCGGCAAACGCGTGGTTGACCCTGACGGTATAACCACGATAGTCATCCTCGCAGCGTTGGTGGGAGCTATCGTCTGGACCGTCATTACGACGCAGTTCGGCATCCCCATAAGCGTCAGCCACGCCTTGGTGGGCGGCCTTCTCGGCGCGGGCATAATGCATGGAGGGCTGGGACTAGTTGTCTGGAGGGGCATCTGGCTAATCGCCATATTCATGGTGGTTTCGCCTCTGGTAGGCATGGCGCTAGCGTCCTTCAATATGTGGGCGGTGAGCTGGCTGTTCCACCGGTTCGACCGCAGACGGGTGGGCAAATGGTTCAAACGATTACAGCTCGTAAGCGCGGCACTATTCAGCCTCGGGCATGGCACGGGTGATGCGCAGAAAACGATGGGGATTATCGCAATCTTGTTGTTGACCGGGGGAATTACTTCGATCGAGCACGGAAACTGGTTCTTCCGTTCAACCTTCGACAGCAGCGGTTTTGTCCCCAACTGGGTAGTTCTCGCGGCGCATGCTGTAATCGCCCTAGGTACACTGATCGGCGGCTGGAAGGTAATCAAGACGATGGGCGTGCGGCTCACCAAGTTGCGCCCAATGGAAGGCTTCTGCGCGGAGACAGCCGCGGCGACATCCATCCTGGGCACGGCTTACCTGGGCATTCCGGTTTCCACAACCCATACAATTTCCGGAGGGATAATGGGTGTGGGTGCGATCAAGCGCCTGACGGCCGTGCGATGGGGACTGTTTGGTAGAATTCTATGGGCGTGGATACTGACCATTCCCGCAGCCGCGCTGTTTTCTGCGATAGTGTTCAAGCTGGCAGTGGCGGTGCTGCCCGCAGCGGTGAAATGAGGGGTGTGAAATGAGACTGGCAATGACACTGTTTCCCCGTGAGGATCGCTTCTTTGAGCTGATGAAGCAGGCAGCTGAAAACGTGCTCAAAGCGACGGAAATCCTTGAGCAGGTGGCGGGGGATATCCAGCTCGCCCCTGAAAAGGCGACCGAAATCAACCACCTGGAGCATGAGGGCGACCGCATCACCAGAGAAATAATCGGGCTGCTTAACGTCAGCCTCGTAACCCCGATAGACCGCGAAGACATTACGGACCTCGCCCAGGCGATTGACGACGTGCTGGACATTACCGACGGCCTCATCGAACGGATGGTGCTCTACAAGCTGGACACGACGCCGGGGCACTTCAAGGTGATGACGCAGCAGCTCCACAGCGCAACCTCGGAGCTGGTGCAGGCGGTCGCTCTGCTGAACAAGCCGAAGAAGTACAAGGAGCTGGATCACCACTGCGACCAGGTGATTTACTACGAGAAGAGGGCTGATCGCGTGTACCGCGAGGCCATCGCGGAGCTTTTCGAGGAAGAGCGAGACATCTTGAAGCTAATCAAGTGGCGGGAAATCTATGCCATCGTCGAGGACGCCGTCGACGCGACCGAGGACGTCTGCGACATCCTGCAGGGCGTGACCGTCAAGGGAGGATAGCTCCCGCCGGCGGTTCCGAATGAGCAGTCCTTGAGCCGAGGGGTCGTGAACCGCGCCGGTGCCTCTTTATAATCAGGCAACAACCACCCTGGTTTCAACAATCACCTCGAAGTTCACACTGTTGCTTATTGCGCAGGAATGGTGGGCGTCCTCCAGGAGCTTGAGCGCGGTTTCCCGGTCGTCTTCTCGGGTAACGGTTACGGTGGGGCGAAGTGTAACTCCGGTGAATCTGAGCTTTCGGTCGATAACCTCCATCACTCCATCCGCAGAATCCATGTAGGCAGTGAACTCCAGGCTCTTGTGGTGCGCGAAGGCGACGAAGGTGTTCATCTGACAGACCGAAAGCGAGCTGACCATCATGTCCTCCGGCGATATGTTGCCCGGCTCTCCCTTGAACTCAACCGGTGCACCGACGAGAAGTTTGGGTTTGCCTTCACCGGGGTCCAGTTCCGCCCTACACCCTTCAAGCCATTTCAGGTCAATGTGGTAGTGGAAGGTCCGGGTTTTCTTGGTTGCTGCGGTTTTTTTCTGCTCGTCCATGTTATAGCTTCTGTCGTTCACTCATTTGCAGTACCGAGTCTATTACCTGCACGCCAGCCTATTATCGTGACGGAAAGGCATAATCGTCTTGTGACGCGAGGAGCGTCGTGATATTATAGCGGTTCAGCAATTCCTGGAGAGGATATGAACCAATGGCAGGCCAATCTCCTGTTAATCGCGGCTGTACTTGTCATCGCGCTGATCCAGCCCATATACCGCTATACGAACAACTTCGACATCATCACGCTGGGGCTTGATCTCAGAGGCGGCGTGTCAGTGCTCCTGAAGGCCGTTCCGCCCGCGGGCCAACCGGTGACCGTGGACGACATCAGCGGGCTGATTGAGGTTATCCGCAACCGCGTGGATCCGCAGGGACAGCGGGAGGTCACCATTACCAGGGTTGGGACGAACCGCGTGCTCGTGCAGGTGCCCAGCCTGAGGAAGGCCGGCGAAGCGGAATCCGGTGACCTGGGAGAGGGCGAGAGCGAGGTTGACCAGATCCTGAAGCTAATCGGGGACACCGCGCTCCTTGAGTTCATTGACGTTGGTGACAATCCGCTCGATGACGGCTTCGACATCACGGAATCCGAGACGGAGTTTCCCGTAATTGTGACGGGCAAGGAGCTTAACAACGCATTCCCGACACGGGATTCGATGGGGCGGCCCGCAGTGGGCTTTGAGTTCAAGCCTGCGGGTGCCGAAGCGTTCGGCCGGTTCACCCAGAATAACGTGAACCGCTACATGGCGATAGCCCTGGACAAGAAGGTTGTTTCCTGCCCAGTCATCCGGACTGCCATCTGGGGTGGCAAGGGCATCATTGAGGGCGGCTTCAACGTTCAGAGCTCGACTCTCCTGGCCAAGCAGCTCAAGGGCGGCGCCCTGCCTGTTCCGGTAATGGTTCTGGAAAGCCGCGTGGTCGGCCCAACCCTGGGGAAGGAGTCCATTGACACCAGCCTGATTGCGGGCATAGCGGGATTTGCAATTATCCTGCTGATAATGCTGGCGATGTACCGGCTGCCGGGCCTGGTTGCGGACATAGCCCTGGTACTTTACGTCTTGATAACTCTCGGCTTCCTCTCGCTGCTGGGCGTGACACTGACGCTCCCCGGCATCGCGGGCTTTATTTTATCCATTGGTATGGCGATAGACGCCAACATCATAATCTTCGAGAGGCTCAAGGAGGAGCTTGCATGGGGCAAAACGCTCGGGGCTGCGCTTGAGGCCGCGTTCGCCCGTGCGTGGGTTGCCATCCTGGACGGGAACCTTACCACGCTGATCGCGGCGCTGGTGCTGTTCTTCTACGGAACCGGGCCGGTGAAAGGGTTCGCCATAACACTGTCGATAGGTATTCTCATTTCGATGTTCAGCGCGGTCTTCATCACCCGCTTCATACTGTCGCTGTTCACTCAAAGCGTCAAGAAGACAAGTCTCTACGCATAAGGGGAACCGATGCTCAAGAACCTCCATCGTTACAGGCTAATTCCCTTTGTCCAATACAATAAGCTGTGGCTTCTCATCTCGGTAGTAGTCATCGCTATCGGCATTGCCACGATGATCGGCAACAGCCGCACCATCGGGAGCCCGCTCTTTCTCGGCATCGACTTCACCGGCGGGAGCTTCATCGCGCTGAAGCTTGATGAGCCCGGCAATGCGCGTGCAATCGCCGAGATCGCTGGCAAATACTCCGCGGGCGAACCGGTAGTCCAGCTGCGCCGAAAGGACCCCCGCGAGGTGGAAATCCGCCTGCGCATCGACACCGGTGATGCAGCGACGGAAGCTGAGCAGAATGCGGTTCGCAATGTGAAGATAGGCGGGATGATCGACGAAATCGCCGCCGAGTATGGTGGCGGCAAGCCCACGGTCAGCACCATCGAGGAGGAGGAAGTCGCACCTGCCGAGGAGGTCGAACCGCCAGTTTCCGAGGAAGAGGCCCCGCTGGAGGCGGCGGCCGAAGACGAAGCCGCAACGGATGCGGAGCCTTTGGAAGAAGATGTCGAAGCGTCTGAGGCTGAGGAAGAGGACGAGGCGGCGGCAGGGGTGGCGGACGACGAAGCGCTACCTGGGGATGGCGCCGAGGAGCCGGTAGCGGAAGAAGCCGTGGAGCGCGGCGGCGTGCAGGTTCTTGCACGGGACTATGTGGGGCCGGTCGTCGGCGGGGAGCTTATCAGGAACGCGATTATCGCGCTGATACTCGGTACGCTGGCGATAATGGTCTTCATCTTCATCCGCTTCAACCGCATCGTGTTTGCCATTGCGGCAGTCGTCGCGCTGGTGCACGACGTGGCGATTGCCCTCACCGGCACCGCGATACTGAAACTCGAAGTCAACTCGTTTTTCATCGCGGTCATCCTGACCATCATCGGGTATTCCATTAACGACACCATCATCATCTACGACCGGATCCGGGAGAACTTGCGCAACTTCCCACAGATGAACGTCCCGACCATTATCAATTTGAGCCTGACGCAGACGCTTACCCGCTCCGTTATGACCGTTGGCACGGTCATAGTGATGCTGATAGCGCTAATCCTCTTCGGAGGTGCGGCCATATACAATTTCAGTATGGCGATGCTCTTCGGAATGATCTCTGGTGCGTATTCGTCCGTATTCATCGCCGCGCCGATCGTGCTGTTCTTCACCCGCGAGGAGAGAAAGGCGCGCATCCCGCGAACCATCGACCTTCTGGCGGCGCAGGAGCAGGCCGCGCTCGGAACGTTCGATGAAGATGAGGTTGTGGTGGATGAGGAAGAAGAAAAGGCGGAGACGATAGAGCTCAAGCCCGCCGAAGCGCCGGGGACAGTTGAAGCCGGCAGAGCGCCTGGGGAAAAGCCTAGTCCGGCAGTTCCGGACAAAGCTGCCAGGGCTAAGAAGAAGCTGAAGAAGAAAAGGAAGCCGCGCCGGCGCTAGGAGCAATAGTGCTCTCCGGGCAAGAAGCGCGAGGGGAACTGGAACGTGAGCTTGCTGATGAACACGACCTTCCCCCTTTGCTTGCGCGCCTGTTCGCAGCGCGCTGGCAAGACGATCCTTCTGTCAGCACGCCCTATCTATCACCCCGGCTTGAGGAACTAAACGGGCTTGGGGCGGCTTCGGCACTGCCCGAAATCCTGGAGCAGCTGAGGCGCGCCCGTGCGGAGAAGCTGCCTGTGCTGTTCTACGGCGACTACGATGTGGACGGCGTCCTTGCCGTCTGCACGCTATTCCTCGTCAGCCAGCAGCTCGGGCTGAAGTCAGGCTACTTCCTGCCTTCGCGGTTCAACGAGGGATACGGGCTTCACAGGCGCATTGTCCAGCGTGCGCCGGAGATGGGCTACAAGGTGCTGTTCGCCCTCGATTGCGGCACGTCAAACAATGAAGAGGTAAACCTTGCCCACGAGCATGGCTTGACTGTTGTCTGCCTGGACCATCACGCGCCGGTCGGTGAAGTGCCTGATATGCCGCTCATCAATCCGCACCTTCAGGACGGCATCGACCCGATGTGCACCGCAGGGATGGCGTATTGCTTCGCACGCGAATGGCTGGCGGCGGAAGGGGAGGACGCGTCGCTCGCGGACAACAACTTCCTCGATCTCGCAGCCCTGGGGACGATAGGCGACGTTGTGCCACTGGTAGGGGATAATTTCATTCTGGCTCACGTCGGCATGCAACAGATACCGCAGTCACCGCATCCGGGCCTGCGTGCCATGCTCAAAGCGCTGCAACTCGGCGCAATGGAGTTTCTTACATGGCGCGACCTTGCGTTCAAGCTCGTGCCGACATTAAACGCCGCGGGGAGGATGGCTCACGCACGGCTGGCTGCTGAGCTTATTCTAACCCGCGACGAAAAGGCGGCGGCGACTCTCGCCGCGCAACTTGTGCGCCTGAACTGGGAGCGACGTGACTTGCAGGGCAGGATCTACGACGAGGCCGCGCAACAAGCCCTGGCGCACGAGGATGCGGCTGTGCTTGTGCTGTACAAGCCGGAGTGGAACCAGGGAGTGATCGGTATCGTTGCCGCGAAAATCGCCGAGGCTTTCGGTCGGCCGACACTCGTCCTTTCCGACCTGGACGCCGAGGATGGCGTTTCCGTCGGCAGCGGGCGCGCACCCTCGGGGGTTGATCTGCTGGCGACGCTGGAACCCGCCCGGGACGTGGTCACAAGGCTAGGCGGGCATGCTGCGGCTGCAGGCATGACCGTCTCGACAGCGGCGGTTCCCGGGCTGCGGAGCTTGCTGCACGATACGGAAGTCGTCCGACTGGCGGGGAAGAAGCGCGATGAACCGTTCGAGTACGAGGCGGAGCCCGCCGAATTGGGCGATGAGCTGGTGCCTGCATTGATGCGCCTTTACCCGTTCGGGGAGGGACACCCGCCGCCGCGTATCAGGCTACGCAATGCACGGGTGGAAAGAGCAAGGCTCGTGGGCCAGGACAGGACACATCTTATGCTCAGTATTGAGCGGAGTGGAGCATCGCTGCTGCGCGTCATCGGCTTCAGGAAATCCCATCTGGCAGACCGACTGCGCGAGGGGACGACGTGCGATCTGGATGTTGAGCTTGACCTTGATAACTACCAGAACCGTGTCGGGCTGCAGCTCGGTCTGATCGGGATGGCGGACGAAGAATCCGCTTCTGAGCGAGCGCAGGTATAATAGCTGAGAATCTGATGGCAAAGGTGCGACCTCAAGCAAGGGACGAGAAATCAGGGGTGCAAGACCTCTTCCATCAGCTCGTCGAGGATTATGTGCAGCGCAATCCCGGTGCAGGCGCTACCAAGCTGGAGGAAGCCTTCAAGCTTGCGTCGGCGGCCCACGCCAAGCAGCATCGGGAGAGTGGTGAGCCGTACATCTTTCATCCGGTGAACGTTGCCCTTACCTGTGCCCGCCTGAACATGGACGAGGATTCCATCGTTGCGGCGCTGCTCCACGATACCGTTGAGGACACGAGCGTGCGTCCGAAGAAAATCGAGCGGCGCTTCGGGGCGAAAGTCGCCGACCTTGTCGTCTCACTCACCAAGATCCACCGCATTGACCTCTTCTCACGCTTCGTCGGCCGCACGATGAGCGACGAGCAGGCGCGGAATCTGCAGCGGCTGTTCGTGTCGATGGCGGAAGACCTGAGAGTCCTGGTGGTCAAGCTGGCCGACCGGCTGCACAATATGCGCACGATAGAGGCCCTGCCGGAGGACCGCGCAAAGCGAAACGCCAAGGAAACGCTCGACTTCTACGCGCCACTGGCGCGACGGCTCGGTCTGCACGAGCTGGCTCACGAAATGGAGAACATCTGCTTCCAGCTGCTGCATCCGAGGGAACACGAGTGGGTGGTGCGCGAACTCGACAAGATGGTGGGGCGCAAGACGGCCTCTTACGAGCTTACGAAAAAGAGGCTGGAGAGCGAACTCACTGCTGCGGGAATAGAAGTCAAGCATGTAATCGGCCGCATCAAGACCCCGTATTCCACCTGGCGCAAGATAAGGGATCGAGGGATGCCTCTCGACCAGGTCTACGATCTGATGGCGATTCGAGTCGTGCTCGGCGGCGAAGAGCTCGACTGCTACCGGGCGCTGGGCGTGATCCACGGCATCTACCGGCCGCTGTTCAACCGCTTCCGGGACTTCATTGCCGCGCCGAAGAGCAACGGCTACCAGAGCCTGCATACAACCATCATGGGCGAGAACGGCCAGATAAGCGAAGTGCAGATCCGCACGGAGCAGATGGATGACCTTGCGGAGCATGGCGTTGCCGCGCACTGGAGATACAAGGGGCACACTTCTCCCTACCAGTTGCGCGAGACGTTCTCGTGGTTCGAGTTCATCGCGGACCTGTCGGAGCAGGACCTCGACTCCCGCGATTTCGTGGAGAAGACCCGCGAGTCATTGACCAAGGGCGAAGTGCTCGTTCTGTCACCCCTGGGCGAGGTCGTCTCGCTGCCGGAAGGCGCAACACCCATTGACTTCGCTTACTACATCCACACAGACCTGGGCCACTCAACCGAGAGCGCGCTGGTTAACGGCAAGGATGTTCCGCTCGACTACACGCTTACGAACGGCGATGTCGTGGAGGTTGTGAAGAACAAGGAGGGAGTTCCCAGGCCGCAGCCGGATTGGCTCAACATCGTCCGGAGCCCGAAGAGTATCGTGAAGATAAAGCGCTGGTTCCGCGACCAGCCCCGGCGCAAACGGGTGCAGATGGGCAGGTTCCTGCTCCGCCAGCAGATCGCGAAGAGCGGGCTGTACCCGCTGAACCTGATGGCAAACGTCAATCTGATGGCGCTGGTCAAGTCCCTGCGCGTGAGAAAGATTGACGACATGTTTGACCGGATAGCCACCGGCAATCTCATGGCGGAAGAGGTTGTGCAGAAGCTGAAGCACGTGTATGTCGAGAAGGCGATGAAGAGGTCCTTGCGGCCCGACAGTGAGCCTGAAGCGCCGTTTACTCCCGCAGTAGGCCTAGCGAGCGAGCTTGGAATCGTCCGAAAGGGCGGGAAGCCGCTGCGCCGTAAAGTGGAGCTTGCGCCTTGCTGCACGCCCATTCCCGGCGACGAAATACTCGGGCTGGACAATCGCAAGGAGCACAGGGTTGATGTGCACCACGCCCGCTGCCCCGCCATCGCCGACGAAGTGGAGCTGACTGCGATCCCGGTGCAATGGTCGGAAGACGCGCTGGACAAGTTCTATCCGGCAACTCTGCGAATCGTTGCGCTCAACCGCGTGGGATTGCTCTTCGACATCATGCGGGAACTCTCCGAGCTATCAGTTAATCTCACCGGAGGGAACATCAACATCCAGCCCACCGTGTCCCACGGCGACGGCAATGCAGTCTTCTACCTGATGGTAGAGGTGTGGGATACAGAGCAGCTAAACAAGGTCGTGAAGGTTATCGGCCAGATCGAGGATGTGATCCTGGTCCAGCGCCACCACGAGAGCGTTAGCGGAGGATAGTATGCGTTCGGTCATACAGAGAGTGCAGCGGGTGGAGGTTCGCGTCGTCGGCGAAACGGTGGCGGCAATCGGCCCCGGATTCCTCGTGCTAACGGGCGTTTTCGAGTACGACGACGACAAGGACCTCGAATGGATGGCGCGGCGCATCGCCCAGCTCCGCGTGTTTGCTGATGCTGAAGGTCGGATGAACCTCGGGCCCACAGACGTCGGAGCGGAGATCCTGCTCGTGTCCCAGTTCACGCTATGCGCGAACATCAAGAAAGGGAACCGCCCTTCCTTCATGCCGGCGATGGCGCCGGAACCGGCTGCGGAGATGGTGCAGCGCCTGGCCGGAGCGCTGACTGAGCGAGGGCTCACGGTGCGAACGGGAGTGTTCGGCGCGATGATGGAAGTTGAACTGGTAAACGACGGGCCCGTGACAATCGTGCTGGATTCCCGCGAGTTCCGCTAGGCTCAGAGCAGCGCAGAGAATTCGCTTGCCAGAAGCTTCCGGGCGGTTGCGCGTTCCTCAGGAGTCGTATGCGGCACCTGCCGGAAGTCTCCAAAGCGGTTGCGATTCCAGGTGTCTTGACGCCTTGCGAACTGGCGAGTACGCACGGTGATGAGCTCCGCGAGTTCTTCCCGCGATACCCGTCCTTCCAGAAAGAGCAGCACATCGCTGTGGCCTATGCCGGCGAACACCTGGGCTTCAGGCGGGACGCCTGTTTTCAGCAGAGCCTCGACTTCCTCGATCAGCCCGCCGTTGAGCATTTCCTCGGTGCGCTGTGCGATGCGTTTTCTCAGAACTTCACGTTCAGTTATGAGAACGTATCCGCGCACGTCAAGCGGTTCCGCTGCAGGAGCGCGTCCCGCAGCTTCCCGGCGAGCGCTCGTGACGGCGTCTTCCGCTACTGCAAGTCCTAGCTTTGCCAGCGACCGTCCGACTTCGCTGTCCGTCAGTTCGGCCACGAGTTTTCTCTCAATGAACCGGATAACGCGCGGCGGGTTGTGTAAATCGATTTCACTCTTCACACTGGGGAACAGCTCTTGAAGCCGGGCTACGAGCGATTCACGGTCGCTTTCCCACAGCCCAGCGAAAACGGCTCTCAGCTCCGGCACGGGCGGCGCGCCGCCGAAGTCGTATCCACCCCTCAGGGCTTCAAGGTACAGGCCGGTTCCGCCTTCGATGACCGGCAGCTTACCCCTGGCGCGGACGTCCGCAATGACCGGCAGGGCGGCAGCCACGTACTGCTGAACCGAGAAGCTTTCCTGCGGCTCAACAAGGTCAAGCAGGTGGAACGCCACGCGTCTTTGCTGTTCAGCAGTCGGCTTGGCAGCCCCGATGTCGGTGCCGCGGTACACCTTGCGCGAG
Organism: Planctomycetales bacterium; assembly: GCA_030606285.1. Classification (GTDB taxonomy): domain Bacteria; phylum 4484-113; class 4484-113; order 4484-113; family 4484-113; genus JAGGTK01. Next base: position 37,262 of record JAUWGS010000014.1, on the reverse strand, counting down.
TCGCAGCAAACGACTTCCAGGGGGATTTTCTCTGCCAGGGCCAGCACAAGCCCGGTCTTGCCGCAGCCAGTCGGGCCTGTAATGGCTGGCACCTGAGACTTGTCTGCATCCATTCGCTCAGAACACCTGGTTCACCCAGCCGGCGACCAGCGTGACCCAGTACGCCGTTATCACAACTATGAACTGGGCGAGGATCGTGCCCAGAAAGCGCGCAATCACGAGATACATATTCATCACCTTGACGTCCTCGACTGGCCGCGTGCCGTTGATGCACTGGTCTGTGATCATCGCCGCGGGCGGGTCTACGAGTATGAACAGCAGCAGTGTGGCTATGCCGTTGACGATGCCGGAAAGCGTAACGCTCGTGGCACGAAGCGATGGCTCAAGCGCGGCTGCATAGATAGTGGACAGAACGCCCACGGTGTAAAACGCCGTGACCAGGACGTGAAACGCAATGAAATCCAGCGGGATACGGCGGAGGCCCTTCAGGTAGTCCCGGGTTCGCGGCGTAAAGGGGCGGGCAAGGTAATGCGGGAGCCTCAGCCAGCGCCGGGGGTTGAGCAGGTAGAGCATCACCCTCGGTAGGGTCTTGACCTTGTCGAATACCTCAATCAACCGCACGAAGATGCGCATAAACGTCGGCGAAAGCAAAGCACCGAGGGCTGTTCCGATGGTCGTGGCGAGGATGATGACGTGGATCTTCCAGAGGAGTCCCTGTATCAGCGCATCCTGTATAACCGGATCCAATACGACGGTCTTGTCGGCCATGTTGCCGACAATCGGCGCCTGGATTAGGTTGGACAATCGCGCGAAAACGATGACGAGGTTGAACAGCGCCAGCGAGGTCGCCAGTCGTTTTGTTATCGCGCCGCTTGTGCGGATGGTGAGCGCGAGCGTGTCAACCATCGCCATAAGTCCGATGAGGATGGCGACGGCGATGACAGCCCGGTCGATGATAACCACTGTATCCGGTCCTGGCGTCATCAAATGGCCAGCGGCGTGTACAGCGCGATGAAGGATACTTCCTGCTGCGGGGTCGTAGTCACCTCCGCGACGAACCGGTAAAGGTTCTCCTGCAGCGGGACCCTGTTATTGGTCGCGCCGTCCCAGTAGGCGCGGAAAGTAACCTCCTCGCCCGGCTCCAGCGACAGTGAGTTGATTTCCTGGGTGAAGTAGCGGTTGTACGCCCAGTTCCACTGGAGGCTGTCTTCCTTGTAAACTTTAAAGTCGTAGTGCTGGCCTGTAGGGAAGCTGAGCATCTTGTGGCTCTCACCCGAGTTTCGCATTACGAGCGTGAACTCAAATGTCGGCTGACCCTCCACTGTTACTTCGCGCACGGAGAAGTCGTAGCTCATTCCCTCCATCTCCACGCTGGTGGATCCTACAAGATTACCTTCGACTTTTTCGGGGACGGCCGGCTCGGGCACCGGCTCTTCGGCTGGCTCCTCAACCGGTACTGGCACTTCAAGAGGCTCCTCAGGAGGAAGCGGCACAAGCCCCACATCAACCTCTTCCTCGACAATTACCTCGTATTCGTCCGGCGCCGTTTCCTCAAGCGGCGCAGGCTCTTCCACCGGCGGCTCTTCCACGATCTCCACCGGCTCGGCAGGTTCTTCAACTACCGGCTCGGCCACTTCTTCAGGCGGATCGGGCGGGAGGATGGGCTCCTTGACAGGCTGCTCGGCGAAGTAGCTAATCCGCTCCTCCGGTTCGTTGGTGTAGCCGCTGTGTTCGCTCAGGAAGTTCTCGACAACGTCACGCACGAGGTAGGGGTAGAGCTTGCGGGCACTCAGAGGATGCACTCCGGTCAGCCCTTCGATGCCCCGGGCGATCCGCTCGGTCACCGCCACTTCGTATACCGCATCGGGCCTGACAGCCAGTCCGCGAACGGTAATGCTGTAGGCTGCACGGTCGTATATGCCGAAGCTGACACCGCTCACCTGGAGAAATCCCTCATTCCCGACGTTTGCTGCCGCCTGTGAAAGCAGGTCGGCGAGTTCCGCGCCGGTGAGCGTACCCACCACAATGCGGCTGTCGCCCGGATAGGCCTGGTAAAGGTCGCCCCGGGTAACCGGCCCGGTCTTCAAGCCTCCACGAAAGCCGCCTGCGTCCAGCAGTGCGATGTCGGCTGCGGTTGCCGCCCGCACCGCGTCGGCGAACAGATTGCCCAGGTTGGTTTCAAAGGAATTGATCTTAGTGGCGGGCATATCAGTGCCCAGGCTGCCGATGACGAGCGCGAATTGCTCCTTCAGCAGCCGCTCCTGATATGTCGCGACAACGCTCAGATAGTCTGTGTTGTCAACCCAGGCGCCGTCCATCGCGACGAGCTGCTCGTCGAAGTGGCGCATTCTGTAGCCCGATACCCGGTCGCCCTCGAAAGTGAGCTTGAGCACGCCGACCTTCGAGCCCCAGCGTCCGGCCTGCACGATGAGTGTGCCGTCCACCTTGAGCGGCACCTGCAACTCAGCCATCTGACCGCCCGACACGATTACCGAGACTTCGGGATGGGTGACCGCCAGAGCGATGTTGTCCGCGAGCGACAGGGTTGAGAGTATGAATACGGTATCCGCCTGGCTCTTGAGCTGGGGTATCCATTCTGCGGCAACCATGCGCGGGTCGCGGAAGGTCAGGCCCCGTGTGCGGTCAGACGGAAGCTGCGACGGTGTGGTGGGGTCTGCGAGGCCCAGCAGGGCCACCCGGAATCCATCGAAGGCCACAATCTTGAATGGCTCACCCAGGTACTTCCCGCTCGCTTCCTCCAGAACGTTCGCGCAGATGAATGGAAGCCCGCTCTCGTTGATCCGGGTGGATAGCTCGGTCCCGCCAATGATGAAATCCATCGGGCCCAGGCCGCATCCGTCGTAGTTGAGCATAGCCATCAACTGCGTGTCGGCCTCGCCCTTCAGGTAGTATGAGAGTGGCGTATAACCCAGGACGTTGCCCGCGTCCAGCGTGAGCCAGTTCATCTTTGCGTGCGGGCGCTTGGCCTGGAAGAACATAGCGCGCTTGGCATACCCTCCCAGAGGCTTCGTGCTCCGGTAGTAGTAGGACTGCACACGGCCGCACGTGTCGTTCGTGTGCAATATGGTTACGTTCACCAGTTCCGCTCGGGCTGGCACTGCGGGAATGAGGACAGCAGCCAGAGCAAGGACCCCGGCGCTCAGCAAGATTCTCATCAAGGGTCGGTTCATACGCTCCCCCGTCACCGGTGTGACACTAGCCACTAATTCTAGCATAAGCAACCTGTTGCGCCATGTTTAACCTTGCGTCATTCCTTCACGATAATAGGGATGCACGGTGATGAAACGGGATGAGAAGATAAACCGGCTGTCGCACTGGTGGCGTGAGGTGGAAGCCCACTCTCACGACGATGAGCAGTTGGACCGAAAACTCCACCTTATGGAGGCGGAGATCCGGCACGTGCTCCGCGAGAGGGCTGCAGGCGCTACGCAATGGAAGCGCAATCTTGCTGCGATGACCATCCTGGTTGCCATCATCGCACTTACTCTGGGGATGCTGCGCTTCATTGGACTGCCTGACGCGTCCCGCCACAGCTTTGAGGAGGCGATTACCATAGCCTCCCAGCGTGATGTGGTTTTCGTCAAAGCGTCCTCAGAGCTGCCTTTGGGCGGCGTGGTGTCATCCTCCGCTTCTCAGGCGTTGAAGAGCGCCGCGAACACCCGGGTGGCCAGGTCCTATGTGCGTCCCCGCAAAACGGCACCGGCCAGCAGCCCGGCAAGGGTCGTCGCGCCGGCAGTATCGGAGGAGAAACCCACTGCTGCACCGGCCGTGGATTCTTCGCCATCCACAGCTCCGGCGTCAGTGACTCCAGGTGATCCGGGGCTGGACGCGCTTGCTCTGCTGTCGGCACTTGAGAGCGAATTTGAGAAATAGCGCTCTACACTGCTATAATTCCTAGACCTCGAACTATTCCAGGAGGGAGGGATGGCGAGTCAACCCCCGCATATGAGGTGTCTAAAACTGGCGTTCTGTTCGTTGCTGGTCTTCGCGCTTGAGATGGCGGCACCAGTTCCCCCGTGCTACGCGCAAGGCGTCGTGGTCGACAACATCCAGATAACGGGCCTGGTGAACCTTGAGCAGGCCGTAGTTCTCGATGCATTGTCCATCAAGGTGGGCCAGGAGATCACGGGCACGGTGCTCAGCGAACTTAACCGGAACAGCCAGTACCTGTACGAAACCGGCTACTTCCAGGAACCGCCGGAGCTTACGCTGGACTACCACGAAGGGCTTACTATCCTGCTCATTCGTGTGCTCGAAAACCCTCCTTTCAGGAGTGTTGCGTTCGACGGCAACACACTGTACACCGACGAGGAGCTGATGCAGTACATCACCCAGGTGCCCGGCGAAGTGACTAACCTGCGGCAGCTGGAGGATGACATCTCGCTGGGAGTCCTGGGCCGCTATGCCGAGGACGGATACGTTGGCGCGTATATCGTGGAGTTCGCGTTAAGCACCCTGGAGGAAGACGCCGGGACGGTTTACATCACCGTAGCTGAAGGAGTCGTCGAGGACATCGTTTTCGAGGGCAACGAGAAAACTAAGGACGGGCTTCTTCGGATGGTTGTCGGACGCCGGATAAAGGCCGGCGAGGTACTGAAGAAGGATGATGCGGAGAAAGCCATGCAGGATCTCTACAACCTGGGCATCTTCGAGCAGGTTGAGCCCACGATGGATCCTGCGCCTACGGGCGGCAATATCATTCTCAGATTCTCGCTCGTCGAAGCGGCGACCGGACAGGCCGGAGTCGGCCTTGGCTACTCGACCGTCAACGGTGTGCAGGGAACTCTCTCCTACAGTGAGCGCAACTTCCGGGGCGAGGGCAAGACCATCTCAGCCCTCATTGTATTCAGCAAGAACAATCCGGGCTACCAGCTTGACTACTCCGACCCGTACCTGAACGAGAAGAGCTTCTTCTCCGCCAGCCTTTACGACCTCAACTACCGGCAGCAGCGCAATCCCGACTCTGCGATTGAAAGCGAGATTGACGTGGACAGCGTCGGCGGCAGCCTTACCTGGGGACGGCGCCTGACTGACGAGCTGTCGGGAAGCGTTTCGCTGGGGCTTGCGGACTACGACTACAAGGTCATCAAGGGCGATCCCTTCCGTGAGTACGGCGTTGAAAGGCGGCGGCGTCTTGAGCAGACGGGGCAGACGCGCAGTGTTACGTTCGGGCTGACCCACGATGCCCGCGACAATGTGTTCGTCACCCATGACGGCACCTATCTGGGCACCAGCGTGCAGGTTGCGGGATTCGGCGGGGACTTTGATTTCCGCAAGTACGCCGCTGACGGACGGGTGTTCATACCCCACGCGGAGAAGAACACCATTGCGCTGCGTGCGAAGGTGGGACTCGCGGAGGGCAATGTCCCGGTGTTCGAGGAATTTCGGGTCGGCGGCGTAAACTCAGTGCGCGGCCTGCCGGAAGACAACCTCACCGGCACCAAGATGATGCTGCTCAACGGTGAGTACCGTTTTCCGCTGGACAAGAAAAAGACCTTCACCGGTGTGGTCTTCGCCGATGCGGCCTGGGTCGGCGAGAGCTTCTCGGAAACCGACAGCTCATTCAGCGCTGGAGTCGGCATCCGCTTCCGGGTACCCGCGCTGGGCCTGGGCTCCATCAGGCTGGATATGGGTTGGGATCTCAGGGAGGGCGGCGCGAGGCTCCATTTCGGTATCGGCGAGATGTTCTAGTATCGCTAGCCCGAGGTTGGCTGAAATACGATGCACTCTCGAGGAGCAAGCTATCACCCATCCGGCACGCTTCTGCCGGCTGTAGCGCTGGGCGCGGCAATTGTTCTGCTGGCCGTTCTAGTTTCACCGGGTTCCAGTTACGCACAGGAAGAACCGCCTGCCATCACAGCGATTAAGCTGGAGCTGGAATGGCTGGAAGGGCAGCCGGGCGCGGCGGTCGCGGCGGAAGTTGAGGAGGCCATTGAGCGAACGCTCAGCCTGGCAATCGTCGACCAGCTTGGAGCTTCCCTCCAGCGGCTAGAGGACAACCAGGAACAGATCACGCGCACGCTATTCAGCGTGCTCGACCTGGTGCTCGGCAAGCGCGGAATGGAGCTGAAGGAACTGGACATCGTGCCGGGTGAGATTACGCTGGTGCGACTGCAGCTTGCCCTTCAGGGCAAGACCATCGAGAGCTTCACTGTCTACTTCCGCTTCACATCGGACACGCCGTTTCTGGCGTCTATTACTGAAGCCGACCGGAACTCCCTCGCCGCGTCCCTGGCCGATAGCCTGGCCGGAACCCCTTACAGTGATGCCGACTGGATAGAGCGAATGGCCATCCGGCAGGTGAGGGACTATCTGTCTGCCAGGGAGGACTATGCGGGATTCGACACGCTCGTACTGGTGCTGCCGGAGACCACAACGAGCGTCTATGTGACCCTGATACCGCGGGAAGGGGTTAGCGTTGTGAACCGGTATTTCGTCAAGCTACGTTCGAGCACAATGCTCAATCTGCAGCTTGCGGACGTGGGCAGCTTCGTATCGGCGAATCTTGAAAGCCTTCGGGGGCTGCCGACGGACTTCGTTGCCAGCAGAGCCGAGGAGATCTGCGACTATCTCGCGGCTGAAGCCGTGTTTGCACCGGATGTGAACCTGCTGAAGCCAGCGGCATCGGCGGAGCTCTTCGTCGTGCGGGATGACATATCGCTGGTTTTCGCCGTGGAATCCCAGCGCGTCAGGCTGAGCGCCAGCGGGCGGGTGGATTTCAACCGGGAGGAAGACGAGGCGCGCTTCGATTTCACCACAGGGCTTCGAATAAGCCCGGCGAGCGACGTGTGGTTTCACGGCACGTTCTATCCGGCTGAATTCGAGCTGCGCCCGCAACTGGGCATCGGGCTGCGCGCGGAGAATAAGGCGATGCTCGAGGCGGGCTACGATTTTAAGATGAACAGCACGGTGCTTCGCGGCCAGCTAAACGTCCTGCCGGATTTCTACTTTTCCGCCGAGCACTACGTCAAGTCCCGCCTTAAGAACGAGAACGAGTACGGCATTACATACATCTTCCGGAACTACTACGAATTCAAAGTGACCACTGACTTCCGGGATGAGCTTTTCGCATCGGTGGGAGTGAGGATATGAAAGCGACGCTGGAACAACTGGCCAGGTTTGTCGACGGCAAGGTCAAAGGCGACGGCTCTCTGGTCATCAAGGGTTTCTGCTCGCCTGAACGGGCGCAGCCTGATAGCATCGGCTTCATTGAGCACAGTGGAGACCGGAGGCTGCTCAAGGATAGCCAGCCCAGCGCGGTCATCACCACATCGCGTCTTGCCCGCTACTTCACCAACGCCATCATCGTGGACAACCCCCGGCTGGCGTTCGTGATGGTGATGGAGCACTTCCTCGGGCGCAAGAAGAAGCCACACCGCAGGGGCGTGAGCAAGCGCGCATTCGTTCACGAGAAGGCCCGGCTCGGGAAGGGAGTGAGCGTCGGCACGTACGCCGTCGTGGAGAAGACGGCGCGGATAGGCGCGGGGGCGATCATCGGTCCGGGCTGCTTCATCGGCGAAAGAGTGGTTGTCGGTGAGCACACGCTGCTCTACCCGAACGTCACGGTACTGGAGGACTGTGAGATCGGCGCGCGTTGCATCATCAACTCGGGCACAGTGATAGGCTCGCAGGGGTTCGGTTTCGTCAGCACCGAAGAAGGCCACCGCAAGTTCCCGCAGGTCGGGCGCGTTGTCATCGAAGACGAGGTGGAGATAGGTGCCAACTGCGCCATCGACCGCGCAGCGCTGGACGAGACCCGCATCGGGCGGGGCAGCAAGCTCGACAACCTGGTGCAGGTGGCGCACAACGTCCAGATAGGCGAATACACGCTCATTGCCGCCCAGGTCGGCATTTCCGGCGGAACGAAGATAGGCCCCCGGTGCTATCTGGGAGGCCAGGCGGGATTTGTGGGGGGCATTGAGATTGGCGAAGGCAGCAAAGTGGCCGGACAGAGCGGTGTATTCAGCTCGCTCCCGCCGCGCAGCAGTGTCTCCGGCTATCCGGCAAAACCGCACCAGCAGGCTATGCGGGTGCTGGCGCTAACGCACAAGCTGCCGGAACTCACGGAAAAGATAAAGGCTCTGGAAGCTGAGATGACGAAGCTCAAGCGCGCCCGGAAGAAGTAGGCTTACGAGAGCTTTGTGCCGTTTATGATGAGGTGGAACTCGCAACCCAGGTATCGGGCAGCTTCGTTGGACATCATCATGCGCTCGGTGAAGATCTGGAAGTACTCCATCACCGTGGCGATCTCGGTGTCAATCTTGAGTTCAAGCGTGATAACCGACTGCTCGTTGTCCACAGTGAGCGCCGACTCAACGCAGGCATAGTTGACATCGTCGTGTATATCCTCGAGCTCCTCGTGGTAGTCGCGCACCCGTGAGCGGTGCACATCCGCCTTATCCCCGATGGTAACGGCGGCGCTAACGGCGCTAACAAGCGGGAAGCCTATCACTTCGTGGTTCCCGATAGCACCCATCACGATTCCTGCCTGGCGGGGTGTGTATCCCAGCCGCAGCAGGATGGGATAGGCCAGCAGCGCGCCGCTCTGCTCGTGGTCCTCCCGCGCGATGAGGTTGCCTATATCGTGCAACAGCCCGGCGGTCCTGGCGAGTTCAACTTCTTCCTCGGGGTGCCCCAGCTCGGTGAGAATCCTTGCGGCGCTTGTAGCAACCTGGGTGACGTGCCGCAGGCCGTGCTCGGTGTAGCCGATGGCTGCCATTGCCTCGTCCGACAGCCGGACGTACTCGCGCACTTCCGGGTCCTGGTACAGTTTTTCATAGAGGCTCGCTGCCGATTGTGCCTCTGGTTCAGCTCTGTGTTTTGATGGCATTTCGCAAGACTCCAATGAAGGATTCCGGTTTACGCGCGCTTCTGGTCTACCGGCTCTAGTGCGGGCTTTCCTCCGGGAAGACAACCTCGCCAGACGAAGGCTCCTCGGCCTTGTTCGCCGATTCCCCAGAATCGCCTTCGGGATCGGGCGGTGGCGACTCGGGAGCAGCGTCCCGCGCGAGTTTCGGGTTGTTCGCTTCCAGAGTCTGGATGAAGCCCTTCAGCAGCCCGTAGAACTCATACTCGAATCGTTCGCGGGCGGCAGTGACTTCAGCGTGCTTGGCGGTCAGCTCCACAGTCTTCACTCGCGCCGCCGCAAGGATGTTCTCCGCCTCTTTTTGCGCGTTGCCGATTATCTCGTCGCGGCTTTTCTGGGCGAGGACGATGCTGTCGCGCAGCGTCGCTTCGCTGGCCCGGTAACGCTCAATCTCGGCCTCAGCGCCAGCGATGCGCTTCTTCAGCGCCTCGATTTCGTCAACGTAGTGCTGCAAGGACTCCACAACCAGAGACGCGAACTCGTCAACATCCGACCGGCTGTAGCCAAACATTGCCGATCCGAACTTGTACTTCTCGACGTCGTTTATAGTAAGCATAGGCGGCCCCCAAATGACCGGTTCAGATTATACCTGATGTCCCCAAATGCAGGGCGCCGGACCTGCTTGTGTGGCATTTCACAACCGGCGGTATGCCCTCGCGGTCTCTGGCCCAAAGCCCTGAGGTCGTGGCATCAGTTCGCCCGTTGTGATATTATTGTAGGGCTGGATGTCAGGGCTGCGATTTCGCCGTTTGACTGCTAGTGATATCCGTCACTAGTGGTTGGCGACTGTTGGTGGAGCGCTCAGTTGCGTTTCCACAAAGCCCGGTTCAGTATGAGATGAGCTTCACCACACCAGGCGTAAGCTACAATACCTAACTTCGCGTCGCTTTGGCGACCCAGGAGGAAGAAATGGCTGGAAAGCACGTAACTATCGATGGCAACACCGCAGCAGCCTATACGGCTCACGCCACAAACGAAGTTGTCGCTATCTATCCCATCACGCCTTCGTCGGTGATGGGCGAACTGGCGGACGATTACTCCGCGCACGGCCGTACGAACGTCTGGGGACAGATCCCGACCGTAGTGGAATTGCAGTCCGAGGGAGGCGCGTCCGCGGCTATTCACGGCGCGCTGACCGGAGGCGCGCTGGCGACCACGTTCACCGCTTCGCAGGGATTGCTGCTGATGATCCCCAACATGTTCAAGATATCGGGCGAGCTGGCGCCCACCGTATTCCACATCTCGGCGCGCTCGATTTCGTGCCAGGCGCTGTCCATCTTCGGAGACCACTCGGACATCATGTGCGCCCGCTCCGCTGGCTTTGGCATCATGCTGTCCGGCAGCCCGCAAGAGGTGACGGACAATGCGCTGGTGGCGCAGCGGGCGACACTGAAAAGCCGCATACCTTTCCTGCAGGCGTTCGACGGCTTCCGCACCTCACACGAGATCCAGAAGATTGAGGAGATTCCGTACGATGTGATGCGGGAGATGATTGACGAAGAAGATATCGTCGCCGTCCGCCATCGCGCGCTCAAGCCTGAGAACCCGACGATGCGCGGTACCGCTCAGAATCCCGACCTCTACTTCCAGGGCCGTGAGACGGTCAACCCGTATTACGACAAGTGCCCCGAGATCGTGCAGGAGGCGTATGACAAGTTCGCCGGACTTACCGGACGCCAGTACAAGCTGTTTGACTACTACGGAGCGCCGGATGCCGAAGTTGTGATGGTCATTATGGGCAGCGGTGCGGATGCGGCAGAAGAAGCGGTGAACTACATGCACGAGACGGAGTGCAAGAAGTGCGGGCTCATAAAAGTGCGCCTCTACCGCCCGTTCTCGTCCAAGCATCTGCTGGAAGCCCTGCCGAATACCGTGAAAGTAGTAGTGGCGATGGACCGCACCAAGGAGCCGGGCAGCGATGGTGAGCCGCTGTATCTAGACTTGAATAACACGTGCGTCGAAGGCACGCGCCAGGGCAAGTTCGAGACGATGCCGCTTGTCATCGGCGGGCGCTACGGCCTCAGCTCCAAGGAGTTCACGCCGGCAATGGTCAAAGCGGCGTTCAAGCACGCTTGGAGCAAGGACCCGTTCACGGGCTTCACCGTTGGCATTCAAGATGACTTGACGCATCTCTCGCTCGACTTCTCGGAGGAGATTGATTCCGAGCATCCTTCGACGTACCGCGCCAAGTTCTACGGCCTCGGCGCGGACGGCACCGTCGGCGCCAGCAAGAACACCATCAAGGTGTTTGGCGAGAAAATGGACAAGTACGTGCAGGGGTTCTTCGTCTACGACTCCAAGAAAGCCGGCGGGGTGACCTGTTCGCACCTGCGGTTCTCCGACGAGCTGATTAAGAGCACGTACCTCATCGCGAAGCCCGATTTCGTAGCCGTTCACGCAGAGAGCTTCCTCGGGCGGATTGACGTGCTGACGGGCGTCAAGGAAGGCGGCTCGGTCCTGATAAACACCTACGTGCCGCCGGACAAGCTCTTTGACAGCCTGCCCCGGCGCGAGCAGGAGACCATCACAAATAAGAAGCTTAAGCTCTACTGCATCAACGCCTATGAGATAGCGAAAGAACTCGGCATTCCCGGAAGGATCAACACGACGATGCAGGCGGCGTTCTTCAAAGTCTCCGGCGTCATGCCCGAAGACGTCTACACGAAGGCAATCGAAGGTGCAATCAGCAAGTCGTATGCCACCAAGGGGCAGGATGTCGTGGATATGAACATCGCCGCGTTCCGCAAAGGCATGGAAATGGTGGTTGAGGTCCCGGTGCCGGAAAAGATTACGGTTTCCGGCGCGGACATGGAGCCGATTGAAATCGAAGATCCGGTCATCCACGAATTCTACGACGAAGTCATCGATCCCGTGATCAAGCAGGAAGGCAACGTCGTTCCCGTGTCCCGTATGCCGGCGGATGGCGCTTTCCCCACCGCGACCTCCCAGTACGAGAAGCGCTCCATCGCAACCCACCTGCCGAAGTGGAATCCCGAGTTCTGCATCCAGTGCGGCTATTGCTCGTTTGTGTGCCCGCATGCGGCGATAAGAGTGAAGGTCCACTCCAAGTCCGACATACAGCTCTCCGATGATCTTTACATCACGATGGCCTACAAGGACAAGCAGGCCACGGAGAACGACGTCTACCGCGTGCAGGTGTTCCCGGACGACTGCACCGGTTGTTCGGCCTGCGTGGAATATTGCCCCGGCAAGGAGAAGGTGGATAAGAAGGAAACCGGGCGCAAGGCTCTCGAAATAGTGCTAAAGAGCGAGGTGCTCGAAGACGACCAGGAAACGGTTAAAGAGTTCCTGCGCCTCCCGGAGACGGATGATAAGTTCATCAGGATAAGCACCGCCAAAGGCAGCCAGTTCAAGCGGCCGCTGCTTGAGTTTAGCGGCGCGTGCGGCGGCTGCGGCGAAACCCCGTATATGAAGCTGGTAACCCAGCTTTTCGGCGACCGGATGATGCAGGCCAACGCTACCGGCTGCTCATCCATCTGGGGTGGCACAGCCCCCGTGTCACCGTTCTGCGTCAACGCCCAGGGGCACGGGCCGGCCTGGTCGAGTTCGCTGTTCGAGGACACCGCCGAGTTCGGTTACGGAATGCGGCTGGCGGTGAACGCGCTGCACGCGAAGGCCTACGCTATGCGCGAACGGCTTCTGGCAGATAGCGACATTCCGGGTGAGGTCAAGGACCGTCTGGCGAAGCTGCACACTCTGGAAGAGCAGCACGCCGATCCCGCCGCAATCAAGACAAACCAGGAAATCGTGGCCGAGCTTGAAATCATCGTTGAGCGCGCCAACGGCAAGCACACGGCGAAGCTGGCTTACCTCAAGGAGATGCTGCCGTACTTCGTCAAGAAGTCCGTGTGGGGAGTCGGTGGAGACGGTTGGGCTTACGACATCGGCTACGGCGGCCTGGACCACGTGCTTGCGTCCGGCGATGACGTCAACCTGCTGGTTCTGGACACCGAGGTCTATTCCAACACCGGCGGGCAGCGCTCCAAGGCCACGCCGATGTCCGCAGTGGCGAAATTCGCCAGCGCGGGCAAGCAGACTGCCAAGAAGGACCTGGGACTGATGGCAATGGCTTATCGCTCGGCCTACGTTGCCAGCGTCTGTTACAGCGCGAAGCCCGGACAGCTTGTGAAAGCGCTGCTGGAAGCCGAATCCTTCCCCGGCACTTCGCTCGTCATCTGCTACAGCCACTGCATCGAGCACGGGTTCCCCCTGCAAACCGTGGGCGAGCAGGGCAAGCTCGCGATCGAATCCGGCTACTGGCCGCTCTACCGCTACGACCCCAGGCTCATTGAAGAGGGCAAGAACCCGCTCCAGCTTGATATGAAGGAGCCAAAATACACGTTCCGTGACTACGCAATGAAAGAAAACCGCTTCCGCCGGCTGCTGCGCGAGTTCCCCGAGGAGGGTGAAATACTGCTCGCAAAGGCTGAGCTTTCGGTTCATCGCCGCTGGCTCTTCTACAAGGCCCTTGCCGAAATGGACTACTCCGAGTTCGCCGTCAAGGTAAAAGAAGCGGCTGCCGCATCGTAACTGAACGGGTGGCGCGCCGTACAGCCCGGACGCGCGGTCTCTAGACCGCGCGATTAAGGTGTGGCGACCTGGAGGTCACCACTCCGGATTAAGTCCTGTTCGAAGCTGCGCTAGTCAGTGCCGCGTGTCCGCCGATGCGCTAGAATACTGCGCCGTGCTAAAGGTCAAAACCTTCGTGACCGGCCCGCTTGCGACCAATGTCTACCTGGTCTGGGATAGCGTGACGCGCGAAGCGGCGCTCATCGACCCGGGGATGGACGCGGAAGGCGTCGCCGATGAAGCTTCGGGGCTAACGCCCAAGTTTATCTTCAACACGCACTGCCACTTCGACCATTCCTGGCTCAATGCGCTCTACCGCCGGCTGTGGGACGTGCCTCTCGTGTATCACAAGCTGGACGAGCCGGTTCTCGACCGCTCGCCGAAGGCCGCGCAGGAATGGGGTTTCCCACGCATGGAGCCTTCGCCCCACGCCGACCGTTACTGCGAAGAGGGCGATGTTTTCAAGCTGGGCGAGGAGGAGCTTTCCGTCCTGCACCTTCCCGGCCATTCACCGGGGCACGTCGGTTTCGTGACCTCGGCAGGAGTCTTCTCCGGCGATGCGCTGTTCGCGGGAAGTATCGGACGATGGGACTTCCCGGGCGGCGACCAGAAGGCGCTTCTGTCCTCCATCCGCGACAAGCTGCTGACTCTCCCTCCCGCGACTGTGGTTTTTCCGGGGCACGGGCCTACTACCACCGTGGGTGTCGAAGCAGGGGGCAATCCTTTCCTGACCGGGCAGTTTTAGCTGCGAGCGGCCTTCTTGCGCAGGCCGAGCAGCTTCCGCAGGACTGCTTCCGCAACATCCCTGCCGGTCGCTTTGCTTATGCCGGTGAAGCCGGGGCTGGCGTTGACCTCAAGGATGAAATCGCCGTCGGGTGTGCGTAAAAAATCCACTGCGCAAAGTCCCAGCTTGAAGTGGCGCGCAGCCCTGACCGCCAGTGCGCACTCGCCCTCCGTAGGCTCGTAGCTCTTCGGTCTAGCGCCCTTGTGCACGTTCGCCCGGTAATCGTTGCGTCCCCGCACGCGCTCCATCGCGGCGAGCACCTTGCCGCGCACGACGAGCACGCGCGCGTCACGGCTTCTGCGCGGAGGACAGAAGTGTTCCAGGTAGACGTCGAAGCCGAGCGCGTTGAATGCGCCAACGATGGCTTCGGCGGTGGCGGCATCACTCGCCTTCATAACGCCAAGCCCCTGCGCGCCACGAATGAACTTGACCATTACCGGGAACCCGCCCAGCTTCTTTGCGGCGGCACTAACATCGCTGGGCGTACGCAGCAGGGCGAACGGCAGCACCGGAAAGCCCGCGGACGCAAGCTCGATGAGTGCCGTTACTTTGTTGCGCACGTGCATCAGCGCCCCGGCGCTGTTGACTTCCGCAAACCCCGCGGCTTCGAAAGCTCTGAGCACAGTCAGGGAGTACTCGTCGGATATGGACCCTATGCGCGGCAGCACGAGCGCCGGAGGGGAGAGGAGCGCCCCGTCCTGGGTGCGAATCACCACGCTCCGAACGTCTTTCGCCACCCGCTCTACAATCACTTCGTCAATGCTTAGAATGACGGGCGTGACATTGAGGCGCTGTGCGGCTTCCACGAGCAGCACGACTGACGGGAGTTCCGGTCGCCGTGAGAGGATTATCAGCTTCTTTTTTGCCACTTTTAGCTACGAGGGTCCTAAGGCAAGAGCAGGCCGCTACAGCGGCTATTTGCCCTTGCCGGTATCCATCTTTTTGCGGGCGGACTCAACGCCTGCGTCGACCGCCTTTTTCACTTTAGACGCGGCGTCGGAGACTTTGACCTTGGCCTTTTCGGCGAGATCCTTGCTGCTGTCGTAAGCAGTCGACATCTTCTCCTTAGCCTTGTCGTAGTACTCAGTGCCCTTTTCCCTGGCTACACCGTAGTACTCGGAGCTCTTTTCTTTGATTTCCTCGCGAAGTTCACGCCCGGACTTGGGCGCAAACAGAAGGCCCATCACCGTTCCGACCAGCGCGCCAAGCGCGAAGCCCGCAACCAGTAACCCGATATTCCTGGTGGTTTCCTCTTCGTGTTTATCCATATCGTTCTCTCCTTTTGCAGCCCAGAAATTATAACACGCTGCCGATGGCGTATTCTCAGTTCTCACCGGACGGGGATTCCTTATCCGGCTGGCCTTGCGCGCCGTCCTCATCTGGTTTGCGCAGCTCCTCCCATCCCACGCTGAAGCCGGTTTTTATCGCATCCAGAAACCAGCGCATCTGTTCCACTTTCTGGCGCGCGTCCTCCACCAGCGGCAGCACGGTGTCTGAGACGCGAGACACCGTCTCCACAGGCGCGGAGACGACTCGCTTCAGCGCTTTAGAGGTTCCGCTCAAGTCTTCGACCAGCTCTTTGCCGCGGACAAGCAGTTCCCGCGCCTCCGCGGGCACCGCAGTGGTGTTCTCGTCGGCGAGCCAATCGTCCATCCGGGACATGACGCTCGATCCCTTGTCGGCCCAGGTCTCCGCCCACGTGGCGACGTGCTGCGCCGCGCGCGCGAGATCCTCCAGTGTGCCGGCGGCTTTCAGCGGGATTTCACGCTCACGCGCCATCCTGCTGAGGGCGGCGATGTTCTCGATGAACTCCTTACCCGAATCGTCCAGGGCCTTCGCCAGCTTCTGCATCCTGACGGCGGCGAGGATTACGAACACGCACAGCACGACGGTAGCGAGCGCCGCTATCGCTTGCAGCACCGGTAGCACAGTAGTCATAGTCATCAGGTAAGATTATACCAGTGCGGACGTGGCGGAGGTTTTCCCTGTGTTATAATCGCCCAGCTTGAACCGCTATGGCGTGCTTCTCCAGACACGAAACGGACGCTTCCATCACCTTTGGGAGTATGCCTGGGGAATGCCTTGCGAAGGATGTTGATGGGGTATGAAGCTCCTTGTTGGCTCTGATCTGCACAACAACGCCCGGGCGAAGGCTTGGTTCTGCGAGCTTGCAGATGCGGTAAAGCCTGATGTAGTCATCTTCCTGGGCGATTTCATCACGTTTGAGCCGCTGAGCTTCGCGCGGGATGTGATGCGCGATATGGCGAGTTTCGGCGTGCCGACACTGGTGATTCCGGGCAACTGCGACCCGAGGGAAGTGCTTCTGCTTATCGACCAGATCGACGGCATAACCAACCTGCACAATCACGCCGTCCTGCTCGGCGACCTGAGATTCGCCGGTAAGGGCGGCAGCATTACGTGTCCCAGTCCGACGCCGTTTGAGGAGCCTGATGAGGATTTCGCCCGGACGCTGGAGCCGCTGATAGAAGGCACGGATGTCCTCGTGCTGCATCAGCCGGTGCGCGGCTTCCGCGACCAGATTGCGAGCGTAGGTGACGTGGGTAGCTTGAGCCTGCTGAAGCTGGTCACGGAGCACCGTCCGCGCCTGGTCCTTTCGGGGCACATCCACGAAGCCAAAGGACTGGACGTGTGGGAAACCACGTACTTCGTGAATCCCGGTGCTCTGCTGGGAATGAACGCTGCGGTCATCGAAGTGGACAAGCGCATCAGGATTGAGTTCAAGCAGGGGAACGAATGATGCCAAGCACCGGAGGGTTCGACCCGCACCTGGCGAGTCCCGACAGCAGCATACTGGTGGTGATTGACCTCCAGGAAAGGCTGCTGCCGCTCATCCACGATAGCGACTCAGTTGTGGCGAACACGCTCAAACTGATGCGTATCGCCGACATCTTTGAAGTGCCGGTGCTGCTGACCGAGCAGTACCCGCAGGGCCTGGGCAAGTCCACGCCGCCGGTCAGGGAGACGTTTGATGCCCTGCAAACGGAGAAGCACTTCTTCACGAAAGATTCGTTTTCGTGCAACCTGGAACCGTCCTTCCTGAACAAGCTCGTCGAGCTGGACCAGAAGATGACGGAAAAACAGAGCCGGCTGATTGTAGACGACAGGCTGAGGCCGCGCCCGATTGACGTGATTGTCGCAGGCATCGAAAGCCACGTGTGCGTCCTGCAGACGGTAATGGGATTGCTGCCGCTGGGATACTACGTGCGCGTTTGCCACGACTGCGTTGGCAGCCGCAGCGCGGCGAACAAGAAGTGGGCGCTTCGTTCGATGCTGCAAATGGGCGCTACGGTGACTTCGTATGAGTCTGTGGCTTTCGAATGGGCGCGGGACAAGAACCATCCGATGTTCAGGCGCTTAAATAAGATTATCAAGGAGTAGAATGCCAAAGGACAGCTCGCTGGGTGACCTTCTCCGGTCGTACTGGGATTCGCTGCCGGAAGGCAAAAAGCGCAAGGCCGACCGCAAGCGCCAGCTTCTCGCCGCCTTCTCGCTAGTGGACGACAGCCTGCAGGCGCTCTCCGCGCCCGCCGCGCTGCTGCAGGAAGAAGGCAGGGAAATCCTGCTGCTTTACGCCGCCAACACAACCGCGCTTAAAGCGCTGAAGCAGCGCGCACGCGAGTTGCCTCAGGAAATCGAAGAAGTGCTGGGGCTGCACGTGGATGAAGTGCGGGTGAAGCTCCGGCCGAAGAGCCAGATTGACGCGATGCGGCGCATGACCGAGACCAAGGGGAAGAAACCCGACAAGCAGGACTAGCGGCGAGGCTTGCGGCTTCCGCGCTTGCGCTTCTTTGCCGGCTTGTCCGTCCGACGGAAATAGAGCCTGATGTGCGTCCCGTCCAGCTGGAAGTATTTGCGCAGCGTGTTCTCCAGGAAGTTGCGGTACGCCTTGCGGAGCAGCTTCACGTCGTTGACCTCGAAGGCGAAGGACGGCGGACATGTCCGCACCTGCTCGACGTCGTGGAGGATCAGATTGCGGTTTTTCACCACCGGCGGAGGATAGATCGTTGTCTCCTCGTCAATCACCTGCCGCAGTGCGTCGGCGTCGAGCGTACGGTTGAAGTTCTCATGCGCGGAAAGCACTGCATCGAGCAACTCCTCCAGTCCCGTCGCCTCGACCGCGCTGGTAAACACGACCGGCGCCCAGGTGAGCTTTGCCAGCTTCCGGCGCACGTAGCCCGCGTAGGCATCGCGTGCTGCCTCGTCCTGCGTCATCAGATCCCACTTGTTCACCGTGATGACGACCCCGCGCCCGTACTCCTCGATGCGTCGGGCGACGCGCTTGTCCATATCTTCGATGCCGCGCTCGGCGTCCAGCATCAGCAGGCATATCTCGCCGCCCCGCGTGGCCGTATCCGCGCGGGTGAACGAGTAGTAGTCCACGTCGTCCATTCGCGTGATCTTCTTCAGTCCCGCGGTATCGGTCAGCTCAAAGGCGCGGTCTTTGTAGATGAAGCTGCCGCTGATAGCGTCGCGCGTGGTGCCCGGAAGCTCGGAGACCATCACCTTGTCTTCAGCCAGAAGTGAGTTGACCAGCGACGACTTGCCCACGTTCTGCTTGCCCAGAACTATCAGCCGGATGTCGGGCTGGCCATCATCGTGCTCTTCTTCCGCGCCGGGCCGAACAACCGCGCGCGGATACGCATCAGTGTCAATGGCGTCGTTGACTGCGTCCAACAGCTCGTCGAAGGCGCGCCCGCTGAGCGCGGAGATGAACACGACTGGCTCAATGCCGATGCCGTAGAACTCGGCGGCCTGGGCTTCGAGCTTCTCGTTTTCCACCTTGTTGACCGCGAGAATGATCGGCTTTTCTAGCCGCACCAGCGCGCGTCGAAGCTCCATCTCCCCTTCGGAAATACCCGCGCGCACGTCGGTGGTGAAGATTACGATGTCTGCGTCTTCGACTATATCCCAGGCGCGCTCGGCCACGAGCTCATGCAGCGGGTCCTCACTCTCGCTGCCGATGCCGCCGGTGTCGCAGACTATGTACCTCCGGCAGTCCCACTCGGCTTCAGCGGTGACTAAATCACGCGTGACGCCCGGCAGCTCGTCCACGATGGCGAGCCGGTGGCCGATCAGCCGGTTGAATATCGTGGACTTGCCCACGTTGGGGCGCCCAACGATAACGATAAGCGGAAGTTCACGCGCGCGTTCCATGCGAGATGATTGTAGCGGATTGGCGGTGCTTTTCAGCGCGGCCTACAGCAGGTCTGTTTCCTTGGGCTCGTAGCCCAGTGTGCGCAGCGCCATCATCAGTTGCCCCTTGTGGTGGAACTCGTGCGTGAGGATGTGGTGGACGACGTAATCTATGCGCAGGTCCATCGTGCTGTCGATGAACTGATAGGTCTTGATCTCGCTAAGCTGCTCCGGTGTGAGCCCGCGCAGAAAGCGCTTTGTCTCCGAGGCGACTTCCTCCCACTTCGCGCGCACGTCCGCGACACTCGCGTAGTCTTCGTAGCGGCCAAACGATGCGTCCGCATTTCCCTGGAGGATGCGCTTAATCCAGAAGTGCTCGGAGGAGGGAATGTGCACAAGCGAGTTGCGGATGCTGCCCCAGCCGATGGTCGGCAGCTCGCGGACGAACTCTTCAGCGGACAGCTGCTCAAGGTTTTCCAGCATTCGCGGCCGCGCGTTGCGCTCCACCCGTTCATAAAGCTCAATGAGTTCCATCGTTTCCCCCTTCGATGTCAGGCTACTCGGGTATGTACTTGCTAACCAGCGGCATCTGTCGTCCGCGGCCGAATGCGCGCCGGCTGACTCTCAGCGCCGGCGGCGCCTGCCAGCGCTTGTGCTCGCTCATAAAGAGCAGCTTGGCACAGCGCCGCACCTCGCCTTCCGAAAATCCGCGCCGCACCAGCTCTTCGGGCGATGCCTGCTCCTCCACCAGCGCGTCCACGAGCGGCGACACCACGTCGTAGTCGAACGGGTCCACCTGCCCCGGCGCAAGTTCCGCCGAGGGCTTCTTGGTGATGACGCGCTGCGGTATCGGGTTGCCGAAACGCGAGTTGACCCACCGCGACAGGGCGTAGACCTCCGCCTTGTTCAGGTCGCCGATTACCGCGAGCGCGCCGCACATATCGCCGTAGAGCGTGGAGTACCCCAGCGCGTACTCGGTCTTGTTGCCCGTGGCGAGCAGCAGCCGGTTCTGGTCGTTGGAGATTTCCATCAGTATCTTGCCGCGCTCGCGCGCCTGCAGGTTCTCGCGCGTCTCGGGATGCGCGTAAAGCCCGAACTTGCGCGTGTATCGCTCCTCCGCATACTTCACCGAATCTTCGATAGGCATCTCGGCGAACTCGATGCCCAGGTTGCCGGCCAGCACCCGCGCATCCTCTGCGGATTCGGGGCCGCTTATGCTGCTGGGCATCGCCACGCCCAGGACGTTCTCCGGCCCCAACGCGCGCGCCGCAATTACCGCCAGGAGCGAGCTGTCTATGCCGCCTGAAAGGCCGATGACGCATTTGGTAAATCCCTGCTTATGGTGGAAGTCGCGGACGCCGAGCACGAGCGCGCTGAACGCTTCTTCCTCGAACGCAACCGACAGCTCCTCGATTTCGCCCACGAAGTCGCCGGTCGCCGGATCGTATTCCACTACGACTGCGTCTTCTTCAAAGGTCTTGGCTGCGGCGACCAGCCGCCCGTCGCGCCCCACTGCCATTGACCCGCCGTCGAAGATGAGCTCGCTTTGCGCGCCGACTAGGTTGCAGTATGCGAGCGGGACTTTGCTCTGAGTGGCGTGGCGGCGCAGGAGTTCGCGGCGCTCGTTCCATTTCCCGGCGCAAAACGGCGACGCCGATATGCTGAGAATAACGTTCGCGCCCATTCCAGTAAGCCGGGGCACGACTTTTTCGTCGTAGTCCTCGTCCCACAGGTCTTCGCAGATGGTGACGCCAAGCTGCGTGCCCCGCCACGTCGGGAGCAGCCATGCGGTCGCGGGCTGGAAGTAGCGCAGCTCGTCGAACACATCGTAGGTCGGCAGAAGCGTCTTCGCGATATGGCCCAGCAGCTTGCCGTCCTTGATCACCGCGGCGGCGTTTTGCAGCTTGCCGTCCGCGCGCACGACGCAGCCGACGAAGACCGAAAGCTCCGGCCACATTGCGCTGGCCATAGCGATTTCCTGCACTGCCGCGTCGCTTCTGTCCAGGAAGTCGTTCAGAAACAGCAGGTCGCGCGGCGGATATCCCGTCGTCGCCATCTCCGGCAGCAGCGCCATGTCGCACTGGCGCGATTCAGCGTCGCTGCACGCCTGAATGATCCGCTCCGTGTTGCCTGCAAAATCGCCGACGGTCGTGTTTATCTGTGCGAGATAGAGCTTCATAACGCACGCTCCTCCCGCGCTGATTCTAGCAGAGGCTGCCCGATGCTGATAGGAAGGCGCATTTTGGTTATAATTGGGTGCGCGCCGGCGTAGCTCAGAGGCAGAGCAGCTGATTCGTAATCAGCAGGTCATCGGTTCAAGTCCGATCGCCGGCTGTCAATAAGGGAGGAAGTGAAATGCACGCTAAGATGTCGTGGATAGCCGTTCTGGCGGCTGTCGCCGTATTGATTCCGCAGCCGGGCTATGCGCAGTCTGATACGGATACTGACACCGCTGCCGAAGAGTACTCCATCTTTTACTTGTCACCAGCGCGTGTGGACGCGCTGTTTGCGGCTTTTCTTAAGGCAACACCCAACACGATGGATAAGCTGCGGGGAGAGAAGGCTGCGCAGGCTGAATAACTTCGATAGTGCTATAACGCAAAGCGGCCCCGGTAAAGGGGCCGCTTTTGTTTCGCGTGAAATGCCGAACCGACGCTATTCGGTCGTTACGCTCACATCAATCTGCTTGTACACCGTCGGACGGCGGGTCTGGGTCACGCGCAGGCCGATGGTGTAGTCGCCGGGGCCGATGTCGAGATAGTTTGTCACGCCACCTCCGCCGGGATCGGCGCCGTAGGAGATTATCGGGTTCTCGGAGTCGGCGATGAAATCAGGATCATCTGAGTCGCTGAAGTTGGCTGCAACGCCGTCCCAGTTGAAGTCCCAGTCGCATTCGATATCATTGCCGGTCACCGGCTCGTAGCTTACGTTGCTCACAGCCTGGTAAGCCTCTTCCACCAGCAGGTTGGTGCCTACACCACCCAGTACGTTGGTTATCTGGATATTGGCGCTCAGCGGGTTGTATACGAACACCCAGAAGGACAGCTCGTCGTAAGTGTCGTTCACGGCCTCGTGCGCCAGAATGGTCAACTCGTAGCTTCCGGCGACTGTGTAGGTGTGATCCAGCGGGTCGCCCGGCGTATAGGGCTCAAAGTCCTCCTCCGTGATAGGGGAAGTGGCGCCTTCGGGATAGATGGTGCCATCGCCCCAAACAACGACGATTTCATAGTCGCCGCCGTTTGAGGTCATGCCCACTGCGAGCTGGGTCTCCTGGCCCACTTCGAGGTAGCGGTTGCCGAACTGGTCGTTGGCCGCGCCAGAGAGGGATGTGTGGGGGTACTCTAAGATGTCAACGGACTCGATGTACTTATCGTAACCGCCGTTGGCAGCGACATGCGCGACTCTGCCTGCGGCGAGGAACTTCTCGCTATCGGGTAGCGTGAGAGCCTCGTCTAGCAACAGGTTCTCTATGATTGTGTCGATGTCCGCTGGTGGAGGATCCGGAGCGGCAGCGTTCACCAGCGCCTGATACGCAATGGACGCGGCACCCGCAACATACGCTGCTGCGTAAGCAACATCGACGTTACCAGGTCCGCCGGGACTCGTGTTCACGTTGATGCCGACATTGTAGAAATTCCCCGACCAGGTTGTCCCCCAGCCGACCGCAGCCATCGTGCCGCCGGTGTACGAGAATTCAGCGATCTCGTTCCAGGCGTCACCGATATTCGCGATGAGAGAATTTGCATAGCCTGGATTCGGTGGGGGATCAGCGTCCATATCGAGCTGCTCAAAGCCCGTACCCATCACAGAGATGACACCGGTGCCGGCAGCAGGTGTGACTCCGGCGACTTCGCCAGGAACCCCCCAGGTCCAGTTCTCCACGTCCGGATCCTCGGTGTCCAGTTGCGCCATACCCGCGGGAGCAATAACCAGAACATCACCGTCGCGAGCTGCTGTAATGGCGTCCTGCAGCGGAGCCGAAACCGGAGGCATAGACTCTGTCGGCGTCCACATTCCCAGCAGGATGATGTTGGCTCCGTTGCTCACTGCGTGGTTGATGGATTCTATAAGCTCAACATCGGAGAAAGCCCAATTCTCGCCGTCGATGTGGCCGGTCTTGATTATCATCACGTTGGCGAACGGAGTGATGGGCGTGAGGCTCGCAATGAAATGCGCCTCCTGCGGCGGGTCGCCCACCTGCATGCTCCAGTCTACGCGTGTGGGGTCGTTCACAACAGAAAGGAAGAGACCCGCAAGCCTGTGGCCCGTTGTGCGGTAGGGCGCACTCTCCACGTCGAGTTCGTAGAAGTAGTCGGCAGTATCTGGCGGAGTGCCATCGCCAAAAATCCGGGCACTTGCTGCATCAAGTCGGGCTGTCTGTAGCTCAACATGCACACCTTCGTCATCCGGGTCGTGCCAAATGCCGGCATCAATCACCGCGATGGTTACGGGGACTGCTAGTATATCGTCGCGCCAGGCGACATCCCAGGCTCCCTCGAATCCCATCGGCGCCATGTATGTTCTTTGAGCGAAATAGGAACTGTACGTGATGTCACCTTCGGCAGTTGCGCCCGTTGGCAGAATAGCTCTGTCGTTGTAGAGAGTATCGAAGGGCAGGTAACTCGCGAGCCTGACATCCTGAACCGGCGCCGACTCCTCGCGGGGCATTATGTAGTGCCGCAGCGGCTGGACGTCGAAGACGTGGTACTCCTTGCGCAGCTCGGTGATGGCATAATCGATGTCTCCGTCGGGCACGCGGACTTTCAGCCAGTGCCCGCTCTTGTATTCCACCTCGTAGCCGAACTTGGCGGCAATGGGTGCGAACTTCTCTGGCGTGTCGCCGGTCTTGACCAGCACATACTCGGTGTCCGTCACCGTTCGCGGTGCCTCCGTGTATGGGGAGGGCGACGGCGGCTTCGCGGCGTTTTCATCGCCGCCTGTGTCCGTCGCCGCTGGTGGGGTAGTGACCGCGGGAGCGAGCGATTTGCTGCCGCCGCCGCCGCACGACGCCATAAAGATGAGTATGAATACGATGCACAGATACAGGTATGTCCTGTTATTTATCATAGCCTTCTCCTTACCCGCAGGGCTAGAGTAATTTTACCCCAACGCTTGCAAATTGTCTCAGGTTCAGTATAGATTACTTCCGAAGCCTTTGCAAAAGAGCTACCTGTGCCTGGCAAACCCACAATCGGTATCATTGCGCTACAGGGCAACTTCGCCGCGCATAAGCACGCATTCCATCGCGCGGGAGCCGGCACGCGCCTGGTTCACTCGCCGGAGGAGCTGGCTGGGTTGGACGCGCTGGTTATCCCTGGCGGGGAAAGCTCCACGATGACCCTTCTGGGTTACGAAAACGGGCTCTGGCCTGCCGTGCGCAAGATGGCTCAGGCGGGCACTCCGGTGATGGGCACCTGCGCCGGAATCATAATGCTCGCAGAGGTGCTCGACGAGGAAGCTTCGAAGGTGGCTCCGCTGGGGCTTCTCAATATCACCGTTTCGCGCAACGCCTACGGCAGCCAGGTGGACTCGTTTGAGCAAAGCGTGCGCCTGCGGCTGGACAGCGATGAACGCACGGTGCCGGGAGTGTTCATCCGCGCGCCCGCGATAACCCACATGGTGCAGCCCACAGAGCCGTTCGGCTGGCTGGGAGACGAGATTGTCGCAGTGCGCAAGGGCAACGTCCTGGGCCTGACGTTCCACCCGGAAATGACCGACGACCTGACGGTATTGCGCCATTTCGTAGGACTGGCGACCAAGTAGGGAGCTCAGCTTCGATGCTGCACCTTCCCCCGTAGGGACTTGCCCGCCATCCCATGAGTACGCCGGGCGCGCCGTCGCCATAGCGCTATGGCGCGTCGGCGACTCACCAGCCCGGCTCTTTATCTTCTGTAGGGCGCGGACTTGTACCGCGCCGTCTTGTTTGGGGATGAGTCACGGCGGCATACAAGTCTCCGACGCGCCAGAGCAACTTTGGCGACGGAGCGTTGCCGCCCTACAGAGAAGCCCCCAACCGGGTAGGCGGTGCTCACCAGCGCCGCTCCTAATCGCCGGGCTGGTTAGCCCGGCCTACCCAGCGCGAGTGCGGAGCGGCGGTCTCCAGGTTTACCCACCTGCGGCCTGCGAACAAGACATTGTGCGCTGCGTCTATTAGAATGGTGGGCGATGGTGAGGTCGCTGACAGTTGCGTTCGCGTGCATTTCAGTTCTGCTTCTGTGCGCCATGCCGCTGCGCGCGGAGCGTTTCCTGCGCGGCGACGAGTCTTCGTTCGCGGTCAAAGGCATAACGCCGCAGGAACTGGCGGAGCGGCCGGTCGTCAACTACCATCCGCCGGACAAGTTCCCCGATTACTCCACGCGCACGAGCCTTGAGTTCAAGACGTCAGTCAACCGCGAGGAGTGGGCCGTCGGCGAAAGGCTGGATATCCTGTTTGAAGGCGGGCGCGGCGGATACGTAAGCATCATTGACTACGCGCCGGACGGAATCGCGCGCGTCGTGCTGAAAAACCGCGCCGTAAGCGAAGGCTTCCGCTACTCGTTCAGCGCCGAGATCAGCGAACCCGCGGGCGATGACTACCTGCGCGCCGTGCTCAGTTCCATTCCGCTCGGTTATGCGAGCTTCAAGACTCTGTGCGAATACCCATTCACGCCGGAAGCGCGCCTGTATAACGTCATCCGCGAGCAGTGGCTGGTGATTAGCGTGCGCGAAAGCGTGCGCGGGCGCTACCCCTACGATTACGTGGACGACGACCCGTTCTACCGCTGGCCGCACACGTGGTACAGCCGGGAGATGGGCGACCGTTACCTGTACGTCCAGCCTTACGGCAACGCGATCCTCTCGCGCGGTCTCACCGTTTACACCGACGCCGGGATCTTTAGCGGCTTTACCGAGCTGGGACCTGCCGAGTACTGGCTGGTCGAGCCGGGCGGAGATATGGAGCTGACGTTCATCGTGGAGGACATCCCCGTCCACACGCCGAACATCTATTTGCTGCTGTATATGTCGGTGGATGAATCGCTGGGCGGGTGGCTGCTGGGCGATGACGCAGGGTCATCGCTTCGCATACGCTTCAACGGTGTGACCGTGACCCACGACTACCAGCCGCGCCACTGGCAGTTTTACGACGACAACCCGCCGGAGATATTCGCGCTTGACGGCTACATCCGGTACGGTGGCAATCGCGTCGTGCTGAGAGTCGACCCGTTCGCCAGCCGAGGGCTGAGAGTCCGCCGGGTGGAGCTGCGCGCGCACCTGACGGCGCTCAACATCGGCGTGGACTGATTTTTGGGCTGTGATGAAGGATGGTGAGTAAACCATGAGAAACATCCTGATAGTAACAATTGTCGCAGCGGTGGCGCTTTTGGCCACTGCATCATTCGCTGCGCGCGACAGTGCGCGTACGACAATCATTCCGGGCAAGGCCGTGATGATGAGCCGCCAGGGCCTGGATTGCCTGTATTTCGCGGGCAGCGAATACTCTGACGTAACGGAGACGAAGCTCAAGGTGCGCTTCCGCGTGAAAGGCCTGGCGGTGGACGAGCCGGTGCGCAAGCTGCTCGACGGATACTGGGCGCAGCGCATCGAGATAACACCCGCGGAAGGCGGCGCTGAGGTGGCAGTCTCGCGCTCGCTTGCCGGCGGGACGTTTGGGCTTTCCGAAGCGCCGACGAGCGACGCGCTGCCCGACCGCGAGAACGTGATCCTCGTCATCACGCAGGGCACCGACGAGCCGCTGAAGGGAAGCGCTTCGCGCGCCATCGCTACCGACGAGGACTATCCGCGCATGGGGGTGGGCGGGGGTTACGCCGAGGGCGACTACCGGCTGCCGCCGTTCGAGACGAAGTATAGGTATTCGGACATCCTGGTGAACCTAAATCTAAACGGCGCGGACTTCCGCGAAGTGCTGATGTTCATGAGCGAGATCAGCGGCGTGACCATCATCCTCGACCCCTACTGGAGCGACGATCCTACCGGCGGCAGGCGGCGTCCCGGCGGCCCGGGCAGCGGCGAGCTGCCGCCACCTCCCGCAAGCGCCACGCTTCCCGGCGAGTTTCGCGGAGCCGACGTCTTCCAGGCCACCATCCCGCGCGAGGGCATCGGGTCGCTGACGATGAACCTGGAGAACGTGCCGTTCGACCTCGCGCTCGACCTCATCCTCACCGCGGTGAACCTCGAAAAGATAGTCATCTGGCCGGACAGAGTTGAATAGGCGGGAGTGTAGTTTCCAACGCTAAAGCTATAATGGCTGCATGCGAGCACGCAGGATAGGCACGATTATCGGCGTAGTCGCGGCAGTTGCGCTGTGCTTCGGGCTGGGATTCGGCTCTGGCGTGATTGTCCAGCACACCCGCTCCCAGAAAAGAACGCCCAAGCCAATCGACCCGCCACCAGAACTCAGCGAAGTCGGCAAGAAGGTCTGGAAGATGGAGAGCGGTCTGCGGATTGTCGAAGAGAATATGTGGTTGCTCTACGGTAGCTGTATGTACCCGCTGGAAGAGCTGTCAGGTTTCGCTTCCATGGCCTTTAGCACGGAGCTTGCCATGGACCGGCTGCGCGTCTTCTTTTCGGGCCAAGCCGAGCAGTATTCTGACAACCCGGAATACTGGTTCGAACGCTGGCTATTTTGGGATTCGGTTTCGTCGTTCGCAGGCCCGGCGAAGCCTTCGAAGGAAGAGGCTGAGCGTGAGGCTGAAGCCGCGCATAACAAGATGAGTTCATTCAACGATAGCTATGCCCCAATCGCTTACAGGTCTTGTCGAAGCCTGGACCCCGATACCGACGAATTCGTTCAGCGCGTCAGCGATCTCCGAAGGTTGCAGCCGCAAAACGGTTTCATCAGCCTGCTGGCTGCTACTGCGGCGGCTGAACGGGGTGAACTTGAGGAAACACTGTCGCTGATAGACGAGGCTTTGACAGCTGAAAACTTCAGTTTTCCCGTCGCTCCGTTGACAGAAGTAATCTACGACCACTGGGTGGTGCAGACGGAGACCGTCCCTTCCGTGCTGATTTGTCGGTACATAGTGTTGGATCCGATTCAGCCGGATTATTTAGAGATCAGGCACACCTACGCGTACATTGCTGACGAGATGTCGGACGAGGAGTTTATTGCTGCGCTTTCCAAACTCAAGCGGCTCGTCGTACGCCTGGCACGTCTTGAACCTGCACAGGGGAGCATCCGGGGCCTTGTGACCTGCAACCTGATACGGTTGCTCAATAAGCGGGCAGCCGAAGCGTATGCGGGCGCGGGTAACGCTAAGGGAGTTCAAGCGTGCCTGGAAATCAAAGAGACTCATCTTCTGCTGCAAAATGCGATATGTGATAGGAGCGGACACAGCGAGCAGCTAGAGGAAATGGTCAAACAGCATAGTCGCAAGACCTGGCGAGACCTCGTGAGCTTTTCCGATTATATGAGGCTGAGGGAGTTCGGTGATATCGAGAAAGTCGAGCATCGGCTCACCAGGTACGAGGAATTCGAATACCCGCCGCTGAAGCCGCAACCGGAGGGCGAGGACGAAGGCGGCGACGGTGAGTAATTACGGTGGCGTCGATAAGCAGCCGCGCTGTATTCTGTAGGGCGGCCACCCGGCCTTCGGCAGGCTCCGCAACCGAGTAGGCTGGGCTGACTAGCCCAGCAGCTAGGAGCGGCGCTGGTCAGCACCGCGTACTCCATTGGGGAACGATTACGCGGGCGTTTTTTCGTGTTTTGCCCCTACAAATTCCTCAGCCGTTCCTCCCCTGCGCGGTACTGGATGGCTTCGGCGAGGTGGGAGACCTTGATGACCTCGGCTCCGTCCAGGTCGGCGATGGTGCGGGCGACCCGCTTGATGCTCTGGTAGCCCCGCGTCGTCAGGCCCAGCCGGTCGTGCGCCCGGTTCAGCAGATTCGTGCTCGCCTCGTCTAAAACGCACGCCTTTTCGATATCCCCCGCGCGAAGCTGCGAATTCAGCCGCTGCTTGGGGCGCATCCGGAAGCGCTTTTGCTGCCGCGTCCACGCCTTCTGCACCCGCTCGCGCACCTGCGCGCTGGTTTCCCCCGACGGGCCGGTGATTTTCTCAATCGTCAGGCGCGGCACTTCCAGCACGATGTCGATGCGGTCGAGCAGCGGCCCCGACAGGCGCTTGCGGTAGTTGAGTATCTCGCCCATCGTGCAGCGGCAGGGGCGCGTTGGGTCGCCGTAGTACCCGCAAGGGCAGGGATTGGTCGCGGCCAGCAGCATGAAGCGCGAGGGGAACGTGGAGGAAAGCTGCGCCCGCGAGATGGTTATCTGGCCGTCCTCCATCGGCTGGCGAAGCAGCTCTAGCAGGCCCTTGGGGAACTCCATCATCTCGTCGAGGAACAGCACGCCGTTGTGGGCCATCGAGATCTCACCGGGCTGCGGGATCGTCCCGCCGCCGATGAGCCCGGGGCCGGAGATGGTATGGTGCGGATGGCGGAAGGGGCGGGTGGTGACAAGGTGCCGCTCCTCGCCCAGCAGTCCGGCAACGGAGTATACCGACGAGACTTCAATGGCCTCTTCCTGCGTAAGCGGCGGCAAAATCGACGGCATGCGCGACGAGAGCATCGTCTTGCCCGAGCCCGGCGGGCCCATCATCAGCACGTTGTGGCAGCCCGCCGCAGCGACTTCCAGCGCGCGCTTGGCGTGTTCCTGCCCCTTAACATCGGCGAAGTCGAGTTCAAACGCCGCATGCTTTAAAAGCTCAGTGAAGGACATCACGGGCTGCGGCTCAATCTGCATGTCGCCGCGCAGAAAACTCGCCGCCTCCGCCAGGTGGTTCACCGGATATACCGTCAACCCGTCGAAGCAGGACGCTTCGGCTGAGTTGCCCGCCGGGACTAACATCTTCGACCGCTTCCGCTTGTTGCACATCAGCGCGGCTGAAAGCACGCCCGGCACCGCCCGCAGGCTGCCGTCCAATGAAAGCTCGCCCAGCGTCACCGTGTCGTCTAAGGCGGCGGTCGGCACCTGTCCCGACGCCATAAGCATCCCCAACGCAATCGGCAGGTCGTACCACGAGCCGGTCTTGCGCACCTCCGCCGGCGCGAGATTGATCGTCGTTCGCGCATAGGGGTATTCCAGGTCGGAGTTGCGGATTGCGGACTCCACGCGCTTCTCGGCTTCCTTCACGCTGGCGTCGGGCAGCCCGACAAGGCTGAAATCGCTCATCCCCCGCTTGATGTCCACCTCGACGGACACCTCGCGGGCGGTAAGCCCCTTTAGCGCCGCAGTTTCAATTCTGGCAAACATATCACTTGCCTCCCCAGATAGGTTGGTTCACACAAGTTTAGTATGTTTACCATTGTAGCATATAACTCTACGCCTGTATAGCCCCCGGGAAAAAGAATGTCAAGGGCCCGGAAATCTCAGTCCGGCTCGGGCTCGCCTTCGGCCACAACCACCGTGTCGTAGTCCTCGGTGACCGGATTCACCAATAGCTTGGTGCACATCTCTTCTAAGCGCGCCATTGCCTCTTCGCCGTCTTTGGCCTCAAAGACAACTCTTAGCTGCTTGCCCACGCGGACGTCCTCAACGGTCTCAAAGCCAAGCTGTTCTAGTCCGGTCATTACGGCTTTGCCCTGCGGGTCCAGCAGGTCTTCACGCAATCTGATAGAAACGATGCCGGCGAATCTCATTATGCTGTCACCCGCGCGAGCACTTCCTGATACGCTTCCGCGACGTTGCCCAGCTTGCGGCGGAAGCGGTCCTTGTCCAGTTTCACCATGTCCTTTTTGTTCCAGAGGCGGCAGGTGTCCGGCGTGACTTCGTCTCCCACGGTCAACTCATCGCCGTGGAAGTAGCCGAACTCCAGCTTGAAGTCCACCAGCAGGATCCCGCGTTCATCCATATACGCGCCGAGCAGGTCATTTATGCGCAGCGATGTTTCGTGGAACGCCATAAGCTGCTCCTCATCGGCGATCTCCAGCGCCAGGATGAGGTCATGCGACATCATGGGATCATCGAGCTCGTCCTTCTTCCAGAAGTACTCGACGATAGGACGGCTGAGCGGAGTGCCTTCGGGCATGCCGGTGCGCTTGTGCAATGAACCGGCAATGACGTTGCGCACCACGGACTCGAGCGGCACCATTCTGAGCTTCTTCACAATCTGCTCGTGGGACGAGATCTGCTCGACGAAATGCGTATCCACGCCCTGCTCGTTGAGGTAGCCCATAATCGCGGACGAGATGCGGTTGTTCCACTCACCCTTGCCGGCGAGCTCGGCCTTTAACTTGCCGTTGAATGCAGTTAGGGCGTCCTTGAACTCGGCGATCAGGTAATCGGGATCTTGGGTCGCGTAGAGCTTTTTGGCCTTGCCCTCATAGAGCATTTCGCCTTTTTCCCATTTCATTATGAAGTCTCCTGAGTACTGCCTGATGGTTTATTGGATTTCGTCGAGGCGGAGCGCCTTCGGCCGCCGCGCCTGCCGCGTCTCACGGGGCGCTTTTTGGCAGTCTCGGCGGCGGATTTCTCGGTATCCAGTTTAGCCGGTTCTTTTGGCTGCTCGCTAGCCGGAGCTTCGCTGGCATACGGCCTGCGGGTCGACGAAGCTCTGCGCCTGCCGGGCTTGGCTTCCGGCCTTTCGGCATCAGATTTCGCCGGTTTTTCAGCTCGCTCATCGGACGGAGGCTTGCGAGGAGGAGGCCTGCGAGATGGCGGCGCTCTGCGCTCACGCGCACCAGGCTTCGCTTCCGGCCTTGCTGGCGGCTTGGCCTTTGGCTTCGCGGGAGGCTTGGGCGCTTCCAGCAGACCAACCCGGCGGAAGATGTCGTCCACGTGCCTGAGGTGCGGCTCCACGCTGAAAACGTCCGAGAGTTCCTTTAGCCTCAGGTGCTTCCGGATCTCGCGCGAGTCCTTCACCAGCGCGTAAAAGTGCTTGCCTTCTTCAAACGCCTGCATCGCCGGCTTCTGCACGAGGTTGTAGGCTTCCTCGCGCGACAGCCCCTGTCTGGCAAGCGCCAGCATGAGATTCTGCGAGAAGATAAGTCCGCGGGTCGCGCCAACGTTCTCTTCCATCCGCTTGGGGTTGACCACGAGCCCTTCGATGACGAACTGCATCTTCGCCACCATGTAGTCTGCCAGCATAAACGCGTCGGGCAGGGTCACGCGCTCGGTGCTGGAATGCGAGATGTCGCGCTCGTTCCACAGCGGCTGGTTCTCCAGCGCCACGTGCGCATAGCCGCGAAGCATCCGCGCAATGCCCGAAACGCGCTCGCACAGTATCGGGTTGCGCTTGTGGGGCATGGACGACGACCCCTTCTGGCCCGCCATGAACGGCTCCGCGAGCTCGCCGATCTCGGTGCGCTGGAGGCTGCGAATCTCCACGGCGATGCGTTCCAGCGTGCCGCCTAGAATAGCGAGCGCGCACAGCGCGTACGCGTGGCGGTCCCGCTGCACGATCTGGTTGGACACCGGCTCCGCCTTCAGCCCCAGCTTCGCCAGAACCCATTCTTCGAGTTCCGGCGGGACATGAGCATAGTTGCCCACCGCGCCGGATAGCTTACCCACCGCCGTTTCTTCACGCGCCCGCTCCATACGCGCAAGCGCCCGCTTCAGCTCCTGGTGCCACACCAGCACCTTCAGGCCGAACGTTATCGGCTCTGCATGAATGCCGTGCGTGCGACCGATCATCACGGTGCGCCGGTGTTTCATCGCCAGCGCGCCGAGATGCTTGATGAGCTGCTCGACTTCAGGCAGGAGAATGGCCCACGCCTCCTGCATCTGCAGGCTGAGCGCGGTGTCCATAACGTCCGAGCTGGTCAGGCCGAGATGGAAGTAGCGCGAGAGGTCGCCCAGCGACTCGCCGACGGTGGAGACGAATGCCACGACTTCGTGCTCCACCTTCTGCTCGTAATCCTGCATCAGCTTTAGGTTGAAGCGCGCCTTTGTGCGCATCCGCTTGTAATCATCTTGGGAGATGCGCCCTTGGCGGGCCCAGCCCTCGGCAACGGCAAGTTCGAGCTTCAGCCAGAGGTCGAACCTGTGGCGCTCATTGAAGATAAGCCCCATCTGCCGCCTGGTGTACCGGTCAATCACTTCCGCTGAGTATATCCGCCCGCAACAGGCAAAGTCAACGGAATCTGGCTTATAATCCGCGTGTGCGCAAACTGCTTCCGAGAGTCCGCGGGCTGATTACCGAACATCCGGAGTCGGGCGCGGGCATGCAGGCGGTGGTAACGTTGCTGCGCTCAAGAGTCGCCCACTACAACTGGGTGGGGATATACCTCGTGCAGGGCGATAAGCTCGTGCTGGAGGCGTGGGACGGGCCGGAGGCCACCGGGCATGTGAGCATCGATATCGGGCAGGGCATCTGCGGGCTTGCCGCGCGCAAGAAGGAGACCGTCGTTGTGGACGACGTCCACTCGCAGGATGAGTACCTGGCGTGCTTCCCGGAGACCAAGAGCGAAATCGTCGTGCCAATGCTGCGCGGCGAAGAGTGCATTGGCGAGATTGATATCGACTCCGACACCCCATCCGCGTTTGGTAAAGATGACCGCGAGTTCCTGGAAGAGGTTGCACAGTTGCTCGTGTCCGCGTATTTTTCGCTGTAGCCCCCCGATGAGTACGCGGTACTGACCAGCGCCGCTCTTAGTAGCTGGGCTAGTCAGCCGTTCGGCTGAACTCAGGCTGAAGCCCAGCCTACTCGGTTGGGGGTCTTCCCTGTAGGGCGGGGTCCTGTCGCAGACGCTGAGCGTAGCCGAAGCGCGCCCCGCCGTCTTCTGTAGGGGCACGGCACGCCGTGCCCTCTTTCTGCGCGAGCATGCGAGTGTTCCGCTCCCAATGAGTACGCCGGGCTAGCCCGCCCGCAGCGGGCCCTGAGTTTACTAAACGACAAGGGGCAGCTCAGGTCGTAATCAGGTGCATTGGGAAGATGTAGGAGTGTAGGATTTGACGCGACTAAGCTGACGACTATTGGCAATTCAACCGTGATTCTGCTATTTTGTATTATCGAAATCTATGTCTGAAGGTACTATAGAGACCAAATTGCACACGTTTCGCTCGCCCGAGTTCGTTGGCGTTGTCGATAAGGCAATTCAATTCCTAAAAGCGACGCCTGTTCATAGCCTGCCGCCCAGTAGTAGGTTCACGGGTGTTGGCGTTTACGTGCTGTACTACATGGGAACATTTGACTTGTATAAAGAAGCTGTCTTACCTAACGAGGACGAGTGTACTCAGCCTATATACGTAGGCAAGGCAGTTCCACAGGGATGGCGCACCGCGAGAGTAGCGCGTGACGAAGAGCTCCGAACTTTGTACGGACGTCTTGGCGAACATGCCAGGAGCATCGAGCAGGCCGAGAACCTGGGAATTGACGATTTCCGCTGCCGTTTCATGATATTAGAGGGAGTAGAGACGGACCTCGTGACATTAGTAGAGGCAGAGCTGATTCGTCGCTTTAATCCCTTGTGGAACACTGTTGTGGACGGTTTTGGCAATCACGATCCCGGGAAGGGACGCTATAATCAGGCGCGTTCCGAACGGGATGTTATGCACCCGGGACGATCTTGG
This sequence comes from Planctomycetales bacterium, assembly GCA_030606285.1. Classification (GTDB taxonomy): domain Bacteria; phylum 4484-113; class 4484-113; order 4484-113; family 4484-113; genus JAGGTK01. The sequence goes on along the minus strand of JAUWGS010000014.1, from coordinate 2,345 downwards.
GTGGAGCGCCTTACTGGTGAGTCCCCGACCCTAGCGGACATCATCACGAAGATTGAGCGTGCGCGCTAGCTAGGGCTTTCGCAGCTCGACTACTGCTTCGTACAACTGGTGAGAATCCTTGGCTTTGGCGACTCTCACATCTGATTGTATTATGCTGTTGCCTACCCGAGTTGCCCTTGGCACATGTATGTTTATCACCTGCAAACCAACCGACTCTGCTATCTTTGCTAGGAAGCGATCCGTTGGAATCATGACTCCTTGCAGGATGCTATTGCCAATCACAACCAATGCTGTAGCGTTTCGCTTCAGTAGGTATTTCGCCGCTTTGGTGAATCTATGGCAGTCGTTGAAATAAGCTGCTGCGTAGTTCGCCCAACCGTTTCCGCCGTATATGCCTTTCTCAGGAGTCTTGCCGCGAAGCAATTCAAGGCTCTCCGCAATATCTCCATTGCCTGGGTCGAAGTCAAGCTCAATTCTCTCTCGCTCGCGAACAGTCTGCCAGTACTTACCGAAGTTCTGCTCCTCCAAGTGTTTAGAATCGCTGGGTTTACTGACGTATCCAAGCCAGTAGAGATGCGGCCTTGTGTTGCGGTTGTAGTGGTAATTGTTCAAGTAGGGGGGCGAAGTTACAATTAAGTCGACTGTATTTGCGTCGAGTGCGCTCCAAGCATCGAAGAACGACTCAGCAACGAGTTCTACTGATGGAGCTTTTCCGTCCATCTTCTGCCGCATCCACACAATGTCTTGGACCATCTCGCGAAGTTTCCCCGAAATCGTCTCTCCAACTGGAAAATCCTCTATATCGCTCTTCCCTGCGGCCGAACGTCTTCCCAAGCTTGGCTCGTAAGAGTAGTTTGAGTACTTGATCATTGTTGAGCCAAATGCAAGCTTGAATAAGTCATGCACGCCTTCATCTTCTACAGCTTTGATGAAATCAAGTACTATCAGCACTTTGCGCAGCACTGGAGGGCTGTAGAATGCTGAGCGAGTCTTGAAACCGGAAGGCACTTCACTACGTGGTGAGTAGTTGTCTCTAATCGCTTGGCTGTAGAACTTGTTAAAGCTCAGAATATGATCGTTAAGTTTTCTGGGGCCGATTCTATAGGACCTAAGCTTCGTGCGACATGCGAGCGCTGCATACGGGTTGATTTCAAAGCCAATCGCATCGTGCCCCGCTAGAACAGCAGTGACGAGCGTCGTACCTACTCCCGCAAAAGGATCTAAGACCGTGCCCTTATGCCGTAGATGCCTTACGATAGCATCCTGCACAAATTCATAAGAGAATCCTGCAATCCAAGGCACCCATCGATGTATAGGAGCGTTCTTGTTACTGCTAAATGCAGGATCGCTGAATGTCGAACCGTTTGGTTTATTGGCATCTGCACCTTTGGGGATTACAGGATCAAACAGGGCTAAATGCTCCTGTTGCTTCACGCTGCTCTTGGCTTCTTCTGGTTGCGTTTTTGAGAGGTTATCAGTCAATTGGCTGTCCTTGTTACCCCCGATTATAGCATCTAGAAGGGCATCTGGACTCTCGCTTTCCTGAACAAGTCTCTCATATGCAGCTGTGATGTCCCCCGACATATGAATAGTATATCCGGCTCAGACGTAAATGTCAAATTCCCCCCAAATCAGTGTCCGCTTTTTGCCAATATCTGCTATAATAGTAAGTGGAGGGTAGGAATCAGCCCTTTCAAGTATGTGTGATGGTTCAGAAATGCGCGAATCCCCTGTAGGCTTGCCCGCCTGTGGCGGGGCGGGACCTGGCGCTCCTGATGGCAGCAGGTCCCCCAATAGAGTACGCGGTGCTGACCAGCGCCGCTCTGAAAACGACGAATGCACGGATTCTCCTAAGAGCCGGGCTAGTCAGCCCGGCGTACTCAGTGAGGACCTTATCTTCGACTCGGGCAAACTCCACGCCCAACTAGCAGGCCTGCTCAATCTCTACCTCGCCCGCGCATCCGATCCCGACGCCATCGAGAAATGCTCCGCCAAGGACGCCATATCCTGCGCGAAGACACTCACGGGAATGATGTCGGATGTCCAGTCGGGCAAACCCGCTTCGGTTGACGCGAACACGGACTGGCCCCGGATGGAATCCTCTTCTGTAGGGCGGGGATTCATCCCCGCCGCCTCTTCAACACATCGAAGACCGGCGGCCATAAATGACCGCCCTACAGGCTCTTCCCGTCCTACTTCCTACATGTACTGTTCTAGGACATATGTAACATCGTAGGGACTTGAAGGGAGGTACTCTACGATGGGACAACCAGGGCGATCAGTAAATTCTGAACTGCGAATTGCCACCGTGCAGGCAGTGTTGGAATACTCAATGAAGGTTTCTG
>JAUWGS010000027.1 GCA_030606285.1 Planctomycetales bacterium | reverse complement strand
AACAGGGCGTAGGTGTATTCGCCGGGCTCATAAGCTCTGAGATGCAGCTCCGAGCCATCCACTTCGATGCTGTATTCACGATCGCTCGTGCTGCCCGAGCCTTCGGGTGAATAATCGGAGCCAAAGCTGATTACCTGGGATCCGGCGCGCACGCCTTTGGGAGCGTCCATCAGCAACTGATCCAGCGCCATCACCGGCGGCAGCACTCCGCCGTCCGAAGCATCGCCGGTCCGCTCAGAACGGTCCTGTTCTTGCTGCGCGGCTGGCGTGAGCGTCAACTGCGCAACCTGCCCACGATGCTTCCCGCACGCGGCAAGAATCAGCGCGAGTATTACCATCAGCGTTGCAGCTAACAACACTGCGCGGAGCAATGTTGGCTTTCTTTGAGACATGAATCCCCTCTCCTTGCGCCCATATCCGGCGCACAAGCTAATCAGATTATACCATTACGCTACGGCGCAACGGGCACGGTTGGTCCAGGAAGGCGCGCCGTTAGGGAAAACAGCAGGGCTGTCGGCAGCGGGGCACGGAGCCATCCACAGGGGCTGGTAAAACCCCGCCCTAAAAAAGACGTGCGGGCGAGCCGGGTGCCGGGCCGCCGTGGATTAAGAGCGGCGCTAGTGAGCACCGCGTACTCAAAGGGGACACAAGACGGCGGCATACAAGTTACCGCCCTACAGTGCTGGCCAGGCTATCCCGCAGCTTCCTTAGCTTTCTTTGCGGCGGCTTTGCGCGCGGCGGCTTCCTCCTGGATGCGCATCGCTTCTGTAAGCGAATCCTTCCACGCCCATTCGTAGAGCGGAAAGCGCGAGGCAAGCTCCGCGACGCCGGCCTTGATATCATCGTCGCTTTCGCCGCCCGGAGCATCCAGCAGGGCCTGGGCGATGAGGTTCGCAATCTGAACCATCTCGTCAGTGCCCATGCCGCGCGTCGTGAGCGCGGGCGTGCCCAGGCGGATGCCCGAAGCCTTCATCGGCGGCTCGGTCTCAAACGGGATGGTGTTCTTGTTGACGGTTATGTTCACCTCATCCAGCCGGTTCTCGGCCTCAATCCCCAGGATGCCCCGGCTCTTGACGTCGATCAGCATCAGGTGCGTGTCGGTGCCGCCCGAGACGATGCGGAAGCCCTTGTCCGCCAGTGCCTTGGCGAGCGCTTTCGCGTTGTCAATGATGCGCTGCTGGTAGACCTTGAACTCGTCGGTCATCGCCTCTTTCAGCGCGACCGCCTTGGCCGCAATCATATGCATCAGCGGCCCGCCCTGCACGCCGGGGAAAACAGCACGGTCGATGTCTTTCTTCAGATCCTTGGTGCAAAGAATCATGCCGCTTCGCGGCCCGCGCAGCGTCTTGTGAATTGTGGTCGTGACCACGTGCGCGTGGGGCACTGGGTTGGGATGCAGTCCCGCGGCGATTAGCCCCGCGATGTGCGCCATGTCCACCATCAGGTACGCGCCGACTTCGTCGGCTATCTCGCGGAACTTTGCGAAATCCAGCGTGCGCGGGTAAGCGCTGGCGCCGGCGACGATGAGCTTTGGCCTGTGCTCCTTCGCCAGCTCGCGCAGCCGGTCGTAATCCACCTGCTCGGTGTCCTTGCGCACACCGTAGGGCACGACGCTGAAGTACTTGCCGGAGAAGTTTAGCGGGTGGCCGTGCGTGAGATGCCCGCCGTGCGAGAGGTCCATGCCCATAAGCGTGTCGCCCGGCTCAAGCAGCGCCATATACACCGCCATGTTCGCCTGCGCGCCCGCGTGCGACTGGACGTTTGCGTGCTCGGCGCCGAAGAGCTTCTTGGCGCGGGTGCGTGCCAGCGTCTCGGCGATGTCCACGAACTCGCAGCCGCCGTAGTACCTCTTTTTCGGGTAGCCTTCGGCGTACTTGTTCGTCAGGCACGTGCCCATCGTTTCGAGAATCGCCTGGGAGACGAAATTCTCGCTGGCGATGAGCTCGAGTTTCTCGTGCTGGCGGTGGTATTCGCGGATGACCGCCGCCCAGATTTCCGGATCGGTGTTTTTTGTGTGTGCGAGGAATCCAGTCACAGAACGCTCCTTTGCTCGCTGAAGTTCGCGCGGCCGATTATAACACAGCGTGCGGCGCACGCCGCTCCGAAGCTGGCGCGCGAAACAGCCAGGCGCATTCCGGTATAATGGGGATATGTTCAGGATTACGCGAACCGTGGCGCTTGGCACCCTGGCCGCGATGGTTGCAGTGTCAACCGCCTTCGCCCAGGGCGGTGGCGGGAGCGACTCAACGATAGACCTTCTACTCCAGTCAATGGTCATCTCGGTGGATGTCCCGCTGCCAGCGTGGGACGACGGCCCAGAGGAATGGGGCGGCAAGGCTCCGCAGCTGACCTTCCTCAAGCGCGGCAGGCAACCCGACCTGGGGGACGTCTACAAGGAGTTCTTCCGCGATGTGAAAAAGGCTATCGGCAGCGAGCCTATCACTTCGCCGTCGTACGGGAAGGGCACGCGCCACAAGGGCCCGCGCCTGTCGATTGTGAAGTCGGGGGGGGGGCGCCGCGAGGGCGTCTCCTTCTACCTGGACAAGTACCCCTGGGGTTTCGAGTATGTCAACAACCTCGTTGAGACCCCGACGAGCGTTGAGACTGCTGGGAGCACGCCCGAGAACCGGAAGTACTCCTACAAGTTCACACAGCAGGAAGGCATTGCCGCCGCCAAGAAGTACATAGACCAGCTTACGCCCGGAACCGGCTCGGTTAGCGGCGATTTCACCATCCGGGAAGAAGCATGGTTCGAGCACGAAAAGGGCCGCCTGTTCACCTACCGGCTCACCAAGCTCTACCGGGGCGTGCCGCTGGTGGACGACTACATCCAGGTGGCGATAGACGGCGAGAAGAACCTGGCTAATGTCTCCTATTTCTGGTCGAAGGAAATTGAGAAGCAGGGCAACACCTACACGGCCATCGATGCTGGCCTGGCGCTACAGTCCGCCAAGCGCATCGTGCTGGACGAATTCGGGAACCAGCCTCCGCCATTGACTCTCTTCGGCGTCAAGCTGGCGTACATCAACTACCGCAAGAACCCGCAGATGCTGCTCCCCGTATGGCTCTTCGACTGCCGCTGGAACGAGACCCGGCGCTACGAGAATCCCAACTGGGATCCCAAGAAAAGCGAACAGCGCTACCTCGCTGAGGTCGTCACGCACAAGCACCTGGTGGCGGTCGACGCGTTCTTTATGACCAAAGTCCAATTGCTGCCGCCCGAGCTTTAGCTCCCGGCAGGACTGCAAGGGCTATAATTAATGCGACCCTTTCCCAATGGGAGGATTGGAATGTCGCGAAAGTCGCAACCATCCCAGCATAGGCTGGACACCAGACTACCTCGCTCTATAGCCGCGCTCCTGCTGGCTCTGCTCGTCCTCGCACTCGCTTCCTGCGCCGGCGGACGCAAGTCGCCTGGTGCAGCGCTGGCGCCCGTAACAGAACACCCTTCAATGGCGGCGGTGCTGGCGGAGATCAACGAAATGCAGCCGCCACAAGGCGTCGACGAAGCGCTCTTTGCAGATCTGCGGGAAGCGCTGAAGGCTGGCCTGCTGACCTATGGAATCAAATCCACAACTACGCCACCCACCGGCCCAATGAACGTAGTTAACGATCTCACAATCTGGAGCGAAGAAGAGAAGCTCAGGCTGATGTGGCACTACCGCAATGTGGGTGACTACGATCAGGATGGCACAGTCGGCATCAGCGACATTACGCCGCTGGCAATCCACTACGATGAAGTGTGGGGGGACGCAAACTCCATTCAGGCCGTAGTGGACGGCAGTGGAAACCATAAGATCGGCATTGAAGACATTACGCCCATCGCGCAGAACTACGGTGTGAACTGCTCGGGTTACGCCCTGCAGAACTCGCCGGTGCCGGACCCGGAGGATCCAGGCTGGAATTCCATCGGCGCTTTCGACTTCTCGCTGGCATCGGGTATCGGGCGCATTAGCTTCGTGGTGTCCGCAGAGGTTGGCGAGTATCCCTACTACCGGGTTGTGCCTTACGATAGCAGCTCGGTCGTTGGCGTGCCCGGCGAAGTCGTCGATTTCGTGCCGGAACCGCCGGTGATTACGGGTGTTAGCCCCCAGAGTGGGATTGCCGGCGATACGGTGGTGTTTACGGCGACCGCAAACGGCGAGACACCAATGTCATTTTACTGGGACATGGGCGGCGGCGCAGTGCCCAACCAGCCGGTCGGCAGCTCACCGATGGTCACGCTTGGCGCAATTGGCACTTACGATGCCAGCGTTGCTGCCATCAACGGTGCAGGCAGCGACACTTACCCGTTCACGCTTGAAGTCACTGAGCCAGCGGTAGACCCGCCGGAAATCGTGTCCGTTTCGCCCCTGGAAGGGCAGGAAGGAACTCTAGTGGAGTTCAGCGCGGTGGTGAACGGGACACCTCCATTCACCTATCAGTGGGACTTCGGCGGCGGCGCGGATCCCGATACGCCGACAGACGAAAGCCCCGAGGTCTTGCTTAGCGTTGCCGACGAGTATCCTGCAAGCTTGACAGTGACGAACGCCGAGGATGAAGACGTTTTTCCGTTCGCGCTTACGGTGACGGGTGAGCCGCCCGGCCCCATCGTGATTGACGAACTCGGCGGCGACTACCCGAGCGCGGTCATCGTTGACGGCAATCCCGCCGTGGCCTACAGGCAGTCAAGCGCTGTGTATTACGTGCGGGCACTTGACTCTGACGGCGCAACCTGGGATGAGCCAGTGGAAATCCCGTGTATTGGCGGAGAGCCGGGCTTCGACAACTCGCTGGCCATCGTAAGCGGGAATCCCGCCGTGACGACATCCGTCAGCTTTATGATTGAGGGCGGGAGAATCGACTACGCACGCGCACAGAACTCAACGGGTTCGGTGTGGAACGCCTTGGTGCAGATCTGGGATGATGCGACCATTGCACCACCGCCAAGCAGCCTGTGTGTGGTCAACGGTAATCCGGCAGCCGCGTTCGCTGAGGACTTCGCAGGCAATGATTTGCTCTACATTCGAGCTACAGACACGTCGGGAGATACGTGGCCAGGAACACCTGTTGTAGCTGCGGCGGGTGTGATCGAGAATAGCGCCAACAGCTGCGATATGAAAATCGTCAAGGGCAATCCGGCGATTGCAGTGGTAACAGATAACTGGCTAGGCGACCTCTGCTATGTGCGCGCTCTTGACGAGAACGGCGCTTCCTGGGGCACGCCCAAGACGCTCTATGAGTACACGGATGTAGCAGCGATGGCTGTTGTGAGCAGTAATCCCGCTGTTGTCTGGTTCACCAGCGGAGAACTGCCGCACGCACTCAAATACAAGCGCAGCAATGATGAAGAAGGCAGCGAATGGGGAAGCGAAGTCACGCTCGATGACTGGGTGGACACGGTCGGTGGACATATTGGCTTTTCAGTGATAAGCGGAAGGCCTGCCGTTGCGTACGCTGATGACGTCGAAGGCAACCGGTGCCTGCACTACGTCGTCGCTAAAGATGAGACCGGAGAAGAGTGGAATGAGGCGGTTGTTGCTGACGCGGTAACCGTGATACGCGAAAACGTCGCGCTGCTAGAAGTCAACGGCAGTCCGGCTATTTTCTACTGTGAGCAGGAAGGCCAAGGCGCCCTGAGGTACATTCGCGCGCTGGACAACTTCGGCCTGGAATGGCCCGAGTGAAGATGCGCGTTGATTTTGACGTAGTTATAGCCGGCGCGGGACCGGCGGGCGCGTGGGCGCTGAAGCACCTACCCGAAGGCGTTCGTGCTCTGCTGGTGGATGCCGGAAACCCGCTGGAAAGCTCCCGCGACGGCAAGCTGTGCGGCGGTATGCTCACGGCGCAGGCGCAGGCGCTGCTGCCCGAACTTCCTTCGGAAGTAAGGGCTGAGCATTTCAAGACGAAGCTTGAGTACCACGACCTGGATACCGGCGCGAGAGCACGCTTCCCGGTGGACTATGCCAACTGCTACCGAAGCTCGCTGGACAGGTGGCTGCTGCGCCAGGCGCTGGATGCGCGCGGGCACGATGCGGACTGCTTTCCCCGCACACGCGTTACCGGTCTGCAATCCGAAGAGAAAGCCGTCCGCGTGCGTCTGGACGACAAGCACGAGGTGACCGCCTCCCGCTTCCTCGACTGCACAGGCTGGCGGCAGGTCTCGCGGCGCGCGCTGGCAGTTCCGACTGCGCCCTACTACCACGCATTGCAGGTCGGGTGCATCCTGTCCTCGCCCTACCCATACTACATCGCAGTGTTCGCCAGCAAGTGGACGCCCTTCTTCGGCTGGTTCATCCCCAAGAGCGAGTCCCTCGGCGAAATCGGCGCTGCTTTTGAAAGCGACCGCCGGGACCCGCCGTTAGAGATGCTCGCACCGCTTGCGAAGCATCTGCGTGAGTATGGGCTGGAGTTTGAGCCGGGGCGCATTCGCGGCTGCCGTCTGACCCGTCCGGCCAAGGATTCCGACATCTGGCTGGGCCAGGGGCGGGTGCTTGCTTGCGGCGAAGCGGCGGGTATGGTAAGCCCGAGCAGCGGCGACGGCATTAGCTACGCCCTGGCGAGCGGGAAAGCCGCCGCACAGACTGTGGGCCTGCCCGTTGAGGCCGCCCCGGCAGCGTATCATCGCGCGCTGATGCCCCAACTGGCTGAAACTCGGCGCAATGTCATAAAAGCCCGGCTGCTCGCAAGCCGGCGGGCGCGTCGCATTGCGGGGGTGCTGCTCCCGTTCGTCCACCGGGGTCATTTTGAGCGCCTGTCCTTGTAATCGCCTGTGGCATAACCTATAATCGTTTAGAGGGGCTGGGCAATGCTTCTAGCGAACATCGGGGTCACAATCGGTCGGCTCTTTACCGGTAAGATCGCCCACGGTTACGAGCTGAAGTACAGCCTGTTTGAGGGCTTGAATCCCCGTGATCCTGCATATGTGCGCTGGGGCATGGCGCTGAAGGAGGAAGTGCTTCCGCCGCGAACCGAACTGGAGAGGGAGATGCCGCCGAAATTGTACAAGCTGATTCTGCGCGACAAATTCGGACTTCGTTCGGACGACGTGTTCTATTTTTCACAAGACAAGAAGCGGGTGGACATCTGCCTGGAGAAAATCCTCGAAGAACTTAGGTGCAGGACAGCCAGCGAGTTCTTTCAAATGTGGATCGTGGAGCGCAACCTTGACTTCCTGACGGGAGTCGAGGACGGCTTCGAATTCGAGGAGGGCTAGCCTGATGGACCTGTCGAAGTTCGTGCGTCCGCACCTGGACGCACTTCACCCCTACGTGCCCGGTAAACCGATACGCGAAGAAAGGAACATCCTCAAGCTCGCCAGCAACGAGAACCTGCTCGGCCCTCCGGCGTCTGTCGTGGAGGCGCTGCGGAAGGCGGCCGAGCGCGTACACTATTACCCCGACGACGGCTCGGCTTTACTGCGGCAGAGGCTCGCGGATAAGTTCAGCCTGGAACCCGACATGCTCTTGCCGGTGGCCGGATGCGCGGAGGGGATTTACTACATCAGCCAGACGTTTGTTGACGACGGCGACGAGGTAGTTGTGTCCCACCCCGGTTTCTCCATCTTCAACATCGCAGGCGCCATCCAGAACGCGAAGGTGGTGCGCGTACCGGTCAAAGACGACTTCACGCCTGACACCGCCGGCCTGGCCGAAGCCGTGACTGAAAACACGAAAATCGTCTGGCTGGACAATCCCAACAACCCCTGCAGCACAATTGTGCGTCGTCCCGAGGTAGAGGAACTCATCAGCAAGATCGGTGGTCGAGCCCTGTTCGTTCACGACGAAGCGTATGTTGACTTCGTCACCGATCCCGGCTACGTGAGCGGGCTCGAATACCTCCAGGAGCATGAGAACGTAATCATTCTCCGCACGTTCAGCAAGATATACGCGCTTGCAGGACTGCGCATCGGCGTCATCATCGCGCGTCCGGAAGTCATCGCAGCCCTGCACAAGGTGCGGATGCCGTTTAATGTGAACGCTCTGGCCCAGGCTGCACTGCTGGCGGCACTGGAAGACGAGGAGTACCACCGGCAGTCCGTGGCGATGGCCATTGAGATGCGGGAGCAGATGGGGAAGCTGCTGGGCGAATATGGATTCCGGTATGTGCCGAGCCACACGAACTTTTTGCTTTTTGACGCGCGGGTGGACAGCGTGGAGCTGGCTCGGGAGATGAACGAGCAGGGCGTTTTCGTCCGGCCGATGAAAGGCGCAGGCCTGGCGACCTGGGTGCGCGCGAGCGTTCCGTCCAATATCGTGGACTGCCATCGCTTCGCCGACACGCTCGTTGAGTGCCAGCGCAGGCTGCTGGAGCGCCAGGGCGGCGAGTCCGCGCAGTGACTCCGGGGTATCGGTAAGGATAAGGAGCCTGTCGTGAGTGTACGCATAATCACAGGCACACTGAAAGGCCGCGAGGTCTTTCTCCCCAAGAACTGCCGGTTCAGGCCAAGTACCCACTACCTTCGCGAGATGCTCTTTTCCATCATTGGGCCCGACCGCATCGCCGCCGCCGTGTTTCTGGACATCTTCGCAGGCACGGGCATCGTCGGCATGGAGGCGATATCGCGCGGCGCGCGCAAGAGCGTGTTCCTCGAAAAATCCCACAAGTGCGTGGAGAGCATCCGCTCCAATCTCGCCCGATTCGAAGTCGCCGATCGCGGTATTGTGCTGAAGATGGACGCGACTCGCGAGTTGCCGGCTGTCGGGCGGGCGCTGGAGAGCCGCGAGGTGGTTGACCTTGCGTTCATCGATCCGCCGTTCTCAACGCCGCTCGAAGTGCCCCTGCTTGCCGCAATCACCCGCAACCGCCATCTGTTCGCGTCTGACTGCCGGTTCTTCCTTGAAACACGCTTCGCGCCTGACGATATCCCCGATGGGCTTTTGGTGGCCGACCAGCGAAAGACCAGCAGCAGCGTCCTGACAACGCTCGTATTTGGCTAGCTACGCCAGCTTCCCGCGCACACTTTCCAGCGCGCGCTCCACGATTGCGGTAACGCGATGAATTCCCTGTCCGTCGATCAGCAGACGCCCCCGCTCCGATTGGTCTCGCGCGAATTCGGGTGCATCCAGGCGTAGCATCGCCTGCTCCAACTGCTCTTCGAGGTCGCGCTCACGCGGAAGCACTATTAGCCCGAATCCAGCGTCCGCAGCCTTCTGCGCGGTGGAAACTTCATTTGCCCCAATGGGTACCATGATCAGCGGCATTCCCAGGTAAGTCAGGTCATAAAGGCGGGGGCCGCAGGAGACGATGCCGAACGGCGCAGAGCGGAACGCGCGATAGAACTCCACGCCATGCGGGAGCCTGTTCACTGTGACGCCGCCTTGGGCGAACTTCTGCGCGAGCTTCGGATGATTGGAAAAGAAGCAAAAGCGCCTGTGTTCGAATCGCGTACTTGAGAGCGCCGACAGCACTCTGTGTGCTGCGGTGCTTGGCCTGCCGCCCAGAAAGATCGGGATTGTGTCATTTCCGCGCTGCGGCGGGCGCCAGGGCGGAGTGGCCATTAGCTCCAGCGGAAGGACGAGGTAATCCGTTCCGTAATAGAGCAGCGCGCCGTCAATCTCGCCTTCGTTTGATCCGAACGGCGCAAGCTGCGAGTTCACTATGTAGTCAAGAGCCACTGGCTGGTATGCTTTACGCTCCGGGCGCTGCTGTCGGTTGCGATGCGGGTAGATGTCCAGGCCGAAGAAGGCTGAAAGCGGAAAGAGCTGCCGGAAGAGCCCGCGCCCCCAGTAAGTGTCGGCGAAGGCGTAGGTGTCGAAGACGATGACGTGCGGCTTGTAGAAGGGATAGCGCCGCTGCAACAGCTCCGCCAGAAGCTGGTGCCGAATCGCCCAGCGCAGCTCCCAGGATGGGAAGAACAGAGCCTGCTCTTTTTGCCGGCGAGCGTAGCCGAGGGAGTTCTCATCACCCAGCAGCACTATCTGCGTATCTGCATCCAGTTCCGTGCGAAAGTGGCGCGCCAGCGTAATAGAGCGCAGGATATGCTCGTAGCCGGTAGTCGAGTCGGCGCGGGTTATGATGAGCACGCGGTCAGCCATCGCTTACCAGTTTAGCAGGCTGGCTGCCACTCAGACGTGACGGCTCTCAGAGCATGTCCGGCCTGTGAGGCTAGTAGCCCACTTTCCAGACACCGCTGCTTACGCCAGCCAGGTCAGCGCTGTGCACGCCTGCTGCAAGGCCGGATATGAGTTCCTCATTCCAGAAGGTGAGGGAGTCGTCCACGCGCCAGTTAAGGTCGAAGAATCCCATCGCGCATGCGCCGCCAAGTCCCGTTAGTTTGACCTCATCTCCCCACACCATCCAGTCGGGGAAGCCTGCCCCTGAGTAGATTTCGGTGAAACTGAACAGGCGCTTGAAACCTTCCAGCGACTGTCCCTCCTGCACCAGGATGAGGGAGTCAGGATGTTCCGGATTGGGATAGACGAACTTCGCCGCGAGGTCGCGCCCGGTAATCCACCGTCCATCCACCAGAACACCGTCATCACGGATAACAATGGGCAGGTCCGCCTCAAGCCGCGCCGTCACAGCGTTCATCTTCGGGCCGCCGAGAAGAATCAGGTTCGGCGGCTCCTTAAGCTCGGGCATCGGGTCGATATCGGCGATGATCCATGCGCGTGCGTTAGCCCGATACCACCATGCGTGCGCGTAAGCTCTCGCGAGCGCAAGCGTCCACTCGTCCTCCTCGTCCGTCCCCTGGGTGCCGTAGACAATCACGAACGGACGCATGAACGCCTGCTTCCACGGCCCGTAGAGCTTTTGTGTCTTGGCGCCTTCCGGCACCACAAATCTGCCGGCCCGCCACACCCCCTGCGGTTCCCGGTGGAAGCTGTAAGTGTCATCAGCCAGCGGGTTGAGCACGAGGCGCACGCCGTCAAGGTTTACTATGACCTTGCCACCGTGCGTAGCGCCCGCTTCCGGCACAGCTTTGATGCCTCCGATGAGTTCTTCCGGCAGTCTGAGCGTCAGGCCCTCTACATTGACTGTCTCGACTTTCACCGTGCGCCGCGCGGTGACCTCTGCTTCCACCTTGATGTCGCGGTAGGCTTTCGTCGGCCGGTCAATGGTGACCCAGTAGGCGCGGTTATTGACCGAGTAATTGTGCGTGCGGTAGACGACCCTCTTCGGCCACGGGTCACGCTCGTGCTTCTGCCAGAACTCGTTGATCCAGCTTGCATCCACGCAGTCGGTGCCCGGAGTATCGGGCAGGTTCCACCAGTGCCCCATGCCCGGCTCCTCGTGGTAGGTAATGTCGTAGCCTCGGCGTGTGAGCAGGTCAACCAGCATCTTCGGCTGCTGCGGCGGCACATTGTCGTCAGCACCGCCCTCAACCGCCAGTATCGGCAGATTGAGCGCGTTCTCGGTCAGCATCAGAGTGTTTTCCTCGCGCATCCCCAGGTTCCAGACGAGCTGCGCCCGTGGCTCGCCGAGGATGACGTTCTTGCGCAGGAACATCGGCACGTAGAGGCCGAACGTAGTCCAGCCCGCGCTCGGAACCGCATCAGCCCACAGGTCCGGAAAGACGAAAGCGTTGAACCAGGTGCCGTGTCCGCCCATCGAGTGGCCAGTGAGATGGGCAAGATTCTCGTCAATCGGATAGCGCTCCTTCACCGCCGTATAAGTTTCCAGGACGTTCAAGCTTCCCCAGTCCTGCCAGTCGAAACCGAAGCGGCGGCAATTGGTAGCCGCGACGACAAACGCCCAGTCCTTGGCTTCATAACAGTCTACCTGTCCCTGTGCCTCGCAGCCCGCGCCATGCAGCGACAGCACAAGCGCATACTCCTTCTGCGGGTCGAAGTCTATCGGCTCCTTGAGCGCATAGTACTGAACCGAGTACGTGCTCGCCGACCAGAAGGTCTCGCGCCGCGATTCGGATGTGTCGCGCACCCGGAACTTGAGCACGTCGCTCCCGAGCACAGGGCCATCCATTCCGTCAAGGAACTCCACCTTCACCTCGACCTCGTCGGCCTCGTATTCTAGCGGCACCTCCGGGCCTGGCCCCACGGGTACCTGGAAGCTCTGCACGCCCAACGGCGGGACGGGTATCGGCGCACCAAACAAACCGCGAAGGCCGGGAACGTCGCTGCTCAGGCGAATGAAAGGCTCCTTCAGCCAGCCAGTCGTCGCATTGACGATGGGCACGGAGAACATGATCTGCTGCTTCCGCCCTCGCACCAGGTCCGGCAATGTCGCGTCTTTAGCGACGAACGTCACGTCGTTTTCCACCGGCAGTATGCGCATCTTGAAGGATCCCCGGTAGCTGAATCCGACGCGGAACTCGTTGCGCCCCTGCTGTAAAACGACCGGCTGCTGCCACATATTGTGGCCGTAGGAGTCGCCCTGGTAGGGGGTACCGTTCAGGCGAAAACCCCCTGAGTTCTGCAGGTCAATAAGCGCCCGCCTCGGCCCGTCCTCGATATCAATGGCTCCGAAGGCAAGTCCCCGGTATAGCGCACCGGCGAATCCCCATTCGCTCGTAATGAGTTCCCAGTCGTCTTCGGTGACTTCGGGATATTCAATGGTGACCTTGCCCTCTTCATCGCTGTCTACATACTTCCAGCGCACCGTGCATCCGGGCACAAGGTAGCTGGGAAAGGAGCCCTTCAGCAGCGGTTCTGCAAACGGCTGTTCGCCGAAGTACGCCAACGCATCGGTTCCCGCTTCCCGCACACCCATCGGAAACGGCCCGATGGTTCTCCAGCGCGGGACAACGATGGGATCGTCAATGCTCGGGAGAGCTTCGGCACGGGCAACTGCGGCATACGTAAGAACGCACAGGATGCAGGCCAGAAACAAGCTTGCGAGGGATTTCAGGTTCATAATATCCTCCCCCTGGAGTGATGCGCCGATTATAGCATTGCAGCCGGACAGCCGCTTTGCTTGACACCTCTGGCAGCGATTCCGTATAGTAGGCTCCGCGCGGAAGTAGTTCAGTGGTAGAACATCACCTTGCCAAGGTGGGGGTCGCGGGTCCAAGTCCCGTCTTCCGCTCCAATTTTATTATTTGGGATTTTATTGCTCTGCTCATAAAAAAATAATATATAATTATGGTATATAATAGATAGAGATTTTTATAAGGATTATTTTACAAAAATGATTGAAATTGAGATTAAAAAATTAGGAAAAGTAAATGTAGATAAAGGTTCAAGTATTTTAGAAGCCATAAGAAAGCTTGACAGCAAAGTTGCTAAAGAAGCAATTGCAGCTGAGTTGATTAGCAGGAAAGATAACTTATCAGAAAATAATTTAGTAGATCTTGATTATAAATTGAATGAAAATTTAACTTTCAGTGTCATTACTCCTGAAAGCAGGAAAGAAGCTATCAGTATTTTAAATCACAGTTCTGCTCATATAATGGCAACAGCTATAAGGAAGATATATCCAGATGCCAAGTTTGCCATTGGTCCTGCAATAAAGGACGGTTTTTATTATGATTTTGAAGTGAAAGAAAATATTTCAACTGATGCTCTTCCTTTGATTGAAAAGGAAATGAAAAAAATTATTGGCGCAAATTACAAATTTGAAAGAAACAGGGTAAGCAAGAAGGAAGCTAAAAAAATATTTAAGGATAATCCCTACAAAATTGAATTAATAGATGAGATTAAAGAAGAAATTGTCAGTATTTATTCATCAGAGGATTTTATAGATCTATGTTTGGGACCACATATTCCATCTACAGGAAGGGTAAGGGCATTTAAACTGTTAAGTATTGCAGGAGCTTACTGGAGAGGTAGCGAGAGAAATAAAATGCTGGTAAGAATATATGGAACTTCATTCTTCGTTAAGGAGGATTTAAAGAATTACCTGGAGAGAATAGAAAAAGC
>JAUWGS010000011.1 GCA_030606285.1 Planctomycetales bacterium | reverse complement strand
GAGCCGGGCTAGTGAGTCGCCGACGCACCATAGCCGCTATGGCGACGGTGCGCCCGGCCTACCCCAAATGGGTCCCCCTGTAGGGCGGCCACCCGTGGGCCGCCGTCTTGATACCGGCATGGAGGAGCGGCGGGGCACAGGTCCCCGCCCTACAGAAGATTCCCCCGTCACCTCTCCAACCCCTAATCCCTCACCCCTCACCTCAAGCCCCTCTCCTCCAACCCCCAGCCCCTCACCCCTAACCCCTGGCAGCGCGCCCCCCAAGAAGCGCAAACGCCGCTCCCTTTACACCTTGGGGTGCGGCCATCGTGCAGCGTCAATGACGCCTACATGAACTTAAGCGCTCACGGCAATGCGTAAATGCCGGCCGCTGAGCGCGTGAAGGTGGCGAGCGTCGGATGCGGCTTCAGAGCAGTTTTATCTGCGTCTCGCCCAGCGCGATGATATCGCCGGCATAAGCGGATTCGAGCTGATGCGGCGCGAGCTTGTGCCCGTTAAGTTCGGTGCCGTTGGTTGAACCGAGGTCCTCGACCGTGACGGCGTCGCCCGTCCTGCGGACGCACGCGTGGCGGCGGCTCACAAGCCAGGCTCTTAGAACCAGATCAGCGGGGCTAGTTAGCCCTGCCTACCCATAATAGAACTCATTCTGACTTATCGCCCCCCAACCGGGGTTGGAAAATCTACCCGCCGAAGCGGAGGACCCCGGCTCTAGTGTTGTGGCGTCGGCTGAAGGCGCAGCCGGAAGTCCCGCGTTTCGCGGGATAGGGCGCATCCCTCGCCTGCCCACCGAAGTCCCTTAATATGGGACGAAGGAGGGTGGCGCGCCATCTTCGTCTCTGACGACTGATCGCTGATGACTGCGAAGCTCGTCTTCGCGCCCCGCCGTCTATCCTCTATCTTGGGTGCATCCCCCGATATTGAGCGGTTACTACGGTATAATCTGATGCTAACTGGTGACCGATGGCACGTGGAGAAAAAGTTATCGCCAATGATGAGGAGATTATCCGTGCGACCGGCCGGTCGGTGGACGAGTGGGTCAAGCTGCTGCAAGAACTTGGCCTTGACCGCCGAAATCGCACCGCAGTCGTCAAACACCTGTTGGATGAATGCCAGCTCCAGATGTACTGGGCGCATTGCATAGCCCACAAGTACTGCGGCTAGAACCTGCGGTATCAGCTATGCGCGGTGTCCAGGGGGGGAACAAGTATGGATGACTCCAGACTCCTTGAATTCATCCTCCAGTCACTTGCCCAGTCGCGGCCAAAGGAGGAAGTCAGAGCCGCGCTCGAAGGTAAGGGCTGGAGCAAAGAGGAGATCGACGAGGGGCTGGCCAGGGCAACCCGGTTGCTCGAACCCACCGCTGCTCTGCCACAGGCCCCGGCAAAGCACATCTCCCGTGCGGCCACGCCGGCCGTTGACCTATCCCGCGTCACTGCAGCGCGTATATTCCTCTTCCTCGGCGCGGCTATCATCGTGAGCGCGGCGGGTTTCTTCATATCCATCAACTGGGAAGAATGGTCCGGGTTTCAGCGCTTCGGGTCCATTCTCACACCAATGCTGGTCTGCGCTGCTGCAGGCTTGCTGTTATGGTTTCTGAGCCAACGGGCGGTTGCAGTTTACTTCCTGCTAACCGCAGGTCTGCTCATTCCGTTTGTGGTCTATATGGCCGTCTGGGGGCCATCAGCGGGGGAGCCGGAGTATTACATACAGCAGCCTGTGCTGCTGCACTGGGGTTTTTCCCTCGGTGTAGCCACCATTGTCTACCTGCTCTGCAGGCGCTTCATCCCTCATCCATCCTGGTCGCTGCTGGCGGGATTGGGCTTTGTGCTCTGCGTGGCTTTCTCCATCGGAGGCGTCCTGAAGACCGATCCGGAGCTAACCGTTCATCGCTTCGCACTGATTGCCAGCGCCCTGGTGCTCCTTGCGGGGCTTTACGCAGAGCGCGGGCGTCAAACATCCGACGCCATGCTGCTTTACCTGGTGGCGTGGGTAGGGCTGGTTTTCTCCCTGCTCGTACTTGGCTTTTCCGGCGGTATGCTCCCGACACACATCGTGGAACAGCGTGCTCACGGTACAACAGGAGCTAACGTTCACGGCGTTTCGACCGTCCTCGCAGGCACAGTCGGCCTGGGCCTGGCATACCTGACACGCGTCCTGTCGGACATCGGTTTCACTGGATTATCGGTATACCGGGGGATCCTGGGTTTCTTCGGCTGCGGGATGCTTCTCTTCGGTGCGTTCCTTACCGGTGTGGACGGCGAACTGCCGGTGTATGAAACGGCTTTTCTGCTGCTTTCGCTCGCCGCCATCTTCGTCGGCCAGCGGATACGGGTCCGCTCGTTCCTTTACCTGGGGACGCTGTTTGTGATTGTCTACGTCTTCTCTACGGGTTTCGAGTACTTCGAGGACGAGATGGGCTGGCCCATTATACTCTTCTGCGCCGGTCTCGTCTCGATGGTCATAGGATTCGCTGTCGACCGCTGGTCGCGCATCCCAGTGGCGCGCGGTGACGAAAAAGCGGGCTAGCCGAAACCGGGTTTGCCCAATACTCCTGCGTGGAGTATAATGATTGCCCCGATTGGCTGGTTTCAGCCGACGGAAACGTGGCAACGGGAGGGAGTCAATGAGAAAAGTTATTCTCATCATTATCGCACTAGGGTTACTTATCACCCTCGCGCTGGCGCTCACGGCCTGCCCGAGAACCACTGAGCTTGAGCCCGGTGGGGGCGAGATCACAACCCCAGGCACGATGCCCGAATTGGGAGAGAGGGAGACTGAAGCCCCACCAGAGGGTGCTGCTCTCACCCCTGAAGATCTTGAGGACATTGAGCCTGTGGAGGACGGGGCCGAGGCCGGTGACGAAGAGGCAACACCCGATGAAGAAGAGGGTGACGGCGAGGAGGAAACCGAAGAAGTCGAAGAAACCGAGGAAGCCGCGGACGAAGCGGCAACAGAGTAATTCCAGACTTGGTGCGAACCTCATCACAGCGAGTGGTGCTGCGGCACCATTCGCTGTCACATATTCGGTCGGGTCGTCCCGCCTGAAGGCAGCGATGGTCGCCGGCGAGCTGAAGGCGCAACCGGCTGGCACGGCACTTGTGTAGCTCTGGTAGAATCGTGCCGTGGAAAAGCCTGCTCGGATAGCCCCGCTCGTGTACTACTCCCTGTGGATTGCAGTCTCGCGGTGGGACCTGGAGTATTGCCGGGAGCTCGAAGAACGCTACCGGGTCACGGTGGATGCCGTTGAACGCACAAAGGACATCAGCCAGCTCTCGGCGATTCCCGTAAACGAGCTGCGCGATGACCTGCTGGAAAGCGAGTTCTACGGCGACATTGTCCGGTTCGCAGGCGAGGTGGCCCTTGACGACATGATCAGGGGCTTCGCCAGGCCGAAGTGGCGGACCCGGCGCAAAGCGCTCAATGAAGCGCTTTCGTCCCTTACCTCCCTCCTTCCCGACACCCGCTTCGAGATTGACGAGGTCGGGCAGGGGCACATCTTTCACTGTCGACAGTCGCCTTTCGTTAAGCCCGGCTGCGCCAAAGCCACCTGCGGCTTTGTCAGCGGATTCGTCAGCGCATCAATGGGCTGGTCAGGGCATTCAGGTGCCAGAGCCGAAGAGAGCGTATGTATGAGTCTGGCGCCGGAGGCGAGGTTCTGCGTGTTTGAACTTAAATGACGGTTCTGAGCAAAAACAGCCTGAAGCTATCCCCACTGCTCTGCAGCTGGCTTGCGCTGCTGGCGGTAGCTGCGCTCGCAGTCGCCTGCCTTCCCGCACAGGGAGACGCCGCGCGGGAGATTCGCGGCGTGGTCGTCTCCGCCGAGACGGGGAAGCCCCTTGCGCGCATCTCAATCGGCGCAGTCAGCCGCAGCGCGCTGCGTGGCCTGCCCGAAGATGCGACTGTCCATCCTCAAGCGAAGACGGTGTCGAATAATCTGGGTGAGTTCCGCCTGGTGTCTTCGCAGTTTGCGGGAGGCGCTGGGGAATTTTATGTTTTCACCACGGATCCCCTCTACCGCAACGTGGCAAGCGGCGGCGTCAAGCTCGCAGGCCAGCTCCCGCTTCGCCGCGAACTCGATATAGCCGGGACCGTTGCCGCTAGCGACACAGAGGCGCTGGAGTTTAAGCTAGCGGCTGCACTGAAGCTGGAGGACGGGCTGCGAATCCCGATGCGGGACGGCGCAGATCTCGTCGCCATGCTCGTGCTGCCGGAGGAAAGCGGAGCGCATCCGGCAATCCTGATGCGCACCCCGTATGGCCGGGACGGCACAAGGGACTACCTGGCGCTTGCCCGGGAGGGATACGCTTTCATCGCCCAGGACATGCGGGGGCGGTTCGACTCGGAAGGGGACAACCTGGCGTTCGTAAACGACGGATGGGGTAAACTCCGGGATGGCTACGACACGGTTGAGTGGATTGCCGCGCAGGACTGGTGTGACGGCCGCGTGGGCACCATCGGCGCGTCGGCGCTGGGTATCGCCCAGAATATGCTCGCCGGTGCGGCCCCGCCTTCCCTGAAAGCGCAGGTGATAATCGTCGCTGCGACGAGCATCTACCACGACGCGGCGTACATAGGCGGAGTGCTCCGCGAATCGCAGGTGGAGGACTGGCTGAGCAGTAACGAGTGGGATCCGGAGAATCTCCGGCTGATCCGCGAGCACACCTTCTACGACGACTACTGGCGGATGCTTGATCTGACCACGCGCGCCGAAGCTCCGTTCACTCCGGTGATGTACTTCGGCGGATGGTACGATACGTTTGCTGAAGGCACACTGCGCGGTTACGACCTGCGCCGGCATCACGCTCAGAACGGCTCGCGCGAGGATACTTATCTTGTTATGGGTCCATGGACCCACGGTACGATGTTCGACGCCGCGACGGGAGGCATTGAGCTTCCATCTCAGGCTGGTGGTGATTTCATCCCCGACGTGATTGCCTTCTTTAACCATTACCTAAAGGGTGAGGACAACGGCTTCGCAAAGCGCTACCCCCGTGTCCGGTACTACGTAATGGGCAGTCTCGTCGGGCGCAATGCTCCGGGCAACTTCTGGGTCGCCGCCGATGACTTCCCGCCGGAAGCTGAAGAGGCAATCCTGTTCCTGGGGCCGGAAGGCAGGCTCGATTCCACACTGTCGGAAGTGCCTAAACACAGCGTGAAGCTCACCTTTGATCCTTCGAGCCCCGTGCCCACGAAGGGCGGGCGCAACCTGACCATCCCCGCCGGTCCCGCCGACCAGCGCGTTGTTGAAAAACGCACGGACGTAATCTCGTTTACCAGTGACGAATTATCACGCCCGATGCCGATAGTGGGACTGGTGACCGCGCAGATAGCGATGGCCGCTAATGCGCCGGACGCAGATATCTCCGTGCGCCTCTCCGACGTCTATCCCGACGGAACCTCATTCCTCATTCTGGACGGTATCGCGCGAATGTCGCTGCCTTACCCGTACATGACGCCGCGAACAGTGATGCCAAATGAGTTCTACCGCATCCCGGTAGAGCTGGGGCACACTGCTTACATCATTGACGCGGGGCACAAACTACGCGTTGCCCTGGCGGCGAGCAACCATCCCCGCTTCGAACTCAATCCCGCGCTCCTGGGAGCGGAAGAACTCGTCGAGCTGCGAATCTCTCTTGGCGGGGATATGCCGTCTTCGCTGCAGTTCCCGGTTTACGCTGGATTGCCGGACAATGAATAACGACGAACTACGCGGTCTGCTCTTTGGCTGGGACGATAGCCAGCGCATCGTCGGCCTGGACTGCGACACCGCGACCAGCACTATCCACATCTACCGCCGGGAAGGCAACCGCGTGACGGAGGAAACAGCCGCGTTCGCGCCTTACCTCTATCTGGACGGGCACGAGATTATCGAGCGCGCCGAAGTGGATTGCGAAACCGTGGAGCTTTCGGGCGAAGCGGGATTCAATATGCTCGCGAGATTCTCAAGCTGTGACGAGTACACAAACGCCCTCAAAGAGATGGCATCCTATTACCGGTCTCACAGGAGAGACTTCGCCCAGCAGCCCTACTATGAGGTAAAGGAGTTCGCTCATCAGCGTATGCTCGCGACCGGCGCGACACATTTCCTCGGCATGGATTGGGCGGATGTCCGCACGCTGCACCTGGAGCTTAAGCTAAACGTCAGCAATGAGCTGGCCGACCCCAAGAACAAGGAACACCGGATCCTTGAACTCGGCCTGAAGTGTGGCGATAGCACAGTGCTTCTGGACGGCGAGACGCTGGGCGAGAGCAAACTGCTGGGTAAATTCGTCGAGGTGGTGCAGGAGTTCGACCCCGATGTGATATGCGGCCACAACCTTTACAAGCACATTCTGTCCTTCCTCCTCGCGCGCGCCAGGAAGGCCAAGGTCCCATTCAACCTTGGTCGCGGCGGGCGCGAGGCGTGGAGCGAGCGTTACACGATGCCGCTTGCGGAAAGGCGGCTGGAGTTTCCCCTCCTGCGCGTTTTCGGCCGAAGCCTGCTGGACACCTGGATCCTCGCTCAGGGCTACGACATTTTCAAGCGCGAGATGGACAGCTACGACCTGCCGTATCTCGCAGCTTACCTCGGCCTGCGTGAAAGCGAGCGCGAAGAGCCCAACACGGCGGCGGCGCTTGACGAGACCGCAGACGTGGCGGCCACGCTGGTGCAGAACTACTTCCACTTGAGCCGGATGCTGCCCTACAGCCTGGAAGACAGCGTCATCAAGGGAAACGCAACCAAGATAAACAGCCTGCTCCTGCGCGAATATTTCAGTAAAGCGTCCGCTGTGCCATATCCCGCGGAAGGCCGCATGTTCCCCGGCGGCTACACCGACGTGCGCGTTACCGGAGTCGTGCGTCCGGTGATAAACGTGGATATCGCAAGCCTTTACCCCTCACTCATTCTCACGCACGGATTGTTCCCGCAAGGCGACCGCCTCGGCGTGTTTGAAAAGGTGCTGCGCGAGCTTCTTACCCAGCGGCTGGCAATCAAGCAGAAGCTGAAATCGCTCAGTGACCCGCGCGAGTTTTCGCAACTGGACGCGCGGCAGGGAGCGTTCAAGATAATCATCAACAGCTTCTACGGTTACCTGGGCACCGCACGGATGAGCTTCGCCGACCTTAATGCCGCGGAGGAAGTGACCCGGCTGGGGCAGGAGACAGTCAAGACGATGGCTCTGGTTGTGGAGGAACTTGGCGGACGCATCATCGAAGTGGACACGGACGGAATTTACTTAGAGCCGCCGGAGGAATTCCGCCGGCCGGGCGGCTACGATAAGTTTACGCAAAAAATTGACGACCAGATGCCGGAGGGAATCTCGGTGGAGCTTGGCGGGGAGTATGACGCAATGCTCTCTTACAAGGTGAAGAACTACGCGCTGCTTTCGTCCGACGGCGAACTGACCATCAAGGGCAGCGGGATGAAATCGCGCGGCCTGGAACCGTTCCTGCGCCGCTTCATCGAGGACAGCATCCGCCTTATACTGGAAGACCGGGCGGACGAAATGGAACGGCTGTACGAGGAAGTGAAGCACGACCTGAGCGAAGGCGATATGCCGGTCAGGAAGCTGGCGAAGACCGCGATCCTTGTGGACTCGCTTGCCACGTATAGGAAGAAGCTCGAGACCACGCGCCGAGGCCGGCAGGCGCAGTACGAAGTCGCTCTGCGCAACCCCGACCGCTTCAAGCCCGGCGACCCGGTCAGCTATTACATCAGCGGCGACAGCGCGAAAGTCAAGGCTTATGAGGTGGCGAAACTTGTAGGCGAGTATAATCCCGGAGCGCCGGATGTGAACATCCCGTACTACCAGAAGCGGCTTGCTGAAACCTACAAGCGCGTTCAGCAGTTCGTCGGCGGCTAGAGTCTCCTGCAACGCGCTGAGAACGCACTGCGCACTCCTGTTGGTGCATCTCTTTGCTATAATCAGAAGTTGTGATGGTCGCTGAGCATACTGCGAAGGGCAAATCCCGGAAGATTATCCGCGTGGTCGTCGCCAAGCCGGGGCTTGACGGGCACGACCGGGGCGCTCGCGTGATAGCGCGTGCGCTGCGCGATGCGGGGATGGAGGTCGTGTATACCGGCCTGCACCAGACGCCAGAAGACATAGTGAACACCTGCGTGCAGGAGGACGCCGATGTCTGTGCGCTCTCCATTCTCTCAGGTGCGCATATGGCGCTCGTCCCGCGAGTGATGCAGCTGCTGAAAGAACACGGTGCCTCGGACATTATCGTGATGGCTGGTGGCATCATCCCAGAAGACGACGTGTCCACTCTTCTGGACGCCGGCGTCGCATCGGTAATGGGGCCGGGAACGCCCACCGACAGTATCATCGAGACGATCCGCACGCTGGTGGCGCAGCGTGACGAGGCCGCCTCAGGCGCGTAGGCTGGAAGCGGCTATTGGAGCCGGATGTGGAACGCATACCCATTACACTTCTCCCAATCGGCATGAAAAGCGACGAGATTGCGTTCGGTGCATGGCTGATCGAGCCGGGCGCCAAGGTGTCTAAGGGCGACGAGCTGTTTGAGGTGGAAGCGGATAAGGCTTCAGTGGTCTTCGAGGCCGAAGCGTCGGGTGTGCTAGGTGAAACGCTGGTGACCGAAGGTGCGGTGAAAGAAGGGGACTTGCTGGGATACATCTATGCTGGATAGAAAAAAGCTGCGCGACGATCCGGAACTCGTCAAAGCGAAGCTCGCCACGCGCGGCGAGGAGTATCCCGCCGTCGTCGACCGGATTTTTGAACTCGACACCGAAGAGCGCAAGACTCAGGTCGAGCTGGACGATCTCCGGCGCGAACGCAAGGAGCTATCCAAAGAAATTGGCAAGCTGATGCAGGCCGGAGATGCGGCGCAGGCGGACGAGAAGAAGGAGTCCGTCAAGGCCGTAAACGAAAAAACCGCCGCAGTCGAGGCGCGCTTCAACGCCCTTCAGGACGAGCGCATCAGCCTGCTAGGCACGCTGCCCAACCTGCCGGACGATTCGGTTCCTGTGGGCGGCGAGGATGCACGGCAGCTAATTAAGGAGCACGGCGAGCAGCGCAGCCTGGCGTTCAAAGGCAAGGACCATGTGGAACTCGCTGCGAGTCTGAACTTGGTTGACTTCGCGGCGGCGGGGCGCATCTCGGGTTCAGGCTTCCAGTTCTATGTTGGCCTGGGCGCGGAACTCCAGCGCGCGCTGATAAATCTGATGCTTGATGTCCACATCAGCGAGCACGGCTACCGGGAAATGCGCCCGCCCTTCATAGTCAAGCCCGAAGCGCCGTACGGCACCGGACAGCTCCCGAAGTTCAAGGAGGAGATGTACCACGTGTTCACGCCGCTGGAGCAGGTGGTGCACGACCCCGGCGGGCAGCCCGATTACTACCTTATTCCGACGGCGGAAGTGCCGGTATGCAACTACTATGGCGGCTGCATACTGCCGCCGGACGCGCTTCCGGTAAAGCTCGTAGCGTACACCCCGTGCTGGCGGGTCGAAGCCGGGCACTACGGCCACGAAGCGCGGGGGCTCAGGCGCGTGCACGAGTTCGACAAGGTTGAGCTGGTCGTGCTCTGCGCGCCCGAGGAAAGCGACGACGCGCTGGAACGGATGACCGGGGAAGCGGAGCATATCCTTGAGCTGCTGGAGCTGCCGTACCGCCGCGTGCTGCTGCCGACGGGCGATATGACGTTCGCTTCGGCGAAGACCTATGACTTGGATGTGTACTCCGCTGTCTCAGGCGAATGGCTGGAGGTGAGTTCGGCCTCTAACACCAGCGACTTCCAGGCGCGCCGCGCAAACATCCGTTTCAGGCGCGATGCAAAGGCCAAGCCCGAGTTCGTGCATATGCTCAACGCGTCCGGCCTGGCGCTGCCGCGAATCGTGATTGCGCTGCTGGAGAACAACCAGCTCGAAGACGGGTCGGTAGCGGTGCCCGAACCGCTGCAAAGATACATGAGGGGCGTTGAGCGCCTTGCGCCGCCGGAAAATCCCTTGCCGTTCTTCGATTGAGAACCTCTGCAAGCTACGACCTGGCTTTCCCGAACTGCTCCCCTGCGCGATACGAGCTGCGCACGAGCGGGCCGCTGGCGACACCGGCAAAGCCCATATCACGGGCAATCTCCGAGTAGGCCTCAAACTCCGCCGGCTCGACGTAGCGCGCCACGTCGCAATGCCCGCCTGCGCTCCGGGGCTTTAGGTACTGCCCGATGGTCACTAGATCAACGCCCGCCTTGCGCAGATCGCCCAGGACCACCACAACCTCGTCGAACGTCTCGCCCAGCCCGACCATCAGTCCGCTCTTTACGAGCGTCCTGGGGCTGTTTTCCATTGGGGCAAAACGGCAGGCCTGTGCCAGGACGCCGACCGACCTTCCGTAATCAGCCTCCGGCCGTACCTTGGCGTACAGGCGCGGGACAGTCTCAACGTTGTGGTTGAAGACCTCTGGCCGCGCCGCCAGCACCGTCTCCAGCGCGTCCGGGTCGCCCATGAAGTCGGGCGTAAGTAATTCCACCGAAGGCGCAGGCTCCAGGCGTCGCAGCTCCTCGGTGCACGCGACAAAGTGCGCCGCGCCTCCGTCGGTCAAGTCATCCCTGGTGACGCTTGTCACGACAACATGCTTGAGCATGAGCTTTGCGGCTGCGTCAGCCAGCCTAGCCGGTTCTCCCGGATCAAGCGGCTCCGGCTCCCCGTGCTCCACCATGCAAAAGGCGCAGTTGCGCGTGCAGATATCCCCCATAATCATGAAAGTCGCCGTGCCGCGCGTGAAACACTCGCCGATGTTGGGGCAGTTCGCCTCCTCGCACACCGTATGCAGCCCCGCGAGCGTCCGCGACATCAGCTTGCGGGTTTTTGGATCAAGGGCTTTGACGCGCAGCCAGTGCGGCCTGCGCGGCTGCTCACTCATCCGGGTGTTCTCCAGCCGGCTCGATTTCGCGGCGGTACTTCAACGCCTGGCTCAGCGTGTCTTCGTCAGCGTAGTCTATCTCCGCGCCAACCGGAAGCCCGCGCGCCAGCCGGGTGAACTTGACGCCCTCGGTGCCCAGTTCCTCGACCAGCACCGTTGATGTGGCTTCGCCTTCGAACGAGAAATCCAGCGCCAGCAGAACTTCCTTGATCCCGCCCTCATTGAGCCGCGCCCTCAGTTCCGGCGTCCGCAGGCTTTCCAGCATCCTTCCCTTAAGCGGATCCACCAGCCCGCCGAGGACGAAGTAATAGCCGTTAAAGCCGCCGGTGCTCTCAATGGGGTAGATGTCCAGCGGGTCCGCGACCACGCAAAGTAGCGAGGAATCCCGCGACTCATCGGCGCAGAACGCGCACTTCCCGCCGGCGGAGAAGCCGCCACAGCGGGGGCAGACCTCTACCATGTTCTTTGCAGCGCCGATGCTTTCCGCAAGCTGCTTGAGGTAAGCCTCGTCCTGCTCCAGGAGGTAGAGCGCGATGCGCTGCGCACTGCGCGGTCCCAGGCCGGGAAGCTGGGAGAGAAGCTGTATCAGTTGGCTCAGCGCTTCTGGCAGCATTGTCCGCTCCGTGCGTCTGTTAGCCGATACCGTGTGGCAGGTCTCCCATAAGACCTCCCAGGTCCATTCCGCCGGTGGCCTCGCTCATTTTGCGCTCGTAAAGCTCGCGCGCCTGCGTAAGCGCGGAGTTTAGCGCGGCGTAGACGAGGTCCTCCAGGTTCTCGATGTTCTCGCTCGCATCTTCGAGCGCTTCAGGTTTCACGCTCACGCGCACAAGCTCGCGGTGGCCGTTCAGCTCGATCTCAACCAGCCCGCCGCCTGCGCTGCCTACGACGGTCTCGGCAGAGAGTTCCTGCTCAATCTCCTGAATCCGCTCCTGCACCTGCTTTTGCATTTTCTGCATGTCGGCCAACAGCTTGTTCATGTCCATTTTCATCGCGTCAGGGATTTTAGCACAGGCGCAGTGGCAGGCAGGGCAATCTGTTATAATCAAAACACGGTGGATATTTCGGGAGAAAGCGTCAACGACGTATTCGGTTGCGAGATAAAATACTTCGAAGAGCACAAGCCCGACCTTCTGGTGAAAGCTGAAGGCCGATATGTTTTGATAAAAGGTGACGAGCTCCTTGGGATCTTCAATTCCCGTAAGGACGCCGTTAAAGAAGGCTACTTGCGGCTTGGAAACGTGCCCTTTCTCGTTAAGCTGATTACCGAAGAAGAAGAGCCGGTAACAATAACCTCGCTACTCATCCAGCCATAAATGCCTTCGATCCACTATCGCCAGGATAATCTCCAGCAGCTCGGCCCCGTCATCCGACTCCAGATCACTCCGGTCTCAGATCTGCTCGCGAAGCTCGATGTACTCGGAGAATCAGACTCCGCTTTAATTTCTACTGCAAGTCGCGAATACCTCTTGGGAAGTCGAATATATTCCCCGGAATCCCAGATTTGTGTTATAATATTTGCGGAGACTGTGCTTGTCGCTTTATGCGGACAGGCTTCAGGAGGGCACCGAAAGGTGCCCTTTTTCTATATAATGAAGGAGCACGCGGGGGCGGTCCGGTGACAAGCACAGTCTCCAAAACTGAAGCTTGGGGGTTCGACTCCCCCCGCCTCCAATTGTGCCAGTGACTATGCGTATTCATATACTTGCCGATGAAAGTGGTGTGCCCGAGTCAAGTGATTCCCTTGCATACGGCAGCTTGTGGGTACCGGGCAAGTTTCGCGAACAAGCGGAGCGGGGCTTAGATCAGCTGGCTACCACTTCGGGACTTCTCGGCGAACTGAAATGGAGGAAAATCTGCTGGTCGAACATTGATAGATATG
The DNA here is from genome assembly GCA_030606285.1 of Planctomycetales bacterium. GTDB lineage: Bacteria > 4484-113 > 4484-113 > 4484-113 > 4484-113 > JAGGTK01. The sequence continues at coordinate 57,013 of JAUWGS010000011.1, read as the reverse complement.
AAGCCCTTTTAGGCTGGTTTTTCGCAAGCAAGCATGTTGCTTTCAGGTGCTTGGTCGCTGATACGAGTTCATCCGATTACAGACGGTTCATTCAGAAATTCAACACGGGCAGCTATCAGCTCGGATTTTACAAGCTCTACTACTTCTTTCTCACTCGCAATATAAAGTTAGACCTGGAGTCTCTCAAATGGACCATGCCGGAAGATACTTTCAAGGTATGGCTTGACCAGAAGCCGTGGGCTGATCCTAGACGGATACCCACTCTTATATCGGTCTGTAATTCCTACCTTAAGAAAAGATGTACAGCGAATTCTGGCCACCCTCAGGTCATAAGTGTGTCCGAGGTCAACTCCAAGCGTTATCGTTTACTGCAACTGGCAGATGTACTGGCAGGGGCAACAAGAGCTGCTAATGTAGGTTTTTCCAAAGATACTGCGAAGTTCCAGTTTGTAAAGGCACTCGAATCCAAGTTGGGCAGGCCGGTTCTGACTAGTGGAACCCGCGTGCGTGAAAGGAAGTTCAACGTGTGGCAGTTTAGATGGCCAGCAAGCGTTCAATATCCTTAGCATGGCTCATGCTAAACTCACACTGTGGCGCTCTACTTCGCATACGGCTCGAATATGCTCTCCCGGCAGATGGAGCAGCGCTGCCCGGGCGCGAAGTTCGTCGCCACCGGGCTGCTGCGCGGCTGGCGATTTCTAATCAATTCGCGCGGCGTCGCTACCATCGTCGTTGAGGAAGCGGGCAGCGTCCAGGGAGTGGCATGGGAGCTAACCGACGAGCACCTGAAAGCGCTCGACGGCTATGAAGGCGTGCCGGATTGGTACCGCCGCCGGATGGTAGATGTGGAGCTGCCCGAGCGCGGCGAAGTTAAATGCGTAACCTACATTGACGAAAGCGAAGGCGGCGACGCGCCCGGCCCGCCGCGTGCAGGCTACCTGGAAAAGATTGTGGAGGGCGCAACGAACTTCCGCCTGCCTGACGCCTACATCGCCTTCCTCCGCTCGTTCGCCGCAGCACCCGCAGACGACCCCTGACATCCCCTGCATCTTGCAGCGAGGCTACTTCGGGAACAGCTTGCCCGTCTTCAGGTCTTCTTTCTTGAGTTCGCGCAGGTTGCGTTTTATCTCTTCAAGCTCATCGTCCTTGATGCCATAGAGCTTCGCCACGAGCAGGTCAATCTGGTCTTCTACTTCGGCAAGCTCCTGCCACTCCTCGTCGTCCGCCAGCTTGTGTGCCTTTTCGGATAGCTCCGCGAGCTGGCGATGGATAGTTTTCTTCGGCTGAAACTGGGCAATCCGCACATTCTGGATTAGGTGAGTATCAAACTGCACACCAATAGCGTACGAAAGGACCGCTAGGTTAGAGGCAGTTGAATTGATAATTGCAGCTAAGTAATGCGCCTCGCGAGCGTTCTTGCAGGCGACTAACATCGACTTGTGGTCTGGCAGAGGTAAGATGTCTTTCATTCCTGTTATATAGCAGCACTCCGTTCGAGAGGCTTGTTCTCTCCACGCGACCTTATATTTCGCGAAGCTGTATTCGCCCACATTGAACATCGAGTAGAAGGGGCCGGTTTCGGTCACCTTGCCGGATTTCTTCTCCTTACGGGTGAAATAGCGCTTGAATGCCGCGCGTTGCCGAAGCTCATCCTCGAAGCGTTTCAGGTAGCTCCACGCATGGGGGTACTCCCGCTGCATTACGTCTTCATCAATCCCCCGGCGGGTCTTAGGGTCCTGCACCATCAATATCCACGCCGAAGGCTCCGCCTGCCAGCGCTTCACGTCCCGCCCCCGCAGCAGCGGATAGACCAGTTCCTCTTCCAGCAGCACCGGGTCGCGGAGTTGATGTACACCGCTCTTGCTGCCCTTAGTAAGGTTTAAAGCACGGACAAGCTTCTTGCCGGTACGCGGGTCTTTGCCTGCTGGCTCAACATCTTTGAGCCAGTAAACGGCGTTTAGGCCGCCGGAGTATACGCCCGCTCGGGCTTGATAATCGGACTGGCCCAGCACCTTCTTGAGCGCTTCAAGCGCTTTGGGCCGCGCGGTAATCCACGATGAGGTTTTATCCTTCGTACTTACCGGCTTGGCGTGATACGGCAGCCTGCGGGTTGCTTTCTTTACTTCATCCAGCGTGGAATCAGGCCGGATGCGCTTTCCGGGCTTCTTCTGCCAGACGGTGTAGTGCTTCATCGGATAAGCCATCGGTATTCCCCGCCGCAGGACAATCATCGCCGTGCGATTGGTCGCGGCTTCGAAGGGCTGGAAGTCGCAAAAGTCGTCGGCGGATTCGACGCTGAGGTTCACTTTTCCGGGCCCAAGCGGGTCTTGCGTCGGAAACTCGAAGTGTCGGAATCCCTGAGCGGCACCGGTCTTGAAGACTGATTGCGTGATTACGAAGCCCAGTCTTCCACCATCCTTCAGGTAACGTCGCATCGATTCATATAGCATCAGCGTGGAAAGGTCGCGCTTGCTCTTTCCGAGAATAGTCTCCATCCCGCCCTTTTTCTTTAGCCGCCAGAGTCCGCAATCGGCCCATAGGTGCATTGTCTCGCGGCGATACTTATCCGGCAAGCTTTCCCAGTTCACCCAGGGCGGATTGCCGGCAATGTAGCCGAAGTCCTTGAGGAACAGTGGCATATAGGCGTTCTTAATGATGGTCGCCCAGATGCTGTCGCGCTTCTGCCTTTTAAGCTCGCAAAGCCGCTCGTATATGTCGCGGAAGATCTCCACGTTCTCCGCGGCCACGTCGCCGCCGTTATTGAACAGGTCTTCGTCAACGTAGCCCCGGCTCAGTATCAACTTCTGAATGAAGCTCTCGAAGGAATGGTCGTCGCGGACATGGTCGTGCAGAAACTGTGCCACGTAGCTCATTCCGGCTTCGGTGCGGACGGCAATCGGGAAGTCGAACTCGCCGACTACCGTGTGGAAGGTGCGTACGTTAGGCTTTCTGATGTCGGTGGAGGACTTCGGCGGGTATATCGAATCCGCAAGGTAGACGGGGATTTCTCGCTGGAACGGATAGTGGGCTAAGAGCTCGTCAATGGCGAAGATATAGTTCGCCCTGGCAGCCGTCACCGCCAGCGGGTTGAGGTCTATGCCCTTGACGGTTTCCAGAATGGCTTTAAGTATCGTTTCGTCGCTCAGCTTCTCTTTATTGCGACAGGTGTCTATCTTACGCTTGATGGCTAATGCGAGGAAGGTACCCGAACCGCAGGCCGGGTCGAGAAGCTTCTCGCGCATCCCGCCCTTGAAGCCTGTGCGATCGAGCGTGAGTTCCGCCAGCCAGTCCGGCGTGTAATACTCGCCCAGGTCGTGGCGGATGTCGCCGGGGATCAAGTACTGGTACAGCTTCTTCAACAGGTCGCGCGCCGCTTCGGGCTTCTGGCGGAAAGTCGTGGGGTCATACTCGCTCAAGGCGGACCCCAGACGGCGAATCGCATCAGCAAGCTCGTCGTTCCACGTTAGCAAGTACCAGGTGAAGAACGGGTCCTCCGGGAAGTTGCGTATCCCCCAGTAGCTCGTGAATCCATGGCCGGTCTCAAGATCTTTCAGCCTTTGGTGCAACTCCTCGTTGGTTGAAATAGGGTAATCAGCAAGCGGATTGCCGCCGTTGGTTTTCTTGGACACCAGCACGGCATAGGCAATGAGCTTGATGAGGAAAGCGTAGTAGGTATGAACCGCGAATATGAGCTTGCCGATGTCCACACCGCGATAGGGCACGCCCATATCCGCGCAGAACTTCTGAAGCGTACGCTTGCGCTTGAGTTTGGCGGAGCCTTCCTCGTAGCCGCAAGTCTCGCTGAAAAAGGTTTTCCACTGGTTGTAGATGCAGCCAGCGAGCGCGCTGGGGTCGTCCACTACCGTGGCGTACAGGATTGACCCCATCCTCTTCGCATGTTTAGAGCCAGCGCCAAAGTCCTTGACCAGGTTCTCCGGAGTCAGCGCTTTGCCGTAGGCGGAGGCTGCGAGAATCCTGAGCAGCTTCTCCACCGATATGGGATTGACCTCGGCCGGCGGGTCCACGACCCAGCCGAAATGGTCGGCCCAGCGGACGAACACGATACGATAGCCGTCCAGCAGGACGCCATACAACTGGGACTTAGCAGGATGACTAGTAAGCTTGAGCTGCTCATGGTGGAAGGCATCCAAGTACCCCTCAAGCTGAGATACAGCCCTCTTGGTCTCTGGGCTTTCAATGTCCGCGCCGAGGACGCCGCCCTTGCTGAACTTGAACTCCAGAATGAGGTGCGAGAAGTTCGCGTCCATCCTACCGGTGTTCAGGACGAACCGCTCCTGCCGCAGCTCCGCCCTGAGTTTGTGCTCCTCGGCAATCCGTTCAAGCGCATTCACCACCCGGCGGTGGAACTCGGCTTCGTTTTCGGCAATGCGCGCCGCTTCCTTGATTTCGTTGGTGAGGCGAACCGCCTCATCAATCAGCGCGTCCAGTTGGCCAAAGAGCTTCTCCATCTGCTATCTCAACAGCGCGATGTCGGTGCGGTACTGGGCGCCTTCGAAGTGGATGTTGCCCACGGCTTCGTATGCCAGGCGCCTGGCCTCCGAAAGGCCGTTCCCCCGCGCGGTAACCGCAAGCACCCGCCCGCCGCTTGCCAGCAGAACTTCGTCGTCGTCAGCCTGCCGCCCAACACCCGCGAAGAACACGCTCACTCGCGGCAGCCGCTTGAAGATGCTCCCGTTCGGAGTGCCGCCGCCGTTGTTGAACTGCGCGATTCGCTCCAGTCCTTCGATGCGCGCGGGAGGCGAACTCCCGAACGGGTAGTTGGCGCTGGCCAGCACCACGGTAACGGTCGCCTCGTCGCTGAAGCTGGCGCGTAGTGCATCCAGCGTCCCGCTCTCCATCGCCGCCAGCACATCTACGAAGTCGTTTTGCAGCAGCGGCATCTGCGCCTGCGCCTCGGGATCGCCCATCCGCACGTTGAATTCCAGCACCTTCAGCCCGTCGTCCGTCACCATCGTGCCGAAGTAGATAACTCCCCGGTAGTCGAAGCCGTCTTCCTGGCATCCCTTGACGAAGGGTTGCAGCACCTTCTCCCGCCATTCGGCCACGACTTCCGGCGTGGCGTATGGCGAAGGGCACATACAGCCCATCCCTCCGGTGTTAGGACCCTCGTCTCCGTCCTTCAGGCGCTTGTAGTCGGAAACCGGCGGCATGGGCACGGCCGTAGTGCCATCGAAGAAGCAGAAAAACGAAATCTCCGGGCCGGTAAGACACTCCTCGACGAGCACCTTCTTCCCCGCGCCCTTGAACTTGTCCTCGACCATCATCTGCTCAAGCGTTGCGCGGGCGGTCTCCCGGTCCGGACAGATGATAACGCCCTTGCCGGCGGCGAGGCCGTCCGCTTTCAGCACCAGCGGATATGCTGCGCCGTCCAGGTGTTTTGCGGCTTCCTCGAAGTCAGTGAACACTTCGGCCCCACCAGTTGGAATCCCGTGCCGCAGCATGAAATCCTTGGCGAAGCTCTTCTCCGCTTCAAGGCGTGCCGCCTTGCGGTCAGGCCCGACTATGCGCAACCCCCGCTGGCGGAAAGCGTCGACTATTCCCGCCGCGAGCGGATTCTCCGGGCCGACGACCGTGAGGTCCGTCTCGCTCTCCTCTGCGAGCCTCAACAGGCCGTCTAGGTCCATCACGTTCAGCTCTTCCCGGCGGACTCTGTTCTCATCGAATGGGTCGCGTACGCCCCAGTTTGCAGGTGTGATACACAGCTCACCTACTTTGGGGGAGAGCAGCAGCGCGTTCGCCATGGCGCACTCGCGTCCGCCGTTGCCAACAACCAGGATATTCAAGGTGAATCCTCCATTCAGAAATCGGGCAGCACAACGTCCTCGCCGGAGTAGGCTTCAAACCTGGTGAATGGCCTGAGGTAGGTCAGGTTCAGGAATCCCGTGGGGCCGTTGCGGTGCTTGGCGATGTTAATCTCGACTTTGGATGCCGCTGAGATGCCCAGGGCTTCGCCCTTCTGCCGCTCGTAGTAATCTCCGCGGTACATCAGGATGACCACGTCGGCGTCCTGCTCGATGCTCCCGCTCTCGCGCAGGTCTGAGAGCATCGGGCGCTTACTCTCGCGGCGCTCGGTCTGCCGCGAAAGCTGGGAGCAGGCGATGAAGGGGACGTGCAGCTCGCGCGCAATCTGCTTCATCCCGCGCGAAATCTCCGAGACCTCCTGGACTCTGCCGGCGTCCCCGCCCGGTCTCATCCCGTCCATCATCTGCAAGTAGTCCAGCATGATTATGTCAGCCTTTTGCTGCTGCACTATGCGGCGGGCGCGGTTGCGCAGGGCGCGGATGTTGAGCGTTGATGCGTCGTCAATATAGATGGGAAGCTCGGCCAGGGCGTCGTAGGCGATGCCCAGGCGTGCAAGCTCGTCCTCGCTGAAGTCCCCCTGGTCGATGCGCTCGGTGGGTATGCTCGACGCGATGGACAGCAGGCGCATTGCCAGTTGCTCCTTGCCCATTTCCAGAGAGAACATAGCGACGCGCTTCCCGTTGATGGCCATCCGGTGCGCGAAGTTCATGAGAAGCGCCGTCTTGCCGACACCGGGGCGCGCGGCAACGATTATCAAGTCGCCATTCTTGAACCCGCCGAGGACGCGATCCAGGTCGCCGTAGCCAGTGGTGATTCCCCGCATCTTTTTCAGTGTCGTGCGCGTCTCGCCGTCCGGGCCGGCAACCTCTTCCGTCTCAAAGGTGTCCCAGAAGCAGCGGATGGCGTCGTTGATGCCGGCGAACCTGCCGGTGGCCATGCGCAGGTCAATTTGAAGTATCTGGCGTTCGGCGTAGTCCAGCAGGTCCTGTACATCCTGCCCTTGTTCGTAGGCGCGCCCGATAATCTCGTTGCATTCCTTGATTAGGCTGCGGAGCAGGTACTTTTCGTTGAGCACCTGGGAGTGCGCCTCAACCGCCGATGCGTTTGGGACCGCGGCGAGGACTCGGTACACGTAAGTCTCGCCGCCGACAATGTCCAGCCGGTCGAGTTCGCGCAGCTCCGCGACAACAGCGACGTGGTCGGGTGGAATGCCCCGCGTGTGGAGTCTCACCATCGCATCCCAGATAGCCTGATGCGCTTCCAGGTAGAAGGTATCGCGGGTCAGCAGCTCCATCGCGGCAGCCATCGCGTCCTGCGGTTCCTGCAAGACTGCCGATAGCACCGCCTCTTCAAGCTCGCGGGAGTGCGGCGGTACACGTTTCAGGAATTCAAGGCTATCCGGTTGAACATCCACAGTCGGCGTGTTGTCCTTTCGCGTGCGGCATCACGGATACTCAATTACACTGGAAGACGCCCTCTCCCCGGACTGTCGGCTAATCCCCCGTTCGCGTCTCATTCTAAATTCACCACCACTGCGTGACAAGGGGTTTTGGTATTAAGAACGCTGCACACACTGACGGCGAGTTCTACGCGCCTTATCAACGAAACACTCAGACAATATCAAGGAGCTACGAGTCCGGCGACTCGTCACATCGAGCTGCCCCAGAAATACCCGACGGCTGCAAGGTCCGCTTCGTCAACCGCGCCGTTTGCATTGGTGTCGTACCACGGCCGGTATAAGGGACTCGCCGGCGTCAAGCCGAGCAACCCGACCAGCGAGTCGCGGTCGCTCTGGCCGACTGACCCGTCGCCGTCCACATCGCCGATCAGGTTGTACACCCACACCGGCACTTCGAGCATCGGGCTGCAAACTCCCCGGTCGTCAAACGCCTGCAGCTCCAGCGTAGCGACCTGGTTGGGCAGCGACGAAATGTCAATGTCATCCTCAAACGGCGGCCCTTCCAGTTCACCGCTGACGGTTCCGTTCGTTGTGCGCAGGTTGTATTCGAGCGTGACGGCGCCGTTGATCGCGCTGGCGGAGAACGAAAGCTGCGGCACATCGATGACCGTGCCGACTCTGGTCGGATCCTCCAGGCCCGTTTCAGTAATTAGCGGCACCGATTCCGCCCATAGCGTCGCAGCGATTATTTGGTCCAGCCACCATCCCGCCGGCTGTCCCGGGTCTGCGCCCACGCCGCCACTGTCCGTCTCCAGCATGAATCCGATGTGCACGCTCTGCCCCGCCCAGTCGCTGATAGAGATGTGCTTGCTCACCCAGTCACCCTCGTATCCGGTGAAGACCGCGTCGTCCCCGCTGCGCAGGTCAAGCTCATTCCAGTCGGTGTTGAAGTAGTCGGTGCTGATGAATACTCTCCCGATGTCCGCGCTGTCTTCCAGGTTGTAGCGCATCCTCAGCGTAAGCGTCGGGTTGGGCGGCCCGGTAGGCAGGTTCAGCAGCGGGAGCACGCTGATGGCGGTGAGGCCGGCCGGATAATCCGGCGGCTCGTAGCTGTGCACACCGAAGCTGTAGCTGCTCTCGAAACCCGTGCTCAGCCGCTCGAACGCACCGCCGTCATCGCTCGTCCACGAAGCCAGCACGTCGCTTTCGCTCTCGAACAGGTACGTCTTGGGGAAAATGCCGCCGCTGTTGTCCACGATGTACGTCAGGTCCTGCTGGACGACGAGTAGCGGGCTGTCGCGGGTCGCGATGACCGTGACCTCAACATTGCCGTATTCGATGTCGCTCGTGTCAACCTCGATGCCCCAGGGCGCCTCGGTGAAAGTCCCCCATGGCTCGCCGTCCACGTAGTATTCCACTAGGTCGGCGTTTTCCACCACGTCAGGCTCGATGGCGAGAGTGTCGGTCACGATGAGCGGCGAAGGCATCGGGAAGCTAACCGTGGGCTTGAGTACTGTGGAAAGCGCACCGTACACGTCCAGCAGGTGAAGGTCGTTGTTGCCCCACTGGCCAGACGGGAGTATCGGCCCGCTATTAACCAGTGCGGCCTTGATCTCCGCATTCGTAAGCGACGGCGCGTAGCTCCTCAAAAGCGCCGCCGCGCCCGCCACGTGCGGCGTGGCCATACTGGTACCCTGCTTATACTCGTAGTAGTATTCGGGATGATCCGGGATATATGTGCAGGAGGCTATCATGTTCGCATCTGGAGGCCATTCCCCGCCGGGTGCAGCGATGTCCACCCATGTGCCGTAGTTGCTGTAGCTCGCCCTGTCGTCGCTCTTCTTGGTGGCGCCCACACAGACTACAGAGTCGTAGGCCCCTGGATATTCCTTTGTGGTCACATCATCGTTACCCGCAGCAGCAACCAGGAAAGCCCCGTGGTCTTCAGCGTAATTACACGCGTTCTTCAGAACCCACACATTGGAATGACTACCCAGGCTCATATTGATTACGTCAGCGCCAACCGCATCGACAGCAAGGCCGATGGCTGCCACGACTTCGGTCACCGGGCACCCGCCATAAGCGCCAAACACGCGTATCGGGACAATTGAACACTGATAAGCCACGCCCACTACGCCTGTGTTATTGTCACCCACCGCTGCGATGGTTCCCGCAACATGGGTGCCGTGACCGGATCTGTCGTTAGGTATCTTGTCATCTTGGTGGAGGTCGAAATTCTCGGACGGCCAGAGGTCGGGCGGATGGATAGTGTTGTCCACCAGGTCGGGGTGGTTTGGGCGGTCGGAAAGGGTGTTTCCTGAGTAACGGATGCCCGTGTCAATCACCGCTACCAGGACATTCGGGTCGCCTTTCTCGTAATCCCAGGCATCGTCAGCGTTTATCGTCCTCATGCCCCACAACGCACCGAAGAGGGTGTCGTTTGGCGTGTGTGCCGGATACGCGATGCCGTCATACTCCACGCAGACGACCTGCGCAGAATACTCCGCAAGCACCTGCTCCATAACCGGCCGGGCGTCGCTCCCGTCCGGTATCCGGTACGCCGCGAAGTTTATATCGCCGCAATACGCTTCGGCGTAGAGTTCGACGCCGTAGGCGTCGCGTATCTGCCGCGCCAGCGGGATGATTGCGGTGTTCCGGTAGAGTACCGAGTCTGCGTTGTAGTCCGTCACCTGCGGCGCAGTGCTGCTTCCCTTTGCGCCGTGCGCGAAATTCACCAAGAACCGGTCGATGTAGTAGTTCTCGCCCGGTGTCAGGCCGTCGGTGCGGAAGTTGTTCTCCGGCGATGGCAGTGGAAACGACATCTCGCCGGTCTCCTCCGTCGTCAGCCGCACCCTATCTTCAAGTGAATCCGCAAGCGACCTGACCAGCGACCGTCCGCCGCACGAGGCGGTGGCCAGTGTTATAAGTGCCACAACGAGAAACAATGCCAGTGCAGTGAGCCCGGCACGACCAAAACCAGCTTTTGCCATTAGGCGAATCCTCCAAACAGCCTCATAATGCGAAAGGCTGTATCATTAAACCACCAACGAGGGATAGCGGCAAGGGGAACCACGAAATGCTGGGACTCCCCTATAGCTAAAGCAGCATGTGCCGCGGTTGTCTGCTGCTATCTCCTAAACTAGGAACCGCTCCAGAAATAGCCGACAGCGGCGAGATCCGCTTCGCTTACCACACCGTCGTCATTGGTGTCGTACCACGGGAGAAACGCAGGATCGGAAGACGTCATTCCAAGCAGACCGACCAGCGCGTCTCGGTCGCCTATGCCTACCAGCCCGTCGCCGTCTATGTCTCCCTGCATATTGTAAATCCACACCGGCACTTCCAGCCGGGGACTGCTCACGTCTATATCGTCGAATACCTGAAGTTCCAGCAGGGCGTATTGGTTGGGGAGCGCTGATATGTCGATGTCCTCCTCAAACGGCGGGCCGCTCACCTCACCGCTGATAACGCCGCTAGCGGTGTATAGGCTGTACTCCAGTGTGATGGCGCCGTTGGCGGTTCCGACGGCGAGTGATAGCTCTGGTCGATCAAACACCACGCCAACTTCCACTGGGTCTGGCAGGCCGGTTGAAGTGATACTCGGCACCGACTCAGCCCAGTTGAAGGCGACGACTATCTGATCCAGCCACCAGCCGGCGGGCTGTTCCCCATCTTCGCCCACGCCGTCGGTGTCCGTTTCCAGCAGGAACCCGATATGCACGCTCTGCCCCGCCCAGTCGCTTATGGAGATATGCCTGCCTGTCCAGTCGCCTGCAAAGCCGGTGAAAGCTGCATCCTCGCCGCTGCGCAGGTCGAGCTGCGTCCAGTCCTCGTTGAAGTAGTCCGTGCTTATGACCACCGACGCGATGTCGGCGCCATCTTCCAGGTTGTAGTGCGTCTGCACGGTCAATGTCGGGCTAGGCGTGTCCGGCAGGTCGACCAGCGGGAGTACGGCCATGGCGGTGAGATTGTTCGGATAGTCCGGCGGCTCGTCGCTGTGCACGCCGAAGCTGTGGCTGCTTTCGTAGCCATTGTCGTGTCGCTCGAACGCTCCCGAAGAGGCGCTGGCCCAGGACGCCAGAGTGTTGTCTTCGCTCTCAAACAACACCGTCACTGGATAATCGCCGCCGGTGTTGTCCACCACATAAGTAAACTCCTGCTCCGAGACGAGTTCGGGCAGAACTCCCCGCGCCTCCACGCGCACATCAATCGTTCCATACTCAATGTCGGTCGTGTCCAGTTCGATTCCCCAGGGCGCTTCGGTGAAAACGGCGTACGATTCGCCGTCAACGAAGTACTCCAGCTCCTCCGTGTTCTCCACCTCGTTGGGCTCGATGGTCGCGGTGCCCGAGAGCACGAACGGTCTAGGCGGCGGGAAGTGTACGTACGGAGCGCCGATGCTGATATCGAGCAATACGTCGCTTCCGTCGCGCTCGATGTTGCAGATGACTATTCCGGTCTCGTTGCTGCCCGTCTCCGGGAAGTCCACGTATGCATTCGTATCCGGCGTCGTGTAAGGGGCGATACGGTTATAGGTTACGCTGTCGTAGGTCGCCGGCCAGGGGTCGTACTTGCCGCCCATGTAGCCTTCATCGTCCACCACCTCGCCGTCGCCGTAGGGAAGCATGTAAGTTGCGGTGCTCTCCTCCAGGTCGATGAACTTGCGCTCCTCGTGGTCGTTGCAGCCAAAGCCCCACTTGCCGATGTCGTCAAAGATGTATTCCTCGTACCAGACACGCTCGTCCACGTGCCAGATGAGCAACCCCGGATTCAGATTGAGCAGGCTCATCTGCTGCGGATAGATGTCGCTGGGGGCGGGGTACCACTCGTATTCCGGAGGGTCGTACCAGATGTAGTGACGGTTGGTAGTCGCGTTGTTCTCCAGGACGAAGTATTCCTGCTCTTCGGCGCCGTCCTTCCACACGCGTAGCACGTTGTCCGGGCTGTCAAGAACTGATGCGAGCCGGTAATCCTTTAGGTTTTCCGTCACCATCTGTGCGTCCGTCCAGCCCAGGCAGTACTTGTGCGGCGCGCAGATGTTCTGAACGGGCAATGTGTAATTGCCTCCGCTCATTATCGCCCAGAACCCGCAGCCGGCGCTCTCGTCACCATCTGGCCCCGGGTTGTTGCGTCCAGCGTAATCCCCTCCGTAGTCGTAGAGGTCGGGCAGGCCGAGCAGGTGACCGTGCTCGTGATGCGGCGTGTAATCCCACCACGCGTAGTTCCCGTCGTTATAGGTGCAGATTGACGTGTAGTCTATGAACGCCCCGCGGAGAACCTTAGTGCCATCCTTGGTGAAATCAGACGGGTAGTACGGCCCGCTGGGCAAGAAGCCCACATGCTCCCGGCTCACCTTGTTGTTCCCAAAGCGCTGGTAGACGATGGCCAGCGCGTCAACATAGCCGTTGCTGTCGTAGTCGTACTGGCTGAAATCCACGTCCGGGTCTGCAAGGGTCAACAGCTCCTTCGCCTGGTTTGTTGTAAGATGAACTAGAGAGCCCGACCATTGCGGCATCCCCGAAATCTCATAGGCGTCGTCCTCTCCGGCCGGATAGACATCGCCCGTCATGTCCAGCGCACCCCACGACTGGTCGTAGTAGAACTCCTTAACGCTGATGTTGCCATCCGCCGTGTTATCGAGGAACTTATCTTCCACGTAGGACTTGGACGCAATCGGCTGGGTGGGAGTAGCCGACCAGCTAACCTTGAGAATTAGCATCTTCACGTTGCCGGTGGTTGGACTCGCAAGGCCGTCGTGGTCCATGTTCGGCGGCGCCGAAGCCGCTTTGTCTCTGCCCGCGATTGCGCCCAGGGCGGCCAGCGGATCAGGATCGCCTGGGCCATAGACGCCCGGCTCAACAATGCCTTCAAGGTGGTACTCGCGGATGGTGTCCGCTGTGTATACCATCCGTCCTCCAGGGAGGCGGTACGGCCCCCAGTAGGGGCCGTCACGCTTCACTGTCGCGAAGCCCTCCGGAGGCGCTGCCGGTGTGTCAACGCCCGAAACCGTCGTCCGCAACGCGTCATCGGCCGCATCAGAGAGCGAATTCGTAAGCGATCGGTTCCCACAGGATGCGACAACTGACACGGTCAGCGCCGCAGTCAGCAGCGCTGTCAGCGCAACGTATCCGGCCCGAATAAACGAATCATTCGTCACAGATGATGTCCTCCGTGTGATACCTCAGGGAAGCGTCAGCTATTCTTGCAGCCCCCGCAGGTGCGTCACCGGCACCGCAAAGTGAATACCGCTGCCGGGCTTGTCCATTTCGCTCGCAATGGACTCCACGCGACGACAGAGCTCGTCGACCATCTCGCGGCTCTCAACCAGGACCATCAGCACACTCGTTTCCGGCTTCTCGGACGTGAAGAGCGAACTCATCACCCCGGCAATCGAGAACTCGCTGACCGTCCGGTGAAAGGAGGCTTTGGAGATCCCGCGCGTATTGAATATAGTGACCCCGCTCACGCCAGCTTCCATCACCGACGCAAGGAGTTCCTCCAGGTGCGACAGGTCGCGGACAATCGCTACGAACAAATATCCTTCCGTCTGCATAGCGCCCAAATTCTACAGGAAATAAGGCGTCCGCGCCACTCCGCAGGCGCGCGTTTCCCACACACGCTTCGCTTGGGTGCGCGGGCTGCCGACTAAACACGCATCCCTCTCAGCTCTACCGCGCTTATGCACGATAGTAGAATTCTGCCATCGGATGCCAATGGTACAGAGCGCACCTATGGTAAAATGGTGTGACCTGCCGCGTCTACGGGAGTGGGTAGTCTGTCCAAGAAGAACACCAAATCTGGTTTCTCCGCGCAAGAGCAGGTGCTATTCGACCGGGCAATCAGCTTCATTGACACGCCGAGAAGGCACTGGCCCATAGTGCGTAAGCTGTACCGGTGGGTACTCAGCTTTGGTGGTGGCCGTCACCACTACATGGCACACTATAACCTTGCGCGGAATCTCCATGAGCATGGGAAGTACGAGGAAGCAGTCGAGTACTACCGCCTCGCGATCGAGCTGAAGCCTGACTACTGCCACGCATATAACAACCTCGGAGTTGTACTCTGCCTGATGGGGCAATACGAAGAAAGCGAGGCGGCCTATCGTCAGGCGCTAGAGATAGAGAACTACTTCAATCCCCACAACAACCTGGGAGACTTGTACCTGCGGCTGGGCAGGCTTGAGGAAGCCGAGGCAGAGGTGCTGATCGCCTTGGAAATAAAGCCTGATTCTGTCGGTGCCCTACACACCTGCACCCGAGTCCTTGTAGAGATGGGACGGCTCGCGGAGGCCGAAGAGAGGTTCCGCCAGTGCCTTACCTTAGATTCGAATGACATCGTGGTTCTTGAGGACTTATCTGAATTCCTCAAACATCAGCACCGGGAAGAAGAGGCGGAGAAGCTCCGCTCTAAAGCCCGCAAGCTGAAAGAGGTGCAGAAGTGGAAGTGCGACGGACTCCAGGAATGGAGAGACCGGTCGGAAGCATACTCACAACGAAATAGGGGGAAAAAGAAACATGTCAGTTAATGAGGAACTCCGCGATCTTGTGTCGAAATCCAGCGCTCAGGTGCTAGACGCCATTGATCGGGCGCCGGACGACGAAGCCTTCACGACCACGCAGGATCCTGCTGCTAAGACGGCGGCTGACTTTGCCCTGCTGGTGGCTCAGGACAAAGCTGATCTGGCAACGGGGCTGGGATCGCAAACTGTACCCTTGATTCCGCCTGCGTTCGCAACCAAGGCGCAGGCAACCAGCGTCATCAGCAGCGTTGAGCAGACGCTAGAGGCCCAGATTCTCTATTTAACCCCCGATGACTACGACAAGCCTCCGCCCACTCTCGGGTATCCGATTGACTGCGAGCTGCCGACCTACCACGATTGCGTGGTTGCGCACTCTCAAAGGGACACCGAGCGGGCAGACGCGATAACAGCCATCTTCGGAGACTGAGGGTAATCTAAGCTGCACGCGAGACTGGATCTCATTCCGTCTATTCGGGATGAGGTGGAATCACGCGACCGCATGGTCGACGGAATGCCGCTAGCCCAACTTGCGCCAGATCAGTATCGCCTTGCCGATAATCTCCACATCGCCGGGATAATCGAGAACAACCGGGCGATAGTCCCTGTTTGCGGCGTGCAGTATCACCTTGCCGTCCTCGAAGTAGACGGTCTTGAGCGAGATGTCGTGGTCTCGCAGAGCCACCACCGCAGTGTCCCCACTCTTTACTTCGGCAGTGGGTGAGATAACTATGACATCGCCTTCGAGGATCCCCGCGTCGATCATCGAGTCCCCGGTTGCGACCAAAGCGAACGCATGGGGGTGCTCCTTGAGTTCACTTTCGGGCAGCTTCAGCGCCGCAGCAGATCCGGTCCTCTCTTCAGCTGCCGGTAGCAATATCCCTGCAGGCACGACGTCGAACAACGGTACGGCTCTCAGCTTGACGCTACGGTCCTGGGAGGCTCTTTTTATCATCTGCCCCTGGGCGATTTGGCCCACGCGCCGCCTGAGTTCCTCGACCTCTTTTCGCAGACTGACCATTCTCTCGTATGTGGCCTCCCTGTCTGTGCCGTTATCCTCTGATAGGCCGCACACTACGAGAAGGCTGTCCAGCCCGTATCCCGTTAGCTCACTCATCTTCTTCAGTACCTTTGGCGAAGGTCTTCGTTCACCGTACTCCAGTCTTGAAACGTAGCTCGAGTTAAGGGCGAGGTGTTTAGCTATATCAACCTGACTCAGCCCCATTTTCAGACGCAAGGTGCGGAGCAGCTTCCCGAACTCGCGGTACGGCAGCTTAGTTAAGCCACCGCTCTTTTTCTTTGATAGCCGCTGCTTTTTTTTCATAGGTTGGCTCTCCATGAGATAGATAGACGCCTCCTTTCACGGTCGGTCTATTTTGTCATATATTCTCACGGTTAGCAAGTAGATGCTGCTTGTCACATTGATTCATCATACAGCGTAATATAAGCTAGCTTGACAGCATTGAGCATAAATGGTATGTTGATATCGTGGAAACGGCCAGCGAATCAGCATCTATTCATGACAAATACAGATTAGTTCGTTATAAGCTTATATTTGTCACGCACGAGTCGGCGGACGAGCCTTCAGTGGGTGGGGATGCCAAATGACCAAGGTTCTCATAGTTGACGACCACGCCGTGGTTCGTGAAGGACTGAAACAAATCCTTGCGGAGACGCCGGGGATGGTCGTCGCTGGCGAAGCCAAGACAGGCGAGGAAGCTCTGGAGATCATGGAGTCTCAACACTACGACGTGGTCGTGCTCGATATCAGCCTGCCCGACATGAGCGGCTTGGAGGTTTTGAAGCAGATGAAAGCCCAGCATCCGCAGACCCCAGTATTGGTGCTCACCGTCCGTCCCGAGGAGCAATACGCCGTGCGCGTGCTGCGGGCGGGCGCGTCTGGGTATATGACGAAGGATGCCGCGCCAAACGAGCTGGTCGCGACGATACAGAAGATAGCTCAGGGCGGCAGGTATATCAGCCCTAGGCTCGCGGAGAAGCTGGCCTTCGACCTGGGACCCGAGGCTAAGGCCGTCCCTCACGAAGCGCTCTCAGACCGCGAGTTTCAGGTGCTGCGCATGAAAGCTTCTGGCAAGACGATAACAGCAATATCCAAGGAACTGTGTATCAATAAAAAAACTGTCAGCACATATCGGCGACGCATTCTGGACAAGATGGGGATGGAATCCAACGCGGACCTAATCCGCTACGCCATTGAGAACCGCCTGGTGGACTAAGTGTGCACCTGGGCTGGCACGTTTTCTCCAGTCTCTTGCCCATAGTCCTACAGTAGAATTGCCACAAATCGCACAATAAGACCAGCCTTGTCTGATATGAGCGTAGCTGTCGGGCACATAGAATCTGTCTGCCTTAGGAGGTGGCGTATGCTCTATGCGTTTAGTGAGAAACTTGAAAACACTGAGTGTGTATTTGTCGTGCTTACGTACCGGGTTGCGAACCAGAAGTACGACGTTCTGTACGTGGGTGAAACCAAGAACCTGGGCGATACTCTCGCCAGCCATCCCAAGAAAGATGCCTGGCTAATGGCCAATGCAACTCACGTGCTCGTGCACCCAACGAACACCACCAGGGAGCACAGAAGGGAGATCGCTCGACCGATTATCACGGACTTCAATCCACCCTTCAACAACAAGCACGCAAGCGTGGCGTAAACACTGGTGTCCAATCTGGAACTGGCAGCCGACGGCTTAGCCGGCGGCAGGCGAGCGCTGCCTGGTCGCGCCAAACGCCTCTATGCGGCGCAGTAGGGCGCAATCCTGCCATCGGAAGCTAATAATCGGCGCTGATTTGACTGGTAGTATCTAATAAGCTATATTATGTTACAGTAATGGGCAATCCGCCTTCAGGAGGTAGGTGTTGCGGGGTGGCTGTTCGCGGTCATGAGCGGTCGCGAAGTCGCTGCCAGGCGTCATAACTGAGAGCCGCAATGCAGCGCTCTCAGCAAAGCGAGGTAGTAGGGATGCAACCTGCAACACAAAAGGAGAGACAAAAGGTCGTGGCGGTCGCGGCCCTTGTGGTCGCCAGTTGCGCTCTGACGTACTATTTCCATATAGTAGTCGGCACCTGCTTCGTCTTCACCCATTTCTTCTATATTCCGGCTCTTCTGGCGGTACTGTGGTGGAAAAGGAAAGGCTTGCTTGTTGCCGGATTTCTGGCGGCAGCGCTGCTTACTAGCCACGTTTTCCTGAGACTGGAAGTGGTGACCGCCAACGATTACGCGCGGGTGCTGATGCTGGTGGTGGTTGCAGTTGTGGTCGCGGCGATGGTCGAGCGGGAGGCGAAGAAGGGGCAAGAGCTGCGGGAGAGCGAAGAGAAGGTCCGGCATCTCAATCTCGTGTTGGGCGCCATCCGGAATGTCAACCAGCTCATTGTCACGGAGAAGGACCGCGACCGTTTACTTCAGGGCGCGTGCGAATGCCTTGTGGAAGCCCGTGGATTCCACAACGCTTGGATTGCCCTGCTGGAAGAGTCGGATGGGCTGGTGACGAGCGCTGAGGCTGGCCTGGGTGAGGCTTTTGAGCCGATAGTCGAGTGCCTGCAGCGCGGTGAGATTCCCGCCTGTGGCCGGCAAGCGCTTACGCAGCCTGACCCGGTCGTAGTTGCAGACCCGCCAGTTTCCTGCGCTGATTGTCCGCTGGCTCCCAGTTACGAAGGCCGGGTAGGGATGACCGCCCGCCTGGAACACGGCGGCAAGGTCTACGGCCTGCTTTCAGCCTCCATTCCCGCCAAGTATGTCGATGACGAGGAGGAGCAGGACTTGTTCCGGGAAGTTGTCGGAGACATTGCCTATGCGCTGCACAGTCTCGAGACTGAGGAAGAGCGCAAGCAAGCTGAGGAGCGTCTGCGGCTGCTCAGCAGCGTTGCTGAGCAGGCAGGTGACGGGATGGCGGTCGCAGACATGGACGGCCACATTGCCTTCGCCAACCGAGCCTGGGCGGAGATGCACGGCTACGAGCGAGATGAACTAATTGGCAAGCACCTGAGCGTCTTTCATAATGAAAGACAACTCAGAGAGGAAGTGGAGCCCTTCAACGAGCAGGTCCTTCTCAAGGGCAAGCACGAAGGTGAGGTCGGGCATGTCAGAAAAGACGGCTCCACGTTCCCCACCTACATGACGACTGCAATTCTCAAGGATGAGGACGGAGAGTTCGTCGGTCTCATCGGTTCAGCACGCGACATCACCGAGCGCAAGCGGGCGGACAAGGTACTGAGAGAGAGCGAAAGGAAGTACCGAACGCTGGTTGAGAACATACCGCAGAAGATATTCCTCAAAGACGCGAAGTCTGTCTATGTGTCCTGCAATGAGAACTATGCCCGCGATTTGGAGATAAGCCCAGAAGCGGTTGTCGGAAAGACCGATTATGATTTCTACCCGAGGGAGCTGGCCGACAAGTACCGGACGGATGACTGGCGAATTATGGAATCCGGCGAAATGGAGGAGATTGAGGAAAAGCGCGTCCATAACGGACAGGAGATCTTTGTCCATACAGTGAAGACACCAGTCAAGGACGAAAACGGCGAGATTGTCGGCGTGCTGGGGGTGCACGAGGATATCACCGAGCGGAAGCAGCTTCAAGAGCAGTTCATGCACGCGCAGAAGCTGGAGGCGGTTGGGCGTCTCGCCGGCGGAGTCGCCCACGATTTCAATAACCTTCTCACGGTGATACTGGGTTACTCAGAGATGCTTCTGCATAATCTGGGAGATGAGCGCTTGAGGAGCCACACCCAGGCCATCTCCGATGCCGCGCAGAAGGCTGAAAGGCTGACAAGCCAGCTTCTGGCATTCAGCCGCAAACAGGTGCGCGAACCCACGGTGCTGAACGTTAACGATATCGTGGTGGAGATGGAGAAGATGCTCCATCGCGTGATAGGCGAGGACATTGAGCTTGTCGTCGTTCTTGACTCGAATCTGGGCAGCGTCCGGATCGATCCCGGTCAGATCGAACAAGTGATAATGAATCTTGTCGTAAACGCCAGGGACGCGATGCCTGACGGCGGTCAACTGGTTATCGAAACCGCAAACGTTGAACTGGATGCCGAGTACGCCAATGCTCACCTAAGCATGCTGCCCGGCGAATACGTGATGCTGGCAGTGACCGACACCGGGCACGGGATGGACAAAGAAACCCAAAAGCGCGTTTTTGAACCGTTCTTCACTACGAAGGAAGCTGGTTCGGGAACCGGCCTTGGATTATCCACCGTCTACGGTATTGTCAAACAAAACAAGGGAAACATCTGGGTTTATAGCGAACCCGGGAAAGGCACAACATTCAAGGTCTATTGGCCAGTGGTCAAGGGGGAGCGCGCCGCTGTTCGCGACAAAGAGGAGGCACCCGAGATTCCAGCCGGCTCGGAGACTATCCTGCTGGTGGAGGACGAAGAAGTCGTCAGAGAGCTGGCCCGGCAGGTGCTGGAGCAGAAGAGCTACAAGGTGCTCACTGCCCAACACGGCGCCGAGGCTCTCATTGTGTCCGAGCAGCACGACAGCCCGATACACCTGCTTCTAACGGATGTGGTTATGCCCGGAATGAACGGCAAGGAACTGGCTGAACGTCTGCAGGCTTCGAGAAGCGACCTTCATGTGATCTATATGTCCGGCTACGCTGATGCCGCGATATTCCAGAACGGCAGAGTCCCCGACGCTGCCAGCTACCTGCAGAAGCCGTTCACGCCCGACGGCCTGTTGCGAAAGGTCCGCGAGGTGCTGGATGAGTAGGAGTGACGGCTGGAGGACTGCGATACTTCAATTATCTCAGCGCCCATGTGCATACCTGGAGGCTGATGAACTATGAAGCCTAATCTACGTGTGAGATTCTTAATCTGGGGCATTCTGCTCATCTGGGCTGTCAGCTTCGTCGTCTTTACCCTGCTGCTCATTCCCCGCGTGGACATCCGTGTCTTTGTTGAGCAGCCGGAGCAGGCTCGGATAATCGGCGCTCTGGTTGCGTTTGTTATGTTTGCTCTTTCTTCGGCAACACTGCTGCTTACGCGTACGCTTTCCCGAACTCAACGGGAAGCCATTATGATGGAGCGCGAAGCGGAAAAGGCGCTGAAAGAGAGTGAACAGAAATACCGCGACCTCTTTGAGCAATCAGCTCTTCCGATGGCGAAAGCTGCGCAGGACGGCAGGATACTGTTGGCCAATCGGAAGTTTCAGGAGCTGACGGGTTACTCGGAAGAGGAACTCACCGGCGGAATGAGAGCGACAGACCTGATGGCTGCCGATGCGGTTGACGACGTATTGAGATATCACGAAGGACGGCGGAAGGGTGAGGATGTTCCGACTCGATACGAAAGCGCGATAGTGACAAAAGGCAGACAGCGTCGAGATGTGGTGATAACCACCGAACTCATCTCGGGCTCTGATGAGGATATCACCTTCATGGAGGACATAACGGAGCGCAAGCACCTGGAGGTTCAGCTCCAGGAGTCCCAGAAGATGGATGCGCTTGGCCGGTTGGCAGCGGGAATCGCACATGACTTCAACAATCTGGTGACCGCAATCATCGGATACAGCGACCTTCTGCTCTCCGCAATGGAGGAGCATGATCCCATGCGCAAGGAGATTGAAGTAATAAAGAGCGCAGGAGACAGGGCAGCTCTGCTCACAGGCCATCTCCTGGCGTTCAGCCGCAAACAGGTGATGCAGCCCATCGTGTTTGAACTCAGCGACCTTGTGTCCCGTATGCGTGAGATACTCAAGCGTGTTATAGGCGAGGACATAGAGCTGGTCACGCATGTTGAGCCTGACACGGGACGAGTGAAGGCAGATCCGGCCCGGATAGAGCAAGTGATAATGAACCTCGCCATCAACGCCCGCGAGGCAATGCCCGAGGGAGGCAGGCTCGTCATTGAGACCAGAAGCATCTATTTGGACGCGAAATACGCCGGCGAGCATCCAGGAGTGGAGCCGGGTTCTTATGTGATGCTTGCGGTGAGGGACACCGGGGTCGGAATGGACGATGAAACATTATCCAGGATTTTCGAGCCCTTCTTCACTACTAAAAAGAAGGGAGAAGGGCTTGGCATGGGGCTTTCAATGGTCTATGGCATTGTCAAGCAGAGCGGGGGCAGCATGAATGTCTTCACTGAGCTTGGCGCCGGCTCTACTGTTGGCATCTATCTGCCCAGAGTGGAAGAGCCCGCTGAAGTTGCGGATCTGGAAGTGGCTGCTGCTGAGCCAACCTACGGCTCGGAGACTGTGCTGGTCGTGGAAGACGATGGAGCTGTGAGAGACATCGTGTGCAGGATTCTCCAGAGCAGCGGTTACAGTGTGCTGGAGACAAGTAGCAGCGAAGAGGCACTGAAGATAAGTGAGAAACACGAAGCGCCAATCCACTTGCTGCTGTCTGATGTCATCCTGCCTGACCTCGATGGACATACGCTGGCGAAACGCCTTGCACCCATGCGACCCAAGATGAAAGCGCTTTTTATATCCGGTTACGCGGATGACACCATCGTCCGCCATGGCGTTCCGGGGCCGGGGCTGGCTTTTCTTCCCAAGCCTTTCACGGCTGACGCCCTTGCGCGCAAGGTGCGGGAAGTGCTTGGGGCGGACTAGCTGCGTCCGACGCGAGAGAAGCTCTCGCGTCTTCAAGGGAAAGGTGCGCTCGGTGCTGGACAGTGCAGATGCGCAATGACCTAAGCCCGCAAACCTGGCACGACTGAAGCACAGCGCCCGGCGGTCATCATCGCTTCCACGAGTCACACAGGCCGGTCGGGCCTGCCGTTTATGGGCGCGGGTTGGCGTATCACGGAGGGGGAGGGATTCGAACCCCCGGAGCATTGCTGCTCAGTGGTTTTCAAGACCACCGCCTTCGTCCACTCGGCCACCCCTCCGGCAGTTCTATTCTAACCCTTTTCCCGTGATGCTAAATCGGCCCGTCGCGCTTCGGCCCAGCCGCCGGACAGCCACTGGACGAACGCCGCGAGCAATAAAACGCTGAACACGATCTTGCCAACGTAGATCTGCATCCGCTCATTGAGCGTCGAGAACATCCGGTCCACGACAATGCCGCCGCCCAGCGGTGTGATGAATGCCTCAATAAGGCCCGCGACCACGAGGAGCAGGGCCGCTGCGCCGACCAGCAGGAAGACTTCGTGCGTCGTTTCGGCCAGAGCGGTCTTGCGCGTGCGCCGGCCAGGGAACATCCACGAAGCGCCTACCGCCAGCCCCGCAGTTGCGGCCAGGAGTATGGCCGGTATCTCCAGCACTCCGTGGGGCGCAACTCCCGCGATGAAGTACCATCCGAGTTCCGTATTGTCCACGAGCACACCGGTGTAGACGTACAATGCGGAAATGTAGCCCAGCAGATAACCGTTGTAGAAGACGATGATGAGCGTCAGGTATGCCAGCAGGATACCGACGAGAAAGCAGAGGAATGCGATCTGGATGTTGTGAAATGTAATCAGCACGCCAGACATAGGCCTGAGCGGTGCCGGGATGTCCGCCGCAAGTGCCCAGCTTCCGTCGCTTTCCACAGTACTCTGGAAGAATCCTGCCAGCTCCGTCCCGAATATCAGCTTAGGCGTATAGTCGTCACCGGAAAGCACGGTTAGAGTGCCGCCTGCCGCGGACACCAGCGTCACCAGCAGGATGAGCCAGAAGTACAGGCGGTACTTGTAGAGTACGCGCGGTGTCCGGTGGTAAAAGACGCGCAGGAACTCCAGCGGCTGGCGCCGGTAGAACGGCAGCGACCCGTAAACCTCGTTGAAGCTCTCCGCAACCAGCGCCTTGAGCGAAGCCTGCTCCGCTGCGTCGGCCTCGCTGGTCAGCGACAGGTCCGCCGATGCCCTCTCGTGCAGCGAAAGCAGTTCGCGCGACTGCTCAAACGTGAGCTTGCTGGCGCGCTTCAGCTCTAGAAGCTCCTTCAGCCGAACGTACGGATTGGCTGGCTGGTCGTTCATCGCTGTATGGCTACACGCCCACAACCGTAACCGTTACCCGCCGGGAGCGCGGGCCGTCAAATTCGCAGAAGATTATCCCCTGCCAGGTGCCTAAGACGAGCCTTCCGCCTGAGATGGGAATCGCAAGCGATGCGCCGACCAGCGAGGATTTCACGTGCGCCGGGCTGTTCCCTTCCGCGTGCGCGTAAGGCCAGCCATCCTGAACGAGATTGCGCAGCGCCATCAGAAGGTCCGCCTTCACGTCCGGGTCCGCATTCTCGTTGATAGTAATAGCGGCAGTAGTGTGAAGACAGTTGAGGTGGCACACCCCGTCCTTCACGCCGCTTTCCGCGACAGCGGAAGCCACCTGGCGCGTGATGTCCACTATGTCCTCCCGCGCTTGCGTCTTTATCGGTATCTCCTGCATACGCGAAGTATACAGCAAGGCCTGGTGGCGGCGCGATTTGCGAACTTGGGTGTGAGGGATGCACGTGCGACAGCGCCTTCGTCTGCGGGCGCAGCAGTGGAATTCCTGCGATGCGCTGGAGCCTACTCGGTGGCTTTTCGTATCTGGAACAACAGTTCGAGATTACCCTTGGTCTGGAGCAGCTTGGTAATCAAGCGGTTCATCCGCTCGGCTTCCTCCATGTCGGCAACCATCTTGCGCAGACGCCAGACCACTTCCAGCTCGTCCGGGTTGTAGAGCAGCTCTTCATGGCGGGTGCCGCTTCGCATAATGTCGATAGCCGGGAAGATCCGCTTGTCGGCGAGTTCCCGCGAAAGGTGGAGCTCCATGTTGGCCGTGCCCTTGAACTCCTCAAAGATGATGTCGTCAAGACGCGAACCGGTCTCGATGAGAGCCGTGGCTAGAATGGTCAGGGAACCCCCGTCTTCCATGTTGCGCGCGGCGCCGAGGAAGGTCTTGGGCTTATAGAGCGAATTCGGATCCAGTCCGCCCGACAGCGTCTTACCTGACGGCGGGCAGGTAAGGTTGTACGCCCGCGCCATTCGCGTAAGCGAATCCAGCAGGATGACCACATTGCGGCCAATCTCAACCTTGCGTTTGGCGTACTCTATCACCATTTCCGCGACCTGAATGTGGTGCTCCGGCTTCTCGTCGAAGGTGGAGGAAATGACCTCTCCCTTGATCGTACGCTCGAAGTCCGTGACCTCCTCTGGCCGTTCGTCGATCAGCAGCGCGATGAGGTCAACGTCCGGATGGTTCTGCGCGATGGAGTTGGCGATTTTCTTGAGCATTATCGTCTTGCCGGCTTTGGGCTTGGCGACGATGATGCCGCGGGTTCCCAGCCCCACCGGAGCGAAGAGGTCAATCAGGCGGGTGGAGACGTCCTTGGGGTCGCTTTCAAGGAACAGGCGATGGTCGGGATAGACGGGCGTGAGGGATTCGAACGCGACTCGGTTTCTGCTCTCGTCTGGCGGCCGGTCGTTGATCGCCTCGATCTTGACCATACTGGGATAGCGCTCGCCGTCGCGTGGAGGACGCACGTACCCGCTCACCACGTCTCCGTTGCGCAAGCTGAACTTCTTGATCTGCGACATGGAGATGTAGATATCGTCGGCACCCATATGGAAGGCCCGCTGCCGGATGAAGCCGTAGTTGCTGTCGGATACGATGTCGAGCACGCCCTTCTGGAAGTAGGACTGATCAAGGTCGCTCTGCATTGACGACGCGTCGCGCGGCTCCTGGCCCCGATCACGCCGCTTCGCGGATCGCGACTCGCGGCGCCGTGTATCATGGTCCTCCTTGACCAGACTGGCGGTCTCCTTAGAGGGCGGCCTGATCATCTCCACATTCTTGTGCAGCTCAGTGCTGCGCGATCGCGCCCGGGAGCCCCGCGCGCGCATCGTTTCCTCTTTCAGCGGCCGGCGGGGAGCGACACCGCCTGCCCCCCGGGCTATCTCGACGCCGGAGTTAAGATTGGAGTCCAGACGGACGGGAGGGCGGCCGGAGTTGCCCCGCAGGCCGGGGGAGAGTCCGGTCTCGGGCGGTGTCTTGGTGCGCACGCCGTCTGATTCAAGATCCACGTTGGCGGGTAGCGACTCAAATTGTGCGATGACCCGCCTCGGATGCTTTTCCGCTGGCGGCGACAGTTGCTCGACAAGTTCGCCTTTGCGCATCTTCGTGTAGTTCTTCAGACCGGCGTCCTTCGCCAGCTTTCTGAGTTGCGAAACTGTAAGCGATTCAAGTTCTTCTCGGCTATGTGTTTTAGCCATAGCTCATGCACCTCTGTTGTTCGCCTATCGGCAAACGGAATATGGTTTCAGGAAATTTTCACGACCGCCGGCAACGATTCCAGAGCAAGTTCTCGCCGGGGCGGAATTCCTTGAGGCGATTGCATTATACCCCACACTGTGGCCTCAGTAAAGCATCCGGGCAACAATTGCCGGACCAGGGTGCGGCGCAGGTTTTCAATGTGTCTGCCAGCAAGGAACTTTCTGCACCACGGATATCGCACACGTCCCCAGTGCGTTTCAGAGCGCGGTGTTTGCCTAAATGTCGCTCAGTTGCCTGTTGCGAAGCGCTTCCCGCTCGCCTTCCACTTCGGCTCCGATTGTTCGCTCCCCAGCCTCTCCGAGCATCGCAGCGAGATCCATTGCAATACCGGTTCCCGACACCTGGCAGGTTCTGGCACCGTTCGATACCAGGTCGCCCGAGCTGTCAAACTGTCCGAGCCAGTGTAGAACCATATAAACCTGCTGTCTGGCCTCGTCCAGGAGCTGCCGTCTCTTGGCCTTGCTCTTAGACGCGAACGCCAGTCGCGCATTGTCCTTGGCGGCGGTGCTGTAGTGGAGCAGGTGTTCTCTGATGACCTGTCCCACGCCCGAATCGATCTCAACGTCGACGCACATTCTCCTCACCGTCATCGCGAAACGCGCCATCCGCAGCTCCAGTTCTTTGGCGGCGTCCTTCGAGACGATAGGCGTAACGGGCCTTCGGCCTTCAGTTGTTTCGTTTCGTCCTAATTCCATAACCAGCCTCGTGGTAGCCTGCTCATGCCACCATCATACTTCCGGCAGCGAATCACGCCCACGCACCGGTGAGCGATGTCGCCGTCCCCAACTATGGAGATAGGGGGATTCGAACCCCCGACCTTTCGGATGCGAACCGAACGCTCTACCACTGAGCTATATCCCCGAAACTTCTATAATTATACATCAAATGTTTGCTGGCGCAAGAAAACAGGCCTATTTCCCCAGCAGCATCCGAAGCGAAACCAGCAAGAAGAATGCGCCGAAGACGCGCTGGAGCGTCAGCACCGGCAGCTTAATCGCCACCGCGCCTCCCAGATATCCGCCAACAATGAAGCCCAAGGCCAGCAGCATCGCCACCGGGATGTTCATCTGGCCTGCCTTCCAGTACTGCCATGCCGCCAGAATGCCGATGGGCGGCAGGAGCATCGCCAGGCTCGTGCCCTGGGCCGCGGTCTGCGAGAAGCCGTAATAGTATCGCAGAAGCGGCACGACAACAAAGCCTCCACCGAGGCCGACAATGCCTGCCAGGACTCCAACGAGAACACCCAGTGCGATGAGAATGATGCTAGCCATAGAAGTTACCCTCCGCGGCGCATTCTAGCATAGCGGTGACGGGTTTTACGTGCCTCCGGACGGGGTATGGCTTCGCGATTCGGGGGAGATGAGGACTGTAACAGACTAATGGCGCGAGCTTTTAGCGGCTCGCGGCTTGGACTTTGCTCTGGTTCGGGTGGGCTTCGTGCGCTTGGTCTTTCGCTTCTTCGCAGCGGGCTTTTTCGCTGCAGGCTTCGACGCCCTCGTTTTGCGGGGCGCTTTCGGCTTCTTGCCGGTGCCTTTGCGCGGGTCGGTAACGAACGCAACGCTGAGTACGTCGTCCAAGTGCCTGACAAACTCAAACTTCATCTTGTGAGTGATTTCAGGTGGGACTTCCTTGATGTCCTTGCGGTTGCGCTCCGGCACGATTACGTTGCGGATTCCCGCGCGCTTAGCACCCAGAAGCTTCTCCTTGAGTCCGCCCACAGGCAGTACGCGGCCTTTAAGCGTTATCTCGCCGGTCATCGCGAGATTCGATTTCGTCTTCACGCCGGAGAACAGTGAGATGAGCGCCGCCGCCACCGTGATGCCCGCTGAGGGGCCGTCCTTGGGGATGGCACCCGCCGGGAAGTGTATGTGCACGTCAACTTTGGTGAGATCGTCCATACCGATGCCCAGCTCTCCTGCATTGCTGCGCAGGTAGGTCATTGCCGCCTGGCAGCTCTCCTTCATCACATCGCCCAGGTAGCCGGTGAGAATCAACCCGCCTTTGCCCGGCATCTTTGCCGTCTCAATGACCTGGATGTCGCCGCCCACGCTGGTCCAGACCACACCGGTGGCAACGCCAACCTGGTCCTTTATCCGTTCCTCGGAGATGTCGAACTTGCGCACTCCGAGGTAGCTTTCGAGCTTGGCAAGCGAGTCCAGTTTCTCCTTTTTCTTCTTGCCGGACGCGATCTTAAGCGCAAGCTTGCGGCAGACCTTGGCCAGCTCGCGTTCGAGGTTGCGCACGCCGGCTTCCCGCGTGTAGTTGAGGATGATTGAGCGGAGCATGGGCTTGTTGATGCTAAGCTGCGCCTTGGCCAGCCCATGGTTCGTAAGCTCCTTGGGCAGCAGGAACCGGCGGGCGATTTCAATCTTCTCCAGCTCCGTATAGCCGCTTAGCCGGATGACTTCCATTCGATCCAGCAGTGGCGGCGGGATGGTGTCGAGCAAATTGGCGGTCGTTATAAACAGCACCTGTGAGAGATCGAATGCAACCTCCAGGTAGTGGTCGGAGAAGGCGTTATTCTGCTCCGGGTCGAGCGCTTCGAGCAGCGCGGAACTGGGGTCGCCCCGAAAATCCATGCCCACCTTATCTATTTCGTCGAGCATGAAGACCGGGTTCCTTGTGCCGGCTGAGCGGATGCCCTGGATAATGCGTCCGGGCAGCGCGCCCACGTAGGTTCGCCGGTGCCCCCGAATCTCGGCTTCGTCCCGGATCCCGCCCAGGCTCATCCGCATGAACTTGCGGCCCAGCGCGCGCGCGATGCTCTTGCCCAAACTGGTCTTGCCCGTGCCCGGCGGGCCGACGAAACATAAAATAGGCCCCTTCAGCGACTGGGTCATCTTCAGCACGCCGAGGAATTCAAGCAGGCGTTCCTTGATCTCTTCAAGGCCGTAATGGTCATTGTCCAGAATGCGATGGGCTTTGCCGATATCCTTCTCGTCCTGGGTGGTTTTGTTCCAGGGGAGGTCGCACAGAGTATCGAGGTAGGTGCGAATGACGCCACCTTCCGCCGATTCAGGATGCAGGCGCTGCAGCCGCTCCAGCTCCTCGGAGGCCTTCTTCTCCACATCCTCCGGCATCTCCGCGGCCTTGATTCGCTCCTCGTACTTGCCGCGTTCGACTTCCTTACTGTCGAACTCACCCAGCTCGCGCTGTATCGCTTTGAGCTGTTCCCGCAGGAAGAACTCGCGCTGGCTCTTGCCGACTTCTTCCTGCACCTGCGACTGGATCTCGTTGCTCATATTGAGCAATTGAACCTCTCGGGACAGAAAGCCGTTGACCAGCTTCAGGCGCTCCTCAGAGCTAAACGTTTCGAGAATGTTCTGCTTTTCATCAAGTTTTACGTTGATGTGCGTCGCCAGGAAGTCGGCGAGCATCGCCGGTTCGCGGATATTGTTGGCGGCGACGAGTATCTCGGTTGGCAGCGAGCGCGAGAGATTGACAAACTCCTTGAACCGTTCCAGCGCAGACCGCATCAGTGCCTGCACCTTCAGGCCCTCGGGCTTACTCTCCTCGATTGTGTCGATCTCCACCTCGAAGTACGGGTCGCTCTTGAGGTACTTCTTCACGGCGAAACGCGACATGCCCTGAACCAGGATGCGCGCCCCGCCTTCGGGCAGCACGAGCTTGCGCAGGATCAGCCCGATGGTCCCGACCCGGTAAAGGTCCTTAGCTGCGGGCTCTTCTACGGTTTCGTCGCGCTGCGTCAGCAACCCGATGAGCTTGCGCCCTTCAAAGACCTCGTCGATTGCGGAGACCGACTTCTCGCGCGAGACGTGAATCGGTAGCACGAGGTTGGGGAAAACCACTACATTTTTCAGCGCCAGCACTGGCAGCCGATCCGGCATCGGCTCTTGAGCTGCGGCATGCTCTTCCGGTTGTTCGGCCATAGTCGCGTTCGAATTTGGATTATAGCATAGGGCCTGGCGCTCTCACTTATGAGGAGCTCTGTCTTTTCACTTAGGCCACAACCTTTCGGATGAAACGTCACAGTGAATCTTGTGCGCACATCTGCGCGATTCGTAGTATGATGGAATCCTGCCAAACCGGCGGGAGGATAATGATGTGCGAAGTGCATAAGGAGCTTCACCAAGCCGCAGAGGAGGTATTTGCGGCGTTTCTCAGTATGGGCAAAACTCTCGCTTCGGCGGAGTCCTGCACTGGCGGGCTGCTGGGCGCTGCGATTACGAGCCTGCCCGGCAGCTCGGATATGTATCTCGGCGGCGTGATATCGTACGCCAACGATGTCAAGACCGTGCTCCTCGGTGTCGACCCCGACCTCCTGTTGCAGCAAGGGGCGGTCAACGAGGAGGTCGCACGGCAGATGGCCACCGGAGTTAAGGAAAGCACAGGTGCCGAAATCTCCGTCGCCATCACCGGCATCGCCGGGCCGTCCGGCGGCTCACCTGAAAAGCCGGTGGGCACGGTGTTCGTGTGCTACCTCGACGGCGAGAACGACCGGCTCGAGATGTACAGCTTTGAGGGCACCCGCGCGGCAATCCGCCACCAGACGGTTCTTACCGTGCTAAACGAGCTCAAGGGCTTCGTCAAACTCCGCCGCCATTAGTTCGCCCCGGCATCTCTCGCTGTGAGTTCGTCGCCGATACGTGCTATGAAACCGTCTGCGGTTGCACCTGCTCTCTCGGTTGTTCGATGCCCGCCACCTAGGCTATAATCCTCCGACACCGGAATAAACCGGATTCGACCCATGAAACGAACACTCAACTTCTGGATTGACGTGATTATTTATTTGCTGATGGCATTCCTGCTATTCAGCGGATTCCTTATTAAGTTCACCATGCCGCCGGGAACGGGCGGGGCGCTGCTGCTTCTCGGTATGGACCGCCACGGATGGGGTGTATGGCACTTCTGGGTGGCGGTCGCGCTGCTTATTGGCGTCGCGCTGCACCTGTGGCTGCACTGGTCGTGGATGCGCGTGACCACGCCGCACTACTGGAAGCGCGCGTGGGCACCCGGGCTCATTGCGCTGCTCATCCTCGCGCTGGCGGCTCTGGCCGCGCCGTTTGTAGTCCAGCCCACGCTGGTGCCGGGCGGCGGCGAAAAGCACGAGCGCGAGATGGCTGAGTCTGTTGCGCACCTCATTACGCCTGCGGAAACGCCACCGGACGGAACCTAGCTCCCCGCTGCAAACTCCCGCCAGCGCGCCGCGAGTTCTCCATTCTCCGGGAAATCGTCCCCCTTCAGCGCTTCTCGCAGCTCTTCCAAACGGGCAATTCTGATGTGCGATAATCAAGGGCACGGGAAATGGAACTCTACTTGAACGTGTTTAGCTTCTTGGCTAACGCTTCTGCGACCGAAGATACTGTCACGTTGGACTGCTCGCGGGTCACGTTCATCAAGTCCTTTGCGCTAGTTTATCTCGGCCTCGCTGCGCTCAACGCCGGCCGCAAAGGTCTACGCATCAACTGGAGTCCGCCTAGCCGTACTCAAGTTCGGAGTTACCTGGACGGGCAGCACTTCAATGAACGCTTCATCCGGCAGAGCTTACCTGATGCGGCTGTTAGGATGGGGCTGGTGAACCAGAGTTCTCTCAATGACATAGTTCCCATCAGCAATGACGAAGCTCAGGCAAGACAGCTTGCAGTCAAAATCAAGGCTTTGCTTGATAATCGGGATAATCGTGTTGCGCTCAATACAAGCGTCGTCTCAAACCACGTGCTTGAATTAGCCCACAACTTCATCCACCACTCCGTATCGAGAGATGGGTTCTTCCACTGTCAATACTATCCCAACCTGCGTGAATACCACTTTACATTCGGCGACCTTGGCTGTGGCATCAGGTCGTCCTTGCTGCGAAGCGGCCAGTACACGGAGGAAAGCTTCGCCAGTGTTCAAGATTGGATTGAAGAAGCTGCAAGGTCCGGGGTTAGCACACGCGCGTCTGGTGGGGGGTATGGTTTGGACCAGCTTGTGGAATGGATTCTCAAAGAACAAGGTATACTTATAATGGCCAGCGGATGCGGGTACCTCGGAGCCTATAAGGGCCAGATGAAAAAAGGCCCGCTACCGTATGACCTGCCGGGACTCCAAATAGGAGTTGTGCTGATGGAGGTGGACGATGGAGTTCGACCTGTCAACTGAGAGTGCTCTATCTCGTGACGATGGCGCGAGAGCGGCCCGCTCGATTGCGGATAAACTGGGCAAGCGCGATCGCCAGCAGGATGTTGTGTTGGTTCTAGATTCCCGCGTGTACACTGTGTCGTTCCTGGACGAAGCGGTCAGAATTCTGCGCGATCTGCTTGGTGGAGAAGTCAAGATTGTCTTCAGCGGAGCGGTTGACGCGGACACGCGCGCACATCTATCAGCCATTTCCGCTGTGAGAGATACCGACTTGTATATCCAGACTACCGAAGGAAAGGAAAGGATGCCCAGATTGGAGAAGAGACGGCGCGAAACCGCTGAACTCAGCTTTAAGGACTTCGAGAGACTCGTGTCGAGTTCGCTGTAGGCTTCATTCTGTGATGAACTCCCTCCATCGTTCAGCCAATTCGCCCGCAACCGGCAGCTCTTCAACCTGCAATGCCTTACGCAAACGGTCGGCGTCCATCACGTCCACTCCCAGCTTCTGCGCCTTCGCCAGCTTGCTGCCAGCCTCTTCGCCCGCTAGCAGCAAATCGGTGCTCTTGCTCACCGATGACACGAAGAATCCGTCTGAAGCCTCGATTATCTCTTTCCATTCGTCGCGCGTGAACGGCTCGATGCGCCCGGTGACGCAGACTTTCATGCCACTGAAGAAGCCTTGCGCGTGCTCCTCTGCGCCCGAGGCGAATTGCAGTCCGGCTTTGCGCAAACGTTTGATGCGTGCGCGGCTCCGCTCGTCGTGCAGGAAATCGTGGATCTCGCGGGCAACAATTTCGCCAATGCCGTAGATTTCTGCAAACTGCTCAGGCGTCGCGGCAAGCATCTCGTCAATGTCCGCGAAGTGCTCCGTGAGCATCCGCGCGGTCTGCGCTCCCACCTGCGGGATTCCCAGCGCAAACAGCACTCTCGCGAACGGCCTGCGTTTGCTGCCTTCAATCTCGGCGAACAGGTTCTGCACCGAAATCTCCGCGAACCCCTCCAGCGCCACCAGTTGCTGCTCATGTTCGCGCAGCGAATAGATGTCCGCAATGTCTTTGAGCAGGCCTCCCTGCACCAGCCGCCGCGCAATCTTCTCGCCCAGCCCTTCAATGCGCATCGCGCCTCGTGCGGCAAAGAACGCCACCTGCTGCGCGACGACTTCGGGGCACTCGCGGTTGGGGCACGCAAGGTTCGGCGGGTCGTCGCGGCGCGCAAGCTCGGTGCCGCAGCTTTCGCAGTGGGTCGGCAGCTCAGCTAGGATGTCGCGCCGCTTCTCGCCGCGTTCAGCCACACCCTCGACCTTCGGGATCACTTCGCCCGCGCGTATAACCCGCACTTTGTCGCCTATAGCGACGCCGAGCCGCTCGATCTCGTCTAGGTTATGCAGCGTCGCCCGCTTCACCGTGACGCCGCCAATCTCCACCGGTGCAAGCTGTGCAACCGGTGTGAGCGTGCCAGTGCGCGAAAGCTGGAACGTGACGCCGTTAAGCGTGGTCACCGCCTCTTCGGCGGCATACTTGTAAGCGATGGCGAAGCGCGGCGACTTCGCAGTGAAGCCGAGCTTTTCCCACAGCGCGAACTCGTTGAGTTTCACCACCGCGCCATCGGTGGAAAAAGCAAGCTCCTCGCGAGCGGCGGCGAAGTCGCTTTCGAGGTACGCCAGGACTTCCGCAATGCCCCGGCAAAGCGCGCTCAACGGCGCGGTAGGCAGGTGCAGCTCACGCAGTTTTTCCATTGCGCGCGCCTGCGTTTCGACGCCGTGGCGCTCCGGCTCTTCCAGTGTATAAAGGTATACGCGCAACGGGCGTGACGCGGTGACCGAGGTGTCAAGCTGGCGCAGGCTGCCCGCGGCGGCGTTGCGCGCATTGGCGAACAGCGGCTCACCGGCCTCGGTGCGCTGGTCGTTGACCCGTGCGAAGTCCTGCTCCGTGAAGAACACTTCGCCGCGCACGGTTAGCGAAACAGCTCGCGTCAACCGCAGCGGCAGCGGCTTGACCGTGCGCAGATTCTCTGTGACGTCTTCCCCCTCCAGGCCGTCGCCGCGCGTCGCACCAAGCGCGAAGAGGCCGTCCTCGTACTTCAGCGACACCGCCAGTCCGTCCAGTTTCGGCTCGATGTGGTACGCAAGCGGTTCAGCCGCGTCGAGCTTCAGGAAGCGGTGCACCCGCGCGTCGAACTCGCGCAGCTCGTCGAACGAAAACGCGTTGTCCAGGCTGTACATCGGGAACTCGTGGCGCACGGCTGCAAGCTCCCGCGCAATCGGTCCGCCCACCTTCTGCGTGGGCGAATCCGGTGTGACGAGGTCGGGGAACTGGCGCTCAAGCTTGGCAAGCTCGCGGTAGAGCCGGTCGTATTCGGCATCGCTTATCTCGGGTGCGTCCAGCGTGTAGTAGAGGAAGTTGTGGCGCTCGATTTCACGCCGCAGCCCTGCAATGCGTTTTTGCGCCTGCTCGCGGTTCATCCCCACCCGCTAATTGTAGACGCACCGCCCCATATCGCCAAGCGAGAGTATGCGACGCGCAGGGAACCTTCCTGTTTGTGAGTTCCCGTAATAAGCCTATTCAGTTCCTGTCTGAAGGGGTAGAATCGTGATGAGGGAAGACCACTCAGAAAGAGGGGTTAATTATGCGTTCAAGGTTAAGTTTGGCGCTTGCTGTAATCGCGCTCGTAGTGGCGCTTTCAACCTGCGGAGGGGAAGGCCCGCCAAAACCGGTGCCGCAACCTCCTAAGCCTACGCCCACACCGCCTTCGCCAACCGTCACCCAGGGCGATTGGTACACCTACCGCCACGACACGCGGCGCACAGCGTGCAGTGGCGTCGTCGGCCCGCAGAACCCGCAGATTCTCTTCAGCGTTCCGGGATGGGGAGCGGCGCTGTTCGACCCGATATTCGCAAGCGACAATACTGCGTATGTGCTCTACGGCGAGGACGCAAGTTTGGGTGCCGTAAGGAATGGGGAGCCGCTGTGGATTCTTGAGCGGGAGGAAGCTGGCGAGCACCTGCCAGTGGGGGTGACAACTGATGGGTATCTCGTTGCCATTGGGCAAGAGCCCGGTTGGGACAGTACCGAGGCCGTCCAATGCTACTCAGCTGACGGTCAGCTGTTATGGGAGTTCCCGGTGGAATATGTGTTCGGCTGCCCCACGGTGGACGACAACGGCTCGATCTACTTCTGCGGTGACGTTGCAGGAGATGATTTCGCATTTCTCGCGTTGACCGCGAGTGGCGATGAACGTTGGCGAATCCCGTTGGGAAGTTCTGACCTCATGCCGGTACAGGCGATAGCTCCTGACGGCGATATTGTTGCGACTCTGCCGTTCGGCATGACCTTTGAGCACGAGGGCCCTACGGTAATGAAGATTGACACCGCCACAAGCGAAATTCTCTGGGAGCAGGTTGTCTCCACCTACTACAGCAGTCCGCTGATGGTGGCTGCCTGGGACGCTTCGCCTCCGGTCGTGGCACAGGACGGGACCATATACGTTGTTGACTTGTATGGAGTTTATGCTTACGCACCTGACGGTTCCGAGCTCTGGACTTACTCTCCGTTCGTTGGTGACCGCCCGTGGGAAGAAGGGCCAACGCCATGGGAAGGCTGGCCGCCAGCCCTCGGCCCGGAGGGCAACATCTATGTGACACTGATGGAAGAGACGGAGACCTATGCTACCGCGCTGATTGCGCTGAACTCGTCCGGTGAGCTGCTCTGGCGGCGTGACGAGCACTTCGAAGGCGCGCCCATTGTGGACGCTGCGGGCACGGTCTATATGGGCTCCGGCTACATGGAAATGGGCTACATCCTCGCGAGTATGAGCCAGGTGGATTCGATGCAACCGCGCAACATCATTTTCGCTATCAACGCAGACGGCAGCACGAAATGGGAGTTTTCCGCGCCGGAGGAATTGGAGGTCGAGCAGGTGTGGTGCATGGACAACGAAGGCAACCTCGTTGTCAGCGGGCGCGATCCTGACGGCGACCCGTGGGAAGAGCGCCTATACTGGGTCGGCGACGCGCGGTGACATAACCGCGCCCGCGCGGTCCGCA
Organism: Planctomycetales bacterium; assembly: GCA_030606285.1. Classification (GTDB taxonomy): domain Bacteria; phylum 4484-113; class 4484-113; order 4484-113; family 4484-113; genus JAGGTK01. The sequence continues at coordinate 20,949 of JAUWGS010000011.1, read as the reverse complement.
ACCCACCTTTCGCGCCTCCTCCCGCGCTGCATCTGTTAGAATCAGGAACCTTCCGCAGTTCGTGCGGTCTAAGGATGTGGCATGGAAGTGATGGCGGCTCAGAAAGCCGGCTCGTACAACTCCCCGGAGGTGGACGAGCTTATCGCGCGGTGCCAGTCGGGCACGCTGGAGGCTTTCGACGAACTGGTCGCCAGGTACCAGCGGTTTGTATTCACCGTTGTGTACCAGCACCTTGGCAGCACGGACGAAATCGAGGACATCGCCCAAGAGGTCTTCCTGCGGGTGTTCAAGTTCATCGGGCGCTACCGGGGCCAGGCGAGCTTCGAAACTTGGCTTTACAAGGTTGCGCTCAACTACATCCGCACGCACCAGCGGCGCCGGTCGCTGGTGGGCCGGTTCTTCATCGAGCTGCCGGAGCGCACCGACGATTCGGGCAGGTCCTTTGATATGATCGCGCGCCTGTCCGACGATGCGAAGGACCCGGCCCGCTCCGATGAACACAGGCGAGTCGTCGAGGAGATAATGGACGTCGTGCGCCAGCTGCCGCCCATGTACCGTGACGTGCTGATTATGCGCGAGGTGAACGAGCTATCGTACGATGAAATTTCAGCCATACTCGGCGTGAGTATGGGTACCGTAAAGAGCAGGCTGAACCGAGCCCGCGAGATGGTTCGCCGCCAGGTGACTCTGTAATGGACTGCAAAGAATTCAGGCGGATAATCTGTGAAGAGCTTGACGGTGCCCTTGAGGGTACCCGACTGGCGCAGTTCAACGAGCATCGCCGGAAGTGCGCTGCCTGCGAGCGCGAATACCTGAAACAACGCCGCATGAAGCTGTACATGCAGTGCTTCCCCACTATTAGCGGAGTCAGCGACCGTTTCCGGCGCGAGCTGATGATGCGGGTGCGGAACGGCGACCTGCGTTCCCACTACCGGCTGAACTACCCGCGCATCACGGCCACGCTGGCTCTGTTTGCGCTTGTATTTGTCGGGCTCCTGTTTGCCGTGAACTCGTACCGGGAGTATATGGTTAAGGAAAAGGGTTTCATTGCCCGGTATCCGGAAGGCCCCGATGCGGTGCAGTCGGTCTACCTCCCCAGCCTCGGGCGGGAATTGGGTGTGGACGGAGGACAGCCGGTCTACGCGCTCGTGTTTCCCAACCTGCGGGCGGAAGACTTCGTCGTGAAACTGCTCGCTAACTACGAAAACGGCGAGGTGACTGAAAGGCTCGTGAACCGGCTGGCGGTGGAAACCGGCCTGCTGGATGGAGTCTCGATGCACCCGTCGGCGCAGGGGTTCTTCGGCCAGACGATTGTGACGTTCCCGCGCCCGTTGCCGCCGGTTGTTATCGCCCACGTGGAACGCCAGGACTTGATTGATCTGCGACGGTTCACGCTCGATGTCATCAATACCTACGGTCCTCGAGTTACAGCTTCAGGCTCCGCAACGACAATATCGCTGGAATTCGACCCCGTTCTGCACGACACCGGCGAGAAGCTGGAGATTGTGGACGTTGGCGGGGGTGCGTTTGACGAGAACCTCGTGCCGGATGGCATCGTTCCCCTGATAATCACGTTCAAAGGCATGCGGCTGGAGAGCGCGCCCCAAAGTGGGAACTAACGCTCTCCCAAATCCCTGAACGCCCCTGACGGATACTCGTAGATATAGTCAATCGCGCAGCCGTTGATGCAGCCCGAAAGGTCGAAGCACACCCGGTGCTGAACCGTCAGGCAGGCCGGGCAGACCACAAGAGATTCATCTGCGGCCATAGCGATATGGCAGTGGGGGCAGCTTGAGCCCAGGGCTTCCGCAGCGGACTGTTTCAGCTTGTCGCGTGCCGCTTCCTGCGCGCTCTTCCGCGTCTGCTCAGGCGAGGGTTCCTGGTCATCCCCGCTCGTTCCCGCCGCGACCTTTGCCGCCATCTCTTCGGTGCGCTTGCGGTCCACCTGCTTCTTCTTGGCCATCGCCAGCAGCTCGGCGCGCTTGCGCATAACTGCGTCTTTGCCAAACTCCGGGTTGTCCTCCCTCAAGCTCCGGTTGACCATCCGCACGATGTAGAAGGCCACAAAGGTCATTAGGAGGATGAAGAACAGCGAAACGGCGATGATGGTCATGCCCCGCGAGAAGGCTTCACTGCGCAGCTGTATGATGATGAGGGCTTCAGTCATCATCCCGCTCCTCAGTCGGTTCTTCTCCGGAGCCACCGTCCTTCTCGTCGTCGCCCGGAGCACGCTTGGACCGCTCCCTGGCCTCCGCAATGTCATTGAGCAGCCGGCGCAGCTCTTCCTGCGACTTCAGGGTGGCACGCGAGTACAACGCCGATATGAGCCGGTACCGCCAGTACACAAACCACATGGTGAGCAGGAGCAGGACGATCATCAGGGAGAGCAGCAGGATCATTCCCCGTGGTGTGGCGTACCAGTCCAAAACGACGCCGGCAAGCAGCGCCACGATGTCCACCGAGATGATGATCTCCAGCGCCACCGCGGTGCCGAACGGCTGCCGCTGCAGCGACCGGTAGAAGCTAAACTCCAGGGGCACGACGGCGATGGCAACCACGAAAAAGGCCACCAGCAGAACTAAAGCGACCGCCTTCGCGGCGGGGCTGGTGACCAGTAATGCTGCTTGACACAAAGGGTCCACGGAACTCTCCCCGGCTTACCTCGCAGATCCCGCCTTCAGCGGCGGTTTGTCCGACTCCAGAATGACCTTGATGTCCCGGAACTCGCCGTGCGTTGTGATGGCACGTTTAAGTACGCCGCTTTCGGCGTCCATAACGTAGACCTTGCCCGTGCTGAAGCCCACGGCGTATATGTCGTCGCCCATCGGACTCACTGCGATGAGGCTGCATCCTTCGTCCATCTTAAACGTCTTGACGACTTCCAGCGCCTCGACGTCTATCACCGCGATTTCCCTCAGCTCGTAGACCGGAGCATAAAGCAGCCTGCCGTCGCGGCTCAATGCCATGTGCCGGAAGCGCCCGTACTTAACCTTCCCCGCAATCTCAACGTCCTGCGGGTCTCGCGCCTTTCGCAGGACTGTAATGGCCTTGTCCTTGATCGACGAGACGAAGAAGTAATCCCCCCAGTCGGGGTAGAGCAGCCCCATCGGGGCCGCGCCGATGTCAACCGTGCGGACGAGCTTACGCTCGTCCATGTTGAAGATGAAGACGTGGCTGGCTTTGGCGTCGAGGCAATAGATGTTCTCGCCGTACTCGTCCACGGCGATGAACGCCGTAAGGACAAGGTTGCGTTCGCGGTAGACCGCGCGCTTGCGCTGGGGGTCAGCGGCCGACTGCTGGGTGAGGTCGAGCACGTCGAACCCGCCGGCCATGAAGTCCGTCTTGCTACCCGTGATGACTGCCAGGTGCTCGTTGTCGGGGAACACGGCCAGTCCCTGCGGCACACCGTCCACGATTATCTGCTCGGACTTCAGGTAGCTGCGCGTGTCAATGAGCGTTACCCGGTTGCTGATATCCACCACATTAGCGACGAAAGCGGTGTCTTTGCTGTGGTTGAAAACGACCTGCTGCAGCCCGTCAGCCACGAGCAGCTCCTTCTCCACCTCTCCCGTGTCTGGGTTCACCACGACAAGCTGGTCCGGGCCGTGGTTGAGCATCCACAGCCGGATTCCGCGATCCGTTTGCACACGCACAAAAGCCGCCGAAAATGCCACGATGACGGCAAGCCCCAGCACTACGAGGATGACGAGCTCCCGTGGCGCCGTCCTGCCGGGAGCCTGCGGTTCAGTGGGCGCGGACTCGTCGGGCATCAGGCGCGGGCTGCGCCTTTTCACCCATTTGCCGACGACTTTCACCATATCCTAATCGCCTTCGCCGTTTGGCGGTTCGGCCTCAGTATTATACACAGCGCGCCGCACCGCTTCCTTTTGCCCCGGGAACAGCGATTTCAGCGTCCTGATGCGGTCGCGCCCCGAAAGCCCCAGCTTCGCCAGGCTGTCCGCGGCGTCGGCAAGTGTCACGCGCGGCTCGGCTTGGCTTTCCGCGCTCGGCTCGATCTTCGGCGGCACGAAGATGAGCGTAATCTCGCCCCGCGTTCCCTTTGCGGACAGCTCCTTCAGCTCGCCGAGCCCGATGAACCGGACCTCCTGAAACATCTTCGTCATCTCGCGGCAGAAAAGCACGCGTGTCTCAGGATTCAGCACGCCTTCCGCAGCATCGGCGAGCTTCGCCAGGTCGTGCGGGCCGACGAATACCACCGCCGGATGGCCCATTCCTGCAATCTCTTTGGCGAACTTACGGAGCTGCGCGTGCTTCTTGCCGGGAAAGGCCATAAAGGTGAACCTCTGCGGCTGCACCGGCAGGTGCGCCAGTGCCGCTGCCAACGCCGACGGCCCGGGTATCACGTCAACTTCCAGCCCCTCCTCCATACACATCGCGACGAGCTGCGGCCCCGGGTCGGATACGCCGGGCATTCCCGCGTCGGTAACGTACCCCACCTTCTTGCCCGCTTTGAGGTCGCGCCGGATGCGCTCAACGACTCTCGCGTCGCTGTACTCGTGGAACGAAGACGTGGGCTTGCTGATGCCGTGATGCGCAAGCAGCCGGCGCGACACCCGCGTGTCCTCGCAGTAAATGACGTCGCACGCCGCCAGCGTCTCCAGCGCGCGCAGCGTCACGTCCGCCAGATTGCCGATGGGCGTCCCGACGAGATAGAGGATTCCCTTCGCCGCCACGCTGCGATTGTATCAAAGCTGTGCTGGATGGCTCACTTCCCCGCGCCGGATGCGCCGATGACTTCCAGGAAGCGGTTTACCAGGTCGTCGGGGAGCGCTGCGTTGACGCGCGCAAAAAACATCCTCGGCCATATCTCTTCAAGCGCGACGATGAGGTTCGGCAGGTAAACCGATGGCTGTGGCAGCAGTCCCGCGGGCCAGCACACGTTGTATCCTTCCGCGTAACGCGCGCGCAGCATCAGCGGCAGCAGGCGGCATCCGTCCTTTTCGGTGGTGATGAAATGCCCCGCGCTCTTTTCATCGGCCAGCTTGCGCAGCCAGTGCAGGTCGGCTGCGGAGTATTCGTGGTGGTCCGGGAACCGCGCTGCAACGGCGAGCTTCATCCCCAGTTTTCGCAGTGACTCCTCGAAACTCTCCGGCCTGCCGATGCCGGCGAACGCCACGCCTGAGCCATGCGGCCCGGCGCCCGCGCCCATCCGCTCGGTGGATCCCATCTCCACCCATGGCGTCATCAGATCGGCCACCGGCAGCACAGCGCGCTCCTGCAGGCTGAACGTCCCGTGCGTCTCGACAGGCACACTCCCGCTGAATCCATCTTCCCGCACGAGCACGAAATCCGCCCTGCCGGCAGCCTCAAGCTCTTCTCGCAGCAGCCCGCGCGGAAAAAGGCGCTCCTTTGCGTCATCCGGGTGCAGCAGGCAGATTGAAAGCGCTGGCTGCAGGCTGTAGAGCTGGTGCGCATCGTCCACGATGACGAAATCCACATCTTCCCGCGTCGCCATCGCCTTTATGCCCGCCATCTTGTTATGGTGCGCGCAGACGACTCCCGAAGGCAGGTCCACCACGAGGCTTTGCTCGTCGCGCTTCACCCGGGGCGGTGCCGCGTCCATCGACGTTAGGCGCAACGCGTAGATGAGCAGCTCGTCTAAAAAATGCCGCCGGTCCTTGCCCAGCTTCAACACAATTGCGCCCCGCCGCTTCGCCTTGCGCGCCTTGGCGTACAGAGCGCAGCACACCGGAGTTTTACCGCTGCCGCCCATTGCGATGTTGCCGACGGCGATTACCGGCGCGCCCGCAACGGGAGCGCGCAAAGCAAGATACCGGCGGCGGCGGGAGTTGAATGCGGCGCGGTACGCCGGGGCGAGCAGTGTCCCGACGGTGGATTGGGCAAACCGAAGCAGCCCGAGCCCGCGCCGATCGGCGATGTGGAAATTTGCCTCCATTAGGGTTATGATTCTAGCGGATGCACGCGAATCTGTGACCGTCCGCGAGCTGTAGATTTCGATTTCGGTGCTCGGGACTCGTGCTTCCGGTGAGATGGCTATGAGTAAGCGTCGGACACCCAAGCGCACCATAAAGGACACCAAGAAGCTCTGGGAGTGTAAGTATTTCGATGTGCTGGAGCACACCGTCCAGGGACGCTCCGGCGACCGCCCTTACTACTCCGTCCAGCGCCGGCATCCGAACACGGTTCACATCCTTGCCTGCACGCCCAAGGACGAGGTCGTGCTCGTCCGCCAGTTCCGCCCGCCGGTGGGCAAGAAAGTCATCGAGCTTCCCGCAGGCCTCTGCGACGACCAGGACGAGCCGCCGGTGGAAGCGGCCCGGCGCGAGCTTATGGAAGAAACCGGGTTCGAGGCGGACGATTTCGAGATGATGTTCTCCGGCACCGTCACGCCCGGCATCACCAACGAGATCTACAACATCTTTCTGGCCACGAACGCGCGCCTTACCGGCCGTGGCGGGGGTGTGGGCAACGAGGCTATTGAGGTCTTCCTGAAGCCGCGCCACCGCCTGCTCGACTACCTCGTGGAGGAGAGCCTGATGGGTGACAGCCTTGTGGACTCAAAGATCCCCACGGCGTTGATGCTGGCGCAGAGCTACCTCCTTCCCGAGCATGAGTAGCCTGCACAAAGGCTGGAGCGTGACCGCCGCGCTTGCCGCGCTGCTGGTGACACTTGCGGTGTTCGCCGGATGCCCGAGAACCTCTGAGGAAACCTCCTCGCCCACATCATTCCCGCGCTGGTGCGAGGGCTTCGGGCCGCTGGCGATGACCCAGAACGATATCACCGAAAGCCGCAACTGGTACCTGCCGGCCACCTTCACCGAGCTTGATATGAGCCGCCGTTTGTGGAGCCGCGACTTCACGCATGCGGGGCGCGTGGATTACATCTACGCGCGCGGCTACGTTTTCTTTGCCGGCTCGGAGGGCTATCTGGGCGCTCTGGATGCGGCTACGGGCGACACGGTGTGGGAGAGGCGTCCCGCGCCGTCCGAGGAACGCCGGATCTTTGATTATCAGATTCTGGCGCTAACGCCGTACTCGCTCGTCGTAGGCGCGGAGATGCGCGGAAGAACCGACGAAGTGCGCTTCCACGACCCGCTGACGGGCAGCCTCCTGCGCGTGGAAGAAGTAGGTTTTGCCTTGCAGCAGATGCTGGTCGCCGCAGGCCGAGTCATTGCCGCTGGTGAGCGGGGCGAATTCGCAGTCTTCGCTCAGGAGACCGGTGAGTTACTGGCCACTGGCTCCCAGCCCACGGATCTCATAGCCGCCGTCGCTGCAAACGACAGGATTCTCCTGCTCGGGCTTGAGGCCGTCGCGCATTCCCTGGACCTTGACAGCCTTGAGCCTGTCGCGTCGCGCATTCTCGAAAGCCGCTGCTGGTACCCCTTCATCCTGGACGGTGAACTCATAATCTTCCGCGCCTTGGACGCGCAAATGCTTGCGCTCGATCCGCGTGACCTGACGACGATATGGCAACTTCCCCTGGAAGGCTGGCCAAACGAGTATCTCGCCGGATACCCCGACCACATTTTCTTCGGTGAGATCAACGGTAACCTGCGCTGCGTGCAGCCGAGCGCTGAACGAACGCTATGGGTGCGGGATCTTGAAGCTCCCGCCATAGTCTTCGTCGTCTTCGACAATTGCCTATTGGCGAAGGCGGACTATGAAGTGCCGGAATCGGTGGGTGCGGATGACGTTGCGCAACCGTCCTGGCACGAGCCGGGCATGGAGCGCTCCCACTGCTTTTATGTGCTCGACAACGCCGATGGCTCCGTAATCGCTCAGTTCCCCGGACCCGGCCAGTTTATGCCAAAGCTCGTGACCCCGTACGGCATCGTCGTCCAGGAAGACTTGGGCGGCCCGGTAAGCTGCTTTCCTGCGACAATCACCCCGCGGGAGGACGCGCAATGATACTAATCCTCGATTGCGACAACACGCTCTACCCCGCCTCCACGAATCTGATGGCGCTCAACGACGCCGGCATCGCAGGCTATATCACAAACGTGCTGGGTATACCGCCGAGGGAAGCGAACGAGCTCCGGCTGGGATATTTGCGCAAGTACGGGACAACGATAGCGGGGCTGATGGCCGAGCGCAATGTGGATCCCGACGAGTTTATGGAATACGTCCACAGCTATGATGTGGACTCGCTTGTTGAGCCCAATCCCCGGCTGCGCGAATTCCTGCTGGCCGTTAATGTCCCGCGCGTCGTACTGACGTCGGCCAATCGCGCCCACACGGAAAAAGTCGCGCAAGCAGTCGGCGTGCTCGATTGCATTGACGCAATCTACGATCTGAAAGCGGTGGACTACATCGGCAAGCCGCATCCGCACGCGTACGAAAAGGTGCTCGGAGATTTCCCCGGCGAGCGCGCGGTGTTCGTTGACGACCGGATGCTCAACTTCCCTCCCGCTCACGAACTGGGAATGACAAATGTCTGGGTGGACGAGGGCTACCACCCGCCGCCAAGCGACATCACTCCGGCGCTCAGCGTATTCCACGACGAGATGCGCTCGCTCGTTGCGGACTCGGATGCATTCGTTGATTTCACCATCCGCCGCATAGAAGAACTTGCGGACATCTGGCCGCAGGTTGTGGAGAAGGTCGAGAGGTAATGATCTGCCAGAGTCTCAGGCTGCTCAACTTCCGCAACTACAGCGAGGTCGAGCTCACGCTGCATCCCGGCGTGAACATCTTGCTTGGCGGCAACGGGAGCGGCAAGACCAATTTGCTGGAAGGCTTGTACTTCCTGGCGCACCTTTCGGGCTTCCGGGCCGACCGAGACTCGGCGCTGCTCAAACGGGGCACGAAGTCGCTGTTCGTGGAAGGGCGGTTCGTCTCCGACACCGGCGCGCAGCTTGAAGCGGAGGTCCGCTTCGCTGGCGGCAAGAAGTACTTGCGGGTAAACGGCGCGCCCGTGCTCAAGCAGGCGGACTACTGGGGGCGCGTGCCGCTGTATTTGTTCTCACCGGCCTCAATGGAGCTTCTCTGGGGCGAGCCCGCGCGCCGACGCGACCTGTGGGACGGCGAAATCGCCAAGTTCTCACCGTCTTTTCGCAAAGAGCTCGCCAACTACAAGACCGCGTGGCTCAGCCGCAACCGCGTGCTGAAGCGGATGCAGCAGGGGCGAGGAGACTCCGAGAGCCGGTCGCTGCTCAAGTTCTACACTGACTCGCTGCGCCTTTCCGGAAGCAGCGTCGTCTTCGAGCGCCTTAAGTTCCTCTGGGAAGTGCTGCACAGCCTGGATGAATACTATCACCAGCTAACCACCGAGAAGTTCCGCCTGCGCGCAAACTACTCCGCGAGCATTGGCAAACTCAGCCGCGAAGTCAGCCTGTCGGACGTACGCGAGGCATACGCTCAAAGGCTGAAGGCGATTGCGGATAAGGAGCGCGAGCGCGGCTTCACGCTGGCGGGGCCGCACCGCGACGACGTGCGTTTTTACCTGGGCGACATAGCCATCGGCAGCTTCGCGTCGCAGGGACAGGTGCGTGCCGCAACCATCGCGCTTATGCTCACGCTTGCGCGCATCTACCACAAGCGCACGGGCGAAAAGCCCGTGCTGCTGCTGGACGATGCGCTCTCGGAGCTTGACGATAAGCGCAAGGCAAACTTGCTCGCTATCGTGAAGGACTTCCCGCAGACGGTGATAACTTCGGCGAGCAACCGCGAGATAAGGGGCCTCCTGCCGTTAAAGCCCCATCTCTTCGCTGTCGCCGACGGCACCGTCCGCCCGGTCAGGGCGAAAGTGGAATAGCCCGCGCCGGAGCGTCACTCCTCCCACAACATACGGCCCACCCGGATCATCGTCGCGCCTTCTTCGATAGCCCATTCGTAATCAGCGCTCATCCCCATTGAAAGCACGCCAATCTCGGAGCCGTGCTCGTTTCTCAGCTCGTCGAATAGCTCGCGCGTGCGGGCGAAGCTTACCCGCGACGAACGCTCATACTCCTCGTCCACAATTCCGCCCTCGGGCCATCTGGGTATGCACATCACGCCGCGCACGGCAAGGCGCGGGCAGTTCTCATGCATCCAGCGGACGAAGGGGAGCACTTCGTCCGTCAGCAAGCCCGCCTTCTGCGGCTCGTCGTCGATATTGACCTCGACCAGCACCGGAAGCTTCCGCCCCAAGCTCTCGCATTCGGCGTCAAGCAGGCGCGCGATCTTCTCGCGGTGCACCGACTGCACGAAGTCGTATGCTCCCGGAACTTTCTTCGCCTTGTTGCTTTGAATAGGGCCAACGAGGTGCGCCGTGAGCTTGCGCCCGGTAGCCCTCACGGCGTCGTACTTCTCGATTCCCTCCAGTATCCGGTTCTCGCCCAGCTCGGCAAGCCCCGCGTCCACCGCGGCGCAGCACCAGCTCGCGTCAACGTACTTTGTGATTCCCACAATCGTCACGCGCTGCGGGGCACTTTCGGCGGCTTCGAGTACCGGCTTGGCGTTACGCCTCACGATTTCAGCCTTCGCGGAGATGTCGTTTGGATCGAAGTCAGGCATAAATCCCATTCTAGCCCCACATCATCGCGCATTCAACTTTCTTGGCTCTCTCGCGCCCGCCATCGCCAAACTTACGGTATCATAATAGGTGGAGAGGAAACCGACCGAGAATTGGACTGACGCTATGCTCGGAGATGGATTTGACACCGCACAAAGCGGCCGGGCAACGTTGTGGATAGTCATCATAGGTATCCTCATAGCCCTTATCTTCATTGCCCTTATCAGCCGTCCGACTAAGGACACGATAATCCCGCCACAGGTGGCTGAACCCGAAGGCGGCATCCAGGCCGAGGAAGCCACTCTGCCGTCGGACGAAGTCCAGGCACTTCCCGGCACGCTGTATAATGAGACTATGACCAAGTTCAGCATAACTTCGAGTGCATTCGCCGACAACGAGAGCATCCCGCCTGAGTACACCGCCGACGGTCGTAACGTGAACCCGCCGCTGGCCATCAGCGATATACCGGACGGCACGGTCAGCATGGCGCTGATAATGGACGACCCGGACGCGCCGCGAGGCACGTGGGACCACTGGATTGTGTGGAACATCCCGCCGAATACCGGCGAGATTGCAGCTGGCAGCGTACCGGCGGGCGCGGTTCAGGGCGCGAACGGCTGGGGTCGCAGCGGGTACGGCGGGCCGTCGCCGCCTTCGGGCACGCACCGCTATTTCTTTAAGCTCTACGCGCTGGACATTGCGCTTGACCTTAAGCCCGGTGCGAAGAAGGCGGTGGTTGAAAGCGCGATGGAAGGCCACATCATCGCCCAGACCAAGCTCGTCGGCCTGTATTCGCGCGGCGGCTAGCGCAAGGGCGCTTTTCGGTACATTACTGGTTCTGGTGAAGGACAGGGCCGCTATATTCTAAGTTCAGGTGGATAACTACACTGCTTTTGATGAATTCTCGAAAAGGGAGACGAAGAAATCGCTCGATTTGGTTCTGAACTTGGTGCCATGCCGGTGACCGGTACTTGCGTCGAAATCCACCAGAACAAGGCCTTCCTTTAAACCCGACAAGAAGCGGTCGAATCTAAAGCCCTCAAGTATGTACAGGTCGGTGTAGTTGTAGTAGTAGACTCCTTTAGCGCTCTTTACCTCAGCGAGGACCAATAAGCTATTCTGGAGTTTCGTGACTGACTTGCCTTCCAGCTTGTCGAACGCCCAGTAGGGCTGAGGAGAGAGCTGCCCCGTTCCGACTTCTTGACGAATGCGCTCAAGCCATTCAGAGTGCCTGCTATCCACCCTTGACGCATCGAACGAAAAGAGGACTCGCTTCGCGCTGTCGTCCACATCAATGGTAAAACCTCTGTCCGTGTACCGCTGGGCGGATGTCGTTGACCTGAAGCCCATTTGACCAAGTTTCCGCTTGTGGGGCCATCCATAAACTGGCAGGAGCATGACTGCCTCTACACTCCTGGGCTTCCTAGGTCAGGGATCTAGGTGGAACATTGTAAGCATGCCGCTTTTGACCTTTCTCTTGCTCTTCAGCTCCCAGTGCTTAGTGTTGGCGAACGGCTGGTTATTCTCGCGTATCCCGAGGAGATCTTCCAAGGTGTTCCCTACGGCACCATCGTTGTAAGGGGATCGACTGCTTCTCACCCAGCCCAGGGAACATATCCTCCTGACTTCTTCAATGAACTCCTCCTTCGAAAGTTCCTTGCTGTCTGAATTCATCTCAATCCGCCGGGGGTCGCCAAAAATCCAATAGGTACTCAAAAGTTGTTCCCATCGTTATGTAATTCGATGGCCAGCCAAATATACCAACTCGATTCACGATGTTTGTGCGGTCCCAGATTATTGTGTTCCTCAGCTCATATCCGACAGACCTCAAGGCTTCGACGATGATTATGTGGAGAGTGATGCGCTGGTTCTGCCACCACATATCTGGGATGTTTATAACGCAGTGAGCCTTAGGCCTAAGCAGGGGCAGGATTCCTTTGAAGATAGTAGCGATTTCCTTTCCGTAATCCTTGGGTGACATAGTTCCAAGGTCTTGGGGGTCCTGTGAATACTGCTCAACTTTCAAGAACTGCCCGTTCTTTCTTTCGTTCCCCCGCCTGCTCTTGTTCTTCCTCTTCCTGTTAAGGAGGTCCGCATATGGAGGAGATGTCAGAACAAGTCTAACAGTCTCGGGATGTATATGCAGCGGCGCATTCCTCGCATTGTCCTTGACGGCTATCTGCTGGGCATCGCCAAATCCCAGTTTACCAGACAATCTCTTGTAGCAAAGGTCTACATATTCGAGCTTGATGTCGAAGCCAATTGCGTTACGTTCGAGGTCGTTAGCGGCAACAAGAGTTGTTCCTGAGCCAACAAACGGGTCTAGCACAAGCTCGCCCCTGTGAGTGAAAGTCTCAATGCACTTGGCGGCCAGAGAAATAGGGTAGACAGCTGGATGTAAATTCTTATCTCTCATGTCTCGACTTTCGTAGTTGAAACGCCATACGCCCAGTTGAGCCTTGATCCACTCCTTTGGTGTAAGGCAGTTGATGTGATTAGGTGGGCAATCACATATGCGTTGGTGGCCTATTTCCATGTAACGCGGACCTGTCCCACTCGGCTCTGGATGGTCCTCGACACCCGTCGTCTTCCGTCGAGATGACACTTCCTTTGTAGTAGAACTCATCTTACCGATATTATAGCAAAACAATACATTTGTCAAGTAGGGCAATTCGACTGACACGAGTGCTCGGCGCTTCCTAAAAGCCTATCTTGCGCAGCGCATGTCCAAGGCTCATAATCCTGCCTTCTACTCCTCCCGCGCCAGGTTGCCCTTGCGCTGGAGCAGCTCAGCCACTTTTTCCAGCGGCTCGTCCCCGCGGATTACCGCGGCAACATCCTCATCGCACCACAGAATTTCCAGCACCGCGCGCCGCCCACCGCCCTTCTTGGGCGCGAGCTTCTGGCTCACGCACACTGTAAGCGCGTCCGCGAGCCGGGCTTCCCCGTTCGTAAACGCCATCGCGCAGTCCGCTAGCCTTTCCAGCGCTTCTTCCACCGTCGCCGCGTGGTAGTTGGCGATGACCAGGTGCCCGGTCTCGACGCACTTTATCGCAGCCATAAGGTCGTGCTCGTCCTCAACGAACCCCACGATTACATCGGCGTCCGTGAGCATCGCGTGGCGGTAGGCTTCCGCCGCGCCGTCCAGCGGATGGTAAGAAACCTGGTGCACCAGCGCCTTGGCGGGCGTGAGTTCAATGCCATCGCCGTCTTCGAGTATGCAGATGCACACCTGGTGCCTCCGGTTGATCTCGTCGGCGAGCGAATAAAGCGTTGTGGTCTTCCCGCTGCCACTGGCGCCGGCGATGACGACGAGCCCGCGCGAAAGCTCCAGAATCTTCATAAACTCCGGCGGTACTCCCAGCTTCTCCAGCGGCGGCACGCCCTTAGGCATCAGCCGCACGATGAGGCTGGCTGACATATCGTTAACCAGCACCGTCCCCCGGAATCGCCGGTCGTGGCGCTTTATCGAATTGGTGTAAGCAAGCGGGAACGGCTCGCCGCTCTCCTCAAGCTCGAAGCCGAAGAACTCCTCAGCCAGTTCCAGCACTGTCTCTCGCTGCAGTACCGGCGCCTCCCCGTCGTACCCCTGGAGCACTCCATCGATGCGCAGGTATGGCTGCCTGCCGGCGACGAGGTGCAGGTCCATGGCTCTTGAGCTTATCATCTCAAAAAGCAGATCGTTTAGTTCCATTGTCTCCTCCGTTGGCTGCGGGCATCGTCCCGCTGCTTACTTCCGCGCCTTAAACCCGACGCACTCCGGGTTGGCGAACGCCAGCCGTCGTGCCATTATCTGCGCCGCGTCGAGACTAATGTCAATCAGGATGAAATCGCGCCCCAGCCGCGCCGCTGCCTCGCCCAGCGTTCCGCTGCCGGCGAAAAAGTCCATCACGAGATCGCCCGGCCTAGTGTGAACCTTCACGATGCGCGTGAGAATCCCCAGGGGCTTTTGCGTCGGGTACCCCGTGCGCTCCGCGCTCTTGGTGGGAACGATGGTGTGCCACCAGACGTCCGTGGGCGTTTTGCCGCGTGCGGCTTTTTCTTCTCCCACCAGCCCCGGCGCCATGTATGGAATCCGCTCCATTTCGTCGTAGTTGAAGGTGTAGTTCTCCGGGTCTTTTACGTACCACAGGATGCTGTCGTGCTTGGGCGACCAACGTTTTTTACTGCGCGCGCCGTAATCGTACGCCCAGATAATCTCGTTTTGGAAGCACTCGCGCCCGAAGATGCCGTCCAGCAGCACTTTGCAGTAGTGCACTTCGCGGTAGTCCAGGTGCAGGAAAAGCGAGCCGTCGGCAGCGAGAATCCGCTGCGCTTCCCGCAGTCGCGGCTCCAGAAACTTTAAAAAATCGTCAAACGCGTCGGCGAACGCCTGCGTCCCCAGCTTCTCCGTGCGATACTTCCGCCCCTTGAAACCCACGCGGTCACCGCCCTTCTCGTCACGCACGGTTTTTATACGCGTGCGCTCCTGAAGCTTTCCCGTATTGAACGGGGGATCGATGTAGATGAGGTTCACCAACCCGCCCGGGATGCTTGGGAGCACGTCCATGTTGTCGGCGAGGATTATCCGGCGCATCGTCCAAATACCACCCTATACCCGATGAACGACATTAGCTCTATATGGCTAAGAGCTGTAGATGTTCTGCAATCATCGCCATTCTGACACAGCACGGAGAACATTTTCTATTGGGCTTACTATCAGTTGAATAGAGTGGGCGGTTCAGTCTTTTGCACTTGTACCTTTGGCCAGAAAACGCCAATAACCACCCAACTCGTGGGATGTGCGAGGATTGTGCCCGCGTAGAAATGGGTATCTCTGTCGGAGCCGCAGAGTTCATTCAAGAATTTCTCTCGTACCTCTTCGGACGCTTCCTTATGTGAAGCCCCTTTGTCCACCATCCTCCAAAAAAGCGCGCCAACCTCCCAGTCTTCAATCATCATCCGATGATTAGCCTTACACCGAGGATCATCGCATTCAAAGCAGTAGTGGAACTTGAACGGCACCTTCCGGGGCGGCACAAGCGTTTTCTGGCGACGCTCAAACAAGCGCTGTTGCTGTAGTGCTTGCAGAAACTTAGGAGGCCACTCCGGATCATCCGCTGAGATTACCAGGTCATGTATCTTTTTAGGTCTGAATATCCCAAGCGATGTCCTATCCGCTCTCTGTTGGTCAGACAAATCCTCCATCGAACGAGCCTTCTTAGCGATAGCGTATTTAGCTCGTTCTGACCAATTACCGGGATTGCTCGGGATCGGTTCCCCAATGAGCTTCAACGTATCGCAAAAGGGCCTGAAGCTCTCCTTGCGGACATCCCGCCCCTCGTGTTTTACCGCATTTACTTCAATCCACTGATACTTCTTGTACTGCTGAGTAAACGGCAGGTCTCGAAAATTTATTGGATAGAGACGCACGAAATCTCCACTTTCGGTCACGCCCGCAGTGCAGACAAGTTCGTCGTATTTCTTGGACGGAATAGGATACGTTTTAACTGTGATTAAGACCTTTAGTTTCTGCTTCTCAGATGCCATAGCTAAAGGTGCGAAATGTCCAATCCAGTTTTTCGTGCGACCGCTATAGCCAGCCGACTGCGGTGACAATGCTCAATGTCTTTTTCAAAACACACCAGAACGGCGGGACTTCCTTGCATTAGGTAGCCAACCTGCTCTATTTCCTCCTCATGCTTTGGCAACATCTCCCGTTCATATTTATCTAGAAGGCGCTTATATGAAATATCGTCATTTAAGTTATATCTATTCGTTCTGGGGATACCGAGACTTGGCAGATGTTGATATCCAAGCTTCAATCTGCCAGCTATCTCGCCGAACTGCTGCTTAGAAAAACCGTATCTCCGCGAGATGGCATTCGCACGCACATCGATAATCAGTTCTATACCTCGCTTAAGAAGGCTATTAAAGAAATAATCAACCGATTTTCCCTCGTAACCAGCCGTATACACAGCCTTTGAGCATCTCTTTAGACGACGGGACCTCGCCGGTTTTAAATCGCTTAGTTCGCTCCTTATGGCGTACCACGGGTACTTAGCATAGACACCTTTAACGAGCGCCGTCTGGCTCATCTTGCCGTATTGCCGTAGTACTATGTTAACTGACTGCTGAGCTGACATCGTGAGCTGTTGGACCTTTTCCTTTATGAGGTTTGACATCTGCCCGACGAGAGCGACCCGCTCGTTTTCACGCATTACATAGCCGTAGCGTTGCAGGCTAGACAGCTCTCGGTACATAGCGAATGAGAAAGGGCCAAACTTATATGGGACAAAATCGTAGAATGTACGGTCACTCTCCAGTTCCGTCTCATGGCGGAGAAGGAAGACCAGCTTTACGAATACTGTCGAATTCAGTGGCTTCTTCGCTCCCGAGAGCAGTGACAGCAGTATTTTCTGCCTTGTCAGCACGCGCATTCCCCGGAAGTTACCCTCAATCCGCTTCCTTCGAGTATCACGTTTAGAATAGCCGAGGCTCAGTGGTCAGTATACAGCTCTTTAGTATTCTGTCAAACGCAGAGCTCATAAATCCCAATCCTGCTGCAAGCAAGCCCGCAACAAGGTATACTCTGATAACCAGTCCGGGGAGCGAGCCGGGGAGGAGATTATGGGCAAAACTCGCGTAACCACAGCTTTAACCTGTGTGTTGGTACTCCTTACGGCGATGGCGCTAGTATTCGCGCTATGCGCGTGCGGCAAGCGGCACAGCAATCCGCCGGCGTTCACCATTGCGCCGGTTCCCCAAACGCTCAGCGACATAACCCGCCGGATAAACGCGCTGCCCGTTCCGGATGGGGTAAGCCCGGAGTTGTTCCTTGAGCTCAAAGTCGCGCTGAAAGACAGCCTCGCAATGCGTGATGCCGCCGGGGTAAGCTTCATACGCCTGCCGGTCACCGGCGACGAAAACATCGTAGACGACCTTGACTACCGGGAGGACGGCCTGGGTGGCTGGGAGCTCACCTGGCACTACAAGAACGTCGGCGACTACGACCAGAACGGGAGTGTTGGCATCTCCGATATCACGCCGATTGCGATGTACTACAAGCAACCCGCAACCCCGCCGACAACCATCGCCGCCGACGGGGACAACAGCGGCACGGTTGACATCGCCGATATCACGCCCCTGGCCATCCACTTCAATTATGAAGCCGCGCACTACTCGGTGCGCAGCAGCGATACCCAAAGCGGCGCGTACACAAACGAGGTGGGGCAGGTGGTGGTGGTGGAGAGTACGGCGGACAGCACGGGCTTCCTGCGCTTCAACTTCACGCTGCCGACGACCGAAAGCATGTGGTACCGCGTCGTGCCGCTTAACAGCGCGTCTTCAGAAGGCGTGCCCAGCACTCCTGTCTTCTTCCAGGTGCCGGGGGATGCGACGAACATAATCAGCGTCACGCCGACTCAGGGCGTCGAGGGCGCAGACATCACATTCAGCGCGGCAGTCACCGGCACTGAGCCACTCATCTTCGACTGGGACTTCGGCGGCGGTGCGACGCCGGACACAAGCACGCTGCGCAGTCCGCAGGTGCAGCTTGGCGCGATCGGCAACTACAACGCGTCCCTTGCCGTCACCAACGACTACGGTGCGGATGACTACAGCTTCATGCTCAGTGTCACCGAGCCGCCTCCGGCGAACCGCATCGACATCACCGCCACCAAGACCACCATTAATATCGGCGAAACAACAACAGTGCTGGTCAGTGCCGAAGATATGGAGTATTCGTTCGCAGCACTCGGCAGCGCGGTAACTGGCTACGACCTGAACGTCGTCGAGCCCGACTGGCCCACGTTCAACATCGGCGGCTTCGGCGGCGGCTGCTGGGATAAGGACGGCATCTGGGCGGAAGGGTTCGGCGACATGATGGATTTCTTGTCGCCCCAGTTTTTCTTCCAGTATATGGATGTAGGCTGGGTCTACCATACGCATCCGGTAAACAGCTACTTAAACAGCGTGGAGGTCAATGTCACGCCGCTTTCGGGCTTCATCCCGGAGCGCTCCGGCGGCGACCTGTGCAACTTCGAATTCACCGGCAACGGCGGCGGAATGACGGTGCTCTATTTCGTGTCGGAGAAGAACCCCGGCGCGGCGGATCCGCAGAAGCTCACGTTTTACTACGACGACGCTCTTGAGAGGCACCTGTACGAGCTGGGCGATCCGCTGGTGATAAATGTGAACCCTCTTGCCGCCGAGCCGCCGCAGGTTACGTGGCTGCATCCGCAGTACGCCGAGACGGGCACCGATCAGACTTTCAGCGCGGGGATTTCAGGCTCACCGCCGTTTTCACTCACCTGGACTTTCGGAATAGGCGCCACTCCATCCTACTACGAAGGCCCGCTGCCGGTGGTGACGATGGGCGAGCCGGGGCAGTACGAAGGTTCGCTCACGGTTGATGGCGCAGAAGGAACAGTGGACCACGACTTCACATACTTCGTGACCACGCCGGACTACGACGAGGTGGAGAACAACGACGACTCCACGGAGGCCAACCCGCTGCCGCCCTTCCCCGTGAACGGCTTCCGAGGCAACGTCGGCAGCGGCGGCTACGATGGAGACGACGACGATTACTACACTTTCTACGCGGAGTCGGGCGAGTACTTTGACGTCTACGTTTCGGCTCCGGTCGGCGGCGAAAACCTCACGGTCGAGCTGCTCGACAGCTCGCAGGCGGTGCTGGCAACCGCGCCCGGAGAGACCGAAGCGCTCAGCCTGAGCTGGCTGATGCTGTCCGACAGCGATTACTTCATCCGCGTCGGCACAAGCGGCGCAGGTGCGGCGGACTATGCCTTCAACGCCCATCTGGAGGTTCTCAGCCCCTGGCCTACAAGCTTAGTGCCCGCCGACTCGGGCGGCAGCCACGAGGTCGCGCTTGCCAACGTCCAGGGACGCCCCTGCATAGCATTTCGCGCCGGCAGCGAAACCGCGTCCGACCTGTACTTCGCCCGCAATGAATTCGCAAACGGCATGGGCACCTGGACCGTGAGCTTGCTCCCTCTGGGCATGACGTACAGATCAGGGCTTGAAATCGCCGAGGTGGATGACCGCCCGGCGATAGCCTGCGTGTCCTCGGACGGGCCGGTGCACTTCATCATCAACCAGAGCTCCGACGGCACGGGCGGCTGGGATTCCTACCGGGTCAGCGCCACCGGCAGCGATTGCTCCGGTGTTTTCATGGGATTCGTGCAGAACCACCCCTCAGTCGTCTACTACAACGCCAATGAACAACGGCTTGAATACGCGCGCTGCGGTTCGTCAGACGGCAGCGGCGCCTGGCAGATAATCTCTGTGTACGCGTCGGCCAATCCGATTCTCTCGCCCTGGCTTCGCGTGCTGAAGACCGGCCGTCCTTCCGTTTCCTATGCGGACGGCGTAACCAGCCAGATCTCACTCGCTATTGCCAACGACAACGACGGGATTGGCATGTGGGAGGCGTACATCGTGGATGCAGGCCTTACACAGGCGGGCACGACTTCGCTTACCGTAAACGACGGCAGGCCCGCCGTCAGCTATACGACCGGCGCCGCCGGAATCCGCTACGCCATCAACGTTGCGGAAAACGGGCGTGGCGAATGGCTCCCGCAGTCTTTGCCCTTTGCGATGGGAGGTGACGCGCAGCACCTGCGCCTCTTCAACGGGCTGCCCGTGCTGGTGTTTCAGGGCCTGGGGGATACCGTGCGTTACGCGACTAACGCTGAAGCCGACGCAAGCGCCCCCTGGGATTTTACCGTCGCCGCGACTAACGCGGAGCTGACAGGCGCCGCCGCGTTCGCTTACGTCAACAGCCGACCGGCGTTCGTCTACCACAGTACGGCGGCGGATGAACTCGTCTTCGCGCGCCGCGATTACTAGCCCCGTATCTCGCGCGGGAGCGCCGCCGCCCAATTGACACTGCTTGTAGGGTAGACTATATTTACGTATTGCCGCGCGCCGTCGCCATAGCGCTATGGCGCGTCGGCGACTTGCGCTCGCTTTGAGCCGTGCACATTGACAAAAGGTGGGGTTCCCGAGTGGCCAAAGGGGGCAGACTGTAAATCTGTTGGCGACGCCTTCGGAGGTTCGAATCCTCCCCCCTCCACTATTCTGGAGGGCCCGCAGTTTCCAAATTTGCTCAGTGGTTATCCATGTGAAGAGATTCTGTGAAAAATCGAATCTCGCAGGTCATCTTATCGCAATCAACCGAATTTGAATCAGACCGTAGAGACATGAACCGGCCTCAATGTAGAGACGACCCGCCGGGTCGTCTCTACGATATATTCTCTTCGCCATTCAATAGCCCATTTTTCGACAGAATCTGAAGAAGCGGTAAATAAACTTGTGGGAGAGGCGGGAGTAGCTCAGTTGGTAGAGCATCAGCCTTCCAAGCTGAGGGTCGCGGGTTCGAACCCCGTTTCCCGCTCCAGCGCCCATGTAGCTCAGGCGGTAGAGCGCTTCCTTGGTAAGGACGAGGTCACCGGTCCGAATCCGGTCATGGGCTC
>JAUWGS010000036.1 GCA_030606285.1 Planctomycetales bacterium | reverse complement strand
GTACGACAAACTGGTCAGCGTGGGAATGTTCGAGCACGTCGGTGAATCTCCGCTGCTTAAGTATTTCACGCTGGCGTGGCGCTTGCTGCGTCCAGGCGGTGTTTTCCTCAACCATGGCATCGCCCGCTGCGCCACCGATCCGGTGCAACGCGGGCCGTCCTTCAGCGATCGCTACGTTTTCCCTGACAGTGAGTTGGTGCCGATCAGCACCACACAGCACGTGGCAGAGATGAGCGGTTTCGAGTTGCGCGATGTGGAGAGCCTACGGGAGCATTATGTGCGCACGTTGCGCCACTGGGTACGCCGCCTAGAAGATCATCATGACGAGGCGCGTCGCGCTGCCGATGAAGTGACATACCGCGTTTGGCGGCTGTTCATGTCCGGTTCGGCTTTTGGATTCCAGGTTGGGCGACTTAACGTATATCAGACGCTACTCGTCAAGCCCAACCAGGGCGACAGCGGACTGCCACTAACACGTGCCGACTGGTATGCTTGAGGATCAGAGACTCGGCATTCGATACTACATGCCAAGACAGGGGGTAGGGCGCCCGTACTTCGCGCAACACAGCGTAAAAACTCCGCTTCTCTCGATCCAGATTCGGCTTTGCTAAGCTCCTTCTAAATCGACGCTATTAAACGGAATGTTGGAGGACGCGATACGGCCAGAACGTGCACGGCTAGAGTTTATCACAAATTGGCAACTGGTCCACGTTCAACGCAAGGGTCAGTGCGTTAAATCCAGGGGCAGGGAACACATCCTTATTATGCGGGGGCAGCAACGCCTTACTTGGGATTCAAGACCTGACGTTACCAATTGTAATGCTGCGACCGAAGAGACCTTCTGTTAAATATTACAAATGCCCATTGGAAGGGCGTTTCATGATTCTTATGGTCCCGAGGGGATTCGAACCCCTGTCGCCGGGATGAGAGCCCGATATCCTAGGCCACTAGACGACGGGACCAATAATACAACCAATTATGCCGTATGCGTCCCGCCGCATCAAGATAAAGAGAGGGAAATACAGGGTTGAAGGATTAAGGAGCAGGGATTAAGAACGGGCCATCTTTTGTCGTGATCGTCTCTTCTAGCTTGGGCTCCTTCTCATTTCGAATGGGTAGACTCCTTCGTGTCCTTCGTGGTGAAACAAACCTGCCCAAAATGAGAAGCCGCTACCCACTCAGAACAGCTAAGAGGACTGTTTCAGGTATGCTCGCGGCCTGTCTGTTCCCTTGACGGTGCCAGGTTGGCCTGCGCGAGGAAGAGCACAGCCCACAATGAGATCATCTTCACGATGAAGCAGAAGATCGTCCACGCCGCTTTTACCCGTCTTGGTTGACGCAGTATTCGGTAGAGCCATTCAAGCCCCAATCTCTGCCAGCGGTTCGAAGCGCGCAGGGAATCCCCGGCAAAGATATCGAGGCCACCGCCGAGGCCTATCATCACCGGAACATTCAGCGTGTTCGCGTAACGGGTCATCCATTGCTCCTGCTTCGGGACGCCCATCCCCACGAGGATGATCTGGGGTTGAACTGCCGTGATCCGGGCGAGCGGGCCCTCATCGTCGGTGAAGTACCCATGATGAGTGCCAACGATATCGAGG
>JAUWGS010000017.1 GCA_030606285.1 Planctomycetales bacterium | reverse complement strand
TGTTGTATCCGGCAAGCTCGGAGTTGTAGTTCATCGCCAGCGGCGTGATGTCTGCGATCTCCACTTCGCCATTGCCGCTGCCGTCCGCGCCCGCCACCAGCCGGTTGTGCCTGGTATCAGGATGGCTAAGCACTGTGCGCTCGCTGAGCAGGTCGTCTGGCGGCGGCGCGTCGTCGTACTCCATCCCGTAGCGCTGGGCGAGGGGAGTGATGTCGGCGATGTTCACCGCGCCGTCATTGTCGTAGTCCGCGTAGTTGCTCGCGGTGAAGCTCAGGCGCACTCGCGGAGGATCCAGCGGTTGCCCCAGGTCATCTTCGGTGATGAGCTTAGCGGTAAGGTCGTCAACGACGGTTGCCTCCGCGTCCATCAGCTCCGCTGCACGCTTCTCCGCATCGGGATAAAGCCGCCTGAATTCAGCGACCAGCTCCCGCTCAAGCTCCTGTGCGTCATCTGTCACAGCAGCGCCCGCTGAGCCACTTTGAAGCTCAGGCACCGTCACCTGCCCGCGCTTCCCGCATGCGCACGCTAGCAGGCACACTGCGATAACAACGACTGTCAGTGAGGAAACAGCGCTTCGCATACGTCTCTCCGCCCAGCTTATTCTACCGCTTTTGGGTTGATTGGAAGCCTGAGGGCGCTTCTAAGGGACAGTCGCGCCACATCCGGGCTGCATCGTGTAGAATATGAGCCATGAAACGGCTCTATCCACTAGCGGTGATTTTCGTTGTTCTCGCGTTCACATCAGCGCCGGCGCTGGCGCGTGGTGTAGCGACATTCCCCGACGGGACAGTGCTTGCCCAGAGCGGCGCGGCGTTTTTGTGTATGCCGGGGCAACCGGATAATGCGCAAGACCAGACGAGCGGTCTTTTCGAGGTCGGCGGCGAGATATTCTCCGTGGGAGACGACAGCGGGCAGATGTTCCGCTTCAACGTTGACCCGCCGTATATGGACTTTTGCGACGCGATGCGCGTTCCACGCTGGCGGCCGAACCTGGACCTGGAGGATCTGAGCTACATCCCGGAGATTGACGAGTTCGTGGTGAGCTTCGAGAGGTGGGACACCAAGGTGCAGTTTGTCCGCATCGAGGGCGACGCGCTGGTGCTGGATCAGGAGTTCTTCCTGGAACTGCCGCAGGGATACCGGCGCGGAACCGGCCTAGGCCCGGAAGGGCTGGCCTACGATCCGATGTCTAGCGTGCTAATGGTCGGCTGGGAAGGAATGCCGTTTTTCCGAGGACTTGAGCGGTATCTAACGCTCTACCGTGTTAACTGCGGCGAAAGCGAAGTCACCAGCGTCAAATTCCTGTGCCACGTGCGCCTTCCGCGCTACATCCAGAGCTGCTGCGGCCTGTACTACGACACGGAGTTGCGCGCGCTTTTGGTGCTGGACCGCAATGTTGACACGCTGTACGTTTTCCCCGATTTCGAGCCGATGGACACTGCTCTGATAAAGAACCCCCAGAACCACTGGAAGTGTGCACTGGCCGTCAGATTCAGCGGTATCGTTGATGGATTCGGCCGCGAGTACGGATATCGCAGCTTTGAGGGCGTCGCCATCGGCGAAGACGGCACGCTGGGTCTCGTGACCGACCCCTGGCGCACGCGCGACAACAGCAAGTATCGCACTGCCGATATAGCCCAGATGGACGATTACTACCGCATGTTCGTGCCGCAGATAGTATGGTTCGACGACTTCCGCGGGGAGCTTGCGTATCAGATTTCGCTGCATTACGAGTAGCGGCTCGCGCGTTTACCTGTGCTAGACTATCCGCCGATGCGCGTAATGCTGACCGGTGGGGGCACGGGCGGGCACGTATTCCCCTTGCTCGCCGTGGTGAAAAAACTGCGGGAAGCAGAGCCTGAATGCTCCTTCCGCTGGTTCGGCAGCACAAGAATCGAAGCCGAGCTGGTTCCCGAATTTGGCATTGAGGGAACGTTTGTGTCCTTCACCTTCAGTTACCGCCGGTTGAGTATGCGCGCACTGGCGTACTACCTGCGCACGCTGCCCGCGTGGGTGTTTGGCATACCCGTCTGGTTGGCGCTGCGGGACTTGAAGCGGTTCGCGCCGGATATTGTGCTGTCGTCCGGCGGGTACGTGAGCGCGCCAATGCTGCTTGCGGCGCGGATTGCGCGAGTTCCGTATGCGCTTCTGGAGATTAACGCCGTGCCTGGCCGCGCGACGGTGTTTTTCGCGCCCCACGCCCGGCGGATATACTGCGCCACCGAACGTATTGCGGCACAGCTGCAGCGCCGTGCAGCGCCGGGGTCGCTCGTTGTGAGCGGGTATCCGGCGGACACGCAGCGCGGTGGCGACGTGAATGTGCGCGAACACTGGGATTTGCCCGAAGGCGTGCCGCTCGTGGTGGTGGTGGGCGGCAGCACCGGCGCCGAGGCGATAAACGACCTGGTGAAGGACGCGTTGACCGAACCGCAATTCGCATCTCGCACCTGCCGCCAGCTGGCGATTGTGCATCAACTGGGGCGGGAACCCAGCGAAGCTGAGAAGGCCGCTTTCTCAGGTTGGGAGCATTACCGGACGGTCGTGTTTGACCCGATGATGGCACAGCTCTATCCACAGGCGGCGCTGTACATCGGGCGCGCGGGCGCAGCCACTGTCGCCGAGCTTGTGGCGGCGCGGCTTCCGGCCGTGTTCATTCCCTATCCGCACCACGCCGACCGGCAGCAGTATCTAAACGCTGAGGCTCTTGCTGAAGCAGGCGCTGCGGAAGTCCTGGAAGAGGGTGCGCCCGGCAATGCCGTAAGGCTGCGGGAGCTCGTGGAAGAAATAGCACTGGGTGGGCGCGGTGACACTATGAGGGCCGGCTTTGGAGCGCTGCAAAGGGATGGCGCTCAACTCATAGCGAACGATATCCTGGCGCGTCCGGGAGGACAGCGTTGATCGGAAAGCGCTGGGCAGCGATTGCACTAGCCATCTCCTTAGTGCTGATAGCGTGGCCCAATGCGCTGGCGCAGGATGAAGCGGCGTATCGGATTGACTTGGGACTGCGCACCGAGGTTTGCGACTTTCCGCCGCTCATCGCCGAGAACGGCGCCAACTATATCGCACTGGACGTTCTTTCGCGTTTGGATACCTATGAAGAGATACCTGTTGTCACTGGTCCGGTCACAGAGCAGGCGGAGAGTGAAGAAGCGCCACTGGACGAGGAAGCTGTAGCGGAGGACAGCGAAGAAGGCGAAGCTGTCACGATTACGCGAAGGCCGCCGGAGCCAGCGGTCACGCTTCCGTGCGAGTTTACGCTGGCAGGAAGGAAGTACGCATTGCGCAAGTCCGGCGACGAGCGTCTCCATCTTTACGACGCACAGAGCGATCAGCTGGGATCGCCTGCAATGGTGAGAACCGGACGTATCTATCTGCCGGCGGATACGCTGTTTGAACTGGGAATTGCGCTCACGTACGCCCCGGAAACTGGAAACATGCGCCTTATTGGAGTGCTGCGGGACGTCAGGTTCGATAAAACCGAGGAGACGCTGAGAATCAGCACGCTGCTACCCGCGACCGCGTTCGCTGAAGGATTAGACGACGGATTTCGCGTGGTGCTCAGCGGCGTGTTCGTAAAGGAGAACCGCGAACTGGAGCTGGGCGATGCGTGCGGTACGGTTCTCGGAATTCGCAATCTGCCGCATCACCGCATGGAGCTTGCGTTCAAGCAGGAAACACTCAGCGGCTACAAGCTGTATGCGGAGCCGGAGCCGGCGGCGTTCTTCCGGGTTCATCTGGGGAATCACTTCGACCTCGTGTCCTACGCGCGCACGTCGTCCGGCGAGATTTCACTAAACGTCGGCTTTACGCGCCCGACCGAGGCGAAAACGACGCTGCTGCAAGCGCCCAGCCGGCTGGTGCTCGACTTTGAGGGTGCGATATACGATGAAGCGACACGATACGTTGACGTCAACGTCGGCGGCGTGCGGCAGATACGCGTGGGCCAATTCCAGCAGACGCCGCCCGTCGTGCGCGTCGTTGTAGAGATGACAAGCACGCTGCGCTACCGTGTGTTGCGACAGGGCCAGGGCGAGCGCTATTTCGTGCAGCTATACCGTGGCGATAGGCGCAGCGCGGCGATTATGCTGGATGCCGGACACGGGGGCAGCGACCCGGGGGCGATTGGCGTTACCGGCGTGTACGAAAAGAACATCGCCCTTGAAGTGACTCTCAAACTCGCGAAAGCGTTGCGCAACCGGGGGTACGAAGTCATTGTGACGCGCGACAGGGATCGTTTCGTCTCGCTGGGGCAGCGCGCCGACCTCTGCAACGAGCTTCTGCCGATGATTTTCGTCTCTCTGCACGCGAACTGGATCGACGATCCCACGTTTACCGGCGTGATGACATTCCACTTCGAAGGTGCTTCACAGGCACAAGCGCTGGCGTATACGATTCAGCGCAATCTTGTGACGAGCACAGGTGCCGTGAACCGGCAGGTACGCACGGCCAACTTCTTTGTGCTACGCGAGACAGTCGTGCCGGCGGTGCTGGTGGAGGTCGGCTTCCTGACCAACTCACAGGAGGAATACAAGCTGCGTGATCCGATGTATCAGAAGCGCATCGTGGACGGCCTGGCGCAGGGCATCAGCGAGTATATGCACACGTTCGGGGGATTCTGATGGCTGCGGCGCGTGAGCGATTGCGCAAACTGCTTGCAGTGCATCCGATGAAAGCGGCGCGGGAGCTTCTTGGCTGGGAACTGGTGCGCGCGTTGCCGGAGGGGGAAATCGCCGTATGCCGGCTGGTGGAGACCGAGGCTTACCACGAAAGCGAGCCGGGATGCCACGCGCATCGCGGGCCGACCGAGCGCAATAAAGCGATGTTTATGCGCGCGGGGCACGCGTACATCTATTTCATCTACGGCGTGCATCACTGCCTGAATGTGGTTTGCGGAGATAAGGGAGAAGGTGCGGCTGTGCTCGTGCGCGCCGCCGAACCGGTTACGCCATCGGGCTTGCGCCTAACGGGGCCTGGCGTGTTCTGTCGGACGCTAAGTATTGACCAACGGCTCTATGCAGTTGACATGCTGGATCCCGCGTCACCACTGCGACTGCGCAGAGGGAAGCTGCGGAAGGGCGAAACCATCTCTACATCGTCACGGATCGGCCTGTCGCCGAACCAGTCCCCCGACCTGCCCTGGCGGTTCTTCGTTGAAGAGAACCGTTACGTGTCGCCGCAAAAGCGCACTGTCAAGTAGATTGTTGTAGGGCGGGGCCTCCGCGCCCCGCCTTCTTCAATTTATGCGGAGTGGTAATCTTCAGGTCGCCACACCTTAATCGCGCGTCCGAGTTGCTGGGCGGGTCCTCCATAGGGGGATAAATCTCCACGCCATAAGTATCTATGGGGGAACGACCGTAGGGGCACAGCATGCTGTGCCCGTTACGCCTTCACATAAGTGCTCTGCGGTTGAAGGATGGTGCTCTCGTAGGCAAGCCCTTCTACTTGCCGCGCAGTGGATTCTCCCGGTTCAGCACCCAGCTCAACGGATTCTCGATGATATAGCGCTGAAGCTGCTCTAGGTCATCCGCGTCTCGCACGACATGCTCATAGTAACCTCGCTGCCACAGTGTCCGGCCGGACGTCCGCCGCAACCGGTTCACCCGCTTGGTGCACGCGGACTTGAACGACCGAACGATGGCGGACAGCTCGCCCGGCCGCATAGCGCCGAAGCTGCGCTCCGGAGCCAGGACGTCCTTGTTCCGTAGGGGCACAGCATGCTGTGCCCGTGGTGCTTCCGGCAGGATGATGAGCCCATGCAAGTGGTTTGGCATCACCACGAATTCATGCAGCTCCACGCCCGCGAAGTGCTCCGGTATCGCCCGCCAGCATTCGTCCACGATGGCGCCAATGCGGGATAAAACGACTCGGTCATTAGTCACTCGCCCGAGGACGCACCTCTTGCCGTGGGTGCAGACGGTCACGAAGTAGATACCGGCGGTGGCGTAATCGTAGGTGCGCATCCGTACCGACCGGCGGTCGGGCAGGCCCGGAATTGGGATGCGGCTGGATACATAGGCGATTCTACAACGAGGATGCGTCATTGGCTAACGTGCTGCGCCCTGGCTGCTGTAGAACGGGCACAGCATGCTGTGCCCCCTGTAGGGCGGGCGGCTTGTCCCCCGCCTTCTTTGGCGCGCCACGAGGGACGTGCCCTACAGCGCTCTTCTTCTGCTACAATCTGCCTATGAGCGGAGATTCAGTCCAAACGAGCGTCATCTACTGCGGCGACTGCCTGGACGAACTCAAGTGCCTGCTGGACAACTGCATAAACCTCGTCACCGTCAAACAACTCATCGACCGCGATTACCGTAAAGAGCTTGAATACGTCAGGATGTTGGGAGGGGGGTAGGGGGAATGGCAGGAACTGATTGCTACAGCCGGTCAGGATATAATATGCAAGTCTGCTTATCACTGGGCGACATCAATGAATAACAGCAAAAACAGAACCGGGCATCATATCGTAATAGAGATAGAAGAATTTCAACTGCGTGGGCGTGCTGGTGATGTATTGAGCGACGACTTTCGTAATCAGTTAAGGAAGGCACTCGAATCCCGGGGCCTCACGATGACGAGATGGGCACAGGGCGGTTCCCCGGACCTCGCAGAATTATCTACGAGTCCGAAGCGCACGGTCCTTTACCACAAATCGTTCTCTGGGCGTAGCCGATACAAGAATCTCAACACGGGTCTACCGGGCTTTTGGGGCCTCAGACGGAATCAACTGACGCGCCTTGAAAGCGCCGACGTGAGATGGTTCGCCGTTCTCCTTCTTCGGAGCCCGACTGCCGGATACTTGCTTACGAGCGCCGAGGTTATCTCTCGCATTGACGATGGCTCGTTCAGATTGAATAAGGACGGGGACTACAAGATCAGCGAAAGCCACTTGGATGTCGTCAAGCAGCGGTTTCAATCGCTTCAGGACCTGTTGGACCGGATTCTCTGATGCGACCGCCGTCTGAACACTCCGGCGGGGCACGGAAGGGATTCTATAACGCGGCTGCGTCATTGGCCAACGTGCTGTGCCCTGGTTACTGCGGAACGGGCACAGCATGCTGTGCCCCTACAATCGCTCGCTGCTCGCTTTGTTTGACCACTGGCGACTGACGGCTGATAGCCCCGCCTAGCCAGTGAGGAAGGGCATGGCGTGACATGCATGCCCCTAAACATCCTCTCATCCTACTTCGTACTTCCGGCATCCTCCTTATCACTAATCTTCACACCCCACGCCGCAGTGCGTGCATTCCTCGAAGCATGAGGGGGTGGGGGAGCCGCGCAGGTAGTGCTGCCATTCGCTCCAGAGGAAGCGCTTGCGCACCAGGCTGTCAATGTGATCCCACGGTAGCGGCGTATCGTAGTCTCGCTTGCCGTGAACTTCGTGCTCGGCGTCCAGCCCGGCTTCCTCCCAGCACTGCCGCCAGGCGTTGAAATCAAAGCGCTCAACATCACCTTGTAGCACAAGGTCACGCTCTTCAGCCAGCGCCAGCACTTGTGCCAGCCTCCGGTCGCCGCGCGACAGCAGCGTCTCAACGAACGCCTCCTCGTAGCTGGTGTATGAAAGGCGAACTCTCTTGCCGAGTGCGCGGAACTCAGAGCGGAGATGCGAGTGTTTGCGCCGAAGCTCGTCTTCACCGACCAGCGGCACCCATTGCAGCGGCGTGTGCGGTTTGGGAACCAGCGCGTTGACGCTTACGTTTATGCGCGGTGGGCGCGGGCCGTGTTTCTTCGCAATCCGCATAAGCTCACGCGTTAGGTCGGCTATAGCCTGAACGTCGTCATCGGTTTCGCCGGGAAAGCCAATCATGAAGTACAGCTTGAACTTGTGCCATCCGGCTCGGGCGCAGTGCTCGAATGTCGCCGCGATGTCGTCCGCCTGAATGCGTTTATTCACCGCATCGCGCAGGCGCTGCGTCCCCGCTTCAGGCGCAAATGTCAGCGAGCTTTCCTTCGGACGCCGCATGAGCTCAGCCACCTCGCGGGATACGGAGTCCATCCTGAGCGACGGGATGCCCAGGCTGACTGCGCGCCGGTCAAGCTCCGGCCTGAGCTGCTCCAATATCTGCACGATCTCAGGATGGTCGAGAAGCGATAACGATTGCAGGCTCACCCAGTCCGAGCCCGTGTTTGTTGAAAGTGCCAGGGCGTCTCTCACGATGTCTGTCACGCTGCGGAATCGCGTCGGGAGATAAACGTGGCCTGAATGACAGAAGCGGCAGCGCTGGGGACAGCCGCGCATAACTTCGAGATTCGTTGAGCCGCTCGCAGTATCCACCCAGGGGATGACTGGATTCAGTGGTGGGCGCCAGGATGCAAAGTCGTTCAGCAGGCGTTTTGTAATTCGCTCTGGGGCGTATATGCCCGGCGGCAGGTTCTCTTGTGGCTCCAGGCGCACGAAACGCCCATCGTCGTCGTAGACGGAGCGGTAGAAGCTCGGTATGTAGATGCCGGGGACGTGTGAAAGCTCCGCCAGACGCTTTTCTCGCGGTGCGCCGCGCAGCTCGGCAAGGCAGTGCGCGATGTCGAGCACGAGTTCCTCGCCGTCGCCGACAGCCACAGCGTCGAGAAAATCCGCGACCGGCTCGGGATTCAACATACACTCGCCGCCGCCGATGACGATTGGGTCGTCGTCTCGCCGATCGCGCTGCCAAATGGGGATACCCGCCAGGCGCAGCATTCGCGGGAGGTTTGAGTAAGTTCCCTCGTTGTTGAAGGAGAAGCCGACAGCGTCGAAGTCGCGAAGCGGGCGCTTGCTCTCAAGCGTGAACAGCGGCACGCCATACCGCTGCATCATCTCCTGCATATCCATATTTGGATAGAAGAAGCGCTCGCAGAGATACGGGCCGCCTGAAGCGACCGCGCGCGTCGGCGTGGCTTCTTCGGGATGGTTCACCAGATGGTAGAGAACCTGCATTCCGAGGTACGACATTCCGAGCGTGTAGAGGTCGGGGAAACCAAGCGCCAGGCGGAAGCGCGCAGTGTCCCAGTCCTTGTGGGTAGCACCGAGTTCTTCACCAACATATTGCGCAGGAAGCCGGACTTCTAGGAGATGGGGAGCCAACTGCGCGAATCCCTCGCCGTTTTCAGGCGACGCGCCTTCAAGCACGCGCTTAAGAAACGACGGCGCATCCAGGCCATCAGGGATATCCGGTAGCTCCCCACGCACGCAGCCATTATAGCTGTGGTTTACATAAGCCCGGCTCAACTGCGGCGTGGTTCAAACAAGAAAGGCGTCGAGTGTTGAATACCGCGCGAAAAATACGCCGCGGAAGCGTGCCTTCGAAGTGCCACAGACCCGCATCTGGACTGCATTTAGCCGCGTTTTGGGGTATAATATTAGTGTGATGTCGAAGCGGTCTGGGAAAGCGTATAAATCCCTTACGCCGGCTGAGAAGCGGCGACTGATAAAGCGGCAAGTGCGGGAGTCGTCCGGAATCGAGGGATATAAAAGCAGCCCTGCCAAGCGCAAGATTGCTCAGGAGTTTATAGCCTCGCGCAAGAGAGATGCGAGCGGGCGGTAGTCCTTAAACACACTCAATCTGATACTCTCGTGATAATCGCTTTGCCTTTCCTTCAGCACCTGCCACCTCGCGAATGTCAAGCCAGCCTGCACGAGAAGAAAATCCACTAGAATCCTGGCAATCCGCCCGTTGCCATCGCGGAATGGGTGGATGATTATTAGTTCAGCGTGGAGCTTTGCGAGTGTTTCCGGATAAGTGTTAGGGGAGTCCTGAAGGAGAGGAGTCAACACCCTTAGATGCTCTCGCTCGTAATCGTCCATAGACGCAGCTATATGCATGCTCGGGCAGAAATGCAGGACATCGTCAGGGAGCGATAGCTCAACCGTGCGGTACTCGCCTGCCCAGTCGTAAAGCTCCTCGAAGGTCCAGCGATGCCACGACTTAATTAAGTTGCAGCTCACTGACAAACCCGGCATTGCGCTATCTAGAATCCGAGCAAATGCCCTTTCCTGGAACTCCATCTCAAATTCTTGCATCAGCTCCAGGTCCGTTATCCCCAGCTTGTTACGCAGCACTTTGTCGCCAGAGCCCGGTTCTGCTTCGTCCGGTTCGTAGCTTCGATAACGGGAGTAAGGCCGGTCCATATACTAGTTCCCGCTCTCCCCGCCTATCACCTTCCGCATTCTCACCTGCCTGATGCGCTGGCCTTTCATGCTCATCACCACTATTTCCCAGCCGTTTACGCGCACACGCGTACCCTTCTTCGGGATGCCGCCGTGGCTGTCCATTATCAGTCCGCCCAGTGTTTCGTAATCGTCCGCGAGCGGGAACTCGCTTCCCAGCGAGAACGACAGGTCGCGCAGGCTGATGCCGGCGTCCATCAAGTATGAGCCGTCCTTGAGCTTCTTCACTTTGATCCGTCTGACATCGCTTTCGTCGAACACCTCTCCCACAAGTTCTTCCAGCAGGTCTTCGGCAGTGATCAGCCCAACGACCTGCCCGAACTCGTCAATGACGATAGCCATCTGTCGCTGGCGCTCCTTCATCTGCACCAGAGCCTTGTGCGCGGAGATATTCTCCGGTACAGTCAGCGCTGAACGCACGACCTCGCGCAAAGGACGCCGGCGCTCTCCGCTGCGTGCGCGCTCTCCCGCCTCTTTGAGGTGGAGCACGCCCAGTATGTCGTCGGGGGTTTCGCCGTAAACCGGCATCCTGCTGCGACCGGTCTGAAGCGACAGGTCGATGAAGTCGTCCACCGTCTTATCCCCCGATATGGCCACGAAATCCGTGCGCGGCACCATCGCCTCGCGAACCTGCGTCTGGGAAAACGTGAGCACGCGCTTTGCCAGTTGCTTCTCTTCACGGGTGAAGTCATCGGTCATTTCCAGGATGATGGCCAGCTCGGCGCTGGTATACCGTCCCTGCTCGGTGAGCTTTATGCCCAGCAGACGGCTGACCAGCGCGGTTGACGCGGTCAGGAGCCAGATGAACGGCCAGGTGATGATGATGAGGAACTTGAGCAGCGGGGCAAGATATAGCGTCAGTGGTTCGGCGAACTGGTATGCAAGGCGCTTGGGGACCAGCTCACCGAAAACCATCAAGAAGTAGGAGAACAGCACGGTAGCCACAAACACGCCAATGCCAATGGCAAGCGCGTCGCTCGTACCCAGCGCTGTCATCGCCTTGGCCACAGCCAGGCTGATAGTCGTGACTACGGTCGCACCGCCAGCCACAGCCGCTAACGTAATGCCAAGCTGGGTCGCAGCGATCATCTCCGAGGGTTCTTTGACCATCGGGAGCGCAAGCTTCGCTCGCCAGTCCCCCTTGCGTACGAGCTGTATCACTGCGCTCTGCCGCACAGCGATGTACGCGATCTCGATCAGAGCCATCAGTGCATTAACGAGTATGAGGATGATGAAGGCTATGGTCAAGCTTAGCGGGTCTCCGCCCAGCAATGATAATCCGTGTTCCACTTTACGTGATGTAGATTCTAGAGTAGGGCTGGTGTGGCGTCAAATCGGCCATCGGACAGCGATGAAGTTCACAGTTGGCGTCAGGTAGCAACTAGAAGAGTATGAGTAGCGGCGGAAGAATACAGAGCGGTTCCAGTCAGAGCCGCATACTCAAAATGGGACCAACACTGAGTAGGCGGAGCGCCGTCGCCATGGCCACGCGTTATTGCCGCGCCCGCATGGCGGAGCGCTCGATTCGGGGGTATAATCAGTGTGTAGTCTATTGTAAAGCTCCTATCATCGGGAGGAGGGAAGATGAAACGAATTAAGATGATTCAGGGCGGGGTAGGCGCATTTAGCGCCACCCTCATTGCAGTGTCTGTCGCGTTCTTCATTTTCGCTTGCGGAGGTGGTACCCACAGCCCTTCGGAAATCCCATCGCTCCAAGGCACAGACGCGATACAGCCGGTTGACAAAGAAGTAGGACTGGCAGGACCGGGCTCTGGTGGTGATGGAGGCGGCGGCCCGCTGGGCGGTCGCGATTGGCCCGAGCCGGGAGAAGATGCAGGTCCGCTGGAGCTTCAGGACCCAGAAGACGATGGGCAGCCGCACTCCATTGGCCCATGGGGACCTGTAATTGCGACCTACGAAGTCGAGGTTGGGCCAGGAGAAACGACAATAGTCAACCGACTCTCAAGTAGTGATCCATTCACCGCCACATATCAGCTTGAAGACGGGACTATCGTTGTCTCTAACGAAGACTTGTCGGAAATAGCTGCTATTCCTATCGAGGAAGCTGACCCTCCGTCCTTTGATTGGATTGGACCAGATAGCGAGACTTACAACATCTTTGAGGGCGAGATTCTAGTTTACTTCGTCGATAGCGCAACCCAGCAGGACATTGAACAGTTCATCACTGACCACAACCTTCACGTAATTATGTCCT
Organism: Planctomycetales bacterium; assembly: GCA_030606285.1. Taxonomy (GTDB): domain Bacteria; phylum 4484-113; class 4484-113; order 4484-113; family 4484-113; genus JAGGTK01. The sequence continues at coordinate 34,851 of JAUWGS010000017.1, read as the reverse complement.
GGTTCGAACCACCGGATGAAGGTCTGGAGGGCAATGCTCTCGCTTGGTTCCACTTCGAGTACGACCAAAGCGAATTCCCAACCTTTGATGACGCCTTCAATTTCTTTGCAGGACACGAGCTTATTGAATCTGTTTGGCCAGCTTTCACTTATTGTTTAGAATCCTGGTACACCGGAGAAAACTTCCCGAACGATTATTATTATTACGTTCCTGGCCCAGGACCCCACAGGCAGAACGCATACATCAACGTATTAGGAATTGACGAGAGTCCTCGGGTTCCTCTGGGTCGATCGCGCGGCAATGTATCATCCCGTCAGTACACCGTGGTCATTGACGACGGTGTCTACAGACCGCATCCTGAATTCTGGGTCCGCACGGCCCCCTACATAGGATGGGGTAAGATAACATGGGTCGGCGTTAATGTATATCGCAGAAGTTACCGGGTCGGTTATCACTACGGTGAGCCCAACTTAATCGATCCTAGCACAGGTTTGCGGGTGACCCACGGAACTGCTTGCGCGGGCATGATGACTGCTACTACCGATGACTGGCGAGGTGTCGCCGCCTGCGCTCCTCAGCACATTGTGCTGCCGATAAGGCTAAAATGCAGATTCGTCGGTTCTAAGGAACGTCACATGCCCGATACCGAGGTAAAAGCCGTTCGTGCACTACGCTTCCAATTCGCTCACGACCAGTGGATAGGTCAGTTCCGAGTGGTTAGCATGAGCATCGGTGGGGAGCGGCCTTGGTTCTGGTGGGGATACCCATCTAACCGATTTAACCTGAAGAAGAACATTAACCGTGACCTGTGGCGCAACGACCGCCTCTACGTAGCAGCCGCTGGCAACTATTACAGGAACGCTCTCCACTATCCCGCAGCCCATGATAATGTGCTCGGTGTTTCTGGGCTTTTTACGAACCGCTATGGACATTATTGGCTGCACCGCTACTCTGGGGCGTGGTGGGCTTCTAACTACAGGATCGACGGGTACGCAACTTATCCTGTTTCCGGAGTCTGCGATTTTACTGAACCCTATATTTACGATTGGTCGGTTGGAAGGACTCTATCAGTAGGTCACTGGCCTTGGCGGTACAACAACCCGGAGTGGTATAAGCACTTCAATGGGACTTCTGCTGCAACGCCGGAAGTCGCAGGGCTGGCTGCGATACTTTATCACAAGAGACCATGGGTGAATTATCGCACAGTCTGGAACCGTATCGTATCAACACGAGACGATTCTAAAGCTGATGGCTATGTCGCCGGGCTTGTTGACTATGATGCGGCACTAACGGGGTGGTAAGGGATGACAAGAGTAACTTCATTCGTAACCTGCGTTCTTCTTATGTTCCTGCTAATCGCGCTCGTTGGATGTCAACGTCCAATTGGAATTGGTCCAATAGACCCGATAAATCCCATCGAATATTCTCCCCCGGAAGGCAGCGGGCTCTATGAGCCGATCGGCGGGTGCCCGGTAGTATATCATCCCTTTGTGGAAGAAGTACTGTTGCCCGACACCATCCGTGAGGACATACCTTTCCAGATTAAGATGAGGCTATCCGCTGAGTTCCGTCCCATTGTGCTGCTTGGCTGTCGCTGGCAGTGGACGGGTGTCCTCATCCAGAACAAAGAGGATATGAGGCAGCTTCAGAGGGGTCAGTTCGCTATCTGGGAGGCCCCGGAACACTTAGCGTCAGACTACCGGCTCATTATCGATCTGCCAAGCTGCGTATGGAATCCACCCGGCGCTGGTCCTAAGCGCGATGTTTGGGTTTATAATGCTCCTGGCTTATCTGCCGGAAGGCATCTAATTCAGTATCAGAATGTTACTGAGAGAAGACTCGGAGGGATCGGGTATCGAATGCAAGGTCCTCCTAGTCCCTATGGTGGGGGCGACTCTGAAATTCTACAAGATCCCTTCGTTATGGTGGACTTGCCCTTCACCGTCCTTCCGACGGAAGGAGGCGGCGAGCAAGAGTAAGATCTGACAGTCGTCGAGTGCCAACCTGTCTGCTACAATAAACTATTATGCAACCCAACGAGCTGGCCGGGAAGCTCTACCGAGATCTTACGCCCCTCATTCAGCACGGCGACGCAGAGGGTGTCATCAGAAACGTGGCCAAGTACCACGTGGAAGGGATGGAGCCGGATGACCTGTTCGGCATCCTCGTCCGCATAGGCTCGCTTCAGTACTCCTACGAACGTTTCGGAGACGAACCGCCGCGCAGTTTTCCCGCCGTCAACGCCTGCCACAGCATAGCCCGCCGCCTTTCCCGTGAAGAGGGCGTACTTGTTCTGTTGCAGGCAGCCGTGAGAATGGCGCAAGAAGCGAAGGTTGCCGTTGACGCGCCGGTAACGCCCTATACTGACTTCCCGCAGAGTGAGCTTGAGTTCCTGAGCGAGGTACTGATCAAGGCGATCCTTGCCCGCAACCTTGAACGTGCGGACGGTGCGCTGGAGAAGATGCTTCAGCAGCCCCGCGGACGGGAGTGGGTAGCGGACATGCTGCTTCTCGCGGCTTCACTCGACCGGCGCGGGAACGGCGCCAAGCTGATAATGGCGACCCATGCGCTGGAAAGTGTGAGGAAGCTGAAGTGGGAAGTGGGCTTTGGAATGCTGCGCCCGGTCGTGCACTATCTTGCCAGCGGCCACTATGAGAAGCAAAGGCGCTTCCTGGAGAAATGGGTCGCGGAAACTGACATTGAGGAGCGCACTGCGTTCGCTAACTCGCGTGACCTCACTCTGCGCGAGGCGATTGCCTTGGCGGACGAGATTCTCAGCGGGGATTTTCGCGGGAAGGTCAACCATGCGCTGCGAAACAACGTGTCGCTGAAGAGCCTGACCGATGTTCTCATCGTGACGGCCTGCGAGTGGATAGCCCGGGGAGAAGAGGATGCCCTCCTGAACAGCATTGACAGGTTTAATTACTGCCATGCCGTGCGGATGGCGCTGGATTGGCTGGGGAGAGACCCGCTATGGTCGCTCTTGAGCGGCGTTGAATTCATGCGCGAAGAATGGGAGGGTGGGGAGTTGACGGTCATCGAGATGGAAATGGAGCTTGCCGACCCCCTGGAGTTTTCGAGATGGACTGCAACCCAGGACGGCGAGACTACCGGGCTGCGCCTGCACATCTTCGCCGACGCCTTTGCGCGCGAGGAGCAGGTGCTTCCAGCGGAGTTCAAGCCCTACCTGTTCCGCGCGGCCAATGTCGTTCGCGAGCGCGTAACCGAGTCGCTCAACGTTCAATACGCATTCAACACCCTGGCTGGCTAGGGCTAGGGGCCTTCGCGGTCAAACTGCTCGTAATATCGTTCCCAGGCGGCGTATCGCGGGTGGTTTGGATTGGCCAGAAACTGCTGCAGGCTGCGGAGAAGCGATAGCGGCGCGTTCATTCTGCGCAGTGCGTCAAAGGCCGTCTGTTCGCATTCATATTCCTCAGCAGGGCCGCCGACGTTCAATCCGACGCGCGCCAGCTCCCGGTGCCGCGCCTCGTGCACCAGCACGCCGGCAAGGTAAAAGACGTCCCGGTCGTACAGCAGCCCCAGGCCGGAAAGGTACGCGCCCGGGATGCGGACTCCCACGTGTCCTGTTGCAGGGTCCATGTATGCTGCCACGCCGGTCAGACGGATGACTTGCCCGTCGAACTCGATTGCGCCCTTGGGCATCAGCTCGATGGAAGTCACTTCGTGGATTACCCGCTCGTAGTAGCCGGGGGCGCGCGAGTGCAGCAGTGCCAGGGCAAGTTCCACGCGGCCGGCGAAATCGCCTTCGCCGCTCACGGGCATGGGCGCCGGCGGGACTCCAGCCTGCGTAAGCTCGTAAATGACCTCGGTGGTGAAGCCCTCGCCGTAGTTGAAGAAGGCGAGCGTAAAGTAGATGGTGAAAGCCAGGACGCCGATCACAACTCCAATGCGTGCGAGAAGTGATTTTAGGCTGAATGGCTCCGCCTGTCCGTGCAGTGGCGCCAGATCCCAGGCGAACGAGAAGCCGCAGCGGGGGCAGATCAGGTCACGCACGATTACGGTGCGACGGCAGTTGGGGCACCGGCTGAGAAAAGGCTCGTGACCGTTGTCGCGCATGGCATCAGTCGGGTTCAGGCACACGTGTGCCCGTGATTTCGGTCAGCAGCGATAGACACGCTCTCGGGAGATGGCCGGCCAGAAATGGGATGTGCACTCGTTCGGCCACGCGGTGAGCGTCCTTGCCCCAGGGGCCGAGGTTAGCAACGGGCACGCGCAATCGGTGCTCCGGGCGCGGCAATTCGAGGCTCTCCGGCACCGGGCAGTCCTGCAGGAGCGGCGTGAGCTTGGCGTCTCCCGGCAGGCAGACGAAGCTCATGTCTGAGATGTACGGATAGAAGTGTCTCTGCATAAGACGACCGACCGGCCTGCCTCCACGGCTCGCGCGCGCGGTCTTCCTGGCGGCTGCGAGAAGTCCCTGCGCATCCTCGTGGAGCACCATCGAGTAAGGCGCGTAAAAAGGCGGAAGCACTGAGAGCACGACCGTTGGCCGGGCAATGTCCAGGCGTCCGGCAACCTGCTCAACTACGGCAAGACACGCCTCGCGCGGCTCGTTGCAGCCTTCCGGCGGCTCCAGGACTGCGCGAAACTCGTCGTTGTTATCGCCAAGTTTCTGCTTCAACCGCTCCTTCAGAACGCTGAAGTGCACGACTTCCGGACGGATCAGGTTCCGTGCAATCTCCAGATTTCCTTTCGCAACCATCCGGCGATGCCTTCGTCCCAATTTCTGCAAATGCAGGCGGCAGGCGCGGCGAACCTCCGCCGCCATCAGGCGCAGATATTCGCCGTGAGTGTGGTGCAGGAAAAACAGGTTTACATAACCTCGAGCAATCGCCGGGGTTGTGACGCCATATTCCTTCTGTCGAGCATCGGTAGAGAGCGTGGACGGCGGAGGCGTGAATTCGCCCTTGACGTGCTGGGTCAGCTTCTGGTTGCCCTCAAGGTGCGCGACGATTGCGGCGAGCAGCGCCGCTGCGTTTACGCCTTCAAACGGCGCGCCGGCGTGAGTCTCGGTACCATAAACCGTGATGCCGAGCAGCAGCTTGCCGATGGTGCCGGTATAGATGTAGGAATTCGAATCGTCAGGCGTTAGAGGGCTCGTGTAGTCCAGGTTGAGGAACAGCTTGAAGTCAAAGCCTTCGTCGGCAAGCGACTTTAGTTCGGGCAGCGCGGATTTAATGCCCCGGCTTTCGGTTTCTTCGTCCGCAGTAAGAAGCAGGACGATATTCCACGGAAAGCCGTTTTCCGCGAGATGCCGCAGAAGCTCCACCGCAACTGCGCATCCCCCTTTCATATCGAGCGCGCCGCGCCCGCACAGCCAGTCGCCGGATGCGAGCTCCTCGTGCAGCTCCTCGTTTTCAGGAAAGGTCTGCCGCAGCCAATCGGGCAGCCGGTCCGGTTCAAACGGCAGTCCCTCGTCTGCGCCGTACTTCGTAAAATGCTTGTCCACGCCGACGGTGTCAATGTGCCCGCAAAGGATGATGGTCTCGGTAGCGCCGGTCTCGAAAGGTGCGCGGTGGATTGATATCACCGAATGAAGCTCATCATTGCCGGAGCAGGTCTTGACAAGCTGCACCTGCTGCGGATGCTCGGCGAAGTAGGAGATGGTGCTCAGCTCGCGCTGTAAGCGCGCCGCCATCTCGCGCTGGCCTGCTGGCGTATCCGACCGGATGCCCACCAGCTCGCGCGTGAGTTCCAACACCCTCTGCCCGAAAGCCTCCATCCGCGATTAGTCTAGCATAGGGAACTGATGGCTATGCCTACAGCGTCCCCCAAGAGTACGCCGGGTGCGATAGTCGGAGTGGGGACCTCTAGGTCACCACACCTTAATCGCGCGACCTGGAGGTCGCGCGTCCGGATTGTAGGGCAGGGCTTGCCCGCCGGAACCTTGGTGAAGGAGGGTCTCCGCGCCCCGCCTTCTGTAGGGGCACAGCACGCTGTGCCCGTTCGGCAGCTGCCGTGAGTCAACAGATTCTGGAAAACAGCTGCACCCCCAAATGCAGCCACGGTCATCCCCACCCGCAGCGAGAGGCATCCGCTTGTGGGCGCAAACCGAGTATCCTGCCAAAGGTGCGAGTGTTCCATATAGCCAGCACCCCGCTAGAGGGATAACGGGCGCAGCATGCTGCGCCCCTACGGACGCTGAGCGCGTCCTTCTGCGTGATGAGCACGCGGGCGCTTGCCCGTGATTCCACAGAGATGACTTCTAGGCAAACCTCTGCTATCTTAATGCCTGTCCTACTTCAACGGGGAGGAAAGATGATGAGTGGATACTTCTGGAGAATCTGGGCAGTCCTATTAGTGCTCTCAATCGTCTGGCTCGGCTGGTGTATGAGAACTTCCCAGCCCGCGGAGGCGCAAGCCGGGGCTCCCGATGAAATCCGCGCGAAGAGATTCGTGGTTGTTGATGATGAAGGAAGAACCAGGATTGAGATTTCTGCACCCGTGGACATGCCAGCTATACGGCTTTATAACGCGAACGGGACGAATAGAGCGTCATTTTACACACTCCCCACGCTTATTGGCGGTGCGGCAGGGATAACGCTCTGTGATGCGAAGACAGGTGTTGCTGCGGAGCTTATCGCATTTCCTGGCGGCACGCCGGAGCTGAGGCTCTGTGACGCCGATGAAATGAACCGCGCGAGTATTAGCGTCAGTGCTGACGGCTCTCCACGTTTGCACCTCTCTGACTCCAGCGGGAATCCCCGCACATGGATTGGACTGGTCCCAGATGGCTCTCCGTATTTAGCGCTCGCCGACTCCAACGAAAAGGTGCGTGCGCTTATCAGGCTACAAAAAGACGGTTCTCCTGGATTGTACATGGCCGACTCAGTCGGAAACGACCGAGTGGGCGTTGTCGTCGACTCAGATGGGTCTCCAGCGTTAAGGCTCTACGACTCTACGGGGATGCCGCGCGCCGTGCTCGGCGTGCTTGATGACGGCGCACCGGGTCTTGACCTCTATGACGCTCAGGGCGAGATACGCGCCGTGCTCGGTGTGCTTGATGACGGCGTACCGGGTCTTAACCTCTATGACGCTCAGGGCGAGATACGCGCCGTGCTCGGCGTGCTTGATGACGGCCGACCGGGTCTTGGCCTCTGGGACGCTCAGGGGCGTGTCCTCTTCTCCGCCCCGTAGCGACCTTTCGGGGTATAATGGGTATTATGAAAACCTCTCAGCCTGCCGAGGCGCAAGCCGGTATTCCCGACGAAATCCGCGCCAAAAGCTTCGTGGTAGTGGACGCTCAGGGCAAGCCACGCGTCGAGCTCAACGTGCTCCCTGACGGCACACCGTCTCTTTGCCTCGCTGACGCTCAGGACAAGATACGCGCCGTGCTCTCCGTGCGCCCTGACGGCTCACCGCGACTTGACCTCTTTGACGCTCAGGGCAAGCCACGCGCCATGCTCGCCGTGCGCACTGACGGCACACCGGTTCTTGTCCTCTCTGACGCTCAGGGCAAGCCACGCGCCGGGCTCACCGTGCTCCCTGACGGCACACCGAGTCTTGGCCTCGCTGACGCTCAGGGCAAGACACGCGCCATGCTCTCCGTGGTCCCTAGCGTCTCACCGATTCTTGAGCTCTCTGACGCTCAGGGCAACACACGCGCCACGCTCCACGTGCTCCCTGACGGCACACCGGGTATTCGGCTCGCTGACGCTCAGGGGCGTATCCTCTTCTCCGCGCCGTAGGCACACCAGCGCATCGCGCGCGAAGGAAGACCACTGTTTACCCGCCCCGTCGAAGACACCGGCGGGCTTAACGAGGTGGGAGAGTGAGCTACTTATCCTCCTTTGACTGTTGCCCCCTCTCGTCCGCTCGCCAATGTTCCCGCATCTTCTCTAAGACCATTGAAACCGAAGTCGGTTCTGTGTGAGACACGACCCAGGAAACAAGCCGCTCCGAAATTACCGTCGCCAACCTATCCAGTTCCTGGTGGTCAGCAACCGACACCTCCTTACCAGCTCTTTTTCGCCCGCAGAGGGTCTGTGCCAGCGTCGTGAATTCGCCCGGGGAGTCCTCGTCGCCTTTTGCAAAGGGCCAGTCGCCTACAGGTACAAACGCGCAGGCCAACGCTGTCCAGTCGGAGATCATTCTCCGCAGAACACTAAGCCCAGTGAGCGTCAACGCAACATTCCTGAACTCCGCTGCTAGGCGAATTGTCGCCATCCTGACTTCTATCTGTTCGCGCACCGACGCCACCGTCAGCTGCGTCTTCTTTGCCGCACGGGCTACCTCCAGCATTCGCTCGGATACCCGGTTTGCGCTCAACCCAACCCAGACCAATAGCACCGTAGCCACACAGGCCAGGAAAGGCGGCGCCAAATCCAGCACAGCTTCCCATCGCGTCCTGCCGAAGGCCGCCGCTAGTATTTCACTCGCCAAGAACCCAACGGCCAGACCTGCAACAAATATAACTGCAGTGACAACCCAGTCCCGCTGTAGCAATCCAGCGCTCATATCCCCATTCTACCGGCTCTCCCGCTCTTCGGTCTACCCTCTAGGAGCTTCTGCGTGAACGTCCTGCTTCTCCAGATCGACGGCACCTACCCCAAGAGTAGGCGGCGCTGACCAGCGCCGCTCTTAATAGCCGGGCTGGTTAGCCCGGCCTACCCGGTGGGGGGGAGGGCACGGCGGGGCGCGGAGATTTATCCGCCTATGGAGGACCCCGCCCTACAGCGCCTTATACCCCTACCGCCACCAGACGTCGAGGGTGTAGGTGAGTTTGGCTTCGCCGTCAACTGCCACCGGGACGCGGAACTCGATGGTCGTGGCGTCCTTTTTCGTGTAATCCAAGCTGCTCGCAATCACCTTCCAGTTCGCATAGCCGATGTGCTGCGGCACGAGCACGAAGACGCTCTCGTCCTTGTGGTTGCGCAGCACGACCTCGTAGCTCGCCTGGTAGCCCCGGTGCTTGTCCAGGTAATCCGTCTGGGTCTTCTCGCCCTTGATGTCGAAGGCGTTGCCCAGCAGCAGTCGCACCATCTCGTCCTTCGGCGTGTGGCCGATGTTGTCCTCGCCCACGAGCTGCGCCATTCCCTCGCTGTCGCGCTTGAACACCCGCACGCGTCCGGCTGGCAGCGGGATGCCGATGCCGTTTTGCTCGGAATTCTTGAACTCGATGCGCACTTCGACACTGTCTCCGCGCCAGTCGGGGTCGTACGTGTAGATTTTGGTCACGGGGATGTTGTTGCCGGTGAGCAGCGAGATCTGCTTTTCCTGCCGGTCTTTGATCGTGGTGCGGCGCTGGAGCGTGTAGAGGTGATACTCGAAGAACGCTTCCTCGGCGAAACCCGCGCCGTCGCGCATCATCTCCGCTTCTGCGAGCATCTTGCCCCGCGTCGGCATCGGTGGCTGCGCACGGTGAATCTCACCGGCCACAAGCTTGAGCTTGGCGTTTTCGTAGCCTGCGCCGGAGTTGTTGCTCATCGTCACCCAGCTTTCTAGGTCGGCGAGCTTCTCACTGTCGGACAGCATTGCCACGTAATCCGCGCTCCACGAAAGGCCGGTTGAGAGGTAGCTGACCTCGCCGGATGTGGTGAAAGCTCTGGGCGAAAATACCTGCCATTCCAGCGTTGGCCGCAGCAACAGCCCTCCCGGCAGGCTGGGGAGTTCCAGGCTTCCCGGCGGATTGAGCAGTATCTTGCCCTTGTAGTCCACGACGATGCCGTCAGCCACCGAAAGGAGAACGACCTGTTTTGCCTCTCCCTTCTCGTCCACAACGGTAATCGTGTGTCCGATGTACTTCTGAAGCAGCTTGTTCCGGCTGACCAGGTCGTAGTCATAGTTCTGCTCCAGCAACTGGATTTCGCCCTGCAGTGGCTTGAAATGGACGCTGGTTGTGTCAATGGCGCTGGGAACACCGGTGAGCGTTAGGAAGTTCAGGCCCTCCTCAAACGTGAACGTGCGCACCTCCTTGACCAGTGCCAGATTCTGATTGTAGACGGTGAGCGCCACATCGTCTACCGTGCCGACCTCCGCCGCCAGCACGGCGTTGCACGCTGTCACTGCCACAATGACAGCAAGAATTTGCAGAAGTATCCTTTTCATAATCTCCTCCTGATCTATCGGGTTTGGTTATTAGTTTGCTCAGCCGCCGGACGTTTGGCCTTCGGCGGTGTATCGAGTATCCGCAGCAGTGTTCGCCTGACGGCGGCCTGCACGCGGCCCCCTTTCACGCCCAGATAACGGTTCACTGCTTTGATAAACGACGTCAGCATTCGTTCAGCGTCCGCCGCCTCGCCGAAGTTGAACCAGAATGCGCCGTAGTGGCCGACAGTCTGGCCGCGCCCCTCTTCCGGCACGAACGCCAGCGGCGGAGGGAGTCTCAGCTTGCGCCAGTCCTTCAGGCAGAGGAAGTTGAAGCCTCTTCCCGTCAGGTAGCGACCTGCCAGTGCATAATGGCAGGATTCATGCAGCGAAATTAGATTCTCCAGCGCTTCGTACCACCCGCGTCCAAGCATCGGTAGCTGCTCCGTCACCAGGAGAACAGCGCCGAGTTCCGCAAGTTTAGGCTCTTCAACGGTCGCGTTCGCCTTGTTTTCGCACTGCGGAATGAACCAGTGCTGGCCTGCTGCAAAGGCCTTGTCCTGCGTTCGCGCAACTTGCTCGTCCGGTTTCACCGGCACCGCGTAGCCATCTTTGCAGATACGTTGCAGGTTTGCGGCGAACTGCTCAACGCCGTCCGCAGCACTCTCGACGATATCATGCGCGGGGAAGATCGGCAGCTTTTTGAACTCGCGAGGCGGCGGCGAGACGGAGTGCATCAGGCCGGTCAGATTGGAGAGCGCGTCATCCAGCGTTCTCCGCATTGGCGGCTCCAGCGCACTCAGACTTCCCAACCAGTGTCGTATTGGGATGTCACGGTCTCCCATTGCGCCGAGCAGGCAGTAGGGCAGGTTCTGGCTTGAGATTTCGTCTCCGTAGAAGCATCCGGGGATGTCCGCAAGCACCACTTCAGCGCCCGTGGCGAGCATGTCCGGCACGCATTCGAGAGTGTCCAGATGGTGGTCTACCAGGTGCACCTGGACGCCCGCCTGTGCCGCCGATTCCAGGCCGCGTATTGTCCGGCTGTGGTCGCGGGAATAGACGGTAATATCCACAAGCACCGCATGGGTGAACCGGCGCTCGTTCGAGACCAGCCGGGGCAACGTGCGCTTCCAGAACTTCCCGTAGTCGCCGGTTTCTTCGTAGCCACACACGGGCAGGATATTCTCAACGCCCAGCGACCGCAGATGAAGGTACGATGCGGCCATCATTGCCAGACCGTGGGCGTCAAAATGGCCCAGCAAAAGCACCTCGTCATTGGGTGCAGGCTGGTTTCCCCGCTCGGTGCATTTCACGCGGTGCGCGATTTCCGAGGGCACGGCCGTTTTAAGGTCGCAGTCACCGGCCAGGCGTGTGAGATGAATAGAGCCGTCCGGGCGAGCGGTTACCTGAACGACGGGGTGGGGTAGAAAGCCGTTCGCGCATGATTCCGCGAAGATACTCACGGCGGTCCCCACCGCAGATTGCCAGCGCAACAGGTCCCTATCGGTGGCGATAAGCTCTCCGGTGAGAAGCCTGTCCCAGTACCCACGTAGATGGCGCGGAAGCTCCGACCGTGCGTCGCGCAGCGAAGGCATAAGGAAGTGGAAGAAGGGGAACAGCAGTCTGGCGTTGCCCAGAGTGCCTTTGCTTACTCCAAGTGCAGTTAGGAGCGAGAGGGCGAACTCGGCTGCTTTCGCACCGCGCAGAATGCAGTCGTGAGATAGCTCCGTAATCCCACCGGAAGTAAGCGCGCGGTGGGTATCGAGCAAAAAGCTGGCAAGTGGTCGGGTCACACGACTATTCTACCGCAGTGCTTCCTCCACCTTCGCTGGCAAGCTTCCTTCCGCCGCCAATCTGCTCAACCAGCATGTATACCACCGGTATAACGATGAGCGTGAGAACTGTAGAGAAGAACATTCCGCCTATGACGGCGACCGCCAGCGGGCTCCTGAAATCCGAACCTTCCTGCATACTTATCGCTGTTGGCAGGAGAGCCGCGATTGTGGCGAAGCTCGTCATCAAAATAGGCCGCAGGCGCTTGTTGCCAGCATCCTTCAGCGCATCGACGACATCGAGCCCGCGTGCCCGCGCCTGATTCGCGAAGTCAACCAGTAGGATGGCGTTCTTCGTTACCAGCCCCATCAGCAGGATGATGCCCAGGAAACCCATGGTGTCGAAGCCCTTGCCGCAAATCATCAGGACGAGAAGTGCGCCGGTAACCGCGAGCGGCAGGCTCATCATAATGGTGAAAGGATGGCGGTAGGAGTTGAATTGGCTCGCCAGCACCATATAGGTGAAGATGATGCCGAGAATGAGCGCGAGCATAAACTGCGTCATCATCCTGCCATACATCCGAGCTTCGCCCAGAGCTGCAATAGTGGTTGTTGCTGGCAGGACATTTTCCTGCTTCATCCGGCGCTTCCATTCATTGAGGACACTGCCCCCGCCGACACCGGGTAGAACGTCGGCGTAGACGTCGATGGAGCGAATCTTGTTGTAATGTTGGATGGCAGCTGGAGCCTGAGCGAGTTTCAAGTCTGCTACTGTTTCCAGGCTTATCGGCTCTTCCAGCGGAAGACTCCAGAGCTTGAGCGAGCGCAGCGACGCCAGGTCGTAGCGACTGCTCTCTGGGAACATAAGGGTTATGTCATACTCTTCGCCACGCTCGCGGTAGGTGCTGAAAGTGGCGCCGTGGTAGAGCACGCGCAGGGCCTGCCCGAGCATTGCCGGGTTCATTCCCAGCTCCGCCAGCCGGTCGCGATGGGGGATGATGCTGACTTCCAGCTTGCCCGCACGCTCGGAATTATCCACATTGATGGTCCCCGGGATCTCCGCCAGAAGCTTCTGCGCACGTGCAGTTACGCTCTTTAGCTTTTCGTAGTCCGGGTCGGTGAACGATAACTGGACTGGAGCAGCCCGCTGCCCCATTTCGGCTACGGCAGATACGGTAATCTTAGCTCCCGCCACCGACTTCACCCTCTCCCGCATCAACTCAATAAGGTCGAACTGCGTGTGCTTGTAGGGGACCGGAATAAGTCCCCACCACCTCAGATGAAGTCTCCTCTCTGCCTTGGGGGGCATCACGACGGCAATGGTCGCGAGGTTTGTCTGTCCCGTGATGGACATTGTCATGGCACCGCCGACCGACTGTCCGACCATCGACAGGTAGCCTTTCACTTCCGGGAGTCCGGTGAGCAGTTCTTCCACTTCCCGTACCTTCGCATCAGTGCGCTCCAGACTTGACTCTACCGGAAGTTCCATCGTAATCTGGAGCACTCCTGTGTCGTAGGACGGCATGAATCCTTTCTGCATAACCGTGAGAATAGGAAATGCCAGCAGGAAGAAGACTGTCGCCGAAAATATGACAGTTGCGGGTCGTCGAAGCGCAGCATCAAGTACTCTGGCATAAAAGCCTTGCAGCCACTTATAGAATCTGGCGAAGCCGTAATGCAGCGTCATCAAAGGTGCACCCAGACGCGTCAGAAACGACCGTGCATCAGCAGCGCCACCGAGTCGCAGTGTCTGGGTGGACATCAGCGGGATCAGCGTCAACGAGACCAGCAGCGAAAAGATCACGGCGAAGGCAACCGTTAGACCGAACTCCTTGAAGATCTGACCCATCATTCCCTTCATAAAGGCAACCGGCAGGAAGACCGCGACAAGGGTCGAAGTGCAAGCCAACACTGCAAGCCCCACCTCGGTGGTGCCCCGTGTTGCCGCTTCATAGGCGTCGCCTGTTTCCTCGTGGACTCTGATGATGCTTTCCTGCACGACAATGGCGTCGTCAATAACTAGACCTACCGCTACCGCCAGTGCCATCAGGCTGATGAAGTTCAGGCTGAATCCGAAGAAGTGCATTGGAGAGAAGGCGGCAATGAGCGAAACTAGAATCGACAGCGTAATCGGGATGGCAAAGGAGAGTCGTCCCACGAACAGCCAGACCACAAAGCTTGCCAGGATTGCGCCAAGTACTATTGCCAGCTTCACGTCATCCAATGAGTGCACAACCCATTCAGAGAGGTCATACGCTACCGTAGAATCCACCCCGTGGGGAAAGACGTCCTCTAATTCTCTCATCCTCTGTTTGACGGCGTGCGAGACGCTAACTGAGCTGGCATCGCTCCGCTTGATGACGGTGACAGCTATGGCACTTATACCGTTGTAGCGCGACTCCATCTCGCGCTCTTTGGTGGAGTCCACCACTATAGCCACGTCACGAATCTTGAGGCGCTCGCCGTGCTCCGAGAAGATGACTGCATCAGCTATCTCCTCTAGGCTACGAAACTGCGCCGGTACTTTGAGCACAAACTCCAAGGGCCCCTGCTTCAGAGTGCCCGCCGGGAAATCCACGTTTGCGGCAGCGATGGCTCCGCCGACGGCTTCCGGTGTCAGCCCGTGCGCTTCCAGCTTCGCGGGATCAACTTCCACACGAATCTCGCGTTCGAGTCCGCCCATAGTCTGCACTTGCGCGACACCGGTTACCTGTTCAAGTGAATCCTTAATCCGTTTGTCCACGAACTCCCTAAGCTCACGTGGCGCCATGGAAGTAGAAGTGATTGAGTACGCCACCACCGGCATAGCGTTGATATCCGCCTTGGTTATCATCGGCTCTTCAGCGTCCTCGGGCAATTCGGGTTTGGCAAGCGCCACTTTGTCTCGCACGTCCTGAGCGGCGATGTCTATATCTCTTCCTTCCTCGAAACTGACAATGAGGACACTTGCGCCCTCAGTTGAATACGAGTTCAGGTCCTCGATTCCCTCTATAACCGAGACGGTATCCTCGAGCTTGCTTGTGACCTGCTCGGCAATCACATCAGGAGAAGCGCCAGGATATATGGTGAGTATTGTGACGATGGGAATCTCCACCTGCGGCATCATATTCAGCACCAGCCGCGAGTAGGAGACGAGGCCGACTACAGTGAAGAAGGCAAGAATCATCACCGCGAAAACGTGGCGACGCAGGACGAGGGCTATCCAGTTCACTGGCTACCTCCAGCGTTATCAGGCTTTACCAAGCGCACGGTAGCGCCATCGCTGAGGTAGTTCTGACCGGCGACAACCACCTGCTCACCGCCATTGAGCGGTTGAACAATCTCAGCTTCCCGTCCAGTGGTGGCACCGACCGTAACCTGGACTTGACGTGCCTTTCCGTCTTCAACGACGAAGATGCGCGGCTGCTCCGTCGCCAGATCAAGAATCGCCTTGAGCGGCAACACGACATTCCCGCGCCCCTCTTCGCGAAGTATCACCACGTCGGCAAAGCTTCCGGGACGCAAGCCCTGAGCACTCTCAGGTAGAACTTGCAGCCGTACCTCTATCTGCCGGGACTTTTCAGTGGCAACCGGGAATACCCGACTTACGGTGGCGCTGCGCACTCCTCGGTCAACCTCGGGAATGAAGGAAGCAGTATCGCCGATGCCAAGCTGCTGCACCGATTCAGGCGGCAGGAAGATTTGAAGCTCTAGATTGTCTGTATCTGCAAGCTCAAAGAGAGTTACGCCCGGTGCCGCGAACTCGCCCACATCTATCATCTTCGCGGTCACCGTTCCGTCGAAGGGCGCGCGAATCCGTGTGTAGCCAAGGTTCGTCTGGGCAAGTGCGAGTTGGTCTTGGGCCAGCGCGAGGGCCATCTCCAGGGCTTTCTTGTCCTCCGGTCGAGCGCCGGTCTGCGCCATTTTGAGGTTCTCTTTTGCTGTGGTGTACTGAGCCTTTGCGCCTTCATACTGTGATTCGGCAAGCTCAAACTGCGACTTGCTGATAACGCCTTCGTCGAACAGGCGTTGCTGGCGCTCGTAGTTGTTGCGGGCAGTATTGAGAGCGCTCTCGGCGGCTGCTAGAGCCGCACGTGCCTGCGCGATGTTCTCTGGCCTTGCCGACTGCGCGGAAGCAAGCTGGGCGCGGGCGGCTTCCACCTGATGGCGCGCCAGCGACGCTTGCTCGGCATAGATGGTGTCTTCTATCACCGCCAGCACCGCTCCCTCATCAATCCGGTCTCCCTCGGAAACCGCGACCTCACGGATGGTCCCTGCCACCTTGGCCGATACCATAGCAGAGGGTTCAGCGAGCACGGTTCCTGTATAGCGCAGCTCCTCCATCAGGGGCCGCACTTCGGCGGTAATCACCTCAACCGGAATCACCGCCTTCTCTTCAGGGCGGGGCTGGTAGTGAAGCTTCACTGACATATAGAGGCCTGAAACGACCCCGATGATGATGAGCAACAGGATTATCCAAAGCACGGTATTAGCCGTTCGCGTCATCTTTTACCTCCATTTCCTCAGGCATTGCCCGCGATAGGGCGTCTTCAGCAGTAGGCAGATACTCATTCGGTTCGGTGATTGGCGCCAATGCCAGGATGAACTTAAATGCTCTCATCTTTAATCACCTCGTGCACAATGGCGCTCAGGTCGCTGGTTGTTGTGGACAGGTAGAGCTCTTCATCTCCCACACCCAGAGTCTCCAATAGCGATTGGAAGCTCGTGAGCACTGCCATGCGCTTATCGAATTCGTTAAGTTCCGCGCCCAGATATGCAGTACGGACGCTAACCATGTCTGCGTGGGTAATGACGCCTTCCCGGTAGCCCAGCCGCGCCATCCGCAGCGCCTCTTCAGCCGATTCGAGAGTGTTCACCGCTGTTGTATAGCCCTGGATCGCAGCGTCCAGACTGCTGACAGAGTCCTGCAGGCTCAACCGGAACGCGTGCCGGTACTGCGCGAGTTGGACGCGGGCGCCTTCGGCCTGCGCGGCGAAGCTCTTCTGAGTGCCTTCAGTCTCGCCGCTGTCCCAGAGATTGAAGACGCCTGAAATCCCAAAGGACCACGACCGGCGTGCTTGGAAGGTGCTTCCGGTCTGCTGCTGATAGCCCGCATCCAGCGAGAACTGCGGTGACCGCCGGTACGCCAGCACCTGGTTGTGCAGCATTCCAATCGTGCCTTCCAATGTGTGGTACGTGGGAGTACGCTCAACGAACGCGTCTGCCAGCTCGTCCGCATCCAGCCTGGGGAACAGAGCATCGGAGATGAAGCCCACCGCTCGGTCGAGGGCTTCCGCATATTCGACGTCAATTGCTGCCCCGGCGAAATAGTCGCCGGGAACAATTCCCATAGTTAAGTAAAGCGCGGTTTCCGCCAACTGCTGCCCGCTTCGGGCCCGGATCAGCTCTTCATTGGCCTGGGACACTGCGACTTTGCCTAGCATCACCTCGAAGCGTGGCGCCATGCCGTTGTCGAATTTGAGTTGGGCATTGCGCAATTGCTCTTCCGCCAGAGCAAGGCCTTCTTCAGCCACTGCAACCGCGTTTTGCGCCGTCAAGTATCTAACGTAAGCACTGAATGCATCAGTGATTGTTTGCGCGCGCACAAGGTCTACTCCGGCCAGACGGGCCTGGTAGCCCGACCATGCGGCGCGTTTCCCGTAGCCGAGATTGCCCATCGGCGAGAGAGGGTAGGAGAAACTTGCGCCGATTGTGGATGTGGTTTCTTTCTGGAACGCTACTTCGGCTGCGTCTTCACCTGTTGAGAAGCCCTGCACCGGTCCTGCGCGGTTGACCGAGCCTGCGATGTTCACCGATGGCCCGGCCATTCCGGCATACTTGACGTATTCAAAGAAGGCGCTTTCAGCGTCCTTTTGCGCAACGCGAAGGTCGTAACTGTTTTCCAGTGCGAGTGTGATTATCTCCTGTGCGGTGAGCAAGTAAACCACCTCTTCTGCTTCGGCTGCGGCAGGCTCGTCCTCGCTCATCTCCGCGCTGACAAGTGTCAATAAAGCTTCCGCTTCGACCGAGGCGGGTGGAGGTGGAGCCTTCTTTACCGGTATGGATTCGTCAGCCGTCGCGACGGAGGTTGCGCCCATCCAGAGCGCAAAACCGACTGCCACGGCGGCCAGGAATCCAGTGATTCGCCTATTTTCGCTTGCTTTTTTCACTCTTCGTTGCACCTCCGATGAGCGCCGCCTGGACTATCGCCTCATAGGTTCGCAGGTATTCGTCGGGATCGGGTACAAAACCCTCGAACAGGTGTCGTTGGAGAACATAGCCGATGATTCCGCCAGTGAGTGCTACTGCGCTCGCCAGTGGCGATAACGGTGGTTCACGTCCGGACTTCGCGAAGTGCTCTGCGATTATCTTCTCGTAGAACTTGACATGGGCAAACTTGGCATTGAGGAGTTTCTTTTTCTGGGCCGCCGTCAGACGAAGCATGCCCTCGTCAATCAGAACGTTCGGCATATGCTCGATGATGTTAGCGAAGTGAATCCTCATCGCCGCTCGCAGCTTCTCCCACGTGCCCGAAACACCAGATGTAGCCTCACGGACTGCAGCCAGCGTCTCGCCGGACTTCTCAACCACCATCTCGACCAGGATGTCCTCTTTCGTCTTGAAGTACAGGTAGACCGTGCCCTTGGCGACACCGGCGCGCTGCGCAATGTCATCCACGGTTGCGTTCATGATGCCTTTGTCGTGGATGACGGTGAGGGCGGCGTCAATGATGGCCATCCGCTTGTCGCGGACTGTATCTTTAGACGCGTTGTTCTTTCGCGTGGCCATTGTGACTGACTGACCGGTCAGTTCTAGCGCTGAAATACGGGAATGTCAAGGGGTTTACGGGCGTAAAAAGCCGGTAGGATGTATAGAGAAGTAGCGAGTAGCGATATAAGATTCCGGGTAGCGCCGGCTTTCCAGCCGGTGATTAGCGCCGCTTTTAGTCCCCTGTAGGGCGGGGATTTATCCCCGCCGTTCTTCAACCGACATGAATTGCGGCGGCCATAAATGGCCGCCCTACAGTCAAATCCGCTCAAGTGCTACAATAGTCATAACCTGCTGGGGGGCGGGCAGTATGAGCCCCCGGTCAGCAAGGAGGAGCCCACAATGAGATTCAACTGTATCCTTCGAGTGGTTGCACTCACACTCGTCGTCTGCGCATTCGCGCTTGTGCTTAGCACGTGCGGCGGCGGTAAGCAGTCGTCAGTCGCCAGCCTTCAGTCGTCAGACCGGAGCGGCGGTCTCCAGGCCGCCGATTATCCCGCCGACAATCCACCGGTAGAAGTATCCCTAGACTCCGCCCTCGTCGAACTCGACGCGCTGGAGACGCCCGATGGTGTAGATGCGGAGCTATTCGCAGAATTAAATGATGCTCTGCGCGAAGCTCTTGATCAACGCTTCTCCTCTCTAACCCCTAATCCCTCATCCCTAACCCCTGCGAAGCTCGTCTCTACCCCCCCCACCGGCGAAGCCAACCGGGTCAATGACCTGCAAATCACCGACAACGGCGGTGGCACATACACGCTTTCGTGGCACTACAGGAACTTGGGCGATTACGACCAGAGCGGCACTGTCGGCATCTCCGACATCACACCGATTGCGATGCACTATGGGGAGACATACGACCCGGAAACGGAACCCAACTGCCTCCTCGCCGTCATCGACGGCAACGGTGACGGCAAGGTAGGCATCGCGGACATCACCCCCATAGCAATGTACTATTCCACCGACTGCGCGGGCTACTCGATACGCGGATCTTCTACTTATCCCGAGAGTCTTGATGAAACCGTCGAGATTGGAACCGTGGAGATTGCGCTTGCGACCGGCGAAGGCCGGAAGCGCTTCAGCGAGCTGCTTCCTGAAAGCGAGTATCAGTTCTTTGCGGTAGCTCCGTATGACGGCGATAGCAGTCTTGGCGACCTTAGTAACGTGGTTATTCTTGAAATGACCGATTGGCACACCGGAACCGTGGATAGCGTTGACGATGTGGGCGAGTGGACTTCGCTTGCGGTAGTCAACGGGAATCCTGCCATCAGCTACCGCGACGACACCAACCAAGACCTGAAGTATGTGCGGGCGAGTGATGCCAGTGGTTCCTCCTGGGGAAGCCCTGTAACTGTGGACAGTGCGGGAAATGTGGGCCTCTTTAACTCCCTGGCGGTAGTCAATGGCAATCCCGCCATCAGCTACTACGACGGAACCAATATGAGCCTGAAGTATGTGCGGGCTAGTGACTCCAGTGGGGAAAGCTGGGGCACGCCGGTAGCGGCGGATAGCGTGGTAGTTGTGGGCCCCATCACCTCTCTAGCAGTAGTCAATGGCAACCCCGCCATTAGCTACTTGGACTGGGGCAACACCGCCTTGATGTATGTGCGGGCGGATGACGCTAATGGCGAAAGCTGGGGCGCGCCGGTAACGGTGGATGGTGCTGGGGACGATGTGGGCTGGTACGCCTCCCTGGCCGTGGTCAGTAGCAATCCCGCCATCAGCTACTGGGACGGCACCAACCAAGATCTCAAGTATGTGCGGGCGAATGATGCCAGTGGCTCCGACTGGACGACAATTCCCCCGGTAACCGTGGATAGCGCGGGATTAGTGGGCGAATGGACCTCCCTGGCAGTAGCCAATGGCAATCCTGCCATCAGCTACTTCGACTATACCAATAACGACCTGAAGTATGTGCGGGCGAGTGATGCCGGCGGGATAATCTGGGGTACGCCGGTAACCGTGGATGGCGCTGGGGACGATGTGGGCTGGTGCACCTCCATGGTGGTAGTCAATGGAAATCCCGCCATTAGCTACTATGGCAACACCGACCTCAAGTATGTGCGGGCGAGTGACGCCAGCGGGGGAAGCTGGGATGCATCGGTAGCCGTGGATAGCGAGGGAATTGTGGGCGAATACACCTCTCTCGCGGTGGTCAATGGCAATCCCGCTATCAGCTACTACAGCAGCACCAATGCCGACCTCAAGTTCGCCATCTATTATTAGGCGGGCAAAACCCGCAGTCGTCAGTTCGGATGGGGCGTTTGCTGAAGGCGCAGCCGGAAATCACGCCTACCCATAATGAAACTTATCCTGACGCTTGCCCGCCACAGTCCTGAGCCTGCCAAAGGGCGACGGCGGGACTGCCCGCTTCCGGCTGATATAATCCAGTGCCTTGGGAAAGCCTCGCAAAGTCCGCGCACGGTGCTATTTCACGGGAATCGTGCAGGGAGTGGGCTTCCGTCCCACACTGCACCGGTTCGCAACCGAACTCGGCCTGGCCGGCTGGGTGCTCAACTCGACAACAGGCGTGGTCTGCGAAGTTGAAGGCGTGGAAGAGGCTTGCCGAAAATTCTTCCGCCGGATGCACGACGAAGCGCCGCCGCTTTCGCGCATTACTTCAAGCTTCATGGAGCTTCTACCGCCAGCGGGTCTTGCCGGCTTCCATATTCGCCCCAGCGAAGAAGAAGAAGGCGAGATAACGCTGATTTCGCCTGACACCGCCATATGCGCCGACTGCGCGCGCGAATTGCTTGACCCTGGCGACCGGCGATACCGTTACCCGTTCATCAACTGCACCAACTGCGGGCCTCGGTACTCCATCATTGAAGCGCTGCCGTACGACCGTCCGAACACGACGATGCGCGAGTTTGAGATGTGCGAGGACTGCCTTCGCGAGTACGAGAATCCCGAAGACCGCCGCTACCATGCCCAGCCGAACGCGTGCCCCGTGTGCGGGCCGTATGTATGGCTGGCCGACCGTTCTGGCAAGGTGCTTGCCGAGGGCGATGAAGCCGTGCGGCGGACAGTGCAGATGCTGGGGCGGGGGGGCATCATCGCTATCAAGGGGCTTGGGGGATTCCACCTGGCCTGCGATGCGTTGAATGAAAGCGCGGTGGAAGAGTTGCGGCTACGGAAGCGGCGGGCGCGGTTCAAGCCCCTGGCGATAATGACGAAGGATTTCGCCGTGTTGCGCGACCTTGCCCGGCTTTCCGAAAAAGAGATGGCGCTGCTGGCATCGCCGATTTCACCCATCATCCTGGCACGCAAGCGCGAAGATGCGCCGTACATGCTTTCGCCGATGGTCGCGCCGCGCACGGATTTGCTGGGAGTGATGGTTCCCTACACGCCGCTGCATCTGCTGCTGTTCAACACGCAGCATGACGAGCCATCGGCAGGCGGCACTGACACGCTGGAAGTCCTGGTGATGACTTCAGCGAACCTTGCCGAGGAGCCGCTGGTCTACGAAAACGATGAAGCACTCGACCGGCTGGCGCATCTTGCCGACGCTTTCCTGATGCACAACCGCCGCATAATCGCGCCTTCGGATGATTCCATCGTGCGGGTGATGGGAGGCGAAGCGCGCGCAATCCGGCTGGGGCGAGGATATGCGCCGTATCCTGTTGCGCTCTCCCGCGACCCGCGCGAGCCGACGCCGGAAGGTTGTGTTGTGGGATGGGGGCCGGATATGAAGGCGACTATCGCGCTGCAGGCGGGGCGGTTTGCCGTCATCGGCCCGCATCTGGGCGACCAGGAAACGCTGGCGGCGCAGGCGTTTCATCGGCGCACTTACGAGCACTTCAAGCGCGTGTTCCAGCAGCAGCCCGACACCATCGTCGGCGACCTCCATCCGGGCTACTACTCGCGGAGCCTGGCGATGCAGAAGGCTGAAACCGGTGGTGCGCGGTTTATAGACATGCAGCATCATCATGCGCATCTGGCCTCTGTTGCGCTTGAATGCGGCGTGGAAGGCCGGGTGCTGGCGCTCTCTCTGGACGGCACCGGCTATGGAAGCGATGGCGCAGTGTGGGGCGGGGAGGTGCTTCTCGGCGACGCCTCCGAGTTCCGTCGTGTGGGTACTTTGCGCACTTTGGCGTTGCCCGGAGGCGAGTCCGCCATTGAGCAAACTTGGCGGCTCGCACTGGCAGTCCTGAACGAGACTGATTCGAACCTGCTGGATGAAGCCCTGGCGCATCTCAGAGACAAGCCGTTCGCGCCCGATGTGCCGGTGGTTGCGGAGATGCTGCGGCGCAACATCAACTGCGTGCCCTCCACGTCCCTGGGCAGGCTCTTTGACGCCTTCTCAGCGCTCATGGGAATTTGCGTGGAAGCCACATACGAGGCGCAGGCGGCGATCGAGCTGGAGACAGCAGCGTCCCGTGTCGAAGCGGTCGAAGCACTGCCTATGATAGTAGAGCAGGAGCAAGAACGAGGGCTCCTGGTGATTGACTGGCGACCCACAGTGCGCGCCGTTGTCGACGCGCTGCAGCGGGAGAATATTGCGCTCCTGTCACTGCCCGAGGAGTACTCGCCGCAAGATCCATCGCTCACGCTACCTGAAGTATGCTGCAAACTTTCGCGGGGATTCACTCAGGGACTGGTTGAAGCCTATGGCGGGATGGCAGCCCAAATCGCCGAGCGTGAGAGTGTAACGCAGGTGGTATTAAGTGGCGGGTGTTTCCAGAACGCGCTGTTCTTCGAAGGACTCGTAGAGCACCTTGAGAACTCAGGTTTGCAGGTGTTCACCCACAGCGGCGTGCCAATGAACGACGCCGGGATTTCGCTGGGTCAGCTTGCGCACGGCCTGGCTCACCGCACCTAGTCCTTTTTCTTCTTTGCGCACCGGCGGCAGACACCGAAGATGTGCAGCACGTGCCGCTCGGGAGTGAAGCTATGCTCGTGGCAGACCGAGTCCTGAATCTGTTCGAGTTGCTGCGAGTGGAACTCGATGATGCGTCCGCATTCACGGCATATCATATGGTCGTGGTGTTCCGCGCCGACAGCCTTCTCATAGCAATTGAATCCCTCTTGAATCCGTTCCTTGCGGACTATGTGGCATTCTTCGAGTAGGTCAAGCGTCCGATAAACCGTTGAGCGGGAAACCTTCCGGCGCGTGGTCTCATTCACTATGCCGACCAGATCATCAGCGGTGAAGTGGAAGCGTTCGCGGCCGAGCACCGTCTCCAGTATCCTCAGCCGGGGCCGCGTTACTTTCAACCCCTTGCGGCGCAAATGTTCCAGGAAGATGTCTCGGGCCGTGCTCACTGGGGCAATTGTAGGCCAGACGTATCCGTGTGTCAAAACTGTCTCAGAATGCGCGGAATACTGCGCCTTCTTCTGTAGGGCGGGGATTCATCCCCGCCGCTCTTCCTCGGATACCTCTCAGGACGGCGGCCATAAATGACCGCCCTACAGCGGGCACGGCGTGCCGTGCCCCTACTTGTCTGCCCTGGCTACTGGCTACCGGCTACTTCCTACTTCCCCCTCAACGCTCTGATATAATGCAAAGTGAAGTATGGAGCAGCCCGCAGATTACACTTCCGAAAACTTCGCCGACAGGATTCGCGTCTTCTACGACGAACTGAAGTCGGCGCTTCAGGCTGAAAGCATCTCGACTGCGGCTGCCGACCGTTTGAT
The DNA here is from genome assembly GCA_030606285.1 of Planctomycetales bacterium. Classification (GTDB taxonomy): domain Bacteria; phylum 4484-113; class 4484-113; order 4484-113; family 4484-113; genus JAGGTK01. The sequence continues at coordinate 10,651 of JAUWGS010000017.1, read as the reverse complement.
GTACAGTTTCGACGGCAGCAAGCAGCAGGGGCAGGCCGAGGTCGTGGTCACGCCTGCAACGCAAGACGAAGCGGTATCCACCGTCGGACTCGCGGGGAAGCACGGCATCCCGCTTTACGCTCGCGGCTCCGGCAGCGGACTTACCGGCGGCGCGGTGCCGACGGAGCGCGGCGTGGTGCTCAACCTTACGCGGCTCAACCGGATCGTCGAAGTTGACACCGGCAATCTGACGGCGACAGTTGAGTCGGGCGTCGTCTGCGGCGACCTAGACCGCGAGGTTGCGAAGCACGGCTTGTTCTACCCGCCAAGTCCCGGCAGCGCGGATTACTCCACGCTTGGCGGAAACATTATGGAGAACGCAGGCGGCATGCGCGCCTACAAGTACGGGGTGACCCGCGACTACATGCTGGCGATGAAATGCGTGCTGCCTTCGGGCGAAGTGTTCACCACCGGCTCGCACGCGGTGAAAAACGTCACGGGATACGATATTGCGCGGCTGATGGTGGGCAGCGAGGGCACGCTGGCAGTGATGCTCGAAGCGACGCTTAGGCTCATCCCCATGCCGGTGGAAATCGGCACGGTGCTGGCGCTGTTTTCCTTAGACGAAGATGCGCTGGCGGCGGCGCAGGATATCGTTGCCGCGCCGCTAATGCCGCGCGCGATGGAGTTTATGAACGACGAGACGCTTCGTTGCCTGCGCAACTACCGCGACCTACCGCAACTGAAGCCTGAAGCGAACGCCGCGCTGCTGCTTGAAGCGGACGGTCCATCTGAGGATGACGTGCGGGAGCAGCTTGCGAAGATGATGGATGTATGCAAGGCGCGCTCGCCGCTCTCGGTGGAAACGGCGTTTGACGAAACTGAGCGGGCGGCGCTGTGGGACGTGCGCGACTCCGTGTCGCCGGCGGCCTTCCATCTCGGAGATTACAAGATTTCTGAAGACATCTCGGTGCCGCGCAACAAGTGCCTGGAGTTCGTGCGCGGGCTGAAGGAAATCGTCAAAGACTATCCCGACGCGCCGGTGGTCTACGGGCACATCGGCGACGGCACGCTGCACGTAACGTTCATGTTCAACGGCCAGGACGATCCGCGCATTCCGACCGTCGAGAAGCTGGTGGGGCAGATGTTTAAGCTGGCGGTATCGCTCAAAGGAAGCCTCTCCGCCGAGCACGGCATCGGGCTGACGAAGCGCAAGTATCTCGCCATCGAGCTATCGCCCGTTGAGATAAGACTGATGAAAGACCTCAAGCGCGCCTTCGACCCCACCGGCATCCTCAATCCCGGAAAGATCTTCCCCCTGTAGGGCGGGGTCTCCGCGCCCCGCCTTCTTGTAGGGGCAATTCACGAATTGCCCTACGACTCCCCAATGAGTACGCCGGGCTCACCAGCCCGGCTCTTGCTCGGATGCCTCTCAGGACGGTGGCCATAAATGGCCGCCCTACAGTTCCCCCCTCGCTACTCGCTCTTAGTAATATATGGCGAACTTGAGGCCAATCCGTAACCTACTCCGGAACGTACTTCATGACGAAGACGTCCTTTCCACCACCACCGGTGTCTTCTATACCCAGGGGTGAACTCTCAGCGCCTGTGGGCTGAGTCTCTGTTCCGAAGGGAAAGAAAGTGGTTCCATCAGGAACCATACTTGAACCGGAGAATGACCAGACGCTTGGAGTTGCCTCTTGCCAATACCCGTTGGCTGTGGGGGATTCCCCAGCCAAATACAGTGTTCCGTTTCCATCCACAAAGAGCGAATGGGCTACTTCGTAATCTAGATTTCTTCCCCAAGTCTTGGCCAAAGTCAGGCCCCCTGCCGGGGCGTATTCCAGGAAAAGCACATCGACGTTAGAGCCATCAACGCTCGCTCCGGCAAGATAGACCCTTCCGCTGTCATCAACCGTTATAGCTCCAGGTTGGTAGTTGGAGCCTTCGCTACAAGTGAATTCCGATATCAGGTCACCAGCGGGGCTGTACTTCAGGAGGAAGGCAGCTATCGCTGCTTCTGCAACGTTCCGTGTGTTTCCCGTGACAAGCAGATTACCAGACTCGTCAATAGCCGCTCCGTACGCGAAGTCGTTGTCGCTGCCACCCCAAGTCCTATCCCAGACTAGGTTTCCTGAAGAGTCATACTTGAGAACCAGAGCGTCCCCCTCGCCTGCACCGAAGGAGTATGTATTCCCACACACGTACAGGTTTCCATCGTCATCAACAGCTAGTGATGTGGCGTAGTCGATGTCGCCCTTGTCCCATACTCTTTGCCAGAGCAGGTTACCGTTTGAGTCGTACTTCAGGAGGGCAACATCCGGCTCGCCTGTGCCAAAACTCCTGGTCATACCTGCGACGTAGATGTTATCCAGACTATCGATGATGAGTGCGTCTGCACCCTCAGATCCGCTACCACCCCAGGTTCTCTGCCATAAGATGTTCCCATTAGAATCGTACTTAAGGAGAACGACATCACTGTCGCCAGCCCCGAAACTGGAAGTGGCCCCCGCTAAGTACAAGTTGCCTGCACTGTCTAAGAATAGCGCTTTTGCCACTTCGTCGCCTGTCCCGCCCCATGTCTTGCTCCATAGCATGTTCCCGGCAGCGTCATACTTCAAGAGAAGAATCGATGCGGGCCCTAGGCCGAAGCTCCTAGTCCATCCCGCCACGTATACATTCCCACTGTCATCAGACACGACCCCTTTGGCTCGGTCATCGCTATTCCCTCCCCACGTATGCACCCAAGCAGTCCCGGTTACGGTAACGATTGTGCTCGTCGTGGCAGTTGCGGCAGCGGCTTCGTTGTCGGTGACACGCACCGTTGCTGTGTACAGTCCTCCGCTTTCGTAGGTATGCTGCACCGTGGCATCAGTGCCCGAGTCGTAATCGTATGTACCATCGCCTTCCCAGTCCCATTCATACTTCACGATTGAACCACCATCTGGGTCGTGACTTGCGCTCGCGTCAAAGTCCACTAGGAGCGGTGCTTCCCCGCTCGCGGGATCTGCCACCAAGTCAGCAACAGGGGGAGAGTAGGCCGTGAAGTCTTGACCTGTGACATTGGCATATTCGACGTTCACGTCTCTGATGGGAGGAGTGAAGGTCCAGTTCCCCAGGCTCGGCGTAAGTGTGTGGGCTCCACCTATGACTCCGGTGAACTCGAAGTAGCCGCTGGGTTCTGTCGCCACAGATGACACGCCATCAAGCGAAACCAGGACTCCGCTTAGGCTACCACCGTCGGCTTTGCTCACCGTGCCTGAAACGACATAGGTGGTTTCAGATGTTATCGTCAGTGCGAACTCGTACAAGTCCTCACCATAAGCGTTCAACACATTCAGCGAACAGCTGTATTCACCAGCAATGCCGAGAGTGACTCTTGGGCTCTCTTCATCGCTAGTGTTAGGCTCGGCCCCGCCACCGAAATCCCAGGCGTATGTCATCGGAGTAGCACCGGTCACTACGGCTGAGAACGTTGCTTCACTGCCCACAGTCCCAGACAATGGTGAGACATATATCACCTCCGGAGGGATCTCTCCCAAGTACTGCACGGCTTCGCTGACGACACCCTCATTCCAAGCGGCGTCCTGCGGCACTACGCGATACCAGGTGCCGAGTTCCGGAACCAATGGCAGCTCAAGAATTTTCCTCCCGACATCGCCGCCAGTAGCCTCTTCGAAACCTATCGCGTCTATTTCCGTATAGGCTCCCCATTCGTGAGCGGAACTACGTACGCTGTAGGATGCAACATCCACAGCATAATTCATCGCAATCGGCGTGATATCCGCGATGTCGACAGTACCATTCCCGCTGCCGTCAATGACAGCAAGGAGGCAGTTTACGTCGGTGGGCTCGTAGGTCTCGCCGTAGTGCATCGCAAGCGGCGTGATGTCGGAGATGCCGACGGTGCCGTTCTGGTCGTAGTCGCCGAGGTTTTTATAATGCCACGAAAGCGTGTAGGTGCCTCCGCCATTGTCGATGATTGCGAGGTCGTCCACCCGGTTGGCTTCGCCGGTCGGCGGCGTGGAGACGAATTTGCCCATTCCCCGGGGACTGTCGGTCTCCAGACCGGGCGACCCAACGAATTCGCACGAAACGCCCGACCTAGAGGTCGACGCTCCCCATTGTTCGTGAAGCGCCTCCCCGAGCGCGGCCTTGAGTTGCGCGAATAGCTCTGCATCAACGCCATCCGGCGTTGGATACGCGGCGAGTTCGGCCAGCGCTTCGTCCAGCGAAACTTCAATCGGGTAGTCCAGCCCTTCAGGGCTGGTCTTGCTGTCTTGCGAAGAGCCAGGGCTTAAGCCCTGGACTACCGATCCTTTGCGTCCACCACCGCACGTGTTGAGCACGAGTGCGAACGCGCAGACGACGATTGTGAGTGCAATCACCCGAAGGATGCTGCGGATTGTCATTTGACATTCTCCTTCTGACTGGGGGCTCATGCCGCCCGCCCCCCAGCAGGCTGCGACTATTATAGCATTTGGTCGGAGTGGGGGTCTCCAGGCCCCCACACCTTAATCGCGCGGCCTGGAGACCGCGCGTCCGTTTTAAAAGCCGCCAGCTGGATAGCCGGCGCTACCCGGAGGATTCCTGTAGGTTGCGGACTTGTGCCGCACCTTCTTCCGGACGGGCAATTCGTGAATTGCCCCTACAGTTCATCCGTCCAACAACCAGCAACCAACAACTAGCAACTGAAAGCTGACGCTTGCCCGCCATAGCTTTAGCGACGGAGGGACTGATGACTGACGGCTGACCGCTGGCCGTTGCTAATCCCCCCTGTGCTAGAATCATCCACGCGTGGCTTTGGAGGAGACAACCTCGAAGGAAACGCGGCAGGAGGAAGGGGTCAGCAGCAGCGCCGCAGGCGTTACTAAAGGCACTGCCAATGACGCTGCATCCCGCTGGGAGAACGGCAAGCTCCTTTCCGCCAACGCCGAGGACCTGCGGCGCGTGGTGATGGAGGAGGCGCAGTACTTAGACAAGCTCTCCCGCCGCATTGAGGCGCTCGTGGAGAGCCAGACGCGGCTCTCGCGGCGCATCGAAATCTACGTCAAGGCGCTGGGTATACTCCCCAGCATCGGGCGCGGCATCGCCGGCGGCTTCGGTATATTCCTCGGCGCTACTCTGGTGGCAGGGCTTTTCGTCTATATGCTTACCCAGTGGGAAGCGGTGCCGTTCTTCGGGGAATTCGTCAAGCGAATCCTGGAGTACATCCAGACTTCCCCATAGCGCAGATGTCTACCCGCATTATCTTCGTCCGGCACGGCGTCACGGAGCTAAACGACCTCGGCGTCATCCAGGGCGTTGCGGAGACTCCGCTGACGGACCTCGGATGCCGTCAGGCCGACGCCGCAGGAGAAGCGTTGAAAGCATATCATCCGGTTGCGCTATATTCCTCGCCTTACGTGCGCGCGATGCAAACTGCGGAGATTATCGGGAAGCATCTCGGGCTGCCGGTCATCGAAACGACGCGCTTGCGGGAACAGGGGCTGAGCGGATGGGAAGGACAGGCATGGAAGGACATTGCCGCAGCCGACCCGCAAATCGCGCAGCGCCGCAACTCCGAAGGCTGGTGGTTCTGCCCGCCAGGCGGTGAGCCGAGGCTCAGGGTGCGCCACCGGATGCTGGCGTTCATCAGCGAGATGATGGAGCGGCACGAGGACGCTACCGCAATTGCCGTGACGCACGCGGGTTCGCTCTATTTCCTGGTGCACGCGCTCATCGACAAAGTCCCTATCGGGCGCACGCATATTCGCACTTTCAACGGCGGCTTCAGCGTAGTCGAGGCCGATGGCGAGCGGATGAACCTGGTTTCTCTCAACGAGACGGCGCATCTCCAGGGGCTGAGGGAGGATTGAGCAGATGGGCTACCGCAGCGGACTTCAGCTCGTGGTTGACCGCTCTCGCGGGCGAGGCGGGCTCAAGCTTGTCGGCTCGCTGAAGCGCCTGAACCGTCCCCAACGCTTCTTCCTGGAGCGGTACTTCAGCCGCTGGCAGCTCTTCATGGACATCCGCCGCTATCCGGAATTCAAGCGTGAAGCGCAACTCTTCAACCTGCAGATTGACGCCGGCGAAGAAGTGGAAAGGTTCTATGATGAGGAAGTTGCACGGCGCACGATTGTGTTTGACGCAGGCGTGTCGTCAGGCACCGGATTTTCCGTTGTGCTCAGGACGAAGGGCGACCGGCTATTCCGCCCGCTGCAGGCGATTGTGGGCGAATTCGCCGGTTCGAATATGGCACTGCGGGATCCGCTGGATGCGTTTGGCGTCGAGGAGCGGGTGAAGGACGCGCAGGGCGTAGTTGAGTATACGAAGCTGTTCTCCGACCTCTTCCCCCGGTTCATGCGCGACCGGTTGTCGATTGAGGAAAGCGTTCGCTTCCACCGGCAGATTTCGGTCAGGCACCTCCTTCCGACGCTCAGCGATGAGGTTGCAGAAGTCGTTGCGGACTATGTGGATAAGAACCACCTGCTGCGCGAGCCGCACCGGGCCCGCGAGTTCACCGACGATGTGCAAAGGGCAGGTGCGCAGCTGCGCATCACCGAGGACGCGCGCGAACTTGCAGCGTTCTACGAGCTTCGAGAGAACCTTCGCGTTGATATGGACGGGGCAGGCGAACCACCGGACCTCAAGCAGGATATAGAGAGCGGCTCGCTCAAGATCGACTTGAAGCATCGCCTGTACCGTTTTCAGGAGCGGGGGGTGGCGCACCTGTTTCTCACCGAGCGGGCGCTGCTGGCCGACGATATGGGCCTGGGAAAGACGGTGCAGGCAATCGCCGCTGCGCTGGCTCTTAGCAGATACAAAGGCGTGAAACGGGTGCTCGTCGTCTGCCCGGCGTCGCTGAAGGTGCAGTGGCAGCGCGAGATTGAGCGCTTCGCCGGCGAGAAGGCGCTGGTCATCGGGGGGGATGCAAAGGCGCGCGAGGAAGCCTACGGCGTGCTTGCGAGCAAGGACGCTCCGCTGTTTACGGTGATGAATTACGAGCTGACTTACCGCGACCTGGATTCACTGAAGAAGCTGCCGATTGACCTGCTGGTGATTGACGAGGCGCAGCGCATCAAGAACTACCGCACGAAAACCTACGCGGCTATCAAGAGCTTACAGCACCGATACATTTTCGCACTGAGCGGCACGCCGCTGGAAAACGAGCTTGACGAGCTTTATAACATCGTGCGGATAATCAACCAGGACGTGCTGCCACGAAATCCCATCAGTTTCCGGGAGCGGTACTGCACGTTCGATGCATTCGGCAAGATAACCGGCTACCAGCGAGTGCCTGAAGTTTCTCAGAGGATTGCCGCCATAACGCTGCGGCGCACCAAGCGCGATGCCTTAGCGGAGCTTCCACCGGTGATAGACCAGAGCGTATGGCTGGAATTTGACCAGGAACAGCGCGCCATCTACGACGATGTGAAGCATGGCCTGGCGGACAGCCTTTCATGGGAGGAATGGCGCGAGCTTGATGTCAAAAACCTGCTGGTGCAGCTGATGCGGCTGCGCGAGATCTGCGATTCCCCGAGGATGCATTTCCCGGAGAAGAAGCCGTCGCCGAAAGAGCGTGAGCTTGTCGTGGTGCTGAAGGAGCAGGTTGAGCAGCGCAACGGACAGGCGATTGTCTTCACCCAGTGGACGCGGATGGCGGAGTTGCTGGAAGAAGAAATCAAGGAAGCCGGGCTGGCTGTAGCGTACCTTCACGGTGGCGTGGACACGGCGCGCCGAGCGGAACTCGTGGACGATTTTCAGCGCGGGAAGTACCACGTGTTTTTATCCACCGATGCAGGAGGCCTGGGGCTGAATCTGCAGGCTGCAAGCCTGATTGTGAACTTCGACCTGCCGTTCAATCCGGCGAAAGTCGAGCAGAGGGTGGGGCGGGCGCACCGGCTGGGACAGGAAGAGCCGGTGAACGTGCTCAATCTGCTAATGAGCCGGTCGGTGGAGGAGAATCTGGTGCGGATACTCGCGCGGCGGCAAAAACTGTTCGAGGACATCTTCTCCGCCTGGGACGAGGGCGGGCGCCCGGAGCAGGTTACGCTCGACGGCTGGTTGCGCGATACGCGGAAACTGGCGAGGGAACTGCTCAAGGAGTCGTCCGGCTAGTATTCGATGGCGTCGGCGCTGCTGAGGATGGTCTCACTTCCGTCGCTTTCCCGCACAACCAATTCGCCGGTTTCGCGGATCAGGCGCAGCGGCGTAACTTCGACGAGTTTTGCATCACGGTGAAGCATAAGTGTCTCGCCGATAGTGAGCGAGCGGTCGAGCCATTCGCCTATCAGCTCGTCTGCAATTAGCGGATGCTCGCCTGCAAAGTGGCGCAGCAGTTCCGTCACAATTGCGATTACGAGCTGAGTCAGGTCAAGGTCGCGCCCGGCGACCGCACTGAGAGTTTCGACTCGCCACTGGATTTCATCAGGATAATCCGCGCGCTTGCTGTTTACGTTGACACCGATGCCCACCGCAAGGTGGCTGCTGGTGTTGCGGACGAGGATGCCGCCTATCTTCCTGCGCTCGCTGCTCACCAGGTCATTTGGCCACTTCGTGTGCAGATGGACCTTCGTTGTCTCCTCGACGCCCCGGGCTACGAGTACCGACGCCAGAAGAGGGAATCGCTGGTCAAGCTCATAGCCATAGTCTCGCAGGCGCACCCCGAGTGTCGCCAGAACGTCGGTGCCGCGCGGGCTGTGCCAGGAGCGTCCGCGCCGCCCCTGGCCCTCGGACTGGTAATTGGTGACGGCAAGGACTGCTTCGGGCGCATTCTCAGCGTCCATTGCCCGCGCAACTAGCTCGTTGGTGCTCGCGCATTCGTCGACCGCAATCAGGTGAACCTGCTGGCGCAGGTCGCTCAGAGCGTCTTCCAGCTTCTCGACGTGCAATGCCATCTTCAGGTGATTCTACCAAAGGGGGCGCAGGGGTCTGGAATCTGTCAACACAGCCTGTTAGAATACAGGCAGAGTGCGACGCGGTGCGGCCTTTCTGTTGTGTCTTGTAATGCTGGCTGTAGCAGCAATAGCTGCGCACGCGGACGTGGTCGTCGGCCCCGTGGGGGAAGACGAAGAGCAGGAGCAAAGCGAGGAAGTACAGTCAGACGAGGAAGGGCAGTCGGACGAGACAGTGCTGTTCGAGCGCCTGGGTATCCGGATAATCCGCAAGGGCCCGATGAACCCGGACGCGGAAACCGCACCGGAGCTGGTTGAGGATTTCATTTCACGGGGCTTTCACAGCCAGGAAGAGCTGCTAGCCAGGATTCGTGCGGAATCAGCTGTTGCGGTTACGCACATGGTCATTGACCTTTCACGGCAGCGGCTGTACGCGATGAACCGTCACGACCAGGTGCTTGCCGAATACAAAGTGTCCACCGGAATGCGCGGTTACGCCACGCCGCCGGATTCCTATCAGGTGGTGAACAAGGCCACATATGCATACTCCGAGAAGTATGAAGCCGATATGTATCATTGGATGGGCCTGACGCGTGGTGGCGAGATCGGGATGCACGCGCTCAAAGGACGCGGATACGAGCGCAGACTGGGCAGGCGGGCTTCGCACGGGTGTATTCGCCTGTCCCGCGACGACGCGCGCTACCTGTTCTCGCTTATCCCGATTGGTATGGCTGTGGAGATAGTGCCGAAGCTGGACAGTGTCGAGCTATTTAGGCCGGTTACAGATGAAGACTTGATGCGGCTGATTGACGAATTGCTGGGAACGAAGTACAAGCCTCTTATTCCGTTCTAGGCCTGGATGTCTTCACTTGTACGCCAGTGCGCATTCACCCCCACCGTTTCTTCTGTTGATGAAACACCGGCGGCCATAAATCGTTGCTTTACAGGGCATCTCAATGAGTACGCCGGGCTTTAGCCCGGCTTCTTCGTCCTGCTGATGGCTGATGGCTGACGGCTGGCAGCTGATTACCAGGCCGGCTCCGGAGATTATGTGGTGGCACGGGCGTTTACCCGCCTATGGAGGGCTTGCCCGCCAAAGCCTTGGCATAGGAGGGTCCCGATTGGTGGCGGGCGCGTCTCGCCCGTGATTCCACTCAGCCCTCCACACCCTCCGCGCAGCGTTCTTCTGTGTTCTGTAGGGCGGGGATTCATCCCCGCCGCTTTTCTTCATATGTCTTAGCACGGCGGCCATAAATGGCCGCCCTACAGGTAAAATCCAAAATTCCCGCCGAAATGGTGTCCGCTTTTTGTCAGAACCTGCTATAATAGTAAGTGGAGGGTAGGAATCGGCCCTTTCAAGTATGTGTGATGGTTCAGAAATGCGCGAATCCCCTGTAGGGCGGGGGTTTACCCCCGCCGCCTCCTCAGGTGAAGAAACATCGGCGGCCATAAATGACCGCCCTACAGATGCGCCCGAGGCCCCAGTCCGCCATAGCCTTGGCGAAGGCGGATTCGATGCTGCCAGCTTACACGCCCAACTAGCAGACCTGCTCCAAATCTATCTCGCCCGCGCATCAGATCCCGACGCGGTTCAGAAATGCTCCGCCAAAGACGCAATCTCTTGCGCTAAGACGCTCACGGCGATGATGTCCGACGTCCAGTCGGGCAAACCGGCTTCGGTCAATAGTTGGAGTGGGGACCTCCAGGTCGCCACACCTTCAACGCCCGCCCACCATAGCCTTTGGCGACGGAGGGTCGCGCGGCCTAGAGATTTACCCGCCAGGGCGGGCCGCGCG
>JAUWGS010000001.1 GCA_030606285.1 Planctomycetales bacterium | reverse complement strand
GGAAAGCAAGACCAGCCCTGTCGCCGACGCGCCAAAGCCGCTATGGCGACGGCACGAAGGGCTGGACTACCATCCAGAAGTCTCGTTTGACGACGCTATAGCCGAACTCGACGCGCTGGAAACGCCCGAGGGCGTGGACGCGGCGTTGTTTGAGGAGCTGAAAGATGCGCTGGGGGAAGCGCTGGTCAGCTATCCTCCGGGTAGGCGGGGCGCGGAGACCCCGCCCTACAGAATCGCCTCTACGCCTCCAACCGGTGAAGCCAACTGCGTGGATGATCTCGCCTTTGGCGATGACGGTGAGGGCAACCTGGTGCTCACGTGGCATTACCGGAATGCCGGCGACTACGACCAGGACGGTGAAGTCGGCATCGCGGACATCACGCCGATAGCGATGCACTACGGTGAAACCTACGCGCCCGCTGATGAGAACTGTGCCCTCGCGGTCATTGACGGGAGCGGCAATAGCGCTATTGACATCGCTGACATCACACCGATTGCAATGAACTTCGGCACGGCGTGCGCCGAATATGCAATAGAGCACGCTGCGAGCGCGGAAGACGAATTCAGCGAGGCTGCTCGCGTGCCACTGCCGGAGGCTGCCGACGGCGACCGGTTGGGGCTTTCTTCGCCCCACACTCTAAATGCGGAGAAGACGTTTGTGCGCGTCGTGCCTTACGACGGCGAGAACAACGACGGCGTGCCCTCGGAAGCCATTGAGATTGCGGGAGAGATGGCGCACGTCAGCACGCTCTATCCACGGTTTGGCGTGGCGGGCTCGGAGGTTACGTTCGCCGCAGCGGTTCACGGCGACCCGCCTTTGTACTACTCCTGGGACTTCGGCGGTGGCGCCGAACCCAACGAAAGCACCGAGCCCATGCCGACGGTAACGCTGGCGGCCGAAGGCGAGTACGACGCGCTTCTTACGCTGCGCAACATCTTTGGCGTTGACGAATGCCCGTTTCTGCTGAGTACCGGCATACCGCCGGAGGTGGTGGAAGTCACGCCCACTGAAGGAGATTATGGGCGAGAAGTTGCGTTCAGCGTGGTGGTGACGGGCACGGAGCCCATAACCTACGCCTGGGACTTCGGCGGCGGCGCTAACCCCAACGAAAGCGAGGAAGCAGCTCCCACCGTGGTTCTGGGCGACGCGGGCGATTACGCCGCATCGGTGACGGCCACCAGCAGATTCGGCGTTGACACGTGCGAGTTCAACCTGCACGTTGCAGGCTGGCACATCGAGCTGGTGGACGACGATGGCCCGGTGGGTGAGTTCGCCTCGCTCAAGCTGGATTCGGCGGAGCGTCCGCACGTCTCCTATATGCACAACGATCCTGGGGCGATAATCCAGTTCTTGAAGTATGCGTATCACGACGGAGATGCATGGCACATCGAGGTGGTGGACGACGAGGGGGACGTTGGCTTTGGCTGTTCGCTGGCGCTGGACTCACTTGACCGTCCACACATCAGTTATTACGACGGTCAGGATGAGTTCCACAAGCCCACCGAAGACCTCAACTACGCGTATCACGACGGTTCCTCCTGGCATATCGAGACGGTGGATAGCGAGGGAAGAGTAGGGTTTTTCAGTTCGCTGGCGCTGGATTCACTTGACCGCCCGCACATCAGTTACAGCTACTACGAGTCCGGCTCGGACCTTCGGTATGCCTGGTTCGACGGCTTGGAGTGGCATATCGAGACCGTGGACAGTGAGGGAGATGTCGGCGGCGCGTCTTCGCTAGCTCTGGATACGCTGGAGTATCCGCACATCGCTTACTCGGACAATACAAACAAGAACCTGAAGTATGCATACTACGACGGGACCGGATGGCACGTCGAGACGGCGGACAGTGAGTTGTGGACACTGCACTTCATCTCGCTCGCGTTGGATTCACTTGACCGTCCGCATATCAGCCACGTGCTCTGGCTGTTCGGCATCGAGGGCATCATCAAGGACATCAAGTACTCCTACTACGACGGGTTCGAATGGCACAACGAGCTTCTGGACTTCGAAAACTGGGTGCTTGGCCCATCGCTAGCCCTCGATTCGCTTGACCGTCCTCACATCGCTTTCACGGACATTGACGCTAACGACCTGATGTATACGTACTACGACGGTGCGGTGTGGAGTGTAGAGACGATTGACGTCTCCGGTGGCGAAGAACCATCACTGGTTCTGGACTCGCTCGATCGGCCCCGCGTTTGCTACGTGTCGGGCTCGCTCTACTACGCGGCTCGCTATTAGCTGACGGATGAGATGTATGCATCAAACAAAAAAAACGTAGGCGACGAAATGGCCAAAAAGAAGATTCTGCCCTTGAAATCCCTCAATATTAAGGGCATACTCATATTGTAGTTAGTATTATCTTTAGGAGGTGCCTTCATGACACTTATTGGATCAGGTTCAGCAGGTCAAGTAGCCTACTGGGTGGACGATGAGGAGCTCGGCGGCCACGACGACCATTTCTGGGACACCGCGAACAACTATCTGGGAGTGGGAACAACCTCACCCCACTGTCCACTGCACGTAGTCAGGAGCGGGACGGCGATTGATGCGGCCCTCGGTGATGTTGGCGTTTTCCAGAACAACACAACAGGTAGTAGTGCTTATGTGCGCATCAATGCTCATTCTACAGGGCATGCAGCGCTCTATTTCGGTCACGAAGAGGACGGAGGCATGCAGTCGATTTCATGCGACAACGCCAATGACGAGATGGAGATTACTGCGGGCAAGGTGGGAATAGGTGTGGCTTCCCCGAACGAGAAACTGGAGGTCTCGGGGAAGATCCGTACTAACAGCGTGTTCAACGTGAACAATATGGACGGCATAACCCAGGTAGTAACCATTACGGACGCCGCGGGGACCCACAGGCTCACCTTCACCGGCGGCATTCTCACAGATTACGTAGTAAGCCCGTGAGTGTCTTGCGTCGTTGAGCCAACGCGCCCTAGATGGGCTCGCCGGAGCTGCATGGCTTGCGCTGGATCGACGTTAGAGAGGAAGTCAGGTTGAATTAATTTTGCTGAGCCGGGGAGCGCATTCGGAAGCTAACCGGCGAAGGGAAGGAATCATGAGAATTAGGGGAATTCTTTACGGGATTACCGTCGCGCTCGTCATTTTGGCTATCGCATTCGTTTTAAGCACGTGTGGCGGCGCCCACCGGGTAGCGCCGCCCCTCCAATCCGGCGGGCAAGCTATCCAGGTGGCGGACGAGGTCTCCCTCGATGAAGCGCTCGACGAACTCGACGCGTATCCGTGCCCGGAGGGTGTGGATGAGGCGTTGTGGGGGGAATTGAAGAAGGCGCTGGGGGAGGCGCTCCAAGAAACCGGGAGTGGTGAACTCCAGTTCGCCACACCTTCTGGAGTCTCGCGACCTGGAGGTCGCGAGTCCGACCGGGCTATATCCACGCCACCAACCGGCGAAGACAATCGGGTGGACGATGTAGATCTCATTGATAACTTGGATGGAACCTTTACCCTAACGTGGCACTACAAGAACGCTGGCGATTACGACCAGAACGGCTCGGTTGGCATCTCCGACATCACGCCGATTGCGATGCACTACGGCGAGACCTACGAGCCGGAGGACATGAACTGCCTTGCGGCGGTCATTGACGGTTCCGGAAACGGCGTCGTGGACATCGCCGACGTCACGCCGCTGGCAATCCACTACGGGTCTCAAGTCGCGGGTTACGTGGTTGAAGGTGGGGACGCACCCGATGGGGCTTTCACTGAATTCGACACTGTCGAGTACGCCCCTCCGGAGAGCGAAGAGAGGAAAGCCTTCAGCTACGGCGTTCCCGAGACTGAGTACTCGTGGTTTCGGGTGACTCCGTATGACCCGGAGAGTGCGCCTGGAGACCCTTCTAATCCGGCAAATGTTCAATGGCACCTGTGTATTGCGGACGGCTCAGAGGATGTGGGCACCAACACTTCACTGCAAATGGTCAACGGGTATCCGGCCATTAGCTATCTGGATCGGGCTAACCGGGACTTGAAGTACATTCGAGCGACCGACATGAAAGGCAGTGATTGGAGACCCCCTATTACGGTGGACAGCGAGGGGAATGTGGGCAATTACACCTCCCTGCAAGTGGTCAATGGGAACCCGGCCATCAGCTACCGGGACACTACCAACTTCGACCTGAAGTATGTGCGGGCAAGCGATGCCAACGGCGACATCTGGGGAACTCCGGTTACCGTCGATAGCGATGATAATGTGGGTATGTATACTTCCCTCCAGGTTGTTAACGGCCATCCCGCCATCTGCTACTATGGCGGTGGAGACCTTAAGTACGTGCGGGCAAGCGATGCCAATGGCGACAGTTGGGGTGCGCCGGTTATCGTGGACAGCGAAGGAATCGCAGGCTGGGACACCTCCCTGCAGGTCGTCAACGGGTATCCGGCTATCAGCTACCTCCTCTACGTCGATTGGGACCTGAAGTATGCGCGGGCGACTGACGCCAACGGAGATAACTGGGGCACGCCGGTTGTAGTTGACAGCGAGGGCTCTGTGGGCTCCGACACCTCTTTGCAGGTAGTCAACGGGTATCCGGCCATCAGCTACTGTGACGCGACCAACTACGACCTGAAGTACGTGCGAGCGAGCGACGCCGGCGGAGAAATCTGGGGCGTGCCGGTCGTCGTGGATAGCGAAGGAGATGTGGGCTTGTACACCTCGCTGCAAGTAGTGAAGGGGAATCCAGCAATCAGCTACTACGACATAACCAACGAAGACCTGAAGTACGCACGGGCGAGCGATGCCGATGGAGACACCTGGGGCTCGCCTCTTACCCTCGACAGCGAAGGCTCTGTGGGCTCACACACGTTCCTGCAGGTGGTGAACGGAAACCCGGCCATCAGCTACTACGATTGGACCAACGGCGACCTGAAGTTCGCCATCTACCACTAGTCGGCCAACGAGACTCATGTCTTGCATCGTTGAGCCAACGAGTCCTGGCGGGCAAACAGCGGTCAGGGGTCAGCCGGACGAGAAGCCGGGCTAAAGCCCGGCGCACTCGGAGGGGAAGGGCAATTCGTGAATTGCCCCTACAAGAGCGGCGCTGGTTAGCCCTCCATAGGCGGGCAAAGAGGGGATTTAACTTCAAAACACCCAGGAATCCTAGTGACTTCGCGCCTGCGCTCGTGTAGAATGGGACGACAACTCTAGCCTTGGAGAATAGATGACCAAGTTCGTCTTCGTAACCGGGGGGAACGTAAGCTCAATCGGCAAGGGGATACTCTCCGCATCGCTCGGCCTGCTGCTCAAGAGCGCGGGCTATAAGGTCACGGCGCTCAAAATCGACCCCTACCTGAACGTGGATGCCGGCACGATGAATCCCATCCAGCACGGCGAGGTATTCGTTACCGACGACGGCGCGGAGACCGACCTGGACCTGGGGCACTACGAGCGCTTCCTGGACGAGAGCCTGTCGCTCTTCAACACCCTCACGACCGGCCAGGTCTATCAGGCGGTGATCGACAAGGAGCGGCGGGGCGATTATCTCGGCAAGTGCGTGCAGGTGATTCCGCATATTACCGACGAGATCAAGCGCAGGATCACGCTGGCGGCGCGCAAGAGCCGGGCGGAAGTGGTGATGGTGGAAGTGGGCGGCACCGTCGGCGATATCGAGGGCCTGCCGTACCTGGAATCCATCCGCCAGTACCGAAACGACGTTGGGCGCGGCAACGCGGTGAATATCCACGTGACGCTGGTGCCGTATTTGCACCCCGGCGGCGAGCTGAAGACGAAACTCACGCAGCACTCGGTGAAGGAGCTGCGCTCCATCGGCATCCAGCCCGATCTGATACTGACGCGCACGCACATTCCCATCACCGAGGAGATGCGCGCGAAGATAAGCCTGTTCTGCGACGTGCCCGGCGAGTGCGTTATCGAGGGGCTGGACGTGGACAACATCTACGAAGTGCCGATTATGCTCAACGCGCAGAAGATTACGCAGCTCGTCGCCAAGCGGCTGGGCCTGAAGAAGGCGGCGCCCAAACTCGCCGAGTGGAAGAGGTTCATCAAGCGCGAGAAGGAGCGCGAACACCCGCTGAAGGTCGCCATCGTTGGCAAGTACATCCGGCTCAAAGACGCTTATATTTCCATCCTGGAGTCGCTTACGCACGCCTCGGTGCAGCACAGCGTGCGCCCGGAAATCGTCTGGGTGGACGCGGAGCGCCTGACGGAAGACAACTACGTGCGCCAGCTTTCGGGCGTGGACGGCATCCTCGTACCCTACGGCTTCGGGTATCGTGGGATGGAGGGGAAGATGCTCGCGTCGCGGTTTGCGCGAGAAAAGAACATGCCGTACCTGGGGCTATGCGTGGGATTGCAGGTCGCAGTCATCGAGTTTGCGCGCAACGTCTGCGGGCTGAGCGGCGCGAATTCCACCGAGTTTGACGAGGAGACGCCGCATCCGGTCATAGACTTCATGCCCCAGCAGCGCGGCATCATCGAAAAGGGTGGGACGATGCGGCTGGGGAAGTACCCCTGCAATGTGCAGACAAGGACTATCGCCCGCAGGCTCTACGATAAGCGAAGAATCAGCGAACGCCATCGCCACCGTTACGAGGTCAACCCGAAGTACCACGAGGCGCTATCCAAGCACGGGATGGTTTTCAGCGGGCTTTCGCCGGACGGCATGCTGGTTGAGAGCATCGAGTACCGCGACCATCCGTACTTCGTGGCGGTGCAGTTCCACCCCGAGTTCAAGAGCCGCCCGCTGAAGCCGCATCCGCTGTTTTCGGGATTTGTGGCCGCGATGAAAGATGGGGGGTAGGGCAGAGGGCAGTTGTCAGCGATCAGTCCCGCCAGCCACAGGCTGGTAAACCTACGCTCCATCCTCCGAAGCAGGACCTCTGCGGAGGACGGGCAAGGCTATGGCGGGCAGGCGTCAGTCGCCAACTGGGGGAGCGCTGTAGGGAGGGGCTTTATCCCCCGCCGGGATTCCTCAGATGTCTTAGGACGGCGGCCATAAATGACCACCCTGCAGAAAGAAGATGCGAAGCCTAGTCCTCGACCCGGACGACCTGGGTGGAGACGAGGAAGGGAGGTTCGCCTTCGCGGTCAGCCCAGACCATGAAGTAGTACAGGCCGGGCGTGAAGCGGTCGGCGCGCGACGCCTGCTCAAGCCCGTAGAACACGTCTTTGAGCGAAAAACGGCCTTTAAAGCGATTGCGCGAAGGCTCGTCTGTCAACAGATACACAGTCGGCAGGCCCTTGACCCGCCTGGTGTGGCGGTCGTCGATGGGCAGAATCGCGACGAAAGGCTCAGGCAGCGAGTAGCCGTTCAGGTTAGCGTTGAGGTCTTCGGGGCGCTGGCGCTCCGGGAAATCCTCGGAGCCGATGGTGATGTAGGCGAGGCTGGTGTGGCGGTCGCTGAAGTCGCCACTTAAATAAAGGTCGTCGTCGGAGTCGGCGCGTTCCGGCAGGCGGTCGAACTCGCCGTAGGCGTCCACGAACTCCTGCGCCGCTGTCAGCACCGTTCTGTCGCCGTCCCAGACGATGACTATCGCCATTCCCGCACCGGTGTGGGTGGGTGTGAGGATGTTGCGGCAGTGCGAGGGACTTTCCATCCAGCGCCGGTGAATGTCCTCGACCACCTGCGATGTCAGGTAGAGGCGGATGTCACTTTCCCAGTACGACAGATTCTCCGTGACCTGATGGGTGCCGCCGTGCCGGTTGTAGCGCAAATTGGGCTTCTCACCGTCCAGGTTGAGGTGCGACAGGTAGCCGCAGTCGGCCATTTCACGTGCCTGCTCCTCGGCGGCGTAGGAGGCGATGTGATCCCATTCCAGCGGTTCCAGGTTGTAGTCGTCGCGCGCCTCGTTGACCAGGTAAAGCAGCTGGCGCAGGGCGTCGCGTAGCGGTATCTCGTCGTCTTCATCGCCGAAGCGCGCGTAAATCTCCTCGGGAGTCAGCTCCTCCTGGTTCCAGGTAAATGCGCGCGGGCCTGCGGGGAATGTAATTGCGACCGCTAGCAGAACAAGTGCGAGACACAACAGGCGCGTGAGAGCTTTCATTAGAGCCCGCATATTATAGCGGGTAGCGGCGCGGTGGCAAGCTCCAGCGCTGGTATAATCGAGGCGTGCGAAAGCCGGGCGGCGTTTTCTGGATGCTACTTGCGGTGGCGATAATGCTCGTTTCAGCGCAGCCGGCAAGCGCCACTGCCAACTACAAGTATCTCCTGCCCGGCATCAGCGAGCGTCCACACGGGACTGTGCCGGGCGTCATCACGCTGACGTTTGACGACGGGCCGGACGATGTAACGGTCGCCATCGCGCAGTATCTTGCGCGGCAAGGCATACCAGCGACGTTTTTCCTTATTGGCTCGCGCGTGGCGAAAAGGCCGGACGTGGTGCGTGAGCTTGCGGGGCTGGGATTTGAGCTGGGCAATCATTCGATGACGCATCCCGACCTGCGCAAGCTGCCAATGGAGAAGATGAAGAGTGAGGTCGACGAGTGCAGCCGGCTGATTGGAGATATTACGGGCAAGCGCCCGCGCTTCTTCCGTCCGCCGTACGGTTCGTTTAATTCGCAAGTAGTGGACGAGGCGTGGCGGCAGGGAATGACGACGGTGCTGTGGACGGTAGACGCGCTCGATTGGACGGAGCCGGGGGCGGACGTGACAGTGCAACGAGTGATGGCGCAAGTTCGACCGGGGAGTGTGGTGCTGCTGCACTCCAACCATATACAGACCGCGGAAGCGCTGCCGGAGATTGTGTCGCAGCTGCGCGCGAAGGGCTACCGGTTCGTCAGCCTGGAGGAGTGGTTCTCCTCTGTGCTGGGACGCGAAATTGCGGCGGCGGTTGCGCAACTGGAAGCTGTAACCGAGCCGATTCCTGCGCCGGAGCTTCCACCGGCTGCGGAACCGGTAATACCAGCGATGGTTGCGCGGGGCGAGCTGATTGAACTTGGCAATGGGGTGGGGGAGCTTGCGGAAGTCATACAGCCGGAGCAGGCTCTGCGCGTGTATACAAACGTGGCGAATCTTGCCGCGTTGTACTCGCTGTTTAGAGGTGCAACAGTGCGAGCGCCGGTGGTGCCTCCCGCGAAGGTGGAACTCGCCTGGCGCGACGAGCTTCCGGCGCGCATCGAGCCGCTGTACCGCGAAGATTTCCTGCTGAACCGGCGCGAGTTCGCAGAAAGCTACTATCCACAGCCGGCATTTTACCTGCTCACGAGCACGGAAGAGCTGCCAGGAATGGACATAACTCTGCTGAGCGAACTGGCGAAGCAGGGCGGGGTAACGGAAATGCTGCTCATTCAGCCGGCGGACGAGCCGCTATCGGAAGTGGGGGACTTCGGAGTACCCGCGCGGCTGGTGGAGCTTGGGGAGTTTGACCCGACGGCGGTATTCGACCTGGCGCGGGACGGCGTGGGCGACCTGCTGGCGCTGTACGAGCAGAAGAAAGAGGCTATATTCGTGCTGGTCAGCGCGCGCGATTTCTCAACGCCCAGCGCGCGGGAGAATCTGGAAAACGCAGCGCAGATGTTCCTGCGATTCCGCCAGTTGACCTGCGACCGGGTGTACGATCCAGGCGTCGATGTCGCTGGACGCTGGCTGTCAGATGGCTGTACGCTGGCACGGTTCACCGGCGGGGATGCGACGATGTTTGTGCTCACGGCGACGGAAGCAATGAATGTGGGCTTGCCGCGCACACTGCGGAAAACGAGAATCGTCACACTGGTGCCGGGCGGACGCGCGACGCTGAGCCGGCTGCTCGGCGCCCGGCTGTCCATTTCGCCGGATCCGACGTACCTTCTGACGGATTAGCCTATGCTACAGGCGCGAACGCTCCCCGGCGACGATCCCGCAGAACACCTGGCGGAGGAGGTTAGGTTGCTGAAGGACGTTGGTGACGAACCGCAGCTTCTGTTCTACTTCAACCGACCGTGCGTAATCCTGGGGCGCAATAACCGCCAAGAAGAATGGGTGTTCGCGGACGCCATTCGCGAAGCGGGGGTTCCGCTGCTCAGACGCGTTACCGGCGGTGGCGCGGTGTATCACGATGCGGGAACGCTGAACTATTCATTTGTGACGGCGCGGGAGTTATTTGAGCGACTGCGTGGCGGAGCCAAACCGATGGATTTCTTCCGACGGGTGGTGATTGATGCGCTTGCGCCGATAGGACTGCATCTGGAAGCCGCGTGGCTTTCGGATATTAATCTGAATGGGCGCAAAATTTGTGGCAATGCCGCAAGACTTACGCAGCGCGGCGTGCTATTTCATGGAGCGATTCTGCTTACCGTAGACTACACAGCACTGGAGCGATTCTTGCGGATACCGCCGAACCGATCGGGGATTCCCCATCGGGAGTTTGTCACTTCGCTTGCGCAGGAAGGAGTGGAGCTAACTTCTGGAGAATTGATGCAGGCGCTGGAAGTCGGGGCGGCGAGAGCGCTGAGAGAATAGCTAGAGTAAGCGCTCGCGAACCCAGTCGTACCAAGCATCCAGGCCGTCGCCGGTTTTGGCGCTGAGGGGCAGAACGTTTGCGCGGGAATTCAGTGTCCGGATGTCGGCGCTGGCTTTTTCCAGGTCGAAGTCGCAGGAAGGCGCAAGGTCAACCTTGGTGATAACCACACAGTGGGCGATGAGGAACGCGCGGCGGTACTTGTCCACCTTGTCCGTTCCTTCGGTGACCGAAAGGAGCGTCACGCGAGCGGACTCGCCGAGGTCCCAGGCCGTCGGGCAGATGAGATTGCCGATGTTTTCGATGAAAAGCAGCCTCACGCCTGAAATATCCATTTCGTCAAGGGCGGCGCGTATCATCGGCGCGGTGAGATGGCAGGAGCCTTCGGTGTTTAGCTGAAACGCCTCTCCACCGGCGGATTCCAGGCGTTCGGCGTCGTTTGCGGTAAACGGATCGCCGACAATAACAGCGGAGCGGATGTCGGGCGCGAAATGGGCTATGGTGCGCTCAAGAAGCGTGGTCTTGCCACTGCCGGGGCTGGAGATTATATTGAGCGCTTTAATACCCTGGTCGGCGAGTTCTGCGCGAATGCCTGCAGCGACTTCGTCGTTTTTTGTGCTGACCGCCTTCATTACTTTGACACGCACCATTTGGCTACTCCGTAAGGCGGCGCTCGATGTCACCGCTGATGAGGCTGACGATGTAGAGGCTGCGGGAATTGCCGGGCCCAACCGAGACGACGACGCGCTCCTCGCCAGAGATGGGGCTGTAGGCGATTGAGTGGACGGGATCGGTGAAGTGAGTTATCTGATAGTGGGCGCTGCCGCTGGGATCCATTATCCAGACGTTGCGCACGCCGCCCTGGTCGCTGATGAACGCAATCGCCTGCGCGTCGGGCGCCCATACCGCTTGAAACTCGTTACCCGCGAGATTGGACGTGAGATTGGCGTTCACCGGACTGTCGCTTTCGAGGAATGCGGACTTGCTGAACACGTCGCGGTCACCGCCTTCGTAGGTTATGAATAGAAGCTGGTTGTCCAGCAGGGGGTGGAAGACCGGCTCGTATTCGTCGCGCGTGGCGCTCTCGTCCGCGGGGCGGCTAAAACTGCCGTCGGCGTTCATCAGGAAGATGCGGGAATCGTGCGGCTCGCTGTCGTAACGCACGTATGCGATCAACTGCGAGAAGGTGCCGCTGAAGACCGGCGAGACTTCGTCTTCCGGCAGGAACGTGAGCTGGGAGCTCAGGCCGGATTCTACGCTGCGCGCGAAGATGTCCCAGTTACCGTCCTCGTTGGATTGGTAGACGATAAGCTGGCCGTCGGAGGAGAAGCGGGGATGCCGTTCGCTCGCGTAGGTGTCGGTAAGGCGTTCCAGACCGGTACCCTCCGGCGAGATAAGGTAAAGGTCGTATACGCCACCGGCTGCGCGGGCGAACACTATGGCGTTGGCGAACGAGTTCCAGTGGGGCTCGATGTCGTCGAACGCCATTACCGCCGTTCCGGTCGTGAAGCCGAGCGACACGGATTCCGAAAGGTTGCCCGCAGCGTCGCTCACCGGCTCAAGCGTGAGCGTGTATTCGGTGCTGGCACTGAGCATCCCGTCGGGAGCCACTTTCACGGTATTCTCCGCAGCGGCTATTTGCGCAATTGAAGCGGAAGGCGTGAATGCAGCCTGTAGTCCGCCGGACGGTGCCTGGACTTCGTCGGAGAACATAAACTCGAAGGATTGGTTGCGGGGGACGTTTAATGCGCCGTCAACGGGCGTCGTCCGCACCAGCACGGGTGGCTGGTCGTCGTGTAGCTGGGTGGTGAAGAAGCTGAAAGCATCGGAGGCAAGCTGCGCGCCATCAATCGAGCGCACATTGGAGACTTCCAGGCGATAGCGCTGCGAAGTCTGAAGCTCAAACAGCGGCTGAAGCTGCACTTCGGAGCCGTTAACCGATACCGTCAGTTCGCCAATCGCGGGTGACAGCGCAAAGGTGGCGGATGAAAGCGTTGACTCGTCAATGGAGCGTGAGAACGCTAGAACGATGGGCTCGCGGAGCGGGGCATCCGCCGAGTTAAGCGGAGGCTGCACGCCGACCAGAGCGAAACGCGATGGCATGGGATCGAGGGTAATCTGCACGTCGGCGCCCGCATCGGGGACGGTGACGGTTTCGGCGTGGAATACACCCGCCGGGCTCTGAACGCTGAGGCTGTAGTAGCCGGCGCTCTGCAGGCTAAAGCTGAACGCACCGTCGGTGCCGGTGGTTGCCGAAAGCATTGAAAGCTGCACTGCTGCGCCGGATACGGGCGTGCCGGTTTCGTCCACGACCTGCCCGTTCAGGCTAACGCCTGCAGGCCCGGGCCCCGGAGTCGGCTCCAGCCCGCCACCGCCACTGCAGGCGCTAAGGAGCAGCGCCATGGCGAACGACATGATGAGGTTCCTCACTGCATTTCTCCAATCAGCATCTGGCCGAGATGATTGTATACGAGCAGGCGGTTGCCCTGAGTGTCGAGGAACAACGGAGCGTCTTCTGTAAACTGCGGCGCAACAGGGATGTCCGCGATGCTTTCGCCGGACACATGTGTCAGCCGCTTGCCGCGCGATACAATCAGCGAGCCGTCAGCGAGCATGATGACATCGGAAAACGGAGCGTCGCCGGCGAGGATGTCGCTGAGCTTGATTGTGCGCCGTAGCTTACCTTCGGGCGTGAATACGAGTACGCAACCAGTGTTGGGCGAGAAGGCGAAGAATTCGTCGCTGTCCGGGGTGCGACCCAATAGAGCGAAAAAGGCCTCCGGCCTGCCGCATAGCTCGCGCAAGTTCATCTCGGAGACAAGTTCGCCCTCGCCATCAACTGTGAGGAAGCGTCCGCGTTCGGTGAGGATGAAGAAGCCTTCGCTGAAGCTCCTTCCAGCAGCCAGCATATCCACCGGCGAGCCGAAGGGAACGGCGAGCACGGCTGCGGTGAGCGTGCATCGCGCGGTTGCGTTCCCGTCGGAGCCGAAGCACTCAATGCGCTCGCGTGCTTCATCCAGCACGAGGGCGCTTCCGTGCAGTGGTGATACCAGCGTGGGGTGAAAGCGCCGGGCGGAGCCGGATTCGCTTAAGTGGTAGAGGACGCTGCCGCTTGAGACGTTGAAGAACGCGAACCGGCCCGTCTCTCCCTGGGTGGCGCAGACGAGCTCGCTGCCCGTCAAGCGCGCACGCACAATCGGCCCTTCGAGCTGCACCTTCTTGAGGACGACGAACTTCCCGGCGGCTGATACGGGTGCTGAGAGCGTCCACAGCAAAAACGCAGCAGCCGCAAGAGAGCAGACGAGAATCGCCAATACGCCCTTTGCCATCAGTGAGATTGTAACAGGTCGCAGTTAAAGGTAGAATCTAGCGGGGCAAACTGGAGTTTCTCCAGTGACGCTCATTGTAGGAACTCTGAAACCGAACCTCATTAAGGAGGACATGATGAAGCTGAATGCAATTGCGCTGATGGCTGTGTCGGTAATCCTCGGGCTGGCGTTCAGCCTGTGGCCGGTAGCGGCGCAGGATGAATCATCGGAAGAGAGCATCAGTCCTCAAGAAGCGCAGATAATCCTGCGCGAGACTCCTGTCAACGTGCCAGAGCTGATCGAGAAGGTAAAGCGCGGTGTGGTCGTAATCCAGCCGATAGACGTGTCATCGATTGCAGCGGCTGAGCTTCAGTCTATCGGATCAGGCTTCGTCATTGACAAGCAGGGGCACATCATCACCAATCATCACGTTGGCGGCGAGGCTTCGGTCGCGGATATCATTTTCTGGGATGGTACGCACGAGCGAGCGTCGCTGGTTGCTACAGCACCGTACTATGAAGTCGCGCTGTTGAAACTGGACGATCCGGACCCGGCGAAGCTATTCCCGGTCACGCTCGGCGATTCAGACACCGTGAAGCCGGGCGACCTAGCGCTGGCCATGGGCAGCCCTGGCTCCGCTGAGGGTGAGAACATTGACCGCAGTGACCCGATGGAATATTGGGGCTTGCGGTCCACCGCGACGATGCGGGTAATCACGGGGCGCCACACCGATCTCAAATTCGAGGTCAGATGGAACACCTACGGCAGGCGCATGAGCCTTAAGTACGCGCTCTACTTACCGTACGTGTTCCGCACGCAGGTTCCCCTAAACGCTGGCAACTCCGGCGGCCCGCTCTTCAACCGGCAGGGCGAGGTCATCGCGATTAACACCTGGGCGGGTTTCAGTCCAGCTGCCCAGCAATCCAACTTGGGCGTACCCATAAACTGCGCCAAGGACTTCGTGGTCCAGGTGCTGGAGCACGGGCGGCATGATATCCCCTGGCTGGGCCTGCATTGTATCTTCCCGCCGAACGTCAATAACGCGGAAGCCTACGTTGAGTTCGTGGAGACGCAGCGGCCGGAAGGCCTGTGGGTATTTGACGTTGCGCCGGAATCCCCGGCGGAGATGGCCGGGTTGCGGAAGGGCGACCAGATACTGATGGTCAATGAGGGAGTGCCACCCAGACCGGAGGATTTCCGCGTGATGGTGTTGAGCGCTGATATTGGAGAGGAGTTCGCTCTTAGCATCCGGCGCGGCAGGCGGGAATTTACTGTTCACGTGTACACCGTGCCCAAGCCGACTTACGTGCCGGACTTCTCCGTGTGACGGACTCGCTGGAGCGGCGGAAAGATTCTGACGAACTTCAGTCTAACTGACTAGATGGAGCGCAGCAGCCGCTAGAGAGCTGATAAGAATCGCCAATACGCCCTTTGCCATCAGTGAGATTGTAACAGGTCGCAGTTAAAGGTAGAATCTAGCGGGAAACACAGCGACGAGCACGCCTATGTCCGGACGGATTCTCGCAGGGCGGGGAGTCCAGTGTTTTCGT
This sequence comes from Planctomycetales bacterium, assembly GCA_030606285.1. Lineage (GTDB taxonomy): Bacteria > 4484-113 > 4484-113 > 4484-113 > 4484-113 > JAGGTK01. The sequence continues at coordinate 299,693 of JAUWGS010000001.1, read as the reverse complement.
TAACGCTCATTGACAGAGCTTTGAAACTGAACCTCAAGAGGAGGACATGATGAAGTTGAATACTATTGCGCTGATGGCTGTGTCGGTGATCTTCGGCCTGGCGCTAAGCCTGGGACAGGTAGCGGCGCAGGATGAATCATCGGAAGAGAGCATCAGTTCTCAGGAAGCGCAGAAGATTCTGCGTGAGACTCCCATGAATGTGCCTGAGCTGATCGAGAAGGTCAAGCGCGGTGTAGTCATCGTTCAACCGCTACCAGTTGCCTCCATTGCTGCTGTTGAGGCAGGGATTATCGGTTCGGGCTTCATCATTGATAAGCAGGGCCACATCATCACGAATCACCACGTTGCGGGTCAGGCTTCGGTCGCGGACGTAATCTTGTGGGATGGAACGCACATGCGGGCATCGCTGGTCGCCACAGCGCCGTACTACGAGGTTGCGCTGTTGAAGCTGGATAATCCGGACGCGGAGAAGCTGTTCCCGGTAACGCTCGGTGATTCTGACCTAGTAAAGCCGGGAGACCTGGCACTGGCGATGGGCAGCCCCGGCTCGGGCGAGGGCTTCAACATTGACCGCAGCGATCCGTATGAGTACTTTGGGTTGCGGGCCACGGCGACTATGCGCGTAGTTTCGGGGCGCGACACCGATCTAAGCTGGCCGGTTTACTGGAATTACAGGGGTAGAGGGATGAGCCTGAAGTACGGCCTTTATTTACCCTATATATTCAGAACACAGGTTCCCATAAACGGAGGCAACTCCGGCGGCCCGCTGTTCAACCGCCAGGGGGAGGTTATCGCCCTCAACACCTGGGGGGGCGGGGCCCATCCAGTCTCACAGCAAACTAACTTTGGGGTGCCGATAAATTGCGCCAAGAACTTTGTCGTCGAGGTGCTGGAGCACGGGCGGCATGACATTCCCTGGCTGGGCATACACTGCATCTTCCCGGTGAACGTGAATAACCCGGAAGCCTACGTTGAGTTCGTGGAGACACAGCGGCCCGACGGGTTGTGGGTATTTGAAGTGGCAGCGGAATCGCCTGCCGAGCAGGCCGGTCTGCAAAAGGGCGACCAGATCCTGATGGTCAATGAGATGCCGCCGCCGCGACCGGAGGACTTCCGTCTGGAAGTACTTGAAGGAGATATTGGTCAGGAGTACGTTATGGGCATCCGGAGGGGCAAGCAGGAGTTTATGGTTCACCTGTACACCGTGCCCAAGCCGACGTACGTGACGGACTTTTCCGTGTAGCCCGCACACCATAGCAGCGGAACGATTCTGACGAACTTCAGTCTAACTGATTTGTGGGAGCACGTTCGCTCAGTCAAAACCAACACGTATCAGGAGGCGAATTATGGTCGTCAGATTAACGGCTGTTCTGGCAACGGTGCTGCTTGTGGCGGCAGTCGGTTCCTCAGCAGCCCTTACGCAATCGGGTTTCGCGCAAGCCCCCGCATTGCAGTCATCGGAAAACGAAGGCCTTGTTGCAGGTGACGAATGGCAGACCGTCAGCGAAAACGAAGCTCAACAGATTCTGCGCGAGATCCCCATCAACGTACCCGAGCTTATAGAGAAGGTCAAGCGCGGCGTGGTCGTTGTGCAGCCGATAGAGATCGTGTCCGTTGCTGCGGCTGAGGTCTCAATCCTCGGTTCCGGTTTCGTCATCGACAAGGAAGGCCACATAATCACCAACGCTCATGTCGCAGGAAAGTCTTCGGTGGTGCAGATCATCTTTTCGGACGGGAGCAGCGCGCGGGCAACCCTGGTCGCTGTTGCGCCTTATTATGATACCGCGTTGCTTAAACTCGATGAGCCCGATCCGGACAGTCTGTTTCCGGTGCCGCTGGGAGATTCCGACAGAGTGCGGGCAGGCGAAGTGGCGCTGGCGATGGGCAGCCCCGGCGCGATGGAGGGCTTCAACATTGACCGCAGCGATCCGCTGGAATACTGGGGGCTGCGCCAGACGGCGACGATGCGCGTGGTTTCCGGCCGCGACACCGATCTAACGTTTGAAGTGATGCAGCACTTCTACAACCGTTATCGCGGGGGAGGGCAGTTCGGGCTGAGCTATTCGATGAACCTGCCGTACGTATTCCGCATCCAGGTGCCGATCAACCAGGGCAATTCCGGCGGCCCGCTCTTCAACCGCCACGGCGAGGTCATCGCCATCAATACATGGGGAAGGTCGCTTCCCGTTGCGCAGCAGACCAACTGGGCCGTGCCCATCAACTTCGCCAAGAACTTCGTGGTGGAGGTGCTGGAGCACAAGCGGCACGACATTCCGTGGCTGGGAATTCACTGCATCTTCCCGCCGAACATCACCGACGTTGAGAGTTTCATCGAATTTCGCGAGCTGACGCGGCCTGAAGGCCTGTGGGCGCTGGCTGTCGAGAAGGAATCGCCCGCAGCGCTGGCCGGTTTGCAAGATGGTGACCAGATACTGAGCGTCAACGCACAGCTGTCACCGACGCCCGAGGACTTCCGCGTGGACGTTCTGCTCGGCGAAATCGGCGAGGAATACGTCCTGAACATCTTGCGCGGCAATAGCGAGTTCGAGGTGCGCCTGTACACAGTGCCCAAGCCGGCATATGTGGTGAATTTCTCGGTGTAGAGCTGGACGCTCGTATCTCGGCAGCTAGTGGCGAAGAAGCGTCACGCTCCGCGCCGGGAGCGCAAGGATTCATGGCGGGTTCTCCTTGACACAGACTTTGTGCTGCCGTAGACTGAATGTGAGGGCCCTGCGGTGTTCGAGGCGCGGGATCTGGAACCGAGCCAACATCTTGAGACCGGGAGCTGATGTCCGTTGCCCCGTGGGGTACCGGCTAGGCACCCACCTGCTGCGCAGGCTCAAGGTTCGTACCCGTGACTACGGCACAGGCGGGGTTCCTCGCGTCCGCGTTCCGCTAGCGAACTAGAATGAACACTCCTCTTCATAATAGGCCGCGATAGACGCGCACGCTTGGGCTATAATATGGAATTATGGATATTCCGACACTGAAGGATGCGAACTTCTTTTCCTTCATCGCGGAGGCGACGACGCCGGTGGTCGTCACTTTTATCACCAAGACTAGCAAACCCGCCAGCGAACAGCTCGCGACTATCGTAGATTTAGCTGAGAGTTATAAGGGCGTCATCTCGTTCGCCATTGTTGACGCGGAAGAATCTCTTCAAGCTGCTGACCATTGCGGAATACTCTCGGTACCTACCTCGGTATTATTCAAGAACGGGAAGTTCGCGGACCGCGTCGTCGGGCTGATGAGCAAAACCGCGCTCGTGAACCGCCTGGAAGAAGACCTCAGGAGTCTGATATGAGGACTGTTTATCTGGATCACGCTGCAACGACATATGTGCGCGGCGAAGTGCTGGAAGCGATGCTGCCGTACTTCGACGAGAGGTACGGGAATCCAAGCTCGATTCACCACATGGGCAGGTCGAACAAGGCAGTGATGGACGATTGCCGAGAGAGAGTGGCCGGGCTGCTCAAGGTGAAACCCAACGAGATAATCTTCACCGGCGGAGGGAGTGAGGCCGACAACCTCGCCATCAAGGGGCGTGCGTGGGCCTTGAAGGAGAAGGGCAATCACATAATCACATCGAGCATCGAGCACCACGCCGTGCTACATTCCGTGCAGTGGCTGGAGACGCAGGGCTTTACGGCCACTTACCTGCCGGTGGACCATTACGGCATGGTCAGCCCCGACGACCTTGAAGCGGCTATAAGCGACAAGACCATCCTCGTGACGATAATGGCGTCGAACAACGAATGCGGCACGGTGCTGGATATCTCCGAACTGGCGGCTGTTTGCGATAAGCACGGAGTGGCGTTTCACACCGATGCGGTGCAGAGCGTGGGCTACTACGACCTCGGACTCGACAAGGACCCGATAGACATGCTGAGTTTCAGCGCGCACAAGTTCTACGGACCCAAGGGCGTCGGTGGGCTCTTCGTGCGCTCGGGAACGCGCCTGGATCCGCTCATCCACGGAGGCGAGCAGGAACGCAGCTTGCGTGCGGGAACCGAGAACATCGCCGGTATGGTTGGGCTTGCAAAGGCTCTGGAGATAGCGTACGAAGAGATGCCGGTTGCCGTATCCAGGATTCGCGGACTGCGCGACAAGCTGATCGATGGGGTGCTGGCGAGCATCCCGGATACCGGGCTGAACGGCCATCCTACAAAGCGGCTGCCGCACAACGCAAATCTCTATTTCGCCCGCATCGAAGGGGAGGGTATCCTGCTGAAACTCGACCTGGCCGGCATTTGCGCTTCCAGCGGGTCGGCCTGCACCAGCGGGTCGCTCGATCCCAGCCATGTACTTGCAGCTATGGGCATTGACACGATGCTCATACACGGTTCAATCCGGTTCTCGCTGGGCCACCGGACTACAAATGACGATATCGAGTACGTACTGGAACAGCTGGCGCCAATTGTAGATAAACTACGCGAGATGAGCGCGATCTGACTGTATGACCGAGAAAGGGGCTGCTTAAGCTGTCTTTTGACCATTTGCAGATGTGAACGTATATGCTCACGCTTATTATATTTCAGTAAAAGGACTTAGTGACGCTCTTCACACTGTGGTAGATAACTGCTATACTGCACGGCTTAACACGCGAACCTTGAAAGAGAGCACACACCAGGGACATCCGAGACCCGTGTTCCGGTCCTGCTTACGCGACGAAATGTGCTTGTGATGCTTGACGAATCATAAGCTATATGTTATTGTTTTCACAGCTCTCTCGCGGGATAAACTACATTTGCGGGTTTTTGGGGACGAGAGGGTTGCAGGACCCGTGGCAGACCGGAAGAAAGAGAACTCGCCATACGATTCCGTGTACACGATGGGTATCGCTTCGCAGAAATCGGGCGTTCCCATCAGTGTTCTACGGGAATACGAGTCGAGCGGGTTGCTGATTCCCCACCTTACCGATACGAACCGGCGGATTTTCTCCAATGTGGACATCGAAAATGCGCGGCACCTGCGCAGTCTACAGAAGGATCACCGCCTAAGCCTGGCGGCGCTCAAGTTCCTAGCGGCGTGTCTGCCGTGCTGGATGTTCAAGCATTGCCCACCTGAAGACAGGGAGCGGTGCGAAAAGCTGGGAAGTGCGGGTGAACCGTGCTGGTGCAAGGTCAGCCTTCAAAACCGGGCTGCATGCGAACAGTGCCGTTGCTGCGAAACTTATCGTGCACTCAAGGACCTGGAGAATCTCCGGGGCTTGTTTATGAGTCTGACCGACTTATATAGCGTGAACAGGTCGGACTGAAGGAGATACGATATGCCGCGATCCGAATTAAGGACCAAGACGCGGGTACAAAAACTCTCGCCAGAGGAGCTCTCAGACATCTTCCTGTCGCACGTTTACGCGCTGCCTGACGGACGTAAAATCGACCTTTGTATCCAGTGCGGCACGTGCAGCGCCTCCTGTCCCACGGCATACGCCATGGACTACTCACCGCGGGAAATCTTTGCGGCCCTGAGGGCGGGAATGCTGGATCGGGTGCTTTACAGCAACACGGCGTGGATGTGCACGTCCTGCTACATCTGCACCGTGCGGTGCCCGCAGCAAATAAAGATAACGGACATAATGTACGAGCTGAAGCGGCTGGGCATCAAGTACGGGTATACATCTCCCAGCACTCGGGCAGCGGCAATGGCTCGCATCTTCATCAACATCACCAACCGGCTCGGCAGAAATAACGAATCGGAACTCATGGCGAGGTTCTACCTGGCTGGAAGATGGGGCGATGCGATAAAGAACGCTTGGCGAGGAGCCAAAATGTTCTTCAGGGGTCGCCTGCCGATGCCCATTAGCGGCAGGAAAGTTGCGGGGCTCGACGAAATGCGGAAGATACGCGAGACCCTTGAGCGGCTCGAGGAAGAGAAAATGGCCAAGGAGGAAGCGCGCTAATGGAACTGCTTTATTACCCGGGTTGTTCTGTTGAATACACCGCGAAGATGTACGACACCTCCGCGAGAGCCGTATGCAAGGAATTGGATGTGGAGCTCAAGGAGCTTCCGGACTGGAACTGCTGCGGTGCAACAACGTATATGTCGGTTCACGAGCTGGTTTCCCACGGGAACAGCGCGAGGAATCTAGCGCTGGCACGCCGGGAGGGCGCTGACCAGATGGTCACCGTTTGCCCGGCCTGCTACATCACCCTGTATAAGACCAACGAGTACTTCCAGACGAATCCTGAGTTCGCGGATCTGATCCGCCAGGGCCTTCAGGCCGCAGGACTGGACTATGACGGTGGACTGAGGATCCGGCATCTCGTTGATGTTCTGGTCAACACTGTTGGGCTGGATGAAGTTGAAAAGCGAGTCACGAAGCCGCTGAATGGCTTGAAGGTGGCGGCCTACCACGGCTGCATGCTCACGCGCCCTTTCGGGGGATTCGACTCCGAGGAAAGGCCGGTAATTCTGGATCGCATCACCCGATCGCTGGGAGCGGAGGTTGTGGATTATCCTCTGACAGCCAAGTGCTGCGGGGGAATGGTCACCAACACTGAATCCAGCAAGACCATACCAGTGGTTGCCAGGCTGCTCAGAGAGGCCAAGTATAACGGCGCTGACTGCATTGCCGTGGCGTGCCCTCTGTGCCACATGAATCTTGATTTCTACCAGCCCGAGGTTAACCAGTATCTCGGGGGAGACTACACCATCCCCATCGTCTACTTCACTCAGTTGATGGGGCTTGCCTTCGGTATTCCGAAGGAAAAGCTGGGATTTGGGCTTGAGCTCGTCTCTGCGGACAAGCTGGTCTCTCGGTATGCATAACTACAGGAGCCGAATATGGACGAAATAAGCGATAACGGCAAAAACAAGATGTCCTTCACTGAAGAAGAGCTTATCCGGCAGCAGCTGGAGAAAGTACGGGTAGGCGTATACATCTGCCACTGTGGAGCCAACATAGCTGGAGTTATTAGCATGCCTGCGCTTCTTGAGTACGCGAGGTCTTTACCCGGGGTTGTGGTTGCAGAAGACAACAAGTTTTTCTGCTCAAGCCCGGGTCAGAACCAGATAACCAAGAGCGTAGAGGAAAATGATATTTCGCGAATCGTGGTTGCAGCTTGCTCACCTAGACTTCACGAACCCACATATCGCGCGGCCAGCAAAACCAGCGGATTGAATGAGTACCTCATGCAAATGGCGAATATCCGCGAACATGTTTCGTGGGTGACGGTGGATAAGAAAGCTGCCCTGGAGAAGGCTAAGAAGATTCTCAAGGCTGCAGTCGCCAGAGTCGCTTTCCAGAAGCCTTTGGAGCCAAAGAAGGTGCCGGTCAATCCGAATACGATGATTGTCGGCGGTGGTATAGCAGGTATCGAAGCCGCGCTGCGCATAGCCGACGGCGGGCACAAGGTCTACCTGGTGGAAAAGCAGTCATCCATCGGCGGGCACATGGCGGACTTCGATAAGACCTTCCCAACGCTGGACTGCGCATCCTGCATTCTCACGCCGAAGATCTTCTCCGTCGGTAGGCATCCGAATATCGAACTGCTTTCTTACTCGGAAGTTGAGGAAGTCGGCGGCTATGTGGGCAACTTTACGGTGAAGGTGCGGAAGAAAGCGCGCTACGTTGATGTGGACAAATGCACGATATGCAAGCTCTGCTGGACGGTATGTCCTTCTTCATTCTATCCATCGGATAGAAGGATAATGCTCGGGGACAAGCTTGTTCGGGAAAGGAAACTCACGAAAGGCGTGTAGGAGGTTATAAATCGTAACTGAAGTGGTTGAACTGGCGGGTGGAAGTGAGCAGACTGCTGTTACCGACCAGCAGGTCGAGGAGCTACTCAAGGATTGGGTGGTCGACTCGGAGGATCTTATAGCGGCCATGCTCGCTGTTCAGGAGAAGTACAATTGGCTGCCGCCGGAAGCCCTGGACTATATCTCCCGCCGGCTGAACGTCCGCAAGCCGCGTATCTACCATATTGCGACGTTCTACCGCGTGTTCAGCCTGGTTCCACGGGGTAAGCATATACTTCAACTCTGCATGGGTACCGCTTGCCACGTGCGAGGAGCGGAACTGATCGCAGGCGCTATGTCCCGGCAGCACGGTTTGCAGTTCGGCAAAACGACTGACGACGGGCTGTTCACTCTAGAAAGGGTGAACTGCCTCGGAGCGTGCGCTATCGGCCCGATCCTCGTTGTCGACGGAGAATACAAGGGCAATATGACCACGAATCGCACTAATGCCGTTGTTAAGCGGCTAAAGCGGGAAGCAGCTAAAGAAGAAGGCGCGAATGCCTAGGCTTCAGACAGCTGAACAGGTGAAGCGCTTCCAGGAGCGCTGCAAGAGCTCGCTCGACGAGTTCCCGCTCGTGGTGTCCCTTTGCCACGGTACCGCGTGCTGCGCTATAGGAGCCAAGGAACTGGCAGAAGCGTTCGAAGAGGCGCTGGGCGGCGACAAGTCTGTGAAGTTTATCAAGAGCGGCTGCCACGGATTCTGTGAAGTTGGGCCTTTAGTAGTTGTCCGGCCGCTGGACGTTGTATACCAGCGGGTGAAGTCGGACGACGTGCCTGAAATCGTCGAGCGCTCGCTGAAGAAAGGCGAAGTTATTGACCGCCTGCTTTACCACCCCGGAGACAACGGCAACGTATTCGCAAAAGAGGACGAGATCCCGTTTTACGCGAAGCAAAGCAAGGTTGTGCTCGCGCTGAACAGCCATATCGACCCGTACAGCATCGACGATTACCTGGCATACGGTGGATACGGCGCGCTCAGCAGAGCGCTGCTTGAAATGACACCTGACGCTGTGCTAAAGGAAATATCAGACGCTAAGCTGCGCGGGCGCGGCGGCGGTGGCTTTGACGCGGGACGCAAATGGAAGAACTGCCGCGAAGCACCCGGCGAGCGCCGTCACATCATCTGCAACGCCGATGAGGGTGACCCCGGCGCATTTATGGATGAGTCCATTCTTGAGGGCAATCCCCACAGTGTCATTGAAGGAATGGTTATCGGCGCCTGGGCCATCGGCGGCGACGACGGCTTTATCTACATACGCAACGAGTACCCAAGGGCGTTAAAAGCCTTCAGCAACGCGTTGAAACAGGCGCATGAGTACGGCTTCCTGGGGGAGAACATCCTTGGCTCGGGATTGGACTTCGACATCAAAATCTCGCGCGGTGGTGGCGCGTTTGTATGCGGCGAGTCTTCTGCGCTGTTCCGCAGCCTTGAAGGAATGGTCGGTGAACCGCGCGCGAAATACATCCATTCTGTCGAGCGGGGTTACCACGAGGAACCCACGAACCTCAACAACGTTGAGACCTGGGCGAATGTGCCGCATATCATCAGTCGGGGCGCGAAGTGGTTCCGCGGCATTGGCACAGAGGACAGCCCGGGGACGAAGGTATTCTCGCTCGTGGGCAAGGTGGAGAATACGGGACTCATCGAAGTCCCGATGGGGATCACGCTGAGGGAGATCGTCTTTGATATCGGTGGCGGCATCAAGGGCGGCAAGGCCTTTAAAGCGGTGCAGACCGGCGGGCCGTCAGGTGGCTGCCTGCCCGCGTCGTCGCTCGACCTGCCGGTTGACTTCGACGTGCTGACTCAGGCCGGCTCGATGATGGGATCGGGCGGCATGATCGTCATGGACGAGGACACGTGCGTGGTGGACGTCGCCAAGTACTTTACCGATTTCCTGCTTGAAGAAAGCTGCGGGAAGTGTCTGCCGTGCCGGGAAGGGCTGATGCACATGTCCCGAATCCTGCACCGGATTACTGAAGGCAAGGGCAAGCCTGAGGACATGGACCGCCTTGCCAGGTTCGGCGACGCGATTGCCGTATCCGCTCTGTGCGGTCTCGGGGTATCGGCTCCGAATCCGGTTTTGTCCAGCATCAGGTACTTCGAGGACGAGTACCTGGCCCATATCAATGAGCACAGATGCCCGGGGCGCGTTTGCCGGGCGCTCATCTCGTACCACGTTGATCCGGCACGTTGCACCGGTTGCGGTGCCTGTGAGAAGGTGTGCCCCGTGGAGGCCATCCAGCCCGTTCCTGATGAAAAACGCAAGGACGGCTTGCTGCGTGAGATCGATGTGGCTGTGTGCGAGAAGTGCAGCGCGTGCAAAGAGGTTTGCCCGGAGGATGCCATAGTAGTGGAGTCTCCAGCAGTTACGACCGAACATTGTCGCAAGAACGTGACGGAGATGCGGTAAATGGAAGAAACCAGTGAAAAACTGTTGAAGCTGACCATCGACGGTATCGAGACTGAGGCGCGAGAAGGCGAGACGATACTCCAAGTTGCCGAGCGCCTGCTGATCGATATCCCGACCCTATGCCACTGGAAGTTCGTCAAGCCGTACGGCGCCTGTCGAATATGCACAGTGGAAGTTGAGGTGCACGGGAAAACGCGGATGGTGCCCGCCTGCACCTACAACGTGAGGGACGGGATAGTCGTTCAGACACGCTCCGAAGAGGTCATCAAGCACCGCAAGATGCTGCTGGAACTGATGCTCGCACGCCACTCGCAGGTTGATGTCGTGCGCAAACTGGCGCACGAGTACGGTGTGGATACGACCCGCTTTGAGGAGATGCCCTCGGAGCAATGCATCAACTGCGGACTATGCGTGCGAGTGTGCGCGGAAGTCGTGGGCGCGAATGCGCTTACGTTTGTGAAACGGGGAACCGAGCGTTACGTCTCAACGCCTTTCGAAGGGGAATCAGAGACTTGCATTGCCTGCGGCGCATGCGCCTATGTATGCCCGACAGGTCACATAAAGGTCGAGGACATCCGCGGGCGGAAATACGTAGTATCCGAACTTGCGCTAGGTCCGACGACACCGATCCATATTCCGTTCGCGGCGGCGATCCCCGGCATACCGGTCATTGATGCTCAAAGTTGCATCCATATGCAGACCGGCGGATGCGGGATTTGCTCTAAGGTTTGCGAGCCTGATGCGATAGACTATGAGATGCAGGACACCTTCGAGGAGATGGAGGTTGGCAGCATTATACTTGCTACCGGGTTCAAGACCTTCGATCCCGCGAGAGCGGAGCAGTACGGGTATGGCAGATTGGACAACGTTATTACTTCCCTTGAGTTTGAGCACATGTCTCATGCCTCAGGCGTGACCGGTGGCGCGTTAGTGAAGGAGGACGGTACGGAGCCCAAGTCTGTTGCCATCCTTCACTGTATCGGCTCCCGCGACAAGAACTTCAACGAGTACTGCTCGCGCGTCTGCTGTATGTACAGTCTGAAGATGGCGCACCTAATCAGAGAGAAGATCCCTGACGCCGATATCTACGAGCTGTACATTGATATGCGTTGCCCCGGAAGCGGTTATGAAGAGTTTTACAATCGGCTGCTTGAAGAAGGCGTGCATTTCATCCGTGGCAAGGGTGTGGAGGTGAGCAGCGCGCCTACGCTGGCCACCGCAGAGCGCGCGGAGGGCAAGAAGCTGTATGTCCGCTGCGAGGACACCCTTCTCGGTGTGCCGCGCGAGCTACCGGTAGATATGGTGATTCTATCTGTAGGGCTTGAACCGACTGCGGATGCGGAGGAGATAGCCCGCGTATTCAAGATAACCAGCAAGGCTGACGGCTTCTTTATGGAGAAGCATCCCAAGCTTGCACCTGTTGACACCCTATCAGACGGGATTTTCATCGCCGGGTGTGCTCAGGGGCCCAAAGACATTCCCGATAGCGTGGCTCAAGGTGCTGCCGCGGCTGCGGCTGCGATGAGCTTGATAGATGCGGGTGAAGTAGCCCTCGAACCGATTACTTCAGTGGTTGACGAGGAAGTATGCACCGGCTGCAAGACTTGCATGGTTGTGTGTCCGTTTGGAGCTATTTCTTATGATGAGGAGAAGCACATTTCCGTCATCAATGATGTGCTCTGTAAGGCTTGTGGATGCTGTGTTGCTGCCTGCCCAAGCGGTGCCATTACCCAGCGCGGCTTCGATGATGCTCAAATAGAGGCGGAATTGGCTGCTCTCTTGATGTCGTGAAGGAGTGGAATCTATGGCTGATATAACAGCTGCCGAAAAGAGTCCGGCAAACACCGCTGAAGGGATCGTTCCCTTCGAGCCAAAAATCATCGGCTTCTTATGCTGGTGGTGCACGTACGCGGCTTCTGATATGGCTGGCACAAGTCGCCTTAAGTACCCGCCCAATGTCAGTATCATCCGTGTAATGTGTTCGAGCCGAGTGGACCCATCTTTCGTTATGCGAGCATTCGCAGAAGGCGCGGATGGTGTGCTCATAGGCGGGTGCCATCCCGGACAGTGCCATTACATTAGCGGCAACTACAAGACAGTGGCGAGGATTTCGCTTCTCAAGAAGATGCTTTCGCAGTTTGGCGTGGAGGATGAACGACTGCGACTCGAATGGATATCCGCCGGGGAGATCCACAAGTACGCCAAGGTTGTCACCGATATGACGGAGAAGGTTCGTAAGCTCGGTCCACTCAACTGGCGCAAGAACTTCGAACCGAAGTGATTATGGATGTAGATCCCGAAGCTTCTGGCCTTCTCGGGTTTCGGGGAGCCGGGGCACCGGATATGGTAACCATCTGGAGTTTTCTTTATGGAACAACCTAAAGAAAAGCTGAAACTCGGAGTTTACTGGGCTGCCTCCTGTGGAGGCTGCGATATCAGTATGCTGGAGATTGGCGAGAAGATTCTGATTGTTGATGAACTTGCCGATATCGTTTTATGGCCGTGCATCGCAGACTTCAAGTACAAGGATGTGAAGGCCTATCCGGACAAGTACATCGATGTGACTTTTTTCAACGGCGCGATCCGCAACTCGGAAGCCGAAGAAATCGCCCATCTTCTGCGCGAGAAGTCCAAGATACTCATAGCCTACGGTTCTTGTTCCTACGAAGGCGGTATCCCTGCTCTTGCGAACTTCTACAGCAAGGAGGAGGTATTTGACCGCGCCTACCATGAGAGTCAGAGCACGGTGAATCCCGACAGAATCGAGCCGAAGACGAAACATACGGAGAACGGCTACGAACTCTACCTGCCGGAGTTCTGGGAAACAGTGCGGAAGCTGTCCGATATCGTCGATGTGGATTATTTCATACCGGGCTGCCCACCGGCGGAGAATACCACATGGGCTGCTATTGAAGCGATTGTATCGGGAGAACTTCCTCCCACCGGTAGCGTCATCGGGGCGGGCAATAAGTCCGTGTGCGACGAGTGTCCCCGGGAGAGGAAAGAGACGAAGATTAAAAGATTCAAACGCCCGCATGAATACGTAGCGCCGGATCCCGAGCAATGCCTGCTGGAGCAGGGAATTATATGCATGGGACCGGCGACCCGCAGCGGCTGCGAGGCTCGCTGTATTAACGCCGGAATGCCCTGCCGTGGCTGCTACGGTCCATGCGCGGATGTCTACGACCAGGGAGCCAAGATGATATCCGCCATTGGCTCGGTTCTTGAGAGCGAAGACGAGGAAGAGATCCAGCGCGTCATTGATGAAATCGTTGACCCAGCGGGTCTTTTCTATCGCTTCAGCATGTCACATTCGTATCTGGTAAGGCGGCGTCTTGTTGGGGCTAAGAAGGAGACGAAATGACCAAGCGAATAACCATCGACCCGATTACACGCCTTGAAGGCCATGGGAAAATAGAGATTTTCCTCAATGACGACGGAAGCGTGGATAACGTCTTTTTCCAGGTACCGGAGCTACGCGGCTTCGAGAAGTTCGCCGAAGGCCGGCCAGTGGAGGAGATGCCGCGCATAACGAGCCGAATCTGCGGTGTCTGTCCGGAGGCTCACCTTACAGCATCGGCCAAAGCCGGCGATGCGGTCTATCATGTGGAGCTTCCGCCAACCGCCAGGAAACTGCGTGAGTTGCAGTACAGCGCCTTCATGCTGGGCGACCATACGACGCATTTCTACGCTCTGGGCGGCCCCGACTTCGTGATGGGACCGGATGCTGACCCCGCGGTTCGCAATATCCTCGGCGTGATTCACAAAGTGGGCGTCGAAATTGGCAAGGAAGTTATTCGCACGCGCATTGAGTGTCACGAAGTTGCGAAGATTCTGGGCGGGAAGCCGGTGATTCCGGTCAACATGCTCCCCGGCGGAATGAGCAAGGGTCTCACAGACAAGGAAGATCACGATCGCATCCTGGAGATTGCGAAGCACAAGCTTGAGTTCGCGAAGTTCACACTCAAAGTAGTGGATGACTTCGTGCTCGCTAAAAAGGAGTATGTGGATCTCATCCTTTCCGATCCCTATGTGCTCACGTGCCACAACATGGGGATGGTTGATGAGAATAACCACATAAACTTCTACGATGGCAAGGTAAGAGTCACCGATACCGAGGGTAAGGAAATCGTTAAGTACGAACCCAAGGATTACCTCGATGTTGTAGAGGAGTGTGTCCTGCCATGGTCCTACCTCAAGTTCCCGTACATCAAGTCCATTGGCTGGAAGGGCCTGGTGGATGGTCAGGATTCAGGGATTTACCGCGCAACCCCGCTGTCACGCCTGAACGTAGCGGACGGGATGGCCACCCCGCTGGCACAGGAGCAATATGAGCGCTTCTACGACACGCTCGGCGGTAAGCCGGTGAACGCCACGCTTGCTACCCACTGGGCGCGCGTTATTGAGATAATGTATGCAGCTGAGCGCTTCCTGGAGCTGGCACAGGATCCCGATATCACGGGTCCAGACTACCGCGTTATCCCGACGGAGAAACCGACCGAAGGCGTGGGCATCGTTGAAGCCCCGCGCGGCACACTCACGCATCACTACATTACTGACGAGAAGGGAATTGTGCAGAAGGCGAATCTGATCGTCGGCACCACAAACAACAACGGTGCAATTTGTATGTCGATTAAGAAGGCGGCGCAGGGGGTCATTAAAGCCGGAGCGGAGGTTACCGAACCGATGCTGAACATGGTTGAGATGGCGTTCAGGGCATACGACCCGTGCTTTGCCTGCGCGACGCATTCATTGCCGGGGCAAATGCCACTCGAAGTGCGCCTGTACGATAAGGAGGGTAACCTCCTGGACAGCATACGCCGGGAGTGAAGTAGCGCACCACCGGCTTTTGTTTGAACGATGATCGAAGAGGGAGGGTAAGTCTCTCCCTCTTTCTTATACGTGGACGGCAGGATTGAGCGTGGTATTCTAGACGGGAAGGATGGCCAAAAAGGATTCAATGAGAAGGTTAATGATACTCGGCGTGGGCAACCCGGTGCTCTCGGACGACCGGGTAGGCCTGGTTGTGATTGAAGAGCTGCAGAAGAATCCTCCCCGCACTCCTGAAGGTGTTGAGATCGTTATGGATGTCGCTACAGAGGCCGGCTTCGAGTTCACAGAAAAGCTTGCGGGCTTTGACGGAGTGATAGTCGTTGATTCCATCATGACCGGTGAGTACGCTGTTGGAACTGTCCGCGAGATCGGCATGGATGATCTGGAATCAACGTCAAGACTGCTCACAAGCCATGGCATCGGCTTCAAGTCAGCAGTGGAGTTCGGCCGCACTATCGGCCTTGATATGCCCGACGACCGGGGCATACGCATATTCACTGTTGAGATTGCGGACAATCTAACCGTTTCAGAAAACATGCATCCTGATGTCACAGCGGCTGTAGATGAGGTCATTGAGAGCATACGGGCAATCGTGCAAGAAGGCGAACTGCTATAGCGCTCCGGCGATGCTCCCGCTGCACCGGGCCCAGCGGTTTGAGTATAACTTGTCTATAAGATACAATACAGATACTCCAGTGTGGAGGTGTTTGGCATGAAACGCTGTGTTTTTCTGCTATTGCTGCTGACAGCAGCGCTTGCGCTGTCAGCTTGTGGGGGAAGCTCGCGCTCGGTGACACCGCAGCTTGCGGCACCGGCTGATGTGGAGTCGCTCAAACTGGTGACGCTGGGCGAGGACGGGCTTACACCTGTACCCGACGACGGACGGTTCGAGCTTGTCGTTGACGGGATGACGGCACGAGTCATTGCCCGCGATCTTACGGATTGCGAGCACGCGTACTTCTTGCTGCGCTATCCCGCCAGCGAGATGACACCGCTCGATATGGAGCGCGGCGAGCTTCTGCCGCAGGACGACACGATCGCATTTTCCATCAGCGAAGAGCCCGGCGAGGTCGTGCTCGGATTTGCCCGCATCCGACCGCAGGAATCTGGTGGAATCAGCGGCAGCGGCGAGTTGTTCACAGTGACCTTCTCGCCAACGCCGTTCGTGCGAGCAGTCGACAAGGAGACATGCCGCGCGCCGCGCACTTCCCGCAGCATCGTCCCTGTGACTGTAACCGACATAGGCGGTGGAGTCATAGAGGTTGTCTGGGAAGAGCGCAATGCGGGCGACTACGATCTGAGCGGCACCGTGAGTATCGCCGACATAACACCTGTCGCGGTCTACTATGGCAAAGATACGACTGACGGCACCGAGGACGATTACGAGCGCCCCGTGGACGGCGACGGCAGCGGCACGGTGGGTATCGCTGATATCACGCCCCTGGCCATCAATTACGGCAACGTGCTCACAGGCTACAACGTCTACCGCCTGACTGGTGTTGGCGAAAGACTGAAGCTCAACGAAACGTTGATGCGCCGGGAAATGAACAACGGCCCCGGCATATATCCCACCTACAGCATCCAGGACAGCATCGCTGGTGCCGAATACTCGGTGGTTTCGGTTGACGATCAGGGTGAAGAAGGCATCGACAGCCGTGGCATCAACTTCAGCTACATTGACGGCGACGTGCGCGAAGTTGCACCGATTCCGGATAACACGTTCGAGGCGGCGCAGACAATCGCCTACTTCTCCACAGTAAACACGCTCTACCAGCTTACCAACATGGAGATGTTGAGTAACGGGTTCACGGACGAGCTTCTCAGCCGCGATACCGACCTTAGCTACGAGGAGATGCTGGAACTGGAGTTTTTGCAGAATAAGCTGCTGGGGATGGAGGAAGCGACGAAGGTCGCAGCGGAGATGCTGTTCCCCACCCACGTGCCGTCAAGCCTGAAAGAGACGTCCGGCGCGGGGAGCATGCTCAACAAACTGTGGGGGTTCTTCAGCTTCCTCGGCGGAAGCGGCGGGCGGCAGCGCGAGAAAATTCAGCAGCTCACGCAGGATTACTCGGCTTCGGACTGGGAGCAGTTCTACGACTACGTGCTTCCGGTATCGCGGCTCCCGCGACAGACGGATGGAACTCCTTACAGCGCAGCGGAGTTCCGGGACAAGCTCTACACCGGCGACTTCGACACCGCGGGCAGCACGATATACAACGATATGATCCATGCTTCGGGGATGGGGGAGTACGAGGTTCAGAGCCGGTTTGCCGACCGTGCGACGGACCAAAACTTCCGGCCGATTGACATCACACATCGTGAAGGTGCCGAAGCCCTGGAGAAGGGCGCGGAGTTTTACCAGGAGGTGGTGAAGACCGCCATACCCGGTATCGGCGAAGGGATGGACATGGCTGAGAAGGGCATCAAGTTCGTCGAGCGCGCCGAGGAGATTTATGAAGACCCGGTGCAGGGCATCAAGAACGAGATTACCGACAACGTGAAGGGGTACATAGACGATGCCATTAAGGAGAAATTGCCCGATTGCGCCGGTGACTGGCTGGAGCTATTTTTTGGCACCGACAGCCCGACGGACATCATCCAGGAGCACGTCGGGAACCTGCACGACAACAATCCGGACAACAATGCTGAGGGTACGGAGCGCATCGTTATCGGTATGAACGATACGGGCGATCCCGACCGCGACGTGTGGATTACCTGGGACTTGCTGGACTTCGACCTGAACCTGGACAACCTCGACCTGCCACCCGGCCTCTGGGACTTCTGGCTGGTGAGCGAAAACGGCGACACGACGAATCTGAATGACGTGCAGATAGATGCGGGCGATACAACCGACATAGACTTCATCTTCAATCCGTTTGAGTTCCACGGTGCAATAATCGGCCAGGTGCGTGACACCAACGACGAGCCAATCGCCAACGTGAACGTGCAGGTGGAGGGAGACGAAGGTGTCATTACGGACATCACAAATCCAGGTGGCTACTACGTCCTTTCCAACGTCCCGACGGGCTGGAAGGTAGTAACGTTCTCGGCACGTGGCCTTTCAACGACGAATAAAGTGACGGTCATTGCGCTGGTGCCGGTAACGGTAAACGTCGTTTTGCCAGCTTACACCGGCGACGTGCTGGAGGTTCCCGATATCTCCATCACGATGAGCCAGTTTGACAATGAGACCGACGAGACCAACGGCATCTACCACATCGCAGGTCAGGTGCTGAACCTCGACGGGCCGGAAATCCTCGTGATGCACAACGGCAGTGAGGAGATATTCTCGGTTGATGTCAGCGGCAACTTCGACAAGAAGGTCGCGCTGGTGCCGGGCTTGAACGTGATGCAGATAAAGGCGACCAATGCGCTGGGAACGACCTACAGCGCGCCGATGGAGGTGGAGTTTACGCGCGAGCTAATCTTCCGGGTGACGCTAACGTGGAACATGGGTGGCGGCAGCGATATTGACCTCTACGCTCGCGACCCAAGCGGCGACGTGAGCTACTACGGACATAAGGGTATCAACTCGGGCAACCTGGACGTGGATAACATGGAAGGTTACGGACCGGAGAACTTCACGTGCACGCCCGATGCGGAAACCAGCCTGTTTGAGGAAGGTACGTATGAAATCGGCGTGAACTACTACACTGATGACCAAGCTGACCCGGACGCCGACCCGCCGATACCTCCGCGCGTGGTGGGTTGCCAGCTTCGCGTGATTGTCAATCCGGGCACGGAATACGAGCAGACGCAGTATTTCAGCGGCTCGGTTTCGCAGCACAACTCCGGCGCCGACCTATTCAGCAGCGGCGCTTCCTGGTGGCTGCCGACGACGATTACGGTGACCGATGGCGTTGCGACGATTGGGGGGTAGCTATAAGACCGTTTTGATTTGAGAAACTTGCGCAACAAAGCGCCCCGGCTATCCGGGGCGCTTACTTTAATACGATAGTATACAGCGCAACACGCGAGAGTTCCCGCATGCATCTGGTATCATCTTGCGCATGCAGAAGCGGCGGGACGAGGTTCGACAGACGCTCGGCGCGTGGCACTTCGTGTTCCCGCTGGTCTTCAGCCTGCTTGGGCTGATCTGCCTGTACTCCACGACCTACACCGGCGGCTTGGTGCCCTCGCGCACGGTGTGGATGCAGACGCTGTGGATTGCTGCCGGTATTGTCGGTTACATGCTGATTTCGCGTGTGCACTTCGGCGTGCGCCCGGCGAACTTCTACTTGCTGCTTTTTCCCATTGAAGCGCTGCTGCTGCTCACGCTTTTCGTGGGCTGGGCGGCGCACGGCTCACGCCGCTGGCTGAAAATCTGGGAGATAACGGTGCAGCCGTCGGAGTTTGCGAAGTTTTTCGCCGTGCTGCTGCTCGCGTACTTCCTCACGGAGTATTTCCACAGCGAGGAGGCGCGCAGGTTCTTTGCGGCGGTGGGCGTGCTGCTCGCCCTCATGGTGCCAATCGTGTTGCAGCCCGACCTCGGCACGGCGATGGTGTTTATGTTCCTGCTGCTCACGGTGCTGTGGGTCAAGCCGTTTCCCTGGCGATACCTCGTGGGCATCTTCGCAGCGCTCGTTGTGGTCGCAGTGCCGGGATGGTTTGTGCTCAACGACTACCAGAAGGCGCGCATCGTGACGTATTTGCAGCCCGGTCGCGACATCCTGGAGAGCGGCTACCAGGTGCATCAGAGCAAGATAGCGGTGGGCTCCGGCGGCGTGTGGGGCAAGGGAGTTTTGCAGGGCACGCAGACGCAGGGGCAGTTCGTGCCGGAGCAGGCGGCGGACTTCATCTTCGCCACGGTGGGCGAGGAATGGGGGCTAATTGGGTCGCTTGCGGTGCTTTTTGCATTCGGCGCGTTTTTCTGGAAGATGCTGCGGTTGGCGCAGCGCGTGCCGGGGGATTACCAGAGGCTTATCGTGTATGGCGTGCTGGCGGTGATGTTCTTCCAGCTGTTCATCAACGTGGGGATGACGATTGGGCTGATGCCGGTTACAGGCCTGCCGCTGCCGTTTTTGAGCTACGGCGGAAGCTCGATGGTGACCATGTGGGCGCTTTGCGGCATTCTCGCAAGCTTGGAACGCCACCTGCCGGCTGGCCGGGGGTAGGGGCGGCGATTGTCTTAACAGCTTATACATCTTATACTTACACAGGGGCCGCAAGCCTGAGCAGCGGTATCACGAGCGGATATCGGGGGTGAGTTATGGAGTTGATTCCTCTAGTTACTGGTGCTTATTGGCCGCTGGTAGCAGTGCTTTTTCTCTTTCTGTTCCGAAGAGAGATCGGAATGCTGCTTCAACGATTGCTGAGGGCACGCTTGCCAGGTGCAGATATTGAGTTTGAGCCGACACTTCGAGAGTCTGAGAAGATGATTAAGGCGCATTCGCCCACGCCCCAGCCATCTCCGTCGTCTCGTAGAAGTGTGAGCTATCTAGCCAATCAATGGAATAAGCGCCTGCAGGCGCTCAACTTTGAGCAGTCTCCTAGTGGACTCGAGACTAATCATTATGCGGTTGCAGCAAAGGACTTACCGGAGATGGCCTTGTCTGGTTTGCGGGGCGAGATCGAGATTGGGCTGAGAAACCTAGCCAAATGGTCCGGGCTTAAGTTGAGACCCTGAGCATCACAGATAGAGCTTTTATCGAACCTACTTTCTGTCGGCGCGATGACAAAAGAACAAGCTGTGCTCACAAGTAATGTACTGAAACTGTGCAACGTCGCCGCCCGTGAGAAGTTTCCTCCGGACCTTGCTCAGCGATTGATACGCGTCGCTAACGTCCTTATGGACGATTACAAGAGCTGGCTTAGTTGGGGATTTGACGATGGATGGAAGCCCAAGCCAGAGGAGACGGTGGTGCCACCAGGGGATAACGGCGCATAAATGAAGAGGCGGTCTAATCTGCTATGCGATATCGTTATCTTGGTCGCCGCCAAACATAGCTCCAAGTAGCAGCGTTCCAGCAACGAATAGAAGCGCGTTCATTAGCCCCCTTTCCTTACCTTTTTTAAGATTAGCTAGATATCGCACGAGCTTTGACAGAGCTGATTCGGGATCATCCTCCGCGAACGGTATGTACTTCGTTCCCTCTAACATGCCGAGCTTGGATGTATCGAATCCTACGCCAACGAGCGGGACAACCGGCTTTTTCGCGTTGAGTGCGGCGCCAATTTCCTGTTGCACGTATACTGAGTCTTCACTACTCTTTGTTAAAATCACCACGAACGCGTCCGATTGCTCGATTCTACGCTGTATCTTGTCGGCAATCATCATGCCAAGCTGAGGGTCATGTTCGTATAGGTATATATCGATGTTGTGGGATTTGGCGTAGGCAGGAAGGGCTTCCACCAAATGTATATCCTTACTGCAGTGACTAAGAAAGACTCTGTAACGCATTAGTAATCACCACTCACCTTTAGATATTCTTGAATCGTGGAGGACTGCCCAGATGTAGGCTGGGCCTCTGACTATTTCGTTTATGACACCGGGCCCCTTGATTGGAACCATGCGATAGGCTTTTTCGAAGTCGCCTTTTCCTATAGCGTATTTAGTTCTGCTTGGATAGAAGGTGTTGTCCTTGATTCTGTAGCTAAAATCTAATCCCGTTTTTGTGTAGAATATCTGCCCTTCATTTGCGCAGATTGAAGCCCAGACGCTCTCGAAACTAACACTCATCGGTTTCCCTCCTCCGAATGAGTGTATCACACAGCGTCGTGTGCGCGGAAGGCACTCAGTCTATAACGTCCTCGTTTTCTTCGCGGGGCCACTCAACTTCACCGACTGTAGAGAGTATTAGATTCCGGAAGTACTCTGCATCGTTCTGTGCTCTCTTCACTTCCTCAACCATTTGGAGGAGTTGGCAGCTGGTTAGTAAGCAGACCTCGTTTTTCATGGCGATATCAATGATCGTAGGTTCGAATGGCCGGTCACGCTTCGAAGGAGGAAGCTCACGATATGCGTTGCAGATAACAATCCTCTTCAGCCGAGGGAACTCCTCCAGAAGCGGAGTCGTATGACTCAGCAGTTGTCCGATTGCATCTAGATGGCAGGACCTTATGCAGCCCTTAACTTCGGCTGCAGCCAAGAAGTTGTCCTCCAAGAAAAGGCGCAGGTCTTCCTTTTTCCCACCGACGACTTCCACCCTAAAGCCAAGTTCTCTCAGAAATTCAGCAACACCTTTGACCAGCTCTTTGCCGTTGCAGTGAAGCGCCCGAGCAAATCTGAGGTTGACACTGTGCATTCGCTGCTCAGCTTGCTCGACCCTCCCACGAATATCCTCTAGCTCGTCTTTGCCTTGCCGCAATGCATCGCTTGCTTCGCGAAGATCCTGCGACATTACACTTGACAACCATTCGGGGATGGGCACCCGCGAGTCCTGCGCCAGCTGCTCACGAACAGCTTCGATAAGCTCAGGCTTGTGCTGCTTCCATATCTCACTGGAAATAGGCGGAAGTGCCAGGAGGCTCGACTTCTCACGTGTCATCATGTAGGCTACAGTTTTGTCATCGTCTCCGAATGCCGTGGCAAGAGGAACCACATCACCTCTCCCTTGTAAGTCACCGGTGTCGAAATACACGGACCAGTTCCATGAGAATTTGTTAAATAAACTGCTAAGTACCGGTGAGCAATTTGGCGTTGCGGTACACCGTTCACCTTGATAGGATGAACGTTTAGCTCCCGGAAGCAAAGCACCGTAGACATCCAGGGTGCCAATCGTGCAGGTGTCGGATCTTGCTCCCCACGCTCCTGAGTCACTGTGCCTTCTTATTGTCTGGTGCCTTGAAAGAATTAGAACTAGTGGTTTTCCCTCGGCTTGAAGATAATCTAATATCGCTGATGTCCAGCTTCTCAAGCGAGCTTTCACCATCCTAGTCGTTTCATACGTATATTCATAAGCGGGAAGAGCCGGATAGACCCAGACAAGGTCATACTCACGCAGATGCGCAGGTTGCCCTACCATCTGAAGCGGCACTTCCGTTGTGAGCGGGAACGGTGGAGCTACGCTCTCATGTACAACGACTGCTTCATGGAGATCGTTTTTCATGCTCTCTAATCCTCAATTCGCTCGATATTGGCGCGGGGGACTGTGGCGGTGGAGCCGTCTTCGAATGCGACTTCCAGGACGCGGACTTTGGTCTCGCACTCGACGCGCTCCAGCGCCGGTGTTAGCTCCTTGACCGTGCCCAGCCAGCCGAAGTAGGGCTCGCGGATGACACGGATCTGGTCGCCCTCGCGCACCGCCTGCGCGGACTCGCGCACGTCGTCTGCGGCGTCGGCCCAGTGCTCCTGGGCGTAGGGGATGATTATTTCGGGGCGGATTACGCCTGCGCGAATCTGCGTCGCGCCTGAGAGCGCGGCACGCGCGCCTGCACGTTCTTTTAACAGGGCGAAGGTCTTGGGCGCCATCGGGATCTCGCCGAAGCCTTCGGTCATTACGAGCGTAAGGCCCAGTTCTTCATGGCCGGTAATGGCAACACCGAGATCGTAGCCTAGAATGTCTCGCACGTCCTGGTCGTGGAAGCCGCCGACGATTGCGCCGGCGACGCCAATTTCGCATGCCTTGGCGAATGCTTCACGAGTGAAGTGGCAGCCGCCGACGAGGATCTTGCCCTTCTGTTCGGGCTTGAGCTTGTCGGCGGTAAGCGTTTCGTCGGCGCTTTCTACGGCACGGCTGAGTTCGCCCCAGGTCTCGCCGCCGATGCCGAAGATGCCCTGTACGAATGTGCCCACAGTCTCCATCTGCACGCCGTCGCCGGGCAGAACGCGCGTGATACGGCCGTCGAAGTAGGCGAAAACCTGCACCGGCTGCGGCGGCTCGCGGAGGACGACCTGGCCGGTGATGGTGGATATGCTCTCAACAATGCCGTCAGTGGGCGCTTTGACGATGGTCTTGAGGAAGGAGAGGCCGAAAAGTGGCTTGTTTTGAGCCAAGGGGGCGCCCTTGGTAAACGAGTCGCCTTCCTTTACCAGCATATAGTCGTGAATCTCGTCGGGCTCGATGCCGAGCTGGTTGACCACGTTCAAGATGGTGACCGGGCCGGGGAGCAATGTCTTGGCGACGACGTCTTCGGAGCGGACAGTATCGCCTTCTTCGACGAGAACATCACCTTTAAGTGGAAGCGTGCGTTCGCGTGAAAGGTGCGTGCGGCGGGCAACCCGCAGCCCGGGCGTATAAGCATGTGCCACTAATTGTTACCTCCTGTGTGCATTCGCATCACAGAAATCATTTCAGCGTTATTCCTTCATCGTCGCCTTTGTCTTCGGTCGATGGGGGTGGGGGAGGCGGAGGTGGTGGAGCCGGTTCGACGTAATCGGTAGCGGCAACCGGCGCAGCTTGCGCATCCGGTACCGGCGGGAAAAGGGCGTAGTACAGCGCCCAAATGCACATAAACGCGAAGGGCGTCAGAAAGAAGAGATCCACCAAACCGCCTAGGACAGGAATCATGCCCAACAGCCAACCGACGATACCAAAAGCAAGGGTCAGCACCACGATGATACCGAGCACTGTCCAGAAGTCGGACGCCACGCGCTTCCAGGACGCGCTCATGGCACTGATTGCGTCCATATCCTTGTCAATGACCAGCAGATAGGACTGTGACCAGAACACCGCAAGGATGATTCCGGGGATGATCAAGAAGATAGACGCGATTCCGATGAGGACGCCTAAGATGATCGCTAGCAGAATAAGATTACCCAGCTTACGATACTGTGAGAATAGATCGCTGAACTCAGGGGAGCCGCCAAACATAATCATCTTGAGGCCGTGAGCAAAGCCCGCGTACCAACCTATGAGCGCTATCAGAACGACGATGTAAACGATAACGAACAGGAAAAGCGTGCCACCGGCAAGCCCGGCAAGCATCTGGCTGGCTTCATTTCCGCCTGAAGCCCCAGCAACCATCATGGTAAAGAAGGCTCCTCCGAGGATAAGCATTATCGGGATCATCGCAACCACGATACCGATGAAGTAGAACAGGGCGAAGAGCAGCACTTTGCCGATATTCTCAGTAAAGGCCTTCCACCCATCGCTGAATACGGGTCCCACACCAAGTTCAAACATGGTTCAATCCCCCTTTGTTTCTTTCACCAAATAACACAAATCTCCCGTTACCTTACGTCGGTGATCCCCGAAAGGTCCGGATATGCATTCATCGCCGCAAACCACGACAGCAGCTGCTTGCGCCGTTCCTCGTGGTTTTCTGACAGGTAAATCGGGCGGCCGCGACCGTCCAGCACAACGCCGACGACTCCGCCGTGGACGTGTGCTTTGACAGCGTGACCACGCCCCTGGCCGACATCGAACGCGCGTGTCGGATGAATCTCCGCCTCTCCAACCTCGCCAACGGCGAGCTTGGGGAAGAGCTTGAGTTCACCAAGCTTCAGTTCACCTTCATCGGTGCTACCATCAGGCCACTTGAACTTGTAGGTGCATACGCGGTCGCCGGGACGGGCGACGCCTGACGGCACAACGGCGCTGCCGAGGTATATCATGCAGTCGCGGTCGAATACCTGCGTGGCGGCTTCCTCGTGCACCTGCGAAAGGACGCCCAAGTGCGGCATCATAAAGATGCTGTCGACGGCGAGAATGGTGAACGCCTCGGGCTGGAAGGCGTCGAGCATCAACAGCATGGCTTGGCTGCGGCGAGGAGCGTGGCTTAGAACACCTCCGGAACCCACCAGCAGGTCGAGGTCCATCATCCGGATGAAGCTCTCGCCGGTGGCGACCTGGGTGAACGTATCGGATATGCCGCGTTCCTGCTGCACGCCTTTGAGACCTACAGCCAGGCTCTTATGCTGGATGAAAGCCATGCGCAGAGCCTCACGGGCCAGGCCGTGCTCAATGACCAAGGAGGAAAGCGCTTGCGGGATTGTCGTCGGGCGGATCATCTTATTCTTTATCTGATTGCGCAGCCACTGTTCCTCGACGTCAAAGGGTACCCAGCGCATCACATTGGCGAAACCCGCCTCCGCCATTACGTTGCTCACGGAGTAGCTCATTCCAAGATTCGCCGAGACGCTGCGGTTGAAGATGCGCTGCCCTTCGACTTTGAAGTCGCTAAAGACGTCCGTCGTCGCGCCGCCGATATCCACGCCGATGACGTTCATTTTCTTCTTGCGGGCGATGGTCTGCATAATCAGGCCCATTGCCGCCGGCGTGGGCATAATGGGCGCGTCTACCCATTCCATAAGCTTGTCGTAGCCGGGAGCCTGCGCCATTACGTGCTCTTCAAAAAGGTCCTGAATCTTCGCGCGGGCGGGCATGAGGTTCTCACGCTCGAGGGTGGGGCGGATGTTGTCGGTTATCGTGAGCGCTGTTTTCTCGCCGAGAGTGTCCCGTACTTTGTCCTGACAGTCCACATTGCCGCCAAAGATGACCGGTAGCCGGTAGGTGATGCCCAGGCGGGGCTTAGGGTCGGCAGCAGCGATGAGCTCCGACATTTCCACCACGTGGCTGACTGTCCCGCCGTCAATGCCGCCCGAGAGCAGAATCATATCGGGACGCAGGCGGCGGATGCGGTCGATGCGCTGGTGCGGCAGCCGACCGTCGTTGCTGGCCAGCACGTCCATTACGATGGCGCCTGCGCCCAAAGCGGCACGCTGCGCGCTCTCACCGGTCATTGACGCGACGACGCCCGCAACCATCATCTGCAGGCCTCCGCCGGCTGAGCTGGTGCTTATGTAGATGTCCACGCCGGTGTCGCCTTGCGAAGGATAGATGATCTTGTCGTTCTCATCGAGGATCTTGCGCCCGGAAAGCTCCTCAACTTCCTGGATGGAATTGAGGACGCCCTTGGTGACGTCTTCGAACGGCGCTTCGACGGTAGTGGGGGCTTCCCCGCGGAAAGTCTGCCTGAACCCTTCTTCTTTTCTCTCGATGAGAATGCACTTGGTGGTTGTGCTTCCGCAGTCGGTCGCTATGATAATCCTGATTGCCTCAGGGTCTGCTTGTGAGTGTTCCTTCATTTACGGGATTCCTCCGGGCTGTCCAGACAGCCGCCGGGCGTGGTGTCCTCCAGTTTTCGCTCGATTCGAACAATGAGGGCTTCGACGGAAGCCCTCTTCTCCAGAACCTCTTGTAGACGGTTATAGAATTTAACATCAACTGAGAATCCAAGCAAGGGCGCAGTCGCCAAACTCACGGTCTCGCTGGCGATGCCCAGAAGCGGACGGAAGAAAAGCATCACCTGCGAGCCCAGGTAGTTTAGCGGACGCACGCTCTCCAAGAACATTATCGCGGGAACGGCCATATTCATCTTCACGACGCGCTCGGCGAGCTTTTCCAGAGTTTCAAGCTCTTCTTCGGTTAGCTCGTCCTCCGTCCCCCGCTCGACGGTAAACGCGTGCCCAAGTTCGGCACGGAGGCGCTGGAGCCAGCTGGATTTACCGCTTGATGTGTCTTCTGGCATGGTTAACGACTTCGTCGCGGTTACCCCCATAGTACAGGAAGTGCCCGCGGAAGGGGTCCAGGCTGCTCGGTTTCTTCATTGACGTCAGGAATACGCCGTCCTTGTGCACGTAGAAGTTGCGGTAATGCGCCCAGCGGCGGAAACTGCGCGTGCCCAGGAAGTACACGGTGACACCTTTGCCATTGAATTCATAACGGATGGGCACGAGCATTGAGATTGTCATTCCAAACATAAGCAAAATCGCCAGTCCGGTGAAGCCCTTTTCCGGAAAGGTGAAGTAGACGACGGCTGAGACCGCGAGATTCACGAAGAGCAGTGCCCAAGTCTTGAGCGGGCGTTTGCTCCAAGGGGAATAGCGCCACCGAAGCGCGTCGTCTGTGACTGCCGTCATCTCCACGAAACGTTGATTATAGCGCCTTGCGCCCGCCAGCGCGCGAAGGCGGCATCAGCCCGCCATCTCCTGTCTCGTGTAGTTGAGCTTGCCACCTGCCAGGACAATGTCCACCTCGCGTGCGCTAAGGTCATGTTTGCACTCGATCTCCTTGCCAGTCGTGAGATTCTTGACCAGAATCCGCTGGCCGGACTTCATCTGGCTGCGGACATCGGGGATGGACATCTCGTGGCCAAGCTCCAAGGCATCATAATCCTCGGGGTGGGCAAGCATCAGCGGAACAATGCCGAAATTGATAAGGTTGGCGCGGTGGATGCGGGCGTAGCCCTTCACAATCTTGGCTCTTATCCCGAGGAAGGATGGGGCGAGACCTGCGTGTTCGCGGCTGCTGCCCTGGCCGTAGTTCGCGCCGCCTACGATGAACCCACCACCTTCAGCTTTGGCGCGGTTGACGAAGTCAGGATCCACGCCCTCGTATACGAATTCGGAAATCTTTGGGATATTGCTGCGGTAGGGAAGGACCTTAGCGCCTGCTGGCATTATGTGATCCGTCGTGATGTCGTCTCCCACCTTGAGGAGTACCTTACCACTGACCTCATCGGGCAGAGGCTCCTTCATCTCCAGCGGGACGATATTGGGACCGCGCAGGATTTCCACATCGGTTCCGGCAGGGGGCGGAACGATGATGCTGCTGTCGTCCACCAGGAAATGGTCAGGATACTCAATGTGCGGGTAGTCTCCCAAAGCGCGCGGGTCGGTGAACTCACCTGTTAGCGCACACGCCGCAGCCACCTCCGGACTTGTGAGATATAGCAGGGCGTCGCGGGTGCCGCTTCTACCCTCGAAGTTCCGGTTGAACGTGCGCACGCTGACGGCTCGCGAAGGTGGCGCCTGTCCCATTCCTATGCAGGGGCCGCAGGAAGCTTCGAGGATTCGCGCGCCTGCAGCAACGATATCGTACAAGCTCCCGTCTTCCGCCATCATCGCTAGCACCTGCTTACTGCCCGGATTGACGGTCAGGTTTACGGTGTTGGCGATAAGCTTGCCCTTCAGGAGTGCTGCAAGCATGTGCATATCGCGGTAAGAGCTGTTGGTACAGGAGCCCACACAGACTTGGTCGACTTTTCGTCCCGCGAGTTCTTTCACAGGCACAACTCTGTCAGGCATATGCGGTTGAGCCACCAGAGGTTCAAGACTGCTCAGGTCGAGTTCAATCATCTCGTCGTAGTCAGCGTCGGGATCGGCCGCCAGGGCTGTAAAGCTCTGCTCGCGTTCCTGAGCCTTCAAGAACTCGGCGGATAGCGCGTCTGCCGGGAAAATACTCGTCGTAGCACCCAGTTCCGCCCCCATATTGGTGATGGTTGCCCGGGAGGGCACGTCCAAGGCCTCGACTCCGGGGCCGCAGTACTCCATTATCTTTCCCACGCCGCCCTTGACCGTTAGGCGTTGCAGGAGGGCGAGTATTACGTCCTTGGCCGAAACCCAGTCGGGAAGAGTGCCTGTGAGCTTTACGCCCACGATGCGCGGACATGGAAGGTAGAACGCGCCGCCGGCCATTGCCACTGCAACATCCAGGCCTCCGGCACCGATCGCTATCATGCCCATGCCGCCAGCAGTGGGAGTGTGAGAATCACTTCCCAGCAAGGTCTTTCCAGGCTTGGCGAAGCGCTCCAGGTGGACCTGATGGCAGATACCGTTGCCGGGCCGGGAGAAGTGGATACCGTACTTCGCTGCGACACTCTGGAGGAAACGATGGTCGTCGGCGTTCCGGAAGTCCGACTGGAGCATATTGTGATCCACGTACGAGACTGAAAGCTCGGTCTTCACGCGGTCCACGCCCAGAGCCTCGAACTGGAGACAGGCCATTGTGCCGGTTGCGTCCTGCGTGAGCGTCTGGTCGATGCGAATGCCAATCTCACAGCCCGGCTCGAGCTGTCCGGCGCGGAGATGACTCGACAGAATCTTGTGGGCCAGGTTTTGAGCCACAGCAACTCCTCTGGTGAAGATACCCGCAGCGGCGCAGGCCAGTACATTATATTCCCAGAGCGGCTTGCAGACAAGAACGAGGGATGGCTTATGATAAACTTATCCTGGGAGAACAGATTGAGGTCTCGGATTCTGCTTTCAATCCTGGTTATCCT
This sequence comes from Planctomycetales bacterium, assembly GCA_030606285.1. GTDB lineage: Bacteria > 4484-113 > 4484-113 > 4484-113 > 4484-113 > JAGGTK01. The sequence continues at coordinate 269,763 of JAUWGS010000001.1, read as the reverse complement.
TGCCCTGATGCTTGCAGGGCTGGTGCTCTACGGCCACCTGTTCGTCGAAGACAACGTGTTCGCCCAGTATCTTCAGCTTCAGGAGACAAGCGGTCGCATGTCCGCACAAACGTTCGAAGAGTTCATCGACTCCTCGTTGCGCCAGATACAAGTGATGGCCAAGGACCCGGACATTGTGCGCCTAACGGAGAGCGGCAAACTCAAGCTTCAAGGCCTGCAGGCCGTGATGGGTGGCCTGGTGGGCAATGTAACTCGGCTCGATAAGGATATGAGGATTGCCTACACATATCCTGTGGACAAACAAGCTAAGGGCAAGTTCGTTGGGGCCCAGGCGCACAACGTTAAACTCATGGAGACGAAGCGCCCGCTGGTCGGCGAGTGCTTCATGGCCGTTCAGGGCTATGAAGCGATGCCGCTTGTGCAACCCGTCTTCAGGGACGGTGTCTTTGACGGCACTCTCACAATGCTGATGCGGACTGCATGGCTGGACAAGGTGTTCTGGAAACCGATGCAGCAGCTTGGTGCGGGCGGTATCGCGGCGCTGGTGAACGAAGAGGGAGGAGTGTTCTGGTCTAAAGGGATGGTGCAGGAGGCTGGGAACTTTAGCCCAGAAGATCTGGAGAAAGCGGGACTTTACGAGCTTCGCGATGCTTTCCAGGCTCAGCCGGAAGATCTGTCGGTGTCGCTGCGAACGAAACTGCCGGGGAAATCCGGTACCTGGATTGTGGCTGTAACGACAATCCGGGTGGGGGACAGCCGCTGGCATATGCTCAGTGGTATTAGGGACGATGAGCTTGCAGGCGCCATCAGCACATACCGGGTCATTGTTCTTGCCAGTGCATCTGTGGTCACGCTTCTAGGAGTGTTGCTGGCTCTTTATCTTGTGGGCGCGCGCAGGCAGTACTTGATGGCTGAGGAGCGTGCGCACCTGGCCGACCAGTTCGAGATGGAGCTGAAAGCACGGACGGAGCAGCTTGCCAGCGCCAAAGCTGAACTTGAGAAACATGCCCTCGGACTAGAAAAGCAGGTCGTGCGACATACCAGGAAACTGCGGGAGAGTGAGGAGCTCTACCGACAGTTGGTGGAGAACGTGTCCACAATCATATTCTTGCTCGATAAAGGTGAGCTTACATATGCCAATCCACCTTTCCGCAACTCCCTCCAGATGGAAGACGGCGAAGCGGAGTTACTGAACCGGAAGTTCATGGATATGGTGGACGTTGACTCCCGCCCTGCACTTCTCAGCGCGATGGCGCGCCTGTCAGAGGGAGAAACGACTACTGATCTCTCCGGCCTTGAGGTGCGGGGAAAGGATAAAGAAGTCCGGGTATGGGAAGGCTCCATCAAGCGGCTGGAGACCTGGTCGAAGGATAGGTTTCTCGGTTTCTTCCGCGATGTGACCGGCCAGAAGCACATGGAGCACCAGGTACTTCAGGCACAGAAGCTGGAGAGCGTCGGCAGGCTTGCAGGCGGCATCGCGCACGACTTCAACAACATCCTCGCCGGCATCTTCGGCAATCTGGCGTTGTTAAGAGAACAGGTTGGTGGAGACAGCAGCGACGAGGAAGTGCGCAAGCTCTTCGACATCATAGAGACTGCGTCCAGGAGGGGCGCGGACCTCACGCGGAAGCTGCTTTACTTCAGCCGCAAGGAGACGGAAGACCGTAAGGTGGTTGATCTCAAGCAGTCGGTTGAAGAAGTGTCCAGCCTGCTGCGAACCACACTGCCGCAAGACATACAATACACTAAGAGCATCTGTGACGAAGACTTGAAAATCCTCGGTAGCGCTACGGAAATCCAGCAAGTGCTCCTCAATCTTTGTATCAACGCCATTGAGGCTATGCCCCGCGGAGGCAAGCTCCAGGTGATTGCGGCCCGCGTGCAGGCTGGAGAAGACCCCAACTTCCCGCTGAACGTGGCACCTACGATGATGTTCGCGCGCATCAGGGTTACCGACAACGGCACCGGCATCAGCCCGGAAGTAAAGGAGAGCATATTCGAGCCGTTCTTCACGACCAAGGAGTCGGGGAAAGGCACGGGGCTTGGGCTGTCCATCGCGTACAGCATCATCAATAAGTACAGCGGCACCATAGTGATTGACTCCGACTGGGGACGCGGCAGCGTGTTCAGTGTTTACCTGCCTATCGCTGAGGAGGGGATGGTCGGATCTGAGAGTGCCAGCGAGTACCAAATCCCGGACTTCTCGAAGGCCAAGCCGATATTGGTTGTAGACGACGAGGAGATGATCGTTCAACCGGTGCAGCGCTTCTTCGCCAGGCACGGGCTCGTAGTTTTCACTGCTAGCGACGGAGTTGAGGCTATCGAAGAGTTTAAGAGGCACCAGCACGAGATTGGGCTCGTCCTGCTGGACCTGCGGATGCCCCGGTTGAGCGGCACTGAGGCGTTCTCGATCATACACCACCTGAATCCCAGCATCATCGGCGTTGTGATGACCGGGTTCGGGGAGGACCTGGCCAGCACCGATCACATTCGCATGGGTCTGTCGGAAGTCCTTCAGAAGCCGTTCACCTTCGAGGAGCTGTCCAGAGTCCTGGAACGACACCTGCTCTAAACAATACGTGCTCTAAACGATACGCAAAGCTAGAACTTAATATTCAGGTCGAGGGGATCGTTAGTGCTTCGCATTACGCCTACCGCCCAGACGCAGTCACGTCCCTGGCTCAGGCACTCTTCAGCGTATGGGCACTTGACCTCGATGGGGCCGTGATGCCGAGGCATCAGCATACCGCCAACACCAGTAAGGAGCGTGTCCTTATGGGAAATGACGATTTCCACCTCTTTGGCGGTTAACCTGCATAGCCGCTTTTCAGTGTTGGTGAATACCAGCACCTTATAAGCCCCCGTATAGCGTTTTAACGAAGCAGACTGACACGATTATACCGGAGCGAAAGACGCTTTACAACATCTTTCGTCTGATGGCTAAGGCGCATTATGGAAGTAGCCGTACAGGAGTACTGCGTACGGGTATAATCAATCCGCTGGAGAATCCGATGCTGGAAACCAAAAGGCTAAAACTCGTTGCGTTTGAGAAGGATGATTCTGGACTGGTGGCGCGCTGGGACGAGTCCCCAGACGTGCGGAAGTACTTCTTCGCTAACGCTTACGCGCTTCCAGAGCCGGAGCGCGAAAAGGAGATGTTCGACACGTGGCTCGAAGAACTAGAAAAGGGAGTAGCCTGCTTCTATAAGGTGCTGCAGAAAAAGAGCACAAGTGGAAGCAGGAATAAGGAGAAGCCCATTGGCATGGCTGGATGGCACCAGACGGGCGATATCCCGGGGCGCTACGAGCTGTGGCTGTTTATCGGAGAGGGAAACCTCCTGAGCAAGGGGCTCGGAACGGAAGTTATTAAGGTGCTCACAGAGTCGCTGTTCGAGTCGTATGCGGCGCACACGGTGATGCTGTGCTGGCACGCGTATAACCTGCGCGGTAAGCGCTGTTACATCGACAAGTGCGGTTTCAAATACGAAGCTCGTCGGCGCGAGGCTATACTGTGGGAAGGCGAGTTCTACGACATGGAGATTGCGAGCATCACGCGAGAGGAATACGATCGGCTGAAGAAGGATGGAGTGTATGGAGACACTTAGGCACTGCACAATCGAGGTTCTGGAGAAGAAGCAGCTTGGCTTCTGGTGGGAGCTAAAGAACGGCGCATACGCCAAGCGCAACTACTGGGGCAACGTGCTGCGCGTATACTCCAAGCGCGAGCTGGAAAAGGAAATCGAGAAGCAGCTCAAGAGCAAGGATGCGCGGAAGGAATACCACTATCTAGTGAAGAATAAGCGGAAAGAGTATATCGGCTACATTGGAATTAACCGTCATTTCTGGGCCGAACCGTCACAGAATGCAGGAATCAATGTGATTCCCCGCAAAGCGCAGCATCTGCGAAGTAAAGCGCTGTCGGAAGCGGTTGACTGGACGCTGGCCAAGTGTTTTCTGGGGCTTAGACTGCACACCGTATGCGCAGGCCCGCTGGAGTTCAACGAGCCGTTCATCCGGTTCCTGGAGAAGAAAGGCTTTCAGCGTCAGGGAGTGCAGCGTCGTATCACGCAGATTGACGGCAAGTTCTACGGGCGCGTCGTGATGGATATTCTCGACCGCGAGTGGCGGAAGCTGCAAGTCGAGTAGCTCCGTGCGCTTACGCCCAGCGCATATGCCCTACAGGTGGGTGTGCTTTGTTATCAAGCTACATTGACCTGGGCTTCCCGACAAAGCCGTTGTAAACGAGGGCGACGAGCCATGCGCCAATGAAGCCATCTACGAAGCCCCAGACTAGGCCGATGAACGCGCCACCCCAGCTTGCGCTCGTGCCAATATAGATGGAGCTCATCACGTCCAAGAAGCCGCCGCACCAGTCTGACCAGATGCCGATGATCGCGACAATGAAGATCACTATCGCCCAAATAATTCCAAATGCGAGCCCAAATGCCCATGCATTGAGTCTCATTTCCCTACACCTCCTCTTGGATTTGCACCTAGTATTATGCCTTAAAGCGTGCCGACATAGCGAATCGCGAGTTTCGTACCTGCGTTACGATAACCGGTGCGACTAGTGGAGCTATGCCTGATCTGCCAATTCTCTGCCGTAGGCAAAGGCGTGCTCGTTGAGTTCACGGTAGTGCGACGGCACACGGCGGATAATCGCCTGCAGGAGTTCGTCAGCGCCCAGAAGCGGGTTGTGCTCGGCGAAGTATCCGAGCGCGATGATGTTTGCCACCAGTGGCTTGCCGAAACGGTTGGATGCCTCTTCGGTAAGCGGGAAGCTCGCCATATTAGCCTGAATATTTTGCGGAAGTTTCTCAACCCAGGTTGTATCAAGAAGGACGTTCCCGCGTGGCCTAGCCAGATGTGCGAACTTGTCCGCAGCCTCCTGCGTCAAGGCAATCACGAAATCGGGCTTGGTCACCGCGGGATAATCTATATCCGTGCCGGATAATATCACTTCGCTGTGGCTCGCGCCGCCGCGGCTCTCAGGGCCGTAGCTTGCAGTCTGGACGACTTTCAGGTCATGGGCTATACCTGCTTCGGCGACAATGACTCCCGCAAGGATTATCCCCTGACCGCCAGAGCCGGAAAGTAAAACCTCGTAGCGTTCGCTGCGATCGCTCATTGCCCCATCCTAATCCGCAACCTGCATCATCTCCTGAGCGCGGCCGCAGAGCTTACAATAGAGGTCGGTGTATTCATCCTTCGTATTGTCTTCCCACAACTTACCGACGTAGAACTGCCCTTTTTCAAGTTCGCGTGGCTTTTCCGGATCGTAACGCACGGCGTTTTTCTTTAACCACTGGAGCATGGCGGGCGCGTCCGTCATTTCGTTGAAGCGACCGAAGTACGTCGGGCACTGGAAGTAGATTTCCAAGAAGGCGAATCCTTTGTGCTCTAGGACTTCTTTTGCCAGTCTGACAGCTTGCATGTAATGAAAGGTGGTTGTCCGCGCTATGTATGTTGCGCCGGCGCTTTTCACCATATCGCACAGGTGGAAAGCGTGCTCCAGATTGCCAAAAGGACATGTGCTGGCGTGCCACTCGTGCGGCGTCATTGGCGACACCTGACCGCTGGTCATGCCGTAGTTTCCATTGTTCAGCAGGAACACGTTGAGGTTGATATTGCGGCGGGATGCGTGGATGAGATGATTACCGCCAATTGCCGTGCCGTCGCCGTCGCCCATGATTACAACTACTTCCAGCTCAGGATGCGCGAGCTTTATGCCGGTCGCGACGGGAAGTGCTCGGCCGTGAGTCGTATGAACCGTATTTGCGTCCAGGTAGCCGGCCATGCGCGATGAACATCCGATGCCCGATACGACTACCAGGTTGTTCTGGTCGATCTTGAGGTCGTCGAGAGCCTCAACGATGACACGCATCACGGTGCCGAGGCCACAGCCTCCACACCAGATGGTGGGAAGCACGCGCTGACGCAAGTACTTCTTTACAAACGGCTCCGTCGGCATCAGGCCAGCACCTCCTCTACTTCCTTCTGCATCCTTTCAAGAGTTAGCATTGCACCGTCCACGCGGTTTATGCCCACCACGCGCTTTTCCGGACCGACTACGCGCTGGACCACAAGGCGCATCTGACCCAGGTTAAGCTCCGGCACGATGAAAGTATGCGCATGCTGAGCTATCCGGTTCAGCCGCTCTTCTGGAAACGGCCACACAATGCGCGGCCGGAAGCAGCCGGCTTTGACGCCGCGCTTACGAAGGTCGCGTGTTACGTGAGCGCATGCGCGCGCGGTGACTCCAAATGATATAAGCAGGACATCTGCGTCTTCCACAGTTTCCTCACAGTAATCTGTAAGGTATTCGCGGTGGAGCTCCATCTTGGAATTCAATCCGACTGTGAATGCGTTCACCCGATCAGGGACAGCCGTGAAGAAACCGCTTTCGTCATGAGTAAGGCCTGTATAGTGGGGTCGGAAACCAGCGCCGAGATCGGGTGGGTGGGCCACCCCATTTGTGTCGCGCTTGAAGAAAAGGAAGTTCTCGTATGAGCCCGGCCGTTCCCGGTCGATGACTTCCATCTCACCTTCTGCGGGTATGTAGACCGCTTCACGGATGTGGCCAACTACGGCTTCCGGCAGCAGTATGACTGGTACGCGAAGTTTCTCCGCGATGTTGAAGGCTTTAACGGTAAGGTCGAACATCTCCTGGGCCGTCGCAGGAGCCAGCGCAACAACCGGATGGTCGCTGTGCGTTCCCCACCTGGACTGCATCAGGTCCCCCTGGCCAGTACCGGTAGGGTGGCCGGTGGAAGCACCGCTGCGCATGATGTTCACTATGACGATAGGCGTTTCCAGCACTGTAGCTAGGCCGAGGTTCTCCTGCATCAGGCTGAAGCCAGGACCGCTTGTGGCGGTCATAGCCTTCACCCCTGCAAGACTCGAGCCGATGATGGATGATATAGATGCAATCTCATCTTCCATTTGTATGAATACGCCGCCGACGGTTGGCAGTTTGCGGGCGAAGTGTTCGGCAATCTCGGTGCTCGGTGTAATCGGATAGCCGCCGAAGAACCTGCAACCGGCGTATATCGCGCCCATGGCGCAGGCTTCATTGCCCTGAAGCAGCAGAGTTCGTCCTTTTGTGCCGCTCATACTACTTCACCTCGCTGTCAACGATCAGCTCAGCCTCATCGGAGGCGTCAGTAATGACAATGGCGAAATCCGGGCAGCCGTGTACACAGATCATGCACTGCGTGCAATCCTCGATGCGCGTGGGGACTGGCTGTTCCAGAGCAGATGCGTCGAAGACCTCTTTCGGACAGAAATGGATGCAAATGCCACATCCCTTGCACCAGTCGTAGTTGATGTAGATGGACTTGTCGTCCTTGCTTATCGGGAACTCGACCCGACCTCCTTCCTTCAGTTTAAGATGCTGAATAGCCATTTGCAGCACAGTGTCAGTGATATTGTGATTCTCACGCCGCCGTCACCACGAGATGGCTGGAATTATACTCTCTGACCGGCAAATATCAACTGAACTGGGCACAAGGAATCGGGTGTGGCGAGAACACTGGGGTAATTGAATATACGCTTCTTAACGGTGTCCAATCGAGGAGAGTGTGTATCCAGGGACCCGGCAGGATGGGTTCAGACGCCTTCCAGCATCTCCCAGAGGAGCATTTCGCCAGCCGGCACATCCTGAATCACTCGATACCCCACGACTTCCGAGTATTGACTCGCGGGAATGCCGCTGCCCGGACGATGGCAGGTAAGAAGGTCGGGTGTCAGCGCCTCGCCTTTCTTGATGTCCCGAGCTGCAAATAGGCTTCTGCGCGCTATCTGGGCAACCTCCATCTCACCCGGGCGCGGAACCTTATTGCCGTCGCCCAGCTCCTGGTATATCTTGTCTACGCCGTGCCGCAGTTCGGCGAGTTCCTCTGGTGTTGCTGAGAGTTCAACATCGGGGCCCTTACGTGAGCGGTCAAGCACGAAGTGCTTCTCGATGACCGTAGCGCCAAGAGCGACGGCGGCCAGGCATGCTTCAATGCCGGTCGTGTGGTCGGAGTATCCAACAGGCAAATCGACGGCTCCCGCCAAGGTGCGGATAGCCAGCAGGTTCGCTTGCTCTGGCGGGGTGGGGTAGAGGCTGACGCAGTGGAGCACGGTGATGTCCTGGTTGCCGTTGCGACGACAGACACCGACGGCGTCCACAATCTCGCCTATGTTACTCATGCCCGTGGAGAGGTAGATGGGCTTGCCGGTACGCGCTACGTGAGCCAGCAGGGGATGGTTAGTAAGGTCCCCGGACGACACTTTGAATGCGGGCACTGGAAGCTGGTCAAGAAAATCCACAGCCTCCGTATCAAAAGGGGTACCCAGGAACACAACTTCCAGCTTCTGCGCCTCCTCGTAAAGCTTGCCCAGCTCCGGGAAGGTAAGCTCAACTTCGGCGAAGAAGTCTAGCTGGTCTTTGGCGTAAGCGCGAGATGCCAGTTCAGTAGCGCGGAAGGCCTGGAACTTGACTGCGTCTGCACCGGCCTGCGTGGCGGCACGGAGATGCTCCAGGGCCAGGTCGTAATCCCCCTGATGGTTGACCCCCACCTCTGCTATGAGATACACCATCTGTTAATCTTATCGGGTTAATGCTCTTTTAGTCTAGTCCAGCAGGAGTGAATGGCCTGTATAATTGGCCGATGCAAGTAGCGACCGCCGCCTGGTTGTTCCTTGCTCTCAGGGTGATTCTGCTAGGGCTGGAGCGCCCTTTGGGCAAGAAAACGGTGTCCGGCTATTCCACTCAGGTAGGTGGCTTCATCTTTTTCGGCGTTGCGGCGCTGACGTTGCTTCCGACACTTGCCGTATATTCGTTCTTTCACCGGCCCGAAAGCTGGACATTTCTGGCCTATGCGCTCCTGACGTCCAGCCTCTTCATGACACCGTTCGTTTTCTATATGAAGGCGCTTCAGCACGGCGAAGTCTCGGTCATCACACCGTTGTATTCGTTGGGCACGCTACTCGTTTTCTTCCTGCCCATCCTGTTTCAGAACGAAGCGTTCACCTGGATGAAGCTCGGGGGCGCGCTTCTCATCTTCGCTGGCGTCTTTTTCCTGATGCCGGGCGTGAACCCGCTGGACAGCCTGCGAAATGTCGCCACCGACCGCGGCGCGCAGTTTATCATCCTGAACACAATACTCATCGCCGCAATCCGGCTGATTGACAACTACAGCGCGGATTTCGAGCCGGTCTTCTATGCTATATCGTGCGCAACCTTCAACGGTATTTTCTTTATGGTGGCTGTGCTAGTCAGCGGAAAATGGAGAGAAGCTGTCGCGCTGTACCGTGAGCGCACGAAACTCGTGTGGGTCAATGGCGCCGTGAATGGATACGCATACTTCACGCTGCTGGTGACGCTTGGACTTGGCCTGGACATGTCTGTGGCCGAGCCGGTCGGCAACACGAGCATGCTTCTGGCAGTTGTGCTTGGGCACTTCATGTTCGGCGAGCGCATTCACGCGCGGTTGCTTGCCTGCGTGCTGATGATCCTTGGCGTGTTTCTACTCATTCAGGGATAACAGACTTAAGCCGTGAGCAGCGCAAGAAGCTCGGAGAAGTCTTTTATCTCCAGGTCGGCTGAAGAATCGTCCTCGTCATAAACGAAGTCGCGGCTGCCGGGCTGACGATAGCAGATGGTGAAAAGGCCCACTGCGCGCGCTCCTGCAAACTCCCTGCTGCCGCCATCGCCCACGTACCAGCATTTATCTGCTTCAACGTTCAGCTTGCGCAGGACGTGCCGGTAGCGTTCAGGGTCGGGCTTCATCGCTCCGAGCTCGCAAGAGAGGCTGCGGGCGCTGAAGACTGCAAATAACGGGTGGTTATCCCAGCATTCCACAACCTCGAATGTGCAATCGCTTACGAGTGCAAGGGGAATCCCCAGCTCGCGAAGGCTGTGCAGAGCCGGCAAAGTTTCGTCGCTGCGGTCGAAGAGGTATCGTGCGAAAGCAAGACGGCGCTCTGTAGCGTGGCGAAGGATTTCCGGGGTCACCTGAACACCCATTTCTGCAAGTACAGCCTGGATGCTCTCGGCGACACCTCCGTCCTTTCCTCGGACCCGCGTGAGAAAGCGGTCGCTCCACTTCGCCATGAAGTCGTCCACCGAGACCCCCAGGATTCGAGCTATATCCTCTGTCGCCTGTCGGTACGCATCAGGCGGGAAGTTGGGCACGAGCGTCCCGTAGAGGTCAAACAGAACTGCCTGCGGGGGTCTCGGCGGATGGGGCATATCAGTGCGAAATGATAGCACAGGGCTTGTGCACTCAGGTTGAACAGGAGCACTGAGATGCCGTCAGATCAATCCCTCTGAATGCTGCCAGGACGGGCGAACTCCTAGTCTTCGCGCATGCACTCAAAGAGGTAGAAGTCCAGCCATTCGCGCTCCGTTTCTACCCTCTCAACAGGCGGCGTGGGACGGAAGCGGTTGGGCTTCGGATCGTTGATGCACGAAAAGAAAGTCTCCGCCATCGATTCGTCCATCGGCGCGAGCTTTACCAATTTTCCCACGATTTCCGGGCCAAACATTTCGTACCTCCCAAATAGGGTAGGGGATTATACCCACCCTGAGACCTAGAGACGAAGCTTGACTGCACAGAAGCTGGAAGGAGTCTGTGTTAGAATTGCCACATTATGAGCCGGCTGACCAAAGGCTTAGCGATACTCTCGCTGGTAGTAGTCATTGCACTTGCTGCAATGTTTGTCTGGCCGACGCGATACTCCTATGACCGCACAGACGGAGAGCGTATCCGCATCGACCGCTTCAGAGGGTATACTGACATTCTTACAATTTACGGATGGCAGCAGGTTACTCCCAGACCTCTGCCGTCCTCAGCGCTGCGTGGCATTGAACTGGGGGTCAGCCGTTGGCCGACCGCCGCGTATGACATATTTGATAGCTGGCGAGAGCAGAAACGGGAGGGGAGGCGATATCATCATTTGAGCCTCTTACAGCGGGCCACTATTCGTTCGCTGACAGGGATACTCAAGGATTCCGGCTGGGATGAAGCGGAACTCGACTTCATGGGGGTTCGTGAAGAATTACGGACGGAATATTGGACGGATTTCTGGGACAAGATCTACGGTCTGGACCTACTAGAAGTAGGCTATATCGAACTGACGGTCCTCGACGATGGTGGATGGAATCTCCAAGAACTAACGGTCGATGTCACTCTAGACGAACGTCAAGGACCTGAACGTATTACGGTTACGCTCAGTATCCTAGACAAAGTCAAGTACGTACGCCTAAGCGCGGAGTATGTTCTAGCAGAATCCGCGTTGCCCACCGTATCGGTAATAGGTGCAAAGGGAACGAAGAATCTGACGAGGTGATAGTGGAAAGTAAGGGATATTGGACTCTACAGGAACTTGGCCAGGAGATTCATGCAAGTCTCCTCCGGTGTGGCTTGGAGGACGGTTTTCACGGCAGTCAAGTCGACTGCGCTGGCAGGTTTGAGAGGCAGGTGGACTTCGAAGTAGATGTTTTCAATAAGTGGATTGATAGGTGTTCAGGCGAGTATGAGAAGGTCTTCCCACCTGAGGACGCTGCGATAGGATTCAAGAAAGCTCCCAGCCAGATAAGGCTCCTGAAAAAGAGCGGAAGTACAGTTCTGACGCGGGAAGATGGGGATAGGCTCATGAAGTGGTACATTTACTACGCCAAACTAGGAGAATGGCCTGAGCAAATCCAGCATCCGTAGTTGGACGAGGAGTTTCGAGCCAGCTTCAAAGCACTCCTGAGGGACCCCTAGAAGGGGTTGCGCGCATCCTAACCTTCATATCCCCTTTTCGCGCCGGTGAGGACACGAGTGCAGGGATGCTGTAGGCGCTTGGGGGTGAGATAGCCGGGAACCTCTTTTGTGGCCTTGCAGAACTCCAGCCTGTCCTATCCTGTAGCTTAAGTGAGCCAGGCTTCTATGCGGTCAAACGCGCGATCGATATCCTCGTAGGCACAACAGAAGGTGATGCGCACATGCTCTTCGCCGCCGGTGCCGAAGCCCACACCGGGCGTTGTGGACACGCGAGCTTCGGTCAGCATCCGCTTGCAGAACTCAAGAGAGTCCTTGCCATCGGGATGTAGAATGCGAGGAAACATGCAGTAAGAACCGGCGGGGCGCTGATAGCTGAAGTGCTCGGAAAGCGCATCCAATCGCTCGCAGACATGGTCGCGGTTGCGCAGGTACTTCAAGCGGAAGTCCTCCACGCAGTCCTGAGGGCCCTCAATCGCGGCGAGCGAAGCGTACTGCGAAACGACTGGCGCGCAAATGGCCATACAGTTGTGAGCTTTGTTCATCTCGAAGACAAGGTCGGCGCGCGCGTGTATGTATCCGATGCGCCAGCCGGTCATCGCGTAAGTCTTGGTTACGGTGAAGACGCTGATGATGTTATTGCCGTATTCAAGAACCGATGCCAGGCTGAAATGAACGGTGTCGTCAAACACGAAGTACTCGTAGGCTTCATCAATGATGACTGTGAGATTGCGTTCAAGCGCGAGATCACCGATGGCGCGGAGATCGGTTTCATTGAAGACCGCGCCGGTGGGGTTGCAGGGTGTGCTCAAGAGAATGGCCTTCGTGCGATCAGTTACGGCAGCGCGAAGCGCTGCTACATCAGGCCGGAAGCCCTCTTCTTCTATGCACGGCACAAACACGGGCTTGCCCGATAACATGCGAACCTGCTCGGTGTGAGTTGAGTAGTTGGGTGACGGCAGGAGGACTTCATCGCCGGGATCGATCACAGCCGCCAGCGCACCCGTAATACCCTCGATTGCGCCAACTGTCACCAGAACTTCTTCAGGGCTGGCGAGGATGCCGTTGTCACGTCGCAGCTTCTTTGCGATGGATTCCCGCAACTCTGGCAGGCCCAGTCCCGTCGAATACCCGCTGCACAAACCCCTTTCGATGGCTTCGATAGCAGCAGCGTTAATGTGCTCCGGTGTCCCGTGGACCGGCTTGGCCCACGATAGCGATACCGGGTCATCCACATCACGGGCAAGTGCGCTCATCATATGGATGACCGAGCGCGGCATTGCGGTGATGCGCTTCGAACGCAGTTCAGATTCTCTCTGAATATTCATAGTGCAATGCTCCTTAATGAAAAGAACAGGCTTACTCTCAAATGCAACGGCTCTCGTGGAAGCTGGCATTAGGTTTCAGCACTAACATTATAGACGCACCGTGCAGCTTCAGGAAAATAGCAGGAAACAACGTGTGCTAGAATCGGGATGCCAAAACGAAACCATCGGAGGGGGGTAGTATGGCGAAAGTACGACTTCTGTCCCGCGCCCACGTGCAGGAACTCATCACGATGGAGGGCGCAATCAGTATCCTCGAACAGGCGTTTGCCGATTTCGCCGCAGGCAACGTCATTATGCCGGTGCGCACGCCCATTACAGCGCCCGATTACGCCGGGCTGTCATTGTTTATGCCGGCGTACATCCCGGGGCTGAAAGCGCTGGGCGCAAAGGTCGTGACCGTCTATAAGGATAATCCTGCGAAGTTCAACCTGCCCAACGTGATGGGCACGATTATCCTGCTCAATCCCGAAACCGGCGCGCCGATATGCATTATGGATGGCGGATACCTGACGGCAGTGCGGACGGGCGCAGTATCGGGACTCGCGACCAAGTACCTTGCGCGAATGGACGCCAAGGTGCACACGCTGTTCGGAACCGGCGTACAGGCGCGCACGCAGGCCTGGGCTGTCGCCAAAACGCGCGAACTGGAGCGCTGCCTGGTTTGTAGCGTGGACGATGACGAGACAAAACAGATGTTCGCCCGCGATGCCACCAAGATTACCGGGGTACAAACGGAAGTTGCGAAAGACGCGGAAAGCGCTGTGCGCGCGTGCGACATCCTGACACTCGCCACAAGCGCCAAAGACCCGATAATCAACGGATCGTGGGTGGAGGCAGGCACGCATATTAACGCTATTGGCTCGCATGCGCCGGGAATGCGCGAGCTGGATACGGCAACCGTGGTGAAGAGCAAGGTCTTCCCGGATTCGGCTGAAGCGTGCAAGGCGGAAGCTGGAGATTTCCAGATACCGATTGAGGAAGGAGCATGGAGCATGGACAACATCGCTGCGGAGCTCGGTGAAGTTGTTGCGGGCACTAAGACAGGACGTGTCGCGGACAGCGACATCACGCTATTCAAATCTGTCGGGCTGGCGTTGCAGGACATGGCTACGGCGACCTATGTGTATAAGGAAGCCGCCGAACGGGGCGTGGGCCACGAGTTCGAATTCTAATAACGGCGGCGCAAGTGTTCGGTCAATAACTGAGTGGCGTAAACTCAAGGGGGCTGATATGTGTCGGGAACTCTTGTTGTGCGCAATAATCGCTCTAATTATGGGAGCAATAGGCGCGTGCATACCTACCACTGAAAACGACGAGGGATCGGTCATTCAAGCCGCTGGCAAGCGACCGACCTACGAGAAGGTAGAGCTGGCGCTCAAGCTCACTCCAGATGAACGCTATGACGTGAGCTACCACAGCGAGTCTCAGACCACGTTGATGCTGGAGCCCAATGTGGAGAACGGCGCAGAGCAACGCGCCGTGACGAGTAGCACTGCGACGGTGGATATGCTGAAAAACGTTTCCACCGGAAGCCTTGGTGAGAGCGGAACCCTCGCGCAGACATCGCGCGTTTCGTCTTTCGTGATGGATAAGGTGCAGACGGCCGATCAGGAAACGCTGAAGAGAACGCTTATTCTGGACGATGAAGGCGCGCGAGTGCTGGCCAACGGCGAAGAAGAGCTGTTTGAGCCTGAGGAACAGGCGCTGGCGAACGCGCTACAAGCTTCGTTCACGAGCCGAGTTGATGCGAGAGGGCATTACAGGCGAACCGGAAGCGCATGGGACCGGCTGACGAAGGCGAAAAGTTCTCCGATGTTCCCTTACCTGGACTGGGACCGGCTCACAGAACTCGTAATGGAGCTGCCGGAAGGCGAGGTGTCGGTGGGCGAGCCCTGGGAACGCACGGTGGAGTTGCCCCTGGGCGATAGTGCGCTGGAAGTGCAGGTTATCTGGCGGCTCAAAGAGATAGTCGGTGAGGAGCATGAAGAGCTTGTGCTTTTTGCCGCGCAAATCTCGGGGCAGGCACCGGAGGGTCTGACATTCAAGGGAACGGAAGGCGGCGTCAGGTACGACACTGAAGTGGAGAAGATGACCATCGCCGGCAGCTACAGCCTCGTGTTCGACCTTGAACGGGGCAACTACAGCAGCATTGACGGCGACCTGACGATGAATATGGCGTTGCTCATTACGACCGAAGCAGACGGCGAAAAGCAGCAGATGCGAGCGATAGTGGATAACTCGCGGATGCGGATCACGGCGGAGACAATGTACAATGAGTCGTCAACTGTGACGGAGGGAGATGCAGAAGCGTCGGTTGCAAACGTAAAGAACGCGACAGAAGGGGAAGATGCTAAGGAGGAATAGCCTCCACTTAGATCCTAAGCAAGGTAGCTGAAAATCAGGCCAGTGCGTTCTCGACCTAGCCTTCGCCCGTCATTGCGCCCATGTCGAAGAGCCCCATCATGTCTTTTACCTCAACGTAGCCCTCCGGGATGTTAAACCAGATGTCGTCGGGCTTACCGACTTTGACGTTGTGGAACTCTATCATCGTCTCGTCACCGTCTTCGTGCGTGGCGATAATCTTGAGGTGCGGCTTGAAATCGCCGTAATCCTGGGCCACCCAGATTTTACCGGTTAGCGTGTCTTCGTCCGGAATGGTGACAGTAAGCGCGTAGATGATGCAGGGATGGCCGTCGATTTTCTCCTCGCCGATTTTCGCCTTGGTGACGATGGGCTCTTTGCCCTCTTCAGGCTTTGCGGTGGCCTTGGTCATCTCCTCAATGTCGGGCATAAAGTCGGGGATTTCTCCCTCGAGCTCTTCGGGATGGAGGATTATGTACTTCTCGGGCACGTGATAGAGCGTTATGGTGTCGCTTTCGGGCTTCATAATCACGCCGGTGTAACCCATAATTTGGGCGAACATAGCCTCCTGACCTTCTGCGTCGCCCAGCATCCCGCGAATATCCGTGTCCACCCGCGTCCGGTCCACGTTCTGGGCAAAAAGGCCCTTGAACACGGAGGTCTCGCCGTCTTCGGTCATCGTTGTGACATATTCAAAGAAGAATGTCGTTGTCTGCAGGACGCGCATCGTTCCAGCGTCGAAATGCTCTTCGCCGACCATAAACGTCGCGCCGGCGGGCATTGCCAGAACCAGTGCGGCCAGAATACCAAGTGTAATGATGGTTGCACGCATGCTTGAGAAAACCTCCTCGTAGACTTAAAGCTATTCTAGCAGGTTACCGGGCGAGCGCGAATATTAGAGGCTCAGGCGTGGTAAAATCACAATCTGATGGGTGAGCCAAAATCCACCTGGCGCCAGACGTGCGTTTGTAGTATGGGCTGCTTAATAGCATTCTCAGTGCTGGTATCAGTGTTAGTCAGCTGCGATCCGGGGTCACGGGCCGCATACGTTGTCGCGACTGTTGTCGATGACCTTCCTGGCATCACTGGCGAATACACATGGTTAGACGAGTATTCGCTACCGGGAGACTCCGAAACAAGAAAAAGGCTTTACACAGGTAGAATTAAGTGCATCAACGAGACATCTGTTTGTCTAATAGTGGACAAGCCGATGTCTATGAAAATTAACTTCGATGCCCGCAAAGCTCTCTTCCGCTCTCTTAGTGATAAGTATAAGTGGATTATTTGTGAGTCATTTGAAACGACCGAATTCCAGCTTCTGTGTACGAATGGTGGGAACATCCTGTTTAGACGCTTCGACCTTGACGAACGCAGAGGTCACTTTTATCCAAATCCTACGTGGACGTTTACTGGAATAAGAAAGGCTCGTTGAAGAATAAGCGCTGTATTATCTTCAAAACCGTCTGCAAAGGAAGGAGACCTTACTGGAACCGTTCCTTCATAATGGGATGTCATGCAGGAAATTCAACTACTAAGCGATCAGAATAGACTCGAGACCGCTTGTACAGTGTTCGTGAGTAATTGGCGATCTAAAGACACAACTCCGCCTGCTGATTGACATCCTGCCTGGCGTGGTAGAATCACCGTCTGATGGTCGAGCCAAAATCCAACCGCAAGCGCATCCTGACGGGCGACCGCCCGACGGGCAAGCTGCACCTGGGGCACTACGTGGGCAGCCTTAAAAACCGAGTGAAGCTCCAGCACGACTACGAGACCTACCTGCTCATCGCTGATATACAGGCGCTGACGACCCACTGGGACAAGCCGGAGTTGCTAAAACAGGCGGTGCTGGACGTGGCGATGGACAACCTTGCGGTGGGCATCGATCCGGAGGTCACGACGCTTTGCGTGCAGTCAATGATCCCTGAGATCGCCGAACTCACGAGCATCTACGGGCTATTCACCAATATGAATAAGCTGCGGCATAATCCCACGACGAAGGCGGAAGCGATTCAATATGGAATGATTGCTAAGGATGCTTCTGAGGAATTCAGACAGTACTTGATTAACGCCTTCTGTTATGGCTCCAGGGAATACATCCAGAATAGGGAGAAAGTAGGAAAGGCAACTCTTGACGAAGACGGAGCGGTTTCTGTTGAGAGTATTACGGAGCAAGTTGACAAGTGGCTAAGCCTTACTCCCATACGCCACCAGACGCCCGATTTTATAGGCTTCGACCAACTCACATACGGATTCTTCGGGTATCCGCTGTCGCAGGCGGCGGACATAACGTTCGTGCGGGCGCATCTGGTGCCGGTAGGCGAAGACCAGAAGCCGCACGTGGAGCTTACGCGCGACGTAGTCAGCAAGTTCAACCAGCTCTACGGCGGCGGAAAGGAGATAATCCCTATGCCGGAGGCGCTCATCGGCGACGTGCCGCGCCTGGCAGGATTGGATGGCGACACGAAGATGAGCAAGAGCCTGGGAAACGTCATAAACCTCGCCGACCCGCCGGAAGCGGTGAAGGAAACGGTGTGGAAGGCAATCACCGATAAGGATAAGATACATAAGGGCGACCCGGGCAATCCCGAAATCTGCAACGTGTTCAAGTACCATAAGGTCTTCAACCAAGCGGAGCGCGTGGCTGAGATCGAGCGCGACTGCAAGACCGGCGAACTGGGCTGTGTCGAGTGTAAAGAAAGGCTGACTGACGTGCTCAACGAGATGCTAGCGCCCATTCGCGAGCGGCGCAAGCCGTACGAGGAACACCCAGAGCGGGTGAAAGAAATCCTGCTGGAGGGCACGAGAAAGGCGCGAATTCTGGGCAAAGAGACGCTCGGTATGGTTAAGGAGGCAATGAAGATAAACTACTTTGCACTCTAGCGTATCCCGAAAGGGGTGTTTTTTTTGAGTGCAGTTTGGGGACCGTCGACCTCCAGGTCGGGCGTGCACTCTGAACTGCCAGAGCGTCCGGTCGAGAAGCTGACGGTTCATGGGTCGGCAAGTGGCTAACGGCAATACAGCAGGTGTGAATGGGAATAGGAAGCATCCATCTTTCTGGGTGCACAAGTATCGCCACTACCTGCCGCATTGGCAGGTAGGCGGAAGCACTTACTTCGTTACTTACAGCCTTCGCGAAGGGATTCGTGAGCTCTCACTTTCAGAGCGCATATGCGTTTTGAAAGCGTGCCTATACTGGCATGATGAGAAGTGGCTTCTCCACACTTGCGTCGTAATGCCGAATCACGTTCATCTGGTAGTCACGCCGCTGCGGAAGTCATCGGGAGAGTGGTGGCGACTCGATGAGCTACTCAAGAGCGTCAAGAGTTTCTCGGCTCGTGAGCTAAACCGTCGGCGTGGGGTCTCCGGGGCCCTGTGGAAGCGCGACTACTATGACCGGATTATCCGCTCGGAGACGGATTTCCGTGAGAAGGCGGACTATATTGTGTCGAATCCGGTTCGGGATGAGCTTGTGGGTTTGCCGGATGAGTATGCGGCGCTGTGGTACGAGGGTATGTGGTATATGAAGATTGTCCCGGACGCGAGGACGCCCGGTCTGGAGACCGACAGTCCCCGGAGGGAACGAGGGACACCCGGTCTGGAGACCGACGGTCTCCGGGAATAAGAAATTATGCCTAAAAGAGAAGAAATCAACAAGGTAATGGTGATAGGGAACGGGCCGATCATAATCGGCCAGGCCGCAGAATTTGACTACTCTGGTACCCAAGCCTGCAAGGCGCTGCGCGAGGAAGGCGTGGAAGTCGTCCTGGTCAATTCCAATCCCGCTACCATCATGACAGATGTGGAAACCGCCGACCGGGTATACATCGAGCCGATGGACCTGCCGCACCTGGAAAAGATCATCGCACTGGAGCGACCGGATGGCATCCTACCCACCATCGGCGGTCAGACGGGGCTCAATCTGGCGACGGAGCTGTTTTCCAGCGGCATCGCGGAACGATACGGCATGAAATTCCTCGGAACCAGCGCGCTGGCGATTGGCCGCGCGGAGGACCGCGAGCTGTTCAAAGACACGATGAAGGGCGTGGATATGCCTATGCCGCAGAGCATTACTGCCACGACCTTTGAAGAGGCAATGAGATATGCGGAGAAACAGGAGTTCCCGCTCATTGTACGGCCCGGCTTCACCCTGGGCGGAACTGGTGGTGGCATTGCCTACAACCTCGACGAATTCCGCGAGATCGTTACTCGCGGGTTCGTGCATTCGCCCAACCACCAGGTGCTCATCGAAGAGTGCGTCGTCGGCTGGAAGGAAATTGAGTACGAAGTGATGCGCGACGGAGCGGACAACTGCATCACAGTCTGTAATATGGAGAACCTGGACGCGATGGGGATCCACACCGGTGATTCGATGGTGGTGGCCCCGTCGCTTACGCTCAGCGACCGGGAGTATCAGTTGCTGCGCACCGCGTCCATAGCCATCATCCGGGCGCTGAAGATCGAAGGAGGATGTAACGTCCAGTTCGCGCTACATCCCTCCGAGATGCAGTATTACGTCATTGAAGTGAACCCGCGCGTATCGCGCAGCTCGGCGCTCGCGAGTAAGGCAACGGGCTATCCGATAGCGCGGGTGGCGGCGAAAATCGCGCTGGGACTGAGGCTCGACGAAATCGTCAACCAGGTGACAGGCCAGACAATGGCGAGCTTCGAGCCAGCGTTGGACTATGTGGTGCTGAAGGTTCCCAAGTGGCCGTTTGACAAGTTCAGTGAGGCCGACCGGAGACTGGGCACGCAGATGAAGAGCACCGGCGAGGTTATGGCGATTGACCGCACGTTCACCGGGGCATTTCTGAAGGCGCTCGACAGCCTGGAAGTGAAGCTCTGGAGCTTCCACACCCGCCGCTTTCTTGTGCTTAACGATGCGGAGCTGCTCTCATTCCTGTCAACGGCGACCGACGGGCGGATATTCGCACTGTTTGAGGCGCTGCACAGAGGACACTCCGTTGAGTACTTGTCCACGCTCACGAAGATCAGCCCTTACTTTGTGCGCAAGTTCGCCGAGCTGGTAGAGGGGGAAACGCGTCTGAAGGAGAAAGGTCTGGATGGTATCGACGCGCAAGAGATGCTCTGGTACAAGAACAACGGGTTCTCAGATAAGCTCTTGGGGAAGATGTGCGAAAAGGACGAGGCCGAGGTAGCCGCTCATCGGCGGAGCCTTGGGACCATTCCGGTATTCAAGGCAGTGGACACGTGCGCCAGTGAGTTTGTAGCTGAGACGCCGTATTTTTATTCCACTCAGGGGCACTCGACCGACGCCAGACCGAAAGAGGGTGGGGGACGGGAAAAGGTACTCGTGATCGGCAGCGGCCCTATCCGCATCGGCCAGGGCATCGAGTTCGATTATTGCAGTGTTCACGCGCTGATGGCGCTTTCGAAGCTGGGTTACGACGCCATTATCATCAACAACAACCCCGAGACTGTCTCCACCGACTTTGACATGAGTGACGGGCTTTACTTCGAGCCCATAACGATGGAAAAAGTGATGGCGGTTGTGGAGCGCGAAAAACCCAAGGGCGTCGTGGTGCAGTTCGGGGGCCAGACGGCTATCAATATTGCCAGCGACCTGGCACGCGCAGGCGTGCGCATTCTCGGTACGACTGAGGAAGGCATAGACGTTACGGAGGACCGCGAGAAATTCGACAATCTCATGGCGGAGTTGAGAATCCCCAGGCCGGCTGGCGGAACTGTTACTGATTATTCAAAGGCGGTCGAGATTGCGGAGCGCATCGGTTTTCCAGTGCTGGTTCGCCCTAGCTACGTGCTGGGCGGCCGGGCGATGGAGATCATTTTCACGCCGGAGAGCCTTGCGCGATACATTGAAGCCAACGAATACGCATTCCAGAAACAGCCCCTGCTGATCGACAAGTACTACCGGGGAGTGGAGGTCGAAGTTGATCTCATAAGCGACGGTAAAGACATCATCATCCCCGGCATCATGGAGCACATCGAGCGCTCAGGCATCCACAGCGGAGATAGCATGGCGGTCTATCCGCCGGTTTCGCTGTCTAAGGAGCTGCGCGAGTGCATCACCGACTACGCTGGTCGCATTGCGCGCAGCATCGCCGCAAAGGGCATCATCAATATCCAGTTCATCGTGGATGAGCAAGGCGAGCTTTTCGTTATCGAAGTGAACCCGCGTGCTTCGCGGACTATCCCCTTCCTGAGCAAGGTCACCGGAATTCCGATGGTTACGCTGGCAATAATGGCTATCACCGGGCACGAGTTCAAAAAGATGGGCTTGCCAACAGGACTCATGCCGGACGCGTCTATGTACGCGGTCAAGTCGCCGGTTTTCAGCTTCGCCAAGATGATACAGGTGGATGTGGGTCTGGGGCCGGAGATGAAGAGCACCGGTGAAGTCATGGGTATCGGACAGACCTTCGCCCAGGCGCTGAAGAAATCCATGATGGCTGCGGGGTTGAAGGTACCTGAACTGAGCAAGAGCCGCGAGAAACACCTGCCGCTTCTGTGCACAGTCGCGGACAAGGATAAGGAAGAGGCGCTTTATATGATGCAGCGATTCGCCGAGCTGGGCTTCAGGATCTATGCGACTGCCGGCACAGCCGCGTTCTTCAACGACAAAGGGCTGAAGGCAACTCCGGTGTTTAAGCTAACCGAAGGCCGGCCGCACATTATTGATATGCTGCGCAACGGCAGCTTTGAGCTAATCATCAATACGATTTCAGATAACCGCACCGCCGAGATCGAGGCGCGGGCTATTCGGCGGGTGGCGGTGGAAAGCAACATCCCGGTGCTTACAAGCCTGGATACGGCTAACGCGTTGCTTACAGCGCTAATCACGCCGCTAGAAGATGAAGACGGCTTGCCCCACGTCACCGAGCTTCACAGCATACCGCGCAGATTCACCGATGTTCTCGAAAAGGCGCTGGTTGACGCGCCAGCGGGGTAGGGGGGTCATTTCGGTCCCGGCTACTCTCTGACCGTGCTGTTGTCAAGTCGCGTAACAACTGCCGTTAGTGTTACGAGGAACGCGAATGTTCCCAGACCCGCAAGCGTCATTCCTGTTGTGTTATCGGAGCGGGACGCGTCGAGTTCATGCAATGACCCCATAGCGGCGAAGAACAGAAGCGCTCCCCAGACTGTGGCCAGCAGATGCCGCCAGGTTATTGCAGGATTGTGGTAGAAGAGAGACACGAGGATTCCGACTACGACTGCAAGAAGGACATAACTCAGGACGATGCCTGCAATTGGATGTGTAGGCAATATGGCTGGAGCGATGCTCATTCCGACGAAGAAGACGGAGGAGCCGACGACAAGCTCCACTGATGTGCCAAGTAGAAGGATAGTGAGTACAAGCAGCCATTTGGAGCGATGTGGAGCCATTCGGAGCCTTAATATTACAGTGTCATCACCCATTTGGATTAGGGTCAAAGGGAATTAGTTCTCGGACTGGGGTTCAGGTACGCCACTCCGCATCCGCCCATAAGAACTATTATGTTACATACGGGAGTTGTGAAGCGAACCTGACCGATTTTCTTAGAGGATTTAACCTCTTCAGGGCAGTATTTACTAATAACACGAAGATTCCAGCTTTGCCCTACCCGCACCGCTAGATAAGCTCTCAGAAAGGTTCTGAGAGGTGCCAGGCGTTGCTTAGGGAAGTTCTTGAGTAGAAGCAGAGAGGAGCGCTAGTAGCTGATCTTAATTGTGACACGATGGAAGTCTGGAGCGGGAAGTGGCGGTTCTGCACCGTCATCAATGCCTTCATCCGGGGATGTATCAGGAGGAGGCAAACCATCTTCAGGCTCAGTCGGAGCTTGCTCCGGGAGACCTGTCAGAAGCGACTCAGGCGGCAGGGCGACTTCGGCCATTACTTCAATGTAAATCAAGCCTTCAGGTCCGTTATACGCGATACTAAACTCGGTTGGCGTAGAGAGATTCATCGACTGCGTGTAGCCGCGGTCAAGGAGGTACGCGTTTGACTGGTCACGATACTCAAAGACAGGCTCGTCGATAAGGAAAACAATGGTGACTATCTGGATGTCACGGCCGGTCTTGCTGACGCCCTGCTTGACAATGCGCTCCAGGTCTCCCACGGCGGGTTTCGTCAGCTCAGCCTCCATAAGCACCGCCTCAGCGTGAATCCTGCGACCTGTGCAGGCAAGCGACGCGACAACCACTAACGCCAGCAGTGACGCTGCAGAAAGTATTCTCCAAACCATTCGGGAGTATTCTTGCGCATGGACGGCGATATGTAAATGACCCCCCCTACCCTCTATGCTATTCTAGTGAGCGGAGGGAAGGCTCATGACACTGGGCGTGTGGATTCTGGCCGCTGCAGTCATTGTTGCCGTGCTTGTAGCGGCGATCGCCCTGTCATCCAAAAAGAAACAGGCGAAGCTGCAGATGGCGGAGGCTTTCAATCTCGCTAGGCGCGCGCTGGACGAGATCGACTTCAACCGCCGTGAACTGGCTCATCCCACAGAAACGACTGCACTGGCGTTAAAGCTCAAGACTATCGAGACACTCCTTACTAGCCCGGAGTTTGCCGAAGTTGCCAGCACGAAGGTTTTCCAGGCACTAAGAGCCTATCGTGACTTCGCGCATGCTCTCGGCACGTCAGCGATGGTGCGGCGTACGGACACAGGAGAACCACTGGTGATGTCGCGCCTGCTCTCGGAAGAAGGAGGACGAGAGAAGTACGAGCGCCTTTCGCAAGATGCGGAGGATGCTCTGCGGCACGTCTTTGAGAGTCGTGAATGAGTCTGGTCTAGTCTCCTGGCTCGACGCGGTATGTATCGTCATCGAAGTGCTGCGTGGAGAATTCAAACATCTCTGAGTTTTCAAGCCCTGTATAGCGGTGAAGGGTCCCTGCCGGCAAATGAACTGTATCGCCGGGCTCCATAATCAGGACCTCCTCTCGCCCATCGGCGTACTTCAGCTCAAGCTGGAGCTTGCCTGACTGCAGGAAAAAGGTCTCGGTCTTCTTCTTGTGATAGTGCAGGCTGCCGCGTTTTCCCTTCTTGAGGGTGAGTTTCTTGCCGCAATAGAGGTCGTCGTTGTGAATCCACAGCTCACCGCCCCACCCTTTCGGGACGAACTTCGTTTGGTCTTTCGGCATGGCGTGTATATATACCACGAAAAGCGTGGCAGCCTTTCACTACATGGCAATCTGCAGTAGTCGGGACTCTCCGTGCTAGGTGTCAGTCTTGCCCAGCCTACAATCGCGCGGGTATACTAATCACGTCGATGGGCAAGCAGCAGGACAAGCAGCTAAAGCGGACTGCGCTGGTGCTTCTCGTTGAGAAGCCTCGTGGTGTGCGCGCCCGGCGCGGGCGCTCCCGAACGGACGAGGCGTGCTCCCCAAGCGACGAGCAGACAGACCTCTTTGTTGAGCGATATCGCACGAGGACTGACAACCCACAGCAGGACTTCGACTTCCTTGAGCTGGTCATAGCCGACGATTTCAGCATCGGCCGCGTCATGAAGTTCAACGTGAGACGCGTCTCGCCGAGGACGTTTTTCGGCCGGGGGCAGGCTGCAGAGATTGCTCAAGCGGTTCGTGCTCTTCAGCCCACGAGCGTCGTCACGAACGCCCAGTTGTCACCCGTGCATCAGCGCAACCTCGAAGAGGAGTGGGACGCTCCAATTATGACCCGCGCCGATGTCATCTTCAACATCTTCGAGCAGAACGCCACGACAAGCGAAGGGCGTATTCAGGTGGACCTGGCCCGCCATAACTATGAACTTCCGCGTGTAGTGGGCGTGGGGAAGGAGCTCTCGCGAACCGGCGGCGACAGAGGCACACGTGGAGGTGGTGGCGAACCGCTTACTGTCCTGACCAAGGACCACATACGCAGACGTATACGCCGCCTAGAGAACGAGCTGGAGAAGGTAAAGCGCACACGCGCTCTTCGACGAAAGAAACGCGTCAAGTCGGGAGTGTTCACGACAAGCCTTATAGGCTATACGAACTCGGGTAAATCGTCACTAATTAACGCGCTGACTCGCAGCGAGGAAGAGGTCGCGTCGCGATACTTCACAACGCTCGACCCCGCTGCGCGCCGCATATACCTGGGAGATGGGGTTGAAGCTGTGGTGACCGACACGGTTGGCTTACTGGACGATTTGCCGGCGGAGCTGACCACCGCGTTCGGCGCTACGATGGAGGAAGTGGCGGAATCCGACCTGCTGCTCCACATCGTGGATGTCTCCCGGGACAACGTGGAGTTTCGTATTGAAAGCGGCGTGCGGATATTGAGTGAGTTTGGGCTATCGGGCATTCCACGCGTCGTGATATTCAACAAAACAGACCTGCTCGATGATTTCGCACCTCTGGCGATTCTCCAGGAGGAATATTCACCGAGTGTTGCGATAAGCACGGTTACGGGTGAGGGAATACCCGAACTGACATCCATCCTGCGGGATAGAGCATCCGCACGCGTGTAGCGGTACTGGAAACTGATGAAGCCGTAGGTTCCACCGCATGAGTGTGCCGTAGCCCAGCGCAAACAGCTTTGTTGCCATAGCTACTTTGTGCTAGAGTTATATCCGGCTTGGGGCGTAGCCAAGCGGTAAGGCAGGGGCCTTTGGAGCCTCCATCGATGGTTCGAATCCATCCGCCCCAGTCTCTCCTAAATAAAGAAGGGCTCATAGAACACTCCTCTGTCCTGCTTGACCACGGCGTGCGCATCGCTTGCTTCCACCTCAGAGCTGACCGGAACTCACGTGGATTGGATCAACTCAAGTGACCGAGCAGAGCAAAGTAAGCGGGCTTGAAAGGATTCGCAGTTTACTTCACTATTGTATATCTTGACAATGTTACCTCATAGGCATACTATGTTTGCGCTTGGCTGGACTAATCGGCGGGGACATGTCGGGAGGACGACAGTGCAACGGAAGTCTGGACATACCAACAGAGACTCAACCAAGGCTGCGCATGCTGCTGCAAGCTCCGGGCAGATACGCCGCAGATCTCTGTGCTTGCGGATTGCGTGGAATTCATATAGAATAACACGGAACGGGGAAGGGGAGCATAACCCATCCGGGTAGGGTGATCCGCTTTCCTGGAGTTTACCTGCCACATGCGGGTACACCCACATTCACTATATAAGAAAGGAGGTGAAAACTAAATGAGAAGACTAGTAATCTTTTTCGTAACACTCTTTGCACTGTGCCTGTTCGCGATTCCGGCGATGGCAACGACCGCAGTTGATATAACCGTTCCCTCTCTCCAGGTCCTGGTTGAGCCAGCTGCGGTGAGTGAAACCGCGACAGCAGCCGACCTTGATCTTGGGTACGTCGAGAAGTTGGACAACGCCAGTACTTGGGGTATACAGTCAAACGTAGCCTGGACGCTGACGACTACACGTACCGCTTTTGGGGGGACGTTGGGTACCCAACCCACAACCTTGGAGTTCAAGTCCGACGGGTTCGCAGGTTCGTTCACCAATTACGTGACGATCCCTGTAGCTTCAACGGCCATCGGTAGCGGTGCTGCCGGTGAGGACAACACGGCCAAAGACGAGGACTGGAAGGTTTCGACAATTAATTGGGCCTCTGGCACCGGCACCGCAGGCACAGTCGTAACTTGGACGCTCTCGTAAAAAGGGGCTTTCAGCTATTCACTAAGTATCTGGGGGACAAGCCAGCCCGGGGCTGGTCCCCCAGGATACACTGAACGTAGGCACGGCCCGATGAGGGGATATAACCGGTGAATAACGTACTGAATCATAAGGAGTGGCTGCTAACGAATACAGAGTAAGGGATCGGGAGCGACGACACATGATAACGATGAATCAACATCATTCGCGCATAAGCTGCTATTTCCTGGTGCTTCTCGCGCTCTGGTTGTTCGTTTTGCTCACCCCTTCTACTGTGCAAGCGGCTCAATCGATTACAGAGCATGCCCCCGTAAACATGACAGCCACCGCTAGCGACTTCAACGCTGGCGAGAAGGTGGCACCGAATAACCTGATTCAATGGACCAGCGATATTGCCTGGATAATCACCGTCAAGTCCCTCGACTCCGATTTGGGACAGAGCAATGACTTTTCGTACACCAAGCCCCTCAGCGACCTCAAGTGGAAACGTTCTACCTGGCCCTTCTGGCTGACGATGACCACTACCGATGCTAACGTCAGTGCTGGCAGTTCCGGTAGTGGGCAATTCAACGTGGATTACAAGGTACTCCTCTCGTGGTCGGCGGACATACCCGGAAGCTATGGAGCCACTATACAATACACGATTAGTCCAAATTAACCGGGGTGGAATCCAAAGAGGAATTAAGGAAAAAAAGCTATATGACAACCTTGCTTGATATTGAAGGTGCACGGGAATGAAATACTGGAGACTCATAAGGCTTTGTCTGCTGGTCTTGCCATTCATTCTGCTTTCAGCCCGATTCGCTTACGCGCAGGGCTTTGCCGTGGACTTCACACCCATTGAGCTAAAGCTGCGACCAGGTGAGAAGTATGTTGGGTTCGTTTATGCCACGAATCAGAAGAAGGAAACTGTGCACCTTAAGGTCTATCTTGGTGATTGGCGACAGACTGAGAAGGGTGCCGTATTCCTGAAGCTGGGAGAAGAGCCACAATCGCTCTCAAAGTGGATGCGCGTTAGCCCCGCCCAGCTAACCATACCTCCAGGTGGTTCAGAGAAGGTTTACTTCGAGATTGCGATGCCGGAGGATCCCGACCTCTCAGGAAGCTATTGGGGAGTCTTTTTTGTGGAAGGTCAGCCGCAGTCAACCTCATTAGAGTCTGGGCAAGCGGAAGGACCAACTGTGGGAATCACATCGATTTTCCGCTTTGGTATCAAGGCCTACGTCACCATTCCTGGCACGGAGATTCGGCAGGCTACTTTCCCCGGTGCCAAGGTCTCGCCCGTCAAGGGCGGGTTTGATATGACTGCGACCCTGGAGAACCAGGGGAATATCTACCTGAAACCATACGTTTGGCTTGAGCTTCGCGACCAGACGGGAATAACTGTGTATTCTGAGGCCCATCTGCTGAAGACGGTACTCCCCAAGAGCAAACGTGACTACACGTTCGAACTTCGCAAGCTGAACCTTCCACCGGGCCGCTACACCGCGCTAATCATCGCTGACTACGACGCGCCGAACCTTATTGCCGCCCAGGCGGAAATCGAGGTAAAGGGAAAATAGATGCGGGAAGCACGGGGAAATAAGTCAAGCGTCAGTCCCGCGTTCCGCGGGATGGGCTGTAGGGGCACGGCACGCCGTGCCCATTTTGGGTTTGGCATGCCAAACCCCTACCCTTGTAGGCGGGGCGCGGAGCCATCCGCTTGGGCTGGTAAAATCCCGCCCTACAGGCTCGGAGTCATCCTGTTCCTCATTGCGCTGGTCCTCATCCTGCCCTTTTCCACCTCAGCACAGGGACCTGGAGTCCGCATCGAGAACTTTTCACCTTCACAGGTTGATACAGAGCCCGGCCAGATTGTCGTAGCTACCTTCCGCATCTGGAACGAAACTGATGCAGAGCGCGAATTCTCAGCGGCCGCGGAGCTGCCAACCGGCTGGGTGCTCGTTTCCCCGCTGTTTCCCTTCACGCTCAAGCCCGCCGAGGAGAAGTTCCTTTTTGTCGGCGTTGCTCTCCCCAAGTACGAGCTTGCCAGAATGTATGTCGTCAGCGTCAAGGTGACAGACACCAGCTTTGCCGGTATCACTGACGAAGGTGAGGTTGAGGTCAAGGTCATTCCTGTGGCAAAAGTGGAGGTTCGCGCACCGCCGGGCGAGTACAGGTTGCTGGCGGGAGACGAGTACACACGTACCTTCACCGTTCTGAACCAGAGCAACGCGCCGAGCCGCTTTAAGATTGACTTGACCTCACGTCCCGAGTGGGAGGCCACCGCCGAGCCAATGGAATTCTCTCTGGTGGCAGGTTCATCACAACCGGTGGTGGTGACCGTTCGCACGCCTCGGGATATAGAGCGAGAGGAAAGGCATCGGGTAACGCTGACCGCGCGCTCGCTGGACTTGAACCACGGAACCGTGGAGGCTAAAGCCACCGTCACGACAATCGTCTATCCCCGCCTGCTCGTGGGCGATATGTATGAGACGCTGGACGGTGACTACAGCTTCCTGCTCTCCTGGGAAGAAGATGAAACCATTGCCGCGCAGTTCAAGCTGGACCTGAAGGGCGATCTGGGCGAGGGTCGCTGGGGCGAGGTGTATTTCGTTGGGCCTTACCCCTCCCGATGGCGCGGTCAAAGGTTCCTGCAAACTGACCGGTTCCACATAGAGTATGGCGACGAGAGTAAGGGCTACGTGAGTCTGGGCGATGATTCGCTCGAAGTCACACCGCTGACGGAACGGTACTTCTATGGAAGAGGTATTGACCTGGAAGTGCGGAAGGACCCTGTGGCATTCCGCGTTTTCGCCAGCAAGCGCGGCAATGCGTGGATTCCAGAGCGCTTAACAGGGGCGCAGATTTCTGTTGAAGCTCCGGGCAATACGGAAGTAGCGCTGACGGCGCTGCGGAAAGAAGAAACACAGGTGCCGAGCTACCTCACGCGGGGGCGGCAAGACGGGAAAATGCTGAGCCTGTCCGCAACCTCCAATCCCGCCGAGGGTGTGGAGCTTGAGGGCGAATACGGTTGGGGCAACTTCGACGACGGCAAGGGCGGCGGCAGCAAGTCCGATACTGCATATCGCCTGGCCGCTAATGTAAACCATGAGCGATTCTACTTCGACGGTGAGCTGGTGCGCGCGGGGGCGTACTTCCCCGGTTACTGGCAGGACGTGAAGCACAGCCGCGCTCATCTGAGCACGAGCGTGGCGCGCGGAATCCGCATCTGGGGCTCCTTCAGCCAGAGCGAGCGGAATCTTGAAGGCGACCCGCTGAAGGCACGACCGAAGAACTCAAATCGTAGTGTGGGTATGAGCATTGATGCCGGCCCGCTTGGTCGAGCCAGCATCTACCAGCGCTGGAGTCGGCGCGAGGATACTAATCTACTTCAATGGAATGAGCGTGACCGAACGACCAACTTCCAGCTATCGCGCAGCTTCGGCGACCTGTCACTTACCGGTACTGCTGAGTTCGGCAAGAGACAGAACCGGCTGACCGGCACCGAGCGCGACCTAGAACGCTATCGCCTGATGTTCAACGCGCGACCGGGACGCCATTCCACTTTTTCCGGCGGCTATAGCTGGGATGTGGAGGATACCGCGCTGGGTGCGCAGCGGCTGAAAAGCAATCAGCTCTGGTTCAACGCTGATGTGCGACTGAGCAAGCGCACGAAGTTGAGTGCGAGCTACAGCCGCACTGACGGCTCAGGACGTCCCAGCTATAACTGGCTGCGCGCTGAGCTTGAGCACGATCTGGGCAGTGACCGCGCTCTGCACATCAGAATACAACGGCGGGGCGGTGCGCTGGGCAGTGAGCTCGCAGCAGGACTTGAACTCACATTCCCCCTGAGTGTTCCCGTGCTGTGGCTTCCCAAGAGCGGACGTCTGGAGGGTCGGGTCTACGCCAACGAGGGGCGCGAGGAGCCGCTCGAGGGTGTGGTCATCCTCGTGGATGGAATGAAGGTTGCCACGGACGGCGGCGGCCGGTTCGTCTTCCCCGCGCTCGCAGCCGGCGAATATGAGATGACAATCGACCGTGGTACCCTCGGGCTCGATCGGATCCCAGACCTCTCAGCTCCCTTTAGTTTCTCTGTCAAGCCCGGTGAGACCGTGAAGCTGGACATCCCGATAGTGCACGGCGCCACCGTAAACGGAAGGGTCACCACCGCTCTGTGGACGAGCGGCAACGACAATAACAGGAATCACGTAATCAATGGCAACCCGGACGGTCAGAATGAAGGCTCGGTTTCGCTTGAGTCGCTTGGCAACGGCAATCACAACGGTAACCGCAGCGGCTATCGTAACAGCAATGCGCCGGATTCAGTTCCGCTTGAGTCCCTCGGTGGACGCAATGGCAACAACAATAGCAACGGTAACGGCAATGGAGCTAACGGTGCGAGCGTAGTTGTAGGCGTTACCGGCGTTCTCGTAGTCCTGGAGAATGGCGAGGAGCGATTCGTCCGCATTACCGACCTGAACGGAGAGTTCAGCTTCTGCGAGCTGCGTCCCGGACGATGGAAGCTGACCCTGGCTGAAGGCCAGATGCCGAAGTACTACGAACTGGTTCCCCTTGATTTCGAGATTGATCTCATGCCGGGTCAGACTGACGACACCATCGAGTTCCTGATCTCTCCGGTGGCACGCCCGGTGGTTATTACTACCCAGGACGGGAATCAGACCACATTGCAGTAAGGCCTGTCTGGAATATGCATGCTAGAGGCTAAGCCATCCCAGATGTGCCTGAGCACAGCGATTCTGCTAGACACTTCGCCCGCAAGAATGTACACTAGCTCTGTCCGCCAGATTATTTGCGGTTCTCTTCTCAGGCAAACAGATGCATGTAGCACTTGCCATCTCGCCGGTAATCGTCATCTTCTTGCTGATGACCTGGGGACGCCGTTCCGCTGATGTGGCCGGAGCTATCGGCTGGGTCTATACAGCGCTGCTCGCCGTCCTCTACTTCCACACCTCATGGGAGGTTATCGCAGTTGCGTCCATTGCCGGCATTATCGCCAGCTTTCCCATCAGCTTGATGGTTGTCGCTTCCATCTTCCAGATTAACGTGATGGAGGAGGCCGGCGCCATCCGTCGGCTGGTAGTGTTTATGAAAACACTAGCCAGCGAGAACCGAGCAGTGCAGATCATGATCATCAACGTTGGCGTGGGCACGTTGCTGGCAGCGCTGGGCGCAACACCCGTGTCCATACTGCCTCCGATCATGCTCAGCCTCGGCTATTCCGCGTTCGTCGCCATCGCACTGCCGGCCATCGGCTACGACGCGCTGTGCACGTATGCGCTCCTGGGCGTACCCGTGGTGGTATTCGCCGATGTTGTCAGCTCTATCACCGGACACTCGTACAGCCCGGCGCAGGTCGGCCTTTACTTCGCCCAGTATATGCCGGTGATAACGACACTCATCGCCCTGTCAATGCTGTGGCTCGTAGGCGGATGGGCAGAGATCCGGCGCGGCTGGGTGGTCGCGCTCATCACCGGCCTCACCGCTGGTTTCATCGCCATCGGGATGAACCTGGCCGGACTCCCCACCCTCACGGGCGTTGTTGCCGGCATCGGCGTTGTTGTGGTAATGCTGTTCTATCTGCGAATTCGCGGACGCAGGCTCGTTGACCGATCAAAGGTCACGGACGAGGACCGAAAGACCGAGCAGCGAATGCCGCTAGCACTGGCCGTTCTGCCATGGATACTCCTCGTTATTTTCAGCGTACTTACGAACTACAAGGCTATCGGACTCTACGATGTCCTCTTCAAGCAATGGTCTATGCCACTCCAGATTATCCCCGGCGCGAAGGCGATTGCGACACGCGTTGCCTGGCAGGCTTACACCTGGGTGCTGATAGCAACATTGATCGCGATGCCCTTCTACCGCATGAGCCGCCGACAACTGGATGCATCGCTGAAAAAGTCAGCCCGCAGGATACCGCGCCCGGCGTTCGCCGCAGCAGTCTTTTTCGCCATCGCCTACGTGCTGAACCATTCCGGTGAGGCGCCTATATCCGTGGCTGGTATGACCAGGTGGGCATCGACCGGCACCGGCAATAATATGGTCAGCGTTGTGGCGGATGCGTCCGCGAACACCTTTCACAGCATGTACGCAGGAGTGGCGTCGTTCCTGGGACTTCTCGGTGGCTTTATCAGCGGCAGTGAGACCTCTAGCATCGTAATGCTCACGAAGCTGCACTTCGACACAGTGCAACAGGTCTTCGCAGCGGCTGGAGAACAGAAAGCTCTAGCAATAGCGCTGCTGGTCGCTGCGGTCTCGGGTATCGGCGGTGGACTGGCCTCTGTAATCAGCCCGGCTAAACTTCAGAATGCTGCCGCCGTCATCGACCGCATCGGGATGGAGGGCAAGGTTATCCGCGCAACTGTGGTCATCTCGCTGATAATTACACTGGCCGCAGCGCTGATGACATTCGTGTTCCTCGCGTGGATGTGAGAGACTAGCGCGTCGTCGCCAATGCCGCCTTGAGCTCTTCACGGGTGAGGAAACTTCTGTACTCTTCGCAGCTTACCAGCAGTTCAGAGTGTGTTCCCTTTCCCACAATGCGGCCTTCTGCCAGCACGTACACCGTATCAGCTTGTCGCGCCGTCGCCAGTCGATGACTGACAATCAGGCAGGCGGCATCGGGGAACCGTTCGGCGAGCATAGCCCAGAACGCCCGCTCGTTTTCCGCGTCCAGGCTGGCTGTGCAGTCGTCCATCAACAGGAGGTCAGGCTTCCCTGCCAGGGCACGTGCGATGGCCAGGCGTTGCTTCTGTCCGCCGGAGACTGTAAGGCCCTTCTGCCCCAGAACCTGATTGACCCCATCAGGGAGAGCCTCCATTTCTTCTTTCACCTGCGAAAACCCAAGGGATTCATCAACTGCTTCGTCCGCCAGATCCCGTCCGAAGCGCACGTTTTCTCGCACGCTTTCGGAGAAGAGCGTGGCCTCTTGCGGGATATAGCCGACCCTCCCGCGATAGTCGTCAATATCGTAATCCTTAAGAGGTCTTCCATTTACCATAACCTGACCCTCGCTTGGCGGAAGCTGCCCAGCAACAAGCTTTACCAGCGTTGACTTGCCGCTCCCCACCGCTCCGACAATGGCGGCACGCTCTCCTTTGCGTAGCGTTAGCGATATGTCTTCGAGCGACATCGGCAAGTCTTTTTCATAGCGGAAGCTTACGCCGCTAAGGCTAACCGATTCGACTGCGCCAACAGGTGCAGTTCCAGTGTATACGCCTTCTGTACCTCCGGGAGTCTCGTCAAGCTCAATCTCCCGGTCGATGCTGGCGAAGGCCTGACGGCTGGTCACGAACAGATGCGGTATGTCCATTAGCGGCTGCAGGAGCAGCGAGAGGTACACGTAAAACGCGTAGAACTCACCGAGGCTTAGCGTCCCGCGGATTACCATCACTCCGCCGGCCATTATGACGATTATCTGACCTACGAACTCAATGCCCCAATAGAGGTTCCACACTCCCATCCACAGGCGGATGACACCGAGTTCGACATTTATGCGCTTCTTAAGAATGTTGTGGAATTCGCGTGACTGGTTGTCCTCTCCACGGAAGGCTTTAAGGATCCGCACACCACTGAACGCAGCTTCGAGCGCATCGTTGGTCTTGGAGATTATCTTCTGACGGTCTGCAGCGCGCTGACCAAGCGCCGATCGCACATGATAGAAGATGTAGAGCATTATCGGCAGCGGAGCGATGCTCAGCAGTGCAAGCTTCCAGTTCATCCATAGCATAAACGTCATGCAGAAGATGAACTTGCTGCTGGACTCGACTGCGCGGAAGATCCCGGAGCAGGAAAACCACGCGATCTTGGGGAAACCGCCGATGTCATCCGTCAGGCGGGTCACGAGGTCGCCCGTACGGAACTTCTGGAAGAACCGATGTCCCTTGCTGATGATGGTGGCGAAATAGTGCTCGCGGATATCCATCTCCAACTTGGCGTTCAGCATTGCGCGGAACCCCGGATACAGGTATGCGAGCGAGCGGGCGAGGCCAATGGCGGCTATGATGCCAACGAGACTCCATGTAGTGGTGCCGGCTATCTCCGGCACGGCAGCACTCAGGCCCTTGTTGATTGCGTCGATAAGGTACCTGAATACGAGGGGATACCCGATAGTGACCGCACTGGAAAGCAGCGTGAGAAACACGAGCACGGTCAGCCAGGCACGATGCGGGGTCCAGAAGCTCCATATCCAGCGGAGGTGTTTCACTGCTTACCTCCACCCTCGGTCTGGCTGGCATCCAGGCCGGCGAACTGGAGCCGAAACAGCTTCGCGTAGAGCCCGTTAAACGCGAGAAGCTCCTCGTGTGTTCCGCTTTCAGCAACAACACCATCGTGAATCAGCAGTATGCGGTCCGCATTGAGCACAGTGCTCAAGCGGTGGGCAACGATAACCGCGGTTCGCCCTTCCAGCAAGCGGTCAAGTCCCTCTTGCACCAGACGTTCGGTGTGAGGGTCAACTGAGCTTGTGGCCTCGTCCAGGACCAGCAGAGGAGGATCGTAAACCAGCGCCCGGGCGAAGCTGAGAAGCTGGCGTTCGCCCACTGATAGGTTGGAGCCACGTTCGGCCAATTCTCCCTCGTACTGTCCCGGTAAATGCTCGATGATAGTGTTGGCATGCGCAATGGCTGACGCGCTTTTCACACGTTCCAGCGGTACTTCGGAATCAAAAACCCTGAGGTTGTCGGAAACGTTTCCGGGGAAGAGAAACACGTCCTGAAGAACTAAGCCGATGAGCTTGCGCCAAGCCTTGACCGGGAAGTCCCGAATATCGCGGCCGTCAACGGTGATACGCCCCTTCTGCGGATCATAGAAGCGTAGTAGCAGGTTGACAATCGTGCTCTTGCCGCCGCCCGAAATGCCAACGAGAGCTATCTTCTGACCCTTCTTTATGGTCAGGCTTACATCCCGGAGTACCCATTCCTCCCTTTCGTATGCGAACCAGACGTTTTCCAGCGCTATCTCGTTGTTAAAGCGAACCTCGTCGGATGAGCACGTTCCGTCCTGCACTGATGGTTCTGTCTCCAGGATACCAAAGATCCGCTCAACCGACACGAGTGAACGCTGAATGAAGTTCAACTGCTCGCTGAGTTGCATTATCGGCCAGAACATCTGACGGATGTACTCGATGAAGAGCACCAGTATGCCGAGGGTGACTGTGCCGGCGAAAACACCACGAACACCTATTACCAGCACGATGATTACTGCGATAATCTCGCCGTACAGGAAGGCTGCCCAGAACGAGTATTCGAAGAACATTGCCGGGACTTCCACGCGGTACTTGCCGAGGTTCACTTCATGCATCCGGCGGCGCGCGTTGTCTTCGTAGTTAAACTGCTGGATTATGTCGACGCCCTGGACGTATTCAGTCACGTAGCCGGTTACCACAGCCCACTGGGCGCGCCATTCACGCCAGTACTTCCTCATGTAGGCGAGGAACAGGAAGGTCGCACCGAACAAGAAGGGCAAGAGCAACAGCACAAAGGCTGCGATGGCGAAGCTCTTGATGCACAGGACTGTGAGGATGCCGATGAAGAGCATCAAATTCCGCAAGAGATTCACCGCGACATCACTGAAGAGATCCTTGAGAGTCTCGGCATCGCTTTCCACGCGGCTGATGAGCTTGCCCGGCGAATACTGCTCGTGGAAGTCGAGCCCCAGATGCAGAACGTGATTGAAGAGCCGCGACTTAAGGTCGGTCACGATGTTGATTCCCAGTTTGAACAGCGTAATCGCCTGGATGTAGCCGACAGCAGCCCCGCTTGTAGCCACAGCGACATAGAATCCCGCTGCTAAAAGCAGTCCGCGGACGTCGTTTGCGGGGATATTGACGTCAATGATGTGCTGCAGCACCAGCGGTCCTACAAGCTGGCTCGCAGTGATAAGAAGGAGAAGACCAATGGCAAGAATGAGATAACGCGCGTGCGGGCGGAACAGGGGGATGATCTTCCGGATCAGTTCCCTAACCGACTGACGTCGAACGTACTCCTCTGTTTCGTCAAGATGCCACCACATGATTGAACACACCTTGCCCTGAAGGGGTGTGTTTAAGGAACGGATTCACTCTACCCGTTTGGGGTATTAAGTCAATCAGGTTGTTGAGCATGACCCTCTCGGGTCAAGCCCTTACTGAGACGCCATAAGCATATAGTCCCCTACCCCCTTACTTGCCCAGGCTCTCCTTGCACAGACGCACAATATCCGGCACCGTGTCCGCAACCGGCGTGTTCGCGGCTTCGAACGCCTTTATCTTGCTTTCCGCAGTACCTTTCCCGCCGCTGACGATGGCGCCGGCGT
Organism: Planctomycetales bacterium; assembly: GCA_030606285.1. Lineage (GTDB taxonomy): Bacteria > 4484-113 > 4484-113 > 4484-113 > 4484-113 > JAGGTK01. The sequence goes on along the minus strand of JAUWGS010000001.1, from coordinate 232,440 downwards.
GCCCCATTCGCTTGCCCGGCGGAGCGGTTCGGCCGCTGATGAAGGCCACCACCGGCTTGGACATTTCCGGGATGAACTCGGCTGCGTCTTCCTCATCACTGCCACCGATCTCTCCCACTATCACCACGCATTCGGTAGCCGGGTCCTGCTCAAACTCCATCAGAAGCTCGAGGAAGCTTGTGCCGATTACCGGGTCGCCGCCCACTCCAATGCACGTCGTCTGTCCCAGGCCACCTTCTGAGAGCTGATTGACCACTTCGTATGTCAGCGTACCGCTGCGCGAAATAACTCCCAGCGGTCCCGGCTTAAATATGTGGTTGGGCATTATGCCCAGCTTGCATTCGCCAACGCTGACAAGCCCCGGGCAGTTGGGGCCGATGAGCGTAGTCATCGTCTGTTCCATGAACGAGTAGACCTTCACCATATCGTTAATCGGTATCCCGTCGCTAATCGCAATAATGACCTCGATACCGCTATCGGCGGCTTCCATTACCGCATCGGGAGCGAATCGCTTGGGAACGAAGATAACGCTGGCATCTGCGCCCGTCTCCTCAACCGCATCGTCCACAGTATCGAAAATGGGCACGCTTGCGGCTATACCTTCAGGTTTCCAGGTGGTTCCGCCTTTTCCGGGCGTGACGCCGGCCACCACGTTGGTGCCGAACTCAATCATCCGGGGCGTGTGGAAAGTGCCCTCTCCACCGGTAATCCCTTGAACGAGCACCCGCGAGCTTTTATCTGCAAGAATAGCCATCAGGATTGCCCTCCCAGCATTTCAACGATTTTCGCAGCGCCGGCCTCGGTTGTCGATTCGTAGACCAGCGGCGTATCCTCAAGCATCTTGCGCGCAATGTTCTCATTCGTGCCCGTCATTCGGAGCACAACGGGCACTTTGCGCGGTAGCTTCTGGTAGGCCTTTATCATTCCTTCAGCTACAACATCGCATCGCACAATGCCGCCGAAGACATTGAGGAATATGCCATTCACATTAGGATCCAGGAGTATCAGATGAAAAGCGTCTTCCACAACCTCCGCAGTTGCAGCACCACCAATGTCCAGGAAGTTGTTGGGCTTTCCGCCGGCTCGGGAGACGACATCCATTGTCGTCATTACGAGACCCGCACCATTGCCCATCACGCCAACATTGCCGTCGGAAAGATGGACGTAGGCGATCCCCTTGTGCCGGGCTTCCGCTTCTATCGCGTCCATGTCAGCGCCCACTTCCATCAGCTTCTCCAGGTCAGGCTGGCGGAAAAGTGCGTTATCATCGATGTTTATCTTGGCATCCAGCGCTATGACTTCGCCATCTGTGGTTACCACAAGCGGGTTGATTTCCGCCAGGCTGCCATCAATCTCCAGATAGCAGTTGTAGAGCTTGCGCACGATTGAGCGGATTTCCCTGGATTTGGTCGTGTCCACGCCACTACCGAAGATGGCCTGCGTAATCTGGTAATCCTGAATGCCGATAAGAGGATCGATATGCACTTTGGCAATCTTCTCAGGGGTTTCGCGCGCCACTTCCTCGATATCAATACCGCCTGCAGCAGATAAAATGAGCACGAGCATACGTGCGTCGCGGTCGAGAGTGATTCCCAGATAGTACTCGTCGCGGATATCTATCGCCTTGGTGACAAGCACTTTCTCCACCGTCAAGCCCTTGATATCCATTCCGATGATTTGTTCGGCCTTGGCGCGCGCGTCTTTGGGGTCGTCAGCCAGCTTGATGCCGCCAGCCTTGCCGCGGCCGCCTACGTGAACCTGTGCTTTTACAACTACTTTGCCCTCCAGTTCGCGTGCCACATCCTCGACTTCGTCCGGTGTGAACGCGATTTTACCCGGCGGAACCGGAATCCCGAACTTGGCGAAGACGTCCTTTGCCTGGTATTCGTGTATTTTCACGGTTGGCTCCTTCCCCTGGAGAATTTACCGAACGCATATTCTATCACCTGTAACTGCATCCGTGAACTGAAGCTGCCATGATGTGGGAGCTTCGGTGTGAGTGCTAGAATAAGCGCGGATTACCTGAGGAGAGTGCTATGAGAAGAACAACAATCCTCGTTATGTTCCTGGCGCTGATTTCTCTGGGAGCTTCTGTAGCTAGCTGCTCACCTGATCCAGACGCCCAGGCGTTGACGACAGTCAAAGAAGCATTGTCTGGTAAGCCCGGCTGGCATGTCGAGGACCTGACAATCACCGTAGAAGAATTGCAGGCTAAGGTGGCGGGCGAGGTCGGCAGTTTCGTCATCATTGAGAATCTCTCCAAAGAACTGCAGAAGCTCGTTGACGCCGGAGTAATCACGAGCTTTCAGAACAACTGCACGGTGCTCGACGTGACTAACCCATTGATGCAGGACTACACGCCCCCAACTCTGGCGTTCTGAAGCCCGGGTTGCACAGCTTCCTCCGCTTTCCCCTGCTATACTTGAGCGCGATATGGAACGCGGCGATTCCGACAGCGCGAAACTCGCAGAATTGACGGCCCAACTCCATCCTGACCGGATGCCGGCGCACGTTGCCATCATTATGGACGGCAATGGCCGGTGGGCGCAGATGCGTGGGCTTTCACGAACGGAAGGCCACCGGTACGCCATTGCCGCCATCCGCTCTACGGTGGACACTGCCAAAGACATAGGTCTCAAGCACCTGAGCCTGTTTGCGTTCTCCACCGAAAACATCGAGCGTCCCGATGAAGAAGTCAGCGAACTCTTCAGGCTTTTCGATATGACGCTGGATGAGGAAGTGCCGAAACTGCACGATGAAGGAGTGCGCTTTATCGTCAGTGGGGAGCTGGACATGCTGCCTGACGAGCTGGCAGACAAGTTCAAACGGGCAGTGGCGCTGACGGCGGATAACGATGTGCTGGTGCTCAATATGTGCGTTATGTACAGCGGGCAATACGAGATTGCCCGGGCTGTGCGGAAGCTGGTTGAGGATGTGTTGGCCAAGCGCGTGAATCCTGAAGGGATCGCGATGTCCCACCTTGCCGAGCGCATGTACCGTCCTGAGATCCCTCATCCGGACATCCTGATACGCACCAGTGGCGAAATGCGCTTGTCCAACTTCATGCTGTGGCAGCTCGCCTACACCGAGCTCTACTTCACGCCGACGCTCTGGCCGGATTTCACCGGTGTGAACCTGCTTGAGGCCATCCTTGACTATCAGCGCCGCGAACGGAGATTCGGGAAGGTGTAGCCGTAAGCCGCATTGCCGGTCTGTGATATTATATAGAGGTGCTGTGCAGCACAAGTGCAGCACATAGAATCATCAAGCGTCAACGAATGCAGGTGAACGCGATGTGGTTAGAGCATTTAGTTGAACTGGACCGACGCCAAACGCAGCCTTCGCCGTTGCCGAAGAGACAAGAGGCTTTCGTAAAAGGCTTTAGCTTCTATAACGACATTAGGCCTTCCCATCACCTAGCGAATTTCCGGTTCCTCGGTCTATCAGGATACTTCGGCCTTGCAGCGATGCTACCTATAGGCGTTTTCGTATGCTTGGACGCATGGCTAGGTAAACCCATCTCGGAAGTATCCCCGTTATTCAAGTGGTTCTCCTACGCTTTCTTGGTACTTATTCCCTTTCTCTTGCTTTACGCCTGCTGGCGGGGTTACCGCATGAGGAAGCTCAGATGGAAGACCTGGGAGTGGCCTGATTTCACGACATTCGCAATGGAAGAGGCCAACGCGCAGCTCTGGGGAACGCTAAACTTCGCTTCAGTCTTCATCTTTGCTATCGCATTCGTTGGCTGGGCTGTGAGGTAGCGCGACCAAAGCCATCTTTACCCCAAGGTCAGCGGCGAGCTCATCTTCGTATGCCGGAAGGCTTCTTAGCCTGCTACAATAGGTGGGCAATGGTTGAGATCACTCCTGAGAGCACCGAGACGACATCCAACACAGGCGTTCGGGTGCGATTTGCGCCGTCGCCGACGGGATACCTGCACACCGGCGGGGCAAGGACGGCGCTTTTCAACTGGCTGCTGGCGCGCTCGCGCGGCGGAAGCTTCATCCTGCGCATCGAGGATACCGATGAAGAGCGCTCCACCGAGGAAAGCACCAATGCCATTCTGGACGGCTTGCGATGGCTGGGACTGGAATGGGACGAGGGCCCGGAAGTCGGCGGCGAGTTCGGCCCCTACTTCCAGAGCGAACGCAAGGAACTACATCTGAAGTTCGCCGATCGGCTGCTCAAAGATGGGCACGCTTTCGTTTGCGACTGCCCGAAAGACGAAGCGTCCGACGAAAGACCCAAGTTCGATGAGAACTGCCGCGAACGCCCTCTGTCGGAGCAACTGAAGCTTCTGGCCAAGAATCCCGCCCTACCCCTCCGGCTTAAAGTTGACCCGGGCCAGGAAATCGCCTTTACGGACATGATACGGGGAGAAGTCCGCGTATCCACAGACGAAATCGGCGATATCGTGATCGTCAAGTCTACCGGTGGGCCGGTATATAACTTCTCTTGCGTCATTGATGACGCCACGATGAATATTACGCATGTGTTGCGCGGCGAAGATCACCTGTCCAACACACCAAAGCAACTGCTGATATACGAAAAGCTTGGATGGAAGCCGCCGCAGTTTGCGCATCTGCCGCTAATTGTCGGGATGGACCGGGCACGGCTGTCCAAGCGGCACGGCGCGACGAGCGTCACCGCCTACCGTGAGCTTGGCATCCTACCAGAAGCGCTGGTGAACTTCCTGCTGCTAATCGGCTGGGCGCCTAAGGACGATAGAGAAGAGTTTACGCGCGACGAAATGATTAGCGCCTTCTCGGTGGATGGCATCGGCAAGTCATCGGGGGCCTTCAACACGGAGAAGCTGTTCTGGTTCAATGGGAAGCATATCCGCTCCTTGACGGACGAGGAGTACTTGCGGCACATCTTTGAGTTCGTTCCGAATGAGTGGAAGAAGGCGAAGCGGGACGACCACATCGCGAAGGTTATGCTCCTTTTCAAGGACCGGGTGACCCATTTCGCGGAAATCGAGGAGCTTGCGTGGTACTTCTTCCGCGCACCGGAGGAGTTCAACGAAGATGCGTGGCAAGGCATTATCGCTGGGAGCAATAGTGCGGCGATGGTGCTCAAGGAAATACCTGCAGCACTCAAAGCCCTGTCTGAGTTCGACTGCGAGCATATCGAAGAATTAGTGCGCGGCTATGCAAAGGATAAGGGGCTGAAACTGAAGGACGTTATCCAGCCGTTGCGCGTGGCGACCACCGGCGACCGGTTCAGTCCGGGGTTCTTCGAGATGGCGGAGCTGCTGGGCGCAAGTGAGATAGCCAAACGCAGTAGCGCTACGCTGGCGAAGCTGAGCGCGGACAACTGAGCGCGTCCCTGCGGGACCTAGCCCTACTCCGCGCCCGAACCCAGAACATCAGCGGTCAACCAGTCCGTATACATCCCGGAATGAGACGGACGGATGAACATCTTTGGACCGATAAGCTCACGCTGCCGCCAGATTTCGTTGATTATCGGCGGTACGTCGCTGAGCATCGGCTCGTGGCGCGCCAGATAAGTGGTCAGGTCGCGCAGGCGCACCAGCGCGCTCGCGCATCGGTTGAAACGCCGTGAGACCCGCCCGAGAGGCAGATCCACCGGATAGCTGACCACGAGTTGTGCACTGTCACCCGTCGGCACCACGAAAAATCGATAGATTTCCGGTGCCAAGGCTTCCTCAAAGCTGAACGAAAAGCTCACATAGTTCCTTTTGGGCGGCATCGTCAACTGGTACAGATAGCTCGCATCCTGGTACTTGAGGACGCTGACATTTGCGAGTCCCTGCACTTCGCGATAGGTGAGCGAGATAAGAGGCGTGACGGTCTCTTCGGTGCGGAACTGCCCGGACATAGCGTTGAACTTGCGCAGGTACCGTATCATGTCGCCGGGGATGGAGTCGCGGAAGGCCTGGTCTTCGAGAGCTCTGTCAAATAGCCCTGCAGTCTCGCGGTAGTAGAAAAGGTCGCGGTCCGTCAGGTCCATCTCCCCCCCGCAGAGCCTGCAGTATGCGGACCAGTGCGGTTCATTGACCAGGCGGGGATACGTTGTCTCCCAGATGAAATCGGGCATTGGGAGCTTGTCCTTGTCGGCGGGATTCGGGTCGAAAAGCTCGCGTGTCGCTGTGATGACCGTGTGCGTGTAGTTGGGATAGGAGTCTTCCGTAATGAATCCGTTGGCCTTGATAGTGCGGAAGTAGTAGATGCGCCGCCTTACCTTCTCCTCGCGCAGATACACCACATAACCCGGTGCCGGCTCCAACAACGCTGTGTAGTCGGACTCAGGCTCGTACAGCAAGCGCTCAGACCCGGAGAAAGTCTCCGGCTGAACGAAGCTGACAGCTCTAACGAGTGCACCGCAACGGGCGAAATCATCGTGGATGGCGGCGACTTTCTCGTTGTTGTAGCTTGCGACTGTCAGCACGGGAAGGAGCTGATTGATATAGGTCGCAAGTCCACTCAGAAGGCTATCCCCATCCATGCCTGCAGGCAGGCCGGGTGATTCCACATAGGCAACCACGCCCATAGGCTGCTCGACGATGCGCGCCCTCGCAGCGCTTCCAGGAAGAACGTCCCATGTAATCTCGAACTCCTCAGGCTTTAGAGGATTCTGCTTGAGAGAAAGGTGGCGGTCACCCATATCCACATCGGTAATTCTGCAGGCGTGTTCCCGCTCATCCTCTTCGTACCGGGCAATTGTTAGCAGGTTGCGGTCACGTCTGGCGGTTATCGGGCTGCGGTGTTCCGCTATAACGCGGAACAGGTCAGTGAACGGCGCGAATTCTGGATCATCCGCCATAAGATTCGCCAGAATGCCTGCACCGCGCGCTAGATCAAGGTAAGCGTCCCGGGCCGGCTGGTCGAGGGAACCCAGATCGAAAGTCCGGTTGACAGCCGCGGCGGGAGAATACCGCAGTTCAAAGACGTAACCTGTGTTACTGGTGATCTTGACATTCACAACCTGCAACGATGGCAGCGGAGTCACAACACCGCTGGCACCGGGTACAGCGAAGCCTATCTCCCGCTCAAGAGAAATCACGTCCTTGACCAGCTCAATCCTGTCAACGTTGGCGCCGTAAAGCACCTGTGCCTGAGCGCCAAGTGCCCAGAAAGCCAGCAGGCAGACTATTACGCCAATAACAGCAAAGTCGCGCCTCATAACGGGTCGCTCCTTATCTGGAATGCGAGTATCTTAGCAGCAAAAGCAGGTTACTTCCAGCATGTGCAGGTGTCACAGCTTAGCCCGCATCAGTGATATCCATCGCTATCACGACCTCGACTGCGTTATCGGGTACGCCGAGAGTGCCTTCAGGAAGTCGTGCAACGACTGTGTACACATCTTCGATTGCCCCGAAACAGCCCTGAAGATGGCCCGGCGCCTCAAACGGATCGTGCAAGAACAGTTCTTCAGCACCATACCCCGGACAGGTTATCTCCCAGTCCAACTGTGTGCTGAGATAGGACAATGTTCCTTCATAGGCATCCGCCTGCCCCGGTGGTGGAGCCTGCTCGTAGCCGTAGATTGTTTCCTCGTACAGGTACAGTAGGGCTTCCAGGTATCCGTGCACGCTGCATCTTGTTTGGATTTTTCCCTGGCACGAGCCACCCCCCAGTGGCACCGCAAAGCAATCAGTCTCAAAAAGGGGATCTCCATCCAGTGTGTTCTCGGTGCCCTCCAGCTTGATACGCATCGCGAGGACTTCCAGGTTCATGCCCTCAACTACATGCAAAGCAAACTGATACATGTCGTCACTCAACGCGTTCTCGACTATGAGAGTTATAGGATACTCCCCAGATTCACTCAATATCACCGTCGGCTGAACATCGGAACTCGTGGAAGGCGTTGCCCCGTCCCCGAAATCCCACGCGTACGTGATCGGTTCTGCGCCACCGACACTGGCGGAGAAGGCCATCTCCGTATTTGCCAGACCTGACTGCGGCACGACACTCGTAATGTACGGTTCAGCACCGGCAGCAACTACAGTAATGGTGAAGTCAAAGGTGTCAGCACCAAACGGTGTTGTGACAGCCAGACTGCACTCAGTATCACCAATCTCGGTCATGATTACCGTCGGAAGCTCAGCATCGCTCGTGCCCGGGACCGCATTCTCACCGAACTGCCAGAAGTAATCACGCTGCCCCTCACCGTTGATGTCCGCCCGGTACGTGACTGCTCTACTCACTTCACAGGTAAGTGGCCGAACTGCCATCACGCTCGGCGCCTCAAGTTCGACAATGAATTCCCCAGAGACAATCCCGGGCTCCTCTTCGGAGTCGAAAGGCACGACTCTTACAACCGGGTGATTCAGGTTTGACAGCAGGTACTCAGCCCTTAAACGTCCTTCATCGGACAGCATATCCTCTAGATATACGCGGCCAAGTTCATCAAACGTGCCGCCAGAGGTTTCTGCCGTCTCAACTCTATATCCCACTACTCTCGCACCGTAGTACATGGCAATCGGGGTGATGTCACCGATATCCACAGTGTCGCTATTATCACCGTCAATTACAGCCGCAAGCGTGTTCTTGTCTTCACCGACGGCTTCACCGAAGTGTATCGCAAGCTGGGTCACATCCGCGATTTCGACTTTGCCGTTTTGATCGTAGTCGCCAGCGTTGCGGTAATGCCACGTGATTACGTAGCGGTCGTCTTCATCCTGGGAGAGAGAGATGTCCTTCACACGATTAGCCTCACCTGAAACCGGCAAACTCACACACCGGTCAGGCTCTATTCCTCGGTCACTCAGTTGCTCCCGCAGCGTTTCTGCCAGTCTCTGCTCCAATCCGTCAATGGAATGCTGCGCCGACGGAGACATCCCGACGTGGTTCGTCCGTCCGCAAGCAGCGCCTGTCGTCAGTGCGACGAGCAGTCCGAGTATCGCATACAGGCAGTGCGTACGCATGTTTCCTTCCCCCTGGGACCAGGCTGCCGTTCATTTTGCCATACATGCGCCTGAATTCATAGCACGGGAAGCCAACTGCGATGATAGAATGATTGCATGCCAAAGCTTACACTGGGATTGGTGGGGCTTGGGAACATTGGTACGTTCCTGGCGCAGGGCATCATTGACCACAACCTGCCGTACAAGCTGACATTCGCCAACGACATTGACGAGCAGCATGCTGCCACCTTCTGTGAACGTTTCCCGGAGCTGAATGTGCAGCTCGTGGACCTGGATACCCTTGCCGCCCGTAGCAAAGTGATTGTTGAAGCGGCGCACATGAGCGTGGTGCCGGTGATTGCCCGCAAGGCGCTGCTTGCATCACAACAGGTGGAAGCGACCAAGTATCTCTTCGTTATGAGTGTGGGCGGGCTTTTACAGTTGGACGAGGAGTTTCACCGCGAACTCGCGGGAAGTCACCTCAAAATCATCGCACCTTCGGGCGCAATAGGCGGACTGGACGCGCTGTCGTCAATGACCCTGGCTAAGATGGACCATGTCCGCCTTACCACGCGAAAGCCGCCAAAGGCACTGGGCCGGGACGATAAGGAGCTGACAGAAGTGTACCGCGGCCCCCCGGAACCTGCTTTCGAGCAGTTCCCGAAAAACGTGAATGTTTCCATCACACTTGGGCTTTCGACCGTAGGCCTAGACAAGCTGGAGTTCGTTTTAATAAGCGACCCGGCTCTAACACAAAACGTGCATGAGATAGAAGCTTCCGGCGTTGCGGGAGACGTACACATCGTGCTGCGAAATGCCCCATCTCCCGACAATCCACGCACAAGCTACCTTGCCGCGCTATCCATCATCTCCGCGCTGCGGCGGTTCAGCCAGAACCTTCTGGTCGGCTACTAGACCGCATTTGCTAGAATCGTATTGTGATACTGGGCCTATCAGCACTGGCAATTCATACACCGGGCGGCATTGGCCGCTATGCTCGCATTCTGGCAGCAGTTCTGCTCACGCGCTTCAACGGTGAACTACACGTATTTCTCCAGCGGCGACGCGACATGCAGACCATCCTCAACGAGCTGCCGCGAGCTGAGGCCGAGCGATTCGTTCTTCGTGATGAGGTTCAGCTTCATTTCAGCAGCTTCTCTGCGTTTCCCCGGCATATGCTGCACCAGCTCGAGCTGCCAGAGGTATTCCGTCGGCTCAATCTGGACGCGTACCTGGACCCGGACTACGTTCTTCCCAACCTGTCGGGCATTGGCTGCCACTGCGTGATACATGACACCACGCCATACGCAGCACCGTTTCTCATGGGAGTCAAGGCGCAACTCATATACCGCATCAGCGGGCCGGCATCACTGAGACGCGCCAAGACGCTAATCTGCGTTTCCAAGCAGACTCGTGCCCGGATGGTGGAGCTTTACCCGTCGCTAGAGCCCAAGCTGCACACTGTGGTTTCCTGTCTTGCACCAAAGTTCAGTAAGGCTGGGTCAGATGCTTACAGCCGCTTGAGCATGGTAGATGTCGAGACGGTTCACGGCATTGTCTCTGTTCCGCTACCGTTTGTGCTACACGTCGGAGTGGCTGGGCCGCGCAAGAATCTGCCAGCTCTATTGACTGCTTTCACCGAAGTGAAACTAAGGATGCTTCCTCACAGGCTCGTTATCGTTGGCGGTCGCGCAAAGCCACTGCCCAGGCAGGATCGCCCACTTCACGAGATTGCATTGCCAGACGGCTCGTGCCTGCGCCCTGACAGCCCGTTGCCAGACGTGCTGCACCTTGGGCGCGTAAGCGACGACGATCTTGTCTCGCTTTACCGCCATGCAGACCTGCTGGTTCTCCCGTCTCTGGAGGAGGGTTTCGGCTACCCTGTCCTCGAAGCGCTGGCGTTTCGCACTCCAGCCCTTGCGGCGAACGACTCACCACTGGCTCATCTACCGGGCGTTGCCACAATCACCGATGTAAGAGACCCGGCGTCCATCGCAGCGGCACTTGAGGATGCACTCCGCCGGCTTTCGGACCTTGCTTCGGAGATCTCTGCGGGCTTCTCCATCGACTACTATTCGTGCGACCGATACTTGCGTGACCTTCTTACTGCAATACGTTGACAGCCGATTGCTATAATTGGTGGCATGGCGCCACAACCTTTCCGTGTATTTTCAGGTTTGCTGGCAGCGGTAGTGGCGATTTGTGTTGCCGCGAGCCTACTGGTCGCCGCAGGCAGTCTCGGTTCCTGCACCAAGACTGAGCCAGAAACTGCTACAACTCCCGTAGGCCAAACAGGAGGCACACTGCGGCTACCGCTGGACGCTGATGTGCTCACGCTGGACCCGATCCACATTATTGACGTGCGTAGCTCTGCAGTGGCAAGGCAGATCTACTCGACTCTAGTCAGGTTCGACAAGGACCTGCAGCTTGTCCCCGACCTGGCAGAGAACTGGGATGTCTCGCCCGATGGCCTACGTTTCACCTTCTATCTCAAGAAAGGCGCGAAATTCCACAGCGGTCGTGAGGTGACAGCCAAGGACTTCGTGAACTCGTTTACGCGATTGGCAAACCTGGATGAAGCATCCGAACGCGCCAACCTGCTGCGGGACGTCGTGGGGTATCATGAGTTCCGCGAGCGCAATGCGGACTGTTTGACCGGTGTCTCGGCTCCTGAGCGGTACTCGTTTCAGATACAGCTATCGAAGCCTTACAGCCCGTTTCTGACAACTCTAGCGATGATCAACTTCGCCGTAGTGCCGTGTGAGGAAGCGGATGTGGATGCGGAAGACCAGCATTATGACTTTGCAAACCATCCGGTCGGCTCGGGCCCGTTCAAGCTTGTCGACTGGCAAACCGGCTCTAGTATCAGACTCGAAGCCAATGTGGATTACTTCGAGGGCGCGCCTTTTCTTGATGCGGTGCTCTACAAGGTGATACCTGACGTCGAGGCGCAGTTCAAGGCGTACGCTGATGGTGAGCTGGACGCGACAAATATCCCTGTCGGCAAACTACGAGAGGTCAGTAAGGACGAAGCCTACCGGGGACAATTCCACCACAAGGACCTTTTGGCAGTCCAGTTTTACGTCTTTAACATGGACAAAGAGCCCTGGAAGGACCGGCTCTTCTCGAGCAAGAAGACGCTTCGCCAGGCGTTGAACTATGCAGTGAACCGTGAATACATCGTGGAAGAAATCCTGGAAGGACGCTGCGAGCCCCTGACCGGCATCATACCACCGGCTCTAACCGAATGGTACAATCCGGCCATCAGGGACGAGCCCAGATACAGATACGATGTCAATGAGGCCAGAAGGCTCCTTGAGGTCTCTGGGCACCCGCAAGGAATGTTCTTTCCTGAAACAACACGTCTCCTGTACAACGATTTCTCGGTACAGCCGGATATTGCATCGCAGATCGAGGACTTTTTCCGCGACGTGTCCGTGAAAGGGAAGCGGCAAGCCGCTGATTTTCCTACGTTCGTGGAGAAGATACGGGAAGGCGATTTCATAGTTGCCCGTGGTGACTGCGTTGCCGATTATCCTGATCCTGATGTGTTCCTGTGGCGACTGCTGGCGAGCGAAAACTCCGGTGCATACGGCAACTGGGCGCGATGGCGGAACGATGAATTCGATACGCTGGTGGAGCAGGCGCGCGCTGAGCTCGATCCGGGCAAACGTCGCCTACTCTACTGGCAGGCGGAACGGATAGCCCTGGAAGAGGCTCCATGGCTGTTTCTTTTCACGCAAACGGTTAATATCCTGCTGAAACCCGAGGTTAAGGGCATTGCTATCTCTGGAATGGATATCGATGCTAGCTTTCCCAACAATGACCTTTCTCGTGTTTTTATCATGAGAGCTGACGTAAACTGATACCGGCATGGAGGTGCAGGGATGAGGAGAACTGCTTTATTCGTCGTTTTTATCGTGTCCACGTTTCTCGCTTCGTGTAATCCGGCTCCCCCACCTGAAGCCGATGGCAAGAGCCCCCTGCCCACTCAACCACTGACCGAGGCCGTCTACCGGTTTCCGCTACCTGCGGACCCGCCGACACTCGATCCTATGCACATTACCGACACCGTTTCCGATACGGTCGTACGCAGAATATTCAACGGCCTGGTGCGTTTCTCCCCTGACCTTCAGATCGTGCCTGACCTCGCTGAGAACTGGATCATCTCAGAAGACGGACTAAAATACAAGTTCTTCATCCGGGAAGGGGCGGAATTCCATAACGGTAGAGAAGTAACCGCTGAGGATGTGCTGTACAGCTTCACGCGCATACTGGACTCGGCTGCCGCGAGGGATGCCGGCGACATGCCGAGCGAAAGGGCACAGATGCTATTCCCGGTCAAGGGCGCGAGAGCGTTCTTTGAGGGAACTACGGAATCCTTCGCGGGTTTCGAAGCACCTGATGAGAACACCTTTATTATTCATCTTGAGCAGCAGTATGCGCCGTTTCTCGCAGTCCTCTGCATGAGCAATTTCGCAATCGTGCCGCGCGAAGTGGTTGAAGAAGACTGGAAGGGCTTTGCACAGAAGCCTGTCGGCAGCGGACCGTTCGTCTTCGATAAATGGGATCATGACAACCAGATTATTCTGCAGGCCAACCGTGGATACTGGGACACAGAGGTGAAGCTCGATGTCATCGTGTTCAAAGTGATACCTGACGAGAACACCCGGTATCAGGCGTTTCTCAGCGGCGATCTTGACCATACTGACATACCGTTTGGCAAAATGACTGAGATTAACGCCGACGCCAGGCTCAGCTCCCTGGTGCATGGCGTAACAGCAATGGACATGTACTGCTACGGGTTCAATTGCGAGAAGCCGCCGTTCGACGACAAGCGCGTTCGCCTAGCTTTCAACCACGCGGTGGACAAGGAAAGCATCATCCGCAACATACTCGAAGGGCGCGGTGCACTGCAGAAAACCTACTTCCCGCCGGGCAGCTTCTACTTCAACGAAGAAAGCGAGGGGTATCCTTACGACCCGGACAAAGCCAGAGACTACCTCGCAAGCGCAGGCTATCCGGGTGGCGAGGACTTCCCCGAAGTTACGCTCAACATTGACCAGCAGCAGCTTTCCGTCCAGATGGCGGCGCAGGTGCAAGAGGACTTACGGCAGGTTGGCGTTAAGGTTCGCATCGAGCAGAACGACTGGGCAACCTTCCTCGACCGGGTATACGCAGGTGAGCTTCTGTTCCACCAGAACACATGGCTAACAGATTATCCGGACCCGGACAACTGGCTCTATGTGCTTCTGGAATCAACGCAGGCCGGCGATCCCGGCAACATCACGCGCTTTTCGCATCCCCAGTTCGACGAACTGGTACGGAAGGGACGCGCGACTGTAGACGAGGGGGAGCGTAGCCGGCTCTACCACAAGGCTGAGGATATCTCGCTTGCCGCAGCGCCTTGGCTGTTGCTCTACTGGCGCAAGAACCTGACTCTCGTACAGCCATACGTCAAGGGCATTAGCATCACCGCAATGGACCGCACCCCACATCTCAACAACACTCCACTTGAAAAGGTTTACTTCGAGCGCTAGCACATGTAAACCATGGCCTACTACCTGCTGAAGCGATTCCTTTCCATAATTCCGGTTCTCCTCGGCATCACAATTATCACCTTCACGGCGATTCACCTGGCGCCCGGAGATCCTATCCAGGTGCGCATGGGCCAGCGCTACGATCCTGTCATTGCTGAACAGCTCAGAGCGGAGCTCGGCCTGGACAAGCCGCTTGTAGTGCAGTACCTGGTCTTCCTGAAGGACCTCGTGCGCGGCGACCTGGGCTTTTCCTACATCAAGGGACAGCCAGTGACACAACTTCTCGGCGACAAGTTCGGCAACACGCTCTATCTTTCTCTCAGCGCGATGATCATCGCCATTATCCTCGGCATGCTGGTCGGCATCGTCGCCGCCATGCGCCCGCAGTCAGCCCTTGATTACCTGATGATGATTCTCGCAGTAGCGGGAGTTTCCATCCCGGTCTTCTGGCTGGGCCTGATGCTACAGCTCGTTTTCGGCTCCTACTTCCACTGGCTGCCGGTTTCCGGTATGACCGAATACGGGGCAACGGTGTGGGAGAACTTCAAGCATCTCATTCTCCCCGCTGTGACCCTTGCCACTGTGCCGATGGCCATCATCGCGCGCATCACTCGAAGCTCGATGCTTGAGGTGATGGGACAAGATTACATCCGCACGGCGCGCGCCAAAGGCCTGGGGACTCGCGCCATAATCTTCAGGCATGCGCTGAAAAACGCGCTCATACCCATCATCACCGTCATCGGCAATATGTTCGCACTGCTGCTTACCGGCGCAGTGCTGACCGAGACAGTCTTTTCCTGGCCGGGTCTTGGCCGCGCGATGGTTGACGCCATCGGTCAGCGTGATTTCCCCATCATCCTTGGTTCGGTCACGCTCTTCGCCGTGACGTTTGTGATGGTCAATTTGATTGTAGACATCATCTACGCATGGGTTGATCCCCGGATTAGATACACGTAATGCGCTGGTTCTTCGAGAAGCTGTTGCGACACCGTACCGCATTTGCGGGAATGGTGATTATCACAGTATTCGTGCTCGCAGCTATTGCAGCGCCTCTGATAGCACCGCATAGCCCGATCGTGCAGTTTAAGTGCTACACAAGACTCGCGCCGTCCTTTCAGGAGCATACTCCTCCCGTTGATGACGAAGGAGCAGTGCGCATTGATCCCGCAAGCGGCCAGCCCATAAAATCTCAGCGTTTCACGCTCGGCACCGACTTTCACGGCCGCGATATCCTCTCGCGCATCATTCACGGTGCTCAGGTATCACTGCTCGTTGGAGTCGTTGCCACCCTCATCGCGCTTTTCATCGGCATTGTCATCGGTTCGCTGGCTGGGTATTTCGGCGGCTGGGTGGACAATGCACTAATGCGGCTCACTGATACGTTCTTTGCGTTTCCGAGCATCCTGCTCGCCATCGTCATCCTAGCTACATTCCAGCGACCCGGCATCTGGGCGCTCTTTATTGCGCTTGGCTTTACCGGATGGACGGGAATCGCCCGCGTAATCCGCGGCCAGATACTGTCCTTGAAGGAGCAGGAATTCATCGAAGCAGCCCGCAGCATCGGCGCGGGCAACTTCCGCATCATCACACGCCACCTGTTCCCCAACTGTCTGGCACCGATAATCGTGCTGGGCACGCTTGCGGTGGCGGAGAACGTGCTGAGCGAAGCAGGTCTCTCGTTTCTGGGCATCGGAGTTCAGCCGCCAACTCCATCGTGGGGCAATATGCTCGCCGAGGCGCGGGGGAATCTCGTGGATATGCCCTGGTGGGGGGTGTTTCCGGGACTTGCACTGGCACTTACAGTGCTCGGCTTCAACCTTTTCGGCGACGGTCTGCGCGACATCCTCGATCCACGGCTGAGGATCAGGCGGTAGTACCGGTTGACCTCCTTGTCGGGCAAAGCAGCGCACTCCTGCTAGAATCAAGTTGTGTCCAAGTTCTACGAGACTGGCGACACGATATGCGCGTTGGCGACGCCTGCCGGCAGCGGAGCGCTCGCACTAGTAAGAGTGTCCGGTGCGAGCACATACGATGTCGCATCAGACATCCTGGCGAAGAAGCTTCCAGCCAAGGCCCGCCTGGGCGGGAAGCACTTCTACCGGACGCTCCGTCTCGGCGATGATGTTAATTGCGACGCTGTCGTCATCTGCTACGTCGCCCCTAACTCTTATACTGGAGAGGATGCTATCGAGATCAGCCTGCCGGGGAATATGCTGCTGGTAGAGCGGCTACTGAACCGGCTGCAGGATGCGGGAGCCAGACTCGCTGAGCCGGGAGAGTTCACATTCCGAGCATATCTGAACGGCAAGCTAGACCTCGCACAGGCCGAGGCAGTCAACGGAGCCATACGTGCGGGTAACGACACAGTGCTGCGCCTGACGCTCAATGAGCTTTCAGGCGAAGCATCACGACGCATTGAGGGATGGCTGGCGCGTATCAACAGCCTGCTTGCGCGCATTGAAGTAGTGCACGACTACCCGGGAGACGTAGAGGAAACACCGACTGAGGAAGTAAAGCCAGAGATTTCAGCACTCACCGACGAGTTACAGGCGCATCTGGAGTTCTATCGGCGGCACCACCGGATGCGAGGCGGACTGAAGGTGGTCATTCTCGGGCCGCCAAACGTGGGCAAGTCAACACTCTTCAACAAGCTCCTGGGATATGAACGAGCGATTGTCACCGAGGAGCCGGGAACGACCCGGGATTACCTGGAAGAGCCGTTGCTGCTGGGCGGAATCCGGCTGGCGCTGGTGGATACTGCGGGCCTCCGGCGGGCGCGCGAACTGGTAGAGATGATGGGCGTGGAACGTGCAGAGAAGCTCTTGGGCGAGGCTGACGCGCTCATTCTTGTGGAAGAAGTGTTTCACTTCAAGACGCACGGTAGCGATCCCCTGCCCCGCTTGAAGGCCATGCGGAGGCGCGCTGAGGAGGTAGGCCTTGAGGTCTTGCCTGTAATCAGCAAGCTGGACACAGTATCTGATCCTTCCGAGCGTGGAGAGATTAGAGCGACCGCGGAGCGGCTGGGAGGACTCGCTCTCGCGGCAAAGCAGGATGAGGGGCTGGATGGCGTCAGGGCGTTTCTGGCGGAGCTGGCACGGGTGCAGGATACCGGCGTGCGATTCCTGCTCACCGAGCGCCAGGGCGCGCTGGTCGAGAAAGCCACTTACGCTTTAGCCTGCGCCTTAAGGTCATTCGCCGACGGCCTGGCAATGGACGCGACAGCAGTAGACCTTTACGATGCGCAGCGTGCGCTGGCGCAGATTCTAGCCGCTGAGAACAGGGAAATGGTCATTGACGAGATATTCAGCAAGTTCTGCCTGGGAAAATAGGGAACTTCAGAGCGCCAAGCAGCATCCCAGTTTACGTGAGACGGATAACAAGACAAACGGTACACGGTATATTGATGGGTGCGCTCTCGATTGTGGCCGGTGTGATGCTGACCCTTGCATCACCAGGGCTTGATAACGGTGAATATGACTCGACAGCTCTGTCAGCAGTGGCGCCGCAGCAAACTGAGACTGCTCTGGTGGGTGCCGATGATTCTGAGCCCGTACTGGTGATTGTCCGGGTCCACGGACATACAACTTCCAGCTCGGAATCACACAGAGACTCTCATGCTCCAGTCTCCCGGATTGACCTTACTCCAGGGCTACAGTCCTTGCGCTAAGACCAGGCAGCAGTGAGCTTTGTAACGCTCCACAGATCACCCCTATCCCTGTCCCTTCCGTCAGCCAATCCTGCGACTGCGCGCACGCTCAGCCCTTGCCGGAACCGGCGCTCAGGTAGTATGATAAATCGTTCACAAAATCCAGACGACTGGCGGCTACCCACTTGGTGTGCCGCAGGATTTTGACCAGGAGGTAATGATATGAAGAAGCTTCATCTGTTTACACCGGGCCCGACGATGGTACCCGGGGACGTGGCGCTTGCCGGCGCCAAGGACATGGTGCACCACCGCACCGACCAGTTCTATGAGATCTATGAAGAGTGCGCGGTCAAGCTCCAGACCATCTTCGAAACGAAGCTGCGCGTGCTGACCCTTAACTCCACAGGTTCCGGTGCAATGGAAGCCGCCGTCTCGAACCTCGTGAGCCCCGGAGAGACTATGATCACGTTCAACGGCGGCAAGTTCGGCGAGCGCTGGACGAAGATCGGCAATGCCTACCGCTGCAACGTGCACGAAGTCAAGTACGAATGGAGCGATGCGTCCACACCAGACAAGCTGGAGCAGGCACTGAAGGACGCACCCGATACGGTCGGCGTCTTCACGCAGCTAAGCGAGACGTCCTCGGGCGTCCTAAACCCCATCAAGGATCTCACTGAGATTGCGCACGCAGCCGGTAAGCTCATCATTGTTGACGCTATCAGCGGACTGCTCGCGCATCCCTGCCCAATGGACGACTGGGACCTCGATGTGCTCATCAGCGGCTCGCAGAAAGGCTTCATGATGCCGCCGGGAATTGCGTTTATCGTGCTCGGACCGCGAGCAGTCGAGAAGATGGAGAAGACCGATCGCACCGGCTTCTATTTTGACCTTGTAGCCGCCATCAAGAATGATGCCAAGCGAACACACCCGTGGACGAGCAACGTGAGCCTTTTCCAGCAGCTAAACGTCGCGCTGGATATGCTGTTGGAAGAAGGCCTGCCTAATATCCACAAGCGCCACGAGATCCAGGGCGAAGCCGTGCGCTCTGCGGCTGACGCGCTGGGCTTCAAGCGACTCAGCGAGAAGTTCCCGTCCAACGTGCTCACACCAATACTGATGCCGGAGGGTATTGACTCCACGAAGGTCGCGAAATTCATGCGCGATGAATGGGGTATCTTCATGGCCGCCGGGCAGAACGACTACAAAACCAAAATCATTCGCATCGGCACCATCGGCTACCAGGACTACTTCGACACCATAATGGGATTGGCGGCATTCGAGATGGCGATGAAGAAGTTCGGAGCACCGATTGAGCTGGGTGTTGGCGTAAAGGCCGCCCAGGAAGTGTTTATGTCGTATTTGTGCTAATCCGACAGGACACAATCTGACTAAATCGTTATCCCAGGAGGGGTTATCATGGCCAAAGTGCTAATTTGCGATCCAATGGATCCTAAAGCCGCCGGGCAGATGATGGGAATCTCCGGCCTGGAGGTTGTTCACAACGACCAGGGAACACCCGCGGACGAGCTCTTGAAGGTCGTGCCTGAATACGATTGCCTGGTCGTGCGCAGCGCGACGAAGGTAACTAAAGAAGTAATCGATGCCGGCGTAAACCTTAAGCTCCTCGTGCGCGGCGGTGTCGGCCTTGACAATATTGACGTGCCCTACGCCGAGTCTAAGGGGATTGCGGTCCGCAACACACCCGCCGCGAGCAGCGTAAGCGTTGCCGAACTGGCTATCGGCATGATGTTTTCTCTTGCGCGCAAAATCCACGCTGCGGACGCCAGCATGAAGGCGATGAAGTGGGAGAAGAAGCGCTTCAAGGGCGTGGAGCTGTGGGGCAAAACGGTGGGCATCATTGGCATCGGCCGCATCGGACAGGAACTGGCGAAGCGCTGCATTGGACTGGGAATGTACGCTATCGCATACGACCCGTATGTGAAAGCGGAGGCTGTTGGCATGGCTGACCTGCTTGACACCACACTCGATGAGCTTCTCGAACGCTCGGACTACATTTCGGTACACGTCCCGCACAACGACGAGACCCACCACATGCTCACCACCGACCAGTTTAAAAAGATGAAGAGTTCAGCGTTCATTATTGACTGCGCGCGAGGGGGCGTTCTGGACGAGCCCGCGCTGGCTCTGGCACTAAGAGACGGTGAAATCGCCGGTGCTGGTCTTGATGTATACGAGAAGGAACCTGCCACTGAGCATATCTTTGCCGAGTTCGACAACGTGGTGCTCACACCTCATGTCGGGGCGCAGACTAAAGAAGGCCAGGCGCGCGTCGGCTTTGAGGTCGTGGATATCGTCCACGAGTTCTTTGCGGGCTGACTCCCGCACAATCAGTCTCGACAACTACAGTCTAACCGGGAGTTGAAGATGGCCAGAATTTTCCCATTCAAAGGTACGCACTTCGACAGGACGAAGGTTGGAGACTTCACCAGTGTCACCACGCTACCCTATGATCGCGTCACGCCGGAGTTGCAGGACAAGTACTACGGCGCGAGCGATTACAATATCGTCCGCATCATCAAGGGGCGAGGGTTCCCGGACGACGCGGCGGATAACAACGTGTATACGCGCGCCGGCGAAACGGTCAGGCAGTGGTTCGAAAGCGGAGTGCTCGTAGAAGATGTCAAACCCGCGATTTATGTTTACCACCAGGAATTCAAAGCACCCGACGGGCAGACTTACGTGCGTAAAGGCATGACCGTGCTGGTAGAGCTCGAAGATTACTCCAGCGGCAAGGTCAAACCGCACGAGCGCACACTGAGCGCACCGAAAGAGGACCGCTTCAAGCTTCTGGTCCACACGGATACCCACTTTGGCCAGGTTTTCCAGCTCTATCCGGATGACGAGAACGAGGTGATGGCGCTGCTCGATCCGCACATTGAACGTTCTCCGGACATGATGGCTCATAACGAAGAGGAAGACGTGACCCACAAGATGTGGGCGGTGAGCGACCACGATGTTATTGCTGCGGTTCAGCGCGAGATGGAAGGTAAGCTGCTGTTCATCGCTGACGGCCACCACCGCTACGAGACTGCCATCAATTATCGCAATCACCGTCTGCGGGAGTACGTGGGCGGTGAAAGCACGCAGAACCCGCGCAATGCTATGGTGACATTAGTAGGTATGAGCGATCCAGGGCTCGTCGTTCTTCCCACGCACCGGGTACTGTACAGCCTGGCAGGTTTCGATCTCCAGGACTTCCTGAAGCGGCTCGGCGAGTTCTTCGCTGTTGAAGAACGGCCCGATAAAGACGCTACACTCGCTTCACTCACTAAACTTACCGAGATCTCTGACGCTCACGCCTTCGGTCTTTACCACGGAGGGAAGTTCTGGTTTCTTCGGCTGAGAGACGTTGAGATTATGAGTAAGCTAGCACCCGACCAATCCTCCGCCTGGCGCTCGCTGGATGTGGCTATTCTCCACGAGGTCATTCTTGAACACGTACTCGGGATAACCAAGGAGGCGCAGGCGGCTAAAACGAATCTCAACTACGAACGGTATCCGGATATCGCTATTGGACGGGTGGATAAGGGAACACACCAGTTCGTGCTCTTTATGAATCCGACGATTCTGGCGCAGATCCGCGACGTGGCAGGCAACGGCGAATTGATGCCCCAGAAGTCCACCGACTTCTACCCCAAGCTGATAACCGGCTTGGTGTGCGCGCAGGTGGATTTGGGCGAGAAGAAGTAACCAGCGTCTGTTTTTGCCTTGACTAGATGCTCGTGACTTTCACCTTCGGGAAGAGGTGATCGATGTCTTTCACCAAGCAGAGTTCGGTGCCTGGTGAGATCGTGGCGGCAGTTCCTGCAGCCACCCCTAGCTTCAGCGCTTCGGGCAACGTTTTGCCCATTCGCAGGCTACGCACTATCGCTGCCATCATTGAGTCTCCTGCACCTACTTTGCTGACGGTCTTAACCGGCGGTGCGGAAGCACGCCATGCGCCTTCGGCATTCACCGCCAGCGCCCCGTCCGGACCTAGCGAGACAATGACCGACTGCGGCCCCATCTCCAGCACTTCGCGCGAAGCTGTCAGGATATCATCGACTCCCAAAAGCTCTTGTCCTGTCAGCAGCCCCAGCTCGCGGCGGTTGGGTTTGACGATAAGCGGCCTATGCTTCAGCGTCACACGCAGCGGTTCGCCAGAGGCGTCCACCAACACCTGGACTCCCCCCTCTCGTGCATCCTTCGCGAGTTCCTCATAAGCACCTGCACCCAGGCCGGGCGGCAGGCTGCCGCTGATTACGAGAAACTCCGGCTTTGGATCAACATCGCGGATTGCCGAGACCAACTGCCGCCATTCCGGACCGTCCACTCGTGCGCCAGGCAGGCTGAAGACGTACTGCGCGCCATCCTCCTCGTCCAGGAATGTGATGTTGATCCGAGTGGGGTGTTTGACCTCAATGAGACGAAAGGGAAGGTCTTCCTGGTCCAGCAGATCTCTCAGCGCTGCGCCCGTGTGCCCACCTGCGAAGCCATAAGCTACCGTTTCGCCGCCAAGCCGCTTGATTACACGGGAGACGTTTATGCCGCCGCCGCCGGGGTCGTAGCGCACATCCCACGCCCTCATCTTCGCCTCAGGCGTAAGCCCTCGCACCAGAAAGCTTTTATCAATGCACGGATTGCAGGTGACTGTGAGTATCATCGATCTAACACCAGCAAAAAGCGGCAATACACGCGTTGATATCTTGGATAAAAGCAGTGCTCTTGTGGTTCATAATGCGTTGACAATTGTCGTTGACGTCATCGCCATTGGCATGCCCCTAACCAGTAAACGCCTCCTCGCGGTCACCGGAGAACACGCGGAAATCGGCCTCGGTGCTATCGGAGATGGCCGTGTCGCTGTCCACAATGACGCTTTCCAGCTTGCACTTCTTTCCCACAATCCCACCTGGAAGCACGATACAGTTGCGCAGATGGCACGAATCTCCCAGTTGTGCTCCGCGCATCAGAATTACGCGATGAAAGAGGTCGCAGTTGTCACCGAGCTTCGCATCCTGATGGATATAGATGAAATCACGAAACAGTGAGAAATCGTCCCGGTCACCAGCGAAGTTCTCCCGGCCCATCGTCAGGAAGTAGCCGAGCACATCAAACTGCGTCTTGAAGTAGCTGTCCAGCGTGCCGACATCGCGCCAGAATCCCTTGTGCCTGTGGGCGCGAATTAGCCCTCTACGGGTGAGTTCCGGGAAGAAATCCTGCTCCAGGCTAAACGCTCCTTCACGTGACACCAGATCCCCGCAAGCTTCGTCTCCCAGCAGGTAAATGCCGGCATTGACAGGTGTCGGCTGGTCTCCAGCCTCGTCAGGCAGCTTTTCATCGAAAGCAGCCAACCTCCCAGCTTCATCAATCGTCAGTGTACCTAAGCTGGATGCATCAGGAACTTCGGCTGCAACAATCGTCATCCATCCGCCGAGACGCTCGTGAGTTGCCAGCAGGCTGCGCGGCGCGATATCACACACGATGTCGCCGTTGAGAACCATAACCGGCGGTTCCATCTGTGCCGTGCGAAGCGCCTGCGCGACCGCCCCGCCAGTACCCAGAGGTTCATCTTCTTCCACCAGATGCACGTCAACTCCACAGCTATTAACGTATGCTTCAATATCCGCGCTTAAGTGGCCGGTCGCTGCAAAAACTCTCTCACATCCCGCTTCCCGCGCCAGATCCATCTGATACTCAATGAGCGGGCGATCCAGAAACGGCAGCAAGGACTTCGGACGCTTCAGCGTGAGCGGGTAGAGGCGCGTGCCAAATCCACCGGCAATGACCACAGCCTCCATACCGCAAATATAGCATAGGCGCGCTGCGTAACACAGCCTGATGGCAGGTTGCCAGAGTGTATAATTGAGGTTGTGAAGCCAATTAAGTTCGGAACCGACGGTTGGCGCGGCATTATATCGTTCGATTTCACATTCCCGCGAACCGTGACAGTGGCTGAGGCCGTGCGGCGGTATCTTATCGAGACCGACGCAAGCGACAGACCACTACTAATTGGCTACGACAACCGGTTTCAGGCAGCTGAGTTTGCGTCTCACGTGGCCAATCATCTCGCCGGGCAAGGACAGCCGACGGTCGTTTTCAAAGCTCCGGTTCCGACGCCAGTCTGCGCCTTCGCCGTGCGTCACGAGAATGCCGCGGGGGCTTTGATGTTCACTGCGAGCCACAATCCCTTCTACTTCCTCGGTATCAAGTTCATCCCCGATTTTGCGGGCCCTGCTGAGACCTCGACCACCGAGCGGATAACCGACATCATCTTTGAGCTGGAAACAGCGGGTTTTGAACCACCTCAACTCAACACCGAATGGCGGGGCGAGACTCTGGATGCGCGCGAGGATTACTTCGCACAGCTCGACAAACTGGTGAACGCTCCTGCCCTCAGCACATTGCACGACAGCTACCTCTATGCAGCCTTCCACGGCGTCGGTGCAGGTTGGCTGGACGATTACTTGCGGCGACATGGAGTAAACGTTGACTCGCGTTTCACCGAGCGCGACGTGCTCTTCGGCGGCCTGCTGCCTGATCCATCACCGGCCAACCTCGAAGCCCTGCAGCCGGACGTTGCAGGCGGCGATTATGCGCTTCTGCTCGCCACGGACGGGGATGCCGACCGCTTTGGTTTAATGACCGCTGACGGCGCGTACTTCGGATGCAACAGGGTGCTGCCGTTGCTTGCAGACTTCCTCCTGACAACCAAGGAACAGACTGGCCCGCTCGTGCGCACGGTCGCCACATCGCACTTGCTGGATGCGGTTGCAGTCGCGCATGGCACGGAACTGAAAGAAACTCCAGTCGGCTTCAAGTATGTCGGTCGGGAGTTGAGGGAAGGCGCTCTGATTGGAGGTGAGGAATCAGGCGGGCTCTCGATCGCCGGACACGTGCCGGAAAAGGATGCAATTCTCTCCATCTTGCTGCTGCTCGACTTGCTCGCCACCAAAGGGGCTCGCCTTTCAGATGTCTGGCAGGAGTTCGGACAGCAGTTCGGACGAACCGTATTCGAGCGGCTGGACATGGAACTGCCGAGCGAGAGGATTGCCGAACTAATGAGTGACGTCGAAGCATTGGCTCAGGCCGGCACTTTTCTTGACCATCTTGTTTCAGAGGTCATCTCAATTGATGGTGTGAAGCTCGTCCTGGAGAATGGGTCGTGGATTCTCCTCCGGCCATCGGGAACGGAAGCGGTTGTGCGCGCTTATATGGAAGCTCCGGACGAGCGCGCATTCGACTCGCTACGTAAAGCCCTCGTGAGCTATCTGCATGACTACACCGTCCAGCCATAACAGCCATCTGCTCGTCGTAGACGACCTGAGGGTGGACATTGCCCTCGAACGGGGCATTGTGCATGCCGTCAGGGGAGTGAGCTTTGAAGTCTCTCCCGGCGAAATGATCGGACTCCTCGGTGAATCCGGCTGCGGCAAGACCATCACAGCGCTGTCTATTCCCGGCCTGACCCGGGAGATTCCCGGAGCCCACGTTCAGGGCCGCATACTGTTTCGTCCGTCCAAGCTGGGAGCCGATACCGAACTGGATGTCGTGAGTGCGTCCATGACTGAACTCAGGAGCATTCGGGGTAACGAGATCGGTATGGTCTTTCAGGACCCAATGTCGTCCCTTAACCCGGTCTTCACTGTCGGTTTCCAAGTGATGGAGCCACTGATGCTCCACCGTGGCATGTCGAAGGAAGATGCACGGCGCGAGGGGATCAATCTCCTTAGAACCGTAGGCATCCCCGATCCTGAGCAGCGCTTCAATCACTATCCGCATCAACTATCAGGAGGAATGCACCAGCGAGTTATGATCGCCATGGCACTGTCCTGCCAACCGTCACTCTTGCTGGCTGATGAGCCCACCACAGCGCTTGACGTAACGATTCAGGCTCAGATCCTGAGCCTGCTGTTGAGGTTGAAGGACGAGTTCGGCGCGTCAATAATCCTTATAACTCACGATATGTCCATCGTTGCTGGAACCTGCAGTCGCATACTGGTTATGTATGCCGGGAAGATCGTTGAGGAGACCACAGATAAGGAGTTCTTCTCAGCACCTCGCCATCCCTATTCCAGGGCTTTGCTGGACTCCCTCCCTCGTGTGGATGCCAAGCGGAAGCTCCGGGCTGTTCCGGGCCAACCACCGGACCTACTAGCCCCTCCAGAGGGATGCGCTTACGCGGAACGCTGCCAGCGAGCGACTGACGAGTGTTTTCAAACCCATCCGGAGCCAACTAGATCCGGCCCTGGACGTGTCTCCTGCTATCATCCTCTGGGCTGACAGGTGCTCGTCCATAATGAGAGCGAGAGGAATTGCGCCGGGACGGCAAAATCCCTTGTGAAAATATTCTCTAGTGTGATATAATGCTGATAAGTTATCTGCACCCTAGCCTGGGTATCATATGCGGTAGTCGCAGCGTAGCGTTGCGAACCGTCCTAGAAATGGGTGTTACGATACGCAGTTCATCTCGCCTTTAGGGGTTTAAGCTCAATGCCAATGATAGAAATCCTCGATGATGCCTGCAAAGGTTGCTTGCTCTGCGTCCCGGCCTGTCCGCACGAGTTGATCCACAACACGAAAGCCAAGCTCAACAAGCGCGGGCTCTATCCTGTTGAGTACGTAGATCCTGACGGCAAGTGCACGGGTTGCCGCCTTTGCGCAATAGTGTGTCCGGACGCGGCTATCCGCGTATACAAGGAAGTGAAGAAAAAGAGCGCTTAGCTTCCAATAGACTTCCAGGAGGATAAATCAAGTATGTCTGACGAACGTGTGTTTATGAAGGGAAATCACGCAGCCTGCGAAGGTGCCTATCGCGCAGGATGCAAAGCCTACTTCGGTTATCCAATCACACCCCAAAACGAAGTCACGGAGTACATGAGCGCCCACATCTGGGAGCACGGGGGAACATTCATCCAGTCGGAGAGCGAGGTAGCGGCGATAAACATGATAATGGGGGCCTCGGCGACCGGCGCCCGTGCCATGACGAGTTCCAGCTCACCCGGCATCTCACTGAAGCAGGAAGGGCTTTCCTACATCGCTATGATGGAGCTTCCAATGGTGGTCATGAACGTGGTGCGTTGCGGTCCCGGATTGGGGAACATTGCACCGCACCAGGGAGATTACTTCCAGACAACCAAAGGCGGCGGGCATGGCGATTACCGGCTGATTACCCTCGCACCCAATTCAGTGCAGGAAATGGCCCAGTTCATATACGATGCGTTCATTCTGGCGGACAAGTGGCGCAATCCGGCAATGGTTCTCACTGATGGCACAATCGGCCAGATGATGGAGCCTGTGGATTACGCCAGTATGCCGTGGATGGATCCGCCGGATAAGAGCGAGTGGCAACTCGACGAGTTTCAGGAAGGACGCGAACGTCACGTACTCACATCGATCTGGCTCGACCCGGTGGATATGGCGGTGGCGCACGAGAAGCTCATCGACAAGTACGAAAGGCTCAAAAAAGAAGAAGTGCGATACGACGAGTATCTCACAGAAGACGCGGAAGTCCTAGTTGTAGCCATCGGCTCACCCAGCCGCGTCACGCACAGCGCGATCCGCATCCTTCGACAGGAAGGCTTGAAGGTTGGCCTGTTTAGGCCCATTACCGTATGGCCGTTCCCGTACGACGCTATAAGAAAATACGCGGACAGCAAGCGTGTTAAAGCCATACTTGTGCCGGAGATGAATTGGGGCCAGATGATCGAGGATGTGAAGCTCGCAGTTCTGGACAAGAAGCCCGTGCACTTCGTTGCAAAACACGGGGGACTGACGTTCACCCCCGAGGATCTGACAGAGCCAATTCGGGCGATTCTCAAGAATCCAGAAGAGCCGAATACGCTCTGGCACGTATCATAGGAGGACGGCGATGGATGTTATAACCATTGAAGGAACTGAATACAAGGTTGTTGCCGAACGACCTAAATCGCTTACTGATACACCATTCACCTACTGCCCGGGCTGCAATCACGGGACGACACACAAGATTATCGCCGAGGTGATCGACGAGCTGGGCATCCAGCACCGCTGTATTGGCATCGCGTCCGTCGGCTGTAGTGTGTTCAGCTACGAGTTCTTCGACTTCGATTTCATCAGCGTGCCACACGGCAGGGCGCTTGCAGTCGCCACCGGCGCGAAGCGCATGCGCCCCGACTCAGTGTTGATGACATACCAGGGAGACGGTGATCTGGCGGCTATCGGCACCGCTGAAACCATTCATGCCTGCAACCGTGGCGAGCGTGTTACGTGTATTTTCGTTAACAACGCAATCTACGGCATGACCGGCGGTCAAATGGCGCCGACTACACTGCTTGGCATGAAGACCACGACTTCACCGCTTGGGCGCGACGCCAAGCGCATCGGCTGGCCGATGAAAATGAGCGAGATGTTGGCACCGCTTCAGGGGGCGGCGTACATTGCCCGTGTGAGCATGCACGACGCCAAGCATATCCTCAAGGCCAAAGCAGCTATCAAGAAGGCTTTCAGAGCACAACTGGAGGATAAAGGCTTCTCAATGGTCGAGGTCTTGAGCAACTGCAACGTCAATTGGCACATGACGCCTCAGGAAGGAGTGAAGTTCATCGAGGAGCAGATGACGAAGAACTTCCCCCTGGGTGTGTACAAGGATGTCTGGCAAGAAGAGGCTGCTAAACAGACTGCAAAGGAGGAGGGCTAAACGATGTTACTGGAAGAATATGTTTTCGCTGGTTTTGGCGGTCAAGGCATTATGACCATCGGCCAGATCATCGCTTACGCTGGAATGATCCAGGACTTCTACACAGCCTGGATTCCCAGCTATGGGCCGGAAAGTCGCGGAGGTACCGCTAACTGCAACGTGGTCATCAGCGACGAGATCATTGGCAGCCCTCACACCCATCATCCCAACGGCGTTATCGTCATGAACGCACCCAGCTTCGACAAGTTCGAACCTTTGATGGCACCCGGTGGGGTTTTGGTCGTAAACACGAACCTATCGCCGCAACGCAGTGAGCGCGACGACCTATCGGTAGTCTATATTCCCACTGCGGACATCGCTACGGAGGTCGGACACCCAGTACTTGCCTCCGTTGCAGCTCTGGGAGCTTTCGCAGCGACGCGCGAGGTAATTGACGACGCGAACATGGAGAAGGGC
The DNA here is from genome assembly GCA_030606285.1 of Planctomycetales bacterium. Taxonomy (GTDB): domain Bacteria; phylum 4484-113; class 4484-113; order 4484-113; family 4484-113; genus JAGGTK01. The sequence goes on along the minus strand of JAUWGS010000001.1, from coordinate 203,254 downwards.
ATAGATTGGGCCCTTCCCGCGCACCACAAGGATATGCTCGAAATGAACCTCAAGGCATATCACGAAGGCAAGAAGGCGGCGGAAGCTCAACTCAAGGCCGCTGCTAAATAAAACCGCCCACTCCTTCAACTATGATGGGGGAAGGAAGTGGAGCGGTCCTTCGGGGCAGCTCTATTATTTTCAGCAGAGTTTGACCACCACGCCCAGTCAGCAAACCTGTACTCACACGCGCAATGCCGTTCCTTTGAAAACGTCTCCTTCAAGCGCATCGAGACTCACAGCGACCAGCCCGCTTACACCAGAGTATGGCTTTAGGCAGACACGCTGATAGGCTTCACCGTAACCGCAGGCGTTGTCCTCGATAGCGACCTCACACTCCTTACCAACGAATCTGCTAAGGGCTTCGCTGGTTACGAGCCGACACAATACCCGGAGCTCTTCCTGCCGCCGGCTGACAACAGCGCTTTGAAGTTGCCCCAAGTCACTCGCACTGGTGCCAGGCCTTGTGCTGAACCGGAAGATATGGACTCGCTCAAATGCGCATGCGCGAACCATTTCGCAGGTGGCTTCGAAATCATCCTCTGTTTCCGTCGGGAAACCGACCATCAGATCTGTTGTCACTGCCGCAGCGGGGTGTAGCTTCCGGAATTTCCCAACCAGGCTCCTGTAGTATGCGCTATCGTACTTCCGCCGCATCGCTGCTAGTACAGAGTCACTGCCCGACTGCAGTGGAAGGTGCAAATGCGGGCAGAGACGCGGGTGCGAGAATAGCTCCAGCAACTCGTCTTTCACGTGCTCCGGCTCAATGGAAGACAACCGCAGCCTGGATGACTCCGGGAGTGCTTTAAGAACTCGCTGCAGTAGTTGGATGAGACTGTAGCCATTATCAGGATCGCTGTATAGGCCCAGGTTGATCCCGCACAGGACTATCTCTGGTGTTCCAGCATCCACGTTCTCTGCGATCTCAGCAATTACTTGCTCTCCTGGTTTGCACTCCATAGGTCGAACGTAAGGGATGATGCAGTAAGCACAGAAACTGTTGCAGCCATCCTGTATCTTGATAAAGCGCCGCGTGCGCGTGTCTGGCGGAATAGAGACAGGTGACCCACCCTGCCCCAGCTCATCAGGAATCGAATCGGGATTGCCGAGTATCGCAGCGCCAAGCGATGCAAACTGAGAGGCTATGCTCTCCTCACGCGCCGCACAGCCAGTGACAATGAGTCTGGCTTGCGGGAATTCACGCAGGCAGCGTCGCTCAAACTGTCTCGCTTTCTTCACTGCGCCCGCCGTCACGGCACATGTGTTCACAATAATGATATCGGGCTGAGCAGCCTTGCTCCAACCGCTTGATACGTGGCTGCACTGATGACCATACTTAGCTAGAGCACAAACAAGTGCTTCTGTATCGGCGTAGTTGACCTTGCAGCCGAAAGTCTTGATGAGCACGCGCACAGGGCTATTGTAGCCCAGCGCAGATGGAATGGCGCTAGTTCTCGGAACCTGCTACTCTCATCGCATAGAGCGCTGCGCCCAGCGCCCCAACCGACGCTGGCTCATCCGGCACTATGACATCACAGGTAACCTCTTTGGCAAGCAGCTTACGAACGCACGGGTTCAGCGCGACGCCTCCGGCAAACACAAGCGGTCCCGCTACTGAAACACGTTTCAGCATAGAAACTGACCGGCGAACGACGGAGACGTGGACTGCGAGTGCAACATCCTCTGGACAATTGCCCCGCGCCATCAGTGATGTAACTTCGGATTCAGCGAAGACGGTGCACATGCTGCTGATGGTAGTCCCTGGCCGTCCCTCCAGCGCAAAGACACCGAAGTCCTCAAGCGGGATCTGAAAGCTCGCAGCCATAACCTCCAGGAACTTCCCCGTGCCAGCAGCGCATCGGTCGTTCATCTCAAACTTTCTGACATCTCCATGCTCTGAGAGAGCTATCGCCTTTGTATCCTGCCCGCCGATATCGAGAATAAGTCGACAGTCAGGAAACAGCTTCCGCGCTCCCAGCGCATAAGCCTGGATCTCTGTAATCGTAGTCGCAGGGAAGTGCTCAGTGAGAAGCCCACGCCCGTAGCCCGTGGCAATCAAGCGGGAATAAGAAACGCCGTCCAGTAGCCGCCGGCACTGCGCCATCGGGTCGTAGGTCGTATCATCGCGACGGCTTGTGGTTACGCAACCATCTTTCAGCACGACGAGTTCGATGCTTCTGGACCCAATGTCTATCCCGACGTAAGTCATTTGATATTCCGCTACAGCTGCGATATCCTCTCAATAAACGCTTCGATTCGAGTTTTCAACTGCCCAACATCTTCCATGCTGTAGTCGGTGTCAATCCTGAGTGTAGGAATGCCCTTCTTCTCAAGAGCAGTCTCAACGTTCATGGACTCGAACTGGTAAGGCTGACAGAACTGGAGACCGTAGTGAATGACGCCATCTGCGTTGTAGCGCTCGTACATCTCCTCAATGTGCTGCTGACGATCCGGATTCGGAGTGAATACGGCGCAGTCTATCTGGAAGTAGCGGTCTAAAATATTCTCCATGAGTTCTTCAATGGTCTTCCCGGCGTCACTCGTCAGGTTCTGGGTTCCCCTCTCTCCGACACAGGCCTCCTCACCCACAATCACAGCACCGGAGGTCTCGATTATCCAGGGAACCTTCCAGTTTGGCACGGCCATCGGGCACCCAGACATCAGGATTCGGGGCGTTCCCTTCGGGAACGTACCCTCTCCACTCTGAACACGCGGCTCCAATTCGTCAGATATCTTGTTGACGGAGTCTGCGAAGCGAACCGGGTCGTCGTAAAAGTAGACCTGGTTGGCGAGAAGAGCATCCAATCCAGAGATGGGCGCAGGATCAGCGCACCGAAAGCTGTTTAGACGGTGAACGGCACGACGCTTATTGTTGGTGATCTCGATACCTCTCTTCAGCCGCGCGCCGTCAATACTGATCCCTGTCAACTCTTCTACTGCATCCTTGAAGCGGGCATACTCAGCCCTGAGAAGCGTTCTCCCCTCGGAGGACTTCATCTGTGGAATGTCCATCACATATAGGTTATCCACAAGCCTACCCAGAACTTCAAAGGACTTCTTCTTCCCGTCACAGGTGTTTTCCCCCACGAGCATATCCGCCGCTTCGATGTAAGGGCAAACCTTCCCCAGCTTGAAACCGAAAGCTGACTTGATGAGCGCGCAGGTATTACGCGGCAATAGCTTGTCTACTTCGTCAGTTGCGAAGTCGGCGCCGGTGCACAGCCCGACTAATGTGGCGTCGGCCGCTCGGACAATCTCTTCCGGCACGAAGACGCAAAATGAGCCAATGACCTTTCGCCCTTCGTTTTGCCCGTCAATCAGTTCCTTAACCCGCAAACCGTGAACTTCGCTCATCACAAAATCGAAGTAGCTCATACCTTCAGGGCGATTCTCTTGCGAAAGAAAGATGTTCGAATAGCCTTCGCCAAGAATCCGCAGCAGCTCGTCGTGTGCCGCCAGATCAAGTCCCAGCGATTCCCACATGGGTTCATAGTTGACTTCCATCAATGCCTCCTCGGGGACTTCATTGAACGGGACGCATTATAAATAGCTAGCCGCAATATGTCCAATAGTGTATGTCTATAGTATATGCTGAAGCTATTCACAATCCAACAGGAGTGTAGGGAGCTATTCCGCCTCTAAAACACTTAAGGAGCCACTACTAGGACGCAGCCTTCACGGACCGCCGCGTCAGGTCCTCGACGAAAAGCCGGTAGCGCGTTGGCAGAGTCCGCTTTTTGTGCGAAATGACGAAGAACTTCCGCTTCATTCTGAGACCTCTTATCCTGGCCACTTCAAACCTGCTGGCTGTGAGTTCTTCCGCAAGCGCGAATTTCGACAGAATCGATGCGCCGAGACCCACCTTGATGGCCTCTCTTACGGAGTCAGTTGAACCGAGAATTGCCACTACGTTGAGGTCTTTGACGCCTAATCCCTTCTTCGCGAGGTACTCCTCCATTACTCTCCTCGTGCCCGAGCCTTCCTCTCTCAGAAGGAACGGAACCGTACTAAGCTGCTCCAATGAGACCGTGCCGCGATCAATGAGCTTTGGGGAACCTGCCAGAACAAGTTCATCCTCCACAAAAGGCTGGTAATCGAGCTTACTGCGAACGGTTTTTGCGCCGACGGTACCGAGCAATATTTCGTGGTTCAGCACCAGGTTGGCTATTTCCTCTGTATCCCCAAGTCGGATTTCGAACGAAACGTCAGGATATCGCTTCACGAAGTCCGCGGCGATTACCGGGAGGATGTAGGTCCCTGGGATAGTGCTCGCTCCGATGACAAGCTCGCCTGCTATGTCCCGGTTTACACCTCGGATGGCATCCGGTATCCCATCAAGTTTCTCGGTCAGGTCCAGGGCGTGAAGATAGAGCACTTCCGACTCTTCTGTTGGGATCACTCTGCGGCCTGTTCGATCGAAGAGCTTACAGCCGAGTTCCTTCTCCAGACTCATTACGTGATTACTGACTGTTGGCTGCGTGAGCTTCAGTTCTCGGGACGCCTTCGAGAAGCTCCTGTTCTTGAATACAGAAGCGAATACGCGCAGTTGATGAACATCCATTATATATAGGATTTTAGCATAACCCGGATAGGCTCTATGAAGCAACACAGTCAGCACTGTGCTAATATTCGGGTGTTGTGCGCTCCACAAAGGATTACAGGATTGACCCTTTATCCTGCGCCTACTGCGCCAAGTGCCATTCCGTATGTCCGACCTACGAGGCTACCGGTAATGAAGGCTTTGCCGCGAGAGGGAAAATCCTACTAGCCAGCGCGATGCGAGGTGACTTCTCCTCGCTTCCCCCTTCTCTTTTTGGCGATCCGCGAGACAACGGCGCAGTCGATTGGCGCGACAGCCGCGAGCTGAACGAATTCTTGAACTTCTGTTTGAGGTGCTACCGCTGTCTTGAAGTATGTCCGTCAATGATAGCGACTGTGCCAATATTCGAGGCGATGCGCTTCGAAGTCGCTCGCAAGCATCCTCCCCCGTGGTATATGCGATGGCTGATGCGGTCAGTACTTGCAGAGCGGGGAAACACACGCCTTCTTGCCGAGATGGGTGCGTTTCCGTTCTCACTACTACCGTGGGCTGCGAAGCGGGTGCGCATCAACGACAGGCTACGCTCAGCGCTTGCGAAGCGCTCGCGCGATCATCCCATCTCCACTCTCGGCGCTCGTTCCCCCACTCTTTTCCTGGGCAAAACGGAATTTCCTCTGCCAGCTTCAGCGCTCGCGCGAGGACGCGCCTACGACTACATCCGCAACCATCAGAACGTTGCCCAGCCTGAGCGCGGCACAATTGGCTATTTTCTCGATTGCCTGACTGACATCCATTTCCCCAGTGCATTCGCAGGCACCGTCAGACTGCTGAATTCGTTGGGATTCCGGGTGGATGTTGAGTTCAAGTCCCCCTGCTGTGGAGCCAGTGCGCTCAATACCGGCGATGAGCAGGCATTCGAGAAGATGGCAAGAAGTTACGCTAAGACCTTCGCGGACGCTCCTTACAGCCGTGTTCTTTTCACTAATCCGACCTGCTACAAAACAGTGAAGGAACGCTATTCGGAAATCCTGGCAGACAAGGAACTTGCGCGGCTGCCCGAACCTGTGCTCGACGTGGAGCTATACAACGAGCTTCCTGCGCCGCCGATCCATCCGGCCTGGACTGACCTGAGCATCGCGTGGCACAATCCCTGCACACTAGGATACGCTTTAGGAGATAAGACAACCGCGATTTCGGTGCTACAGAAATGGGGCTTGAGGATGCACGAGTTCCCAGATGTCGAGGGATGCTGCGGCTATGGCGGCATGTTCTACCTGCGTTATCCTGAGTTTGCGGCTGAACAGAGCGCCCGCAAACTAAAAGCCTGGCAGGACGCGGGGATTGACCTGGCTCTAACCTGCTCGGCTGGGTGCATCGGCCACATCAACGCCACTGCCATCCGTGAGAAGATACCGATTCCCATAATTCACTGGGGAGAGCTTGGCTAGTCAACGTTGCGCCCCATCTCCCAGACATATATGCGCTGCCACTTGCGCTTCTTTCGATGCGTCTGCACACGAACCGAACGTTCTTTCAGCACGCGCAGGCCGTCGTTCTCCGCCATCTCCAGGACCCGGTCCACAGCCCCCTGGCCGCTGTTGTCAGCGTAGCCGAGCACCAACCTACCCTCACGCTCTAGATGTCGCGGCATCTCTTCTAAGAAACGTGCAATCGTTTTCTGCTTCGGGTCATTAAGTGAGATGTCGGCACGTGAGCCTACCGGTGCCACCACCCAGGGAGCGTTGAAGATGATCAGGTCAAAACATGCATCTCCGACCGGATCGAATAGGTTCCCCGCAGTCAAAACCTGGACGGTGTTAGGCGCGATTAGACCTTCATCTGCGAAGCGTGCCACATTCAAGCGTGTGGAGGCAGTTGCCTCCGGCATCACATCCGTTGCATTGACTTTCGGCTTCAGGTCCTCCAGCGAGACCGCTGCGAGAAGCGTGAGCACTCCGCTGCCGCAGCCCATGTCCAGGACCTGCGCTCCACGTGGAAGACACAGCTTTTGCGCGGCTATCGCCTCCCGGAAAAGTCCCGTGGTCTCTTGTGATTTAGGTGTAATCACATCATCACCAGCCACAATCCAGGTGCCCAGGGCGTCCACCTGCCACTTCTGTGCAAGGGCATCTTGAAGGCTACGCAACGCAGTAAGCGGCACGAGGAGAGCTTGGTCTTTGGCCAGTGAGGCTTCGCCGCAGAACTCATGCAAATACGGGATACGCACGGGTGGGTCAATGCCCTCACAATTGTCATTCCTCGCTAAGACCACTAGCTGGCTGAGAATCGACTCGGAACGAGGCTTAAGATCGGTACTTCTACGTTGAACGTACACTAAAAGTTTGTTCAGGGCAGTTACAGGCCCTGAGATTACTGCAATGCCACCAGACGCCAAATGGCTGAATATGCGGTCGTAACGTGCGAGATCTCGTCCGACGAATGTTCTCACCGGGCAGCTTTCGTGCAGCCCTTCAGTGAATTTCGCCGGAACGACCGCTTCTTCGCCATCGACTTTCAGCGAAAACTGGGGCATCCGATTAGCATCGATTATAGTCCAAGATGAAGCTAAGGCTCCTACAATCGAGGTATGCAAGAATAGCTGGGTATGTCTCGTCAGCGTAAAACCCACATTTATGGACCGGTGCCTTCACGGCGGTTAGGCCTTTCTCTCGGCGTCGATCTGGTGCCTTATAAAACCTGCTCCTATGACTGCATCTACTGCCAGCTCGGTGCGACAACGACCAAGACCATTGAACTCAAGAACTACGTGCCCACCGAGGAAGTCCTTGCCGACGTTACAGAATGGCTTACACAGGACGGTGAAGCAGACTACATCACGATGTCTGGTTCCGGTGAACCAACGCTTCACTCTGGTCTCGCGAGAATCATAACCCGCATTAAAGAACTCACGGATATACCTGTTGCAGTGATTACCAACGGTTCTCTCCTGTGGTTGGACAGCGTTGCTGAAGCCTGTGCTCTCGTCGATCTCGTTGTGCCTTCGCTGGATGCAGGCTGCGCGGAGATTTTTGCACAAGTTAACCGTCCACATGCGAACATCAGCTTTGCCCTGATGCTGAAGGGCCTGCAAACCTTCAGGAAGAGATATGAAGGCGCAATCTGGTTGGAAGTGATGCTCGTCGGAGGTGTGAATGACAGCCCGGAGCAAATCGCTGCTATGGCGGATCTCGTAGAGACCATCCGGCCAGAACGGATACAGGTTAACACGGTCGTACGACCGCCGACAGAGAAATACGCGGAATGCATCGCTCCAGAGAGATTACAGCAGCTGGCAGCAATGCTCGACGGTGAAGTCATTGCTCCTTTTGACGCAAGCCATACGCACGAGGACAAGGCAAGCCAGACTGGGAGCATCCTGGAACTACTCAAGCGGCGACCATGCACAGTGCTGGACATTGCATCCGGCCTGGGCATTCATGAGAATGAAGTAGTGAAGCAGCTCAATAATATGCTTGAAGAAGGCACTGTGGTAGCCGAGAGACGTGGCGAGAATGTGTTATATAGAGTGATGGGCTAAACGGAAGGTTCTCTCACACCCGGATTTCCGCTACAATGGTGGGGGCGCAAAGGGCGCCTCGGGAGGAAGGGCTGGCACAACGGATAACTGTGGCTTTTTGCGTGCTTGGTGTCATCCTGGTCCTGGCCGCTTTCATGGCGCTGTCGAGCCAGGCCGGAAATGGCACGGGCCTTGCGGATGAAGCTGAACTCGCCCTCGCAGGAAAGGGTTACTACTACCGCGCCTGGGGAAAGAGCAACTACGCCTGCATCTATTGCCACGCGAATTTTGATGAGGGCAAGCTCGATGACGGATACTGGCGCCCTGGCAGTTCACTGTGGAACAGCGCCGTGAGGCCTTCTTACTATAACGGAGCGTATTCCGGCAATGGAGACATCTCGCTGGCCCGGGGCATAAACACGTGCGTCGTAGCTTTCCTGCAAACAGACGCCTTGAAGCTCTCCGATGAGAGAATGCAGGCCTTGCTGGCATATCTTCATTCGATTTCGCCAGATGACACCGCGCCTCCAGTGACCATTACGCGTACTTCCAGGGCTCCAGGGATGGATGGCGACCCCCGCAGAGGGGAGAAACTGTTCTCGGCGTCCTGTGTGCTGTGTCATCGTAACAAAGGGGTCCTTCCGGAACTCAGCTTCAAAGCGGACGCTTCTCTGGTTCTTGCCAAGATCCGTGATATGAAGGTTCCGGAGGATGCACAAGGAGAGCTGGGAGACAACTACCCGCCCATGCCCTTCTTCTCTGTAGAGCGTCTTTCTGACCAGCAAGTTGCTGACATTCTCGCACACTGGGACTACACAAAGTTCACACGCGCACAAGAGTCCCGAGAAGAGGCGGAGCCTGAGGAAATCGCCGTCGAGATGCTCACCGATACGACCCCGAGGGAAGCGGGTGACGACGAAGAAACACCGGCTGATTCTGAGCCCACCGCTAAAGACGATTAGCGGCTAAGGCTCACCAGACCGGAGGGGTCGGTGCATTCATACTGGTAGCTGTCATTAGGTCTTAGGAGGGGAAACTATGGAGTTCAACAATCTCGTGCTGGAAGTGAAGGATGGGCTGGCGGTTCTGACTATCAACCGCCCGGACAAGCTCAACGCCCTGAACAACGAAGTGATGCGGGAGATCAAGGCTGCATTCGAGCACATCCGGGACAATGACGAGATTAAGGCCGTCATTGTCACTGGAGCCGGCGAGAAGGCCTTCGTTGCGGGAGCGGACATCACTGAGATTCACACGCTAGACCAGAGCTCGGGCGCGCATTTCGCGCAGGAAGGCCATGACATCTTCACGCTCATCGAGAAGCTGCCCAAACCTGTCATCGCAGCAGTGAACGGATTCGCTTTGGGCGGCGGCTGCGAACTGGCGATGGCCTGCCATATCCGCCTAGCCAACGAGAATGCTCGCTTTGGCCAGCCGGAGGTGGGACTGGGAATCACACCGGGCTATGGCGGCACGCAGCGTCTTCCCCGACTCATCGGAAAGGGACGGGCGTTGGAGATGATAATGAGCGGCAACATGGTTCGGGCAAACGAAGCCCAGGCTATAGGGCTGGTCAACCACGTGTATCCAGATGACGAGCTGCTGACCAAAGCTGAGGAACTGGCCCGTGGCATAATGTCCAAGGGGCCTGCCGCCGTGGCTATGTGCATCCGCCTGGTAAACGAGGGGCTCGACATGCCGCTTGATGACGCGAAGGCTCACGAGGCGAAGCTCTTCGGTGAACTCTGCGCCACAGGCGACATGAAGGAAGGTACCAAAGCCTTCATGGAGAAGCGCAAGGCCAACTTCACCGGCAAGTAATCAGACCCTAACGCAGGTCATCCAGGGCGACCTCGACAGCTCTCCGGAGCTGAGGGTCGTCCTCTGCCGAAATCACACCTAGCGGTGCCTCTACCCAGACATCCGGCTCAACCGGGTTGTTCTCCATGTTCGTGCCATCCAGCCTGTATCGACCGGTCAACGGGATGCGGAATGTCGTCCCATCGAGCAACTGGTAGCTGCGCGTGCCAATGACCCCACCGTTTGTGGGCATCCCTACAACTTTCCCGAAGCCGAGCACTTTGAACCCGTAGGCGAACATCTCGGCGTTGGAGAAGCTGTGCTGGTTGATTACGCACACTTTCACGCCACGGTACATCTTTGCCGGAGTAACGTGCCTGGGCCCAGTACGTCGCTGCATCATTCCGCTAGGACTTCGTCCGAGAATCTCAAAGAGCTGCTCAGCGATATACCCACCGCCGTTATACCGTACGTCAATTATGACCGCGTCGTAATCCATTCCGTAGCCGAAGAGGTCACGCTCAAAACGATAGAGACAGTCATCATACATCCGCTGGATATGCAGGTATGTGACACGCCCATCTGAAATCTCCTCAACGTACTTTCGGTTGTTTCGCACCCACTGCTCATACTCCAGCTTCCTCTGTGCCGTGCGTGAGATTGGCCGAGTTCGAACGTCCTCCACCGAGCCATCTGCATGCTGTACTTCCAGATGCACGGTCCTGCCGATAGTCCCGTCAAGAGCGCCGAAGAAGTCCTCGCTGAAGCCTGCGGGCTTGCCGTTCACTTCCAGAATCACATCTCCAACGGACAGGCGGCTTTCATCTCGGTCGCTGGGCCCCATTTCCAGAATCCGCGCAACTTCCAACCCGCGCGCAGTGTAATGCGGATTGAAGTGGACACCGAGCATCCCTACGCTCGCGCCTATGCCCTCGAAACTGGTGTCTCCCCAGATGCCAAGGTGGCTTGCGTTAAGCTCACCCAACAGGAAAGTCGTGAATATGTCGAACTCCTCGTGAGTAACCGCATGCTCAATCATGCGGCGATACTTGCGATATGCAGCATCCATATCCCGCCCGTGGAGTTTCGGATCATAGAAGCCGTACTTCAGATTGCGGTACGCCTCATCGTACATCGCGAGGAGTTCTGCCGGACGGTCCAGAAGGGTTCTTGCGGTCACCGCAACGCCAGACACTCCCTGTACCTTTGAGCCGTTCATCTCAATTTCGACTACATGACCGCCTTCGTAAACGCCGTACGGGCCTGCGTCTGAAGTCCAGGTCAGCCAGTTGAGCGGAGCAGAGACCGCAACATAGTTGCTCTCCCCCGTGAGAAGATCCACCGCCCACAGCTTGAAGTCACTCGCAGTAGTGGATGCTTGGTAAATGCAGGTCTTGCCGTCAGGCGATACGGCGATGTTGTTTATAACGGCCAGAGCTTCGCTGATGACACGTGCCCGGTGTTCGATGTTCCGGAAATCGATCTCGACCAGTCGCTCCTCCTCTTCCTCCTCTGGTGGTGCTTCATCGCCTGTATCCTCATCCTCATCTCCTTCATCTTCATCTTCAACTTCGTCCTCCGATTCAGGCTGCCCAAACTCCATTTCGTCTGTGAACAGGATTTCGGGCGGCTTAAGCGGAAGGACGTATACCCGTGAGTATTCACCCTCGCGGTAGCTCACGAACACGATGTTCTTACAGTCGCCGGTCCACATCGGTCCCCAATTGGTAGCGGGGTACTGCGTGATGTTATGAGGCTCCTCGCTGCCATCCGGCCTGACCAACCATACATCGCGGTCGTACGCGGGCGTGATCTGCGTGTAAGCCAGCCATTCGCCGTCCGGCGACCACTCCAGCGACGTATACCAAACGCCACGACGGGTGACACCGTGCGCAATTCGCCGTTCACGCTTCGTCTCCAGGTCTAGCACTATTAGATCGCCCTCGCCGCGGTAGAAGGCAACCTTTGTGCCGTCAGGCGACAACCGCGGATTGATGTCCACTTCGTGCGTGTCCGTCAGGCGCTTCCATTCGCGCGTATTGAGGTGCAGTTCATAGATGTTCTGGTCGCCGTCCCTGTCTGATACGAAGACGAGCTTGTCGCCCTCCGGGTGCCACTGGACCATCCACTCACGACCGGGCGTGTTCGTGAAGTTCACCGCCTCCCCACCATGTGGCGCATCCACTTCCTCTTCAGGAGTGCGCGAAACCGGCTGGATGTAGATGTCCCCCCGGATGACCAGCGCTAGCCATTCGCCGTCTGGTGAGGCGACAACCTCATCGGCAGTGCTGAAGACTTCACGCGTTACGTACTGAAACTTGCTATCACCACCAATGGAGGTGCTTACACGCTTCGGTTCGCGAATCAGACCTTGAGGACTGACCTTGCCCACATACATACTTCCGTCAGCCCAGATTGCCGCTGTGCCATCACGAGCAATGCTCGGATAGAAGATGTCTTTCCCTGTGATCTTGAGAACCTCACGTGGCTTGCCACCGTTAGCGTCAATCGCGTACATGCTTCTGCGACCGTTTCGGTCGGTAGCGTAATAGACAGAACTCCCATCTGCAGACCACTGCGCCCAGAACTGACCGCCATCCCAATCGTCCAGCCGCCTGCCACCATTCTCGTCAGTGTCCATCACCCATATCTGGGAGTTCCCTGCGCCACGATAGCCAAGCCGAGAGTATGAGCTTGGCCCGCGCCCAAACGCAATCTGCGTGCCATCAGGGCTGTACCGAGGATAGCGCAGCGACGTGTTGTCCCACAGAATCAACCACTCCTCAAGCGTTTCGACGTCAATCTCCATCATCTGGCTGCCGGGGAAGTACCTGTAGGTTGTGAACAGCACCTTCCGGCCGTCCGACGACCAATCACCCGGATAGTCGTTTGCGTCACTGTAGGTCAGTCTTTTCGCATCGCCGCCGGTGGAGGGAATCACGTAGATGTCGTAATTGCCGTCGCGATTGCTGCAAAACGCCAGTTTAGAGCCGTCGGGAGACCAGCGGGGACTCCGGTCGAACGCTACGCTGACCGTCAGCCGCCTGGCCTGTCCGCCAGTGGAAGGCACAACCCAGATGTCCCCCTGATAGGAAAACGCAATCCGGTTACCATCCGGGGATATCCACGGGTAGAGCATTCCACAGACTTCTTCGGCAGCGCTTGCGGGAAACACTACGATGAACATAATTGAAAAAAAAGCTGCAAGCGAAAGGAGAATACATCGCATTGTATAAGGCCCCCTAAGTGATTGCCCGGCGATTATAGCATCGCCACTCGACGATTAGCCTACTCCTCCATTGAAATCTGCAGTAGCGCGCAAATCGTCGCGTTGACAGGCATCGGGATGCCATAGCGCTGTGCGATGCCAAGGAGCATCCCGTTTAGATGCTTGGTTTCGCTTCTACGACCCCTTAGGCGGTCAATCAACTGCGACCCGAAGTTGCCCGCTGTGTCGCGACATATGCGGTCGAAGTCGCCAATGAGCGCTTCAACACTGAGACTCTCATCGCCCTTTTGCACAAAGCTCGCTGCCACCAGGACATCAACGATTTCTCTTGCCAGCTTGCCAACTACGGATCGCACTTCATCCATGAGCAGTGCCCCGTTGGGATGCCCCGAAATCGCTGCAAGAGGATTTACCAGGCAGTTCAAAGCGGCCTTGCGCAGCATTGTAGGGTAAATATCTGGTTGTGTTTCGATACGCAGAACGTCACCGTTCGTTAGGCCTGCCAAGCTTTCCAGCATCTCAAGTTCTTCCAGGCGATAGATTAGAGTCCCCGCGCCATCTTCCGGCTCAACAGTCAGGAAGTCCGCATGCGGGGATTTCACGCGCCCAAGAACCAACCTTCCCCTGGGGATGAGCGAGACCCGTGCGCCCTGACTGAAGCCGCCACCGAACATCACTCCGAGATCAAGCCCCGGATGCAGCCAGAATCCGTTTACCACAAAAAAGCAGAGTCCTTTCAGGCGGGATGCGATCTGCGAGCGCACTGAAAACAGCGAATCCGCCTTGGTGCAGGAGAAACTCACATCCGACTGAGCCTTAACAAAGGTTTCTACATCAGAGACTATCTCCTCTTCTTTGAAACTCAAGGTGAAGTCGGGTTCTGACTCTTCCAGCTGTTGCAGGGCTGTTTCGGGTTTGCCGGCGGCGCTAAGTTCTTCCACTGAAATGTTGTCCGGATCATCAGGCACGAATGCTCGCAAGTCAAACTCAGCATCAGAAGCCTGAAAGCTCACCCGCAGTCCTTCCTCAAGAAGCCGTGTGCGGATGGCCTCGTTGCGCACGTACCATCTGAGTTCGGTCTCGCCACCGCGCTTCAGGGCAGCCACGAGCGCCATGCCAACGGGCCCGGCTCCTACCACTCTCACACGCACTAACGGGCCTCCCTCACAGTGGACAGAAAGCTACGCATCTGCTCGCCGAGTCTCTGCTTTGGCAGCTTCTTCATCGCAGGCCCAGGCAAGTTGCGCAAAAACTGGGTTCCGTAGTTCTTGGTAAGCGCGCGGCGGTCGAGCAGTAACACGCAACCATAATCCTCGGTGCTTCGGATCAGCCTTCCAAAGCCCTGCGTGAACTTCATTATCGCAGACGGCAGCATGTAGTCTTTGAAGGAATTCCCTCCGTTGCGATCAATGTAGCGTACCTTTCCTGCGGTTAGCGGGTCGTGCAGATTGGGAAAGGGAAAGCGACTGATAATCACACACTGCAGGTCTTCTCCGCGTATGTCGAAACCCTCCCAGAAACTGCGGGTTCCGAAGAGAATTGCCTTGTCTTCTTTCCTGAATTCGCTAGCAAGCTGTAAACGAGACACTCCGCGTTCCTGCACTAGAAGAGTGAAGCCCTCCTTCTCCAGCTCTTCGCTCATTCCCACAACAGCCAACAGGTCGCTATACGAGTTGAAGAGAACCAGAGTCGCACCATCAAACACGTGCACCGCTTCGTTCACAATCTCTGCCAGCGCTTCAAGGTACCTGTTGTGGGCTTTCTGGTCTCTGAAGTCCGGCTCTGGCACATCGCTTGGCACAAGCACAAGAGAGCGCCGCGGGTAGTCAAATGGAGAGGCCAGTATGCTCTCTTCAAGATTCTCTTGCGGAAGACTGTTCAGCCCCAGGATCCGCTTCACGTAGTCGAACCGCCCACCAATAGCGAGCGTTCCGGATACTATCACCGTTGATTTCCGGTTCTCCAGGAGGTCAGTGAAGTAATCGCCCACAACCACAGGACAGGCTGCAAGCTGCCAGAAGACATCGCGCCTGCGACCGGCAGCGAACGCTTCAATCCACCTGACCCAGGTTTCGTCTTCCGACAGGAGCTTCCCGCACGCCTGCTTTAGCTGCTCGAAAAGGTTCCCCGCCTCGCGGAGCTGCATCTGATACCTGTTGTCGTCAAGATAGAAAAAACCCTCCGTGTCGCCGCCTGTCTGCTCCGCCAAATGAGTGATAGCATCGTTTAAATCGAGCAAGCGATCATAGAGAATCGCAACCTCCTCCAGAAGCCTGTCACGCAGCTCAACTACTTCCTCCTTCTGTGGCTCGGTAAGATCCAGCCGCAGCACATCACGCGCGCGCTCATCCCGAAACTCGTCAAAGGCCTGCTGCGCTATTTCACTTAGAGCAGTGAAGCTGTCGTATACGCTTTCCGCAGCGCCGGGAGCTGTAGCCTGCATCTCCTTGAGCTTCGTGTAGTTTTCGCGATGCTCTGACGGGACCTCATCCCCGGGAAATGCCAGGCGCGATACCAAAGTACGGTTTGAGATCAACCGCTGCAATCCGTTCACAAACTCGATTAGCTCGACAGATGCTACAGTCGCCCCAAGCGCGTCCAGCAGAACTTCCTCCAGATTGTGGCCTTCGTCAAGTATCCAGTAAGGGCTGCTGTCCACAAAGGACGCAAGCGGATCCATCGCTGCATCTGTGCCTGGATGAGCCAATGCAAATAGAAGCGCGTGGTTGACTATGACCACGGGCGAGCGTTCTGCCGCATCGCGCTGCGAATAGAAGTAACACTGGCCAAGCAAAGGGCATCGTTCCCGCAAGCACCCTCGGAAGGCTGAGTTCAGCCGTCTTTTCAGTCTGACCGCCGACTCCGCCACAAAACCCTCAGGCATCGCGATGTACTCGAAGTCACCTGTAACAGAACTCGTTGTATGCAGTGCAAAACCCATCAGTGCCAAGGCAGTTGTGCGCACACTTCCCGATTCCCCAACACTGCTGAGTAGGTCACGCAAGTCTGAGCGCGACGTAAGGGCGTTCAGGCGGAGTTTCTCCAGGCACAAGTAGTTCTCGCGGCCCTTGAGCACAACTGGAGGCGGGAGCGGCGCTCCAAGCAGCTCTACGAGCTTGGGGTAATCGCTGGTCAGCAGCTGGTCCTGGAGGATTTTGGTGTTCGTTGAAATCAGAACCGGCTCGCCCGAAGCAAGAGAATGCCGCACCACCGGTATGAGATACCCCAGCGATTTCCCCACGCCGGTGCCGGCCTCAATGAGCAGATTGACCTCGTCAGCAAGAGCCTTGCGCACGCGCTCGGCGAACTGCTCCTGTTCAGCGCGATATTCGTATCCCTGCTCAGCGAAGTCCCCCTGGCGCAAGCGCAAGAAAACCTCGCCAGGCTGCGGCAATTGCTTAAGCATATCAAGCGCAGTTTCGTCCTTAGTCTTCATACGAGGCGGCAAATCCACGCGCATGTCTTCAGGAAAGTACGGGTTCTCTCCAGGCAGAATTTCAGCCGCCTGCAGCGTGATCAGCTCAGGCGGAAAGCCCCCTTCGTCAGCAATCATTGCCAACGAGGTCCGCAATCCCTCTGACATGCCGTCCAGCCGCTCAATGAGAGTTACCAGAGCCCCTAGAACTCCCACGCTTTCATCTGGAAGTCCTTCCGGCAGAATAGTCTCCCAGCTCAGCACGCGTTCCTTCAGCTCAATGACGCTTCGGCAGGATGCTTTCTGACCGCTCAAGTAGGCCACTTCGCCTGATGTTGCGCACTGGCTTCCAGGAAGGCCCAGAACATCCGGCTTAAGGGGGGAATGGAGAAGGTAACAATCGGTGTCGAGTTTCGGCAGTGCGCCTGCGGAAATAGGCTCCGAGGAGACCACTGCGAGCTTCCGTGCGACTGGGTCAACTGCCAGCACGGCATGCCTTAAATCCTCTGTAACACCCGCGATAACCGCAATCCTCAACACTGGTGTTCATTTTAGCACTGGCGCTGTTCCGAGCGCTCCTATGCTAGAATCTACGTAGAATGCGCTGTCCGCGATGTGAAGGTGAGCTTGCGGTACCGGAGCTTTACTGCCCGCTCTGCGGAATCCGCTTCCAGGGATGCGTCTACTGTCACGAGCTGTTTGACGCCCGCGAGCATTTCTGTCCTTCCTGCGGTCGTCCGGTCGCACGTTCTTATTCCTTCGACGACATGGATGACGAGCCTGTCAAGGATCCCGGTAGCGAACGGCTCAGCAGGCTAGAGATTGGCGATGAGACACCGGTTGTGCCAGCCACCGACGAGCGCTTCACTGTAGAGGCGCTTTCAGAGGAACACGCCAGAGCCGCACAGGAGGCTACGAGAAGATCGGATGCGCTGAAGCGTCTTGAAGCGAGGAAAACCAACCTGGCGCACGGCAAAGGTGTTGTGCCGCGAAAGGACGGTCCCTGGAAACCCAACGACTGGTGGTTCTGGTGGTTCCCCTGGCCGTGGTGGGGGCCCTGGGGGCATCCGTACTACTACCATCCAGCCTTCTACTTGATGCGTATCGTGGCTACGCTTATCATACTGGTTTTCTTTTTCATCTACATTTATCCCCAGTTCATGGCTCTGCAACTTGCGGGTTATCAAGGATCCACAGTATCACTGCTTCTGACCTGGCCAATCCTAGTGCTCATCGGCACGTTGCTGGTAGCCATTGTCTATGGCGTGTTTACCTGGCTGATGTTCAGGGCGAGGAAACGTGAATGAGAAGATGACTGACAGGGATCCACGCTGCCCCTATTGCTCCGAGCCGCTGGGCGAGAACCTAGTCTGCAAGAGTTGCAGCTTTGCGTTTGAGCGTTGCTCGCGCTGTGGGGTTCTGGTCGTCACGGGCGTTAAGAAGTGCCCGGAGTGCGAAGAGCTCATCGTACCCCTGGAATATCCCGAACCCGGTACATCGACATCCAAGCGCAGAGGCGACCTGCCCGTCTGGTTTGACCCTCTCGGCCTGGGTTCAAAACTGCTTCTTGTATACTTCACGCTTGGCACAGTTTTCGCGGTGGTAGTTGCGATCTTCATGTACCGGGCTCGTCTCCGATTTCTGGATGAGTTTAGCGACCTATTCGCCGAACTTGAGCTAAGCCGTGGCACCGGATATTACTATGATATGGGATTGGCAATAGCGGTAACCGCGCTTGTGCTCTTCACCATAGGCGTCATCTCACTCATCATCCTGCGGGTACAACGGGGGAAGCGGAGGTGAGAGCCAAGCTGAAATGCCCGAATTGCGGCGCAGAGTTTGGCGCGATGACGCTTCGCTGCGACCACTGCGAGATCACCTTTATCAGATGCGACGGCTGCGGTAGGCTTCAGCCGGAATGGGTTAGCATATGCGCGTACTGCAACTCGCCGGTGCACGGCGGTATCTCAGTAGATTCTGGACAGAAGCGCGCAATCGAAGTTGATGAGGTAACGGCTCATGCAGTGCCCTCAAGCGGAAGGAAGCCAAGAAAACCCACAATGCATGAGCGCCTGCACCGATTGGATACACAGGCGCGAGAGAAGATCGAGGCAGAGAAACCCAGGCCAAAGCCTCCCCGCGTAAATGCTCCGGGCCCCTTCCTCGAGGACAAAGCCGATCCGAGCATAACGACGAAACGAGCGCATCACGTCACCCACGACTTCGACCCGCAGGTTGCGCAAGAGGAGCTTCAGGAAGAAGAGCGAAAGCGCATGAGGCGCTGGCGGGCGACCGAACGGCTCAATCCCAACTGGTTCTACAGGCAGTCAGCCGTGCCAGCCATGCTCGTACTGCTAGGATTGATGTGGGCTTACGGCGATATCCGTTACTCCGCCAGGAGCTATGGTGAACCAAGCGTTGCCGACTTCTTTCCGCACATACTGATTGGTGTGGGGTTGCTGTGGATGGTGGTTCTCGCTTTAATCGACCGCATCCGGCTGATAAGGTGAGGCAAGCTGCAGCGAGCGGCTCGTACAGGCGAGGCGCACTGTCAACGAGGATCACTAAGACCTAGAGGAATCTCACAACCTCACACAAGTCCCCCCTTTGATGCCGCTATCGCAACTCCAAAGGGGGCCGTAGTGTGTGTCGCCGCTGGCGACTAGTTGTCCGATGGAGTATTCTGGCCGATGATCCCTGGATGCCCGCTGCCGTCTGGTGTCCTCTCGGACTCCCGACCTCCCGACAGGTTGATTCCACCGCTATCCGCCTCGTGCGGCTGCCAGCTGCTAGTTACAATCATACTCGTATCACGGCGCTGCGCCAGAAGGTCGTCATACCAGAACGCCTCGTCGTCACGGTAGAAGACGAGGAACTTGCCCTCCCTGCTGGCGTCTCTGGCACGGTGATACTTCACATAGATGTGCTTGCCGGTCACTCCAACAACCTCTATCTTGCCGCGCTCATGGCTTATCACATAGCGCACTCGCCGAGCCAGCCCGGATACTCGGTACTTGGCATATTCGATGAGGAAGTAGCATCTGGTGATGGGCACTGAATAGGGGAAGTTCCCAATGGTTGGCCTGCACTGGAAGAAGTAGTAGGGAACTGCGCCACACGCCATGAGCTCGTTCATCAGTTCAACGAGCACGTCTACATCATCATTGACGCCCTGTATGATGGGCGTCTGGTTGCAGACGACAACGCCTGATCGAAGCAGTGCGTCTACTGAAGCCCTGGCAATATCAGTGAGTTCGCGCGGATGACAGAAGTGAGACATCACATATATGCGTTGGTGCCCGGCGCTGTGGTGCTCCAGCAGCTTTAGAAGCTCACGGTCATCGAGAATACGCTGAGGGAAGTAAGCGGGGAGCTTGCTGCCAAGCCGAACTGCGCGAACGTGCTTAATCTCTGATAGTCCTTCCAGTATCGCAGCTAACCGCTGTGTGCTAAGCATCAGAGTATCACCACCGGTGACCAGCACATTCGAGATCTCAGGATGTCTTCGAACATATTGCAGCGCCGCAGGCAGGTCGAGCGCGGTCTCTCTTTTCTCCCTGTCCACAAACAGCCGCTTACGGAAGCAAAAGCGGCACTGCCCACCGCACACGTCGCTCGCGAGAAAGACAACGGTATCGGAGTACTTGTGCTGCACCCCGGGCATCACAGAATTGGAGGCTTCATTGCTGGGGTCTTCAAGCCCCCATGATACGACTTCTTCCTCGGAGGGTACAACGATACGACGGAGGGGATCATCTGGGTCGTCCCAATTAATCAGGCTCAGGTAATAGTCTGTGGCCAGGAAAGGGTATTTGTTCTGCACGCGAGCCAGCCGTGCACGCTCGTCTTCAGGGATTTGCGCGACTTTACGAATGTCTCTCAGAAACTTCACCTTTGCCATAGATCCCTCCTTCCAGCCTCACACGAGCTGGCTCAAGCCTGTCCGGCCACGTACCCAAGCCCGGTGGTTCTATCACCGTGGCGCACGCGCAATGTTCGGACAGCCGGTCACATCGTCTGCAGAGACGCTATAAAGGCGCTCCGCACATCACTTCGTCGAACTCGTTCAAGCCCTACCGCAGAAACAAGCAGGTATCAAACATTTAGTAACCGAGCTCTTGCTCGCACGTCGTTCGTTCGACGGGTTATTTTAATTATAACTCGAAATGCAGTGCCAGTTCAAGGTTCGCTTGAAATGGCCTAGATGTTCTATCATACTTAATTCTTGATGACCGGCAACAACGTACTTTGCGAGAGCGGCGAATTCCGTGACTTGCTTTCTAACTATACACATGGAGCAACAGTACTGACGCGTCATCTGCTTCGCTTGGGAGTCAGCCTGAGCGGCAATGGAGACCTGGTGCAGAAGGACCTTGAGCTAGCCCGCAGACTGCTTCGAGAGGCGCACCCGGAAATGGTGTCGCTCAGCCAGGCCATTGCGCTGATCCTGAAACGCGTAGAGGAAGGGACAGATGTAGGAACCGCATCCCGAGATCTTGAGCTGTCGTGGAATGCGAACCTGGAACGCGTGACTGAGATGGCTGCTGGATATCTAGCGCGGCATCACCGAGCCCTCACCATCAGCTACTCAGGATTGGTACGCGATGCAATCCTGAAGGCAAAGGCCCGGGGTAACGCACCAGAAGTCTATGTGGGCGAAGGTCGACCCAGGTGCGAAGGACTGGTTTTAGCTCGTGAGCTGGCGGATGAGGGCGTCCCTTGCACTGTCTTTGCGGATTCAGCCTTTGCCAGCTTCCTGAATGATGTGGACTGCGTCCTTATCGGCGCAGATGCAGTGGGTCCAAGCTTGCTTCTCAACAAGATCGGGACTGCGGCGATACTCCGCGAAGCAAGGGCGCGTTATGTGCCTACAGCAGTGGTGTACGATTTCCTGAAGGTGGTTGACGAGGCTGGATTCCCGGACGTAATCACCGATTATCCGGCTGAAGATCTGCTTGCAGGCCCATTAGCTCAACAGAGATCTGACGGCGAGGCAGGCTCAATTCGCCTCCCAAGCTATATGCGGGTGGTCAACCGATACTTCGAAGTTGTGCCACGCCAACTGGTAGATGTAGATCTGGCTGATTCACAGTAAGCATAAAAAAAAGTGTCGCGGCTAGCGCGACACTTCTACCCCAAGCCTCCTGGCGGAGGCCCTACAGTTGACAAAGATACCGACCACGCCTCAACAGGCGAATTCCCGCAGGATGCATAGATGACTCCGAAGAACCGCCTACACCTTCCTCCTCAAGAAAGGCTCGGACTGTCTCCCCGGAACGCTGTGGTGCAGCATTGCGGAACCTTGCGGAACAGCAGTGTTGCGCCGCGACGCTCCCTTTGAACCGGCGAGGTCTTTCTCCCGAAGGAGGAAGCCGGTTATGCCGGTTCTCCGCAGTGATCAGCAGCCACCGCAATCACACCGAAGTGCGAATGCCTGTGGTGTCGACGCACTGCTGGGATCCACCAGGGCCCTTCTTTCAAAGAACTCACCCTCCGCGTGGTCGAGGTATACCGATTAAATAATGACGGACAGAGAAACATGTTACAAGGGATTCGTGCATTAAATACACTGGGCAACTTATCAACACCTTCTGCCCCAATCACCACTCTAGCCACGAGTTTAGGGAATCGGGCGCGTACCATTCACAAGGATAGCGTCCGAAGATATGCGCTGCATCGATGCTCAGCTGGCCTTGTGGATCGCGCGACCATTGGCATCCAGAGCTGCTTCGCCGATGGCTTCGGCCAGCGTTGGGTGCGCACGCACAAGCTGCTGGTATTCAGTCAGCTTCATTCGAGCAGCCAGCGCCACCGCAGCTTCGTGTATCAGTTCGCCGGCCATCGGCCCGACCATATGCGCTCCAAGCATCTCATCGCTGTCTTCATCCGACACGACCATCACCAGGCCAACCGCCTCGTTCATTGCCATGGCTCTGCCATTCGCGCCAAAGAAGAACTTACCAACCTTCACCTTATGTCCTTCCTCCACTGCCTGTTGTGCAGTCAATCCGATACTGGCTACTTCCGGCGACGTGTAGACCACGGCGGGAACCAACCGTGACATCGGATGAGGGCAGCCTGCCAGCACTTCAGCGGCCGCAATACCCTCGTGGCTGGCCTTATGCGCCAGCATCATTCCGCCGATCACATCTCCTATCGCCAGCACGTTAGGCACGGTTGTGCGAAACTCGCCGTCGATCTCTATGAAACCTCTCCTGTCAGTTTTGACTCCTATCGCGTCCAGGTTGAGAGTATCAATGACTGGCGCTCGCCCAACTGAAAGCAAAACGAGTTCAGCTTCGATTGTGCCGGTGAACTTACCCTTCACAGACAGCGCAACACCTGCCTTTGAGGTTTCCAGGGAGGTCACCTTGCTCTCCAGGTGAACGGAAATTTTATCCTTCTTCAACTGTCGAACGAGTGTCTTCGCAAGCTCGAGATCCATCCCGGGCAACGCTTGTGGCATAATTTCCACAAAACAAACCTCCGTCCCCAGCCGTGCATAGACGCTCCCGATTTCTAGACCAATAGCACCTGCTCCAATGACAGCCAATGACTTGGGAACGCTGGGCAGTGAAAGCGCCTCAGTGGAGGTAATCACGCGCTCCCCGTCCGGCTTAATGTGCGGGAGCGTTGCCGAACGAGAACCAGTTGCGATTATGAAGCTATCAGCGATAATCTTATAGTTCTGACCATTTGCACCTGCAACTGTAAGCGCGCCTGCGTCCTTGAATTGCGCCTCACCGGAATACAGCGCGACGCCGTTCCTCTTGAGAAGTGCCTCGACACCGCGTGTGAGCTGCTGCACTACCTTCGCCTTGCGTGACTGCATCGCTGACCAATCCAGCATCACATCCGTGGCTACCACGCCTCGCGACGCTCCGTGCTTCACAAGTTCGTAATAGAGGTGCGTGTCCTCAAGCAGACACTTGCTGGGGATGCACCCCACATTCAAGCACACCCCACCCCAGTACTGGCGTTCGATAATAGCTGCGCTGAGACCGAGTTGCGCGGCACGGATTGCTGCGACATATCCACCGGGGCCACCGCCGATAATCGCTACATCGTATCGTTCCATACGTCAGTATCTCCTTGAGGTCTGCGGATACTGACGCTATTCTAGCATCCTCCGAATCAGGCACTAGAGGACCACTACTTCTGAGCGAGCTTCGCTAAGCAGGCTTCCTGCCCTTAATCGGAAATCTACAGGCGACTCAGCTAAATCGGGCTCAACTAGCATCATTTGCGCTAAAGCGGTAGAATAAAAACGAGAAGATTCATCAAGACACCGGGGAGTAGTTTTTGACCACCTTTGGTGTTCTGAGTGAAGTTCGCTGGTCCGGCTTTATCTTTTCAGGGAGGAACCGCTGGGAATGGCTGAAAAGTCGCCTGCTGAGCTGATTCGGGAAGCAATGGAGCATCTGGATCAACCCACCACGCCTTCGGAGATTGTTCGCTACGTGAGCAAGAAGTACCCGCAAATCGACGAAGGCAAGATTCGCTCACAGGTCACCATCTGCTGTGTTAACATGCCGACACGCGTTAGCTTCCCGGAGAACCATACACCACGAGTAGCCAACGATCCTGAGATCGACTGCCTATATCGCGTAGACTTCGGGCAGTACGTTTCGTTTGACCCGGAACAGCACGGGCACTGGGAGATCTCAGAGGCTGACGGCGAGCTGGCCGTCCGGAAGATGGCCGGAGAGCCCTCTTTAGTTGAGCCCGGCAAGGCCAAGGCCGTGACAGGCAAAGAGAGTGTGCCAGAGCCGAAGATAAGCGCCAAAGCTGAGCCTGTGCCGGCTGCAGGCCGGAAGGTACCTACGAAACCTCACCCGTCCGTGAAGGCCAAGCCAGAACCGGCGGCTGAGAAAGAGGAAATCGCTCTTAAACAAGACAAGGAGGCGGAACCCGAAATGGATATACACGAAGCCTTGGCGTCGAACCTCAATGAGGTCGAGGATGGACTCAAGCCACTGCCTGGTGACCCGGCTGCGGGCAAATTCCCTGCAAAGCTCGCGGATGCTGATGTGCTCGCCGCAGGCAAGGATAATGCCCTTGTCATAGTCAAAGTCTTCGACCGGCCACCTGAGCAGCAGGTGATTACCGACCTGCTCGTCAATCTAGGCTGGGCTCACGAGCAAATGAAAGACCGCAAAGTGCGTGCGATCATCCTGGCACCTGAGGTTCCCGATGCGCTCCGCTTCGCCACCAAGACCGTGCCCAACATCAAGATAATGATCTATGAGTACAAGCTGGTCTTCTCCCCTGTGGAGTAAACGAACAGCCTAAACTGCGCCTCTAGTCAAACCTCAGTGTCTTGCGCAGCTCTTGGTTGTACGATTGAGCCTGCGCGAGACTTGCCCTCCAGAACTCCTCTCCTCTTTTCTCAGGAGCGATGTCCGAGTTCGTATAAGCGTATAGCAAGGCCCGGCTCGCGGGGAACAACGCCCAGTTGCGCCCACCGGTAAAAGCCGAAGCACTGGCCATTGTGCCACCCTGCGCTCCCACTCCAGGTACAAGGAAAAGCGCGCCAGGGAATGCTTCTCGTATGCGCTCACCCATTACAGGGCGCAGGGCTCCTGAAACAAGACCCAGATTAGCCGGTTCGGCCTCAAGTGAATTCACCTGGACGATGTCGTTGGCAGCCCGAGCCAGAAGCCTCCACAACGGCTCACCAGCCACCTGCGACTCCATTATCTCCTCGGCGCCGGGCGCGGTCGGATAAGTCAGAAGAAAGATACCCTTACCGCGCTTCAGATGTGGCAGAAACAATTCCCAGGTGTCTGTGCCAACGAGAGGATTGACCGTCATCGCGTCCGCTTCCAGCGAAAGTGGGTTCCCGGTGTCTGTGAGGTAGGCGTTCAGATAGCGCGTGAAGGTCGGGCCGATGTCCCCACGCTTGGCGTCCATAATCACAACCAGATCCAGTTCTCTACAGAGACCGACCAGCGCAGACAGAATATGGAGCCCCAGAGGCCCCACCTCCTCGAAGTACGCAATCTGGAACTTCACGCCCAGCACTTCGTTGCGCAGAGCGTATATCGTCTGGGCACCGAAGTTCAGTAGCTGCAAGTAAGCCTGCTTGAAATCATCGGGAAGGGGCATTGTCTCGTGCATTCGCGAGAACGGCAGCGATTCCATTATGCGTGCCGGCTCATCCCCCAGATCGATCCTCTGCCCCGAGAAGTCATCCTTGATTCGACCAAAATCCGGATCCATTCCCAGGATCAGAAGTGTGCGCTTGGTTTTAGACGCCGAGACAACTCTTTGAGCAAAGGACATCATCGCTCCTCCCAACAAGGACTACAATACAGCAGGGCGTAGGTAAGTGACGTCCGCCCAGGGGCGAGTCCGCCCCGCGGAGACCTCCTGCACCACCATAAGCGCCATGCCTCGAAGGTCCACAACGTTCCCGCGAAACACCGCGTCAATGCGCGCAGGCAGTTCGTTCGCCCTTAGTGCGGCAAAGACCTGCTCCGAGTCAGTCACCACAAGGACATCTACACCGCGTGCGACCCCAGCAAGACGTTCGAGTAGCTCCGGGATTCCTGCTTCCGGCAGCTCGCGTTCAGGCTCGACAGATACTGCGGTCATCCCGTCAGTGTCCCGTTCATAGATGCCGACGAAGTACGCCTTCCTCCTGCCGCAGCGGACAACCGCAACGTTCGGAGTCTCGAGTATTGCGATTGCCGCCGCAGTCTGCAGGCTGCTTAGCGCTGCGACAGGCAGTAAAAGAGCTGCAGCCATCCCGTTCGCAAAGGCCACTCCGGTCCGTGTGCCAATAAACGAGCCTGGGCCAATCCCGACTCCCAGATGAGTTATGTCGCCTCGCTCAGCGCCAGCCTCGCTAAGGCATTCCGCGAAAAGCTCAGACAGCCGAGAAGCGTTCTCCGGTGTGTGCTCGTGAACTCCTGCGCTCAGAATGGAGCCGTCACCATCTGCGATGGCTGTCAAAACGCTGTTTCCTGAAGTATCAATCAGCGCATAGAGCATTAAGCGTCTCCGACACGAGAGCTCCAGACTCAGTCGAGAAGATAAGTCTGCGTTCGCACTCAGCAGCCCCCTGCTCGAAGCGGACAGTCACAATGGGCGCCGAGATTGGCAGACTGAAGCGATCCGCCCATTCTACGACCACCACTGCGTCATCGGGCAGATCCTCGACCAGGCCCAAAGGCGCCGTCTCATCCGGGCAGGAGAGGCGAAACAGGTCAACGTGGCGCATCGGCCTGGATCCCTCAGAGTAGTCTTTCATCAGCAGGAATGAGGGACTGGTGACAACACCATCTATGCCCAATCCCACCGCTAGTCCCTGAACGAACGTCGTCTTGCCAGAGCCAAGCGGCCCAACCAGCAGTACAGCCACCAGGGACGCCGGGAGTTGAGCAGCCAGCCGCGCCGCCACAGATCGGGTCTCATCCGCAGACCTGGTTGTGAGTACAACGTCTCGCGAGCACATGGTCATTCCTCAAGCCGGATCTGCCGCAAGTCAAAGACCGGTCCGTCGCGGCAGACGAGCCTCATTGACTCAGCTCCAAGGCCATCTGTGCGCACGGCGCAACCGTAGCATGCACCGATTCCACAGGCCATAACCTCCTCCAGGCTGGCCTCTATGGAAACCGCCTGCGGCAGCATCTCAACCAGTGACTTCAGCATGGGCACCGGGCCGCAGGCGTATACATAGACATCTTTAGCCACACCTTCTAACGCCGCCAATTCGACTACATTCCCGTGAAATCCATGGCTGCCGTCGTCGGTGGCTGGATGGACTTCTACCGGAAATCCTGACACGTACTCCAGGGTGAGGTCGGTCGAGGTCCTTCCACCGAACAAGAGGCGGGGACGCGGCCGTCCTGCGGCAACAAGTTCCGTGGCCAGCAGTAACAGGGGCGCGACACCTACGCCGCCACCTATCAGTATAGCTGGCGTATCCGGAGGTGGAATCGTGAAACCACTGCCAAGCGGTAGTACCCCGCTCAAGTGCGTACCAGGAGCGATGTCCGCGAGCTTGCGAGTCTGGTCTCCCACGACCTTGTAGTAGATGTCGAAGGTGCCAGCTTGAGCATTCACTGAGGCAAAGGAAAACGGACGGCGGAACTTGAAAGGCTCAGCCTCGTCACAGCGCAGCATCACGAATCTGCCCGCGTGTACGTGTTCGAGCACGGACGCATCTTCAGACGGGACCTTGAGCGTCAGCAAGCGGAGTCCGCCACCCAGCGACCGGTTCACGGTAACAGTCAACTCTGAGAGTGCTTTCACCGCGGCAGATTCTATCACGGCTCGCTGGTTCCTAACAGGGAGCGAAGACACCGCGCGACCTAATGCTCATAAGGACTTTCTGCACATTAGGTCACTTGATCTCGGGTTCAGGATTGTCCACGCGATGCTCTTGCGCATACTCTCTAGCGTGCTCCAGCTCATCCACACGCTTCAAGTAGGCACCATAGGTACTGCTACCTTTAGCATCTCGCGCTTTGACGCAATACGCAATCATCCCGCGCGCATAGTCGCGCGCATCTTCGAAGCGGCCCTCGTCAATCAGTTGACGCAAGTAGAAATCGTGACGCCGACACTCCTTCTGCCCCGACTGAAGCTGCTCACGATGTTCCGTATACGCGGTATGCTGATGCTGATACGATGTACCCTCGGGGAAGCTGTGTTTCGCCATTACACCCGACAATCGCAGATTAGTCACCATAGTCCCCAGCCAAACCCAGCCACCAAATACGGCAGCAATCAGCATTGCTATCATCACAAGCGACTTGATCGCGCCGCTGAAAGCAGTCTCTGAGCTGGAGAAAAGGCCTCCGATTACCGGCAGGTCGTCGAGACCAGAGAAGAATTCACCCAGCTTCCGCACGCGAGGATCGCGCATACCCATTACAGAGCCCTTAGGGTCCGAGAGCGTCATCCCTTCAATGCCAGCAACGAGCCCATCTACAATAGTGAACGTGATGTTCTCAGTCCGGTCAATGGACTGCACTGCACCGCCCTCTTCTTCCAGTGAACCGAGGATTTCCCTTTCCTCTGCGCCTTCGATGCTTGTATCGCTGGCTTCCATCCCCAGTAGCCAGTTGCGCTGGAAATCCCCTGACACTAGAGTGCCGGTCTCAGCCCTGGTTTCGCATAGCTCCGCCGCCTCGAAGTGATAGTCATCACACCACTCAAACCACCTGACAACCCAATCAAAGAAAGCGTTCCTGTCCATCCCACCAGCCTCGAAGTCAGGATGAATAGTGGCTAGAACATCGCTTGCATCACCTTTCACAAAGCCAGCCGTAAAACGCCTTACAATGTCGGTCTCTTGGCTGGCCAGCGCAGGCTGCCCTAGTATTCCCAGGATGACGCTGACGAGGGCAATGAGCGTCTTGCCTCTTTTGCTGAACATACATCAAGTATGACGTGAGCGATTCGTTGTGTCAAGATTAAGCCCGGAATTGTGCCGAGCGACAGCAGGACGGGATTCCCTTGGATATTTGTGATTGTCCTCACGAGATGTTGAAAGCTCTAAACAGGTGTGGTATGCTCCTATCCGGTGCAAGGCTTATGAGCACCATTGCCTCGCGGTCGGACGGCGAGGCTAATTCTATCGGAGTGTGTGGCTTAACGCCGTGAAATATTGGCGAAAACCTCTGGACTTTGATGAGCTCACGATACCGCACGGTGTCGTGCATATCATCGTTGACCGCTGCAAGGGGTGCGGGTTCTGCGTGGAGTACTGCCCCAAGGATGTGCTTGAGATGTCGGAGGAATTCAACGCTAAGGGTTACCATCCGCCCAAAGTGGTGAAAGAGGGCGAGTGCGTGAACTGCAACCTGTGCGAGATGATCTGTCCAGAGTTTGCGATCTTCAGCACCAACGCTTCCGATAATGGATCGGGCACGCAATCCAAGTGATCTTTTTCCTAAACAGTGGTGAAGGAAAGGAGGTCCACTAGTGAAAACAGACCCCTCAGGGGTTCTTACCGGCCAGCATTATCTTGATGGCGACCATGCCTGCGGAGAAGGTGCTATGGCCGCTGGCTGCAGATTCGTTGCCGGTTACCCCATCACGCCTTCAACAGAAGTCGTAGAGCGCATTTCACGAAGATTCCCTATGATGGGTGGCACGTTCATCCAGATGGAAGATGAGATGGCCAGCATGGCGGCCATAATCGGCGCATCGTGGACCGGAACTAAATCAATGACTGTCACCAGTGGCCCGGGATTCTCCCTCATGATGGAGAACATCGGGCTTGCCGCAATGATGGAGACGCCATGCGTTGTCGTGAACGTGCAGCGCGGCGGCCCATCCACCGGACTCCCGACAATGGTAGGCCAGTCAGACATGATGCAGGCTCGATGGGGCTCACATGGTGACTATGAGATCATTGCTCTGAGCCCCCAGTCTCCACAGGAGGCTTTTGACCTCATGATTGACGCCTTCAATCTCTCGGAGATGTACCGCGTACCGGTAATGTTCATGACGGACGAGTGTGTCGGGCATATGACTGAGAAGGTCGTCATCCCTAAGGCTGAAGACATAGAAATAGTACCGCGCAAGCTTACTGAGAAGCCTCCGGACAAGTTCTGGCCATACGTTACTGACAAGAGTATGATACCGGAATTCGCTCGCGCAGGCGATGGTTATAGGTTCCACACAACCGGGCTTACACACAACGAGCGCGGATATCCGGTAATGAGCGCGGAGTGTCAGCAGGAGTGCGTAACCCGCCTGGTTGACAAGATCCGCCACAACGCTGAGGACATAATCCGTTTTGAGGAAGAGGATATTGACGGTGCTGACGTTGTCCTCGTGACGTACGGTATCACCGCGCGCGTTGCGCGACGCGGCATCGATATCGCTAGGCGTAAAGGCATCAAGGTTGGCGTCATCAGGCTCATTGTTGTATGGCCGTTCCCCGAACGTCACATTCGCGAACTTGCGCCCAAGATCAAGGCTTTCGTAGTGCCGGAAATCAACTACGGACAGATTGTGCTGGAAGTTGAACGCTGCGCGGCTGGACAGACACGTGCCGTCCTTGTACCCCACATGGGTGGGTCGGTACATAACCCAGCAGACATCGCTGACGCAATTCTGGAGGCTGCCAAATGAGTAAGACAGCGGAGCAAACACCTACTGAGGAAATGGAGCATCCAGTATCACCGTACTTGCGTATGGATCGCATCCCGCATATCTGGTGCCCCACTTGCGGTATCGGAACGGTTGTCAGATGCTACGCTGATGCGCTTGAGCATACCGGTGTTGACCTGGATAAGCTGGTCATTGTCTCGGGCATTGGGTGCACAGGACGCGTAGCCGGTTATATGAAGCTTGATGCGTTCCACACCACACACGGACGTGCTATACCGTTCGCAACCGGTCTAAAACTGGGTCGATCGGAGCTATTAGTTACTGTTTTCTCTGGTGACGGAGACCTGGTTGGCATCGGCGGTAATCACTTCATCCATGCTGCACGTCGCAACATAGACATGCTCGTTATCCTGGTAAACAACTTCATCTATGGAATGACGGGCGGCCAGAATGCACCAACGACCCCTACGACTGCCAGAACATCTACCATGCCCTTTGGCAACTTCGAAAGACCGTTCAACCTGCCTCACCTGGCTGAGAGCTGTGGCGCGACCTACGTTGCGCGCTGGACGAGCCTGCACGTACGTAGGCTGACCAAGTCGTTCAGAGAGGCGATTGACCGCAAGGGCTTCCGCTTCGTTGAGGTTATCTCTCCCTGCGCCACTCTGTATGCCCGCCTGAACAAGCTGGGAACCGGTTTCAACCTGATGCGGTTCTACCACGACAATGCAGTCATCGACCACAATGCCGACACTCGCGACCTCGACATCAACTTTCAAGACAAAATTATCTGCGGGAAGTTCGTTGACAAAGAGCGACCGACATATAGTGAAATGATGCACGAGCACTATAGGAAAACCCTCGGCGACAAATTCGTGCCTACTCCTGAGGAAGGTGGAATGATACGCGATACTGAGGAAAAACCAGTTTCCAAGGGTAAGAAGCCGGCTAAGAGCCGAAAATCCAAGGCATCAGTATCGAAATCCGGCAAAAAATGATGGAACCGGCGGCAAATAAGAGAGCCCTCGTAGTCGGCGGCGGCATTGCAGGCATTCAGGCGGCCCTGGACCTCGCCAACGCTCGCATTCCAGTGACCCTGGTGGAGAAGTCCCCTACCCTGGGCGGAAGGATGGCCCAGCTCGATAAGACGTTCCCCACCATGGACTGTAGCATCTGAATACTCGGCCCCAGGATGTTGGATGCCGGTCGGCATCCCCTGATAGATGTGATCTCCAACGCCGAGGTTATCGGTTGCGAAGGCAAACCAGGCGACTTCCGCGTCCGTGTGCGTAAGAACAAGCGGTACGTCCGAGAAGACCTCTGCGTTGCCTGTGGACAATGTACCGATGTCTGTCCGGTCATCGCCGGCAACGAGTTCGATGTGGGATTGAAAGCCCGTAAGGCCATCTACCGCCCGTTCCCACAATCCGTACCTGCGACATACGTAATCGATCCTGAGTTCTGCCTTAACCTTCTGGGACACCTCAGCGAGAAGCAAATTCGCAGGCTGGAGAAGATCCAAAAGGTCAAACAGCGCAAGAATCTGGAATACAGCTCTAACATCCTGCCCTGTGGACACTGTACTGAAGCCTGCGAAGTTGATGCAATAGACTTCGATATGCAGGCAGAGGAAACAGAGCTGAATGTCGGGGCGGTCCTGGTCGCTGTGGGATTTCAGGAGTTCGACGCCCGCAAGCTGGGCAACTACGGGTACGGCCGCTTCCCTAATGTGGTCACCAGCCTCGAATTCGAGCGAATGCTGAACGCCTCCGGAGTGACCCAAGGCCACGTCGTCCGCCCGTCCGATATGAAGACGCCGAAGCGGATTGTGTTCATCCAATGTGTGGGCGCCCGTGGCGAAGGCGGGCGACCGTATTGCAGCCGCTTCTGCTGCATGAACGCTGTCAAAGACTCGATGCTGGTGCGGCAACACGATCCGGAAGTGGAAGACGTCACTATCCTCTATACCGACCTTCGCGCATTCGGTAAGGGCTTTGACGATTTCGTGCAGCGGTCCCTGGACGAAAAGAGTGCCACCTACATACGGGGGCGTCCCGCGAAGGTTGACATCGTTCCTGAGGATGACACGCTAGAAGTGTTCGTGGAAGACACGCTGGGGCATGAGCAGAAGCGCATCCCCGCCGATCTTGTCGTGCTGTCGGTTGCTGCTGCGCCAAACGACGGCGCGGCTGAGCTCTCTGAGATCCTCGGGATCGACACGGATGCGTACGGATTCGTCTCCAGAAGAGACGCCGCTGTATCCGCCGTAGAGAGTACCCGCGATGGGGTCTTCGTGTGCGGTAGCGCCGTTGGCCCACAGATCATCCCTGACTGCGTCGCGCAGGCATCGGCGGTCGCAGCCAGAGCCCAGCTCTTCCTGACCGGTCATCGAGTGGAGAAGCACGAGGAGCCGGTGGAGCCTCTGGACGTCTCCGGGAAACCACGGATAGGAATCCTCGTATGCCGTTGCGGCTTTAACATAGCCGGCGTGCTAGACATTGACGACCTCGTGCAATACGCAACCACCATACCTGATGTGGTGGCCGCCGCCGGTAATACATTCGCCTGCTCTACAACAGGGCAGGATGACCTTGTCGAGCTGATTCGCGAGCACAACCTGAACCGCCTTGTCATCGCCGCCTGCACTCCGCGCACTCACGAGCCCATATTCCGCGAAACCTGCGCCCACATCGGCTTCAACCCATACCTCTTCGAGATGGTGAATATCCGTGACCAATGTTCCTGGGTGCATGCGGGGCAACCCCTCGAGGCACAGGAGAAGGCTCGCGCTCTTATCAGGATGGGTGTTGCGCGCGCACGGCAACTGGAGCCGCTTCACGAAGGCGAGGTGCCTATGATGCACTCGGCTCTCGTGATTGGCGGGGGTATCGCTGGCATCCAGGCTGCAACTGACCTGGCCGTACAGGGATTCCCTGTCACACTTGTGGAGAAGGACAAGCAACTGGGCGGACGCCTTGCGAAGCCGCATCTGAAATACCTGTATCCCAATATGCGACCCGCGAGCGAAGTGCTGACAGCGAAGCTTAAACGGCTCAAGGACAGCGGCGCCAGGGTCCTGTTGAACACCGATGTTGAAAGTATTACCGGATATGTGGGGAACTTCGAGGTCAATCTGAAGGGGGAGACGGAGGAACTCATCCAGGTTGGCGCAATCATCCTAGCGATCGGCGCGGATCTGTACGATCCAAAGGACGAGTACGGTTATTCTAAGCTCCCCAATGTAATCACAAGCCAGGAACTTGAGACGATGCTGGTTGAAGACGATAAGAATGTCGAGGTTGCTGGCACCCGTCCCAAAAGCGCGTCCTTCGTCTTATGCGTCGGGTCTCGCGACCCCGAGCACTTCCCCGGCTGTTCGCGCTACTGCTGCCCCACTGCCATCAAACAGGCGATCCTACTGCGACGCATGGGGATGGATATAACCATCTTCTACCGCGATATCCGCACGATTTCGACGGGTGCGGAAGAAATGTACCGCGAGGCTCGGGGTTTAGGAGTGCTGTTCATCCGTATCCCTGAAGGCGACAAAGTCCAAGTAAACGGGACAGACCACGCTGAATCGGTGCGATGCTTCGATGATCTGCTCGGTCGACAGCTCGAGGTTCCGACCGACTTGGTTGTGCTGAGCGTAGGCATGCAGCCCAAGCAGCCCGACACATCAAAATTCCACGACATCCTGAAGCTTAGCGTCGGGCTTGACGGCTTCTTCATGGAACTGCACCCGGAGCTCGGCCCGGTGGAAACCACTGTAGAGGGTGTCCTTCTGGCGGGAACGGTCCAGGGGCCAAAAGATATAGTGGATACCGTCGCCCAGGCTTCAGCAGCAGCGGCGAAGGCCTCAGTGTTCCTGGCGCACGAAAACGTCCGTCTCGATCCAGCGGTATCGGTAGTCAATGAGGAAAAATGCCGCGGCTGTGGCACCTGTGCAGAAATCTGCGAATTTCATGCACCCGAACTCGTCGAGATCGAACCGGGCACTTTCGTGGCACGGATCAACGCCAGCCTCTGCAAGGGATGCGGCACCTGCACCAGTTGGTGTCCGTCTGGTGCTATCATCTCCCGGCACTTCACTGACCGGCAGGTGCATGCGATGATTGATGCTCTGTTCTCAGCTGAAACGCCGAAATGACACCAACCAAGACAAAACGCGCGAAGAAGGCAAAGTCCACGCAGTGGAACCCCAACATCGTGGTGTTTGCGTGCAACTGGTGCTCATATGCGGGTGCGGACACTGCCGGCGTATCTCGGATCCAGCACGAACCGCATTTCCGGATGATCCGAGTGATGTGCTCGGGGCGCATCCAGCCTGGATTTGTCCTTAAGTCTTTTGAGAAAGGCGCAGACGGCGTCTTGGTCTCGGGCTGCCACATCGGCGACTGCCACTACATCTTCGGTAACGAGCGCGCACTGGAGCAGTTCGACAAGACGAAGAACATGGTCAGGCTCCTCGGCCTGGAAGAAGGGCGGCTCCGTTTGGAATGGATAAGCGCTGCTGAGGGCGCACGATTTGCGGAGGTTATCAACGAATTCACTGCCCAGGTGCGAAAGTTGGGCCCCAGCCCACTTAATT
The DNA here is from genome assembly GCA_030606285.1 of Planctomycetales bacterium. Classification (GTDB taxonomy): domain Bacteria; phylum 4484-113; class 4484-113; order 4484-113; family 4484-113; genus JAGGTK01. The sequence continues at coordinate 168,050 of JAUWGS010000001.1, read as the reverse complement.
CGGACAATAGGAAACGCTGAAGGCATATGAAAACGACCTCAACGCAGGAACTTGCGGAAATCGCCAAAAAGGCCAAGACCTGGGCATGTTACGATTGTGGGAAATGCACGGCCACCTGCCCGATATCGCGTGCGGGCGCTACATTCAGCCCGAGGCGACAGGTTCTGGCCACCAACCTGGGACATCGCCAGGAAATCATCGAGAACTCAGCCCTGTTCGTTTGCCTGACGTGCGGTCTGTGCGATATGCGCTGTCCAGTAGGTGTCGGTTACACAGACCTGGTTCAGCAGCTCAGGCAGATTTCCTATCACGAAGGAATCGAGCCGGAGTGCCCTCACGGCGGCGCGCTGCAATCGATGATGAGGATGATGGCCAAGGGTAAGACGAAGCAGGAGCGCCTGAACTGGCTGACCAAAGATCTGAAGGTTCAGCAGAAGAAGGGCGATGTTTTCTACTGGACCGGCTGCACGATGTACTACGATGCGTTCTTCCCCGACTTCAATATCACGACTCTGGACGGCACGCGTGCTGCCATCCGCCTTCTTAACCGATTGGGCGTGACGCCGGTAGTGTCGCCAGACGAACGCTGCTGCGGGCATGACCTTCTCTGGAATGGTGACCGGGAGAATTTCGAACTCCTTGCGAAGCATAACGTGAAGCTCGTTGAGGCCAGCGGCGCAGAGACGCTTGTCATCTCCTGTGCTGAGTGCCTGCGAACATGGAAACTTGATTACCAACCGTTCTTTGAAGGTAGCCCGCCAAAGATTATGCATATTACCGAGTTCGTGGCGGAGCATCTGGATGATCTGAAGTTCAAGGCTAACGAAGAGCACATGGTCACTTACCAGGACCCCTGTCGGATGGGCAGGCATCTTGGGATCTACGACCCGCCACGCGCCATCATGGAGACACTACCCGATATAAGCCTCGTCGAAATGCCGCATTCCCGGAAGCGGGCAGTATGCTGCGCCGGAGGGACCTGGTCCAACTGCGACCGCTACGCCAAGCACATCCAAGTAGACCGCCTGCGAGAAGCTAAGTCTACGGGTGCGGAGATTCTTGTTACGTGCTGCCCCAAATGCCAGATACACTTTGCATGTGCTATGAAGGACCCGAATCTACACGAGGAAATAGAAATCCCGATGCGCGACATCGCCACATTAGTGGCAGACGCGCTGGCGGACTGAGCAAATAATGATGAAATTGATGGAACCTGTAGGGACTCTCTCAAATGGGAGGAGAATTAATGGACAGTGACCCGAAAGGTGACGAACTGCGGGTAGGTGTATTCATCTGCGATTGCGGTCTCAACATCGCCGGGACGGTCGACACCCAGGCAGTGACAGATTACGCGGCAACGCTTCCAGACGTCGTGTGCGCCATCCGGAACCGCTACACCTGTGCTGATCCGGGGCAGAACGAAATCAAGAAAGCCATTGCCGCACACCGTCTGAACCGAGTGGTAGTCGCCTCCTGCACCCCGCTGCAGCACGAGCCCACATTCCGGACCTGCGTCGCTGAGGCAGGCCTCAATCGTTACCTGATGGAGATGGCCAATCTCAGGGAGCAGTGTTCCTGGGTACATCCCGGAGACTTGGAGGGCGCTACCCGAAAGGCGAAGGACCTGGTAGCAGGTGCAGTGGCACGGGCACGACAATTGCACCCGCACGACGAGCTGACGGTTCCTGTCACCAAGCGTGCTCTTGTCATCGGGGGAGGAATTGCCGGCATGGAAACCGCAATCCAGCTCGGCGACGCCGGACATCAGGTAGTATTGGTGGAAAAGGAGGCATCCATCGGTGGGATTATGGCCCAACTGGACAAGACATACCCCACCATGGATTGCTCTATATGAATACTCGGCCCTAAGGCCATAGATGTCGGTCGACATCCAAACATAGAACTCCTAACCTACAGCGAAGTAGAAAACGTATCGGGCTACATCGGCAACTTCACGGTGAAAATTCGCCAGAAGGCGCGGTATGTGGATCCAGAAGCATGCACCGCCTGTGCGGAGTGCGCCAAGGTGTGTCCGGTGGTGAAACCGGACGAGTATCAGATGGGGCTGTCCTCTCGGAAAGCCATCTACATTCCGTACCCCCAGGCGGTGCCCTGCTCCTACATTCTCAATATGGAAGATTGCCTGGGAACTAATCCCATCGCCTGCGGAAAGTGTACCGAAGTGTGCGAGCCGGACTGTATCAATTATGATGACCACGACAGAATCGTCACGCGCGATGTTGGTGCGGTAATCGTGGCCATCGGCGCCGACGTGTACGACCCCACCGAAATGGATGAGTATGGCTACACGCGCTTCGACAATGTAATCACATCAATGGAATTCGAGCGCCTAATCTGCGCTGGTGGCCCGACGCTGGGGCACTTCGTGCGACCGGGTGACCAGGAGCGTCCGAAACGCATCGGTTTCATCCAGTGTGTGGGCTCGCGCAACCCGGCGATTGGGAGGCCCTACTGCTCAAATATCTGCTGCATGAACACCATCAAGGACACTCTACTACTGGCCGACCACTACCCGGATGTGGAGTGCACCGTGTTTTATCAGGATATTAGAGCTGTCGGCAAGTCTTTTGAAGATATGTTCCAGCGTTCGAAAGAAGCCGGCACCCGATATATCAGGGGGCTCCCGGGTGACATCGAAGAAAATCCTGAAAACGGCAATCTCACCCTTATAGCCGAAAACACCACCAGCGGTCAGATAGAACGGCATGAGTTCGACATGGTTATACTGTCAGTAGGTGTGGGACCGCCCAAAGACCTGGCAAAGGTGTCCAGTCTGCTAACACTGTCGAAAACATCGGACGGATTCTTCATGGAATCTCATCCGAAGCTCAAACCTGTAGATGCACCCACACGCGGGGTCTTCTTCGCCGGCTTCTGTGAAAGTCCCAAGGACATCAAGGACTCGGTGTGCCAGGCCGGTGCAGCAGCTTCACGCGCTGTAGCACTACTTAATGCGGGGGAGGTCCATATAGAGGCGATTACCAGCGTGATTGATGCCGATGCCTGTAAGAAGTGTGGCGTATGTGCAAGTGTCTGCCCCTACAGCGCAATCACGTGGAAGAAGGGCGAAGTAGCGGTCGTCATCGACGCTGCGTGCGCGGGCTGCGGGAACTGCGGAGCTGCCTGCAAGTTTGATGCGATTACGATGCGCCACTTCACAGACGCGCAGTACACGGCTCAGATTCGCGCCATCCTGGCGGAAGATCCACAGGACAAGGTCTTCGTGTTCGCCTGCAATTGGTGCTCATACAGCGGCGCGGATATGGCTGGTATTTCACGAATGCACTATCCGGTCTCCAATCGAGTGGTGAGGACTATGTGCTCAGCGCGTGTCTCAGAGGAGATGGTGCTGGAGGCATTCCGCTGCGGCGCTCCCATTGTGCTTGTATCCGGTTGTCACTACGCTGACTGCCACTATATCAGCGCAAACAGGCAAACCGTACAGCGCGTCCAGCGTCTGTGGAACAAGCTGGAAAAGGCCGGGGTGCGTCCGCAGCGACTGCAACTGGAGTGGATAAGCGCCGCCGAGGGGGCGAAGTTCGCCAAGGTGATGGCGCAAATGGAAGAGCTCCGCAAGACGGTAACCATGGAAGAAATCGAGCAGGCGAAAGCGGCGCTGAAGCCAAAACCTAAGAAACCTAAGAAGGAGAAGGAACCTGCCGCCGTGGCCGGCTAACCGCTGACCACCCGGAGGGATTATATGGCAACAATGGAGAATTTCAAGTGTATGTTGTGCGGGTATGAGTACCAGGAACTCGTCGAAGAAGGCGAGGACAAGGAGCGCTCCTGTCCTAAATGCCGCTCCAACAGCATTCGCCATCTGAAAGCCCGCCCGTCCCAGGACAAAACCAATGGCAAAGGCAAGAAAGCCAAACAGTGACGACGTTGTAAGGGTGGACTTCGACTTCAGGCGCCAGCTCGCCAAGAAAGTCGAGGGTAACCTGGCCAGCTTCTGCTATCAGTGCGGCGCCTGTGTGGGCGATTGCCCTGCCGCAACGTACAGTGATGAGTTCAATCCTCGGGAGATAATGCTCAAAGTGTTATACGGACTTGGCGAGGAGCTGCTGGTGGAGGACTCGGTCTTGTGGCAGTGCACCAACTGCTACAACTGCGCTGAGCGATGCCCCCAGGATGTTAAGCCGGTCGAGGTTATCATCTCGCTCAAGAATATGCTCGCCGACCTGAATATCTATCCTCCTACCGTGGAAAAGATCATTGGCACATTTGAAAAAACCGGACGCACAACTCCTTTAAGCCCTGCGGTTGACCGGCAGCGTGAGCGGTTCGGGCTGCCACCGATGAAGCCCGTACCTATGGATGAGATCAGCAAACTGCTTGAGCCGGCACCCGATGAGGAGGATGATTCAGAATGAAGCCTTTCGCGTTTTTCCCCGGTTGCCTTATTCCAGTGCGCTATCCGGCGATGGAGTTCGCTATCCGCCAGACTCTTCCGAAGCTGGGCATCGAGATAGTGGATCTCGAAGGCGCGTCCTGCTGCCCAGATCCTATATACTTCAAGTCGAAGGACAAGCTCTCGTGGCTTTCAGTTGCCGCGCGCAACCTTACACTGGCCGAAGATCTGGGTCTCGATGTATTCACGAACTGCTCCGGTTGCACCGCAACGCTTTCGGAGGCTTACCACCTCTTGAAGGACGATGAACTCAGGGATAAAATCAACAAGCGTCTCAAGAGAATTGGCCGGAAATACAAAGGCACGAGCAGAGTCCGGCACGTTGCAACCCTCGTTCGCGATGAAGCAGGCTACGATGCGGTGCGTGAATCTGTCGTACGCCCTCTGGACGGGATGAAGATGGCTATCCACTACGGCTGCCACCTGCTGAAACCGAGCAAGATCATGAACGTAGACGACCCCAATAATCCCGAAGTGCTGGAAAAGATGGTGGAAGCTCTTGGCGCCACTCCGGTACGACATCGTAACTGGTACCTGTGCTGCGGAAAGGCCTGCCAGCATGAGGCCATTCCCCTGAATATGATGCATGCTCTGCTGAGCACGGTGAAAGACGTGGAGGCGGAAATCCTGTGCCTTATCTGTCCCACCTGCTTCAGCCAGTTCGACCACGGCCAGATGAAGGTCACCAAGCATTTCAACGAAGATTACCATATCCCGCCCGTCTACTACTTCCAGCTGCTCGCATTCGCCCAGGGCATACCATATGAGAAACTCGGTTTCGAACGACAGCGGTATAAACCTGAAAGCCTGCAACGTTTTGCCACGTCATCAGTACATGTGGAAGGTTGATCGGTGATATCTGTCAATCCTGGAGAGTAACGAAATGAGCACTACTGAACTTCGAGTCAGCGGTTTCGGAGGCCAGGGCGTAATCCTCTGCGCCTACATCATCGGCCGTGCTGCGGCGCTACACGACGGGAAGCATGCCACGCTTACGCAGAGCTTCGGCCCTGAGGCCCGCGGCAGCGCGTGCAGCGCCCAGGTAATCCTGTCCGATGACCCTGTTCTATATCCATATGTGCAGCATCCGAAAGCCCTTGTCTGCATGTCTCAGGAGGCTTACGACAAGTTCGAGCCAGAGGTGGACACCGACGGCATTCTGCTTTACGAGGAAGAGCTCGTTACCCCTCATGAACCGCGCGCCAACATGAAAGTTTACGGCATTCCCGCCACCCGTATTGCTGAGGAACTAGGACGCATAATCGTGCTAAATATCGTGATGCTCGGTTTCTTTACGGCCGCTGCAGGCTTGCTTCCCAGAGAGGCGGCTCGCAAAGCGGTTGAGGAATCTGTTCCTGAAGGCACCGAGAAACTCAACCTAGCTGCGTTCGACCGTGGCTATGAGTACGGACTTAAGCTGGCTGAAGAGGAAGCAGCGAAGTAAACGGGTCAACAAGCCGTTTCTATCAGTGACACCGACGGAAGCTCGCAGCTTCTGTGCTATTCTAATTGACATGCCCCAGAAGGTTACCAGGCTTTCCGCTACGAAAATCTCCACTTTCGAACAGTGTGCCAAGTATTATGAGTTCCAGTATGTGCACCGGGCCGATAGATCGTTTACACCTGTCGAATGGGAGGTCGGCAGCATTGTCCACAGCATCATCGCCAAGTTGTTCAGGCAAATCAGGGATAAGCAACGCGGCACAGTTCCCAAGCTCGGCAATACGGAGTGGTATCGTCCGCTTCTCACCGACGCAACCTCAAATCTGCGGCTACAGATAGACGAGGGGCTTGTACGCATCATCCGGCCTGATGAAGAGCTGAAGCCCTACGAGGAACAGATGAACAGCGCACTGGCAACGTTCACCGCTAAGGCCTTGCCCTTGCTCGAAGACCATAAGATTGTTGGCGTGGAAGCAGACCTTGGCCAGTTTCATCTGGACGCGATTCAGATGGATGGACGACTTGACCTTATAACTCAGTCTGGCGGTAACCTTTTCGTACACGACTGGAAGACCGGCGCTCGCCGCGATGAGGATGCGCGCCAGGCTAAGATATATTACTTCGCATCTAAGGATAAGTACCGCCAGCCAGCCACAACCTTCACGCTGTACTACCTCGCAGAATCAGGTGATATTGTCGCGTCTTACACCTTTGGCCAGGAACAACGGGCGGTACTCAGCACCGAGATTGCCGACATCGCCGCCCGGATTAACGCGCTGGATACGTATCAACCACGAGTATCAGTTCTATGCCACTGGTGCCCCTACAGACCTCAGTGCGATGAAGGAAATGCGCATATGTCCAGTCATCCCGCGCCTTGCAGGAAAGACCAGATAGACCTGGGTTTGGGAGCTTGAGCTACTCAGGCTGACTCACCAGGTAGTTGAAGCTATGACCCTCCGCGATAGGATGGCTGAAGCTGCGGGTTCGGCGGCTCATTGCCTCGAGCATCTTGCCCAGGCCCGGCAGCATCGCGGTATCGCGCACTATCAGCAGCCAGATTTGAATGTGCTGACAGTGCCCAAGGAATTCACTCATCCATTCGATATAGACATCCTCGCTATCGAAATGGGAGCCGAAGAAATACTCCGGAGGCAGGATGTCCGGTAGACTAAACTGCTCCCTGACCAACACTTCACGTGCCTGAATAAACGACGGAAGCGCTTTGTACCCGTCCACCGGCGGAACGTCAACGATAAGAACACGCGCGGCGATATTCTCAAGGGTCTCCCGGTCGGCTCGCTGGTAAGCCTCGTTAACCTCACGATTCGACCTGAATGGACGCCTTACTTCGCGCAGATAGAACCGTACGGCCTCACCCAAGTTAAGCCCTGGGGAACTCGATCTGTCATTCATAAGGTAGTACTTGGCCAATTGCCAGAGGAAGTAATGTAACGTGGCACGGTGGTAAGGTGTGCGGTCAAAGATGGGAAGCTGCTTAATCTCCCTTGCATACTCCCAAAACCCATCTGGTAGCTCCACGCTATTCCGCTCCACCCTTTCGCTCTGCGACGCGTCGTTATCAAAAGTGTCAGCCAGTTGCTGAATCCGTCTCAGATCCACGTTCGAGAGAAGAAATCGATCATTCTCGATTAGTGCCAGATCATACTCGTAAGCCCCTGGCAACACAGTATTGGTGATGATTCTAACCCGGAAGTTGCGCTTGATGAACTGTTCAGTATTGCCCACGACCGTATTGAGATAGACGACGTTGGTGTGACGGTAGAAGCGCAGGGTGTCGCTGAAAAAGTGCGGGAACGTCGCGAACTCGACCACTTCTTGCATCAGGCATCCTCCTCCAGATCTTCTGGCTCTACGGCATCTCCTTCAAAGAACCGCGAAAGATCTGGATCGAAGTAACTACCGAAGCCGTCCTCAATCACGTAGCGAACTTGCTCCGTGGCGAAGTGCTTAGGCACTGACCGCAGATGCGTCAGAGCATCCGCAAGGTCGCACAGATGAAGAACACGTGCAAGCAGCGGGATATCCTCCCCCTCTAGGCCATCCGGGTAGCCACAGCCGTTCCATCTCTCATGGTGGTGCAGTACGGCCGCTGTGACTTCGCTGAATCCGCTCAGCGGTTCGAGGATCGTAGCCGCGTACTCAGGATGTTTCTGTATCACACTGTACTCCACGTCGTCCAGCAGGCCGGGCTTATCGAGGATCGAGTTTGGGATGCCGACTTTGCCAATATCGTGCAGGTTCCCTGCGATGACCAGAGTCTGCAACTCCTGCTCAGACAGCTTCATTTGTACGCCCATTCGACGGCACAAGCGCGCCACCCTCTTACTATGCAGCGCTGATTCCTTGTGCTTCGCTTCGAGCAAGGTGAGAAGGAAGTTGACGATGATGCTGATGTAGTCCTCGCGGAGCTGCGCGATGACATCTTCCTGCAGTTCCATCGCGTTGAGGACCTCTTCATCTTCTGGTGAGCACTCTATGTCGTCTGCAAGCCCCTCTTCCGTCAGCTCTATCAGCGGATGAACAAGCGAGGGGTTGAACTGGATGCCTGCGAAACGTATCAGCTCTTTATCCCAGTCTTCCGGCTTGCTGAAGAGACCACCTCGACGGATGTTATCGAATGCATCACACAGTGAGACGATCTGGGCAAGCATCGGCGTCTCATCCATGGTCAGCCCTTCCGGATAACCTGTACCGTCCCAACGTTCATGGTGCCACAGGATGAGACGCGCTGCGGTTGCGAGCACTGGAACTTGACTGGCTATCTGCTGCCCGATGGCTGTGTGTGTAGTAAGAGCCTGGAACTCTTCCTCACTCAGTTTTCCCTTCTTGTAGATCAGACTGTCGGGTACACCGATCTCGCCGATATCGTGCAGCAATCCCGCGAAATAGACCTGAGCCAGAGTTGTCTGATCGCTTATGCCGACTCTACGCGCAAGCCGCAGGCAGTTCAGCGCCACCCGGTCACTGTGGTGCGTATCCTTGTACTCGACGAGATTCACGACTCGCGACGTTGACTCAAGTAGTTCATGAAACAGCCGCGCGTTGGGATTGCGTCTACCGTAGTACTCGCTGAAGAATGCATCAAACATACGGCCTTAGTTCTCCTCCGCCGCTGCCACACAGACCCTATTGCGCCCGCTACGCTTAGCCTTGTAGAGTGCCTTGTCAGCCATCTCCACCAGGCTATTCCGGTTAACGGCCATCTGCGGGAAGAGAGCGATACCCACGCTGACAGTCACCGGTAACTCCAAGCCGTTGTACACGAACTCGTGCTCCTCGACGAGCGAGCGTATTTTCTCGCCCACAACCAGGGTCACGTCGTAATCAGCTTGGGGTATGATAACCGTGAACTCCTCCCCCCCGTACCGCGAGATAATTTCAGTCGCACGCAAGCCTTCAGTAAACACCTTGCAGAGCTCCACAAGCACATAGTCGCCGACTTGATGGCCGTACGAGTCGTTTATCTGTTTGAAATGATCAATGTCGACCATCGCCAGCCCAACCGAATGGCTGTAGCGCGAGGCCCTTGTGAGTTCTGTCTCCATGAACGTCTCGAACTGGCGCCGGTTGTTCACCCCCGTGAGCGGGTCTGTTGTGGCCATCTCCTTCAACCGGTTCGTAAGAATGACGTTCCCGACTATCTGGCGAAGGGCGCCTCCGAAAGTGGTCAATAACCTGTAGTCTTGCTCCGTGAAGTCTGGCGGATTGGCGCGGTTAACGAATATGAGACCGTAATTCGCATCGTCGATGTGAAGATCGTAAGTCATATACGAGTGTGCTGCACAGATCTGTGTCAGTGGATTGTCAAGGTCGAAGTCCAGGATACGCTGGACCTTGGGAGTCGGTGGGTTTGCGTGGAAGCGAGGATAGTACTCCTCCAGCATCTCGTTTATCTCGCGCTCCTTGTGCTGGACACCCCAGTAGAAGCCCTGCTTTGTGACGTTCTCAAATGCCTTCAGCACCTGTGGGTCCAGGCTGGGGAGCATCTTAGTATCAAGTATCTCAAGGATGTGCGCAGGATCCTGCCTTGTGCGCTCCTGCCCGCTGAGCTTGCTGTAGATCACGCGGAAGAACTGCGAGTGGAAGAAGGCTACACCGTCATCGGCCTGCAGAATCGTCATGAGCTTCGCCATGAGCCTTTCCGGGATTTGTGCATCCCGCACAAGATCCGATTCGCTCATTTGGGACACCTGCCCCAGCAGTGAGAGTTCCTCAACCTGTCTGAACAGAACGTTCTCTTGAAGGTGCATGTAGTCCTGAAAAAGCTTGACCCGCACTTCGTCACTCGTGAATTTCAGGTAAGTCTCCTCTACTATGTCACGAGACCTCACCGGGCTCGGATTCTCCGTCACGTAATCCACTAGCGTAATGAAGGCGTGCTCCCCGAGGAGCGATACTTCGTTTATCCGCAGCTGCAAATGCAGGTTCCTTGTAGCGAGCCGTATGAGTGTTAGCAGGAAGTAGCCAAGGTCCCCTTCTCCCAGTGACTTGATCGCGGACGAGAGCAACTGGCGGAGCACTCTGCTCGACTCCTCCTGCTCCAGAAACTCCAGCAGCTCGCCACAGCGCAGGCAGATCTGTTCGGTTATCTCCCCTTCGTGAGCCTTGAGATGAAGGGCCACCTCCAGGCGTTCATCACGTCCAAATGTGGCTATTTCAATGGCAGCCATATTTCACCTTACGCGAAGCGGCGCAGAAACTCCTCAGCCAGAGCACGGCCTTCCTTGTGTTCCGCGTCTCCAAGCATTCTGGCAATTGCGCGGACCCTACCGGCGCCTGACAGCTCGTTGACGACAATGCTGGTCTTCCTCGTCTCGGCGGTCTTGACTACATCCAGATGCCGATCCCCAGCTGCCGCGACCGCCGCCAGATGTGTGACAGCAATCACCTGGTGTTCCAAGGAGAGGTCTCTGAGGACATTGGCGACATTGAACGCTGCATCCCCTCCAACACCCGCCTCAATCTCGTCAAACACAATAGTAGTATACGACAGTTGCCTTTGAAGCGCCGCCTTCACAGCCAGAAGCAGTCGCGCGGCTTCGCCCCCGGACGCCACCTCCGCCAACGGCCGGGCTGGTTGTCCAGGATTCAGGCAGACGATGAACTCCACGTGACCCAATCCGTTTTCTCTCAGATCATCCAGCCCTGGCTCGTCTGGCTCATTGATATCTACAATGAACTGGGCGGTGGGAAATCCCAGTCGCTCTAAGTACTGGTGGACGACCTTCTCCAGCTTGCGCGCGATTTCGCGCCTGCTTCGGTTAAGGCCGACCGCAGCACGGAGAAGCTCCTCGCCGAGCGTGTCAACACGCACCTGAAGTGCCTCCACCTGTTCAGGTGTGGCACTCAAGGCTTCCAGTTTCGCGCGCGAATCCTCCAGAAGCTGTGGCAGTTCATCCGCTGACACCCGGTACTTGTACTCCAGCAGCTGTAGTTCGTCCAGCCGCCGTCTCAGCTTCTCCGTCTCGTCCGCGCTGTGCTCCTGAATCTCCGCAATCTCACCGAGTAAGCGATTGGCTTCTGTGATTCCCTTCATCAAGGAGGCGAGGGTCTCGATTACTCCTTCGAGCCTCGCTTCCAGGTGGGCGTCACTGACCAGGGCAGACAGCTCATTGTTTGCCCGGGCAATGAGATCGAACGCGGAAGATGAGTCAGCTTCGTCCTCATAGAGCAAGTGCTCGGCTGTTGAGACCCGCTGCAGGATTTCCTCTGCATGTTCCTGCACGTAGAGCTCGGTGGAAACCTGCTCCTTCTCCCCCACTCTTACGTTGGCCTCTGCAAGTTCAGCAACCTGGAACTCCAGGTAGTTGCGCTCGTCCTCACCTTTGCGCACAGCTTGGCGGCACAGCGCGAGTTCCTTGAGACTGGACTTCAACTCAGAGTATCGGGTGCGGAAAGATGATGTCCGACGCTTGAAATCAGAATCACCAAAGGCATCCAGCATCTCGCGGTGGAATGCCGGCCGGAATATCTCCTGTTGTGCGAACTGGCTGCTAATGTCTATGAGCGGAGCAACGACCTCGCGAAGCGCAGCGACCTTGATGGGTTTACCGTTCAGGGTCAGGCTAGTGCGTCCGCTTCGGTTGAACGTCCGCGTCAGCGTGAGCTTCCGAGGCACATCCCTTCTACTTGCGATTGCAGGCGCGAACCGGAATTCTGCGCGCACGGAGCACTTGTCGCCATACTGCCCAACGATGGTCCGGTTGGGACGCTTGCCCAGGGCAAACGAGATGGCATCGAGGACGAGGGTCTTTCCTGCCCCGCTCTGGCCTGTGAGGACATTCAGTCGCGATGAAAACTCCACCCTCAGATCCCGCAGAAGTGAGAAGTTCGCGACGTGAAGCTCGGTAAGCACGTAGTTTTCAGCTATTCTCCCGTTTGAACTCAAATCCCCAGCCGAACTTCTCGCGCAATACAGAGAAGAACCTGGGCGACGCCAGCCGGGCTACCTTGAGCGGTGGCTTGTGCAGGGTTACGCTGACGATGTCGCCGGGGCGCACAGGCCCGATCTTCCGTCCGTCCATGGATAGAAACGTATCCGGCGTTTCCTTCTCGACCCTGAGACCGATATTTCGAGCGCCTTCTACGACATAGGGCTTGGCGTACAGAGTATGCGCGCATATAGGCGTGATCACCATGCTCTCCATCGTGGGCTCCAGCAGTGGACCCCCTGCGGACAGGGAGTACGCTGTGGAACCTGTTGCTGACGCTATGATGATCCCGTCAGCCTTGAAGGTGGCGAGGACTTCTCCATCGATTAATACGGTGACGACCGCCAGCCGGGTGATCTCCGACTTGCCAACGACCACGTCGTTGACTGCGGTGTAAGTCCTGGCCGGAGTGCCTTCTTTCACAACTGTGCACTCCAGAATATGCCGTAGCTCAGTCTCGTATCGTCCGTGACGAATGCAGTCGAGGACTTCTGGCAGCTTTTCGATGGGCTGCTGGCAGAGAAACCCGAGATGTCCCATCTCCACACCGATGACAGGAATTCCAAGTTGTACTGCAACCAGCGCACCTGCGAGGAAAGTGCCATCGCCCCCAAGCACAAGCACGAATCCTCCTTCTGGAAGCTCGTCACGGGACTCTGGAAGCGTGTGCGGCAGAAGCTCATACTCGATGTCTTCATGGGCGAGATGAGGGAAGACTTCATCACTCAGAAATCCCTCGCTAATGTCGGGATGCACTTGAAGGAGCACACGCATCGTTAGCTTGATTCTACTGTAACGCCGTCCACAAGTAAACACATGCCCTTCCGCCCGGCACGAGTTGCGCAGTGCCTCGCAAGCAGGTATAATCGGTTATTAGACCCCAAGGCGGGACATAGAAGATGGACGGTACAAAGGTACTGATAGGATTACTGATAGCCACAACTGTGGCAATTGCGGTCGCTTTGCTCACGCCAGTTTTCGGTGCCTTTGGAAGACAAGACGCGGCTTTTACCTGGGACGAGTACAGGGTCGAGTTCTGGGATGTCGTGGACTATCGAGTTGCACAAAGAGAGCCGAGTAAGGAGAGCGATCAGAAAAAGCTCATCGTCCGCATCACAATGCTGCCAGAACCGACTACCACTCAAGTACGGAACACTCTCATGAAGGTCTTGAAGGATGAGGCCGAGAGTGACGCTGAACTGGGCGCAATCATGGTGCTCGCATACACAACCGAAGACATCCAATGCACAGGTTACGACGGTACTCTCGGCAAAGCTATCTGGGGACCAGGCGGCAGATTCTACTACTTACCTGACGGGAACGAGCCATGCCGCATCGACTACTATCCTGGGAGAACGATACCGGAATTCAGGCGTCCGAAACGCCGCAGCTCAGGAGGCGGAGGTGGCGGTAGTAGCAGTGGTGGATGCGGCGGATGATGATCGCGTCGCCCCAGGCGCTGGGGTATTACTACGAGATGGGGAACTGATAACAATGCCACATGTCGGATCAGGCGGTAGACACCCGTTTCGCACAAGCTGGCACATCGTTGTCTTCTATGTTCTGCTGCTGGTCGCAGTCATAATCATCGGCACATACCTTTACGGCTATCTAACTACGCCCGTGGTACGATTCCAGGATTACGGCTACGCGCTGGAATGCGCAATCCAGCCTCTGAAGTACGACGAGACCATCCATACGGAACTTGAGGGCAAGGCCGCAACGATCAATATCGCATTACCCAGCAATGTGGCTCTTGAGGAAGCCCAGGCGTGCATGGTTGTCGCCATGCGCGAGATCTACAGGCGTCGTCCCGATCTGGACGCGATTGTTGTATACACGTATTACGAGTTCAATTTCGCTAAGGGCTCATACTTCTCGATCGGCCACGCCGTATGGGGTCCTGATGGCCGAGCCGCACCGGTTGTCCATCAGCGCAGGAAGGACAGCTACCAGATTGTCTTCCACTGGAAAACAGTTCTGCCGACAATTGCTGATCGCCGACTCAAAGAAGCGGCGCAAGAAAAGCAGCAATCGGGTTAAGCTGTGAGCAGGACTCCATTACCCAGCAGCTACCCGCCAGAGGCTTAGAGCACCGAGAAATACCGCTTCAGCTCCCACTCACTGACGTGCATCTGGTAATCCGACCACTCTCGGTACTTAAGCTCAAGAAACTGCTCAGTCACCTCATCACCGAGGACCTCCCGGACAAACTCACTGCGCTTGATACAGTGCAGAGCTTCGTGCAGATTACTCGGCAGGCTCTTTATCCCCCTTTTCTCCCGCTCGAGCTCACCTAGCCCGTACAGGTTCTCCAGGACAGGCGATTCCAGCTCCAACTCGTTCTCAATCCCCTTCAGCCCGGCCGCCAGCATGAGCGCAAACGCGAAGTAGAAGTTGCACGACGGATCGGCGCACCTGAGTTCACAGCGCACGCTTGAAGTCTTGCCGGGCACAAATGCCGGGACTCTTATCAATGCTGACCGGTTCACCGGGCTCCAGGAGATGTACACAGGCGCTTCGTAGCCGGGGATCAGTCGCTTGTACGAGTTGACATACTGCGCGAGGAAACCGGTAATCTCCCGCGCGTACTTAAGCAAGCCTGCGATGAAGCTTTTAGCGCAATCAGACAACTTGAACTCGTCTTCAGAATCGTAGAAAGCGTTCTCGCCACTCCTGAACAACGACTGGTGGATGTGCATTCCGCTGCCGTTCACACCGAAGAGCGGTTTCGGCATGAACGTGATGTAGTAACCATGACAGTGCGCCACTTGCTTGGCGACGTACTTGTAGGTAATTGCTGAGTCCGCCATTCGGAGCGCCTCGGTGAACCGCAGGTCGATCTCATGCTGTGAAGGTGCAACTTCGTGGTGATGGTATTCCACGTCAATGCCCATTGCGTTCAGGCGGGTCATAATCTCCGTGCGGAGAGCACTGCTCATATCCACCGGTGGGCTGGTGAAGTAGGTTCCGTCGTCTAGAGGCTGTGGTGGCAGTTCCATAGACTTGAACACGAAGAACTCAAGCTCAGGCCCCACGTAATACGTGTATCCCAGTTTCTCTGCTCGCGCCAGCTGGCGTCGCAGTACATGTCTCGGGTCGTGAGCGAAGGGTTTCCCGCCCGGCGTCATAATGTCGGCAAACATCCGAGCCGCAGGCTCTTCACCATCCATCATCGGGATCAGCGAAAAGGTTTCGATGTCAGGGAACGCCGTCAAATCGCTTTCCTCTATGGCATTGAAGCCCGTTATTGACGAGCCATCGAAGTTCATCCCCGCTTCCAGCGAGCGATCCAATTCTGACGGCGCCATGGCGAATCCCTTCAAATGGCCTTCAAGGTCAACAAACCACAGCCACACCGTTTTCACCTTCTCCCGGGCCACGATATCGCGGATCTCATCGGTGCTCAACGTCGTTTGTTTCATCGTATTACCCCGCACATATCCAATCTAAGCGGTCATACTACCCAGACCGTCTGATCAGGTCAATCAAGAAACTCCCCTAACAAGCTAATGTCCTGCTTTGCACGGCGTCCGAATTGTGCTAAAGTAGGTTTCCCGCCTTGAATCCGGCGGGTTTGTCGTTTATGCAGAAGGGAGTACTCATTGTGGCGGTAACATGGCTAGCGGGACAATCAACATCACCAATCGGAAGGCCCGCTTCAAGTACGAGATCCTCGACAGATATGAAGCGGGGCTAGCGCTCAAGGGAAGCGAGGTGAAATCCGTGCGTACGGGAGGAGTCTCACTTGCTGAAGCCTACTGCAAGTTCGTAGAGGACGAACTCTTCCTGTTTGACTGTCACATCGCTCGTTACCCCCAAGCTGGCACACACGAAGTACTGCCTCCAACACGCCCGCGGAAACTCCTGCTGCATCGGTCGCAGCTTAAGCGGCTCCACGGCAAGGTCGCTACGCGTGGCTTAACGATTGTTCCCCTGCGTATATATGATAAGGAAGGTCGTGTGAAGGTGGAGATCGGGCTTGCGCGAGGCAAGAAGGCTGCTGACAAGCGCCGGACGATCAAAGAACGTGACATCGAACGAGAAGAACGCACTCACAGGAGGAAGCTCAGGCTGTGAGTGCGGCTCCGCTGAACCAGCCTTTATCCAGACCGGACCCCACCCTACCGGTCGGGATGTTCGACTCTGGAGTAGGTGGCTTCACTGTGCTGCGGGAATTGAAGAAGGTACTGCCGAACGAACGGGTAGTCTATTTCGGTGACACTGCGAACATCCCTTATGGAGATAAGCCACCACAGCTCATAAGGTCGTGGGCTAAGAACATGATCGCGTTCCTGCTTCAGAAGGGCGTGAAAGCTGTTACTATTGCATGTAACATCAGTTCGAGCGTCCTTACACCTGAAGACCTCGCCGAAGTCCCGGTGCCAGTGTTCGGCTTGGTATACAACGGCGCTGCCGCAGCGCTCCAGGCCACTAAGAACTCACGCATCGGTGTTATCGCTACTGTCGCGACAGTTGAAACGAATTCATACGGCAAGACCATCCGCAGCTTCAATCCTCACGTCGAGGTAACACAGAGCGCCTGCCCCAAGTTCGTTCCGTTCACAGAACATGGTGTTTTCGAAGGTGATAAGGTTGAGGAAGCTGTAAGGGAATACGTTGCGCCGTTGAAAGCCAAAGGCGTTGACACCGTTATCTACGGCTGCACCCATTACCCTTTGCTGGAGAAGGCCATCAAGAGTCACCTTGATGGGGTCCAGATGATTGACCCGGCTGTCGAAATCGTGGAGGAGCTTGCTGCCTACTTACACACGAACGACTTCCTGTACTCCGGCAAACCTCAGGACGACACGATCTATGCCAGTGACCTCAATGAGTACTTCTTTGCCAACGCTGAGCGTTTCCTGAACCTGGATATCCGTCCACTGGCGCAGGAAGTGAAGCTGAACCGTTCTGAGTAGAGACGCTCAGGCGCCGAGTACCTGCTATACTCTCACTTATGCCGGTGAAGCGCACAGATGGACGACGGACGGACGAATTGCGCCCCATATCGTTTGAAGCCAACTATTTCCGTGACCACGCCACACTGGTCTCCTGCGGAGAGACGCGGATTTTGTGCTATGCGAGTATTGATGAACGCGTTCCCGGCTGGCTTCTCGGGTCAGGGCATGGCTGGATAACTGCGGAATACAGAATGCTTCCCACAGCGTCATACCCGCGCCAGAACCGTGAGCGCAGTGCTACCAGTGGACGCACCAGTGAAATCCAACGTCTGATCGGACGCGCGCTGCGGGCGTCCTCTCATCTCAGCCTTCTTCCTCCACTTACTATCAAGATTGACTGTGATGTCATCATTGCAGACGGTGGCACTCGTACGGCAGCCATAACCGGCGCCTTTGTCAGTCTGGCCTCGCTGGTCTATGCCGAGCGCCACCGGTTCGCCAAATCCCCACTGAAGGCTCAGGTGGCAGCAGTGTCTGTCGGGCTCCGAAGCGGAGAGCCGCTGCTGGATCTGGACTACCAGGAGGATAGCTCCTGTGAAGTGGACGGCAACGTTGTGAAAACGAGCACCGGCGAACTGGTTGACATCAGCTTCACGGCCGAGCACCGGTGTTTCAGCCAGGAGGACCTTTCAGCCCTGTTGAAGCTTGCGGATAAGGGTCTGGCCTCGATATTCGCGGAGCAGGCAAAGCACCTGCCGGAGCGGCTTGAGTACAGCCCCTGAGCAGCAGAGACGGCGAGGACTGCCCCGCCGTCTCTGGAATGCGACTGGTTCTAGACCGCTGTTACTCTTCTTCAAGCACGGGAGCGTCTACCGGGCACACCTCGGCGCACTCACCGCACTCTGTGCAAAGGTCTTCGTCAATCTCCGCCTTGGTGGCACCCTCAGGAACAGAGATCGCCTCAACCGGGCAGACATCAATACACTCTTTGTGCAGCGCGCATTTGTCAGTAATCACATAAGCCATCGAGTTGCCTCCGTAAAAGAGCGTTTAGCGGGCGAAGGACACCTGTCCTTCCACCTGTCGAGTACTAAAGTATACACACACAAACCCGCGTAGCGCAAGGCCGGAAATCACTTCTCCAACTCGCGGATAATCGCCGCAGCATTCTCGCTGCACTTTGCCGCAGCCGGGTCATCCCGGTTTTCACGCATGTCGTAGGTTGTGTATTTACCTTCCTTAATGACCGCCGCAACCGCGTTCTCCAGCCGGTCGGCGGCTTCCACCTCTCCCAGATGCCGGAGCATCAACATCCCGGAGAGAATCATAGCGGTAGGATTCACCTTGTCCATACCCTTATACTTCGGAGCGCTGCCGTGAGTGGCTTCGAATACGGCGTACTCATCACCTATGTTCGCACCGGGAGCAACGCCTAGGCCGCCGACAAGCCCCGCTGACAAATCACTAATTATATCCCCGTAGAAGTTGGGGAGCACCAGCACATCATAGAGCTCAGGTTTCTGGACGAGTTGCATACACATGTTGTCGACGATGCGGTCCTCAAACTCAACATCCCCACCTTCATATACCACCCATCCTTCAGCCTTATGGATCACCTTCACGCCGTTTTCTTCCGCGACCTCACGCCCGACCTTGAGCCACAGGCCGTCGCTGTATTTCATGATATTCGCTTTGTGGACGATTGTGACCTTCTTGCGGTTGTACTTCCGCGCGTAGTCAAATGCCCACTGCACCACACGCCGCGTCCCAAGAACGGAAATCGGCTTCAGGGAGATCCCGGAATCCTCGCGGATTTTCCCGGCACCCGACTCCTCGGCGAATTTGATAAGCTGTGCCGTTTCGGGCTTCCCCTGCTCGAACTCGACTCCAGCATAGAGGTCTTCCGTGTTCTCACGCACAATCACTAAGTCAACGTCTTGGTATCGGCTGCGCACGCCGGGATAGTACTTGCATGGACGCAGACAGACGTACAGGTTGAGCATCTTACGCAGCGCCACGTTAACGCTGCGGAATCCGTGGCCAACGGGGGTAGTTATAGGGCCTTTCAACGCGGTCTTCGTCTCACGGATCGAATCTACAACATGATCCGGGAGCGGAGAACCGTACTTGTCCATCACATCAACGCCGGCCTCCATCTCGACCCAGTCGAACTCGACGCCGGTGGCGTCAAGCACCTTTTTTGTGACGGCGACAATCTCCGGTCCCGTACCGTCGCCTGAGATAAGTGTTACAGGATACGCCATGCACTACTCCTCGCTCATGGGATTGGCAGCGCAATATCTTATTAGATTGTGCGCGCTTTTACAAGATGATGGAGAGGCATGTGGCAAGATTCCTCCCCTCGCACGCCGCTCGAACGCAAGGGCTGCGCTTGCGGTAAAAGTCCAGAATGAACTGTCAGCAGGTTGCCTTGCGGTTAGCCGGACGGGAATGCGCCTTCCAGCCCGCCGGCACCACCGGCACCACCGAGCATTGTCAGAGCAGTCGCACCGGCGATCAGCGCAATCAGGATCCAGATGACAGTCAAGACGAGCGTAACGAAGAACCACACCTTGCCCATTGTGTTCATTACGCGCTGTGCCGCCATGAACTCCTCCGACGTCTTAAAGGTACCCGAGTTCCATGCAAGCTCGTGACCCTTAATCGCCACGAAAAGAGCAATGGCGAGGTCGACAAGCAGCACGAGGATGGGTCCTATAATAGGTATCCATATAAAGATGAGCGGAGCCACAACCATAGCTATCACCAGAGCAATTCCCAACCCAACCACATTGTGTCCAATGAGGTATAGCCAGTTAAACATGAAGCCCGCCCAGCTCCACTGACCAACCAGCCCCGGTGCGCCGGTTGATGGAGGTGTCATCGGAGACTCAGTCTGAGTGCCAAATTCATCCATTTGAGAGCCCTCCCCTCTGTATTGATACTCATCATTCTAGGTGAATGACGCCTTGCCGGTCAAGCGCTCAGTCGGGAAATGAAGCGATATAATGACGCTCGTGACAGTCCTCAGATCCTACTGGCTTGGCCGCGCAGGATATGAACAGGTATGGGACTTGCAGCTCGCACTGCATTCCCGCATTGTCGCCGGTAACCAACCGCCGACGCTCCTCCTGCTGGAGCATGAGCCGGTTATCACAGTTGGACGGCACGGCGAAGCGGCTAACGTGTATTCATCATCGGGCGAACTCGCCGCAAGAGGCGTAGCAGTACACCGCATTGAGCGCGGGGGGGATGTAACCTTCCATGGACCTGGGCAGCTCATCGGTTACCCGCTGCTTAACCTCAAAACACTTGGCCTGAGCGTCGCCGAATACCTCCGGCGGTTGGAAGACAGCCTCATAATTCTGCTGAGTGATTTCAAGATAACGGCAGCGCGTGAGCGGGGTTTCACCGGCGTATGGCACGAGAAAGGGAAGCTCGCCGCAATCGGCATCGCGGTGAAGCGCTGGGTGACTTTCCACGGTTTCGCGCTCAACGTCACGACAGATCTCAGCTACTTCGAACTCATCAACCCGTGCGGGCTCTCCAGGCCGGTCACTAGCATTCAGCAGTTGACTGAACTTTCGCTTGACTGCAAACAGGTGGCGCAGCAGTACCTGACGGCGTTCGACGCAACGTTTGGAGTGGAAACGTCTGAACTCACTTCAGGCTGGCCATCACTGGAACATGGCTGAGACAGGCCAGATAGCTCTAAGCCACCTTATAGGTACCTGCGCCGATACCGATGAGGTCGCCCTGGGCGATTGTGCTTTCGGCAGTCCGCTGGCCACCGACATAGGTGCCGTTAGTGCTCCCCAGGTCGCGCACCTTCAGCGAATCCTCAGCCCACGTTACGACACAGTGGCGGCGGGAAACCTGCCTGTCTTCGGACAGGACGATGTCACCTTCCGCACGGCCAATGAAGTTATCTCCCTGCTTCAGCGGAAATTTCTGTCCAAGATAAGGCCCTGCCACGCCGACCAGTGCAGGCTCACCGGCTTCTTCCAGCCTAACTGACATGTCCGCAGGCGCTGCATCAAGTGCAGCAGTAGGCTCGGCTGCGGCAATAGCCTCCGACACGGGGCGGCTGGGCGCAGGCCCCCGCTCGTCGTGCATCGCAGCCATCCGAGTAGCCTGAACCTTATCGTAAACTAGCCGCCCTACGACAATCACGAGATAGACCAGAGCGAAGCCCATTCCCAGAATGAACGTGATGAAGGCGACACCCATCGGACCCGATTCGAGATGCGGCGCGTCCAGGATGAAGATGAAGCGGATGCCCACCGCGCATCCCACTAGCGTGCCCAGAGCGCCCATCGCGCGTAGATAGTGGGAATCGCCCACCTCGGCTACAAGAATCAGTAGGCAAGCGGCAATGATAAAAGAATAGACTGCCAGCGCATCCAGCAATCCCTGGGTGCCCAGCTTGGCAACAGACTGCGTGAGGTAGATATAGCCCGGGACCCCGAGCGTTATCAGGAGGAAGAACACAAACAAGCGCAGAAGTGGCTTGTTGTAGAGCACATTCGCAATTCCGCCTGCTGGCAGCATATCCTCAAACGTCCCGGGACTAATCGAGGGTTACAGTAATCATATTGCTGTTGGCCCGATAGCCATCACCGATGGTTGGCTCAACATCTTCGTCAGCCGGGAAAATCGCGGTCACGAACGCCCTGAAGCCAGCGCTCAAGTCCGGGTCGCCTGTGTAAAGGATGCCTGTGGCTGTATCGATGGCAAATGTACCAGCCTCATATACAGGAGGGTCTTCTTCGACCAATGGCCTGCCGATTGCCCAGCCTACGTATGGCGTGATGTCGATCTCCAGGTAGTCCTCGGAATCCCCGTCGTTATCATCGAAGATCCCACCAGCCTCGAAGTCAACCAGTGTGCCCCGGCTGACCGTGACGTCCGCTGGCTCCCCCTGACCCTTAACACGCAGCGTGATATCGCGGATAGCATAGATTGGTATCTCTACAGTCGCCGACACTTCGAAGTTCTTCGCATCATGCGCCACCACTCGCGCAACACCCACATCCGTCGCCGTCAGCAGTCCCTTGTCAACTTCCGGCGTGTTCCCCAAAGTAGCCGAGTTACTGCCGCTCTCAAGCATCCAGTTCACGAGTCCCGTGACGTCCACCATCTCTACCTTGCCTTCGACCATAGCCCAGGCTTCGAGCTGGACGGAGCTGTTGACGAATGGCTGCTCGTTATCGTCGATATCGTCCAGTGCTTCCTCGGTTATCACAAAGGGCGCCGGGTCGGATGGCCGGATCTCCAGCGATAGAATCTCGGTGATGCCCTCGAACGTCAGCACGTTTGCCGACACCACTCCCTCGTTGCCCTCAGCGTCCTTAGGCACCACACGATAGGAGTACCGTCCGTCGATCGGCTCTGTGCTGTAGACATACTCAAGTTGCCCGTCGTCAGCTGTGGGATTTGGGTTTACATCAGCACGCAGAACCATCCCTCCAGGGATGTCGGTGAAATCTTCGGATGGCGGCTCGGCAATCTGAACCTGATATCCTGCTAGATTAACCCCATAGAACATCGCGATCGGCGTAATGTCTGCGATTTCGACCTTACCGTTACGGTCATAGTCCGCAAGGAAATCCTCGTCATCCTCAATACCATCCGTCGATGAGTCGCCATAGTTCATCGCAATAGGGGTTATGTCCGCTATATTCACTAAGCCGTTGTTGTCGCCGTCGCCGCTGTTTAGTTCTTTCCATCTAAGCGTTACTACGTTTTCTGCGTCCATTGAGCCGGTAAGATGGACCTCGTTTGTAGCTCGCTCCGGGGGCCTAGATACCACACGCGATGGACTCTCCGAACCCGGACGGAACACGAGCCGGAAAAGCTCACAGTCGCCGTCCACCCCGGGGCGTTTGTCGAAATGGGTGATTGCCGCTCCGAGAAACACCTGCGGTGCACGCGGGATTACAGCGGAGATAGCGTCTTGCTCCCCCAGCCCGCCAGCGTACTCGGCCTCAACGAGCCGATAGGAATCTGCAGGATATGTGAGTGAAAGCGCCGCTGCCTTCAGGTCTTTCGCCTCTCGCGCCCATACTCTCACTTCAAGTTCCCCTGTCATTGCGTCCATACGCTGCTCACTGACGAATGGTGTCGTTTCACCCGCGTAGACGCTACCCTCGTCGCTAAGAATGAACGCAGGGTCACTGTCAGCCGACAGGGAGGAAGGTTGAGTAAGCGACAGACGCTCTCCTCCAGAACAGCCTACAACCAAGATTAGAAGAGCCGCAAATGCCGAGTATTTGAGCATGTTCATGCACAAGCCCCCACAGAACAGTCGTTTCTTATAGACGCTCTATTTTACCACGAATAAGCGCAGGCCATCCGCGTGCGTGGGCTCAACGCGAGGATACCCAAAGGTCGGCCAACAGGCTGGTAAACACCATCAAACGCCGGGCGATATCCTGATGTTTCAGTCGCCTTCGTCCGGTATAAGCAGCCCGTAGCCGCTACTGCGGCGACGGTATACAACGTTGATACTGTCGTTGTTGGAGTTACGGAAAATGAAGAAGTCGTGCCCCGACAGCTCCATCTGAAGAACCGCTTCTTCGGGGCTCATCGGCTTGACGGTGAACTTCTTCACGCGGACAATCGGGTTATCCAAATCACTCCCGGTGATTGCTGCAGATGCAGTTCTTTCATCGCCATTCCCCCTGCGGCTGTCAATCATCCGCGTCTTGAACTTGCGGAGCTGCCTTTCGAGCTTCTCGACCACCGAATCGACACCCGCGTAGAAGGATGTCCCGATTTCTTCGGCGCGAAGGAGATTACCAGCAGCGTTGAGGGTCACCTCAACTTTGCGTGCGTTCTGCTTTTTGCCTCCAGCCTCATCCACGAATTCGATGTCGGCCGAGATGATGTGATTGAAGTACTTCTCCAGCCTAGTAACCTTGCGCTCTCCATATTCTCTAAGCCTGTCGGAAACCTCGAAGTTCTTCCCCTTGGTGGTTAGCTGCACCGATTACGCCTCCTTTTTCAGAGTACTAAACTCTCAACACACATTATACACTACCGTTCGGTACGCGACAATCGTCTGAATACATGAGTCCCGCTGCCAGGGAGAATCCGCTGCAACTCAGCGGCACTCCATTAGAATCTCGGAGAAAACCACACGTGTGCTAGAGTATTGACCTGTCGAAATGGCTTACCAGAAGACAATACGCGGCCCATGCGATTTGCATGGACCCGGGTTCATCCACAACCAGGACACACATGTCGTCTTCCTACCGGCCAAGCCAAACAGCGGCATAGCCTTCATTCGCTCTGACCTGAGCGAAAAACCTGTCATACACTGCAGGCCCGCCAATCAGCAACCGAGCGGGAACTGCACGACCCTTCGGGCGGGCGACGCTACAATCGCCGTAGTGGAGCACCTGCTGGCTGCATGCGCTGTTCTGGGCGTTACTAACCTGGTGGTCGAGGTGAACGGGCCGGAAATGCCGACTCTCGACGGTAGCGCCAAGGTCTACGCGGAGGCTTTTCTCGGAGTTGGCCTGGAGGAGCAGTCCTCAATACTCCGAGAAATGTCGCTGAACCGTCCATTGCTCGTGGAGGACGGTGACTCGGTGATTGTTGCCATCCCCTGCGAGACGCTGCGCTTCTCGTATATGCTTGATTACTCGAAGTATCCTGAGATCGGCTGCGACTTCGTAACGGTTGTGCCGGGCTCGGATGACCTGCTCACAGACCTGCTTCCAGCTCGCACTTTCATCGCCGAACCAGATGCATTAGCGGCTGTGCAAAGCGGGCTAATCAAGTCGACAGACGAGAATATGGGGTTGATAATCCGCCCCGGAGTCAAACCGGAACTCAGAATGAGCGGGGAGCTCGCCCGTCACAAGATCCTTGACCTGATGGGCGACCTGCATATCCTTCAAAGGGCTGTACGCGCCCATTACGTCGGGATCAGAAGCGGTCACAAGTTAAACTCACACTTGGTGCGCGAACTGGCAGCCCGATTCCCCTAGCAGCATCTCCAGGTCAGATTCTTTCTACTCCGCGTTCGCTGCTGGTTTCTCTTTCCGCTTGACGGCGAAGCCCACATCCAGGGAGTAATTGCCGGCCCCGGTCAGGAACAGGCCAAACAGAACAGCCCCCAGCACGAGAGTGTACTCGATCCCCCCCTGGTATACCATCTCACCGTGTTCGCCAAGGCCGTATAGGCCCATAAAGAACCCGCCGGTGTGCTCCACCATGGTCATCAGCAAGAGCATCACCAGCGCGTTGAGCAGAGCTGCCAGACGGGTCATAAGTCCAAAGACGATCAGGATGCCGCCGACGAATTGAACCAGGCCGAAAACCCAGGCCCACCCAAGGGAGCCAATGAGGAAGTTTAAGTCGTGAAGCTCCAGGTAACCAGCATAATCCTCCATTCCGATGCCTGTCCACCAGTAGAAGAGAATCTGGCTGCCACGTGCGAAAAGCACTACGCCGATCACTAGCCGCATGAGGAATAGCCCCGCGCTAAATGCGACGATCCGCCCATCTTCTTTCATTGTTCGCCCCTCCTCGCGTGATAGCGGTAACGACCTATTTTAGCACATCCGAGTTGCAGCCTCTGTCTTTCTCACCGCCCAGAAGCCCTGCTGACTCCTCTCTCCACGAGGAATCATCGCGAGTTAAAACAGAAGGGGCCTGTCCGGGCAGGCCCCGCCTGTTACGCACAAGGTTCAGTTACCGAACGGGCGGCAATATCCGGATGTTGACCTCTTTATCCTCGCCAGGGGCGAGATGGAAATCTTCCAGCCCCTGCCACAGGAAGTTGCCGAACCACTTCTTGGCGACGACCACATAGGGAATCTGACCGCTGGGCGGGAGCTCCTCAAAGCAGTAGCGTCCGTCATCGTTGGTGTGAGTCTCGCGGAGTGGGCGATTATTCTGTCCGGGTGCACCGTGATACAGCAGGACCAGTGCTTCCGGCACTACCTCCTCGTTGCCCTCGAGCATGCGCCAAACGGTGCCTTCGACGCTACCGAATTCCGGCGGCGGCCCCTGAGGATAGAGCCTGATGTAGAGCTCCTTCTCCTCACCGGGGCCGAGGAGGGTGTGCGCATCACCCATCCACAGCTCATCGCCGAACGACCTCTTCGCCACCAGGAAGTAAGGAATGTCTCCTGAAGGCGGTAGCTCATTGAAGCAGTAGTAGCCATTCTCGTCGGTATGGGTCTCGCGCATGGCCTCGTTGCCCTCGCCGGGCTGACCGTGGAACAGTAGCACCAAAGCTCCAGGGACGAACTCTTCTCTCCCGTTTTCAAGTGCCCGCCAGACCTTGCCGTGAATCTTGCCGAACTCCGGCGGTGGACCCGCGGGGAACAGCTGGATGTTGACGCGGCGCTCCTCACCCGGTCGCAGGTAAGTGCTGCCATCGCCGAGCCAGAGACCGTCGTCGAACTGCTTGCCCGCGATGAGGAAGTAGGGCAGGTCGCCGCTGGGGGGCAGATTCTCGAAGCAGTACATGCCCCTTTCGTTGGTCTCGGCAACTCTGAACGGCGGACGACCTGGGTCGGGCGGTCCGTGGAAGAGCTTGACCCAGGCACCGGAAACTGGCATCAGCCCGCCAGTCTCGTCACCCATTCGCCAGACCAGCCCGAAAATGGTGCCCGGCTCCGACGGCGGCCCGGCTGGATGCAGCATGATATCCAGGGTGACCCTCTCACCCTCGCGCAAGAGGGTGTCTGCAGCCCCTTCCCACGGGCCGTCTGCGAAGTCCTTGCGTGCGATTACCAGATACGGCATATCGCCTGAAGGCGCCAGCTCTTCGAAGGCGTAGCGTCCGTACTCATCGGTGCGAGTCTGCCTCAATGGCGGCCTGCCGGGCTCCGGCGGGCCGTGGAAGAGCGCAACTTCAGCCCCAGGCACGGGTATACGTTCGACGCCAGAACCGGGCCGGTAAACCGTGCCCACGATAGCGCCCCTGCCAGGCGGTCCTACTGGATGCAGGTAGATATCCAAAGTCACCACTTGGCCTTCGCGGAGGAAGGTGTCCTCTATTCCGCGCCACAGGCCATCAGGGAACTCTCTCTGCGCCACGACTACATAGGGCAGGTCGCCTGAAGGAGGCAAGCCTTCAAAGGCGTAGCGTCCGCGCTCATCAGTGCGGGTATGCCCGATGGGGGGTCTGTTAGACTCAGGCGGGCCATGGAAAAGCGTAACCTCCGCGCCGGGGACGGGTTGGTATCTGCCATCAGGGTCGTCGTTCCCAGGTCTATAAACCGTGCCCACGATGGCGCCCCGGCCAGGCGGCGGCTGGTGCGGACGCAGGAAGAAGTTGCGAATGTTGTGGCCGGGCAGAAGTCGCAGCTCGCCGCGTATGGCCTCGTATCCTTCGGCAGAAACTTCGAATACATACTCGCCGATTGGCAACTCATCAAACCGATAGAAGCCATCATCGTTGCTCTCGGTGGAGAAGTAGAGACCCTCACCACGTATTAGCTCAACAAGCGCGCCGCCAATAGGGTGATCCGGCCCGCTGTGTACAAAGCCCGTTAGTATGGCGTACGCTGGCGGCGGAGGTGGCGGCGGTGGATAGCCGTGGAGCACGAAGTCCTGAACGATGAAGCCCAATGGTGGAACTACAACCTCGGCATCTTCCGGCTCGTACCCCGGCTTGAATGCGAGCATGTCCGCCTCGCCAGCCGGAACATCGTTGAATGCGTAATGTCCCTCAAGCCCGGTCATGGTGTGGAAGGCCGGCGGTGTCCTACCATCTTCTTCTTGATCACGGTAAAGCAGGAAGATATGGGATCTCGGAAGAGTGTTACCTTCTTCGTCGTAGACAGTTCCAATGACCCGTCCAACGGTATACCCTCTCATCACGAAGTCATGCCTAGTAACCTCACCCGCCCGGATGGCGACCTCACCTACGTATGTCCGGTAGCCACGCTTGAAACCGAGAAGTCTGTACTCGCCGGCGGGAATCCTCGCGAACTCGTACTCGCCATGCGCGTTCGTTCGAGCCAGGAGGAAGAAGCGGTCGTCGTTGAACACGAGAACTTTCACACCTTCCAGCGGAGTGCCCTCCATGTCGGTGACTACTCCCACCAGAGAACCGAACTCCGAGTACTCAGAGACTGTGCGCGCGCCGGCAGGCGAAAGCGCGACATTCAGCGGGAGAGCGTCGTCATAGCTCACATCAAACGACGCTACCTCGATTCCCTCGACTCCGATGACCAGCTTATGGTCGCCACTGGCAACGCCACTGGCCAGGAATTCGCCACTGTCGTCAGTGGACGAGACTACGTTCCCTGTGCTGTTGAGATAGATCTCCAGGTCAGGAATGGGCGTACCGAGGTAATCGGCAACAATCCCTCCTATCTCGCCTGCACTTTCTGCAACTTGAGGTGGTTCTACATCGACCGCCTCGAGTGTTCCTTCTCCTTCACCCGGCGGTGAGCTTTCCAGGTCACCACCGACAGTAAGTAGCGGTGTTAAACCGGACGGTCCTGACGCACCACCACCACCACAGGCTGCCAGAAGGAGAAACACTACTGTCAAACCAAAGACAGCAACTATGAGCTTCCGCACAGTAACCTACCCCCTCGTTGAAGTTCATTCGTCATATATGGGATATGCATATATTATACCCTGAGTCTACCCACGGTGGTAAGCACCTGCTCAATCCGCGCCAGCTTTACAATATGGTGTGTGGAACAGCAGACCCAGCGTATCTGATACTAAAGCCACACGCATTTCTGCAGTCCGCGCCGATTTATTCTGGAACCGAACTTCTATGGGTACACCAATGGGCGCAACGCCCAACAGCGGGGCTGCCCTGCTGGCTGAAGCTCAGATTGAGCCTGTTACTATGATCCGGTCTTCCTCGACTATGATATGCGTGATTACCACCTTGAGTTCACGACCCAGCATTTCTTCGCAACGCTTGAACTCTTCGCGTCGCTTCTCGTGGAACTCTCCCAGGTCGAAAATCGGATTCAGCTCGTTTTCGAGCCTCATCTTCAGACCTGACGGTAACCCAACGCCTGCAACACGCCCCCGGTTGATGCGATAGTATATCTTGCTACCACCTTCGTAGCTGAAGTAGCCTTGAACTTCGAAAGGCACCGACAATGGTCCCAGCGCGTATCGTCCGCGCATGACTACCTGCCCCTTCTTGGTGATAACCTCAGGCTCATCGATCAGCTCGCTCTGAACGTCCAGCGCGTGTGAAAGGTCGCCTGGCAGGAAGGTGAAGCGAAGTGTTATATCTCCGATGCTGCGGATGCAATCCTCAGCCTTTCCCAGCAGCACCTTCTCCGCTCTGATGCGCACGTCTTCCACGATGAAGTAGGCTTCCTCAATGCGCACCGGCTTGACGTAAAGCCCTTCCAGCCTGAAATCGATTGCTGCAATCTTCCCCTTCACCAGAAGGGAGCCCTTATTTATATGCGATTCGACGTCAACGGCCTGAACCCTCTCGCCCAACTCGTCTTTCAGGGCTTTTTCGAGCCGGGAGTCGACATTGCCTCCAAGTCCGAAGACCTGAGAGAGCGCCATGATGATGACGAGGATAACGTTACTCATCGCTTCACCATTCTAACAGGTATTCGACGCACATCTGTATGATGCGAAACCAGCACTGAAGGTTCACCGCAGCTTTGTTTTCTCTCCCACTTCGCGTCGCAAGGGGTAAGTGATAAGATTGTTAATCAACAGAGGGGGCTTATGAACGTTAGCAGATTCTTCAAGGTGGATTTCGACAAACAGTCGCGCCAGTTGACAATCACCATCGACAAAGAAGACGATAAGTACAACTCTTTCGGTCCCGCCCTGGTTATGGCACTCGCGGAGCTGCTTGAGCATTACGAGCAGAATCGCGAGATCAGAGCACTGATACTGACCGCAGCTGGCCAGAAGGTGTTCTCAACCGGCGCGGATATCACCGGGCAGTTCCCGCATCTGGATTCTGCCGCAGCACGGGATTTCTCCGCACTGGGTCAGCGAGTGTTCACTATGCTCGAAGATGCGCCATATATCACGCTGGCAGCGATTAACGGCTTTGCGCTCGGAGGCGGTCTCGAAATATCCCTCGCCTGCAACTTTCGCGTCGCAAGCGCCAAGGCGCGCCTGGGCTTGCCCGAGATCAATCTGGGCGCAATGCCAGGCTGGGGCGGCACCCAGCGACTCCAACGGATCATCGGCCAGGAGCGAGCGCTCTGGATGATCCTCTCCGGCGAGCCCATCAGTGCGAAAACAGCGCTCGAATGGGGCCTTGTCTCTGACGTATTCGAGCCGGATGAGCTGATGGATGGCGCCCGAAAGTTCCTCTCAGTGTTCGAGGGGAAAAGCGGTGACGCGCTGCGCATCGCCAAACGTACTGTGACCCAGGGCGGACGCATACCACTGCTCGATGCCTTGCGGTTAGAGAGTGAGACTTTCGGCTTGTTATGGAACAGCCCTGACCGTGAAGAGGGTGTAAAAGCCTTTCTCGAAAAGCGTAAACCGAAGTTCACCACATAGGCAAAATAGTGCCGTCATACTTCTTCACAAGCCAGGATGACCTTCTCCTCCGCGAGGAGGCTGAGAAGGCTTCGCGCAGTACCGACCTTGAGATCTTCTACGGTCAGGACCTGAACCTGGCTGATTTCGAGCACCGGCTGACCACCGCGAGCCTTTTCACCGAGACACGGGCTGTATGGCTCAAGGATGTGGCGCATCTTCCCAGGGGAAAACGAACCGTCTCGCGATTGACGGACTTGTGTGCCCGCATCCCTCAGGAAACTACACTCATACTCTCCCAGAACACCTATTTCGGCGGCGACTATAGGAAGGCATCAGATTTCCGCTCCAGCGCACTCCGAAAGCAACTTGAAAAAGCCGCAGATATCACAAAGGAAATAGCGCTCAAGGGAAGGGCGCTTCGAGAATGGGCAGTAACCCGGGCCTTGAAGCGTCACGGCTTGAAGCTGAACTCATCACAGGCCGACAGACTCGCGGAAGCCTGCCTTCAGCTGCCATCCATGATGGACAGCGAACTCATGAAGCTCTCTCTCCTCAGGCAATCGGACGTGGAAGTTCCCGTGCGTGAGGAAGTATTCAGCTTCGTCCTGACCCGCACACTGGGCCACGGCATCCGGGAACTGGTGGATACTGCGCTGGCTCGCGACAAGAAAGCGTTCTCACTCGCGCAGGACGTATTCCGCCGGCAGGAAACAGGTGGCAGGCTGTTCTCCGACCTCTATCGAGGTTTTCAGCGGCTCCTGGCCATTCGCACCGATCCTCAGCACCGTTCTCGCCCGGAGTTCAAAGGGATGCACCGTTTCGTGCAACAGAAACTCGCGGCGGCAGCCGCCCGCTGGAGCGCACCCGCTATCATTAGGGCGCTTACGCTAATAACAGATGCCGAATTCCGCCAGCGCACGAACCGGATTCTGGGCCACTCATCTCAGCAGGCGGAACGGAACTTGGTGCTACTGTTGCTGAAGCAGCTCTCTGCATTGTGATGCTCTGCGGTAGAATCGTTGTGAGGTGATACTATGCGAATAGTCTGGTTCTCTGTTCTCCTGGTAGTGGCAGCGCTCTTGCTTGTAGCTTGCCGGCAGACTTCAGCGGAAAAGAAGGTCTACACTCCCGCCGAGGGCATTGCTGAGGGAAGTGCAGTGATGGTGGCTGAAGGGGTATCGTCGGCCACGGGCACTGAAAGTTCCGAGCTTCCAGAGACGGAACAGGGAGACGTGCCGCAAGATGATGAAGCAACCGATGACTCATCGGGAGAAGAGCAGGAATCTGCGGAAGATGCACCCCCAGAGAGCGAGCAGCCCGATGATTCACCGGAGGATGAAACCGTAGATGAATCACAGGATGCTGATGAAGAAATCGAGAGGATACCTGCGTCACAACTGCCATCGCGAATGAGCCATATCGTCAAAGCCATGTTTGAGACAAACAAGGGGAGTTTCATCATTGCCATCTACCCCGAAATCGCGCCACAATCCGCTCCCCATTTCATAATGCTCATCCGCGAGGGCTTTTATGATGGGATTGTGATACACCGCTATGCGCGCAGCGACTTAGTCCAGATGGGCCTGGTCTCTGACCAAAGCGGAACACCGCTGTACCCTGATGATCCAAGGAAGGCTGAGCTTGCGCAGATAACGATTGTAGATGAGCCCTGCCTTTCTGAGAACACTGACATGACTATTTCATTCGCCAAGCCTGACGCCCCGGATTCGGCGTCCTGCCAGTTCTTCATCAATCTGAGGGACAACCGCAGGCTGGACGAACTGAACTACGGTTTCACAGTAATGGCTCAGGTTGTGCATGGCCAGGATGTCGTGCGCAGCCTGAGAGTGGGTGATGAAATCGGTAACGCTCAGATCATAGAGCGCGATATGGATCCCAGTCTGTGAGCAACAAGACACTCAGTGAATTAAAGATCTTGGAGCTCTTCCGCGAAGAGCTCGGCCTGACGTATCCGCATCCGCTGAACCTTGCGGGGAACACCGACGACGCTGCGGTTATGCCGCTTCTGCCGAAGGACTTCGCAACATACGCTGCTGGCAAGAAGATTATGCTTGGAAATCGAGCTGATTCTCTCGTCTTTACTCAGGACGCGATGATTGAAAACGTCCATTTCCGCCTGGACTACGGCAAGCCTGATCAGGTGGCCGCTAAGTGTATGGCGGTTAACGTGTCCGATCTGGCTGCGATGGGAGCGTCACCACTGGGCGCACTCGTGCACGTCGGGTTACCGAAACGCTATGCCGTTAGAGAATTCCTGACGAGCTTGACCAGGGGACTGCGACGGTCGATGCAACGATATAAATTCACAATATTCGGCGGCGACCTCACAGCAGCCCGCGATTTCACCATATCCGCAGCACTGATCGGTCGGATCAACCAC
The DNA here is from genome assembly GCA_030606285.1 of Planctomycetales bacterium. Taxonomy (GTDB): domain Bacteria; phylum 4484-113; class 4484-113; order 4484-113; family 4484-113; genus JAGGTK01. The sequence continues at coordinate 134,948 of JAUWGS010000001.1, read as the reverse complement.
CGCAGGACGATGCTTCGCAGCGGGGCAAAGGCTGGCGATGTGCTGTGCGTCTCCGGAACGCTGGGCCTGGCGTCTCTCGGACTGAAGCTCCTGGAAGGCCACAGGAAAGGAAGGGTCAGTAGCGCAGAACTTGGGCGGTATTCCCACTCAGTGAAGAGGCTCCTTGAACCTCGCGCACGCTTGGCTCTGGGACGAAAGATGGCTGAAGCGGGCCTTGCGACGAGCTGCATTGACCTATCCGACTCACTGGCGCGATCACTCAAGCTGCTGGCAGAGGAATCGCATGTTGGCTTCAAGGTAGAACTCTCATCCAGACTCCTGCATCGCGAGGTCCGCCAATACTGCGGACAACTCAACCCCCGCAGGCTGGCAGACATCGTATTCTCAGCCGAAGAGGATTTCGAGCTGCTCTTCACGATACACGCTGCAGATACAGAAAAGGCGCATCGTCTCTTGCCCCGGGGAGTAATCCCCATCGGCACTGCCGTAGCCCATGAGAACGGCATTCTCGCTTTCCACCGCGGCAAGCGTATCGCCATCAAGAATGAGGGTTTTGAGCACTTCGGACAGCGCCCCTGGCGCTAAGGGGAACTCCGCAGAGCCCTGACCGCCCTAGCCCATCCTCTTCTGAACCGCATCCAGAGCTAATTGATACGCGCCATCGAACTTGGTGTTCATCTCAGTCAGCCACTCCTCGTACTTGCGCCGCTCGAGCTCGTCCCTTCCGGAAAGGTTGATCAGCACGTTCAGCTCCCCGCCGCGGAAAGCTGTGTGAAGGAAATGCACCGCTACGCCGACATCAGAGATGGCGTTTTTGTTCCCGATCGGAGCCAGATTAGCTGTGGCTTTCATCGCCGCAAGCGCTGCGACCATCGTCCGCTGAGGAACCGCGATGGCTTCAGCTTCAGCTGCTTTCATTCCGGATTCCTGCTCCGGCGTCATCTCCTTGAGCTTAAAGAACTCGAACAGGTGCATGAAAGCGTCCGTGTCCTCATCAATCAGGATAAGGAACCGACCGCGCAATTCCTCGGCCTCCTTCAGAACATCTTCCACTTCTTCGCGCACGCCGGCGTACTTTTTCTTCCCGATGGTCAGGTTACAGACCATCATCACCAGAGAACAGCCTGCTGCCCCCGCGACTCCCGCAGCGCTCCCGCCGCCAGGCGCTGGCTTTTTGGAAGATATCTCATCAAGCAACTCAACAAAACCCAAATCCCTGAGCACGGTTCCCTCCTAATATCGAACAGTACGGTCCCAATTCACTCCAGCACAGCCTCGCCCGCAAGAGTGCCCGTCAGACAGCCGTCTCGCTTCAAGAAGCGCCCACGAGCGATAACCACGTCTATGTTATCAGCACCGATGTAGTAGCCTAGCTCCCGGTAGTCACCTGTATCCAGAACCACGATGTCGGCGTCCATTCCGGGGGCAAGCGATCCCTTGGTGTATCCCCGGCCAATGGCGAACGCTGCATTCTTGATGTGCGCGTTAATCGCCTCGTCGCATGCCATACCCAGCCGCAGGCCCGCCAGCGTCAGCACAAATGAAGGATCGAACACCAGACTGCTTCCCGGATTCAGGTCTGTGGCCAGAGCCACGGCCGCGCCGGCGTCAATGAGCTCGCGCACTGGAGCGTCAAGCGCCGTCTGTGTAAAGAACATTGTTGCAGGCAGAAGCACAGCGATAGTTCCCGACTCTGCAATCTTCCTGATGGTTTCGCTGCCGATGCCCGCAAGATGGTCCACGGACATCGCGCCAAGCTCCACGCCCATCGCGCTGGTGCCATCATCGCCAAACTCATCCGCGTGCAGCTTGAGCAGAAAACCATGCTCCTTCGCAGCCAGGAGTATCCTCCTACCCTCTTCCTTGGTCAGTGCAAGCGGGTCCACAAACACATCGCAGAATTCAGCAAGCCCCTCCTGGCGAACCACCGGGAGTGTCTGTATCACTTCGTCCACGTATGCCTCGCGGCTTGCAGCAAACTCCGGTGGTATCAGGTGCCCGCCAAGGTATGTCGGCACAATCGTGCCCGCGAACTCATTCTGCAATTTGGCAAAGGCGCGAAGCGTGCGAAGCTCTCCCTCTCGCGTCAGCGCATAGCCGCTCTTGGCCTCAACCGTAGTAACTCCATGGTCTGCCAGCAGCCTTAGGTGTCTGCGGCCTACTTCGAGCAGCTCATTCTCGGTCGCGTCAAGCGTCTTCTGGCGCGTGTATGCGATGCCGCCGCCAGCTTCAGCAATTTCGTGGTAGGTTACTCCCATGCAGCGGGCAAAGAACTCGTGAGCGCGCGAACCGGCCCACAGAAGATGATTGTGGCAATCCACGAACCCGGGCATGATGACTCGTGAGCCTGCGTCCAACTCGACGCACCTGCTGTTCATGAGGGACTTTTCAGGCGGATGCTGCGACAGGTAGTTTATCTTGCCGGAGTCACTATCAATCCCTACGAACCCACCGAATATGATGTTCAGGTCGCACAGAGCTTCCTGGCGCTTGGGAGCGTGATATGGCTCGCGAAGCGTGAGAATCGGTCCCCGGGTCCGCAGAAGAAGCTTGATCACGGACGCTATTTTAGCAAATCCGCGCTCGCGTCAGTCTTCACCGCACGCTTCGTAGGCGTCACAGCCAAACGACTCGTCAACAGTGCGGTGTTCGTAATCGCTCTCCGGGTTCAGGCATTCACCCATCTTGGCACCGCCCTCAATCTCCGCGCCGTCCTGCACCCCTGGCGCGAAGTACCGGCAATTTCGGCATATCTCACGCTTGGATTCCATGCTGCCCCCCCAAACAGGTCTTACGAATTATGATAGCACAGGAGGAGAACCGCAGACTACCCAAACTCAATCCCCTGAGCAAGTGGCAAATCAGTGCTCCAGTTTACAGTGTTTGTTTGCCGGCGCATATAGACCTTCCGCTCAGGCTCAATAGCAGGGCTGGATAGTCACTTCAAGGCGCCAAGAAACTCGTCATGAGTAATGCCGGCCTGGCGCAGGATACCCTTAAGAGTTCCCCCTTGATCTCTCGATGAAGTGGAACTACGCAGCCTTGCGCACCTTCGGGAGCTATTCTCTTGAGGATGACATGGCTGCCACGCTGACGCACTTGCGCGAAGCCAAGCCGCTCTAAAACCCGTATCACCTTCTTGCCTGCGAGCTTCGGAAGCTCAGGCACGAACGGAGACCTCAAAAGTCGTTAGCTGCGGCTTCTCACCGCTCGCGGAAGGGAACTCTTCCAGATAAAGCTCTGTAGCTTCCTTCAGATTAGCCAGCGCTTCTTCCTGGGTATAGCCCTGGCTGACCGTGCCAATCTCCGGGCACTGAGCCACATACATGTCCTCTTCCTTCCACAGAACCGCTGTGAGTTGTCTCGTTTGCGCCATCAATCATCATTATACCGCAGCAACTCGCCCTTTCATGCCCTACCCGAACTCAATCCCCTGTGCAAGCGGCAAATCGGTGCTCCAGTTGACGGTATTCGTCTGGCGGCGCATATAGGCTTTCCAGGCGTCGGAGCCGCTCTCGCGCCCGCCACCGGTTTCCTTCTCGCCGCCGAACGCGCCGCCGATCTCCGCGCCGCTCGTGCCGATATTTACGTTGGCGATACCGCAATCGGAGCCGGTAACGCTCAGGAACCGCTGCGCCTCCTTCACGTCGTCGGTGAATATCGCGCTGGAAAGCCCCTGCGGCACGCCGTTGTGCAGCGCGATGGCTTCGTCCAACGTTTTATACGACATTACGTAGAGAATCGGCGCGAACGTCTCCTCACATACCAGCGGAAGCTGCTTCGGCGTCTCCACGATGCACGGCGTCACGTAGCAGCCGCCGGGATACTTCTTGCCGCTAAGCTTCCTGGCTCCGCAGACAACTTCCCCGCCCTCGTCCTGGATGCGCTTAATGGCAGCAAACATCAGCTCCACGGCGTCCGAATCCACTAGCGGGCCCATCAGCGTGCCTTTCTTCAGCGGGTTGCCGATGGGCACCTGCTTGTATGCCTTCATAAGCGCCTTCACCAGCTTGTCCTTGACCGACTCGTGAGCGATGATGCGACGCGTGGTTGTGCAGCGCTGGCCTGCGGTGCCCACCGCGCCAAACAGGATTGCTCGCACCGCAAGATCTATATTCGCGCTGGGCGTTACGATGATTGCGTTGTTGCCACCAAGCTCCAGAATCGTGCGTCCGAAGCGCGCCGCCACGACCTGCGCGACGTGATGCCCCACTCTCGTCGAACCGGTCATTGAAACGAGCTTCAGCCGGTCGTCTCCCAGCATCACATCGCCGATATCCCCGCCGCGCCCTACAACCAGGCTCATCAGCGCCGTCGGCACCTTGTTACGCTTCAGCACGCGCTCTGCGATCTTCGTTACAGCGATAGCAGTAAGTGGCGCTTTGCTCGCCGGCTTCCAGATCATCGAGTCGCCGCATACCGCCGCAATCGCAGCGTTCCACGCCCAGACCGCGACCGGGAAATTAAACGCGCTGATGATGCTCACCACACCCAGCGGATGCCACTGTTCCATCATGAAGTGCCTTTCGCGCTCGGAAGGCATCGTCAGGCCGTAAAGCTGCCGCGAAAGCCCGACGGCGAAGTCGCAGATGTCAATCATCTCCTGGACTTCGCCCACACCTTCCGGCAGGATCTTGCCCATCTCCAGCGTGACCAGCCTGCCGAGATCTTCCTTGTGCTCGCGCAATTCCAGGCCAAGCTGGCGCACGACTTCGCCGCGCTTGGGCGCTGGCACTTCGCGCCAGTACTCAAACGCTTCCTGCGCCGCGGCGGCGATCTTCTCGTAGTCCTTCGCTGTGCACTGCCGTACCGATGCGATTCGCTTGCCATTAATGGGCGTGACCACGGAAAGCTCCTTGCCGCGACCGAGCCACCTGCCGCCGAAGCCGCCGGGGTTGACGTCTTCGATTCCAAGCCTTTTCAGAAATGCGTATGCCATAAGTCCCTCCAGAGGATCTACTCAGGCGCACTGGAACGATGCACCTTCAAGATGCCGCCCTGCTCCTGGGGCGTGACCAGTATTTCGTCGATATTCACGTGCTTCGGGCGGGAGACCGCCCAAACGATGCAGTCTGCGATGTCTTCACCAACAAGAGGCTTCATGCCCTGGTAGACCTCGCTGGCCTTCTCCTTGTCGCCGAAGAACCGGACATCCGAGAACTCCGTTTCCACCATTCCCGGCGAGATAACGGTCAAGCGCACCGGCTTGTCCACAATCTCCACGCGCATCGCCTGCGACAGGGAGCGCACTGCCGCTTTCGTTGCGCAATACACGCTGCCGCCGGGATATGCGTACCAGCCTGCGATGCTGGCAACGTTCACGATGTGTCCATTACCCGAATCAACAAGCGCCGGCATCATCTCGCGCGTCATCCGGATCAGCCCAACGACGTTCGTCTCGATCATCACCTGCACGCTTTCTTCAGGAGTTTCCACGAGCGGATCGACCCCGCGCACCAGTCCGGCGCTGTTCACCAGAATGTGCGCCGTGCCGAATCTCTCCTTCACCATTGCCCCGAAGGCTCTGACATCATCCAGTTTCTGCACATCGAGGGGCGCCGTGGCAAGCTCAACTCCGGGATTATCTCGTGTCACGCGGTTGTGCAGGTCGGCAAGGCGCTCAACGCGCCGCGCTCCCATTGCGACGTGACATCCCGCCTTTGCCAGAGCGCGCACCGTCGCTTCACCGATGCCCGAACTGGCACCGGTGACAACCGCGACCTTGTCCTTCAAGCCTTCGTACACATCAACCTCCGACAGCGCCAGCAGCCATAACAGACACGGCCATTGCAAGCAACCTACTACTCCTCCGCCAGGAATGGATAGCGGTAGTTCTTGGGTGGCAGGAAGTTCTCCTTGACTGTGCGCTGCGACACCCAGCGCAGCAGATTGAGCATGCTGCCGGCCTTATCATTCGTGCCGCTCGCCCGGCTCCCCCCGAACGGCTGCTGCCCCACGACCGCGCCGGTAGGCTTGTCGTTGATGTAGAAGTTGCCCGAGGAGTGCCAGAGGATATCGTACGCGAGATTGACTGCCTTGCGGTCTTCGGCAAAAATCGCACCTGTCAGCGCGTACGGTGACGTCCCATCGCACAGCCGGAGTGTCTTCTCATACTCGCGGTCGGGATAGACGTAGACCGTAACCACCGGCCCGAAAATCTCTTCCACCATACTCAGGTAGTCCGGCTTCTTCGCTTCGATGATTGTCGGCTCGATGAAGAACCCCTTGCTGTCGTCGTAGCCGCCGCCGCAGATAATCTTCGCGTCCCGCGACTTCCGAGCATGCTCGATGTAACCGGTTATCGTCTTGAACGCGGATCTGTCAATCACGGCGTTCATAAAGCACGAGAAATCCGTCACGTCGCCCATCTTGATGGTGGCAATCTCATCGAGAAGCATCTTCTTTATTCTCTCCCACTTGCCCGCAGGGATATAAACCCTCGACGCCGCGGAGCACTTCTGCCCCTGGTACTCGTAGCCTCCCCGCACGATTGCTGTTACCACCGCTTCAAGATTGGCGGAATTGTGGACGAAAATGAAGTTCTTGCCGCCCGTTTCGCCAACGATGCGCGGGTAGGTGTGGTAGCCTTCAATGTTGGCGCCAATCGTCTTCCACATGGACTGGAAAGTAGAAGTTGAACCCGTGAAGTGAACACCTGCCAGGTCGGGATGCGACAGAGCGCTGGGGCCAATCTTCGCTCCCGATCCGGGGAGGAAGTTGATGACCCCCGGTGGGAGCCCCGCCTCCTCAAGCAGAAGCATAATGTCGTATGCCGGAAACACGGCGCTGCGTGCCGGTTTCCAGAGCACCACATTGCCCATCATCGCCGGCGCTGTGGGCAGATTGCCCATAATAGACGCGAAGTTAAAAGGCGTAACTGCAAGGACGAAGCCCTCCAGCGGCCGCGCCTCCGAGTAGTTCCAGACACCGTCAACCGAGTAAGGAGGTTGCTCTTCATAGATCTGCTGGGCGTACCAGGGATTGAACCGCCAGAAATCGATGAGTTCGCATGCAGCGTCTATCTCCGCTTGAAAGGCGTTCTTGCTCTGTCCGAGCATCGTCGCGGCGTTCAACCGGGCGCGCCAGGGGCCCGCCAGCAGCTCGGCGGCGCGCAGAAAGACGGACATGCGCTGCTCCCAGGGCATACGCGCCCATTCCTTCCAGGCTTTGGCCGCCGCCTGGACCGCCATCTCGACTTCATCCGGTCCCGCCATGTGGTATTCGGCCAGAACATGCCCGTGGTCGTGTGGGCAGACGCTCTTGTTGAGCTGACCGGTGCGCACCCGCTTGCCACCGATTATCAAAGGAATCTCTATCTTGCGTCGAAGCTGGCGCTTGAGTTCCGCCTTCAACTCGGCACGCTCAGTTGCTCCCGGCGCATATGAAAACACCGGCTCATTCACCGGCATAGGTATATTAGGCCTACCGTTAAGCATTGTATTACCCTCCTCCAGTTGCGGATGTCACGTTTGGCTCCGCCGCCAGAAGTCTGGCTGGAGCGCCATTGTAAGCGGAGAATGCACACTCAGGAATCCTCCGCTTGAATCGCGGCAATTATAACACTGCGCGTTTCCCGCTCACACGACTACTCTTAGCGCAAATGCGGCTATCCGCGACCGCCAACAGTCATCTCACGAACCCTCAGGGTTGGCTCTCCAACGCCACAGGGCACCCCCTGCCCGTCCTTGCCGCAAGTCCCCACGCCGGTGCAGAGCGAGAAATCTGAAGCCACCATATCCATCTGCGTCAGCGTTTTCGGACCATTCCCGATTAGCGTTGCATTCTCGACCGGATGCGTGATCTTGCCGTCTTCAATCCGATAGCCTTCTTGTACATCAAAAACGAAATCACCGCTCGCAATGTCAACCTGCCCGCCGCCGAGAGCCTTGGCAAGAAGTCCGCTCTTGGTGTCCGCAATGATGTCTTCGGGGCTGGCATCGCCTCCCAGCATGAAGGTGTTGGTCATCCGAGGGATCGGTGGCTTAGTGTACGACTGCCTGCGACCGTTCCCGGTTAGCTCCGCACCAAGTTGAGACGCGCTGATACGGTCATGCATATACCCGAGGAGAACGCCCCCTTCGATTAATACGGTGCGACCACCGGGCGTGCCCTCATCGTCAATGTTGATTGACCCCCGATGGCGGGGGATCGTGGCGTCATCCACGACCGTTACCAGCTCACTGGCGACTTTCTGCCCTATCCTCCCGGCGAACAGGCTTGACCCCTTGAAGTTGAAATCGCCTTCAAGACCATGGCCAACGCCCTCATGAAGCAAAACGCCGCCCCATCCTGGGCCCAGAACCACCGGCATCGGGCCGCCTTTAATTGGGCGCGCATCAAGCATCGTTAGCGCCATATCAGCAGCTTTCATCAGCTCTTTTGAAGGCGGCTGTTTATCCAGCAGCTCACGGCCCACTCGCCCGCCGTACGCGTGGAAGCCCTGAACACGCTTCCCGTTTTGCAGCGCCACCACAATACCTGCAACTCTCATCAGCGGCTGTTCGTCGCGAACATCCACGCCATCCGACGTGGCGATGCGGATATTACGCATCTCCTCCGTGTAGCCGATGATGACCTGATGAAGCCGATCGTCGGTCTCTCGCAGGTGGGCATCCGCTTCCTTCAGCAACTCCAGCTTATTACCAAAGCCGAGCTCAGACAGCGGATGCTCCAGCGGGTACAGGTCTGGAATAGAGAGTTCGCGCACCGGAACCACCTGGGGATGACCGCCCTGAGCGATTGCCGCAGCCGTGCCAGCAGCCTGCAACAAGTCATCAGCATTGAAGCCGTCAAGCCAGGCATAGCCGAAGATGTCTCCGGCGACAACGCGAACGCCCACACCTTGCCTGCATCCCTGCGCAAGGTCGGAGACTCTCCCGTCGCGAAGCTGGAAACTGAGCTGGCTCGTGTCCTCCACGAACACTTCTGCGAAGTCCCCTCCGCGAGAAAGAGCCTTCTCCCAAACTTTCAGTTTAAGATCATCATCCAGTTTGTCCCGAAAGTCGCTCATTTCACTCCTTCACGACGCTTCATTCAATATCACGCTTTCCATGCCCTTTAACGGAGCTCAGCGCGAACCTGCGGAAGGCCGTGTCAGCTTGCAGAATCTCGTCGAGGCAATCAGGCTCCTTCGCAGAAGGAGACCATTCCCCGGTAATTTCGTTCCGTCGCTTGAAGCAATCGGGAATGAGCTTCAGTAGCGCTCCGAAGCTAATCTCGTCCGCCAGAAACGCCCGAACCAGCGTTTCGTTTATAGCATTCAATGCGACCGGCTCCCACCATTCGCCGCCGAGAGCTTCGTACGAAAGCCGCAGCAAGGGGAAGCGCTGCTCATCAGGCTCCAGGAACTCAAGCTTCCCGATTGCAGCGAGATCCAGCGCTTCTACCACACCTGCCAGCCTTTCGGGAGCGGTCAGCGCATATTGCACCGCCAGCGCCATATCTGGGGGCGAGAGTTGCGCCAGCACGCTCCCATCAGTGAATTCGACGAGGCCGTGCACGATGCTCTGGGGGTGTATAACAACACGTATCTTTTCCGGTGGCAGGCCAAACAAGAAGTGCGCCTCGATCACCTCCAGCGCCTTGTTCATCATCGTCGCCGAATTCACAGTCACTTCAGGCCCCATCTCCCACGTTGGGTGCGCCATGACCTGCTCTTTCGTAACCGATGACATCTGCTCGGGAGAGCTGCGGAGAAACGGTCCACCCGATGCAGTTAGCGTTATGGAGGATACTTCGTCGCGTCGTCCCGCCAGAAGGCACTGGTAGATGGCTGAGTGCTCGCTGTCAATCGGCACGAAACGCACGCCTGAATCCCGCACTAGGCGCATTATGTATTCGCCACCCACGACGAGAGCTTCTTTGTTGGCAAACAGGATCTCTTTGCCGGCCCGAATGGCTGACTCCATCGGTATTAGCCCCGCCACACCGCTCATAGCGCAAACTACGGAATCCACCTCGTCGAGCCCAACAACAAAGCGAAGGCAGTCTTCTTCCGCTAGAAGCTCAACACCTAGAGCAGTGAAGTCACCGCAATATTTGATGACAGCATCCTGATCCGTGAGCACACACGCCTTCGGTTTAAACTCCCTTGCCTGTTCCAGAAGAATGTCACCGCGTGATCGAGCAACCAGAACCAGGGGCCTGAACCTGTCGGGATGCGCGCGGATGACACGCAGGGCTGTCCTTCCGATACTGCCCGTGGAACCAAGCAGGCATAGGTTCTTAGCATCCTCGCCCACCCTTGCTCCTAGTAATCGTAGAATCCTGCGCGGGTCTTACGGCCTAATCGCCCCGCCTGAACCAGCTGTTTCAACACAAACGGCGGTCGGAATTTGACGTTTCCATGTTCCCTGTAGAGCATTTCGCACGCTTGCAGGAATACATCCAGACCTACAAGATCCATCAGCTTGAAAGGCCCCAACGGCCATCCAGCGCCACGTCTCAAGGCTTCATCTATCTCCGCCGGCTCGCCTATGCCCTCCTCATACAGGGCCATCGCCTCAACGGCCATCGCCATCAGCACGCGATTGACAACAACGCCGGGGGTCTCCTTGAACACCAACGGTTTCTTGCCCAGCTTCTTGATGAACTCAACACCTGCGTCGCGGACTTCGTCCGTCGTGTGAAGTCCGGGCACTACTTCTACCAGGGTCATCTGAGACGGCGGGTTGAAGAAATGCAATCCGATGAAGCGCTCAGGACGCCCGCTCACCGCCGCCAGCCGGGTAATGCCGATGCTGGACGTATTGGTCGCGAAGATTGCCTCCGGTCCGCAGATCCCATTCAGCTCGGAGAAGAAACGCGACTTGACCTCGAAGTCCTCCAGCACAGCCTCAATCACCAGGTCGCAGCCGGCGAAATCGTCCAGGCCTTTCAGCACACTGATCCGATCGATTACTTCCATCCGCTCATCATCACTGATTTCCTTCCGGAGCACGCGGAGCAGTTTGGGAAGACGTTTCATCTTGCCTTCCACAACTTCAGCAATGATGTCGTAAGCGCAGACTTTGAATCCCGCCATCGCAGCCAGCAGAGCAATCTCGCTTCCCATCGTGCCAAAGCCAGCCACCCCGATTTGTCGCAGTTCCACTACTTCCTCCTTGTATTCGCGCAGATACTATTCCGAAAAGTGGCAAAATGCAAGAATCCCGCACGTCCATTGCAGGGCACTCCTTGACGCACCTTGAAGCTCGCCATATAATCTGCCTGCTGGAGCGTGGTTGACGACATGAACAAACGGGGAAGCGGCTTCTGGGATTTGATGCTTGGATTCTCTGTTGGGCTGCTTTTTACCGGAGCAGCATCATGCCTGCTGGCGGAACTCAAGCACCTGATAGAGTCCGGACGCGCCGGCGGAGTCATCGAGATCCTCCCCACATTCGACGAGTCACTCGGAGGCGACCATTTCACAATCGGCGATGGCGAGATGCTTGATGAGATGGTGGCACGCACCCAGGCTGACGACGCCGGAGTGCGCACGCGGCGCATATACCGTGAGCAACCAGTAAAGGACGTACAGCACCAGGGGAGCGACGGAGTCTACTACGACGAGGAATAGCCAACGCTGCACAGATTAGCGGCGACGGAATAGGCAAACTTCCATCCACAGTGTATGCGGCACGCCATTTGCGATGAAGAAAAGCACAGCGCATCACGCACGGGAACGCAGATCTGGCGAGTCCGCTGAATCCACAACCTCCCACCGGGATTTCAGAGACCGCTGCCGCAAGCGGTGATAGAATACCTCACGATGGAACGCAAAGCTGGCGTCCTACTCATTCTGGACGGTTGGGGCTATCGGTTCGACCCTACGGGCAATGCGATACGCCTTGCCAACACACCCAACTGGGACAGATTGTTGCAGGAGCATCAGTGGACATTGCTCGACTGTATGGGAGTTGCCGTCGGCCTGTCCCCGGGGCAGATGGGCAACAGCGAGGTCGGCCATCTGAACATCGGCGCCGGCAGACGGGTTATCCAGCCCCTGGCGCGACTGGACCAGATGGTGGCGCGGGGCGAGTTCCTGACGCACCCCGCCATTGCCGGGATTATGAAGTCCACCGTGGACAGCAACTCAGCCCTGCATTTGATAGGGCTGCTGTCTGACGGCGGCGTGCATTCACACATCTCTCATCTCTTCGCTCTGCTGGACGCGGCGTCTCACTACGGCGTGAAACAGGTTGTCGTCCACGCTATCCTCGACGGTCGGGATACAAGCCCCTACGCCGGAAAGGGCTTCTTGCACGGGCTTCTGCGGAAACTGAAGGAGTACCCACACAGCGCCAGACTGGCCACCGTTTCGGGTCGCTACTACGCGATGGACCGGGATAAACGCTGGGAGCGGCTGGAACCTGCTTATCGCGCAATCGTACAGGGACAGGGGTCAACCACAACGAATCCCATAGACTACCTTGGCGCTCTGCATCAACGCGGTCAAACCGACGAGTACATCAAGCCGTTCTGCGTGGTGGACGCAGAAGGGGACAAAGAACCTGTAATGATGCAACCCGGGGACAGCGTCATCTTCTACAATTTCCGCGAGGACCGTGCCCGCGAGCTTTCACGCGCTCTGTATCTCAGTGACTTCAACGCGTTTGATCGGCCGTTCACGATCGAACGGTTCCTCACGTTCTCGCGCTATTCCAGCGATTTCGACAACCCCGCAATTCTGCCCGTTGAAGAACTCCCCAATACGATCGCAGAGTACCTAAGCAACCAGGGACGTCGCGTGTGCAAAGTTGCCGAGACCGAGAAGTACGCCCACGTGACTTACTTTTTCAACGGCGGTCGTGAACAGCTGTTTGAGAACGAGCGACGAGTCCTCATTCCATCGCCCAAAGTTGCCACGTACGACCAGAAGCCGGAAATGAGCGCGATGAGCGTCACCAATACGGCGGTTGACATGATCAATTCCGATGGGTGCTTCCTTACCGTCGTCAACCTGGCTAACGGCGATATGGTCGGGCACACTGGCGACCTGGACGCTGCCGTGAAGGGCGCTGAAGCAGTGGACCACAGCCTCGGACGCATCCTGGAAGCTGTGGACTATGGCCAAAAGAGCTATCTGATTGTGACTGCCGACCACGGCAACTGCGAGCGTATGCGCGACGGTGCAGGTAACATATACGTTACCCACACGTTGAATCCGGTACCGCTGGCGGTAGTGGGGACTATCCGTCAGCTTAAGCATCCCTACAAGGAACAGCCCGAAGACGTCTTTGCCGACACACACGGGCAGGCTCTGCGCGATATCATCCCGACCTTCCTTGACCTCTGGTCCATAGAGCAACCTCCGGAGATGGACGGACGCTCGCTGCTGGCAAGCTAAGCGGCGTATTCATTCGTACATGCTTGCTCAATAAGCCCCGGCTTACTCCGGTACTACTACGCCTTCCGCTGGCGTGAAGTATCCGCGATACATGTTTTCGGAATTGTAAGCCAGGCCCAGTGCACCGCGATTGTCTACCACAATTGCCCCCGACGTGCCTGGAGTATTATCTCCCTGAACCCGCACGGACAGCTCGGCAGCCTCCTGTGGACTCATCCCATTGACTACAGCATCAGCGCAGACTTTCGCCATAAGCACGCGCATGATGCTCTCGCCAACGCCGGTGCAGGAAACCGCCGAATGCGCATCAGCGTACGTGCCGGCCCCCAGAATTGCGGAATCTCCCACCCTTCCCTGCAGTGAGAGGACCAATCCGCCGGTGGACGTTGCTGCTGCCAGCTTCCCTTCCACGTCCAGCGCAACCGCTCCAACGGTTCCGCCACTGGACAGGACCTGATCCTCGGGCGTTTCCTTCGCCGCGAGCTTTCGCTCCCAGAGCCTGCGGCGTTCCGGCACGATGAGCTCCTCGTCCGCGACCAGTTCCATACCGCACTCTCTGGCAAACTGCGCTGCCCATTCTCCGACCATCAGGACGTGCGGAGTCCGCTCCAGGACGTACCGCGCTAACGTCACCGGATAAAGAACGCCACTGACGGCGCCAACTCCCGCTCCCATCACTGTCGAACCGTCCATGATGGTTGCGTCGAGCTGGACGCTCCCGTCGTACCGCAGTGATGATCCTACGCCGGCGTTGAAAGACGGGTGTTTCTCGAATAGCCGAACGGCTTCTTCGACAACCTGCATCGCAGAAGCCCCGTCAACCAGCATCGGTGCTGTTTTGCCGAGAATCTCCCCAATAGCAGGTCGGTTGCGCTTATACGACTCCAGTGATATCGGCCCCGCGCCGCCCTGAACCGCGAGTGCAATAGGTCTCTGAGCCATCAGTACGACCTCACTTCTGGCAGCGGGGGCAGTAAAATGTGCTACGGCCGCCCAGTACAATGCGCTTTATTTCGGAACTCGTGCCGCATCGGGTACAGGGCTGCCCCTCGCGCAAGTACACTTTGAGTTCCTTCGCATAGCGCCCGTTCTTCCCGTCTGCGTCGCGGAAGTCCCGAATAGTGGTTCCGCCCATCTCAATCGCCTTGCGAAGGATCTTGCGCATTGTGCCCAGCAGCACACTACATTCTTTCAAGTTCAGAGTGTGTGCTTCGCGCTCAGGACTGAGCTTCGCGCCGAAGAGCACTTCACTGGCATAGATGTTACCGAGCCCTGCAATCACGCTCTGGTCAAGCAATACGCCCTTTATATTCCTGTTGCGGAAGCGCTGCAGCTCCTTGCAGAAAACGCTGGGAGTAAGCTGTTTGTCGTCGAACTCGTAGCCCAGGTGCGCAAGGAAGGGATGTTCCTTTATCTTGCCGGTCTCAGCGAGTGAGATCCGCGAGAACCGACGCATGTCGTACAGCTTCACAATCCGGTTGCGCTTAAGACTGAACGCAACTACCAGATACTCAAGTGGTTCCAAGTCGGGCTCTACGATAAAGCGCCCCGTCATTCCAAGCCCGATGAGCGCAGTGTGCTGGTTGTCGGTTTGCATCAGGAGATACTTCCCGCGCCTTGAGAGCTTCTTGACCCGGCTATCAACTATGCCCCGCCGGAACTGAACCGGTGTTACCTCAAATATACGCTCGGGATTGAAGATGCGCACGGACGACACTGTCTGCCCGACCAGTTTCGGGCTTAAAGTCCGCCGCACCTGTTCAACTTCTGGGAGTTCCGGCATATCGCGTCTCCAGTTCCGCAAGAGTATAGCAGGTGCTGTGCTAGAATCGATGGCGGTGCTAAAGCGCTTAGACCGGCTTGTGATGGCAGAACTCATCCCGCCGTTTCTGTTCGCGCTCTTCGCTTTCATCATCCTCATCATTGGCGCAGCACTGCTCAAGCCCCTGCTTTCCTTCCTGATCAGGTATGGTGTAGGCGCAGACGTGTTCTTTGCGATGCTGTTCCTCTCGCTTCCCCAGTGGATCGTTTTCACATTCCCTATGGCGATGCTTACGGGAACGCTCCTGGCGGTCGGCCGCTTATCCGGCGACGCCGAGATTACCGCTCTCCGGTCCGCAGGGGTTAACCTCTACCGCATTACGTGGCCCATCCTCTACTTCGCGCTGGTTCTGGCGCTTGTTACGTTTATCCTCAATGAATGGATAGCGCCATACACCAATCATCAGCTCGAAATGCTCAAGCAACGGGTTATCCGTGAAAAAACCGGTACGGTGAAGGAAGCCAAGGTGAACCTCCCCTTCTACCGTAAAGGCTACCTGAGTTACCTCCTGGTCGCTGAGAGTCTCGAAGGCGAGACACTGGAGAATCTGAATCTCTTGAGCTTCGATCCTCAGACGCACGAGACGACCTGGCATCTAAGCGCCGAGACGTCGTCCTGGACCGGCGAGGAGTGGAAGTTCTACGACGGTAAGGTCTACAATTTCCTCGAAGAAGGCGTTGTCACAACCCGGTTCAAGGAATGGAACGTCCCTGAGTTCGATCTCAGCCCGGCGTCAATCGCTGAACGGAGCAAAGACCCCATGGAGCTTTCCGTCTTCGACCTTCGCCGGCTCATCCACTACCAGCGGGAATCGGGGCTGGATATCAGCATCATCCGGCGCTTCCAGACGGATTACTACTTCAAGTTCTCCATACCTTTCGCATCCCTGTTTTTTGTGCTCATCGGGGTTCCACTGGCCATTATTCCCCAGCGCGCGTCAACTTCCATGGGCTTGGGATTCTCGCTCCTTATCGTCCTTGGATACTTCTTCCTCTACACCGTTGCAGTGCAGATGGGGCGTGGCGGGATTGTAGACCCTGCGTTCGCCGCGTGGATCCCAAACCTCGCGGTCTTCGTTGTGGGCATGGGATTGTTACGCGTGCGAAACCGCTAGCCAGCATCTGCCCTTGAACACACTGCAGGTAAATGGTATCCTCTTCGTGGTCGTTAGGGGAGCTCCTGAACGGGGCTGAGAGCTTTGCCCGCCGCTGGCGGGTAGACCCTTTGAACCTGAACCGGGCAATACCGGCGTAGGAAAACGGCTTCCTGCAAGGGCAAGTTCCCAGAGTTCCCCGGCGCTGGCAAATCAGTATCAGGGAGTGTGTAATGGGAAACGCCAAATCCGAACTTCCGCCCATCGGAAAAGTCTCGCCGGAGATCTTCAACGAGATTATCCTTCCACAGCTCGGCCGCAAGCGCAGTACTGTGCTTGTAGGACCGCAGCACGGGATTGACATCGGCGTCTGCGATCTGGGCCAAGGCCAGGTGATGATCACAACGACCGATCCTGTGTTCATCGTGCCACCGTACGGTTGGGAGCGCAGCGCATGGTTCGCTGTGCACATTCTCGCCAGTGATGCAGTGACCTCGGGCCTGCCGCCAACCTACATGACTATCGACCTCAATCTCCCTATGAGTATCACTCGCGACGAGCTGGAGACAATGTGGGGCGTAATCCACCGCGAGAGCGAGAAGATGGGCATGGCGATTGTGTCCGGCCACACGGGCAGATACGAAGGCTGCGAGTATCCGATGGTCGGTGGAGCCACCGTCATTTGCATCGGGTCTGCGGATAAATACATTACGCCGGCAATGGCGCGCGTCGGCGACCGCATCATCATCACCAAGGGAGCTGCTGTCGAGGCAGCAGGCCTTTTCGCATGCACCTATCCGCAGCGTGTTGCCGAGGCCTACGGTGAGAAGACGGCGCGGGAGGCTGAAGAGGTCTTCTGGCAGATGAGTGTTGTCGAGGACGCGCTGACCGCAGTGGAGGTCGGAGTGCGCGACGAAGGTGTTACAGCCATGCACGATGCGACCGAATGTGGTGTCTGGGGTGGGCTCTTCGAAGTCGCCGAAGCATCAGTGGTGGGGATGGTAATCCACAAGGAGGACATCATCCTGCAACCGGTCATCGCAAAAGTCTGTGACCTCTTCGGCATTGACCCCTACTCCTCCATCAGCGAGGGAACGCTGATCGCCACGGTCCGCCCGCACAAGGCCCAGGAGGTAGAGAAACGCCTGAATGATAAAGGCATCCTAACCTCCATAGTTGGTGAAGTCGTGCCAAAGGAAGAAGGTATGAACGTCTTCATTGAGGGCAAAAAGACTGTTCTCAAACACCCCCGCGTGGATCCTTTCTGGCAGGCCTTTGGCAAAGCCGCCGAGATGCGGTAAACGCGACGAGAGCTAAAACATTGACGGCGCGCAGTTGGAGTCTGAGCAGGACTGGAAGCTACAGCTCGACTGGAGCCTCTTCTGATTCCTCGGGCTGAGATACTCTAACCTTGTTACGACCTGCATCCTTCGCTGCGTAGAGAGCCACGTCGGCAGCTGCCAGTATCTCCCGTTCCCCGATGCCGTCTTCGGGGAATGTAGCCACCCCGATGCTGATGGTCACGCTGACTGACTCGCCCGACTCAATCGTGACGGCTGTCTCAGCAACCATTTTGCGGATACGTTCTGCGACGAGCGTGGATCCTTGCTTGTCGGTCTCCGGCATCAGGATTGCCATCTCTTCGCCTCCATACCTGGCAGCAGATGCGCTCTCTTCACCTTTCTCCTGCACCAGGACAGCTATCCCTGTGCCAGCGTATCGGGCAGCTGCATCGATAGTCCGGAGACCCTCCTTGATGGTCTCAACGACACTCTTCAGGACCTCATCACCCGCCAGGTGGCCGTACGTGTCATTAACGTTCTTGAAACGGTCAACATCAATCATCAACAGGGAAAACACACGATGATAGCGGCCGGCGCGCTCAATCTCGTGAGCCAACAGGCGATGAAACTCTCGCCGGTTGAGCAGCCCCGTCAGGCTGTCGTGAGTTGCCATCTCGTGGATTTGCTGCTCCGCGAGCTTTCGCTCGGTGATGTCTACCATCACTCCAGCCATGTATTTCCTGGCGTTCCTGGGTCTTACCAGAACCATCCTGTCCTCAACCCAGATGTACTCACCGTCCGCGCGGCGCACCCGAAACTGCATAGTCAGGCAGTCGGCCTCTCCGGCATCGTGCCATGCCCTCACTTCTTTCTTTAGCCTCGGTTCATCCTCCGGATGGATAAGGCCTACGAATGAGCTTCGGCTCCTGGTAAGCTCTTCCGCCGAGTACCCCAGCCAATCCAGGATGTTCTCTGATATGAATTCCCTGCCGCCTCCGGTTTCGTACAGCACAACCTTCGGCAGGTTCTCCAGCAGGACTGCTAGTCGAACCTGGGTCTGGCGTAGTACCTTCTCTGCTCCACTTTGCCTCAGCGTGGCATAGTAGTAAGAAACGCATAGCACAACCAGCAGAGCCACAACCACTGAACGCGTCCAGATTTCTTGTGGTGCCGGCGCGATAACCTGCTCAACCCAGCTCCCTTCCTGGAACACGAAAGCGTCAAGTGTAGCTTTCAATAGCCAGTAGCCGACCACGAGCAGGACGCCGAGGGTTATTCTCCTCACCCTAGTCCATAGAATATCGTTCGCGATCTTTCCCTCCATATTCGCAGGTCCCCGTTTCGCTATAAACATCCCCTCAACGTACAGGGCTGGGGCATCTCCACTGCCGGAAATGTCACCCCTCCCATAGCCAGTTAGTATACACTGGCTCTACAGACTTCACAAGCACCGACGTTGCCCGTTTGCGTTCCCGCCCTATTCTGCATACTCCTCGTACAGGCTCATATATTCCAGGATAATGTCCACCGCCGCTGGCCGCATGTCGATTACCAGCTCGTCGCCGCCGAAGGCGTCGTTCACCGCCGACCAGACATCGGCCCAGTCCTCGTCAAACGCCGCCTGCGCCTTGGCAAGTCCGTAGATGAGCCTGATGGTAAGGCTCTCCGGCTTGAACTCGTGCGCCAGTTGCAGCAGCGGCAGGCCCTCTTCCGGATGGAAGTAGTCGTCCATCACCGCCAGATACCCCAGGCAGCACAGCTCGTCGTCCGTCAGCTCCGCCAGCCACTCATCTACCTCATAGAGCGACCAGCCTCTTCTTAGCGCAATGTAGGACGCATAAAGCTCCGCATTATGCTTGCCCTCGATGTCCCATGAGAGCGCGTTTATCACCGCAACCTTGGCGTCAATCGGCACATCCGGCGACGACAGGTACTCCGCCATGCGCAGATCCAGCACGCCCGATTCCAGCGCGTCCCAGACAATCGCGAGATCGAAATACGCCTCGTGAAACGGCGTTGACGTAATCGGCGAATCGGCGCGCACCGCCTGAGCAGACAGAATGCCCACGGCGACGAGCGCTGTTATGATGGTGAAAATGTATTTCATCGTCCCTCCCCCTTGATGTGAATACCTCATTCTATCAGGAATGGCATCCGCCACCGCACCTGTTTCCATTCGCGGTGGCATGGGCGCTTGCCCGCCGGAGCCTTGACGTAGGCTGGTCTCGGCCGTGATTCGACACAATCCCCCCAATGAGTACGCCGGGCTTTACCCCGGCTTCTTCGTCTTGCTGGCGGCTGACAGCTGACGACCGGCAGCTGTTTACCAGCCCGGCTCTTTATCTTCTGTAGGGGCAATTCACGAATTGCCCGTTCTTCCCGCGCTTCGCGGGATAGTTCGGAGATCTGTCGCAGACGCTGAGCTAAGCTGAAGCGCGCCCCGCCGCTAGCCGGGTGTAGACGAATTGTCGACAGGTGTGGAGGAAGTGGCTACAGCGCACACGGGGATGCGCTCTCACTTAGCGACACCACTGTCAAGAAGACGAGTCCCCTAGCTCTACCGGCTCGGCCTCAGGAGGCACCTTGGATTGGGAGGCCCTTGATGAAGTCTAGCAGACGCCGGACATACGCTCTCAACTCGGTATCATTGGGTTCCTCAATGGAGAGCGCACCGGCCTCGTCGTGATGATACTTGCTGAAGTACTCGTTTAGCGCATCCAACTCACTAAGGAAATCGCCCTTAAGGGTGAACAATTCATCTCCCTGTTGCGCGGCTTCTATTTCCCGCATGAATTGCCCGATCTGCTCCCTTGGTCGGAAGCGACGAGGGAAACGTCTCCTAAGATTCCCCTCAAGTATGGGCCTACCAAGCCTAGCAATATCGCTCAAGTCATTGCCTTCGGCGCCCTTCTCCAGGTAATCATACAGGGACAAGCAGTTCCTGTAGTAATCCTCTTGCAGCGCCTCTTCGATGTCCCATTCGACGATTTCACTACCACGTTCGGCCCTGATGATCTCGAGGGCCTTCACACGTGATTGGTCGCAACCATCCCAGAACGCCTTAATGAACTGCAAATCGTGTGACATCACCACAATCTGAGTGGCTTTGTCGATGTAGGAGAGTATCTGCTGTGCAGTGCAGGTCTTGCGGTGATGGTCTAGGCTGGAAACCGGGTCATCAAAGACGATTATCTTCTTCTCCAATTCACTCTCTTGGTCGAGTTTCGCCAAGAAGAAAGCGAAGGCGAGAGTAGACTTGTCACCAGAGCTAAGCGTGTTTCTGAAACAGGCCTCTCCCGGCGGAGTGTCCGGGTCACTCACATCCACTTCTGTGCTGTTGATCACTAGGGCAAAGCCGGCATTAGGGGTCCCCCCTATGTACGTTCTCCGTAGACCACTGATGGAGAAGGTTGCGCCAAACCGGCTGAGATAAGCGTTTATCGTCTTCTGGTAAGTCTCAAAGAGCGTTTCAGTAAGGTCGTCCAAACTCTCTTTAGCTTCCTCTTTTGCCATTTCAAGCTGCGTCTTCTCACGTTGAAGCTTTATATACTGTTTCGATCTCTGTGCCGGCTTCTCCTGATGCCGCAGTCTTGCCAGCTTGAATTGTCCTAGGTTCTTCATGGCCAGTCTCAAATCGCCGGTCTTAGCCTCCGCCTTCTTTTTTCCAATGGCGCTATTCACGCTTCCCAGTAGATCATTGTAGGCAATAACTGCCGTCATCACCTCTTGGAATTTATTTCTCAAAGGCAAGATCGAATCGTGAAGCTTAATCTTTTCCAAGGGAGACTCTCTTTTCTTAGACAGCAGTCTATCCAAGCATTCTCTTAGGGCTTGACACGGCCCCTGAATATCTTTGAAGGATAGTTCCGGGTACTGGACCTCCACGAACTCGCGCCAGAAGGTCACGAGGGCGCGATTGTTCTCAATGACTCCCTGAACTCTCATTAAAGCACGGTCGGACATATCCTCGCTGACCCTACTGTGCAAGCCATCTGTTTGTGATTTCAACGCGCGGTACGAACTACCGAAGAAGCCTCGGTAAGCATCGACTAGCTCGATTCCTGTAAGCAGTTGCGTGCAAAATGGGCATCGTTCATCCTTGATGTACTTCATACCATGGCTAATCCAAGCCTCACCTTGATTATCCATGCATTGGTGAATGTGTTGCCTTATCTTCAAGACGGCATCAGCGGAAAGATCCTCCAGTGTTCTTCCGAGAACCTCCGCTAATTCAGCTTCGGGGAAAGGAATCATTGGTATTATTGATAACTCACCCTTCACTGCAATGTCTTGAGCCTTTTCTAGAGTGGCCACGGTCTGCGCCGCAAGCCTAATGCGGTTATCCACGTCTGCCACTTCAGGGAGCGTCACGAAAGTGTCAACATCCATGGCACCTATGCCCAGCTCCCGGATTCGCTCCGAAGTATCACGCATCTGTTCGTTTAAGCGCCTCACGTCTGAATCTATTCGCTCAATGCCCTTCGCCAGCTCAACCGCCTGTTTGCCGACGACCACGTTGTACAGGTTCTTCTTGTGCTCATGCTTAATGAACGCACCTGAATAAACGTTGTCTTCAATAAATGTAGGGTCGAATACGACAATCTCCGGCACTGTCTCATTCCATGAACCGTCGCTATACCGTTTCGTGGAATCGCTCACTCGAAGCTCCACGGACTGCTCGTTATCAGAACCTAGCGTGCGGCGTTCGGCGATATGGTTCGCATCACCCGTCTGCAACGAACGCAGGATTGCGGAAAGAGTTGTCTTGCCCTTAGCGTTCTCGCCAAAGATGATATTGACGCCCCTGAACGAAACGTCACCGAATGCACCGTAGTCATTGAAGCAGCCAACGTTCTTGATTCTTATTACTTTATCAATCATAAGCTACGTCCTGTGTATTCTAACATTGACCCTCACCATCACCCCCACGCTTCCCCCCACTTCCCGCGAAACACATTCTCCTCTTTGTACCACGTATTTTCCGGCTTCTCTTCAGCGGGATAGCCGACGGCGATGAGGGCGAAGACCCACCAGCCTTCGGGAACCTCGAAGAACTCGTGCGCCCACTCGTGGCGGCTGGGTTTCATCCCGCACCAGCACGTTCCCAATCCCAGCTCCGGCGCGGCGAGCAGCAGATTTTGCGTGGCGGCAGCGATGTCCTGGTGGTAGTAGAACGTATCCATGTCCGCAACCGGCACGATACATAGCGTAGCGGTCTTGAGCATCGCGGCGTTTGGGTAGTGTTCAGCGAGTCTGTCCAGCGTCTCGTGGTCGTCTACAACGATGAAGCGCCAGCCCTGGCGGTTGTTCGCGCTAGGTGCGGCCATCGCTGCGCGCAAGAGCTCCGTCACCTTCTCCGGCTCGACGGGCCTGTAGGCATGGAATTTCCTAATACTGCGGCGTCTGTAGATATACTCCAGCATGACACTATGATAACCCATACCGCGCGCTTTTCGGCTCTGCTATAATCGCAGCCCTTAAGGCAAAGCCATGCGCATCCTGTATTCCTGGCTTGCGGAGTTCATGAATCGCCTGCCGGAGGCGGCGGAGCTGGCTCGCGTGCTCACAGAACGCGGCGTGGAAGCCGAACTCCTGATTCCACTGCAGCCGCCTGTCGCAGATCTCACTGTTGGGCGTGTCACGGGGCAATCCACCGGTAGAGACGAACATCCTGAGTATTCCGTGGACGTAAGCGGCGAGGTAAAGACCTTTACCAGCCGTGCCGCTGACATACCGGTCGGCTACGAAGTTTTTCTGAACATCGAGAATGGGAACATCCCCACGCTTGAGGAACTCGGACTCGCGCCCGTGCGCTTCCCGCTGGTCAAGCCGGAGGGTATGAGCGCCGAGGAAGTCGCTGCGGACTGCGTTATTGATTTCGCCGTGGTCTCCAACCGTGGTGACCTGCTCTCGCATCTCGGCATTGCACGCGAAGCGGCATTGGCAGTTGGCCAGGAGCTTCGCCTGCCCGCGCTAGCCGAAATCGACACAGATGCCGAGGGAGACGATCGGCCTGTAATCGAGCTCCCCGCGCCGGACCTGTGTCCGCGTTACGTTGGCTGTTACTTCGACAATGTGAATATCGAGCCCGGTCCTGACTGGATGGCATATCGCCTATCGCTTTGCGGCGTCAACCCAATCAGCAACATCGTTGACCTCTCCAACTATTTGCTCTTTGAGCTCGGTCAGCCAATGCACACGTTTGACCGCAACATACTGTCAGGCACGATCTCAGCGCGAAGGCCGAAGCCCGGCGAACGCTTCACTGCAATCAACCACGTGGAATACGAACTCGCCGAGAACCATCTGGTCATTGCCGACGAGAAGAAGGCCGTTGCGCTCGCTGGCGTAATGGGCGGCGTCGAATCCGAGATCAGGGATACAACGGCGAGCGTGCTCCTGGAGAGCGCCTATTTCACGCCTCAGAACAACCGCATCACCAGTAAGCGGCTGGGACTGCAGTCCGAGTCCTCACTCCGCTTCGGTCGCGGCATTAACCCGCAGCTCCCTCCGGTTGCAGCACGCCGGTTCATATATCTTGCCGAGAGCATGGGCGCCGCCAGCTTCGTCCAGGGCAGTTTCGTCGACGCCAACGTGTACAAACAGAATGCAAAGCCGATATCCTTTGATTGCACGCGCATCAACTCCCTGCTCGGTGCCAGTATCGACACCAACAACATGATTGATGCACTGGTCAAACTTGGGATGACCGTCAAGCGGAATGGCGAGCATTTCACAGCGGTCCCGCCAAGCTGGCGACATGATATCAAGATGTGGGAAGACCTGGCTGAAGAAGTGATGCGGCTGAACCTCTTTGACTCCCTAGAGGCGAGAACACTCCGCATCCCCCTCAAGAGCGGCACGCTGGAGCCATCGCTGTCGTTTGCCCGTCGCATCGAAGACTTACTGACGCGCCTTGGCGGTCAGCAAGTGATGAACCAGGCCTTCCTCTCGCCCCATCGAGCCGAGGTCTTCTTTGGCGAGAACCATCACCTCGTGCCTATTCAAAATCCCGACTCGGCTGACCAGGCATTCCTCATCGGCTCGCTTCTGCCCGGTATGCTCGCAAGCGCGGAGCACAACCGCCGTCACAGCGAACGCCCGCCATTCTGCTTTGAAATCGCGCGAGTCTACAGCCTTAGGGAGTTCGAGTCAGGCGTGAGCTACACGCTTGAGGTCAACGATAAAAGCCATTACGAGCAGCAGGCTCTGGGCCTATTCTACGGTGACGGATTCACCCCGCCTGCCCACACGCGTCCTGACTTCAGCCGCGAGAGCCCTGTGTTCGTGCTGAAGGGCGTGCTCAACGAGCTCTTTGCGGAAATCGGCTGTCCGGAACTCGAATACGCCGAGGCTCAGCAGACAGCAATGGCCGCCGGACGCACCTTCGGGATACTGGCAGACGGTACTTCCCTGGG
Organism: Planctomycetales bacterium; assembly: GCA_030606285.1. Classification (GTDB taxonomy): domain Bacteria; phylum 4484-113; class 4484-113; order 4484-113; family 4484-113; genus JAGGTK01. Next base: position 110,002 of record JAUWGS010000001.1, on the reverse strand, counting down.
CGTATTGGGCGAGATAGCAGCTTCAGTGATGGAGAGTGGAGAAGAGCGTCTCGCGTTCGCCCAGATGAACCTGGATCGCCTTTCAGCTTTATCCGAACGCCATCTACAGCTCGCAAGCTACAGCGTTTACCCCCGGGTGGAGCGAGACCTCGCTGTGCTCGTGCCAGCAAGTATGGAAATCGCAGACTCTCTTAGCATTATCCGCGAAGCCGGTGGCGGACTGCTCATTGACGCATTCCCGTTCGACATCTATCGCGGTAAGCAGATCCCGTCCGGTCAAAAAAGCGTGGCATTCCATCTAGTCTTCCAGAGCCCCGAGCGCACTCTTACCGGCACTGAGGTCGATGAACGTGTACTGGCTGCACTCGTCGAGTTGCACCGGCGCAAGAACATTGTCATTCGCGACTTCTCGCGGATAAAGGAACTCAGCGTTTTCAGCGACGAGCGGTTCACCGATGAGTTGCGTAAGGCGTACGGTATCTAAGCCGCATCCATCAAGTCCGATCACGATGATGCAAGCGAAACCTGCACTCATTCTTTTCTCGCTGATACTCCTTCTCGTCGTCTGCACGCTCGTCTCGTGCCTTAACGAAGCCTCGCAAGATGACCGAGCAGCCGCGCCGTCCCTGCAGGAAACTAAGCAGGTTATCAAGCCAACGCAGCAGTCAGCGTCTCGTGGACCGGGAGACTGGCGGATGTTTGGACGCGAACCCACGCACAACAGGCGAAGCCCCTTCACAGGCCCGGCGGAGCCCAATCTGAAATGGAGGTTCCGAACCGAGAACAAGGTGTACTCAAGCCCGGCGCTGGCCGCTGACGGCACGATCTACTTCGCGAGCCGCGACGGAGCTCTCTACGCCACTCGTGCGGATGGCGAGTATCTATGGGACTACATGACGGGTGGCGAGATTCTTTCCAGCCCCGCTATAGGTCCTGACGGAACTGTTTACATTGGCAGCCAGGACAACTGCCTGTACGCGTTCACGCCCGACGGCGACCTGAAGTGGCGGTATGAAACCGGCGCAAACGTGGACTCATGCCCAACTGTCGGCAGCGACGGCACGGTGTACGTGGGCAGCGATGACCATTTCCTGTACGCAATTCTCCCGGACGGAACCTTAAAGTGGCGCTACCAGACCGGATGGGAAGTCGCCTCCAGCCCCGCCATCGCCCCTGATGGCACTGTCTACGTTGGCGGCAAGGATTCCTACTTCTACGCTTTCAATCCCGACGGAACTCTGAAATGGCGCTATGACATGGGCAATTTGGTCTATTCCAGCCCTGCCATTGCCGATGATGGAACGGTTTACGTGGGCAGGCAAGACTCCTTCTACGCTTTCAGCCCTGAGGGCGAATTGAAGTGGCGCAGCGAGACCAGCGGCAAGATGATATCCAGTCCGGGCATCGCACCCGACGGGACAGTCTACGTCGGCAGCACGGACGTGAATCTCTACGCTTTCAACCCGGATGGCAGCCTGAAGTGGATTTATAAAGGCGAGGGTTTCTACGGCTTCAACTCCAGCCCGACCATAGACGCCAAAGGCACTATATATGTCGGTTGTGGCGACAGGTACATACACGCAGTCAATCCGGACGGCACGCGGAAATGGCGATATAAAACCGGCGGCTGGGTGCCTTCAAGCCCCGCCATCGGCCCCGATGGCACGCTGTACATCGGCAGTGATGACCACCGCCTGTACGCCATCGGTGACTAGCCGACAGATCTCAGTTTCGCACTCCTGACGCAACACCCGCACGCAATGATATGATGGAGCAGGGATGCTCAAACTCATCGAAAAGAAACAACGCGGAGAAGAGCTGACAGCAGAAGAGATCGACCGGCTGATCGCCGACTTCACAGCCGGGGCAGTGCCCGACTACCAGATGGCCGCACTGCTTATGGCCATTTGCTTCAAGGGCTTTAGTGACGAAGAAATTGTGTCGCTCACGCTAGCTTTGCTCGAAAGCGGCGACCACTGGGAGCTTCCTGTGAAGTTCCATCCCGTACTCGATAAGCACTCCACCGGCGGTGTCGGTGACAAGGCATCGCTGCTGATGGTGCCGATGCTGGCAGCCGAGGGATACAAAGTGCCAAAGATGAGTGGGCGCGGGCTCGCCCACACCGGCGGCACAATTGACAAGCTGGAGAGCATTCCCGGCTTCTGCGCTGAGCTGTCCCGCGAGGATGCCCTGCGCCAGCTCGATGACATCGGCTGCGTTATCATGAGCCAGAGCGAGGGCCTCGTGCCCGCGGAAAAGAAGCTATATGCACTCCGCGATGTGACTGTCACGGTTTCACAACCGGAACTGATCATCTCAAGCATCCTGAGTAAGAAACTCGCATCCGGCGCGACTCACATCATCATTGATGTCAAATACGGTAGCGGGGCGTTCTTCGCCAGCCGGGTGGACGCCGAGACATTCGCTGAAAGGCTGATTGCCATTTCGCGCAGCTTCGAGCCTGAATTCGCGGCTGTGGTCACCAATATGAATCAGCCACTCGGAAGCGCAGTCGGCAACGCGCTGGAAATCGCCGAGGTGCTTCGCATCGTTGAAGAGCGCGACGTGGAATGTGAAGTGAGCGCCTTATGCATTGCGCTTGGCGGCGCGCTTTTGAAACTGGCCGGTGAAGTGGAACGCGCAAAGCAAGGAGAGGATATCCTTGCGCAGACGCTTGCTGACGGCCGGGCAGCGGACAAGCTGCGGGCGCTTGTCAGCGCTCAAGGTGGCGACCTTGATGCATTCAACCGGGAAATGAACAGCATAGACATGAAAACCTGCAAGGTGGCAATCACAGCGCAGTCCAGCGGCGCCATTGCCGGCGTGAACGCCCTGGCCATCGGTCAATTCTGCCATCGTCAGGGAGCAGGCCGCACCCGAAAGGGAGAGACGATCAATCCATGGGTGGGAGTTATGCTTCACAAGAAGACGGGTGACGCGGTGGCATCGGGCGACCTCCTGGCCGAGGCGTATGCCAGGCTGGACTGCGACGAGAGCTCAGTCGAAGAAGAAGTGCGCAGCGCATACATAATCGGCGAAGAAGCGACAGCCCCACGGCTGATTGACACCATCGTCAATAGCTGAGTTGGCCCTGGCCTTAGCACCTCAGGGCTTCGCCCGCAACTGACGGAGTGAATCTGCACACTTGACCGGAAATGCGCTAATATAGTGTTGATGCTGCGAAAACACAGACCGTCGCGTGCAGTAGCGCTGGTCGAGTACATCGTAGTGCTACTGGTCTACATCGCCATCTACGCGGGAATGGCTGCGCTGGAGTTTTTCGGACCTGCAGAAGAGACGGAAGTCCTTTCGTCCGATGTGCCCAGAATCCTCGCGGTCACGATTGGAATCAACCTCGCCATCTTCCTTGGCCTGGGCCTGGTCCTTATGCTCATCTTCAACCGATTCCAGATAGTGCAGTTGAGCTTTCGAGAACAGGGTGTGCTCATTTCGGTAATGTGGATCGCCATAGTTGTGCTCCTGCTCGTCCTGCTGGTCAATGGCATTCACTCCGTCTTTCAGGCTTCCGGCAACGCGCAACAAGTTGATCCTATCGTAAAAGCCCTTCAGGGCTACTTCCGGTCGCCGTGGCTTGTGCTCGTAGTGGGTGCGCCCGTTATGTTCCTGGCTGCAGGTTTACCGGAGGAATTCTTGCGCTGCTATGTCATTGGCAATGGCATCCGGCTGAAAAGCACCGGCCTCGTGTACCTTGCAGTGCTCCTCACTTCCGCTGCGTTCGCGGCCGGCCACTATTACCAGGGCGTTGAAGCAATGGTTGCGCTGTTCGCCGTCGGACTTGTATTCAGCATTGTCTACGTCATTCGGCAGAGCTTCTGGACGATGGTCTTTCTGCACACTATCTACAACGTTGTGGCACTGCTCCTGCCCACACTTGGCGCCAAACAGCCGTGATATAATCACGCGACCACTCGTAGAGGAAGGGATGAGACCGGACACCCACAACCGGATGCTGCTCGTAATCGCGCTTGCAGCGCTCCTGCTCCTTCAGTTGCCATCGCAAGCGTACGCCGTCCGACATCCCCGCATCCACGATGCTGACATCGGCGAAAAGGGGCGGGTCATCCTCGAGTACGGCCAGGACTCCTACGAGGAGACCACCGATCTGGCCATCGGGCGAGACGTCGCCACCTTCTTCAATTTCGGCTACAACCTGAACGAGCGGTTGCAGGTTAGGGGGAAGCTTATGGGAAACGAGCTTTCCGGCGTAGACGTGCTCTTCAACCCGCTGTTTTCTAACCTCAGTGACGCTGATGGCTGGGGAGTTGAGGTCAGGATGATGCTGGAGCGCACTCCTCCCGCCATCCCGGCAACGCCGGAGTCCAGGTTCTCACCGGGAAACGCATTCTGCGTAGTGCTCGGATTCGACAGCCTCGCGCTTTCCGCGGTCAATGTTGACGACGACCTGCACCGCTTCTATGGTTCTCTGCTCTACAGCACCGACTTCACACAGGAGCTTCACGCGCACACGGTATTCACCACGCAGCATTACACGTCAGACACCAAGCGCGGAAACGCAACATCGCTGGGGCTTGGCGTGGATTACGATTTGTACTCATGGGACGAGTCTCGCAGCGCTGTGCAGCTCACCGCAAACGGTCTCATCGACATCTACAGCATCCGCAAGCCGACATTCGATACCGGCAGAGTCACCAGGTTCGACGCCGGCCTGAGGTTGCGGATTTCCGATGCCTTCAGCGGTTACGCCGGATACGAGGTGGTAAACGATTCTCTGTCCGACCGCAACTCGCAGGGCGCATTCTACGGTGTAGCCTACACTCCCAAGCTCCCGTCATTCACCCGAGCCCATCCGCCGGAGGAGGCAATCGAAGAAACACCGCCTGAAGAAACTCCCCCCTCTCAGGCAGATGTGCAGCCGGAAGAGACGGGAGACGAAGGACAGACCGAACCAACCCCTGAAAACGGCGAAGCACCGGTTGAGCAGAGCCAGGGGAAGGAAGCGTCTTACGCTGGAAATAGCCCGCAGCAGGAGGATTTAGTGCCGCCCGTCGTATTGCGGAAAACCCGGCCGGAACACTCAGTCCCGTCGCCACCGCTTGCTGCGCCCGAACAGACCGCCGGGCCTGTGCCCACCACGACAGCACGCATCGCGCGTCCACCGGCGATTGAGAACCCCTGGGAACTCCTGCCTCTGGGCTACGACTTCCACCCGCTTACCGCAACCGTGCGCGAAAGCGTGTCCGGCCCCGATGACCCGGCATCTGGCCCCAGAGCTGCTTCTCAGAGACTCAAGCTAGCCGAGGGCACGTCCGGCACCTACCGGGTCTTCACGAATTCCTGATAGTGCGCGTCTGGTTGACATACGGCGGGATTATCGTTGTGTTGCTTGCACTCGTTGCCGGTTACACGCAAGCTGAGACCGCCAGATCAGACAGGCTGCGCGGGCAGGACGAGCCGCCCGCCGAGGCGTCAGGGGCATCGTCGCACACCGTAGATTCCAACTGCACCAATTGCCACAAGCCACACGCTTTGGGCAAGGAGCATGCCGCCGTCTCCTGCGCTTCCTGCCATTTTGCCGCTGACCGTCCAGATGAACTCAGCAGACCGGACGACTCCTGTGCTGCATGCCATCAGGAAGCCAGGGAAGCCCTCCCACCTCTGGGCGTTTTCCGTCTCGCTGCCAGGCTTAACGAGTTCCGGGCATCGGGCGAGCTTTTGCCGCCGACCTGCTCATCCTGCCATCAAGGTGAGATGTTTGACCGGCCACTGACCACGCTCACGCATCCTACGCGCAGCGTTGGCTCACACATCTCCTGCCTCGACTGCCACGATCTGCTGGCAGGCCGCCTGAAACCGGAAGCCTGGGCCGGGACAGATTACACGAGCTCCTTTTGCTTCGACTGCCACGAAGAGCAGCGCCGCGAATTCGTGCTCTCGGACACTCACAGCCTGCAGCGCCAGACGGTATCCTGTCGCGGCTGCCACCCGCCCCATGAGCCTTTTGCCGTAAACATCACCGTGGATCTGCTTGAGATGATGGGGGAGCGCACGGTGCTGGCCTACGATCCTATCGACAGCAACAGGCTCTGCCTGCGTTGCCACGGCTATCTCAAGCTGGCGGGACCGGAAACCGGGTTCTCACTGGGGGCTGGTCTCAGCCTGCACGACCTGCATCTGAGCCGGGCATATGCATCCTGCGTGGAATGCCACAACCCGCACGGTGGTGATGCAGCGATGGTGCGTGCGACAACACTCGAGGGTGAGCCGTTGCTCCACTTCACAGCCGGTGACATAGGGTCCTGCACCGTCACCTGCCACGACAAGCGCCACACAGCTTCGCAATACTTGCGAAGCGGCAACTAAAGTCGCCTGCTACCCTCCGGTGACGTTTATCAGCTGCGCTCCGCCCATCTGTGGCCCGGGCAGCGGGACATTGTACTCCTCGCCCCAGACCCAGATGTTGGTTGTGCTCTGCGGGAAACGAATCGCCTGAGCGTACGGGCCGTCACCGCCTATCACGAGGAATGTGAAGTACGCGACGGGGCCGCTGCCCGTCACTGTAGGTGCCGGCCAGCGTTTGGTAGCGTTGAATCCCGCAAGGTCGTAATAGTCCGGCTCCAGGACAGATGGGCCGATTCGCGCGCCGACGAACAGAGGGTCGCCACCGTAGCCCGCGTCATAAAACAGGTTCGGATCGAAGCCGCCCAGCGAAGGCTCTGCGGAAACGAATTCCAGTATATCCGACCGGTACTCGAAACGCGCGTTCACCGAAAACGCGTTCGCCGCATCAATGAGCATCACGCGGACAATAACTTCATCGTCCACGAAGAAGAACGGCGGATCGGCCGTCACTTCAAGTTCTAGCGTGGCCATAGCCGTCGGCTGTGAAGTCTTGGCCACGTTTGAATACCAGCCTTCGTTGGGGTCGTCGGTTTCTCTGCTGAACGGGCGGACGTGATACGCGTAATAGCCCGGTTCGGGCGTCTCGTCGCGGAAAGTGTATGGCAGCCTGAAATCCTGGTTTGTATAATCGCGGAGTGCGCTTGGCATCTGCTCAGGCGGATCCGCTCCCTGCCGCTCAGCATAGACCCAGCGCTCTGTGTCCTCAGCGTTCGCATCCTCGTCCGGGCCAGTTAGCAAAGTCCGGTATACGTTGTAGCCCGCAATCTCGGTGCCATAAAACATGGCAAGCGGGGTTATATCGGCGATTTCGATTTTTCCATTGCGGTCGCCGTCCACCAGATCGACTCGACCTGGGTTATCAGATTCCTCGTATATTTCTCCGTACATAATCGCAATGGGCGTGATGTCGGCAATCGCAACTGTTCCGTTGTTGTCATAGTCCCCCGGGTGCATCTCAGTCCACGACAGGCTGACGGTAGCGTCAGGATTAACTGCAACGACAAGGTCTTCCACAGCTGCATCCCCCCTGTTGGGTACTGTTGAACCCGTGCGCACATTCGTCGCGGCGCCATCGGCAAACCGCAGGCGAACGATCTCACCAGCCGACACCATTGGCTCACCGGCCGAGCGAGTTCGCGCCATTCCCACTGCCACAACTCCAACCTCCACGGGAACCGCAAGGAATATGTACTCCTCTCCTAGCGCATCACCCGGAGACATCTCCGCCGGATGCACTGCATCACTATCATAGAAAACGTACAAGTACATATCTCCCGCCGCAGGCTCCGCCAGTTCCAGGACAACAGAATCATCCTCCACCTGAATACTCAGTCCTTCGGGTGGCTGAGCCGGTTCGAGCTGGGCGTCAACGGCTACAACCTTAAAGGCACCTTGCGCTATGCCGGGATACGACGCAATACCCTCAGTGCTTACCGGTGTAGCTGAATGCGACTGCGCCAGGGGGTCGAAGTTCAGCCAATAAGCTGTTTCGTCGGCTGCAGGTGTCGACAGGCCATTCCTGCCCTTCAGCCCACTGCCTGAGCAGGCAAGTAATCCAATGAGCATGCAGGCAACGACAGCGTACGATATTGGTCTCAAGATATAATTCACTTTACGCCGCTCCTGGGTAGTAAACCCGCCGATTATAGCAAGGTAAGGCTTTCATTACTATAATCATACCGTGAGCTGGTCGCCAAATGTCCACACTTACGACGCAGTCCTTGTCCGGACCTCACCGTGGGGTGAACGAGACCGTCTGACTGTTCTCTTCGAGGCAACTCACGGGATCCTGCGTGCACGAGCTATTTCAGCTTTGGAATCCGGCTCCAAACTCGCGCCACTGCTCGTCGCTCCCGCACTCGGGCGCTTTACACTGGCACGCGGACGCTCTCCCATCCCGGTATTGGCCAATGTCGAGTTGACCGAGCGATTGGCCAGGTGGCGTGCCATTGGCTTGAGCATCCGTGTCGCGGGTGTGGCCCTGGCGGTTCTGGAAGGGCTGGACGCCCCTGAGGAGACCAACCGGCTCTTCTTCCAGCTAAGCACTGACCTCCTGCGCAGCAACCCGTCCGTGCATCCACTGTCCGCACTCGCAGTGTTCCTTGTGCATGCACTCGGCATCCTGGGTCTGCTTGGCGGCGAGACCAACTGCTCACTCTGCGGAACCGCGTTTACCGCGGACATAATAGCGGCGGCACCTGACCTCAGGACATTCATCTGTGCCAGGTGCTTCAACAGGCTGTACGGGAAGGCGGAGGTTTCCGTGATACTCGTTAACCGGGAGCACCTGGAGCTTCTCCATCGCATGGCGATAACGCCGCTTTCCGAGAGCGGCAGGCTGGAGCTGGACACTGATGCGCTGTCGTTTATCTTCAGCTTGGCGTGCGCGCGCCTGGACAACATCCTTCCTGGTGCGGTCTCTGCGCTGCTTCCGCTCACGGCAGCAGCGTGCAGAACATAGGAGAGCGTGCGCAACTCCTGCCGGGGATTGTATAATCACCGAGGTTGAATCCTCCGGCATACAACCGTCGATACCGCAAAGTAGCGCACATACTCGCCGGTTTCCCTGCGTTCTTGCTGAAACAGATGCCTTTCAGCGTGATGCTGCTGTTCGGAGTAGCGATGGTTGTCGGAAGCTGGATGCTGCGTCCGAACTGGCGCTGGCTGCGCGACTTGGCTAAACCCGAGGATGTCAACCACCGGGCGATAATCGGCGCTCGCCACTACTTCGTAACCGTTTTCCTGCTCATAGTCCTCTTTGGCTTGCGCTACGACGTCACAGCCACCGCTGGCTGGCTGGCCCTGGCATGGGGAGACGGCGCTGCCGCACTGGTCGGAGGAAAGGTAAGCACGCGTCTGCCGTGGTCGCGACACAAGACGGTCTCCGGCTTCATCACATGCATCCTCCTCGTCTACTGCGCGATCGCCATCTCTTTCCTGTGGACTTATGACGAACTGACCTGGCTCTCAGCACCGACCCTGGTCTACTTTGGCGCGGTATCGCTGATAATAGGTGTGGCGGAATCTCTCGAAACGAAGCTGGACGATAACTACATTGTAGGACTCGGCACCGCCGCCCTGCTGTTCGTGGGTACTGCCGTGTTTCACCTCTGGTAGGAGGCAGCGAATGAAGTTCAAATTCTACAATCCAACCGAGGTCCACTTTGGCCCCGGGGAGTTCGAGCGTACAGGTGAACTTGCAGCCCGATTAGGCAGCAAGTGCCTGCTCGTAATCGGGCAGGGAAGCGTGGAGCAGCACGGCTACCTCAAACGGGCGGAAGATATGCTTGCAGAAGCCGGGGTCAACCACGTTGTCTTCAGGGGCACAGAGCCTAATCCTCACGTGGAGACCTGTATTGAAGCCGCACGCAAAGCGATAGAGGAGAAATGCGACTTCATACTGGCGCTGGGCGGTGGTTCCGTGATGGATGCGTCCAAGGCCATTGCCGCTGGCTTCTACGACCCGGACAACCTGTGGGATTACGTCAACCACGGCCAGGAGGCAGTTAAGCCGGTGAAACAGGCGCTACCGCTGATGGTCATCCCAACGCTCGCAGCCACAGGCTCTGAAATGGATGCAGGCGCTGTCATTACACGGTGGGAGACCCGCGAGAAATGCGTTCTCGGGTCGCCGTTGCTCTTCCCCAGAATCGCCGTCATCGACCCGGTACTCACCGTATCAGTCCCGCAGGACTACACGATGGACGGCGTTTTCGACATTGCTGTCCACGTAATGGAAAGCTACTTTAATGGCGACCAGGACACGCCGTTTCAGGGCAGGCTCATCGAAGGCTGCCTGCTCACCGTATTTGACGAAGGCAAGAAGCTGTATGACGACCTCGAAAACGTGAAGCTCCGGGAAAACGTGCAGTGGCCTAGTTCCCTTGCCCTTTCAGGACTCTTCACCGCCGGTCGCGGTGGTAACTATCCGGTTCACCAAATGGAACATGTGCTTTCCGCACGCTGGGACATCAGCCACGGACGCGGATTGGCTCTAATAATGCCCCGCTGGATGTGGTATGTTCTGCCGACGGATCCCGCGCCGTTTGCGTCTTTTGCCGTGAACGTGATGAAGGTTACGCCAGGCGGAAACGACTTGCAGGATGCTCAGGCAGGAGTGAGAGAACTCTGCCTGTGGCTTGAAAGCGTTGGCCTCTTTCTCACGCTGGACGACTTCGGCATCCCGGTCGGCGAACTAGACGCTGCAGCCGAGGACTGTATCCGGCTCTACGGTCATGGAAAGGGCGTCATTGGCGGTGTGAAACCTCTGAGCCTGGAGGACGTTCACGCGATATACCTGATGTGCAAGACCCGTGACTTCATGCGCTAAGGCGTCTATCGTGATGCTATGATAGTCGCGTATGGCGCTTGGCTATCCAGAATCCCGCGCCCGTCTTTCAGAGTAATGATGACCGACTCAAGAACTGAAGATTGGAAAGGTCTGCTTGCCCAGGCCAGGCAGGCGGCTACGCACGCTCACGCGCCATACTCGATGCTCCGTGTGGGAGCAGCCATTCTGACCTCAAAAGGTGCCGCCTACTCCGGCTGCAACATCGAGAACGCTTCTTTCGGCGCCACCTTATGCGCGGAACGTTCGGCTCTGGCTGCAATGGTTAGCACTGAAGGGCCGGAAGTTCGCATTCGTGCCGTCGCTGTTTGGTGCAATGACAAACGCCCTTGCTACCCCTGCGGTATCTGCCGGCAGGCATTGCTTCCCTGGTGTGAAGAAGGCGCTGTGCTTGTTGTGGAGAACACCGACGGCAGTCCGGTGACGTTACCTTTCGCCGATTTGCTGCCCTACCCCTTCACTGATTCGTAACCCGCCGGTAAAGCTGCTGCTCCAGCGCGGCGAACTCGGCTTGAGAATCAAGCCCTGCTTTTTCAGCCAGCGCCCGGACGATTCTCGCGCGGGCCTGGGGTTCAATGTGCTGACGCCTGCGCAGATAAGCGTTGACCAGCCACAGCAGCTCCTCGTCACGGCTGCCGCTGAAAAGCGCCGAGCCGGTTCCAGCCACGCTCAGCGACTGAGTACCTGCATCGATCTCGCGTCTTCCGTGCTTGCGCGGCAGCGCGACGACGATTGTTCCGGCGACCATGTCGCCCAGTCTTCGCTGCTGTCCCGTGAGCATCATCGACCAGATGCCAATGAAGTAGGAACTGGGAAGCCAGTCCACCATCCGGAATAAGTTACGCAACACGGCCGAAGTACGGTCAAGGGCCAGGCCACTCACTCGCATTACCTGTATGTTCGCCACCTTCTTCCCGGGAGTCTGTCCCTTCCAGTAATACTCAAACACGATGAAGTAGAAAAGCGGGGCGAGAACTATGACGGCAAACATAACTACAAAGAATGCTATGAACCATCCTTCCATCGGCCCGGTCTCATAGCTCGCAGAGTACGCGCCCATCGCGAAGGCCAAAAAGAAAAAGACAAACATGAGTATAAACTCGCCTGCGCCGATGATGGCATGATCGATCATAGCCGCGAGTGCGCGCCGCCCGAATCCGGCCAGCGGATACTCCAGATACACCTGTTCCGGTGTCGGTATCCTGACAAGCGGTTCCCGTAAAATAGCCAGATTCATAAAAATCTATTGTAGCAGACCTCAAAACCTTCAAATTCTGCTACAATATATACGATTCTGGCAGATTGCCGGAATCACTCATTGAGAGTAATACTGAGTGTGGTGGACTATGGTAAAGAAAACGGTGAAAAAAACTCGAAAGAGCAAAAAGAAGAAGCCTCCTGTTGAGGGCAAGCCTTACCAGGAGATTGGCAGACTCGTGCGCGACCTCAGGATCAGTGCGGGAATGACACAGTTTGACTTGGCAGAGGTAATCGGTGTGAATAACAGCTACCTCTCTCGAATCGAGAATGGAGAGCGTCGCCCTTCGACGAAAGTGATGCGCAAGATGGGCGAAGCGCTCGACTATCCCTATGATGAACTCGTTGTGGCCAGCGGGTTGCTATCGCCCGAATTCCGCGAGAAGCGCGCAGTCGTGGGTGACACTAACATCCTGAAGGACATCCACGACATCAAATCCGCCCTTGGACGTCTCGTCGGGCCAACCGAGTTCCGGGCACAAGCTCCGCTGCAGGAGCGTCTCAAGCGGCGCGCAGTCCCCGTCTTTGATACTGTGCCGGCGGGCTATTTTGACGAAGCCAACGTTGTAGAGACGTATGACGACGTTGAGAAACTGATCCTTACGGAAGATGAGCTCGCATTCGACCCGAAGTCGTTCGCCCTGGTTGTCAAGGGCGACTCGATGCTGGAGGCCGGCATCCTCGAGGGCGATGTGATCATCGTCTCGCCAAACACAAAGGTTGTGGACGGCGACATTGCAGTCGTCCAGATCGCCGGGCGCGAGACCACTGTAAAGATTGTGTACTTCGAGGACGAGGACAGCTTGTTGCTCCAGCCGGCGAACAGCGCGTACAAGCCATCCCTGCTGAAGTATCCTGAAGAAGTGGAGATACTTGGCAAGGTGATTCTCGTTCGCCGAAAGCTCATCGCGTAGGCTCACTATCGGCAATTGTTCTGCTATAATGGCGCAGCCCGCCCTAGCGGGCAAGCTTCCACTTGAGGTGTTTTGATGATGGTTGATGAAACCACGAGCGGGCCTGCGGCAAGTGAGGACGAAACCCAGGAGGGTTTCGAATTCAAGGTGCGGCAAGTCATCGAGAAGGTACGCGGTTACCTGCAGGCTCACGGAGGCGATATTGAAATCGTGGCCATTGAAGGGCACGACCTGAAAGTGCGCCTGAAGGGCGCTTGCGCGGGATGTCCGGGCGCAACCTACACCTTGAAAATGGGTGTTGAGGCAGCCCTGCGTGAAGAAGTGCCCGACTTCGGGAACCTAATAGCGGTGGAGTGAATCATATTTTCTGGCCGGACTGCCAGGTCCGTCCGCATGGAGGGGAACGTGGAAGAGAACCTGACACCGGAGAGCGCTTACCAGCCTGCTGAACCTGAGACTGAGAAAACTAAACTGCCATCCTTTGGCGAACGCTTGCTCGCGATCTTCGCAGAGCCGAAAGTGGTCTTCGACTACGTGGCCAAGCGCAACGACTTCTGGCTGCCGCTCATTGCTTTGTGTGTCGTTATGATTGCCGGAAGCCTGCTCGCGTTGCCAACCAACACCAAAGCACAAGCACTTATCCGGAGTGCCATGGGAGCACCAGTAAGCTCCGAAGACCCCACGGCTCTAAGCTACGTCATGGCTGCAATTCAGGCGCCAATAGGTCTTGCGATTAGTCTGTTGCTCACAGCGCTGATCATATGGGTTGTTGTTCTCATGCTCACCGGGAACGCGTCCTATGGCAAGGGCTTGAGCGTCGCCACCTGGGCCTACTACCCATCCGCACTGGCCATCCTGCTCAACGGCATCGTTGTAGCTGTGATCAAGCCTGAGATAGGTGGCATGCAAAGCTACATTGCGGACTCGAATCCAGTCATCCACTACACATCGCTCCAAGCCCTGTTCCACTCCGACGGCATGATATTATCAATGATGCTCTTCTCAATCTCGCTGTTCTTGGTTTGGTATCTTTGGCTTCTGCACGTTGGCGTCCGACGCGCGATGGGCGGAAGCGGTACTTGCGCCAGCATTTTAGTCGCCATCGTGTTGGCTCTGCAGCTTGGCTTCAGCGCTCTAGGCGGCTTCTTCTTGGCCAGAACTCTCAATATGTAAGAACCTTCGATGCTGAAGCGTCTATTCATACTGATATTGGTCGTAGTCGTTATCATCGGTGGAGTCTCTTTGCTGATGCTAAACCGGCAGAAGGGCGCTGGCAGCGAAGATGATGCAGAAGAGAAGATTCCCAAGGACTATGAGAAGGTGGAGCTCGGCACGCTCACCATCGTCGTCGAGGGCACTGGTATCGTCGAGCCGCGCACAGAGGTCCGCATCAAATCCGAGGCCAGCGGGCAGATCGATGAACTCTTCGTGGAAGAGGGCGACGACCTGATCGAGGGACAGGTTATCGCCGTGCTTGACCAGGAGGATCAACGGCTGATAGTCCAGCGCGCGGCGATCTCCGAGAAGCAGGCGCGCCTCCGCTACGAGGAAGTGAAAAACAGCGCCCTTCCTCAGGAGCTGAAAGCGGCCGAAGCGAGAGTCGAAGAGCTTAAGCTCACTCTCACGAACGCCCGGGAACGCCTTGAGCGCATAAGAGCCCTGCACAAACGCGACTTCGCGTCTGACCAGGAAGTTGAAGATGCCGAGAAGAACGTGGAAACCCTTGAGGTGCAACTTGACCAGGCCGAGCTAACGCTCAAGCTACTGAAAGATGGAGGTTACGAGCGCGACATCGAGACTGCACGCCTATCCTGGCAGGATGCGAAGGTGTACCTCGCCCAGGCTCAGAAAGCGCTTGGTGACGCGACAATCAAATCGCCCATTCGTGGAACTGTACTCGCAAAGTATGTGGAGGAAGGCGACACCGTCGTGAGCAGCCGGCAGGGCTTCACCGAAGGCACAACGCTGTGCACGGTGGCAGACCTCTCGCAGGTGCAGGTGCGTGGCAGCATTGACGAAGTTGACATCGGCACGGTCGCCATCGGTCAGATCGCGGAGCTAGAAGTCGATGCCTATCCTAACCGCGTCTACGACGGCAAGGTGGTCAACGTCTTCCCGCAAGGAACACAGTCCCCGGGCGGCCTGACAACTTTCACCGTCATTGTCGAGGTGGAAAACGAAGACCGCAGCCTGCTGGCGAATATGACCGCCTCAATCACCATCACTACCACGGAGATGGAGAATCTGCTGCTCGTGCCGTTCGCCGCTATACGACCCGGAGAGGAAACGGACGAATACGTCGTCTTCGTGCGCAACGAAAAAGGCGTGCCGGAGCAGCGCGATATCGTACTGGGCGCGACGGACTACGAGAACTACGAGGTCCTGGAAGGCCTGGAAGAAGGCGACCTGGTGAAGATAAAGAATTTCCCACCGGTGACATCCGACTAACCTGCGTCCGGCGTTCGTCAACTATTGCCGCGCCCGACCACACCGCCTCTCAAACCATTTCTGTAGGGCGGGGACTTGTGCGCCAGGGCGGATTTATCCCCGCCGCCTTCTGTAGGGGCACGGCACGCCGTACCCTTGTGACTTCGCGGTAGTCCAGGGCTTTAGCCCTGGTCTTTTGTGCCAAAGAGCCAGCCCTAAAGGCTTGCCCGCCTGAGCGGGGCTGGACTACCGAAGCCTCCCTTTGGCGCGGGACGAAGCAGGATGCCCCGCTTGGCCCGATCGACGAAGCCCCCATTCTAGAGTCGCGGCTTTCCAGCCGCGAGCGGAGAAATAATCGGGATTAGAAAATTTACCCGCCGATGTGGTGGGCCCCGACTCTAGGACTGTGATGTCGTCTTACACCCCTAGCTGTACCGGCGCAGGATATCGCGCGAGATTACCAGCCGCTGGATCTCATTGGTGCCTTCATAGATGCGCTTGATGCGTGCGTCGCGCACGAAGCGTTCCAGCGGATATTCCCGGCTGTAGCCGTAGCCGCCGTGTATTTGCAGCGCCAGGTCGGTGACTCGTCCCGCAACCTCGGAGGCGAACATCTTGGCCATTGCGGCCTCGGCGGTCACTTTCTTGCCCGCGCCCTTGAGCCATGCAGCGTAGTACGCGAGCTGCTTCGCCGCCTCTAGCTCGGTGGCCATATCGGCAATCATCCACTGAATGGCTTGGAACCTGGCGATCTTCTGTCCGAACTGTTCACGCTGATTGGCATACTTGACCGCAGCTTCCAGCGCCGCCTGCGCGATTCCAATACTGGCCCCGGCCATACCAATTCGGCCATTGTCAAGAATAATCATCGCGATTTTGAAGCCCTTACCGATGTTGCCCTCGCCGCCAAGGATCTGGCTCTCGTGCACCCGGCAGTTCTCGAAATTCAGCTCGGTCTGGTGGCTACCCCGGATGCCCATCGTATCCTCGATGTTGCCGACGCTGAAACCCTCCATGTCCTTTTCGATGATGAAAGGCGTGATACCGCGCAGACCCGCTTCGGGGTTGGTGTTGGCGAAAAGCACGATGACCGACGCCTCAGCACCGTTGGTGCACCACTGCTTGTGCCCGTTGATTACGTAATACTCGCCGTCTTTCACTGCGACAGTTTCAAGATTCGAGGCGTCAGAACCGGCGTTCGGCTCCGTGAGCGAGAAGGCACCCAGCCATTCCCCGCTGCACATTTTCGGAAGGTACTTATGCTTCTGTTCTTCGGTGCCGTATTGCAGGATGGACAGCACCGCCAGCGAGCAATGTGCCCCAATGATGGTCGCATGGGAGGCATCGCAGCGCGCAATTTCCATTCCGATTATCAGGTAGGAGATGGAGTCCATTCCGCCGCCGCCGTACTCCTCCGGTACAGGTGCGCCAAGGAACCCCAGCTCGCCCAGCTTTCGCACCGTATCCCACGGGAATTCGCGGGTTTTATCCAGTTCCGCAGCCTTGGGCTCCAGCTCTGTTTCCGCGAACTTGCGGATGGTGTCGCGCACCATCAGTTGCTCTTCGTTAAGTTCGAAATCCATGTCCCCTCCTTATATTCCCTGCGCAGGCCAGTGTGGACTCAACGTTGGCCAGATTATAGCACAGGGAATCCCCGCCGGCGCGCTTTCAGCGGTAGTTGACATTTGTTTATGCCGCCGGTAAACTTGGGGCTGCCAGGAGGGGAAATATGGCTAAATCCAAGAAGAAGGCGACCAAGGAACCCGCCACCTCCCAGTCATTTTCCGTACCGAAGCTCGGGCTATACTGGCCTGACAAGCGTACGGTCGTCGATAAGACGGTTCTGCCGTTTCAAGTCGTAGAGACTGTCAACGAGTCTAAGGCTGACCGCGATCAATACGCCCTATTCCGTCAGAGCGGCGAACCAGTCCCAGGCTGGCGCAACAAGCTCATCTGGGGAGACAACAAGTGGATAATGGCGAGCCTGCTTGCTGAGTTCGCAGGGGAGATCGACCTCATCTACATTGACCCGCCGTTCGCCACCGGTGCGGACTTCTCCTACAGAGTGAAGGTTGAGGGTGAGGAATGGGTCAAGGAAGCGTCGGTCATTGAAGAAAGAGCCTACCGCGACACCTGGGGCAAAGGCTTGGATTCCTACCTTCAGATGATGTATGACAGACTGGTGCTGATGTGGGAGCTGCTGTCGGATTCAGGTTCGATCTATATGCATCTTGACGCCCATCTAGGGCACTACGTAAAGGCGTTGATGGATGAGCTATTCGGCAAGGAGCCGTTTTTTCAACGTGAGATTATATGGAGGATTGGATGGGTTTCTGGCTACAAAGCAAGTGTGAAGAACTGGGTTCGGAACCATGACACGATTCTCTATTATGTGAAGAACCCGTCTCGATTCACGTTCAATAAGAAGTACGTCCCTTATCCGCCAGGCTATAAGCGACGGGGAGACGAAGAAGAGGCGGTTGGCAAAGGATACCCAATTGAAGACGTTTGGAATGCGAATAGGTTCGAACTCGAATTGAAGGGGGAGGAGAGCCTTGACTCGATACAGATTAAGAGCTTCTCTACTGAGAAGACTGGCTTCCCAACTCAAAAGAACGAGAGCGTTCTAACAAGGATAATCAAAGCGTCCTCCAATGAAGGAGACCTCGTGGCTGACTTCTTCTGTGGGTCGGGGACGACGGGCGCGGTGGCGGAAAAGCTGGGAAGGCGGTGGATTATGAGCGACCTCTCCAAGTTTGCCATTCACACAACGCGGAAGAGGCTTCTCGGCATTGAGGGCTGCAAGCCGTTTGAAGTTCTGAACCTCGGGAACTACCAGAAGGCGAAACTTGCTGAAAACGGTATCGGGCAGTACATCGAGTTTATCCTAAAGCTATACCATGCTGAGAGAGTTCGCGGATACACGACGCTTCACGGGAAGAAAGGGAAACGCATGGTGCACATAGGCGCAGTCGATTCCGTCGTAACCGAAGCTGAAGTGCGCGAAGTGCTAAAGGAGTGTGCGGCATCCGGCGTGGGTCAGGTGGACATTCTCGGCTGGGACTTCGAGATGGGACTTCACGACGTGATAGACAGCCTGAGAGAAGCAGTCGCGGAAAGCAAAGTGGTTCCGCGCCTCGTGCAGATTCCGCGTGAAGTCCTTGAAGTGAGAAGCCCGGATGCCGAAGAGGTCAAGTTCTTTGACCTCAATCACGTGGACGTCGAGTCAAAGGCGACAGGCAAGAGCGTGAGGCTCAAGCTCAACGACTTCGTCATCAGCAATCCCGAGTACCTTCCGCAGGAAGTGAGGGATAAGCTGAGTTCCGCCAACTTCGATGCGCTCGTGGACTAC
This sequence comes from Planctomycetales bacterium, assembly GCA_030606285.1. GTDB lineage: Bacteria > 4484-113 > 4484-113 > 4484-113 > 4484-113 > JAGGTK01. The sequence goes on along the minus strand of JAUWGS010000001.1, from coordinate 91,323 downwards.
TGGGCGGTCGACTTCGACTTCAAGGATGATACGTTCCACAATATGTGGCAGAGCTTCAGAACGCGGAAACGAAAGGAGCTTGAGCTTGCCGCGCATTACGATTACGAGAAGAACGGGAAATACAAGGTGCTAGTAAAAGTGGTAGACATCTTTGGCAACGACACGAATAAGCTAATGGAAGTGGGGGTGTAGACCTTTGAGAAAACCTACTAGCCCGTTTGATGTTGCCCTTTGGGAAGAGATACAGCCGTTCTTGCACCCGCCCGCGGGCAGCAAGGAGGAGGAAACTCTGGCACGGGCGGTGTTCAAGAACCTAAGTGGCGAAGCATTTCAAGACGCGGCTTTGCAGAGAGCTGAGCTGAGGTCGACGGGTCATTACGTCGTAGAGCTTTTTTTTGCGCGGTATGAGGTTGAAGTATCTCTCGACAGAATGAAGATGGCTGCGTTGTTGATTAAGCAATACCCCGCTTTACCTTCTTGGAAGGAAGCCGGAATAACGAAGGAGAAGTACTTTCGGTATCACCTTGAATACTACATCAACGAAGTGAACATCTTCAAAGAGAGGGTGGCCAAACTGCTCGGATACATCAAGAATAGCTGCACGAAGGTGGGCTGGGTGGAAGGAGCTAGCGAAATGGAGGACTTAAGAACCATTTTCAAGGAGAGCCTGCGGGCCCTCACCGGGATTAGGCACGATCACGTGCACGTTAGGAGATACAAGGATATGCGGATAGACCAATTGGAGGGCTTAGAGATATTCGGAGAGCGAATTCCAGAACTAGAGCCCGTGGCTGATGATGTGTATAGGACGCTCAGGAAGCGCTACAGTAGTGCAATGTTTAAGGAAGTAAGCCGCCTGGAGGAAGAACTCGACCGTGTTCTTGATCGTGCGAAAGCCGTGGCATTCAAGCCCGTTGAAGTGGAGGTCAAGTAACGATGGCACTTGAGCTCGACGAGAAAATCAAGGATGCTGTGCGCGAGTGGCGAAGAAAGGGCTGGGAAGGCGTCACTCCTGTCACTAAGCGCTTGCTGGAGTTCTGGTTTAAGGATGGTCACCTGCTAAAGGAGACTACATTCGTTTTCTGGCGTTGCCAGCGCGAAGCCATCGAATCCCTCATCTACATATACGAAGTATGCAGGTATCGCAACATCTACGAGATGGCGCGTGGTTTCAGCGCCAGCGTTATGGTCGATCCGAGCACGGACATCTTGCCCAAGTACGCTTTCAAGATGGCGACCGGCTCCGGCAAGACCTTCGTGATGGCGCTGGCGATAGTGTGGCAGTATTTCAATAAGCTATACGCTGAGAACTCGGACATTCGCTACACGAGCAACTTTTTGCTGCTGGCACCGAATCTCATTGTGTTGGACCGTCTTACTGAGGCGTTCGAGAACTGCACAATTTTCCGTGGCTATCCGTTTATCCCGCCGGAATGGAAGGCGGACTTTGACCTGCAAGTTGTGCTTCAGTCAGCGGCTTCGAGTCGGACGGCTCAGGGAATCCTCCATCTTACTAACATCCAGCAACTCTACGAGCGCGAGCATCCGGAGCCGGTGAATCCTGTTGACGCGCTCGTGGGGGAAAAGCCACGCCTTGAAGAGGAAGCGGAAGTCGCGGCGCTTCGGGATAGGCTTGCCGCTTTCGATGACCTGATGATACTCAATGACGAAGCGCATCATGTTCATAGCCCCGAACTCAAGTGGAATGAACTGATTGGCTTTCTGCATGATGAAGCTCACTCTCGCGGCAACGGGCTTCTTAGCCAGCTAGATTTCAGCGCTACGCCGAAAGACCCGCAGGGCGCGTTCTTTCCTCACATCATTTACAACTATCCGCTGAAGAGCGCGATTGAAGAACGGATAGTAAAGCGTCCTCGTATAGGGATTATCGAAGATGCCCCACTGCCGCTGCGTGGCGACTTTGTGAGCAGGAACCAGGTGCAGATTGATGCCGGAATAGAGATGCACCGCTCATCGGTGGAGGACTTCGAGATAACCGGCGGCAAACCGGTGCTCTTCATTATGTGCGACATTACCCGGAACGCTGACCGGGTTGGTGAATACCTCGAGGAACACGGCTACAGCGGCAAGGTGCTGGTGATTCACACAAAGAGGAGCGGTGAGGTAACTCAGAAGGATCTTGAAAGAGCAAGGATTGCCGCACGTGAACTTGATAGCCCCGGCAGTCCATACGAGGCGATAGTCAGCGTGATGATGCTTAAGGAAGGATGGGATGTAAAGTCAGTGAATGTTATTGTTCCGCTGCGCGCTTTTGTCTCCGAGATTCTACCTGAGCAAACGCTCGGGCGCGGCTTGAGAAGACTTCTTCCGGATGAGCCGCTGATAGATGAACACTTGATCGTCATCGACCATCCGAGGTTCCGGCAGTTGTGGGAAGCTGAGATTGAGAAGGGTGAGCTCGTCGCTGATATCGTTCCCATTCGTCAGGTGTACGAACCGCCAACTCTCGTTCAAGTCGACCCCGAGAAGCTTGAGTACGACATTGAGTTTCCAGTGCTTGAGGGCGGCATAATCACAGTTGCGCCCGATCTCAGCAAGCTCGACCTGACGAAGCTCCCGCACAAGCTATTCAGGCTTAGCGAAGTCAAAGTGCCAAAGATAAGGTACAAGGAGAAGGACTTGCTGACCGGGAAGCTCGTGCGCGAAAAGACGCTCGCGTTCGATTACACGGAGAATCTATCCCTTTACATCAGCTATATCGCCAAAGCGGTTTTCGCCAAAGTGAGGTGTCTCGCGGCATTCCCGGAGCTTGTTGTCAAGCTGAAAGATTACATTGCAAATAATCTCTTTGATAATCCCGTTGACCCGAATGAGCGAGAGGTTAGGCATAAGCTCAACGATCCCAAGGTCCGAGCGGGATTACTTGATGTATTCGCGTGCGAAGTCAACGAACTCGCTAAGGCTTCCGAGCCAACTAGCCTGCTCAGGTACTTCCGAGTCAGCTCAATCCTGCCCTTTCACACTACGCAGGAGACGATAGAGGTTCAGAAATGCGTTCTCGACCAGCTTCCCTACCCGCGGGCGAGCAGGTTGGAGCTGGATTTCATCAAATGGCTCGATGAGAAAGATGAAGTTCTTGCGTTTACTAAGGTGCTAACAACCTTCCCGCTCTATATCCCATATCACAACCATGAGGGATATTTGAGCTACTACTTACCGGACTTCATCGTGAAAACCGATAAGGTTATATACCTCATTGAGACCAAGGGCATTCAGGACCTTAACGTTCCGCTCAAGGATGCTGCGGCCATAGAATGGTGCAAACGCGCGACGGAGCTCACGGAGACGGAATGGCGTTATATAAAGGTCAAGTATGACGACTTCCAGACGCTGCGGGGCCAGAGTTTCAAGTCGCTGGCCGAGTACTGCACTGCTCTCACCTAGCGTTGCCCCCCCCCACCACAACTGGTATAGCGAAAGTATGCTGAAACTGGCATACCAGTTAGGCATCTGGCGAGGATATAATGTAAGTGCGTGAAGCTGCTCATCGATAAAGCCAGTTCTACGCCGGTCTACCTCCAGATAAAGGAGCAGATAATCACGCTCGTCACGACCGGAGCTTTAAAGCCCGGAGAATCCGTGCCCAGCAGCAGGCAACTGGCGCAGGAGCTCGGACTTGCACGCAACACCGTTCTACAAGCCTACCTTGAGCTGGCTGCAGAACACTGGCTGGATACTAAACCTGGTAGCCGCACGCGCGTATCCGACAGTCCGCCTAGCCGCGCAGACCTGTCCCCACCCGAACATACGCGCCCCTCCGCGCGTGCCCATCATGTCGTTGCGATGGACTGGAGCGACTACCAGTTCAACGGCGAGAGCTTCGCCCTGCCACGTTACTACGAGCGGTGGAAGGGGCCGGAACCGTACATTTCCTTCGCCAAAGCGTTGCCCGATCCCAAGCAGTTTCCGTTTGGCCGCATCAAGAAGGTCTCCAGTAACCTGCTGTGGTATCCGGAGGAGTTCTTCTTCGACCGTGGACACCCGCAAGGCTACCAACCGCTGGTGGAGCACCTGGAGCTCACGCTTTCGCGCGAACTCATCGATATGAAACCTGGCGCTAATGAAGTCGTTGTCTGTGCGGGCTTCCAGGTTGGGCTCAACATGCTACTCACGCTGCTGCACCGTTCCGGCACAACCGTTGCTGTCGAAAACCCCACATACGCCAGCATCCTCAACGCGCTCATTGCCCGGCGAATGCCCTACGTGCCCATTCCAATGGAGCGCGACGGGATGGACATCAGTTACCTATCCCGCTGCATCAAGCGCAAGAAAGTCGGCCTTATCGTAACGGTTCCGACGTTACACAATCCCACCGCTACGGTTATGAGCCTGGAGAAGCGCGAAGCCCTCCTGCGCCTTGCCCAGAAACACAACATCCCGATTATCGAGGATGCCTGGGCGATGTTCCTCAAGACGGAGGGGCGTGTAATACCATCGCTCAAGGCGATGGATGATGGCGGCCATGTCTTTCTGGTGGGCAGCTTCAGCAAGAGCTTCCTTCCGGGATTTCGCATCGGCTTCATCTGCACGCCCGGCCCGATGGCCGTGCCGCTGGTTAAACTGAAGCGCGCCACGGAGCGCAGCGACAGCTTCTTCCTGCAAACGCTGCTCCTTGAGTTCATCAAGAAAGGCTATATGGATTTGCACATAAGGAAAATGGCTAGAATATACAGTGAGCGGAAGCGGCTCACGGATACCGCCATGCGCGAGCACCTCCCGCCTGAGTTTCGCTGGGAAGTGCCTGTCGGCGGCTTCTCCTTCTGGGTCGAGATGCCGCAGGGGACAATGAGCGCCGAGTTGCTGGAACATACGGTAAAATATGGTGTTGATTATGCGCCGTCCAGGATGTTCTTTGCCGGTAAGCAGGACAGCCACTATATTCGCGTTGCATTCAGTATGCTGACAAAGGCGCACATCAGAGAAGGCATCAAACGAATGGGCACAGCCATCAGAGAATGGAGGGGGACTGGCGGAAAGTGAGTAAACACCCGCTGCGTCGAATCTCACTCCACGGCTTGGTCGCACTGAGTGCGCTAATCCTGCTCGTCAACGCCCTATCCGCCTGCGGTGGAGGCGGTCCAGGGAAGCACCCGCCCGAGTTGCAGCCTGGCTGGCAACGTCCTTCTCCACCTCCCGAAGACGGCGCTGAGCCGCCACCCGAAGCACCTGAGCCGGAGGAGCTGCTCAGCAATTACTTGAGTGACCAGGCAAGCGGCCTGGAAGGCTGGCCCAGCTCAACTCTGGGCGCGCTTTCAGGCTCCATCTCCATAACCGGCTACACTCTGATTGACCCGCAGTCGCTGGAACCAGTTCCACCGGAGCAGGGACTCAACGATGTGCCGCTGCGCGTCGTCGATCCTGAGGACGACATAGACTCCATCACACTCCCCGACGCACAGGGGAATTTCCTGTTCCCCGATCTGCCACCGACAACAAGTGCGACACTCAGCGTGCAGTTTGTTGTAGCGGAAGACGTGGACGGAGACGGCTACGGGATCGACTCCATTGAATGCAAACTGCCGATAAGGATTATGGCTGCAAGGATCACTAGCGTTCAGCTTGATATCTCGCCCTTGAAACCGCTGTCCTACGAGCAACTAGAACCACCACTGGACATCCTGACCGCTACGCCAATAGCATTCAACTATAGCTATCAGGGACCTGACGGCGACCGCCAACGAAGCCTGGCAATACTGAGAGCTCTTGACAGGAATTGGCTGGACTCAGACCTGGACGGTGAATTTACCCCGGACGATCTGCAATTCGCCGACGAGAACGCCAACGGTCTGGGTGATGAAACAGAGGATTATCTTGCAGGGAGCGCAGGCCCGCCGACGGCGGAACGCGTGGTCTTCGGCGCAATTCTTAGCGTGGTCGGCAACATCATCACCATTTTCAGCTACGAGGACATGGCTTCTATCGAGCTTGCGCTCAACGAAGGCACAAGCCTGGTTGCCGAGGATGGCGCAGAGTTTCCACTCACTCGTGACCTCGTCGGCAGAGACGCCGTCGCGGTCGCTCAGGAATACCGCGACGGGCATATTGCAGCATCCCTTATAATGGTGCTGCCTGAAACATACTCGCAGGAGCCCGGCGGAGGCTAACTGGTACCTTGATTTACGTGCGAAACCGGCTCTATGCATCCTGCATACGCTGGGATAGAATAAAAACGAATTGTCTCATCGACCTGTAATCTGGGGGTGCGATTTGAAAAGACTACTGATACTAAGTTCAGGCTTGGCCATTATTCTCATCCTACTGGCCGCCTGCGGAGGCGGCGGTGGCCGAATTCAGCCCGGTCCCGGGCCAGGTCCGGAACCGCCACCGGTCACGAACGAAGTGAGCGGTGTGCTGACGGACTCGTACGGAAACCCGCTTGCGGCTGCGACCGTGCTGGTCGACGGAGTTGACATCGGCATTGAGACCGACTCAGCCGGTAACTTCACAATCCCTTCAGGCGTTGTGAGGTCAAACGAGAGGTTCAGCCTGAGCCTGCGCCACGAAGGAGTGATGTTTGGCGAACGCGAGTTTGGCATTGGTGACGACTGGCGCGTCGACTGGCAGCTTGGCGAACCCGACGAAAACGGCGGAATAGTCAACGGCCTGGTCATTGACGCTGACACGGAAGACCCTGTTGCCGACGCCGTAGTCGCCCTGTTCAGCGAAGACGGCTGGGCCTCGATAGGCATTACGGAGGCTGCTGGAACCTACGAGTTTACCGGCGTGCCTGTGGGCGATTACTATCTCGTAGTCTTCGCAAGCGACTATCGCCTGCAGATGCTCTCGCTGTCCGTGCAGGCTGGTGACACGACCCAGCACATAATCAGTCTGGAGCCACGCAGCCCAAACCCGCCTTCTGAGGGCTACACAGTATCAGGCCGGGTCGTTGACGCCGATAGCGGCGCAGGCATCGCTGGCGCACTCGTGCAGGGCAATTCCGACTGCGGCTGGTACTATCTGCTCGAAGACGAAGCGGAACCTCCCTCGATGCCTGTTGATTCAGGCATGCCAGAGGAGATTGCCTATGCGGATGCGGGAATGCCTTCTCGCGACGGAACCGATCCCAATTGGGAGCCGCCGGTATACCAGGAGACGTATACCGACGAGAACGGGTACTTCGATTTCCCCGACCCCTTCAACGGGATGGGCGTGTACCTTAGCGCAAGCCACGCGGACTACATGTCCTTCAGTGGCTTCTTCAATCGCGAATCTGACGGCGACATTGATGTAACCCTGGAGCTGACTCCGATAATCCCGGTGAACGTCAGCGGCACAGTGTCGGATACCGAAGAAAGCCCGATTGAAGGAGCGTACGTCGAGTTCATCTACATGGACCCCAACTTCTACGGTTATGACTATGCGGTGCCGATGGGCGCAGAACTCGACGATATGGACGCTGGCGGCCTCGCGTATGCGGAGCGGGAGAACACCGATGCAGCACTGCCCGGTGCAGCTCCCCCGCCATCGAGTGATGGTGGCTACGACCAGAGCCACGATTCGTACGGAATGGCGCGCTATCGCTATCAGCAGCGCGAGAACCGAGGCGCATCGCAGGATATGACGATGCCATTTGGCTACTACGCTGCAACCACTGACGAGAACGGCGACTACGACCTGGGCGAAATCCCGTCCGGTTTCTACGCTATCTTCGTTGGCGCGTACGGCTACCTAGGCTATGCCTCGGACTGCGAAATCACTGAGGACACCGACGATATGGACTTCGTGCTCAACGCTGTTCCAGTTGGACTGGTGCGAGGCTGTGTCGAGGACGAGGACGGCAATCCAATTCCTGACGCGCTGGTGAACGCTACTCAGCCCAACGTGGATCCGTTCACCTTCACCGATGATAGCGGTGAATTCGAACTGGCGAACGTGCCGACAGGCATGTGGCGCGTCGGCGCATACAAAGATGGGTATAATGCCCGCGCGGTTACCGTCGAGATAAACGAGGACGTGGCGATCGAGCTGAACTTCACACTTCCGCTGGCCGAAGCACCGCCTCCGACGGACCTGGTTACATTTACCGGGGCTGTGCTCGACGGCTCGACCGGCGACCCGCTGGCAGGCAGCGATCTTGTGGCGGTCGCCACGGATGACAGCTATTACACCTACGTGCAGTCTGGCGAGAGCGGCAACTACACGATGCTGCTTCCTGCGGGCGACTACAACGTGCTGGTACAGCACGAAGGCTACCAAGACCTGTACACCCGGGTCTGGGTGAATACCGAGTGGCCTGAGTTCGACTTCTATCTGTGGCCCATTGGCGCAGGCGGCTGGGGCCCCTGGGGCGGCATTATGGACGGCGAAGTTCCACCGCCTTCAGGTGCCCCCGGAGAGCCGCCCCGAGAGTAACTTGCCATCACGCAACCTCCCCAGCGTGCCATAATCTCACGTGAGGGAGTTTATAGGAGCCAGAGGTATGCACTGCCTCTGGCTTCTTGCGTTAAGGTCTAGGTTCAGGTGGGGCACCGTGGCGCGGCACGATGGCCACATCCGAGAGTGTAGAGGGTGCGGCGCTTGCGGCGCGGAGAGTAGCCAGTAGCCAGGGACCGGGGGCCAGGGATGGAAATTGTAGGGCGGGGTCTCCGCGCCCCGCCTTCTGGATATGCGGAGCCATCCACCAGGCCCCCACCCGGCCCACCTTCGCTAAAGCTATGGTGGGTAGACCCACCCTTATGAGAGGGGCTAGGGATTAGGGGTAAGGGATTGGGGATTGGAGCGGGGGAAGATCTCTGGTGGCATCCCGCGGCTTTGCGGGATGTATTGGGCGGAATCACGGGCGGGTCGCCCGTGCCACCAGTAGGTACCCGCTGGTCACACGAAGCGCGCGATGGCGGGCAAGCGCCCACGCCACCGACAACTGGGACGGACGCGCAGTCTTTTACAGGGGAAACCGCGCTGTCCATAATGGGTAGACCGGGCTCACTAGCCCGGCTCTTGGTATCGTTTGTGCAATCCTCAGATTCAGAGCGGCGCTGGTGAGCCCTCCACATCGGCGGGTAAACACCGCCTAGCCGGTTGGGGGCCTTGTCCAATCGCTTCTGAACCTCGGTGCAGAGTTTCTGGATGCGGGCGATCAGGCGTTTATGTGGCTCGGGGATGGGGGATTCCTCGTCGGACGCGAGAACGACGGAGAGGGCGTCTGCGAGGATGGGAGAGTAGCCAGTAGCAGTGGCCTGTAGCCAGGATAAGAGCCTGTAGGGCGGGGGTTTATCCCCCGCCGCTGATTCATGCCGGTATAAGGATGGCGGCCCGTAAAGGGCCGCCCTACAGAGGAATCAACCGAGGCGGGTTTGCCCGATTGGACGTCGGACATCATCGCCGTGAGCGTCTTGGCGCAGGATATGGCGTCCTTTGCGGAGCATTTTTCGATGGCGTCGGGCTCGGCTGCGCGGGTGAGGTAGAGTTGGAGTAGGTCTGCGAGTTGGGTGTGGAGCTTGGCGGCATCGAATTCCATCGGGGATTCTTCTGTAGGGCGCGGACCCGTGCCGCGCCGTATATCATCTTGTGTCTCAGGACGGCGGCCCACAGGTGGCCGCCCTACAACGGGCACAGCATGCTGTGCCCCTACAGGGGAATCGCGCATTTCTGCGTCATCAGACATATCTTTCGCGTATTTCTACGCTCATTAACTATTATAGCAGGTTCTGGCAAAAAGCGGACACTGATTTGGGGGGTTTTTGGGATTTAGTGGTCTGCTATCTGTTGTCAGTTGTCAGAAAGAGCCACGCTGTAGGGCGGGGACCTGTGCCCCGCCGGGCACACCTTTTGCAGGATTTCTGTAGGGCGGGGACCTGTGCCCCGCCGGGCTTGCCTTCTGTTGGATTCCCTGTAGGGCGGGGACTCCGCCAAAACCGGTAAGAACGCAGCTATTCCAGGTGGAGGTCTGAAGAGGAGAATTCAACTTTCCCCTTGGGCGTGTAGACTGTAAGCTGTCCTTCTCTACCCATTTCATGCAACATCATTCTCCAATGAAGACTGCTATCTGGTTCTCGTGGGTCTCTCAGATCTTTGCGCCGCATGAGGTTGCACAAATGCCCTAGTGTCCGCCAGAAATCATCGGGAAACAGCTCATCCTCAACAAGTAGTGAAGAAGCGTCAACCGCAGTGTCCTTCTTCTGTTCATCTACGGTCACCGTCCGCGACCGAACGTGGTCTCTAATCCTCTCCACCAACCTCAGACAGCTCCGCACGAGATCCTTTTCATTGTCATCAAGGGTTTGGAACTCAGTTGAGTCGATGAACTCCTCAATGCGGTCCACGCGGACTGAACAAAGGGTAGGAATGGAAACGGAGAACATGGCTTCTGAGAGGTCAATGAATACGTTCTCCAGATGTCTCTTGATTGGCAATCCCCGCAGCTGCTGTTCACGACGGCGGTCCAAGAAACGTAGCACCAAGTTGACAAAGCCGAGAATAAGAGCCCCGACCGCCGCAATCGCCGTCCAGAATAGCGCCCAATCCACGTGTCCATTATATCGCTGCAAAGACAGGGAAGTCGACAGTCACCAAGAACGAAGAGCGGCGGGGCACAGGTCCCCGCCCTACAGGGAAGGCCCCCAACCGAGGAAGAACGGGCAATTCGTGTCTTCGGCCCTAAGGCTCTCTTCGAGCCTGAGCCTCAGAGCCGAAGGCAGACCCGAAAGGAATTGCCCCTACAGAAACAGGCGGGGCGCGGAGACCCCGCCCTACAGAAAGATGGGCGATTCGTGAATCGCCCCTACAAGTCGGACGCGCGATTAAGGTGTGGCGGCCTAGAGACTTGCCAGCCCTTCTGGCTGGCCCCCACTCCGGTTTTAATCACGGGCGGCGACCCGCCTACGCCGAGGCTTCGGCGGGCAGGCGCTCGCGCGCCTGGTGGGCGGTGAGGGTGGTGAGAGACTCCAGGCCGAAGCGGCCGCGGACGCTGTCAATGGCGGCGTAGAGTTCCTGGCGCTTTATCCGGCGCTGCCATTCAAACAGCGGAAGCTGGTGCAGGTCGCGCACCAATCCCGCCAGGCGGATGCCCACGAGCCGCACACTCACGCGCCGGCTAAACGTGCTCTCCAGAAGCTCGCAGCCGACTTTGAAGATGGCGTCGTCGGAAAACAGCGCGTCCACGCGCCGCTGGTGCGTGTGGGTCTCGAAGTCGGAGTAGCGCAGCTTGAGGATGACAAGCCGCGTGGTGTAACCGCCGCCGCGCAGCCGGAAGCCCGCCTCGGCGGTGAGCCCGGCTAAGATGGCGCGCAGCTTCGCGGGGTCGGCGGTGTCCTTGAACGTGCTCTCGTGGCCGAGCGTTTTGACGGTGCGGGTCTCGCGCGCGGTGATTACCTGCTCGCCCTTGCACTTCATCCGCAGCGCCTCACCGTGCTTGCCTAAAAGCGCGCGGAGCATAACGAGCGGCACCCGCGCCACATCGCCCAGCGTCGTCAGCCCGCGCTCGGTGAGCATCCGCTCGGTGACGGGCCCGATGCCCGGCATCTTGCCAAGCGGAAGCGGCGCGAGGAACGCGGCTTCTTCGCCCGGCGGGACGACGCGGTAGCCGTCGGGTTTGGCCTGCCCCGAGGCGACCTTCGCCACCAGCCCGTTCGTCGCCAGCCCCAGCGAGATGGGCAGGCCCGTGTGCAGGTAGACTTTTTCGCGGATGCGCTCGGCAAGCGCGGAGGGCGCGGGACACATCCGCTCCATGCCCGAAAAATCCAGCCTGAACTCGTCTATGCTCATCGGGGCGACTTCGGGCGTGAAATCCTCAAGGATGTTCTTCACCAAGCGCGAGTAGTAGCCGTAGTACTCGCCGTGCCCCCGGACAAACACCGCTTGCGGGCAGAGGCGGTAGGCGTCCCGCGCGGTCATCCCCGAGCGCACGCCGAAAGCGCGCGTCTCGTAGCTGCAGGCGGCGACTATGCCGCGCCCGTGCGGGTCGCCCCCCACGATTACCGGCCGACCGACGAGCGAGGGATCGAGCAGGCGCTGCACGCTTACGTAGAAGGTGTCAAGATCCGCGTGAACAATGAGAGACTCCATGTCGGGCTCCGTTGCTATACGCCTGTATAGTAACACAGGGCGCGGCGCGTGTCAAGGGGGGGCTGCTATAATCTGCCTGGTGATTCTTCCCATCAATAAGCCGCTGTATGCGATGAGCAAGATGCTGCTCCTCGCAGGCGGCAAGCTGATGTTTAGGTTGCGGCACGAAGGGGTGGAGAACGTCCCGCGCGAGGGGGGGCTTATCATCGCGAGCAACCACCAGAGCCACCTGGACCCGCCGATGATAGGCGTGGGCGTGCCCCGGTGCATCCACTTCATGGCCAAGCGCGAGCTTTTCAAAAACCGCCTGCTGGGATGGTTCATGCGCAACGTGGGAGTTATCATGGTGGACCGGAGCCACGGGCGCGGGGCGCTGGAATCGGCGCTGGCCTGCCTGAAGGTAGGCGGCACGGTGATGATTTTCCCCGAAGGCACGCGTACCCGCAGCGGACGGCTGAACAGGGGGCGCAAGGGAGTGGCGGTGATCGCGCACAGAAGCGGCGCAATGGTGCTTCCGGCCTGCATCGCCGGCGCAGGCAAGTGCTTTCCCGTCGGAAGTAAAGCCATCAAGCCGGGGCGCATCAAGGTGCGCTTCGCGAAGCCAATGCAGTTCGCCCACTATCCCACAGGGATCATACCCGAAAGCGTGCTGGCTGAGACCACGAAAAAGATAATGGACGCCATCGAAGAGCTGGCGCCACCCGAGATACGCCCGCTCCCGGAGGAGAAGGCAAAATGGTACCGCGAGGAGGGTACGGTATGAAAAAAGCGATTAGAGTCGGCGTGCTGGGCGCAGCCGGACGCATGGGCCGCATCATCAGCGCAGGCTTGAACGCCGACAGCGGTTTTGCGGTGGAGAAGCTGTGCGATGTTATCGCCGGCGAAGTACCGGACGTGGGGCCGATCACGGCGTCGGTGGACGAGTTCCTCGCATCGCCGGTTACGCACGTGGTGGACTTCTCGCTGGGACCGGCGGTGGACGAAAACGGCGTGCGCGTACTTGAAGCCGGCAAGCACTATGTTGTCGGCGCGACGGGATATGCGGAGGAGACGGTGGAAGCGATGCGCGAAGCTGCGGAGAACGCAGGCGTATCGTGCCTGATAGTGCCCAACTTCTCGGTGGGCGCGAATTTGATGATGGAGTTTTCGCAGCGCGCGGCGAAGTTCTTCCGCACCGCCGAGATCACCGAGCGCCACCATACGGGCAAGGCCGATGCGCCCAGCGGCACCGCGCTGGAGACTGCGCGGCTCATCGCTGACGCCGCGAAGGTCAAGCCTGGGCCGGTGAACGAGAAAATCCCCGGAGCGCGCGGTGGCGGCTACGGCGGCGTGCGCATCCATTCGCAGCGGCTGCCGGGAGTTCTGGCGGAGCAGGCGGTGATGTTCGGCGCGGAAGGCGAAACGCTCACCATCGAGCACCGCTCCATCAGCCGCGAAAGCTTCCTGCCGGGCGTGAAGCTCGCGCTCAAGGCGATGGGCGGCTTCACCGGACTTCGCGTCGGACTGGCAAGCGTGATGGAGGATCTCAAGTGAGGATTGCGGTTGTAGGCGCAACCGGACTGGTAGGCGAAGTCCTGCTGGGGCTATTGCCCGAGTCACGTTTCGCGGACGCGGAAATCGTCGCGCTCGCCAGCGCGGACAGCGCGGGAAAGCGCATTCCTTATGCCAACGGCGAGCTTACAGTATCCGAGCTAGTTTCGGACTCCTTTGCCGGCGTCGAACTTGCATTCTTCGCCATTGGCGACGAGCTGTCGGAGAGATTCGTGCCGCAAGCGCTGGACGCCGGCGCGCAGGTGGTGGACAAAAGCAACGCGTTTCGGCTGAGTGAGGGCGTGCCGCTGATGGTACCGGGGGTGAACGACGACGCGCTGGGCGACGCGAAGCTGGCGGCAAATCCCAACTGCACGACTATCGGCTTCGTCCACGCCATCGCGCCGCTTATGCGCTTCGGCATCGAGGAAGTCGTCGCGGCGACGTACCAGGCAATCTCCGGCGCGGGACGCGACGCCGTCTCAGGCTTCTGGGAGCAGGCAGCGCAGGCGTTGCAGGATGAGCCGGATGCGTACTCCATCGCTGCGGCGGATGCGCTGCGGACGGTGCCGGCGGTAGACGACCTGGTGGGCGATGAGCACAAAGAAGAAACGAAACTTCGGCTGGAATCGGCGAAGATACTCGGGCTGGAGGCGGAGCGCATATTCGCCACCGCGGTTCGCGTGCCCGTGCTAGTGGGGCATTGCGTCGCAGTGCATCTCAGGCTCTGCGACGAGATTGACGAAGCCAAGGTGCGGGATGCGCTGGGTGAAAGCCCCACCCTACAGGTGCTGCCCACCGGTGAGACTCCCACGAGCGCCGATGCGGTGAAGCATCGTGATCGCGTGGTCGTCGGCAGGATCCGCGTGCGTCCTCAGCAGCGAACGGTTGATCTGTTCGCCGTAGCGGACAACCTCCACATCGGCGCCGCGCTGAATGGATTGAGGATTGGGGAGATGATGTGCGGGTAGAGGTTGTAGGGCGCGGACTTGTACCGCGCCGTGGCAGAATCACGGGCGAGACGCCCGCGCCACCAGTTCAGGACGGCGGCATACAAGTTGCCGCCCTACAGTAACCATCTGCTACAATAGTCACAGCCTGCTGGGGGGCAGGTAGTATGAGCCCCCGGTCAGCAAGGAGGAGCCAAAATGAGAATCCGCAGCATCCTTCGGGTGATTGCACTCACGCTCGTTACCTGCGCGTTCGCGCTGGTGTTGAGCACGTGTGGTAGTTCCCATCGGGTAGCGCCGCCCCTCCAATCCGGCGGGCAAGCTATCCAGGTGGCGGACGACACATCCCTCGATGACGCGCTGGCGGAACTTGGTGCGTATCCGTGTCCGGAGGGTGTGAATGCGGAGCTATTCGCGGAATTAAAGGACGCGCTGGGGGATGCGCTCTTCTGTAGGGCGCGCACCTGTGGCGCGCCGCTGGGGGATAACGCAAAAATGGTGGACGGCGGGGCACAGGTCCCCGCCCTACAGGGGGGAATCAAATTCGTCTCCACCCCGCCAACCGGTGAAGCCAACCGCGTGGACGATCTCGAGCTAATCGATGATGGCGGCATATACACCCTCTCCTGGCACTACAAGAACCTCGGCGACTACGACCAGAACGGCACCGTCGGCATCTCCGACATCACACCGATTGCGATGCACTACGGCGAAACCTACGACCGTGAGGACGCCAACTGCCTCCTCGCCGTCATTGACGGCAGCGGCAATGGCGTCGTAGACATCGCGGATATTACTCCCATTGCGATGAATTATGGCGTGGAGTGTGTTGGGTACAATGTTGAAGGGGACGACAGCGCAACCGGCTCGTTTAATTTCATACAGGAAGCTTTACAGAGCGAAGCAACCGGCGAAGGACGATTGGAGTTCTCCGCCGTGCTTGACGAGCTTTCGTGGAGCTACTACCGCGTCGTTCCATACGACGGTGATGACATTACAGGAATCCCCAGCAATGTTGTATCCGTAGTTCCTGTCATTCACTCGGTGAGTCCGCTAGCCGGAGCAGCGGGTACTGAGGTCACGTTTATCGCGGAGATTGACGGTCTCTTGCCGCTCACTTACGCCTGGGATTTCGGCGGTGGAGCCACACCGAACACGTCTAATGATTCTGAGCCTACTGTCACGCTCGGAGCAGCGGGCAGCTATTCTGCAAGCCTTATAGTGGCCAACGCGTATGGCGCTGACGATTGTGATTTCACTCTGAACGTAGAACTACCGCCAACCATCACCGGAGTGACTCCGACCGGCGGAGACGCAGGTGAAGCGGTAATCTTCAGTGCCACAGTAGAGGGCACACCGCCATTCACCTACGAATGGGACTTCGGCGGCGGCGCCACGCCCAATACATCAACTGACGAAGAGCCTTACGTCATTCTGGGTCTTGCAGGGATCTACGAAGCGAGCCTCACTGTCACGAATGTTTACGACACTGATACGTTTAGCTTCACAATAACCTTGTGGCATGTCTTGACGGTGGATAGTATCGGTGCTGTAGGCGGACACACATCCCTGGCGATAATCAATGGCAACCCCGCCATCAGCTACTTTGACGAGTCCAACTTCGACCTGAAGTACGTGCGGGCTAGTGATGCCAGCGGGGGAAGCTGGGGAATCCCGGTAACCGTGGATAGCGCGGGAAATGTGGGCTTGGACACCTCGCTCGCAGTGGTAAACGGCAACCCGGCGATTTCCTACTACGACTCTGCCAACCAAGACCTGAAGTACGTGCGGGCGAATGACGCCAGCGGAGGAAGCTGGGGAACCCCGGTAACCGTGGATAGCGCGGGAGATGTGGGCGTGTACAATACTTCCCTGGCAGTAGTCAATGGCAATCCCGCTATTAGCTACTGTGACAATACCAACTACGACCTCAAGTATGCTCGTGCGACTGATGCCAATGGCACATCCTGGAATACGTATATCGTGGATAGCGCTGGGGGGGTTGGCTATTACACCTCACTTTACGTAGTCAATGGCAATCCCGCTATTAGCTACTGCGACTACACCAACTTCCACCTGAAGTATGTGCGGGCGAGCGACGCCAGCGGGGGAAGCTGGGGCACGCCGGTAACCGTGGAAAGCACGGGTGTTTCCCACACCTCCCTGGTGGTCGTCAATGGCAATCCCGCCATAAGCTACTACTGCGGCAACACAGACCTGAAGTATGTGCGGGCGAGTGATGCCAGCGGGGGAAGCTGGGGCACGCCGGTAGCGGTGGATAGCGCAGGGAATGTGGGCGAATACACCTCCCTGGCAGTAGTTAATGGAAATCCTGCCATCAGCTACTACGATTACACCAACCACAACTTGAAGTATGTGCGAGCGAGTGATGCCAGCGGGGGAAGCTGGGGCACGCCGGTAGCGGTGGATAGCGCGGGAGCTGTGGGCGGACACACCTCCCTGGCAGTAGTCGATGGCAATCCTGCTATTAGCTACTTGGACCTCACCAACGACGACCTAAAGTTTGCCATCGGGTACTGAGCCGCATTGAACTTGTAGGGCGGGGTCTCCGCGCCCCGCCGTCATCTGAGGATATCCTTGACCTCAGAGGGCTATTCGGAGACGCGTGGTAGACCTCCACTGCCCTACTCCTTCAGACACTCTCTCCTACACCATCAGAGGACCAGCTAATCGCTTGGCTGTGGCGAGGGAGGTCATGCGGAAGCCCCTTGGAGATGATAGAATCGTGGCATGTTTAAAGAGCGGTGGAAGCATAATTGGAAGTATGTTGTGGTGGCAGCTTTTGGCGCATTGGTGGGTGCAACTGTCGTACTGACCGTGGGAGGTCGCATGGAACAGTGGGCAATTGTTGCTGATCTCGTTTTCGCTGCGTTCTTAGTGGTTTTCTCATACTTTCTGGCACGATATACTGGCGAATTAGTACAGTCGAACCGTGAGATTCGAGCTATCTCTGAGAAATGGAAAGCCTCTGAGGAGCGTTGGCAGAAAATCACAATGTATCCCATCTTCGCAAATGAGCGCAGTGACGTTGCAAGTAGGGTAACCCGCGTTGCACGCGAACTTAGAAAGCTCTGGGAAAGACGAGCACATCCTGCTGAAACTGAAGCACTATATGAAGAACTGCTCTGCGATGCACGGTTGAGACGATTGGCAGGCATAGAAGTACTCGAGCTTGAGCGTCTCGATGATTTCAAGGATTTCAACAATAGGTTCTTCCACCTCGCGCGGGGATTATTTCCCGATGGGCTCCAAAGGGCCAGCGACCCCAAGCAAGTCAAGGCGTTAGGGGAACCCGTTGTGGGCAAGCTGAATGACATTGTCAACACACGACTACGTGTAGACCTGCAGACGTTCGACGAATACTGCAGAACAATAGATAGTTCATGGCGCATGTTCCCGCCCGCTCCGTAAGAGGTTCTCTGAAGCGATGTCTCACCGCCCCACCTCCGGGCACGGCATGCCGCGCCCCTACAGTCCTCTGCTACCGCAGCAGCTTCAGGAACTCATCTAATTCCATCTCCGCCTGACTGAGTATCCTCCTGAGCGTAGACCGCTTCACCGGCTTGTGCGCTGGAACCGTTAGTTTAAACACACCTTCCGCAGTTCGCTTATGCAGGCGAATGTGACTTCCCTTCTGCCGCACCACTACCCAACCGTCTCTTTGCAGCGCGGAGATGATTTGCCGGTAAGAAAGGCTGGGAAGCTTGCTCATAGAGCGATTTCCACCAGGCGGGCTCCCTCGTCAAGCGTTGCGTCGTCTTCAGTCGGCTCTAGATACAGCTCAATCGCTTCTTTGATGTTCGCCAGGGCTTCTTCCTCGGTGTCGCCTTCGCTGATGCAGCCGGGTAGCGAGGGCACGTATACCGTGTAGCCGCCTTCGTCGCTTTCTTCAAGCACGATCTTAAATTTCATCAGGTATCACACCTCGCTTGCTGATTATACCCTAATGGCGTGCAGAGGGGTGAGTGAACTACCAGAAAACGGCGGGGCACGATTCAGTCGCCAGCTGTCAGCTATCAGTCCCGCCGTCGCCGAGGCTATGGCGGGCAAGCGCCAGTTAAGAACGCGGAATCACGGGCGGGACCAACCTGCGCCAAGGCTCCGGCGGGCAAGCGCCCGCGCCACCAGGGAAGGGCACGGCGTGCCGTGCCCCTACAACAAGGCGGGGCGCGGAGACCGCACCCTACAGGAAGAGGGCGATTCGTGAATCGCCCCTACAAGAAAAAACAATAACCAGCGCTGGTCACCCTCCAAAGCCACTTCCATCGGCGTCGCGCAGCTCGTTTACTATACAAAGGTTGCGAAAATAGACCGTAAGCCCAGAAACGACCTACTTCTCCCCTTGACACCCAATTTTCCCCTGGTAGAATATTCGAGCGGGGATATGTTCAGGGGAACCCACAGTACGAAGATCGACTCCAAGGGTAGGCTGCTCCTTGGCGCCAAATACAAGGAGGAGCTGGGCGATAAAGCCATCGTGGTCCGGGGCGAGGGCCCTTACCTGAAAGTGTTTCCCCTGGGGCATTTCGAGAAGATCGAGCGGCGGCTTCGCGCCGCTTCCGACCTGGACACCGAACTCGGCCTGCGAATGTTCTTCGACGCTAAATTCCAGAACTACCTGGCGAACTTCTTCTCCAACCAGGCTGAAGTTGACGTGGACGAGCAGGGGCGCGTCGTCTTGCCCAAATTCCTGTGCGAACAGATTGGGCTGGTAAGCGATGTGGTCGTTCGCAGCGCAGGGAACCATTTGCAGCTCTGGACGCCCAAGGACCACTACCAGCGACCGGATAACGAAACCACGCTGGATGCGCAGGGATTCCAGGAGTTTATTACACCTAACGAGGACGTAACGGCGGGCGGCGGTAAATGAGGCGGGTCTGCACCGCCTCCCGCCGGGACGGATAGGTATTTGCCGTGAACGAGATTGTTCATCGGCCCGCACTTGTGAAAGCTGTTTTAGAGCTGATGCAGCCCCAAGAGGGCGAGACCTTTGTGGATTTCACCCTCGGAGGCACCGGGCATTTCGCGGCCTTCCTGCCCCATCTGGGGCCTGAAGGCACCGCTATCGGATTCGACAGGGATCCGGCGGCTATCGCCCGGGCGGAGCGGCTGCAAAAGAACTGGCCTCCCTGCAGGGTTATCCTGCGGCAGGCCAGGTTCTCGGAAGCGGAGGACGTCCTCGAAGAACTGGGCGTTGTAGGGATCGACCTGGCGCTTTTCGACCTGGGCGTGTCCGCATTCCAGGTGGACGACCCGACACGGGGGTTCAGCTATCTGGCTGACGGCCCCCTTTCTATGCAGATGGGAAGTGATAAGAAAAAAGCGATGGAGCTGGTGAACGGACTGGGTGAGCGCGAGCTTACCCAGATTATCTCCAAGCTCGGCGAGGAGCGGTATGCCAAGCGCATCGCAAAAAGCATCGTGCGCAAGCGCGAGGAAGCTCCCATCAATACGACTTTGCAGCTCGTAAACGCGGTGGACCGCGCGGTTCCGCCGAAGGCGAAGCGCCATCTCAATGCCATTCGGGCGCGCGTGTTCCAGTCCATCCGCATCGTCACCAACGACGAAATGGACGAGCTCCATACCGGACTGTTGGGCGCTATCCGATACCTGCTCCTGGGCGGACGGATGGGCGTAATCTCCTGGCAGTCACTTGAGGACCGCAAGGCGAAGCATACCTTCAAGCTCTACGGACCGAAGGGCGAGAAAGAGCAGGAATGGGTCCTGCTTCCGGCGACCCGCAAGCCGGTTACCGCCGATCCCGAGGAGCTGGAGGAGAATCGCCGGGCGCGCAGCGCGAAACTGCGCGTAGTCACCAAGGTTCAAAGGGAGGGAGCCTAACATGCCAGCTGAACCTGCAGAAGCCAACATCCTTCGCGGCGACCGCATCTACGACTACGACGAGTTCAACGAGCTCAAGGAGCGATACGGCGGCAAGCCCCGCCTGCGCACTATCATCCCGTTCCTTCCCCGCAGGCGGCTGGGACCGCTGGTGCTCAGAGTCCGCTACGAGGTCGCACTGATTGCAGGCGTGCTGCTGCTGCTTGGCGCGCTGGTCACATACGGAATCCTGGCCACTGCCGTGGTCAACACGGATTACCAGTTAACCCAGACCGACAAGGGGCTGCATAACCTCTCGCTTGCGCTTGACGGGCAGGTGCTGGCGAACCGGCAGACGAAAGACAAGCTGGTTTATAACGAAAAAGAGGCAACGGCACTGGGACTGGTGCCGCCCATCCACGCAACGTACATCGTGCGGACGAATATCTATCCGGTGAGGATCGGCGCAAGAACCGTGGATGAGCTGTATCCGCTCAGCGACCAGATAATCGAAGTGCAACCGTGATATGTTCGATGGGACAATCCTGTCATTTAGCGCCTAACGGGCGCAATGAATTCGCTACCCTTCCTCCTGGCGGCGGCCGGGGAAACTCGGCCGCCCACCTTTTTTCGCCTGACGGGCGCAATGAAATCGCTACCCTTCCTCCTGGCGGCGGCCAGGGAAACCTGGCCGCCTACCCCTTTTCGCCCAACAGGCGAAATAAACACGCTACCCTACCTCCTGGCGGCGGCCGGGGAAACCTGGCCGCCTGTCTTTTTTCACCTGACGGGCGTAATAAGTTTGCTACCCTTCCTTCTGGCGGCGGCCGGGGAAACCTGGCCGCTACCTTTTTTCGCCTGACGGGCGTAATGGTTTTGCTACCCTTCCTCCTGGCGGCGGCCGGGGAAACCTGGCCGCCTACCTTATTTTTATAGGGCTCTGGTCACTGTGACGTAGGTATGGTGCACTCGCACGAATGGAACGCGGCTTTGGCGTCAAAGCAGTCTTGCTATATATCGGGGTGCTGCTCACACTGGCGGCACTGAGCCTGGCTAAGGTCTACTACATCCAGTCTGCGCAAAGCGAAGGCTTAGAAGAGCGCCTCGGACAGATGTGGGAACGCAAGCTCTCCCGGCAGGCCCAGCGCGGTTGTATCCTCGCACGGGACGGCGAGACGGTACTGGCGGGGAACATTAAGTTGGCACGGGTCGTGGCTGAACTGCACCTTATCTCCAAGCCGCAGGAGGTCGCCAACGGCTTGTCGCCGTTCGTGGGACTGAGCCCGGAGGAGATCCACTCCCGCATCACGGACGACAATGCACCGCGCAGCCTGGAGCTTGCCTACGACATACCGGTGGAAGTGGCGGAGCAGATCTGCGACCTGAGACTTCGCGGCGTCTTCATCCGTTACTACTTCCAGCGCCATTATCCTTATGCAGCGGATTTCGCCGCGCAGACCGTGGGCTACTCCTGCTGGAAGACCGGACTGCAAATCGGGCTGGAAGCAGTGTTCGATGAGCAACTAGTGGGCACCAGCGGCAAGGATAAGTTCTCCACCGACCGTTTCGGGCACATTATCCCCGGAACACTGAAGAGCAAAGACCCCGCGCACGGTTCCGACCTGGTGTCCACGCTTGACGCCGCTATCCAGCAAATCTGCGAGGATGTGCTATCGAGTCGCTTCTCCCGATACCGCGCCAAGTGGGGGCTAATCACCGTGATGGACCCGCGCACCGGCGAGATCCTGGCGGTGGCCACGCGACCCACGTTCAATCCCAATGAATACGCGCGCGAAGGAAGCAAGGGCAATGAGGCGAATCCTCTGGTGCATTACGCGTTCGAGCCTGGATCGGTGATGAAGCCGCTGGTTGCCGCCGCGGCGCTTGACCGGGGCTGGCTCAGCCCGCAGGAAACATTCCACTGCACGCCCAGCCTCACAATCGGCAAATACACGATTACCGAAGCCGAGCACGACCGGAATCCCGCAGGCTTCGGGGATATTCCCATCCACAATATCATCGTTCACAGCTCAAACGTGGGCATCGCGCAGGTCGGGCTGAAGCTCGGCCAGCACCGGCTCTCGGACATATTCTCCACCTTTGGGCTGTACGAATGCACGGGCATCGAACTACCCAACGAGTGCGGCGGCATCCGGCCGAAAGGCTACGAGCATGCTAAGAAGGGCGAAGTCTGGCCGGACGTCGCTGTTGCCAATGCGGCCTTTGGCCAGGGCATCGCGGTGACGCCTTTGCAGCTTATGCGTGCCTACGCCGTTATCGCGAACGGCGGCTACCTCGTGCGCCCGACACTGGTTACACAGCCGGAGAAGACGACGAAGGTGGCTGACGTGGGCACGCTCACCGTCCCCCTCGAAGACGGAGAATCGCTGGTTGGCGATACCGATTCGGGTATCGCTGCTAGATTGCAGGTGGCTTCCGACGCCTACCGCATCATCAGCGAGACCACGGCTGCGGAAGTGAGAGCCGTATTGCAGGAAGTCGTGCGCGATGGCACGGGCAGGAAAGCTGCACTGGACAATTTCTCGGTGGCGGGCAAGACCGGAAGCGCCCAGGTCGCCGGCAAGGGAGGCTACGTCAAGGGCAAGTATGTATCGTCGTTCATCGGCTTCTTCCCCGCCGACGAGCCGAAATACCTCGTGCTGGTGACTCTCGCCGAGCCGCGCGGCGCTTATTACGCCAGCGAGATCGCCGCTCCCGCCTTCCACGAAGTCGCGGAACGCATCGCTATGGCGAAAGAGATACCGCCGGAGAGAAAGCATGAAGCTCAGTGAACTGCTCAGCGGCATCGAGTTCAGCGAACTTGCGGACGCTGACGAGGGCCTTGAGATCGAAGCGGTCACGAGTGACAGCCGCCGCGTGAAACCGGGCACGGTGTTCGTGGCGATGCGGGGCACGGCCTTCGATGGACACATGTTTGTCGACGACGCGCTGCGGAACGGCGCAGCCTGCATCGTGCACGAAAAGCCGGTGGAAGTCCCGCCGGGCGTCTGCCACCTGCGCGTTTCCGATGCGCGCCAGCTATATCCGCTGCTGGTCGCCAGGCTCGTGGGTTATCCCAGCGAGAAGCTGCGCGTCATCGGCGTCACCGGAACCAACGGCAAAACCACGGTCACGCTGCTCGTAGACTCCATACTGCGCACCGCGGGGCACACAAGCTGTGTGCTGGGAACTCTAGGAACGCGTCTGCCTCTCTCTACCGAGCAACCCGACCCGCTTAGCTTCACCGGCCGGGGCCTGACTACGCCGGACGCGGCCGACCTGCAATCCACAATAGAAAACTGTCTGCAGCTTGGCGCAACGCATCTGGTGATGGAGGTTTCGTCGCACGCGCTTGACCAGCGGCGCGTGGACTCGGTACATTTCCGGGGGCGCATCTTCACCAACCTGACGCGCGAGCATCTCGACTACCACGTCACGATGGAGAATTACGCGCAGGTAAAGCGCAGCTTCTTTGAGCGCGCCGAATTCGGCATCCCGGAATACGCGGTGGTAAACGCGGACGATGAGCTAGGGCGGGAGATATTGCGCTCAGCCACGTGCCCCGCGCTGAGTTTCGGCTTCGGCGAGATGACCTCGCTCAGCGCACGCGTAACCAGGCGCGACCTGAACGGCATCGAGTGCGAGTTGTTCTTCCGCGACGGCAACGACGCAGGATGGCCCGACGCGGTGACGGGATTCCGAACCACGATTCGCTCGCCGCTAATCGGACGATATAACGTCACCAACATCCTGGCGGCCGCAGGAACCGCGCTGATGGAGAATGTGAGCGCGGAGGACATCGCCGTCGGAGTGGAAGCGGTGCGGGCAATCCCCGGACGGCTGGAGCGCGTGGAGAATCGAAGAGGACTGCATGTCTTCGTGGATTACGCGCATACGCAGGACGCGCTGAGCAATGTACTGCAGACCATCCGCGAAGCTGCCGCCGACGCGCGCATAATCTGCGTTTTTGGCTGCGGGGGCGACCGTGACCGCGAGAAGCGACCCGTGATGGGACAGACGGTTGCGGCAATTGCCCACGCCGTATTTGTGACCAACGACAATCCCCGCAGCGAAGAGCCACAGCAAATCATTGACGAAATCCTCGCCGGCATCCCCGACGAGGCACGAACACACTGCACTGTAGAGCCCGACCGGCAGCGCGCCATCGAAGCGGCGCTTTCCTCTGCTAAAGCGGGAGATGTTGTGCTCATAGCGGGGAAGGGCCACGAGGACTACCAAGTATTCGCCGATAGAACCGAGCATTTCAGCGACGTGGAAGCCGCACGCGAGTTTATGAAATAGTTGCGCATGCGCTCTGGAAGGAGTAACATCCGGATACGGTTTGGATTATGTTACTGACTAATTATTGAGGTTTACTTATGGACTATCCCTTCAGGATGAAAGACATCCTTGCCCCATTGTCCGGCAAGGTGGTCTTCGGTGAACCGGACGCCCGTTTCGCGACGTACTGCATCGACTCGCGTTTTGCGAAGAAGGACACTCTTTTCGTCCCGCTGATGGGACAGAAGCGCGACGGTCATAACTTCATCCTGGACGCCTTCCAGAATGGGGCGACGGCGGCGCTCGTGCGCAGCGGCCACCATCTGGTGGGCGAAGTGCTCCGTGTGCTTGAGGACTCCCGCAGTTACGTATCAGCGGACTCAGCCTGCGAGGTGACGATCATTGAGGTGCGCCACACCCTGGTCGCGCTGCAGAAACTCGCAAGCTGGTTCCGCCGGCAGTTCGACCGACCTAACGTGGTCGGCATTACAGGCAGCGTCGGCAAGACGCAGACCAAGGAAATGCTCTTGCACATCCTGGGCCCGTTCTGCAACGTCGTGGGAACGGACAAGAACTTCAACAATGAAATAGGCGTGCCGATAACGCTTTCGAAGCTGCGGCCGGACACGGAATGCGCAATCGTGGAAATGGCGATGCGGGGCCGGGGCGAGATCTCGCTGCTGTCGCGCATAGCACAGCCCACGCTCTGCCTGGTCACCAATACGCTCGGGAGCCACATCGGGCGCCTGGGCTCCGGCGCGGAAGTCGCGCGCGCCAAGGCCGAGATTGTGGATGGAATGAAAACCGGAAACACGCTCTGGCTCAACCTCAATGACCACAACCTGGCGACGCTTATGCACGAGATACGTGATAAGCAGGCGATCGAGCGGGGGTTGAATGTCGAGTACTTCGACGCCTCCGCGGCAGCGCGCGCCGCACCGCAGCTCCCGCCGCTCATCATTCCCGGTGACGATGAAAGCGGCAGCGGCCCGCCCCCGCTGGATGTCGAGCCGTCCCTGTGGCTTGACGATGTGGTGTACCGCGGGGTCGAGGGCTCAAGCTTCGCTCTGTGCTCATCGGATGGCCGCACGCCAGTTGAATTGCGCGTGCCCGGACGGGGCGCGGTCGAAGACTTCTGCTGTGCCGCCGCGCTGGCCCGCAGCCTCGGTGTGGATTACCCGGAAATCGCAGAATCCGCAAAGGACATCGAACCTACCCCTCAGCGGCTTGTGCCATATGAGCTGAAACCCGGCGTCGTGCTCATTGATGACACGTACAACTCCAGCCCGGCTTCAACACAGGACGCCATTGAGATACTGGCGACGTTTCCCCGGACAACCCGGCTGGTGGTAGTCCTTGGGGATATGCTGGAACTGGGCAAGTTTGAGACGCTGCTACACCGGCAGATATCCAAGCAGGTCTACCAGTTGCCGCCGTCGCTCGTCATTGGCATCGGGCCGCGAATGTCCGCGCTTCGGGAGGTGCCGGTCCCCGAGGGCTTTGAACTGACGTGGTTCCACGGAGTCAGCGAAGAGGACGAGAAGGTCGCACAGGGCTTCCCGCCAGCGCGCCAGCAGGAACATTCGGCGGATCATGGTGAAATGGTGGACAAACTCACGGTTGACCGGGTGACGGAGCGTATATTCCAGGAACTGGAAAGAAACGAAAGCGATACCGCCATACTGATCAAGGGTTCACGGGCGCTTCACCTTGAGCGTGTCGTCGACCGGCTGCTTTCCCACTTTGGCCAGGAGGAGCAGATACTTTGACCGACAAGCTGGCAACCGTAGGCGTATCTGCGCTTCTAAGCCTTATAGTCATCTATCCGCTCTACCACGTCTTGCGGCGGCGCTTTATCCACAGTTTCCGCGAGTGGGGCCCGGAGCATCATAAGGAGAAAGGCTCCATACCTACCGGCGGCGGAGTGCTCTTCATCATCGTTCCACTGATTATGGTGCCGCTGAGCATCTTTATACTGGGGGATGTTCTGGACCTGCAGGAGTCGGATCTGGCGCTAGCACTGCTCGTGCTGCTGGTGTGCACCGCATTCGCCCTGCTCGGATTCATTGACGACTACATTAAAGCCGTTACCCAGTCATCGCGGGGATTTCTTGCGCGCTACAAGCTTATCCTCCAGGTGATAATCGCATTGGTTGCGATTCACTTCGCCATCCAGAGCAACACGCAGGCTTTCCTGCCGTGGTCTGCTGCACCGGTGAACCTGCCGGCATGGGTGTACTACGCGCTGGGCACGTTCCTGCTGGTCGGAATGGTCAACGCGATGAACTTCACCGATGGCCTGGACGGGCTTGCGCCAGGCATGGCTGTAATCAGCCTTGCCGCGTTCGTTCTCATCCTGGGCACGAACGCAGCTCACGAGATGCTTGCCGGCAAGGAAGTGCTGCTGAGTTACCTGTGCGCCATCGTGGCGGGCGCGGTGCTGGCGTTTCTCATCGTAAACTTCAAGCCCGCGCTCATCTATATGGGGGACACGGGCAGCTACTTCCTGGGCGCGTTCATCGGCTACATGGCAATACTCAGCGGACTCATCATCTACCTCATCCCGCTTGCCCTGGTCTACGGCCTAGAACTTTTGAGCGTGATGGTGCAGGTTATTTACTTCAGGCTGACGGGCGGAAAGCGGCTGCTGAAGATGAGCCCGCTGCACCACCACTTCGAGCTTTCGGGACTGAGCGAAATCGCCACCGTGCTGTTGTTCTGGGTGGCGCACGCGCTGGTCTGCGCGGGGAGCGTCATGCTGTTCTACCGGTACGCGCTATGATGGATTTAGCAAAGAAACGGGTCGGTATTTTCGGGTTGGGAATCACCGGCAGAGCGGTACTGGATTATCTTCTGCTGCACGAGGCCCATCCCGTATGCGTTGATGAGGTAACCCAGCCGGAGAAGCTTCGGGAGTTGCAGCGCCTTATGGCGGAGCACTGCGTGGAAGCGCACCTGGGCGAGATACCGCAGGACGCGCTCGCCGGATGCGAGCTGGTCATAGTTTCGCCGGGAGTGACACTGGACAATCCTATACTCGCCGCAGCCCGGGAAGCCGGAACCGCCTGCATCTCTGAGATTGAGCTGGCATACCACAATTGCCGCGCCCAGCTCGTAGGCATAACCGGCAGCAACGGGAAATCCACAACGACCATGCTGCTGGCTCACCTGCTGAGCGGATTCCGCAAAGCCTTTGCGGTGGGCAACATCGGCGCTCCGTTCATCGGTATCGTGGACGACCTTGACGAGAACGACGTCGTGTGCTGCGAGGTGAGCAGCTTCCAGCTCGAAGCCAGCCCGGACTTCCATCCGCACATCGCCGTTTTCACAAATATTACGCCAGACCACCTGGAGCGACATCATTCGTTCGCCAACTATGCGGCAATGAAGCGCAGCCTTGTGAAAACGATGATCGAGGGAGACAGCGTTGTCTATAACGCGGAGGACGAGAACCTGCAGCCGGACGAGTTTCCACGCCGACCCGTGACGTTCCTGCCGTTTTCCAGCGTGGGCGAAGTGGGGCCGCCGGGCGCGTATCTGGAGAACGGCGAGATGATTGTCGACGCCGGCAACGGCGAAGTGCGCATCGCGCGTGATGTGCTACGCCTTCCCGGGCTGCATAACGTGGAGAATGCTCTTGCCGCCGCACTGGCCGCCCGCCTTCTAGGAGCCAAGAAAAACCATTTGGAGAAGGGCCTGGGGAGCTTTGAGGGTTACGAGCACCGCATCGAGTTCGTCCGGGAACTGGACGGCGTGCGCTACTACAACGACAGCAAGGCAACCAATCCCGAAGCTACCGTGACCGCACTCAAATCGTTTCCGCAGGCAGTCGTGCTAATCGCCGGTGGACGCGACAAAGGCACCGATCTAACGGAGTTCATGTCGCAAGCGCAGAAGGACTGTAGCCAAATCGTGCTTCTGGGTGAGGCCGCCGGGCGCTTCGAGCAGGTCCTTCGCGAGGGAGGATTCGACGCGATTACGCGAGCCGGCAGCCTGGAAAAAGCGGTGGAAACCGCGCGGAAGGCTGCCGAGCCGGGCGAAGTGGTGCTTCTGTCACCCGCTTGCGCGAGCTTTGACATGTTCGAGAGCTTCGAGGAACGCGGGAACCTGTTCAAGGAGCTGGTGCAGAAGCTGTGAGCCGACGGGCCGGCGGGTCCCACCGCTGGATGGCGCAAGAAGATGACGCAGAGCAGCCAGACAATTGAAAAACACCGCCGCAAGTCGCAGGTGCAAAAGCGGCAGGAAGAAATACGTCATTACTCGCGCCTGCTTCTCTTCGTCACCGGAGCCCTGCTCGTTCTGGGAATCCTCGCTCTGTTTTCCGCGAGCACCGCTCCACTGGCGGCGCGCGGGAACTTCCCCTACTCCACCGTACTCAAGCAGATAATGTTCATCGGCATTAGCCTGCTGCTGGCTGGTTTCGTCGGAGCTGTCGTGCTGCCAAAACTATCTGAGCGCGCTCTGAAGATACTCGTTCAGGCATCGTTTGTTTTCAGCGTACTGATGCTCCTCGCAGTCCTCTTCACACCGCTGGGCCAGGAGATCAATGGAGCATTCCGGTGGTTGCGCATCGGCCCGATCCAGTTCCAGCCGGCGGAATTCCTGAAGATTACGCTCGTGTTGTTCATCGCGTCTCTGCTGCTGACCACCGGAAAGAGCAAGCTGTTCGCCAGCTTCCGCACCGAGCGCGGGGAGCTGATGACTATCCGGCGCGACCGGCTGCAGCTCATATGGGTGCTTCTGGCAGTGCTGCTCTGCCTGGCGCTAGTCGCGGTTCAGCCCGATCTCGGAACCACCGCAATTGTATTCGCAGCATCCGTCGTGACGATGTTTTTAGTGGGCGTGCCGATGAGAGGATTTGTGACGTTCGCCGTGCTGCTCGTAGTCCTGCTTGGCGCGGGTTACCTGTTCGAGCCGGAGAAGTACGCGTACGGATTCGAGCGCATCTATACGGCGTTTCACCCGATGGAAGAACCCAGCGACGAGGGCTACCAGATAGTGCAGTCCATGGGAGCCGTTTCGAGCGGCGGTTTGCTGGGGCGCGGATATATGAAGAGCGAGCAGAAGATGAACCGGCTGCCGTTCCAGGACCGCGACTTCATCTTTGCCATATGGGTTGAAGAGACGGGACTGCTTGGCGGACTGCTGGTCGTGGGCCTGTTCCTTTACCTCGCGTTCTTGTGCCTGCGCATAAGCATGCTGCTGCCGTTTTGCTTCGAGAGCGTTGCGGTCTTCGCGCTCGGATTCAACCTGTCGCTACAGGCAATCATCAATGTGGCGACGAACGTCGGCGCACTGCCGGTCTCGGGCCTGACGCTGCCGTTTTTCAGCAGCGGCGGAACTTCGATGCTCGTCAGCCTGCTCATCGTCGGCACGATTCTGGGCCTTATCCGGCGAAAACTCCCCGCCGCCACCGAGGCGTAGGAAAGACGCTATGCTGCTGCAAACGCAAGCAAAAACAACTATAATGACGAATATGGGGCGGGCATCCGGTTTACCCCGGACGTTGCGGGCCCACACTGACCTCAAATGGTCCTGACAAAGAAGATCAAGCGCATTCATTTCGTCGGCATCGGCGGCGCCGGCGTCTCCGCGCTGGCACGCCTGATGCTCGATATGGGCTACGAGGTCACGGGCTCCGACGTTTTGCCGTCCGAAGTCACGGAAGAGCTCAGGGAGCTCGGCGCAATCATCTTCGACACCCACGATTCCCGCCATGTGCGCAAGGCCAACCTGGTCATCATCTCCACGGCAATACCGGACGACAATCCAGAAATCGTCGCCGCAAAGGAGCAGGGATTGCCCGTGCTTTCGCGCATTGATTTCCTCTCCTACCTGGCGCAGAAGAAATACTCCATCTCGGTATCCGGCAGCCACGGGAAGTCCACAACGAGCGCGATGATCTCGGTCATCTTCTACTACGCTGACACCGACCCCACCATCGTGCTCGGCGGCAGGGTGAAGCACCTGTTCGGCAACTCGCGCCTGGGGCGCAGCAACTACTTCATCTGCGAGGGTGACGAGAGCAACAATTCCATGCTGCTATTCGCGCCGCGCGTCGCGGTCGTCACCAATATCGACGACGACCATATGGACTTCCACAAGAGCCTGGATAATTTGCGCACCAGCTTCCTGACGTTTATGAACAGCCCGCACCCTGACGGGGTGTGCGTGCTCTGTGCAGACGATCCCGTGCTCAAAGAGCTGTATCCACTGGTGACCCGTCCCACCTACACGTACGGGCTGAGCGAAGACGCCGACTTCCGGGCGGTGGATATCGAGCACATGCCAGAAGGCTCCCGGTTCACCGTGGTGCACCGAGAAGCGGGCGAATTGGGGCGCATCACACTGCGCCTGCCCGGCGTCTACAACATCCTGAACGCGCTGTCCGCCGTCGCAGTCGCCCAGCACTGCGGGATTGACTTCGGCAAGAGCGCCTTCGCGCTGGAGAACTTCCCCGGCGTGGCACGCCGGTTCGACCGCGTGCTGGAGCGCGACGACATCCTCATCCTGGACGATTACGCCCACCATCCCAGCGAAATCGCCGCGCTGCTCGAAGCGGTGGCGCGCGCGAAGAAGCGGCGCCTGCGGGTCGTTTTCCAGCCGCACCGGTTCACGCGCAGCCAGAGGCTCGCTGCCAAGTTCCCCGACGCCTTCGCCCCCGCCGACGAGATTATCTTAGCGGACATCTATTCGGCGCTGGAAAAGCCCATTGAAGGTATTACCACCGAGTACCTCTACAGCTTCTTTGAGCGCACTTATCCACCGGGAAAAGTGAAAGTCATCCTGCGCAAAGAAGAGATACTCACATATTTGAAGAAGACGCTCGTCCAAGGCGACGTGGTGCTGACTGTGGGAGCCGGCGATATCTACCTGGTTGCAAACGCGCTGGCGAACTACCTTCGGGACAAGAAGCTGTCTTTTGCGGGCAAGCCCCGGCGGGCGCCCGAAACGCTGGAAGAGCAATCGTCCGACCTGTTTGAGACCAGGCGGGAAGTTGACAACTGACAGACAATCCGGAGTAGACCTAAGAGAGCTGTCCACCTGGCGCATCGGCGGAAGCGCCGCGTCCGTGTATTTCCCAAAAGACTTCGCAGAGCTTTCGGAATGCGTACGGAGAATCCGCGAGGGCGGAACTGAGTTCTTCCTCGTCGGCCTCGGAAGCAATCTGCTTTTCAGCACGGAATCGATTGACCTCCCGCTGATAGTCACCAGAGGGATGGACGCCTGCGGGCGTTACGATGCAATTAACGCCGCGCGCTCAGTCTTCAGCTCAGTCGCCGATGCAGCGGGAAATGCCGAGAACCTGCTGTACGTTGAAGCGGGCGCGCCCAACACGCGGGTCATCCAGCGGTGCATCGAGCTGGGG
Source organism: Planctomycetales bacterium (assembly GCA_030606285.1). Classification (GTDB taxonomy): domain Bacteria; phylum 4484-113; class 4484-113; order 4484-113; family 4484-113; genus JAGGTK01. The sequence goes on along the minus strand of JAUWGS010000001.1, from coordinate 59,328 downwards.
CTGGGTGACCTCACGTGCCTGACGGGAGTGCCGGGAAGCTTCGGCGGCGCAATCGCGATGAATGCCGAGAGCGTGGTCGAAGTGATGTACGAGAACCTGTGGCTCGCAGAGGTGAACCGGCAGACCGGCGAAATGAGCGTGAAGCCCGCATGTGACCACACGTATAAGTACCGCTACTGCTCGGTGCAGGAGTCCATCCTCGGGGCTGTGCTGCTTCGGCTGCATCCCGCCGACAGCGAGGAGACGCGGCGCATCGTTAAGGAGCGAAATGAGAAGCGCGCGCGCAAGCTGCCACTCAACTGGCCCAGCGCAGGCTGTGTCTTTCGCAATCCGCCGAGGGATTCGGCGGGCGCGCTGCTCGATATGGCGGGCATGAAGGAAGCCCGGCGCGGCGGCGCGATGTACTCCGAACGCCACGCGAACTTCATCGTAAACGTGGGCGACGCGACGAGCGGCGACGTGGTGGAGCTTATGGTTTTGGGCAAGCGCACCGTGTGGGAAAAGTTCGGGCGCAGCCTGCAGCCAGAGGTCAAGTTCGTGGGGCGCTTCAACGAAGCGGACCTAGAATACCTGCATACCAACCTGGAAGAAAATGATGGAAGCTGAACCGGCGAAAAGCATCAAACCACCGCTCGGCGCGGATGAGCTTGAACGCCTGCGGCAACAGACAGCGGAAGCCGCGCCGCAACTTGAATCCTTGCGCGTTGCAGTCGTCTACGGGGGCGATACCGCGGAACGCGAAGTCTCGCTGACGAGCGGGAACTGCGTGCGCGACGCGCTGCAAGCCGAGAGCATCAGCACAACGCTCGTTGACCTCGATTACGATACTCTCGACCGCGAAACTCTTGCGGGTTACGACCTCGCGTTTCTCACGCTGCACGGGGGGCGCGGCGAGGACGGCAGCTTGCAGGGATACTTCGATTCCATCGGTGTGCGCTACGTCGGCGCGGGCGTTCTTGCGTCGGCGGTGGGAATGCACAAGCCCACGTTCAAGGCCTTCGCGCGAGGGCTGGACCTAAAGGTGCCGCACGCGGTGGTCGTCCACCGGGGTGACGATGTTCCAGCAAAGCTCGAACAGCTGATGTTTTCAGCGGAACTCGTCGTCAAGCCGGTAAACGAGGGCAGCAGCGTTGGCGTGCAAATCGTCTCGTTTGAGAATGCTCCCGCTGCGGTCGCCGAGTCGCTAGTGACCTACCCTCTCATGCTCGTGGAGGAGCGCGTCATCGGGCGCGAAGTTACCGCAAGCGTGCTGGGACGCCACCGCCGGCCGGTGGTGCTCCCGCACGTGGAGATTGCGCCGGTGAGCCGCGAGTTTTACGACTACCGCGCGAAGTACACGAAAGGTGAAACCGATTACATCATCCCCGCGCGGCTGAGCGATAACGCAAGCCTACAACTGGCTCAGGCTGCGGCGCTGCTGCAGGACGCGCTGCAGCTCGCGCCCTATGCGCGCATAGACACCATCGTCGACGACGCGGGGACGCCATATTTTTTAGAAGTGAACACGCTGCCGGGCTTCACGGCGCTGTCGCTCGTGCCCCAGGCGGCGGCGGCGACGGGCGTAAGCTACGGGGAGCTTTTGCGTATACTCGCGTACATTACTCTGGAGGAATAGGACGGTGAAAGGCCCCGGACGGGCAATGCTGCTGGTCATCGCCATAGCAGCGTTTGCCGCGCTCACCGTCCTGGCGGTGCTGCACGTGACGCGCCTGCAGTCGTTTTCGCTGAAAGGGGTGCAGCGGGTGACAGTCGTGGGCAACCACCTGCTTTCGGCGCGCGAAGCGCTTATGCTTGCGGGATTCCCGGAGAATCCGGGCGACCAGAAGCTCAGGCCGGCTGCGATGAGCGTGGCTTTGCGCGAGCACCGCTTCGTGAGCGACGCATCCGTGCGGCGGCAGGGAAAAACCGTCGTTTTCCGCACAACCGAGCTGCGCCCGTACTTCCGGCTCGTGGTGGGAAACAACAAGTACTGGCTGTGCCGCGACGGTGAGATTATCCCGATGGACGTGCAAAAGGACTTCGGGCTGCCGTTTGACGAGCTGCGCCGGCAGGTGTCGATAAGGCTTGCGGGAATGCAGCTAATTGAAGACGATCCGGCGATGCTCGCGCTCATTTCATACGCCGCGATACGATTAGAAGACATCCTGCCGCGCCAGGTGGAGGAGATGCGCGTGGACTTAAGGCGCAAGTGCCAGCTTATTTTGCGCGGCGGGATGACCGTGGACCTGGGGATAATCGAGTTTGACAATGCGGCGGACCTAAGAGATAAGCTCAGCGTGCTCGACAAGACCGTCCGCGCAGCGCGGAATATGGACAAGCCCGTGCGCGAGATAGTGTTTAGAGATGCGACGCATGCGGTGTTGATTACGCAAGGCACATAAGAGGCTGTGGTATGAGCGAGCGGGGCTGCACTGGTATAATGAAAGCAACCGAGTCGCGCATTATTGGAGGAACGATGACCACGCGGGTTAAGAAAGCAGTATGGTTGGTCGTGATTCTCGCAGCTTTCGTCCTCGGCATATCAGCATTAGCGCACTGGATTGGGGATAGCGAGGAGAGACTGGAGAGAGATTTCGTTGACATGTCCACAGGCTATGCTGAGGATAACGAGGAGAGATGGGAGAGAGATTTCGTTGACATGTTCAATGGCTATGCTGAGGACCCCGAGTTTCATACGGTAATCATGGTTTCATATGTTCCAGGGCTAACCAGGGAGATCGCGCAGGACGAGAACATTCAGAGAATGCTCCTACCACAGGGCAAAGCTAAAGGTCCAGCCCCCTGCCCGGGTATTATGTTTCTAATTACTTCGGACTTCAGAACTGACCTGATGAAGCTGTACAAGCGTGTGCCTATTAACGAATGGGTTGATGAAGTGTACTTCAACAAGCTCAATCCCAACCGCGAGAATTTCAGTTTCATGACATATGACGAGGAATCAGTGACGCTGCTGACGGCAAAGGACAGATACCGCACCGATTATATTCCTCCTGATGACATGGAGAAGTGGACGAAGCGCATTAGCATCAAAGAGTTCAAGCGGCGATATCCGGAGCAGATCATCCTCCGGGAAGCGCCCCGTGACGCACGGGAAAAGCCGGGGAAGGTGCACATCATAGGTATGCGTGTGGTTTTCGGTCGACCGGATGTTAATTTTGAACAGTTCAAGAACATGCTCACCGCTGATGGGGTAGTCATGGGAATCACGCACGACGAGAGCTCTGTCGAAATCCATGCTGGTCCTGAGGCGATTGAGCGCTTGGTCAGCCGCGCCTTGTCACTCAAGTCGTATTAGTACGAAACATCGAATACACCTACGACAAGCGCGGTGGAGTGACACGCGTGGCCACGCCTTCGGGCGAGACTAAAGCGACCTATCTAAGGTAGCTGGTAATCGAAGATTGAAGACACAATGCTCCTAACCACACTACAGCTCTCGGTGGACCGGCCCCATCTGGGGCGGGTCGACGTCGCGGCGGGCGTGTTGAAGCCGGATATCGCGGCGCACATTGCGCAGGTGGTGTTGATTACTGAAGGTTCCTGAGAGGCTGTGGTATGAGTGAGCAGGGCAGGCGTTTTCCCCTCAGGGTATAATAATGCTGCGATGAAGTTTGAGCGTATCACCATTGACCCGGAGAAAATGGGAGGAGTACCCTGCATTCGCGGGCTGAGGATACCGGTCGCGACCGTTGTCGGGCTGATAGCGGAAGGCATGACCTCTGAGGAAATCCTCAACGCTTATCCCGACCTGCAACCGGAGGACATTAGCGAAGCCCTTAAGTACGCTGCTGAAGCGGTTAGAGAGCAAACACTTCCGCTCGTTAGCTCCTGATGAAGTTCCTGGTTGACAACGCCCTGTCACCGGTCGTTGCGCAGGGGCTGAAGTCGGCGGGCTATGACAGCGCTCACGTGCGGGATTACGAACTCCAGAGAGCTTCGGACGCCGAGATTCGTGAGACTGCTCTTCGTGAAGAGCGCATTATCATATCGGCGGATATGGACTTCGCAAGGCTGGTGTCGGAAGACCCGGCAGGTAGGCTGAGCGTCATACTCTTCAGGGGGAAACCAAGGCGGCCTGAAGAACAGCTCGCAGTGCTCCTTTCCAACCTGCCGGCAATTGAAGAACATTTGGCGAAAGGAGCGGTCGTTGTGATTGAGGAATCACGGATCAGGCTGAGACCTCTGCCGCTCTGAGGCGTGCACACCAGCTAGCCGCCGGCGTAGCGGCGGATTTCCTGTTCGGGGTGTTCTTTACGCACGAGTTCGATCCATTTCTCGACCGTGCGCCTGCCAATTACAAGGCCCTTTTCAAGCTCGGCAAGTGGCACGAGCACAAAAAGCCTGCGCGTGGCCTCCGGGTGCGGGATAACTAAGCCGGGCGTCTGAAGCGTAAGTTCCCCGTAGAGGATGATGTCAATATCCAGCGTGCGGTCGCGCATCTGCCCCCCTCCCCCATCGCGCTCGCGCCCGAATTCGCGCTCAATGCGCCGGCACACTTCCAGCAGCACCGGCGGTGGGAGGCTGGTGTGCAGCCGCACAACGCAATTGAGGAACCGGTGCTCGGAGACAAATCCCACCGCGCTGGTCTCGTAGAAACCGCTCACGGCGGCGACGTCTGTGCTCTGAAGCTTTCCCAGCTCGTCTATCGCGCCGCGAATCGCAGTCTCGCGGTCGCCCAGGTTCGCACCCAGCGAAAGATACACCTCGTGCATCGGTGAATGATAGCACGCGTCGGGTAGAATAGGCGTGTGAGGAAGCGCTGGGAGAGCATTCTGCGCTCCGTGCCGCACGCGCCGGGCGTCTACGAGTTCAAGGACGAAACCGGCCGCCCGCTCTACATCGGCAAGGCGGTCGACCTCCAGGACCGCGTGCGCCAGTACGTTTCGCAGACCGACAGCCGCGCGGCTATGGTGCGCCGGCTGATGAAGCGCGCGCAGGACCTAAGCTTCATCGTCACCGACAGCGAGTACGATGCGCTCGTGCTCGAAGCCAACCTCATCAAGCAGTTCCGGCCGCACTACAACGTGATGCTCAAGGACGACAAGTCGTTTCCCTACGTGAAACTCACGCGCGAAAAATTCCCGCGCATATTGCTGACGCGAACGTGGGTCGCCGACAAGGGTTCATACTGGGGGCCGTTCACCAACGTGCGCGCCGTGCGCTCGACGCTCAAATTCGTCGCCAGCCTATTCAACGTGCGCACGTGCAATCTGGAGATTGACGGCAAGAAGCGCTACCCCAAACCGTGTTTGGACTACCACCTGAAGCTGTGCAGCGCACCGTGCGTGGGATACGTGAAGGCCGAGGACTACCGGGCGCAGTGCGAGGCGCTGGCGAAGTTTTATTCCGGCAGCTATAGCGATGTGCAGGCGGCGCTCAATGGGCGGATGCGGCTGGCGTCGGAGCAGTTGCGCTTCGAGCAGGCGGCGCGCTACCGCGACTTGCTGCGCTCGCTGGAAAAGGTGATACACAAATCGCACGTCGTCGCCGACCCCGGCGTGGATGCGGACGCGCTGGGCTTCGCCGCGAGCGGCGACGCGCTGATGGTGCTGCTGCTGCAGGTGCGCGACGGGCGACTCATCGGCGACCGCGAGTTCCCGCTGGCAAACGAGGCGGAGCGCACGCGCGAAGAGCTGCTCGCGGATTTTGTGAAGCTCTACTACTTCCACCCCACGAACGTGCCGCCGGAAATCATCCTGCCTTTTGAGCCCGCCGAATGCGCGCTTTTATCGCGCTTCATCAGCGAGAAAAAGGGAACGGCGGTGAAGCTCGTCGTGCCGCAGCGCGGGCACAAGCGCGAACTGGCGCAGCTTGCGGCGACGAATGCGATGGAACGACTACGCGCGCATCTGGTGCTGGCGCCGAAATCGCGCGAGCCGGGGAACGCGGCGCGCATTATCGCCGAAGTGCTCAATATGGAGCATCCGCCAAAGCGCATCGAAGGCTACGACATCTCCAACATCCAGGGGCGTCAGGCGTCGGGCGCGATGGTGGTGTTCGTTGACGGACGGCCCCAGCCCGCGAGCTACCGGCTGTTCAACATCAAGCTTAAGCAGACGCCGGACGATTTCGCGATGATGCGCGAAGTGCTGCGCCGCCGGCTGCTGCGGATGCTCACCGACGACAAGTGGGCGGAAGCGCCCGATTTGATACTGCTGGACGGCGGCAAGGGACAGCTTTCGAGCGTGCTGGCGGTGCGCGACGGGCTGATGGAGGATCCGTCGTTTTCCACCGAGCAGCGCGAGAGCCTTGAGCTATTGCGCATTGCTGCGCTCGCCAAGCGCGAGGAAACGCTGGTCACTAAAGACAACGGCGAGTTTTGCGAAGTGAAGCTCGACGAGACCGACCCGGGGCTATCGCTTCTGATCGCCGTGCGCGACGAGGCGCACCGGTTCTGTCTGAAGCAGCATCGCGCGCGGCGGCAGAAGGCGGCGGTGCATTCGCTGCTGGACGACGTGCCCGGCGTGGGGCCGGTGCGGCGCAAGCGGCTGCTGAAACAGTTCGGGTCGCTGGAGAAGATGCGCGAAGCGGGCGTGGACGAGATTGCGCAAGTTCCGGGCGTGAGTCTTGCGCTGGCGCAGCGAGTTTACGCGGCGCTTCTGGAGGACGCGTTTGTGGAAATTGCCGTCGAGGAAGCCACCTTCCGCCGCAGGATGCGCCTGAGACCCGTGGAGCCGGATGTGGAGGAGTGAGGAGTTGGCTGCGGGCTCATACGCGACAAGATCAGCTGTGTACGGTGCCCTTCTAGTGCTAAATATCACGCTCCGACAGCGAATCGTAAAGCTCGGAACCGTTGTCGGTCTCTATCCAGATTTTCAGCATCCCTTCGGGATCGTCAAGTTGGTTTCGAATCAACACATCTGCGTCCTCCCGGCAGAACCACCACTCTTCATACGAGGCTTCCGGGCCCATCATGTGAATCATATTTGTGCCGTACCTTCGCTTGATATCGGCCTTAATCACCTGCAATGCGTCGAAGTCCACCGCTGCCGAGGGGAGCACTAGCATGACTAATTCCAGACCGTTATCGGTGAATCCAAGTACGAACTGCATTTTTACGCTTTCGTCGAATTCGCACCACGTCAGTGCTTTCCAGAGTGAGGGAGAAAGCTCCTCAGCGTAATAGAACCAGATTTCGTTATCTTCGTCGTTCAACCATTTGTAGGGCAGGTCCTCTCTGGTAAGCCCCCATGGCAGATTGTTCCAAGCTTCTTGTCCCGTCATGCCAAACTTTAGGCTCTCAAAGCCCCTCACAGGCTTGATATATTCCCAGACCGGCCAAATAGCTCTGTAATCAAACAAGCGCTCAGAAGTGTCGCCGCGCGAGTGATCGTAATACTCGTCGCTGACAACTGTTACGCGGAGTTTGCGCTCCTGGATCGTGTAACCTCGTCCGACAAAGGCTCTCACATAGCATTCGTCAATTCCGTTAGCCCCCCAGAATACGCCAGCGGAATCCTCACTAGCCGACATTTCTCCGTTTAAGCCGTAGTGCTTATTCATGGAGCGGGCGATGGCGCTCTTTACTTCCGGCGTCGCCAGGCGTTCGGGAGCGCTTACTGCAATCGCTAAAAGCCGGTCTTGTACGAACGCCAGCATGATTTGAGCGACTGTGCTGTCGGGCAATTCCGCTTCGTTGAATATCGGCAGCCTTGATGCGGGAAAGGTGCCATCCCAGAACGTTATGTCACCTCCTTTGAATGATACCGGTCCTTTCAAGTCATCGGCGGCTATGCCATCCGGCAGGTTGGCAAAAGCACTCTGTCTACTCATCCCCACCCTCAGGTCGCCATAGAATCCAACTGCAGCGTCAGTTTCATGGAGCCCATCGCTGACAGAGTCTCTATTCTCAGGGCTTCCTACTAGAGCCTTAGTAGAGTCAGGAGCGTCACGCTGGTTCTCTGTGCTGGAATCACAGCAGCTTGAGACGATCGCGATTACCAGCACCCACGCGCCAACTGTCGCACAAACTGCGGCGTGACTCCGATGTGTGTAGATAAAACTCTTAGCAATCTGCTCTCGTAGCATTTGCCACCACCACGCCCACCGTCACCATTATAACAGCGAGCCACCCCCGCTCACTCGTAGCGCAAGCTGTCTACGGGGTCGAGGGTGGCAGCGCGGTAGGCGGGGAGCAGGCCGAACAGTATGCCCACGCCCAGGCTGAAGAGGAACGCGGTGAGCACGGTATGCCAAGTGAGGTAAAACGGCCAGTCGGCGCGCGCGCACACTATCCACACTCCGATGATGCCCAGGATGAAACCCAGCACCTGCCCGCCGAAAACCTGCAGCAGCGTTTCGGTGAGGAACTGCACCAAAATGTCGCGCCTTCGCGCCCCCACCGCGCGGCGCACGCCGATCTCGCGCGTCTGCTCCATAACGCTCATCAGCATCACGGTCATTATGAGAATCCCCGCGACAATCAGCGCGACGCTGGAAACCGAAAGCATCACGACGGCGAAGATGCGGAACGTGCCCTGCATCGTGCGCGTAATCTCCTTCATCGAAAACACCTGGAACTCGTCCTGGACTTCCAGCTCCACACCCTTGGCTTCGGCGAGATCGCGCTTGGCGGCTGCAACCACTTCTTCGCTGTCGAGGTTGTCGGGATGCCGGATGGCGACGACGTGGATGTACGGGAAGTCGAATATGCGCTGCGCGGTGGAAAGCGGCGTAAACACGCGGTCATCGAAGCTCTCGAAGCCGATGTGCCCCTTTTCCTCAAACGTGCCGACGATGGTGAAATACTCGCCCTTGAGCACGACTTTTTTCCCAACCGCCCCACCCTCCGGGAAGAGCCTCTTCGCTATCTCGTAGCCCAGCACCATCACGCTTGCGCCCTGCGCCACGTCATCGGCTGTGAACATGCGCCCTTCGGCATTGCGGTAGGGGCGGATCTTCTGCATAACCTCGTTGGTGCCGATTACGGTGGTGAACTTGCGCCTGTCCTTGTGCGCCACGAACGCCGGCAGCGCGAGTATGGGCGTCGCGGTCTCCACGTACGGGCGGTCCTTTATCAGCTCGTAGTCGCTGAGCGGAAGGAAGGTCGCGGCGGTGCTGGACTGGTTGTCGAAGAAGCCCTCTTCCAGCTCGAAGTACGGCGTGACGAAGACCGTGTTTGCGCCCAGCTCGTTTAGCAGCCGCAGCGCCTGCGCTCGCGCGCTCTCGGAAACGGAGATCAGCGCGACGATGTTTGCCACGCCGATTGCGATGCCGAGCATCGTAAGAATGGTCGTGAGTTTGCGCGCCCGCAAGCGGCGAAACGCGTAGACTACGAGCGCCTTGAGCACGCCCAGATTATAGCCCGCAGACAGCAAATATGCGCAATTCGCGGATTCACGGTAAAATATACGGCTAAGGGGTGGTCTATGGATGGACGCAACCCGAATGCAAGAGCACGGGAAAATCTACAACACGCGGGATCTGCTCAAAGCTGAGGTCGTCGACCTGGAGACCGGCTCGGTTCTCGGAACCGTGATTGAGGCCATACTGAGCACCGGCAAGGCGACCGTCGAATTCCTGGGCATCCTTCCTGCCGAGTGGCACAAGACGGGCCTGCTGCTGCGCACGGGCGACATCGTGGGCTTCGACGAAAGCGTAATCCTCATTCCCAGCGCCGAGCGCCTGGTGAGCTATACCGAAAAGCAAATAAAGAAGGACTTCGTCTCGTGCAGCGAGCTCAACCACCTTACGTTGATTGACCAGAAAGGCCAGGTCTACGGCAACCCCGTTGGCGTCATCTTCAACCAGTCGGGGCGCATTATCGCGCTGGAGGCGGAAAAAGATCTCGTGGTGCAGATGGTGACGCTCAGCGGCATCGTCGCCGTCGGCCCGCGCTACGCGGTCGTGAACTTGAGCCCGGCAACCGAGTTAGAAGCAGAGCCTGCACAGCCACCCGCCCGTGAAGAAACTCCCGAGCCCGTCATACTGGAGGCCGTGGCCGGGGAAGTGGTGGAAGCGGTGGAAGACGACTCTGGCAACGGCGAGGACGCCCCGGCGTCTGTGATGTACCGCGAGCGGCAGATACGCTATATGCTGGGCAAGCCCTCGCCGGTTACGCTGAACGGGCGCAGCGGGACGCCTGTCGTGACTTCCGGCGAAACTATATCCAGCGCGGTCATCAACCGGCTGATCGAAGAGGGCTTGCTGAGCCAGCTATTCATCGCGCTTACAATGGGCCGCGACCATCTCGCCTCCAGCGACACCGAGCCGGTCCAGAGCTAGCGATCACCACGCGAACCACGTTCTTGCTGTTGTCTCGCGATGGTATAATCTGATTAGCTTGTGCGCCGGATATGGGCGCGGGGAGAGGGGCTAATGTCTCATAGGAAGATATTTGCTGCTTGGGCAGTCATCATCGCGCTGACGGTCATACTCGTGCTGATTTCTGCCGCGTGTGGAAAGCGCGCGCGGCAGGTGATGCAGCTTTCGCTGACTCCTGCGACTGAACAGTCTGCTGAAGGACAGGAGTCAGGTGGCGGAGTCCTGCCGCCGGTGATGGCGCTTGACGAGCTAATGGTCAATGCGCCAAAAGGCGTGCGCGCCGAATCCCAGGTAATCAGCTTTGGCTCCGATTACTCTCCCGAAGGCTCGGGCAGTACCAGCGACCGCGAATACAGCATTGAAGTCGATGGCTCGGAGCTGCATCTCAGAGCCTATGAGCCCGGCGAATACACCTATGCCCTGTTTGTGCAGCAGATCGGAGACGGCGAGTGGGGAGGCGGGCAGGACGACGACGTTCCCCTTCAGTCCCTGATTGACAGCGAAGTTTGCAGCTTTGGCGGCGGACAGGACGATGACATACCGCTATCGTATTATGTAGGCGCGGCAGACTACAGTGCCGGCTCGTGGCGCTGGTTCGGGCCGTTTAGCGATAACGACGAGACGGCCTATCTGAATACCGACACGCTTAAAAATCGGTTCAAGTCACCCAACGACAACTTGTACTTGGCAGTGCTCACAGCCAGCGGCGACAAGGCTGCAAGCCGGCTGCCGGAAGATGGGCTGGTGGGAAAGCTTCCATTTGCGGCAGGACTGCGAAACGCCTCCCAATCCGGTGAAGACGCCTGTGGTGTAACAATCGTTCGTGTCGTGACCGACGCAGACAGCGGCATCGGCACGGTGCCTGAAATAGTGACCGGGCTTGTGGCGAGCATCGAAGCCGACAGGATCGCGCTTAGCTGGGACGTGAATCCCGACCCGGACGTGACCAGCTACGAGATTTACCGCAAGGAAGCGGGGATTGAAGGGCCGCCGGTATGGCTTGATTCAGTAGCAGCCCCGACGACCGGGTATGACGATATGAGCGCCGAAGCCGGCGTAACCTACGTCTACGGCGTGCAGGCGGTAAACGATGTCGGGCCCGGCGGCATGGGATACGTTAACGTCGGCCCACCGGTGATTCGAGGTGTCAGCCCGACATCGGGCAGCGAGGGCGCCCTGGTGAAGTTCGCCGCGATAGTCTCAGGAAGCCAGCCGTTCACTTACGAATGGGATTTCGGCGGCGGCGCGACGCCCAACACCAGCACCGAGGCCAGGCCGATAGTGGTCCTGGGTGACCCGGAGAGCTACAGTGGTTCGCTTATTTTGACGAACGCGCACGGCGACGACACATTCCCCTTCACGCTCACGGTGTATGAGCCTGAGCCTGAGCGCGGTGACTGGTGGATGTTCGGACGCGAGCCGACGCACAACCGTAGAAGTCCTTACGTGGGAACGCAAACTGCAAGTCTCAAGTGGCGCTATCAAACTGAAGGTATTGTAATCTCAAGCCCCGCAATTGCCGCCGACGGAACTATCTACGCGGGAAGCTGCGACAAATACCTTTACGCTGTGAATCCTGACGGTACGCCCAAGTGGCGATACGAGACTGGAGGCCCTGTGTTCTCCAGTCCTGCGATAGGCCGGGATGGGACTATCTATGTGGGAACCATGGACAACTACCTCTACGCCATCACTGATAGCGAGACTGAAGGGACGCTAAAGTGGCGATACCCGACCGGTGACTGTGTGCCCTCCAGTCCGGCGATAGCCGCCAATGGAACCATCTATGTGGGAAGCGAAGACAATTACCTTTACGCCATCAAGCCTGACGGCACACTCAAGTGGCGCTACGAGACGGGCTGGAAGACTCAGTCAAGTCCAGCGATAGGAGCAGATGGGACTGTCTACCTGGGAAGCGAGGACGGCTACCTCCACGCCATCAACTCCGATGGGATGTTCAAGTGGAAATATCAGACGGGGGATATGGTGGACTGCAGTCCAGCGATTGGCGCCGATGGGACTATTTATGTGGGAAGCCATGACTGCTATCTCTACGCCATCATCGACAATGAGACTGAGGGGACCAAGAAGTGGGAGTACATGACAGAGCAAGGCGGCTCTCCTCCTACTGAAGTCATTCTCTCCAGTCCAGCGATAGGCGCCGATGGGACGATTTATGTGGGAAGCCATGACGGTTACCTCTACGCCATAGACCCAGATGGAACGCTCAAGTGGAAATACGTCACTGGCGGCTATGTGGAGTCCAGCCCGGCGATAGGCGCTGATGGAACTGTTTACGTGGGAAGCGAGGACTTCTACCTCTACGCCATCACTGATAGCGAGACTGAAGGGACGCTCAAGTGGCGATACCAGACGGGCGGCTATATCGACTCCAGTCCAGCGATAAGCGCTGATGGGACGGTTTATGTGGGAAGCCATGACGGTTACCTCTACGCCTTTAATGATTCGGGATACCACTGGAGGGTAGTTACCGTGGATAGCGAAGATAATGTGGGCACGCACAGCTCGCTTGCTGCTGTCAACGGTAAGCCCGCCATTAGCTACTTTGACTGGGGCAACTGCGACCTCAAGTATGTGCGCGCAAGCGATCCCGCCGGCGCAAGCTGGGGAAGCCCGATAACCGTGGATAGCGACGGGGATGTGGGATGGGATACCTCCCTCGAGATTGTCAATGGCTACCCCGCCATCAGCTACTTCGACGACACCAACGGCGACCTCAAGTATGTTCGGGCAACTGATGCGAATGGAAGTAGCTGGGGAACGCCGGTAACCGTGGATAGCGGGGGGGCGGTGCGCACCGGGACCGGGACCTCGCTCTGTGTGGTCAATGGCAACCCGGCCATTAGCTACTATGACAAGGACGGCAACGCCTACCTGAAGTACGTGCGGGCGACTGATGCAAATGGAGCAAGCTGGGGAAGCCCGGAAGTTTTGGATAGCATCGGAAGTACTTACGACTGCAGTCCGTACACATCCCTGGTAATTGTCAATGGCAACCCCGCCATTGGCTACTACGACGAGACCAACGGTGACCTCAAGTATGTCCGGGCGAGCGATGCCAGCGGGAACATCTGGGGAAGCCCGGTAACGGTGGATAGCGAGGGAGATGTGGGCCACTACGCGCGCATGGCAATTATCAATGGCAATCCCGCCATTAGCTACTATGACGAGACCAATGGCGACCTCAAGTATGTCCGGGCGAGCGATGCCAGCGGGAACATCTGGGGAAGCCCGGTAACGGTGGATAGCGAAGGGGATGTGGGCATCGAGGGTACATCCCTCGCGATTGTCAATGGCTACCCGGCCATTGGCTACCTCGACGCCACCAACGGCGACCTCAAGTATGTGCGGGCAACCGATGCCAGCGGAAGTAGCTGGGGAACACCACAAACCGTGGACAGCGCAGGTGTGGGCGGGAACGCCTCCCTCGCGATAGTCAACGGCAACCCCGCCATTAGCTACGTCGACTACACCAACGGAAACCTCAAGTACGCCTTCTATTATTAGCGGGCAGGGGGGAAGTAGCGGGGGATCGCCCTGTAGGGCGGCAACTTGTATGCCGCCGTGCATCATCGTCGAACAAGACGGCGCGGTACAAGTCCGCGCCCTACAGAAGACAGCAGTCTAGCTGAACTGGCGGAGGAAGCGCATGTCGTTTTCGAAAAACATGCGCGCGTCCGGCACCTGGTAGAGCACCTGCGCCATCCGCTCGACGCCGAAGCCGAACGCCCATCCGCTGTACTCGTCCGGGTCGATGTTGACGTTGCGCAGCACCTGCGGGTGCACCATGCCGCAGCCCATCACTTCAATCCAGCCGGTCTCCTTGCACACGCGGCAGCCCTTCCCTTCGCACATCGAGCAGGTGACGGCGAGCTCCGCGCCTGGCTCGACGAACGGGAAGTAGTCCGGGCGAAGGCGCGTGCGCGTCTCCGGCCCGAAGAACCTGCGCGCGAACTCGTCGAGTATCCAGCGCATATTCGCCATCGAGATGCCGCGTCCCACCTGCAAGCCCTCGAGCTGGTGGAAGCAGGGCGTGTGGGTCGCGTCCGGCCGGTCGCGGCGGAACACGCGCCCCGGCGATATCATCTGCACTATCACGTCTTCGCGCGCCTTTATCTTTTCCATCACGCGCACCTGCACCGGCGACGTGTGCGTTCGCAGCACGAGCCCCGGCAGGATATAAAACGTGTCCATATCATCGCGCGCCGGATGGTACTCAGGGATGTTGAGCAGGTCGAAGTTGTACTTCTCATACTCCATCTCGGGGCCGGTGAAGACGTCAAAGCCCATCGAGACGAAGATATCCACGATGTTGCGCATCGCGGCGCGTATGGGATGCAGCCGTCCCATCTGCACGCGCATTCCCGGCAGGCCGCTGTCGAAGAACTCCGCTTCGGCCTTCGCCGCAGCGTCTATCTCCGCAGCCCGACGCTTGAAGAACTCTTCGAACTCGTTTTTCAGCGCGTTTAGCTGCTGGCCGTACGCCTTGCGCTCTTCGGAAGGCACGTCTTTGATGCCCGACAGCGCGGACTTGAGAAAGCCTTTACCGCCAAGTGCGCGCGCCTTCACCTGCGCAAGTTCGTTGGGAGTCGCGGCGCTTTTCGCGTCGTTTCGGACTTCCTCAATCAGGGAAGCGAGTTCTTCCAGGAGCGGCGGCACGGCGGATCCTTACAGGTTCTCCCGCGCCAGGTCCGCCAGTTTAGAGAACGCCTGCTCGTCGATTATGGCGAGCTGGGCGAGCTGCTTGCGGTCGAGCTCAACTCCTGCTTTGGACAGGCCGTTCATAAAGCGGGAGTACGTCAGGCCGGCTGCGCGGCTGGATGCGCTGATGCGCGCTATCCAAAGGCGCCGGAAGTCGCGCTTCTTCAACCGCCGGTGCACGTAGGCGTAATGCCCCGCGTGCATCACGGCTTCTTTCGCCGCACGGTACAGGCGGCCCCGCGTCCCGCGGTACCCGGACGCCTGCTTGAGAATCCGGCGGCGCCTCGCACGGGAGGCGGCACTTCCCTTGACACGCGTCATTACTTCTTCCCTCCCAGCAGCTGAATGTAGCGGCTCCTGTCGGGTCTGGCCACTTGAGCCGTCTCAGCCAGACGACGCTTCCGACGGGATGATTTCTTTGTGAGCAGATGGCGTGCGCTAGCGTGCTTCCTAAGAAGCTTCCCGCTTTTCGTCAGGCGAACCCGTTTCGCCGTCGCCTTGTGCGTTTTTACCTTTGGCATGTTTACTCGAATCCTCTCGGGAGGGTTTCCCTCTCAAAGCGGTCATTATAACAAAAAGTCTGCTGCCTACCATCCCTTTGCTGCGGGAATCCACAGAGGCGACATCCGACATCAGTTCAACGACGCGATCGAGTTGCTTGATGGCCAGCGTGTCCTGGAACGCCTTCTCCCTGCCACGGAGGAGCAGGTTGAACTTAACCTTGTACCCGCGCTCGAGGAACTTCTTAGCCCGCGTTATCTTTACGCCAAGATCGTGGTCGCTGATCTTCATCGACAAGCCGAGCTCTTTGAGCTCCCCGCCGGCGCCCTGTTTGGACGACGCGCGCTTCTTGCGTTCCTTGTACTTGAGCTTGCCGAAATCCAACATCCGGCACACCGGCGGGTTCTCGCTTGGGCCGACCTCAACCAGGTCGTAGCCCTTCTCCCACGTCCGGCTGAACGCTTCGTCGATGGTGACGATTCCCATATTGACGCCCGTGTCGTCTATCAAGCGCACTTCGGGTACTCGTATCTGCCGGTTGACCCTGGGGCCGCGAGGTAGTTTCCTGTGGCTGCTTCGCCGTTTGTGTCTTGGTGACACTAGTCAGTGTTTATATCAGACACTTTGCCACGCGTCAATGCACAGCAGCTCCGCCGGCATTACACTCAAGCCCGATTCTCGACAGGTTCTCCCATTTGTGATATAAATTACAAGCGGGAACGGGGCTTGTCAGGTCACAGAACATCCACCGGAGGGGGTCTCTTCCACCGCCGTTCGCGGCCAGAGTCCCAGGGATGCAGGCTCCTGTCACATGCGGCCGTGCAACGCAGGCGTGTAATGCTCCACTTCCCTGCGCCGGAAGCTTTATGATGAAAAGCAAATCGACAAGAGCAACAGAATCCCGGCACAGGCAGCTCGGGCGCGTTCTGGTGGTTAACATGGGCGGAACGAGCACGAAGCTCGCCATCTTCTCCGGCAATGCAGTAGTGCACCAGGAGAACCTGATGTTCACGCCGCCTCTGGGCGTCAAGCGCATCGCGGATGAGCTTCCGGGGCGCGAAGAGCAGGTGCGCTCGTTCCTCAAGGTTATCGGAGCGAAACTAAACAAGTTCGCCGCCGTCATCGGCCGGGGTGGCTTGCTTGCGCCACTTCCCGCCGGCGTGTACCGCATAAACCGGAAGATGCTGGAAGACCTGCGTGCGAGCAAACACGGTGAGCATCCCAGCAATCTGTGCGCGCTGCTCGTGCACGAGCTGACGAAGGATACGGGAGTTCCCGCCTTCGTCGCGGATCCGGTTGTAGTGGACGAGTTCAGCGATGTCGCGCGGGTCTCAGGCTGCCCCGGCATTGAGCGCGTGAGCCGTTTGCACGCTCTGAATGTGCGCGCGATGTGCAAACGCGCGGCGGCGGAACTGGGCATCGCCTTCAATAAAGCGAGTTTCGTGGTGGCGCATCTCGGCTCGGGCTTCACCATCGCAAGCGTCAAGAACGGCCGCATCATCGATAACGCCGACGGCATGCTCGGCGAAGGGCCGTTCTCGGTGGAGCGTGCAGGAGTGCTGCCGCTTCGGGGAGTCGTCGAGCTGGCGCGCAAGCACGAGGACGGCGAGCTGAAGAAGCTTCTGGTGAAGAAATCCGGTCTCGCCGGCTATCTCGGCACCAGCGACCTGCCGGAGGTGCTTGAGCGCGTTGTCGGCGGCGACAAGCAGGCCAAACTCATCTACTCGGCAATGGTCTACCAGATCGCAAAGAACATCGGCATGTACGCCGTGCCGCTTTTCGGTGCGCACAACGCAGTCATAATCACCGGCGGGCTGGCGCACTCGTCTAAGCTGGTGAGCGACCTCAAGAAGTACATCAAGTGGCTCGGGAAAGTCCTGGTCTACCCGGGCGAGAACGAGATGGAGGCGCTCGCAGCAGCAGCCAATGCCGCGCTGGCGGGCGAAGAACGCGTCCGCACCTATAAGGGCTGAACGCCCATTCCCGGAGGCTTGTGATGATAACGAGTTTCGCTGAACTCAAGAAAGCAGCACGCAGCGGTGATCCCGCCGTCATCGCCATCGCCGGCGGTGATTCCGGCGGAGCCGTTGAATTCGCACACCTGGCGGAACACGAAGGCATCGCCAACTGTGTTTTCGTCGGGGATCCGGCGTCCATAGAGGATACGCTCGCACAGGCCAAGGAACGACCAGAACGCGCCAGGATACACCCCGCACCAGCAGCCGACATTGCAGCCGAAGCGGTGCGCCTGTGCCTATCGGGTGGAGCATCCTTCGTTATGAAGGGCAATGTAAAAAGCAACGAGCTGCTAAAGGCCGTTCTCCACACGGGCGAGGAGAAGATAAAGGGACACGGCTACTTCCTCTCGCATACGGCGGTGATTGAGAACCCGCGCGCAGGCAAGCTGCTGCAGGTCACGGACGGCGGGATGAACGTCCTGCCGAGCCTCAAAGAGAAGATTAAGATCATGCAGAACGCCGTTGTCGTCGCCCACCGGCTCGGCATCGAGAGACCCAAAGTCATCCTCGCAGCAGGCATGGAAGACACGGGCCAGGACATACCGGCAATCGCGGATGCGCGCAAGATAGTACAGCGACATCGCGACGGCGAATGGCCCGACGCAGTGATTGACGGGCCGTTCGGAGTGGACCTGGGGCTCGACCCCGAAGCATCGAAGGTGAAGGATATCGACACGCCGATTGCCGGCGACGCCGACATCGTTGTCGTGCCGAACCTGGAGTCCTGCAATATCGCCGTGAAGATGGTGCTCTACTACACGAAGACGTTCATGCTCGGGCTGGTTGTGGGTGGCGTCGCGCCGGTGCTGCTGGTCTCACGAGCCGCACCCCCGGAAGCCAACCTACTCTCAGCGGCGCTGGCGAAGCTGGTGGGTCGGAGCTAGTGAAACGCTGACCGCGCCCAGTTGGAGTTCCAAAACCCACGTGTCCGCGCCGCTCCCCTGCCTCGCTCCAATTGATATATGACCGCTCCTATAAATAGAATCACATACAATGTCAGGGGCAGTCTCTCGCCGGGGGCGGGCAAATCCGCGAGAATGGTGCTTATTTACCGTCCCACGTACCGTGGAGGAAGAGCTTATCAAGTTGGGCATTCCTACGGAGGCGCGGGCCCTGAACTAAGAAGAACGACGATCCCGTCAAGCTCGCCATCCTTGTCCTGGGTGAATCCGATAGGTGCCGGTAGATTCTCGTCATACCAGTAAAAGCGCCATCCATCCGGCGTCATCGCGCCGACATCGCTGCCTTCGTCGGGAGCCGCACCATAGATGCCGATGTAGTATGCGGATAGCCCCTTGCCCTCGTAGCCGGGAAATTCAAACGGGAAATACACGATGCCGCCGGGGACGAATTCACCGGGCTTTACCTGAATAACGCGCGTGGGCGCAGAGGCGTCGAGCTCAGCTAAAGGATTGAGCGGCCAATAAGTGTAGCTCTCATCCACAAGTGTCTGTAGGTTCAACGGATAGACTTCGTTGTCCACCGCATACCGCTCCACCCCTAGCTGCATCTGGAAGGCAGCTTCCTTTGCTCGTCGATCGACTTGAGATGCGTGCCACGCGGCATCGTGGTAGATCAGCCATGGCTTTTCGCGCAGGAGCTTGCGCGTGGAATCATCCCAGTTATCAAGGGCAATGATGAATCCTTCACCGCGACCGTCAGGCTCAACTGGCGGCTCAAAGGTGGCGTAGAGGTTGTCCCAGTATCTCGGGCCCAGGAACAGGTCAAGGCTATCGCTCCACCACCCTCCTTTCACCAACAGGATGTAACGGTCGAGGGCGGTGCCAGTGGTCGAGAATGTGTAATACACTAGGTCGCCGGCTTTCGCATTATCCAGCTTCGCAGCCTGCATCCTGGGTCCCGCCGAGGAGTCGCTGATAAGATAGTAGGGATTCTCCGGAAGCTCGGTGATCCCTTCTTCGTAGCGCCCGTATTCCAGGATATAGTCGAGGTCATCTCCGAATCCCCAGTCCTCTCCGCAAAGTTCAATCTGAGCCTGTAACGCCTGTGCAAACTCCTTCACCCTTGCGTCCAGCTTCGCGACAATCTCTTCAGGCAACTGATATATGAGTTTGCGGTTTTCCCCCAGCTTTGCGACCGCGCCAGCATCCAGATTATCCAGCAGCATTATCAGACCTTCCGGCTTGCCGTCGTGCTTGCGCTCGGGAAAGAAGCGGTGGTCCACGAACCAGTAAATCCTGTCGCCGCTCAGGAACAGGTCCAGCCCGCCATCCTTCTTGGCGCCGAAGACACCAAGGAAGTAGTGGTCAATGACCTCACCTTCAAGCAAAAAGGGGTGATAGACAATGCCCCCGCGATGGAAATTCTCCGGGCTCACCTGCTTCATCCGCTCGCCGGGGAGATAAGGATTGTCTGGCATCGCGGGCAGGTACTCTGGGACAAGCTCTGAGAGCAGCAGCGGGTAGGCACGGTGATCGACATAATACCGTTCCACTCCAAGCTGCACCTGGTGTAAGCCGCCCTTTGCGGAATCATCCAGTGACGAGCCTCCCTCTCTAGCTGCACCGACGAAGAGAGCCAGACCGCAAATCGCAAGCAGGAAAACGAACCTGCCTAAGATTCTTTTCATTGTCCGTTACCTCCGATTTAAAATTTTCAGTAATTCCTTCCTCCTCACACCATTATAGACGCAGGTTAGAAGAGAAAGGTTTCGCTTTTTTCAACTACTGCGCTGGCGAAGCTGGTGGGTCGGAGCTAGTGAAACGCCACGCAGCGCGAAGTTGCCTACCGACTCTCTAATTCCAGTATGCGGTGGAAAAAGGAATCGACCACGAATACGCGACCGCCAATGATTGCTAGACAACCTCTGATGGATACTATTCCAGGTCCCTGTGCGGACGCCCAGTCCTTGCGACGCTGATGCATCGCTTGCCATTTCTCGTCCGTAGCCATCGAACTTACAAGCTCTTCCTCGCTTTCCGGCAAGTCTCGCATGGGCAAGAGCACCCGCTGGACACCTTTGTGCAGCGGAATGCCTTCAACGCCAGCCTTCGTCCTGACCCACAAGTACTCCGAGCCAACTGCGCAGTTGCTCGCTTCAGGCACCCGCCCATACGCCCGCAGAGAATTGTCGGGCTCAAACGCCGCACGGTCGGCGTTCAGGTGAAACGCTTGGCCGGATTCAGTGAAGAACACGAGCGAGAGGTCGTCAGCGTAACCGTGGCAAACAACGTCCGCATCGGGAAGCGGCAACTTAGAAGGCGCCTGGCCCGGTTCGAGCAGGAAGTAGTCGGATTCGTTTCCACGCCACGCTCGCTTCACTTGGAGAATGAAGCAATTGTCTGTGGCGGGATAAAGCCTTATGCTACGGTGCTTCTTGCCAAACACCATCTCGTCCAGGCCCGGAAACTTGCTGGAATAGGACATATCAATAGCCGCATCAAGACCCGCCTGAAGCGCGAGGGTTACCCCTGCTTGATTGTTCAGCTCAGTTGGTAGAGGACCCCAGATAATAGAACCGTCGGAAAGCACTATGAGCGGCGCCAGCTTGGTGGGCTCGAAGTTCAAACCGTCCTCGAAGTCCATGCCGGTGTCCCTGGGTAGTTTTCCGGGCTCAAACCAGTAGTAACTCATGGATGAGTCGTTCATGTCCTCCTTGCTCGCAATTAGAGTCCCCTTGTCATGCGCGGAGGGGACGACAGTCAAGAAGGTAAACAGCGTCTCGAGCTGAGGCACTTCCTTGGCCGGAATTTGCAGGGGCGCTGCGCTAGCCTTTCCTTTATTCTGCATACATCCGGCTGCAAAAGCTGTGAGCGTAGCAGCCAGAAGCACAAACAACGAGCGCTGCACCGATTTCAGGCAAAACCTATTACGGAGAAGTAGTGCCAAGCTGGTCGCTCCAGTATACCGTAAGTTCCTCATTGGCTTCTTCCTCGTGGATGCCGAGAAGAGTAGATTTCAAGTCAGTCGCTTTTCTCCTTCGGTGGACCAATCACGATGAGCCGCTGATAGGAAGTGTCGACGATACCCACATGCGTCTCGTCAACTGGCACCAGGATGGACATAATATCGACAACCTCTGGGGGGAGTCCTTTCCCTTCTTCCTTGAAAACCTTGTGTGCCCTAGACGGGTACAGCGATAACGCATCCCCTTCTGCCCTGCTTCTCTTGCTGCCATCGGGTTTTGTAGCGAAACTGTCAGTCCTCCCGAGGTCTTGTCTGGAGCCGTCAGCGGCCACGAGAGCGTAGACTTTGTAAGAATCCCACTTGAATGCTGCCACTTCTTCTGCCATCACGAAATAAAGCGGCCACTTCTTGGGCTTCGTCACAATCTCAACCATGCGGATTGCGACGGCCTGGTGCCGCGGCGAGTCTTCAATCCTACCGGTATGGTGGTCATACACAAGTGCGTCTCCTTTCTCGGTGACAATCACGGTGGTGATACGACCACCAACGAAGCTCCGTCCGACACCGAGAACTGAAGGTATCTTCTGAACTTCTCGCAGCGTTTCCTTCCCCTGCCACAGGTGCACTTCGCGCGTTTCCTTATTCGGAGTGAAGAGAATCACGCCATACAGGTCTGACCATAAGTAAAGGATGCCCGTCAGGTACATCCATTGTGTGGTTTGTGTGAGATTGGTCGGCGTGACATCCTGCGATGTTCCGGTCTCCGTGTCCAGCAGTGAATATCTGATGTGGCTTCTGAAATCGGAAGATGCAGCGTCCAAGTTGACCCAGTCCTTCAAGAAAACGCGGTTATCCGCAAGCACCAGATGAGGACGAGGTTGCCCGATCGGAACTCGAGGCATTGGCGTAGAGAAGACCAGCCTTAACGCCGTGTCTTCTATTAAGTACTTGCAAAGAACCACTTGCTCATCATGCATCCCAGTAGGCGAGTAAAGACCGGAAAGGGTTCCGCTTTCACTGGATAAGGTACAACCCAGGTAGTAGTTATCCGTTTCGAGGGGGAGAGCCCGTAAAGAGAATACATTCTCCTGGCTCTGCGCTGGACAACAGGCTGCAATCGCCAGAGCGCACACAAACAGCACGAGTGCTCTAATCGCAGTCATCATCTACCTCCATTAGCATTATAGGCTATGCAGGTGACGGCGGTGCTGGCGAAGCTGGTGGGCAGAGAGTAGAGGGCGGTGCCTAGCCGCTGTTGTGTTCGCACGGCTTATGCTCAAACCCGCTGCTTGTGGCCACGAGCACTTTGTATACGCGGACAAGTCAGTCGCTCTTCTCCTCCGGTGGGCCAATCACGATGAGCCGCTGATAAAAGGTGTCGAAGATGCCCACGTGCGTCTCGTTAACCGGAACCAGGACAGAACCACCGTTGACCACGTGAGGTGGCAGGTGCTCCCCCTCGCTTCTCAACGGGCTAGAGTCGATTACTAAGGCATCTGATTCCTCATCGCTTCGTTTGGTGCCGTCAGGTCTTTCATCGAGGGCATGGTGCCTTTGCAGGTCCTGTCTGGAGCCGTCAGCGGCCACCAGAGCGTAGACTTCGTAAGAATCCCACTTGAACACCGCTACCTCTTCCGCGAAGATGAACCGTACCGGTCTCTCCTGGGGACTTCCGATTACCCGTGCGATTTCCCTGCCCAGGGCGCGGTGCCTTATCGACTCCGTCATCCTGCCGATTTCATGGTTGTATGCCAGTAGCTCTCCCGCGTCCGTGACGACTGCATGCACAAAACGTCCGTTGATGAAGCCACGGCCCAGGGCGAGGATTGGCTGGGTGTGCTGTACGTCTTCTAGAGATTCCTTCCCCTGCCAGACCTGCACCTCGCGGCTCTCCCGATCAGGGATGAAATAGGCCAGACCGAATCTCTGCGTCCACAGGCAAGGCGGCCCAGTTATCCAGGGCCATTTCGGCGTCTCGTCAAGGTTGGCAGGCGTAATGTCCTCAACTTCGCCCGACGATGTGTCAAGAAGCTCGAGTATGATGTCGGACCTGGAATCAGGGGACTTCTCCCGCTCATAGTCCCTGCGTCTCGTCAGCACCCGGTTGTCCTCCAGTAGCTGCTGGGGAAAGGACTTAATCGTCTTCGGTGCAGAGAATACAGGCTTAAGAACGTCATCTTCGACCGCGAGTCTAACGACTGTGGAATTCCCGTGGCTGTACCCGGGAGTAGGTGAGCAGAAGGCGGCAAGGGTTCCACTCTCGTATGAAACCATGTGACAGAAATAGTATATCCCCGATGCAAGAGGAACGGCGCGCAAAGAAAACAGATTCTCCGAGCTGTGGGCCGCTGTGCTACCGGCGCTCATTGCGGGAAGCGCAGTCCACGTTGGCGTTCTAAGGCGATTCATATCAATCCATGCTCGTCGACTAAGAGATTGGGAAACTCGAACTCTGTCGATAGCACCATCGCGCATTGCAAAGGCTTTCTTCTGGTCTGACATGTTACTCTCACCGCACCAGTTCGCACCATTCGGGCCATACCAAGTGCAGAAGTTCTCGATCATGTCTTCTGTGTAGTCCAGTTCGTGCAACAAGTCAGCGTACATCTGAACACGGGTCTCGCAGTAGAGGCAGAGCAAATCGTAGTCGCCTGCGAGCGAGGCGTTCATGTCAGTCCCAGCATCTTTATGCTTGTTATACCACTCGCCGAGATCGATCCAGTCCTTTATGTCGCCGGTGAATACGATGAAGTCCTCTAGGCTCTCACTTTCGTACGAGCTGTATGAAGCGGGGTCGCCCACCGAAAGATGAGGGAACTCGAACTCCATGAACTCATCGAATGGTCGTTCCCCTTTGTCTTTCCAGAAGACAAACGGTGTCGCAGGAAGCGAGAAGTGGGGGTTTCCATCAACGTAGGCAACCTCGGTTTCACTTAGCTCGTCTAGGACAATCACGAAATTGAGTTTCTCGGCTGCGTCCTCAAGCGTGGTCACGAAAACTGTGAAGAAGCTGTAGTCAAGCATTACGGAACTGAGTGCCAGGTCGTCTCGCGCAACAACATAGTCGTCCCAGTAAGCGAGTGCGTCGTCAATGTCATCCTCTATAACGTAGTACGCCAGGCTGTCAATCATGGACTTGAAGTCGTCGTACGCTACGTTCTGGTCATCTTGGAAGGAGTTCCAAAGGCTCGGAAGGCCCGATACTGTCGTGTTGTAGGCATCCACAGCATCAGTCAGCGGCGTAGCGCTGGCGGAGAACGCAATCCCCAAAGAAAATGCCAAGCTGTAAAGTAGCATCAATAGATGTCTATACATGTGATACATCCTCCCTTGGATTACTCACCTTCGCTGCAATGTTACCGCACATGTATACATGCTTCAACTCCTCGCGGACAGAAAAGCCCCATCTGCTGGCGGTTTCGACTGCCCGTGGCCAATTTGCTATCCGCTGCGCTGGCCAAGCTGGTTGGGCCGAGCTAGCGCCTGTCAGCCGCATGCTTGAGGTGGTAGAAGCCCTATGCGCCCACAGCGCTCCCCTGCCCTGCTCTGAACGAAATGTACCCGCAGCTATTGACATTGGCGCCTCCTGGTGGTAACTTTTATAAGCTACGCCCGCGGTAGCAACATGCAATATGATCAACTGCGCACTTCTGGTGGCAGACTTGAGGGAGAAGGCTTGAGTCGGAACTCCGGCACAACCTTGTCCCTGGGTACATTGAAAACCATGATTGGGTAGATTGCAACTTGCCTTAGCATTTTGCTCTGCCTTGATCAAACGGTTTTCGAGAGCCACCACTTCTAAAGGTGTCTTCTTCTAATTCCGCAAGCTCAAGGTAGAGTGGTCAAGATACTAAGGGCGCACGGTGGATGCCTTGGCGTCGGAAGCCGATGAAGGACGTGGTTAGCTGCGATAAGCCTCGGGGAGGTGCGACAACCTTTGATCCGGGGATTTCCGAATGGGGCAACCCGGCCTGCTTCATCGCAGGTCACCCGCAGGTGAATCCATAGCCTGCGGGAGGGAAGCCAGCGAAATGAAACATCTTAGTAGCTGGACAGGAGAAAGAAACCTCGATTCCCCTAGTAGTGGCGAGCGAACGGGGATCAGCCCAAACCGTGTCAGTGTAAGGCCACAGCCGTTGCTGACGCGGGGTTTTGGAGACGGCTATCCCGCCTGTGGAGCGGGAAGGAAGTTAATCAATCCGCAACCTAGCAAAAGCGTCTGGAAAGGCGCGCCAAAGAGGGTGACAGCCCCGTACGTAAAAGGTTACGGACTTCCGCCGAGTTTCCCGAGTACCACGGGACACGTGAAATCCTGTGGGAAGATGGGGGGGCCAACCCCCAAGGCTAAATACTCTCCGACGACCGATAGTGAACAAGTACCGTGAGGGAAAGGTGAAAAGTACCCCGGGAGGGGAGTGAAATAGTACCTGAAACCATGCGCCTACAAACTGTAGGAGGGCTATGTCCGCCTTCGGGCGGAAATGCCTGACTGCGTGCCTCTTGTATAATGAGCCAGCGAGTTGTCTTCAGCAGCAAGGTTAAGGGGTAATACCCGGAGCCGCAGGGAAACCGAGTCCTAACAGGGCGACTGAGTTGCTGGAGGCAGACCCGAATCCAGGTGATCTACCCATGGGCAGGGTGAAGCGTGGGTAAAGCCTCGTGGAGGCCCGAACCGGTGTACGTTGAAAAGTGCTCGGATGACCTGTGGGTAGCGGTGAAAAGCCAAACGAACCTGGCAATATCTGGTTCTCCCCGAAATTCCTTTAAGGGAAGCCTCGAGGAAATGGAGCGCGGGGGTAAGGCTCTGGATGGCCTAGGGGGTGTAACAACTTACCAAAGTCAACTAAACCGTGAATACCGCGCCACCTTATCTCGGGAGTGAGAACGTGGGGGATAAGCTCCACGCTCGAAAGGGAAACAGCCCAGACCAACGGCTAAGGTCCCCAATCCAGGCTAAGTGGGAAAGGAGGTGGGGCCTCTCGGACAACCAGGAGGTTGGCTTAGAAGCAGCCATCCTTGAAAGAAAGCGTAACAGCTCACTGGTCAAGAGACCCTGCGCCGAAAATTCAACGGGGCTAAGCCTGGAACCGAAGCCTTGGATACGCCGTTTTAACGGTGTATGGTAGGGGAGCGTTCCGCAGGAGATACAAGCCGTACGGTAACGAGCGGTGCCGGCCTGCGGAAGTGAGAATGCTGGCATGAGTAGCGACAAGACGGGTGAGAATCCCGTCCGCCGAAAACCTAAGGTTTCCTGGGCCAGGCTCGTCCTCCCAGGGTTAGTCGGTCCTAAGCCGAGGCCGAAAGGCGTAGGTGATGGCTAGCAGGTTAATATTCCTGCACCACTTGCAATCGTTGATCCGGCGGGGACGCCTTTGGGTAGGCTGGAAGGCTGATGGAAGTGCCTATCCGGGACATAGGGGTGCCCGTAGAGGCGCCCTGAAGGGAACCGGCGACCTGGATTTATTTCCGGGGAGCAGTTGATCCCAGGGGACGAGAAAAGCCGTCCGGTGAGATTGCAGGTGACCGTACCGCAAACCGACACAGGTAGGTGAGGAGAGAATCCTCAGGCGCGCGAGCTAACCACCGCTAAGGAACTAGGCAAACTCGACCCGTAACTTCGGGACAAGGGTCGCCACATTAGGGTGTAAGGACTTGCTCCCCAAGCCCGAGGTGGCCACAGTGAAAAGGCCTGGGCGACTGTTTACCAAAAACACAGGACTCTGCCAAAGCGTAAGCTGACGTATAGGGTCTGACGCGTGCCCGGTGCTGGAAGGTTAAGGAAGGGGGTTAGTCACGCTTCGGCGTGACGAAGCTCTCAACCGAAGCCCCAGTAAACGGCGGCCGTAACTATAACGGTCCTAAGGTAGCGAAATTCCTTGTCGGGTAAGTTCCGACCCGCACGAATCGCGTAACGATCCGGGCGCTGTCTCGGCGGTGGGCTCGGCGAAGTTGCAAAGCCGGTGAAGATGCCGGCTACCCGCAGTAGGACGAAAAGACCCCGTGGAGCTTTACTATAGCTTGGTCTTGGTCTTTGGTTCGTCTTGTGCAGGATAGGTGGGAGGCTTTGAAGTCACGCCGTCAGGCGTGATGGAGCCAACCTTGAGATACCACCCTAGATGAGTCGGAGACCTAACTCTGTGCCGTGAATCCGGCCATTGGACAGGGCCTGGTGGGTAGTTTGACTGGGGCGGTCGCCTCCTAAAGAGTAACGGAGGCGCACAAAGGTTCCCTCAGCGCGTATGGAAATCGCGCATTGAGTGTAAAGGCATAAGGGAGCCTTACTGTGAGACCTACAAGTCGATCAGTTGCGAAAGCAGGTCTTAGTGACCCGACGGTTCCTTTTGGTAGGGCCGAAGCTCAACGGATAAAAGTTACCCCGGGGATAACAGGCTGGTGAGATCCAAGAGTCCACATCGACGATCTCGCTCGGCACCTCGATGTCGGCTCGTCGCATCCTGGGGCTGGAGAAGGTCCCAAGGGTTGGGCTGTTCGCCCATTAAAGCGGTACGCGAGCTGGGTTCAGAACGTCGTGAGACAGTTCGGTCTCTATCCACTGTGGGCGTAGGGAAATTGAGGGATGCTGCCCCTAGTACGAGAGGACCGGGGTGGACCAGCCTCTTGTGTACCTGTTGGCGCGCCAGCGCCATCGCAGGGTAGCTATGCTGGGTGTGGATAAGTGCTGAAAGCATCTAAGTACGAAGCCCTTCCCAAGATTAGTTTCCCCATCCCCTTCGGGGGAGTAAGGCCTCCGGAAGACTACCGGATGATAGGCGGGAGGTGTAGAGGCGGCAACGCCACAGCTGACCCGTACTAATAGGCCGAGGTCTTGACCACTCTATCTGCTTGATATTTCTGCAATCACCTTCGTAACGTATCTATTTACGCGCACACGTGCGCATGCTCGCTTCGGCGGGCGGATTCGCACGCCTGGTTTAGGTGTCAAATAACAGGTGTGGCTTCGATGATAGCTGCTGCGCGGCCTTCCACTCCTTACTCCGCACGTAGGGATATCCCTTAAGGGATTCCTTGACACTTCGCGCGGCGCTGTATAAGATGCTAGCCAACCGCGCTCACAAGAAGTGATGGCGCGTTAGCGTATAAGCTAATCGAGCCAGAAAAGGCTCACCTGAACTTAACCTGGTAATGAGGGGTAACTGCAAATGAGAATCAGGCATCTACACTGGATTCCCATCGCCTTATTCACCCTTACGCTCGTGCTACTGGTCGCACTGCTGGCGACGTGCGGCGGGAAGAAGAGCCGTAAGACTACGCTACCGACGATCGGCAGCACTACTACGGAGCGACCTGCGCCCGGGGTGCTGGTTGAGCAGTCGCTGGACGAAGCGCTGGCGGAGCTGGACGTGCTCCAGGCGCCGTCCGAAGTCGATCCGGCGCTATTCGACACACTCAAGAAGGCGCTGGCCGAGCAGCTTATGGCCAGAGGCGTCAGCAAGATCGTCTCCAAGCCGCCTACCGGCGAAGCTAACCGGGTGGACGATCTCGAACTCATCGATGACGGCGATGGGACGTACACCCTCACGTGGTCGTACACCAATGTTGGCGACTACGGCCAAGATGGAACCGTGGGCATTGAGGACATCACGCCAATCGC
The DNA here is from genome assembly GCA_030606285.1 of Planctomycetales bacterium. Lineage (GTDB taxonomy): Bacteria > 4484-113 > 4484-113 > 4484-113 > 4484-113 > JAGGTK01. The sequence continues at coordinate 30,345 of JAUWGS010000001.1, read as the reverse complement.
CATTTGCTATAACCAGACTGCTGTGCCGGCGAACGAATGGATCGATGGCGACAGCAACGGTGCCATCGGCATCAGCGACATCACACCGCTTGCGGTAAACTTCAACAGCGAACTTGCAGGCTACTCCGTTCAGGGAGTGGTCGAGCTAGGAGCAGAATTCACCCCAATTGACACAGTGGCGTTTGCTGATGCTACGGGCGAGGAACGCCTACAGTTCAGCTTTGACCTCGGAGCGCTGTCGCATGTCTATCATCGCGTGGTACCGTACGATTCCTCTTCGGTCGAGGGTGAGCCCTCCAGGGTGATTGGCGAGTTTCACCCCACTTCAGATGTTAACCTGGACGGGGGCACTTACGCCTTCACATCCATAGATATCCCTCCAGGTGTGACCGTTACCGTTCTTGGAGATGCGACCTTCGAAGTGAGTGGGGATATCAACGTTGAGGGCACACTTACCAGCGATGGCTATGAGATTAACATCCAGGGACAAGGAGACATAACGATCACCGGAACGGTGGACAACAGTACTGATAGCGACCCGGAGGAGCCCGGTGACCTGATCATTCAAACCGACGGTGGCGTTATTAATATTGGCACTGAGGATACTGCGGCAACTTTGGATTCTTCCGGTAACATCGACATCACAAACGATCCGAGCGTCGAGGGATGGGAGTTTGACGTGTTACCTCACGAGCGTTCCGCAACTCAGCTACCACCTGTGGGCGCGGCTACGGCAGACATTATCCACGACTCTCTGTTTGACGGCTCTTCGGCGGAAATCCAGTTCTATGGCGAAGGCGCCGACCCGGACGGAGGACCTGTCACCTACGAGTGGGATTTTGGCGATGGCGCATCTTCGACCGAGAAGTACCCAGTGCACACCTACACGGCTTGGGGCACCTATGACGTAATTCTAATGGTGACTGACGACGATGGAGAATTTTCACTGGCGACGCTGCGCATCGTAACAGACGACGGAGAAGAGAACATCCCGGAGTCCCCGGGGATTTGGATAGAACCGCCGGTCATCGTGGCGGAGGTTAGCGAGGAGGTCTTCTTTAGCTCGGATGCTGTGGACGCACAGGGGGAGGAGCTTACCTATAACTGGGATTTCGGAGATATGGGGTCGTCCAGCGAACCCAATCCGTCCCACGCTTTCACTACTGGCGGACGCTACGACGTGGCGCTTACGGTGACCGACACGGACACCAATGAGTCCACCGCCACGGCTTCGGTATACGTTTTCGTGGCTTCAGCTCCTTCGTCACTCTCCACTTCAGCCGTTATTCCTCCGAATCCCGACGGTACTTTCAACTTCACTAACCCGGTAAGGCGGGCTCCAGACAACCGCCCCGGTAAACGAGGCCGACTCTGGGGCAGCGGCACTATCGTTTTCAACGGTGGAGACGTCCGAGCGATGCACGGCGGCAACGGTGTGGGAGCTGTCCCAGGAGCGAGCGGCTCGGGTCGTTATGGCAGGCAAGGTGGCAGCCTAGACGTTTCTGTTAGAGGAACGCTGATTATTAGGGGCGGTACTTTCTCTAGTGGGGATGGCGGCGCTGGCGAGGCCGGGAACGATGCCGCGGCTGCGGGAGGAAGTGCACACGCCAGAGGCGGAAGCGGCGGAAATGCCGCAAGCCGTCTCAGGATTGCCGCTACGGTGGAACTTGACTTCCAGGGCCCCGTTACTCTGAATCCCGGAAGTGGCGGGAACGGAGGTAATGGAACCGCAACCTGTGCCATTGGCAATAACGATTGCCCCCGTGGACAGAATGGTGGCGCGGCTACAGCGTATGGGGGAAGAGGAGGTAATGCCTCTAAACTAGCCATTTTGAGAGGAACCGTTAATGGTCTCATCAATGTGACAGTTGATGGCGGACGAGGTGGCCAGGGCGGCGATGCTACCGCGACCAGCGGAGGTGGCGGCCACGCCCTTAACTGTGCGACAAATGCGACCGGCGGAGATGGCGGTAAAGCGGATGCCAAATCCGGAAAGGGCGGCAATTCCCGCCTTTCCGGGGCGACTGGAGGCATCGGAGCTTTTACCGGGGATGCATTCGAAGCTGGCGATGGTGGTACTGCCACCGCTACCGCCGGCGCGGGCGGTAATGCTATTGCTGATATCCCGGGTCCTACAATCGCGGAAGGTGGTGCTGGCGGAGCCGCGGTGGCGTACGGTCGCCCAGGAGGTACAGGAGGTATCCCGGGAGAAAGAAGAGATGGTGATGGTGGCAGTGGCACCGCGACAGGAGGCAGAGGCGGCAATGCTACTGCTAATCCCGACCCGCCGGTCGCCTTGGTCAATCAGCTTCCCGGCCTGGATGCTACAGCCACTGGCGGGAAGGGCGGATTTGCCTTTGCTTTCCGCGGGAGTGCGGGCGGTTCTGGTGGCACTGACGGTACAGCAACCGCCAATGGCGGCGACGGTGGCGATGTTACCGCAGTCGCTGGAGATGGCGGACACTGCGATAAGCCGGCCGGGGACGGCGCTAAAGGCGGCAAGGGCAAAGCGACAGGTGGCGGTGGCGGCAACGCGGCCATTCCCCACCCGGGAGCCGCGAACGAATTCGGCGGCAAAGGCGGTGACGTGCTTTGGGTAAAGGGCGGATGAGGCGGAAATGGCACTAGCTGCCCCGGTGGGGCTAATCCTCATATTGAAGCTGGTGATGGCGGCGAAGGTGGCACTGCCACTGGAACGGCTGGCAGCCCTGGCAGCCCGGGCGGAGCCAACGGCAATACCGATGGCACCGGTGGCTGGGGCGGAATGGGTGGTAACGGCAACCCGCCAGGCTCCGGCGGCGCTGGAGGTGTTGGCACAGGCGTCCCGAACGGACCTGATGGCATGAATGGAATACCGTGCGAACACGACTAGCCGCTCGCGCATGAAAACCTGAGCTGCATATCACAGCCTGCGAACAGGGCGTGGCCGGTCTTGTCCGGCCGCGTCCGCATTTACCCACACTGGAATCGCAGGCCAGCACTGCACGAGTTCACGCAAGGCTTAGTTCCGAGCATCTGTGCGAGCGAGATGCTCATAGGCCGCGCGCGATGATACAATCATCGTGAGCGCACTGGCCCCAAGGCGTGCGACGGATGTGAGCGATGATCTACAGACAAATACTCATGGCCGTGGTTTATCTGGTCGTTCTCCTGCTCGCTCTAGGACTCCTTTACAACTCCTTCAAGGCGCTTGCGCGCGGTGAGGGAAGCTACGACCCGCAGGCGCGCCGGGAAAACCTGGTGAGTATCTGGGTGGGCGTAATCCTGTGCCTTATTGTAGTCGCCGCTATCTTCAAACGCTGCGTTTATTAAGGATGCTTGCACCACAGCCGTCCGGCAGCGCAACTTACTCCTCACAGGATCAATGTGCGAATGCATACTTAACCCGCCCTATTCTTCCGGCTATTCCTCAGCTTCCTGCCAGGTTACCAAGCGCCAGTTCGCGCCGTCAAACTCCCATACCGTAATGTCCGTTGCCGCAGCTTCGTAGTTTTCCGGCGGAACTTTGAGTATGTAAGTTGCGCTTAGGGCAAACGCGACTTCGCAATCCGCAACCGTGCCATTGATGTTCAGCGTGTCAACATCCATTCCCACAGCTATGTTCTGGTTCTGCGCGAAGACTTCGCCGAAGAATGCGCTGACATCCGTCGGCGGCGACGGTGGATCAGCGAGCGTATTCTCGGTCATAAAGCGCATTGCCACGGTCTCATCCACCGAGAACAGCTCAGAAGCGATGCCCTGCATGGTGCTCAGATCCTCGCTGCTGATTGCCAGCGCAAGAGCAGTAATAGTCGCGCTCAGCAACTCCTCCGTGGGACTCGGCGGTGGCTCCGGCGGCGGCACCTCTTTCGGGCGCCAGCTGACGAGCTGCCAGCTAGAGCCATCGAAACCCCAGACCATAGCGTCCACTACCGCAGTGTCCTGCTCGGGGAAGCTGTAATTTATAGGTGGGGCTTCCAGTATGTAGGTTGCCGACAGGCTGAATCCGACTTCACAATAGGCAGCCGCGCCGTCAAGGTCTATCGTGTGGATATCAATGCCCGCCGCAATGTTCTGGTTCTGCGCGAAAACCTCGCCGAAGAATGCCCCCACACCAGCCGGCGGCGTGGGCGGGTCAGCCAGTGTATTCTCGGTCATGAAGCGCAACGCCACTGTCTCGTCCACCGAGAACAGTCCTGAAGCGATGCCCTGAATGGTGCTCAAGTCCTCACTGCTAATCGCCTGGGCAAATGCGGCAACAGTCGCGCGCAGCGCCTCCGCAGTAGGCCCCGGCTGAGGCTCGGACTTCTCGCGCCACAGCGCCAGCCGCCATTGGCCACTAACCAGATCGAACGTCATCTCATCAGCTCCGCCGGCGACGTAGGACTCCGGCGGAACTACCCCGGCGTACACCGCCGAGAGCGAGAAATTCAGGTTTACGAACGCCTGCGTGCCCAAAACGATGACCGAGGTCGCGTCAAAGACCGCTTCAATGCTCTGATTCTCCACGAACACCGTGCTGAAGAACTCGCGGAAGTCGCTGGACGGCTGGGGGTCGTCGCCCAGAGTCTGCATCGTGCGGAAGCGAAGCTGTACTTCGCGGTCCAGGAACATGCCCGGCTCGGCGATGTCCGCGGCCGCATCAATATCCTCGTCGGCGAACGCCTGCGTCAGCGCCGCAAGCTGCTCCAGCACGCGTTCCTGTTCCACCGACTCGACATCCTCCGTGTCTGAGCCTATTTGCCAGGACGTCAGCTTCCAGCGATCGTCCTCCAGGACGAACACCATCAGGTCGGAGCCCTCGGACTGGTAAGTCATCGGCGGCAGGTCGATTATGTAGAGCGCGGATAACCCGAAGTCCACATTGAGCGTGGCCACCGTGCCCAGAATGCTGATATTGGTGACCGTGAGCTGACAGTAGACATTTTCGTTTTGCTGGAAGAAGCTGTCGAAGAAGCCGACCGCGTTCGTAGTGGCAGTTGGATTGTCCGCCGTAGTGGCCGTTGTGAAAAAGCGCAGCGCCACGTTGCCATCGAGCGTATAGATATCGGAGAAGACGTCACGCAGCGCGTTGATATCCTCGTCCGTAATCGCTCCCGCCATATCGGCGACGGCGCGCAGCACCGCTTCCACCTGGACGGAGCTATCGCCGGATTGGTACGGGGCGTAAGGGCTTGTGCTGCCGGACATGCAGGATGCAGCGCAAAAAAGGAGCGAAGCCAATGCAGCCGTGACGCAGAGCCGCTTCATACACTCATTCTAGCACAGCCTACGGCTGTCTGAGCCGCTCGAGTTCGCCGCCAACATCCTCCGGCAGATTGAAGACTGCGAACTCCCCATCCACACGTTCGATGATGCCGAGAACCTCTTCCGTTCTTGTCTCTGCGAGAAGCGCCGTAACATTCGGGAAGCCCTGCTCGTAGTAGGCGGCGAAACTCGTTTCAACGAGAAACAACAGCAGGTAGTCGGTCTCACCAGCAACGCTGAGACCCAGATTGAAGTTAACGTAGGACTGGTTGACTTCATCGGTCCTGAACGGAAGCTCGCCCGCCACTGAGTAGGCGAACACGGCCGCAAAAGGGAAGCCCTGACTAACCGAGATCGGTATTGGCGTCCGCTTACCGATATCCGGCGGAAGATCCCGCACGGCGCCCTGCCCTCCCTGACGCGCCGTAAAGAACTCGCTTTCGGGCCCCGGCTCCGCTTCACTGTCCTCCGCGTAGCGGCTTCTCATCTCCGCTACTTTCAGGTACTCGGACACAAACGGTGGCAGGAGGAACGCGGATACTGCCAGGACGACGAGAATCGCCACAGTCATTACCACCCAGACGGGTGCGGTTTCCGGCTTGCCTGCGCCCTTGCCCACAGCATAATTCTATCAGGTATTCGGCTGCAACCGCAGTAGAGTCTGCGACGCGCCTGACATTCGCGACCTTCAGCACGGTAAGCAGGTATAATCGTCTGCCATGTGTCTGGCTATACCGGGCGTGATTGAAGAGCTTGAGGGCGAATGGGCGAAGGTGCGCGTTGGCGGCGTGACAGTCAAGGCCAATGTCGCCCTGGTGCCCGGTGCCGCGCTCGGCGATTACGTGCTGGTGCACGCGGGATACGCGATTCAGCTTCTTCCGCAGGAGGAAGCGCAGGAAACGCTGGAGCTTCTTCGCGAGTTCAGCGAATTCCAGGAATCACTCGACGAGGCGAAATGAGCGAAGCTCAGAGCAAGCATCCCGACGCTGCGACCGTAATCGAGCGGATACGCGCCCTGCCCCTGCGGCCCGCGAAGTTCATGGAAGTCTGCGGGACCCACACCGTCGCCATCTTCCGCGCGGGCATTCGCAACACGCTTCTGGCCGAGCGAAAGGCCGAACTTGTCTCCGGCCCTGGCTGCCCCGTTTGCGTAACCGCTGCTGCGGAGATTGACGACGTGGCGCAACTTGCGCTGCGCGAACTTGAGCGAATCACCGTCACGACCTATGGCGACCTGCTGCGGAGCAAAGGGCACGAAACGTCGCTTACTGATGCGCGCGCGAGAGGCGCGGATGTAAGGATAGTGCTCTCGGCCAATGAGAATATCGCCCTGGCGCAGCAGCATCCCGAACGCGAGATTGTGTTCTTCGGCATCGGCTTTGAAACCACGCAGCCGGGCCTGGCTCACACGCTGCTGGAAGCCGAGCGGCGGTATCTCTCGAATTTCACGGCGTATGTCAGCCACAAGCTCGTCGCACCGGTGCTGGAAGTGCTGGCGAAGGACCCACGGCTGAAGCTGGACGGCTTTGTGCTGCCGGGACACGTCTCGACGATAATCGGCGAAGAGCCGTACGAGTTCCTTGCGCGCGACCACGGGCTTCCCGGAGTAATTGCCGGTTTCGAGGCGCTGGATATCATCGTCGCGCTTTATTACCTACTGGCAATGCGCGAGAAAGGCGAGCCGCATATCGTCAACGCCTACAAAGCGGCAGTCCGTCCCGCTGGCAACCAGCACGCCCGTGAAATGATAGATGAGGTCTTCGTGCCCGCGGACGCGCACTGGCGCGGCATCGGCGCGATACCCCTGTCCGGACACGTGCTGCGCAAGCGCTTTGAAACCTTCGACGCTCACGTACGGTTCGGGCTGGAGCGCATCATTGAGGACGAGTCGGGATTCGGCGAGTGCCGATGCGGGGAGGTGCTTCTGGGACTGATCAAGCCGCCGGAGTGCGGGCTGTTCGGAACGCGGTGCACGCCGGAAGAGCCTGTCGGCGCGTGTATGGTCTCCAGCGAGGGCGCGTGCGCCAACTACTTCCGGTTCGGTCAGCGCCGCTAGAGCGCAAAGATCAGTGGTAGCGGTCGACGGTGAAGGTGTAGAGGTCGTGCGGCTGCCTGAGGTCTATTCCGCCTTTCTGGGCAACGATGCGCTTTTGCGTAGCCACGTCGTCCACGCCCTCCAGGTCCGGCAGCAGCAGGCCGCGCCGGTAGCCCTGCTCTATGATGAGCCCGTACTTCTTGGGGTCGAGTTCCGCTTCGGTGGCCGGCTTGGGCGCGGAGAGCACGTCAACGCTGACGCTCAGCCGTGGCAGTTCGTCCGTGTCCACCGGCGGGAATCGCGGATCGCGCGTGGACGCGCTGATTGCGTTTTCTACAATTTCCTCCTCAAGGTTCTTCATCGTGGGCTCGATCGTGCCGATGCAGCCCCGTAGCTGTCCAGCAATCTTCAGCGATACGAAGCATGCCGACGGTTGGTTCAGTTCGTCTCTCACCTCCGACAGCGCTGCGTCCACTTCCGAAGGCAGAGCCTGCACGCTGAGCTTCTTGCCGTCCACGATGTAGCTATACATTGAGGCAAACGCCAGCTTGACGAACGGATGGAAATCCTCTGACATATACCAGTTGTGCTGCTTGTCTTCCATTTCATTATGCGGGCCTGATCGCGCCCACCAGGTACCCCACGCCAAACGTGTCTTCGTAGGAGTACACCTCGCCCTTCGCGGGTACCCCGTCCATTACGCCAAACCCTATGAGGAACGAGAACAGCCCGCACTGCTGGGCGCGGTGGATGAAGTCCTCATCCAGCTCCATCAGAAGCTGCGGATTATTCTCGCGAACCGCTTCCACGACCTTACGGTCGAATTCAGGGCCTTCCTTGTGGAAGCTCCTGCCGGGGCCGTCCTTCGTGCAGTGCGACAGGTCGCCGCTGGCGACATATACATAGCGCCCTTCCCGGCCCCGCAGTATACCTCCCAGCTTCTTCCCGAACTCCCAAAAGGCGTTTCGCTCGCCCCAGATCGCCGAGACCACAACCAGTTTCGGACGGCAGCCTTCCCGCGCCAGGAAGTCCATGAACACCAGAACACCGTGGTCCAGCCTAGACTGTGCGAGCGGCTCGACTGTGCTTGCGGAGTCCGCAGACTGCAAGATTTCATCAACGAGCTCGTTGTCGTTTTCGTACGCGTACGTGAGGGAGTGATAGCCGAACTCGCCGAAGCTGCCCGAAAGGTGCGGTTCCGTGAGCACGCCGATGTAGCCGGGACTGCCGCTCGTGTGCGGTGAACTGATCACAAGCGTGTCCGGCGGCTCTGCGGACAACTCGCGCGCAAGGCGGAACAAGGACTCGCGCGTACTTTTAACCTCGTGGATGTGCGACCCGCCGATCTTCTCAACGATTATGGGTGGGTGCGGCACAAAAAGCGAGAACACGTCTTCCATCTGCCCACCTCCCTGCCGGAATCCGGCGTTTTGCTACCATCCGATTATAGCACGGGGGAATCAGGCACGTGCATGGGTGAGATGCTTACGATTTGCCACCGCAAAGGCTACCGTCGACGGAGCGAATACACAATCTTCGCAACTGGACGTGCAGCGAGGAGCAGTCGGGGTGGCGGGATTCGAACCCACGACCTCCTGCTCCCAAAGCAGGCGCGCTAACCGGACTGCGCCACACCCCGACAACCTCGATTCTATCACGAAGGAAGGTCAGTTGTGAGCACTGGAGTGCGCCGGTCGTCGTAAACGGATGTGCAACGAAGCATCCTAACTAATGGCGCGCCGGCAGTACAGTATTGAAGGCTACTAAGACCCCTTCAGTTCGGCGTTGGCAATCGCGATCTGCTGGGCAAGCTTACCCGCGATTTCACGGAATACCTGCGCGACCTTGCTGTCGGGCTGCGATTCCACGACCGGCATCCCTGCATCGTCCGCGCTCCGCATCCGGGGATCCAGCGGGATAGTGCCAAGGAAGGGAATCTTTAGGCGCTTGGCCATGCGCTCGCCGCCGCCGCGGTCGAATATCTCGTGCTCCTTGCCGCACTCGTCGCAGATAAAGTATCCCATATTCTCGATGGCACCGAGCATGTGCACGTTCATCTTCCGGAAAAGGCTCACGGCCTTGCCCGCAATGGAACTCGCCATAGCCTGCGGTGTGGTTACGACCACCGCGCCCGCAAGCGGGATGCTCTGGGTCAGCGTGAGCTGGGCGTCACCGGTTCCCGGCGGCAGGTCTACTATGAGGTAGTCCAGCTCCCCCCAGTCAACGTCGCGCAGAAACTGTTGGACCAACGAGTGGACCATCGGCCCGCGCCAGATTACTGCCTGGTCAGCGTCAACCAGGAAGCCAAGCGACATGAGCTTGATTCCGTACCGGTCTACTGGTATGAGCTTTTTCTGGTCGGTAACCTGCGGCATCTCGCGCACGCCCAGCAATATGGGAAGGCTCGGCCCGTAGACGTCTGCGTCGAGCAGGCCGGCTTTCGCGCCTTCTTTTGATAGCGCGAGGGCGAGGTTCGCCGCAATCGTGCTCTTGCCGACCCCACCCTTGCCGCTGGCAACCGCTACCACGTTCTTCACGCCGGGCAGCGAAATCTGCTGTTGCTGCTGGGGACGCGACGTGACTTCGGAAGTAAGCTTGATCTCGACATTATCCACCCATTCCAGTTTGCCGATTATTTCCTCCGCCTGGGTTTTAAACTCTTCCTTCATCGGGCAGGCGGGAGTTGTGAGTTTAAGTGTGAGTTTTACGCCTCCGCCCGATATCTCGATGTTCTTCACAAAACCGAGCGTGACAAGGTCTTTGCCCAGATCGGGATCGATGATTGCTTTAAGTGCATTCAGGATTTCTTGTTTCTTTGCGTCGTCGGCCATGAAGTTGGAAACTCCTTGTTGAAATGCCGGTACTCTTTAGTCTACCGAGGGCGTGCGTGCAATATCTTAGGGCGCTCGCATCAATCGCTTTGCGCCGGAACATCGTCGGCGTGCCGGGCAACGAGCTTGTCACGCCTTTTAATGGCGCTGGAGTGCTCCCGAAGAACGTCCTCATCCGTCAGCTCCAAGAGACTCCTGGCGCGTCTGCCGTCCAGGAAATAGAACCGTCCATCCTCATCCAGCCACCCGGTCACCGCCATGTCGCCGGGCGAGTAGTAGTCTGCGCGCATGAACGGGCGCCGCTTCACCGGATTCACGTATTGCAGTGACAGCTCTTCCGCAATCTCCTCGAAGTGCCAGGTCAGCTTCTCCTCAAGCTCATCCGGAGGCAGCGTTGGCTGGTCGGTTAGGAACAGGTAGCGGTTGTACATCCCGGGGAGCAGCAATTCGAGGTGTGTCGCCATCTCGGCAACGAGGAAATCAGAGCGTGGTCGCATCGATTTGACAACGCGAAGATTCGCCGCGCGGTAGTTGAACGGCAGCTCGACCCACAACTCCTGCCAGGCTCCCGCGTCGTCGTACATGACAAGCTGAAGGCTGTCCATATCCCCGTAGTACAGGATATCGCCGGGTGACGGGAACATCACGCGACCGGGCTCGATTCTCGTACCGGCCATGGCTACGCGGCGTGTGCCATCCTCGTTAACAATGACCTGCCCGGTGCGCGGCTCGGGCGACTCCTCTTCGACAGCACCGAAAACGCCACCTTCAGGCAGCGCCCCGGCAACGGCGAAATCCTCGTCGCGCGGGATGAACGGAATCTGCTGGATCGGCAAGCCGGTGTACTGGTTGAGGATGTCCACAACCCAGTACGGGCTGTCCCGCAACTCCTGCAGAGACTCGGGGTAGACACCATTGCGCGCGAGAAAGACGTGCGCCATGTAATGGATCGTCTCTAGTTGGGCCTGGGCGATAGCGGCGAAGCCGGGCTCCGTGCTTCGCGGCACAGGCATCACCTGCGCCTGCACGGGCATCCCGGCAAGCACCAATCCAGCAACGAAACAAACAGCGAAAACCTTCCAGTTGGCCTTGCGTTTCACAGTGCGACCATTATATAGGAAACGCTCCCGTGCAGCTCTTCAGGCTCAGCGTGTATGGTGGTTAAACACTGTCCACACAATGCCGCCCGAGCGCACCTGCGAAGCTTAATCATCCGTAGAAATCGTCCACCTCAAATTGCTATGCTTTACTAAGTTGTTGAGAAGGGGACTACAGCGTGTGGAGAAAACAGCTATGCTGCGGCCGGAAACCTGGAACTTCCCCCCGCGACCGCGCATCTGTTATCTATGTCTGGTAGAATCAGACAGGTCTAAGTGACCGGAATATGAAGGATTTCATTCGCAAGACGCTTTTTGTTCTTGGAGTGCTACTGGCACTTGCGTTTCTCTACCTCGTCCGGGGGATATTCCTCTACCTTATCATAGCAGTTCTGCTGGCGTACTTGATGTATGCTCCCCTCCGCTGGCTAAGGCAACACCGCGTTCCGCGGGGTCTGGCTGTGGCCATCGTTTTCCTGGGGCTTCTCATCGCAATCGCCGGCCTTATTGCACTGATAATGCCCGTTCTCTACCGCGAAACGGCCCAACTTGCCAGAGAAGTACCGGGTGCGCTCGCGGCTTTGGAGAACCGCCTGAACAGCCTTTTGCAGCAGAGTTTCCCTGAGAGCACAATACAATTCGGCTTCAAAGACGCTTTCGTTCAGATGCTTGATAGCGTAAGGCAGAACCTCCCGGCGACACTGCAGCAATCGTTCCTCTTCGTCTCACGCACGCTCAGCGGTTCCGTTACGTTCATTCTCGGCCTCGTGCTGATCCCTCTGATGTGCTACTACTTCCTGGTCGACGCGGAGAAATTCAAGCACTCATTCAAGCTGCTCTTCCCTCAGACCTACAACGAGCGCATTGAGACGACCATATCGCAGATGAACGTCATGCTGGGCAATTACGTTCGCGCCCAACTGACGCTTTCATTCATCATGGCAGTGCTGGTAACGGTGGGCCTGACCATCTTTGGGGTCAAGTACGCACTGCTGCTGGGATTGATTGCAGGCGTCGCCGAGCTTATACCGATGGTCGGGCCGATACTGGGATTCATCCCGGCGGCACTCCTGGCTCTCGCCATCTCCCCGGCGAAGCTGTTGTGGGTGGTAATCCTGTACGGCGGCCTCCACCTGCTGGAGAACAACGTTTTAGTCCCGCGCATCATGGGCCGGAACATGGACCTGCACCCGATGACGGTAATCGTCGCAATGATGATAGGCGCGCAGGTTCTGGGCGTTCTGGGAGTCCTTATCGCGCTTCCTGTAACCGCTGCGGGCAAAATCGCACTCAATATTCTCATTTTCAGGCGCGAAGAGTTCGCCCTGGCAACCGCACAGAAAGGCCGTGCGGACGGAGAAGCGCAGAAACCGCGCTAGTCAGGTAGGTTCCCGATCTCGCTTGTAGTCTCCACTTCCTCGCCCGATGCCCGTGAAGCCGCGTTCAGCGCAGCTTTCCCTGTAGCCTCACGCTGATCGACATCGACCGTGGCGACATAGCGCACTCTCTGTTGATAGGCGACAATTCGCTCCACCACCGTCAGCGCGTCCTCCTTCACCTTGTAGCTCTTCCCGGAATCCATCATTATGACCGTGTCCGGGGTCGCCTCCACGTACTCGATGTGGTCGGCGTTGAGGTACATTGGCGTCCCGCTTTCTCTGGTAACCTCAATCATACTGTTTCATTATACCTGAAGTGTGCTTCGCCACCTATCCGTTCGAAAGATTGTGAGCCCGCTAGTCCTCCCGGGAAGGCTTGTTTTTCTCCTCCACTTCTTTGAGCCGGGGCCGAAGCCAGGAGCAACACTCCTTCAGCTTCTCCAGGTCGCGGCTGCGGATCCGCACTTCCACCCATGCCCAGTTGTCCAGCTTCGGATAACTGCCGATGGAGACGTCGGGCCACTTTTTCTGAGCTTCTTCGAGCACGTCAGCGAAGCGGCTCTCGCCGACACTGACTTCAATCGAGTCCTTGTGGAAGACACTGCCGCGGAAATTCTCCGCCACCTGCTCAAACATCTCGTGGAGCAGTCCGGGTATCCCCGGGAACACATAGATGTTGTCCACGTGGAAGCCCGGCGCGCCGGTTTGCGTGTTCCCAATGAGTTCGCAGCCTTCCGGCAGCATCGCCATCCGCCTGCGCACTTCGGTAAGCTCGCCCTTGTGCGAAGCGGCTATCATCGCTTCTGCATCCGCATTCAGCGCTAAAGGCCTGCGGCAGGCGCGCGCCACTGCTTCCCGCGTTAGATCGTCGTGCGTCGGGCCGATGCCACCGGTCGTAATGACGGCGCTGTACTCCCGGCATAGTTCGCGCAGCCTCCGCTCGAGTACATCCATATCATCAGGAAGCACAACGACAATGCCTACTTCTGCACCAATTTCCACAAGCCTTTGTGTCAGCCAGTAGGAGTTGTCGTCGCGCGTCGTGCCATTGAGTATCTCGTCGCCGATTACTGCAATCGCTATGGCGCTCTTCTTCATCACGACATAGTATACTACTGAGCGTATGTCTCGCAGCGAGCGAACCGCAGCCATCATCCGCGCCATCGTGGTGACGTTTATCATCAACCTCGCGGTTGCGATGACGAAGATAAGCGTTGGGCTGCTCACCGGACTGCTGTCCGTTACCGCCAGCGGTTTTGAATCCCTGCTGGACACGACGAATAACGTAATCGGCTTCACGGCTATGCGGCAGGCGAAGCGCGCCCCCGACGCCGACCATCCTTACGGCCACAGGAAGTATGAGACCTTCGCCGCTTTAGTCGTGGCATTCATGATGTTCCTGGCGGGAACGCACATCTTTCTCGCCGCAATGAACCGCTTCCGAGAGAGCTTCACTCCTCAGACCGGCTTCTGGCCGTTCGCCGCCATGGGAGTCTCCATGCTGGCAAACCTGTTTGTCATCAGGTATGAAGGAATCCTGGGACGCAAACACAAGAGCGAATTCCTGACAGCCGACGCTGCGCACACCGCTACGGACTTCCTGAGCAGCGCAATCGTCCTCATCGCCATCCTCTGCGTCAGCTTCGGAGTGCCCTGGGCTGACCTGGCGGCAGCGTGCGTGGTGGTTCTGGTCATTGTCTGGGTAGGATTTAGGCTTATACGCGGCACATTCAGTATCCTCGTGGACTCAGCGCAGTTGGACCCCCAAGTAATCGCGGACTGCGCTCTAAGAGTTGATGGGATTTATTCAGTGCACAACGTGCGAAGCAGGGGCACGCCCGACGCCGTAGCCGTGGACCTGCACGTGAAAGTGAAACCTGATCTCACGGTAGAAGAAGGCCATAGGCTCTCGCACAGCGTCAAAGACTGCATTAACCGCGAACTCCCTGAAGTGGTGGATGTTGTAATCCACATTGAGCCTTTCGGTCAGGAATGAGTGCGTTCCGTGAAGAAGCCTAGATGCTGCTCAGCTCTGGGATGAGTTCAGTGAAGCGCTCCACCAGCTCCTCGTGATGCGGTCGCTTGTGAGGATAGAACTTCATCCTCGGCAGCAGGAAGCGCATGAATGCCATCTCCTGCGGAGTGCGCAGCTTGCTGTACGTGCGATCAGCCACGCTGAAGAGCGAAACTTCGGATTTGCGCCAGGCATTGCAGGAGACGATGATGCCCGAAGCGTAGAACTCTCCTTCCCGCTCCCCGCCGAACCTCGGATCCGGCGGGGTCGAGGCGAAGAAACCAGCCAGAATGGTACTGGGACCGGAATCAACTCGATAGGGTATCTGGCGAGCGCTCCAGTCAGCATCGAACTCCAAGAGCCGTGATTTCAGCATCTCGAACTTCTCATCCAGCAACGGTTCTTCGAACTGCTGCCCGAAACTGTCCGTCATGTCCCTGGCCGGATTACCGCCGTATACGTGATTCTCCTCCAGGTCGCCGGTGACGACAGAACCGGCCAGGACCAGCGCTCTCGGGCGCGCGACAATCGGCGCAACCGAGCACTGAACTCCTATCCAAACGTCATCACCGATTATCAGCGGCTTCTCGCTGTCAAACCGGCATCCCTGCAGCACATCCCCCGCTCCGAAGTGCGTCCACAGGTTTGAATATGCTGAGACGGTCACACCGTCCCCTAACCACGCGGGGGCGGTGCAGTTGATGATGGCATTCTGGCCAATCCAGCAGCAATCCCCCAGCCTGACCGGCGCGTGGCCATATATGGTCGCGTGGTTGTGAATGACAGTGTAGTCGCCGATGTAGACTTCGGGAGCGAGGATCCGCACATCATTGCCGATGAAGACGTTGTCGCCGATGACGACGCGGTCGGCTTTGCCCCGGATGCCACCTATCGTGCAGCGCGGCTCTATAATGAGATCACGACCAAGCCGAAGCTCTTCAGCCGCGATGCTGAGGTCGCTCATTCTGCCTTTTCCAGCTAGTTAGCGAAGAACGGCGGCTCACCGTATTTGTTCACTTCGCCGCCGCTCCCGCTGAAGAGATACCATGTCGTGCCTAGTTTCAGCCAAATCGTCGGCACCGGCTCATTCCCATACTCGGTTGGCACGAGAATCGTCACCCGCGCCCATTTCCCACGGCCATGGACTTCGATGTTGCCGGATCCCACCTTGTTCAGAGCTTCCTGGCCTAGCTGTTGAAGCTTAGGGGCTGCTCCGGGCATTGTAATCGAACCCCCACCCGATCCGTGGCTGCCTACGGCTTCCTGCATCAAAGGTGTGAGAAATTCCTTAGCAGCATTGAAGTCAGTTGCGACCTTCAGATAGCTCTTTACCCTCCCCTCAAGTACAACGTGACTGGGATTGCAGGCAGCAGCACCCAGCAGTATCCCTGTCAAGAGCGTTCCGACGAAAAGCAAACGAAAAGTCATCTGACGTCCTCCTAAGGTGGTTCGCGCGACATTATGCCACAGCGCCGCCCGGTTGTATACAACTCAGTGTAGGGCAGCTTCCCATCCTCGATTATGACACGCGTATGAGGCTAGTCGCCCCCCGGACGGTGGGCGAGCAGATGGAAAGACTGCGGTGAGGAGGCAGGTTATCTTTGCGACAGGTAGTAGCTGATAACTTCCAGGTTGGTTGTCAGGTCAACGGACACGGTAATCACGTGCGGCGGCACAGTCAGCGGGATCGGCGCGAAGTTGAGCAGCCCCTTCACGCCGACCGCAACAAGAGTATTAGCGACAAACTGAGCCGAGAATGCCGGCACTGCGATGATCCCAATCTCAACCGCGCCATTACCTTTGACGAAATCATCCAGCGTGAAGATGCTCCGCACCTCCAGCTCGCGAACAGCTGTGCCAATCTTCGCGGGGTCACTATCGAACAGCCCGCAGATGCAGAATCCCTCCTCGGCGAATCCCTTGTAGGAAAGGAGAGCTTTGCCGAGGTGGCCCACACCCACCAGAACAACACGGCGCTCCCGGTTCAAGCCGAGGATTTTGCGCACCTCGCGGATGAGTTTCTTAATCTCGTAGCCAACACCGCGTACACCGAATTCCCCGAAGTAGGAGAGGTCCTTGCGAACAAGAAAGGAGTTGACTTTAGCCTCGCGCGCAAGCTCGTTTGAGCTAATCTTACCGGTGCCAACCGTCTGCAGACGTTCGAGGATTCGGAGATATTGCGCCAGCCTGACGACGGTTGAATATGGGATTTCGCCCTTGACTGCCCTGCCCTGCTTCCTGCTGGAACCGGACGGACTTTTTGGGCGGCCGCTTCTGGCTGCGGTTTTTGCCGCCTTCTCCTTACGCTTTGCCATAGCCCCTCCCGCCAAGTGAGTTTGTGTTTAAAATCCCTTAGTATTAAGGATACCATAGCGCAGGGAGTTTGCAAACGCCTTAACAAGGTTTACGGGCGATGTGCCCCACAACCACTCCCAACCCGAAAGGAACCTGGCGTACCTCGGCATATCCCGCAGCCTCCAGCATTCTGGCCAGCTCATACCTGTCCGGGCAGGTGGCCAGGCTCTCGTGCAACCAGCGGTACTCCCCAATCTTCCCAGCGACCAGCGTGGCAATCGCGGGAACGACGAATCGGAGGTAGAGTTCCGCCAGCGGGCGCAGCCATACGCGGAAGGGCCGGCACACTTCGACGCTGACAAGGACGCCGCCGGGCTTCATTACGCGGTGGGTTTCACCGAGTACCCGGGGCAGGTCTGCGAGATTGCGCAGCGTGAAACCGGCGGTCACCATATCGAAACGGGCGTCGGGCAGAAACGACAGGTCGGTCGCATCGCCGAGCACAAGCTTGACGATTCCACGCTCGATCTCCGTTGCAAACCGCCGTTGTGCAACCGCGAGCATCTCACTGGTGAAATCCACACCGGTAACGACAGCCGTGTTGTCGCTAGAAACCAGCATTTCATGCAGGAAATCACCGGTGCCGCATCCGAGGTCAAGCCCGCTGCCGCCCTCAGGCATGCCACCAGCCAGGCGGATACTCGCGCGCCGCCAGCGTCGATGCAGGCCAAAGGTCATCAGCGTATTCAGAAGGTCGTAGCGGGTAGCTATGCTTCTGAAGACTCGCTGCACCCGTTGTTGCTTCCCACCCTGTCCTTCTAACATCCTAGGACCGCCTGAAGAGCTTCGCCAACTCCTTAACACCCATTCGTATCATAGTCGGCCGGCCGTGGGGGCACGATGCAGCATCGTCCAGAGACAACAGTTCATCCAGCAGAAGCCTGATTTCCGCCGGCTTCAGCACGTCGCCGGCCTTTATCGCGCCCTTGCAGGCCAGTCCCGCAACAAGTTCCTTGCGCTCGTCCTCCAGCTTGGCCGAACGCCCGCTCGAAACAAGCTCTTCTAACACACCGGCGATTCGCTCTTCGTCGCTTCCGGCGAGCAGCAGTTTCGGCACTTCGTCCACCAACGCTTCACCTTCACCGAACCGCACTGCGAAACCCAGTTGCTCAAGGACGCGGAGATGTTCGCGCCAGACGGCAATCTCATCGGGCGCTAAAGCTATTGAGAGTGGAAACATCAGCTTCTGCCGCACCACTTCGCCGCCATCAGGCCCCAGCCGCGCCCACATTCCCGAAAACAGCACCCGCTCGTGTGCGGCGTGCTGGTCGATTAAGATAAGCTGGTCGTCCTTCACCAGCAGGATATAGGTGGCTGCAAGCTGGCAGGCGAAGTACCTGCCATCGGGATGCACGAAAGAGGGAATGCCCATCTCCCTTGCCAGGCTCACTACAGCTCCTGCATCCACCACGCTCAGGCGGCTTCTGGTAGCCTCGGTCTGCATGACGCTCGGGCCGTCCGGCACCAGCGGACTGCCCATCTCAAACACCGGGATGCTTCTGACTCCTTGAGGGTGAGCCACTGTTGGCGGACTCAGCGGAGCGGTGACGCTTTCCGTCGGCTCTGGCAGATCAGCCTGAAGCTCCTGTTTGATCTCGCGTATCTGCTCACCGGCGGCGCCGCGCACCGCATCTTTGAGCGTCACGACTATCGACGAGTAGACCTGCTGCTGGTGCAGGAAGGAGACCTCGCTCTTGGTCGGGTGGATGTTCACGTCCACCTCCTCGGGCGGGACTTCCAGATAGAGCACGAGCGGCGGGAAGCGCCCCGCTGAGACGTGCTCCTGCAATGCGTCGTCCACCGCTCGGTACATCACCCGGTTCTTCACCGGCCGCTGGTTCACAAAGAAGAACTGGAGCTTCCGCGTCTCCCGGTACAAGCTCGGTGGCGCAATAAGGCCCGACACTCCCAGCGGCGGGTATTCGCGGGAAAACGACGACAGATGCGGCCCGACATCCGCGCCGAAAACAGAATACAGCACATCTGGAGTCAGCCCCCTGCCGCCGCTCGTTAGAAGTGGCTTGCCGTCACTGACCAGCGAGAACGCCACCTCCGGAAACGCGAGAATGTAGTTGCGCACGCAGTTCGTGATGTGGTGCAGCTCCGTGGCGCGGCTCCGCAGGAACTTGCGGCGCACGGGCGTGTTGAAGAACAGCTCGCGCACTTCCACCACAGTGCCGGGATTCAGGCTCTGGCGCCGGGCCTTCCCCACTCTCCCGCCGTCGACACTGACCACACCCCCCAGCTCGTCGTCAGCCCTCCGGGACGTAAGGGTCAGCTTGGACACCGCGCTGATCGCCGCCAGTGCTTCACCGCGAAAACCGAGCGTCGTCTGGTGGTAGATGTCATCGCAGGCGCGTATCTTGGAAGTATGGAAGTTGCGCACCGCCAGGGCGAGCTCGCCAAACGGGATGCCGCTCCCATCATCGGTTACGGCTATGCTCCTCCGCCCGCCGTCGCCGACTTCGACCGCCACGTGGCGCGCGCCGGCATCCAGCGCGTTCTCCACGAACTCTTTCACCACCGAGACCGGCCGCTCGACTACTTCGCCCGCGGCGATTTTCTCGACTTCCTCGGCGGGCAGGGGGCGAATCTCATCCATCGCCTCCAAGTGTAAGCCACGCACGCCAGCGCGTCAACGCCTGTGCAGCGGAAGGGGCGGTTGCGTTATAATCACAGCGCGCCGGCGTAGCTCAGAGGCAGAGCAGCTGATTTGTAATCAGCAGGTCGTCGGTTCAAGTCCGACCGCCGGCTCTGAGCACCCGCAGTTACCGGTCACTTAGAGGTCAGCCACCTTCCAGAGAAAACCCCCAATTGGGTAGGCGGCGCTAACTAGCGCCGCTGCGTTCATTTCCTGAAGAGCCGGGCTGGTTAGCCCGGTCTACCCGGTGGGAAGGACACGGTCACGCCAAGGCGTGATGCCCCTACATCTCTTCCCCGGCTACTGGCTATTTACCCGCCGTAGCCTTGGCGAAGGTGGGCTGGCCCCTGGCTACTTCCTCTTAGTAGCTCTAGTCGCCGAAGGCGTAGAGGTAACCGTCATGGCTTCCCACATAAATGGTGCCATCAGCGCTTATCGCTGGACTGGAGTACGCATTCCCGTCGGTCTGGTATCGCCATCGCCACCTGAGGTTGTCTATTTGCGCTCCCACGTAAGGGCTTCTGCGGTTATGCGTGGGCTCGCGCCCAAACATCCACCAGTCGCCAGGACCTGGTCAAAAGAGATGACCAACAATGATGTAGTCCGAGTAGCCGCTATAGGCGTAGACGTGAAGGTAGAAGGGCGATGTGTCGCCCACCTGGAACGTATACTCAATGTACTCCTCGTTCCCGATGCCGCCGGAGCCGTCGAGATAAATGCCATCGCTGTCCTCCAGCTCTATATCGAGGTCCCCGGTGCCAGAGTCCAAATGCATCCACAGCTTCACGGTGTCGTCAACGGAAGCGGTGAACTCGAACCAGTCGTGATCATCGCCGTCGTATCCGCCGGGACCCAGGCTTCCTGTGAAGCTGCTGAAGTCGAACGAGGGAAGTTGATTCGCCTTGCTCGGGCTGTCATTGTCCTCTACCTCGTCGTAATCACCGGGTTCGTTCACCGTGAGCGTGAATCCGAACGTATCTTCACCATACGTATTTGTAACATCCAGCGAAGCATCGTAACTGCCCGGCACTCCGAGGGTAACCGTGGGCGATGTTTCGCTGCTAGTATTCGGAGTTGCACCACCACCGAAGTCCCAGGAATAGGCGAATGGCTGCGTCCCCCAGACCTCAGCAGAGAACGTAACAGGTTCTACTTCTTGCCCTACTATGGGACTCACTGAGCAAATAGTGGGAGGCTGCTCGACTACTGCATTGAAAGCAAACAAATAGCCATCGTCACAGCCAACATAAACCGTTCCGTCAGCGCCTATGGCCGGACTGGACCAGATCTCGCCCCCGGTGTCAGCCATCCACTTGAGCGTCCCGTTCGGATTGACGGCGTAGAGAAAGCCGCCCCAGCTTCCCACATAGATTGTCCCGTCTGCGCCTACAGCCGGACTGGAGAGCACACTATCATCCGTCTGATATCTCCACTTGAGCGAGCCATCGGGCCTGATGGCGTACAGGTAGTCGTCATCACTTCCTACGTAGATGGTTCCGTCTTCCCCTATCGCGGTGCTGGAGTACACACCCCCCCCGGTCTCATAGCTCCACTTGAGCGTTCCATCGGGCCTGAGAGCATACAGGTTTCCATCAAAACTCCCCACGTAAACCGTGCCATCTGCGCCAATTGCCGAGCTCGCATCCACGTATGAATCGGTCTCGAATCGCCATTTGAGCGTCCCGTCTGGCTTGATAGCATAAATGTAGTAATCATCGCTTCCCACGTAGATGGTGCCGTCTGAACCTATGGCTGGACCGGAATACACGCCGTTCCCGGTTTCATACCGCCATTTGAGCGTTCCATCAGGCTTGATGGCGCACAGGTCGCCGTCGAAGCTTCCCACGTAGATGGTTCCATCCTCACCTATGGTAGGGCTTGAATCCACCCAGTTCCCCGTTGCCTCACCCGTCTGGCATCTCCAGTCGAGCGACCCGTCGGGTTTGATTGCGTAGAGATAGCCGTCCCAGCTTCTCACGTACACGGTGCCGTCTTCGCCAACTGCCGGACTGCTGTCTACTTGGTCCTCCGTCTGGTATTCCCACTTGAGCGTCCCATCAGGTCTGATCGCACTGAGGTCGCAGTCGTTGCCCACATAGACAGTCCCATCAGCGCCTATCGCAGGACTGGATTTCACGAAGTCGCCAATGGGATGTCTCCACTTGAGACTGTTTGTTTGTGCTCCAACATAAGGGCTTCTCCGATTGTGCGTTGGCTCGCGCCCAAACATCCACCAGTCGCCGCGGAGGTCTCCTCCCACACTCCCTTCATCGGCGTTGCTGAAGGCGCTCGTCGCCAACGAATTGGTGGCTTTGAGCTTGTACCAGTAGATGACGGGCGGAGTAAACGGGCCGTCCAGATATGGACTGGCGTCGTCGGTGCCGATCTCGGTGTAGGTGCCGGTGTCGGTTTCCGACCGGCAGATGATGTAGCCCGTCGCGCCGGTCACGCTGCTCCAGGTTATCTCGATTGTGTCTTCTAAGTCGTCTGACGCCTGGACATTCAGCGGCGGAGACAGGCCGCGATAGCCGCTGTCGTCAGCGCTTTTTGCGCCTTCGTCGCCTTTGTAGAGCGCGCTCACGCAGTACCAGTAAAGCGTGTTATGCGCGGCTGCGTTGTCAGTGTAGCCGGTCGCAGGCGCTGATACTGTATTGAGCAATGTTGGCGTCGGGTCGTTCTCCGTCTCGCTGCGGTACACCCGGTAGTGCGTCGCCTGCGATACCGCATTCCACGAGACGTTCACCGATGCCTTCTTTGTGCCGTCGGTTGCTGAGACATTCTCCGGTATCCCAGTGCCGCGCCAGCCTTCGGCGGGCTCGCTCAGGTCGCTGGCCTCGTCATCAGGCCCCGTGTGTAAAGCCAAGACCGAGTAGAAGTAGTGTACGTCCCACTGCGCCGTAGGGTTCTGGTAGCTCATAGCGGGCGCTGGCACCTCACCCAAGTATTGGGGCGACGGGTCGCCCGCTGACGCACCGCGATACACCCGGTACCTCGTTGCCTGATTCACCGCGTCCCAGCTAACAACAACTTTGCCGGCAAATGTCCCCTGCGTCGCAGTCACATTACCGGGCACTGCCAGTCCTCGGTGCCCCCAGTTTCCAGTGCCGGGATCACCCTCACTTCCCGTGAATGGCCTTACGAAGTAGAAGCGCGGCTCATCCCACGGCGCAGTGTAGTCTGTGCATGCGTGCTCCGGCGGAGTAACCGATCCCAGGAACTCCTCTCCTCCTTCGACCTCGTCCGTGTCCCGGTAAACGCTGTAATACTCCAGCAGCGGCGCGTCACTCTCACCCCAGATGAGCTCCACCCGGTCGGGATAGTCCCCGTCCGTCGCTATTACCTGCAACGGCTCAAGCTCCAGCGCCAATCCCGCATCCGGCCCGCCAAGCGGCCCCACGATATCTTCGCCTGAAGACTGAATCCAATAGTAGTAACCCTTTTCGAGAACGACATCGTAGTCGTTGTAAGTAAATGTCTCAGAATCAGTGGATGCCAGCTCAATCTTCGCGCCGTCTATCGTGTCCGCCCTCAGCACCGAGTAGCCCTCAGCGCCCTCGACAGCCGTCCAGTCGATTCGCACATGGTCGCTGTACGCGCCGTCCGATGCGTCTACCGTCGGAGCAGTCATCAGCCGAATGCCGGTCACAATGCTGTATCCGCCGTAGCCCGCATCGTTGCGTGCGCGAACGCTGTATTCATATTCTTTCCCTGGAACGCCCACTTCCCAGGGGTATATCTGCCAGAGTGGGTCCTCCTTCGAGTCCGCAAGGTAGGTGCGCGTAGCAAAGACCGAGGCTATCATCTCTCCGGGATCTTCCGTGTCCGCGTCCCGGCGGAATATCTGATAGATGTCCACGTCAGGATCGGGGTTCTTGTCCCAGTCCAGCGTTACGCCAGCCGTGGAGGTGCTCACTGAAAGCCCCGTCACCACCGCAGGCTCCATATACAGGTTCTCTCGCACCCATGTGACGATCTCCTTGACCTTTAGGCCGCCAGGATCATTGTCTTGCGCTGAAATCCTTCGTGTGCTCGGCGCAAGCGGGAAGTTCGCCACCAAGCCTTCCTCCGGCAGTGCGCTTGCAGCCTTGCTGCCGTTACTCGCCAGCACGCACAGATAGAAGTTCCCGTTGGGCGATTTGAAGCGGCTGCGCAGCATCTCCGAGTTCATTGTTACCATCACGTCTTCTTCGCCAAACGGCCCGAACCAGCGCCATGAGCCTCGGCTGTAGTCCGCCGCGCCCACGAAATACGATAGCGGTATGTCGTCGTCCTGCCCGCCACCGAAGGCGCAGGGGTCGCTGTCAATCAGCGTCTGCAGTGGCTTCAGGACTGCACCTACAGCTTGGCCATAGACAGCGTAGGCGTATTCGCCCGCAGTGTAAGCTCGCAGCGTTAGCGCTGTACCCTCGGTCTCCACGTTCAGTCCAGACGTGCCATTGGTGCCGGTCTGTCCGTCTCTATACGCCTCCCAGCCCTGGCTGGTCCTGGTGTCGTCCTCAGACACCTCACGCGACACCGCAATGCATCCGTCCAGCTCCAGCACCGGCGGCAGCACGCCGCCATCATCTGAGTCCTGTTCCTCCGCCGGCTGCTCAATTGTCGGCGGCGCAAGCGAGAGCTGTGTGACCTGCCCGCAATGCCTTCCGCACGCGGCAAGAATCAGCGCGAGTATTACCGTCAGTGCGATGACGACTGCCCAAACAGCGAGTATCTTCCTGCGAGACATGAGTCCCCATCTCCTTGCGCCCGCATCGAGCGCGTCAACTCACGTTAATTCTACCACAGCCACGGGGCTTACTCGCCCCAGAGGGGCTCGCCTGAGCTGTCGCGGATTACGCAGACGGCTAGGTCGAAGCCGGCTCTCCTCGTGCCCTATGCTAGAATCGCGGCATGGAGACCGAGTATCGCGGGACGACCATATGCGCCATGCGCCGGGGCGGTACCGTCGCCATCGCCGGCGATGGCCAGGTGACTCACGCCGACATGATCCTCAAGACCAAGGCCAGGAAAATCCGGCTGCTGGCCGAGGGTTCGGTCATTGCGGGATTCTCCGGCGCGGTGGCCGATGCGCTCACGCTTTTTGAGCGCTTCGAGGCCAAGCTCAAGCAGTTCAAGGAGCTTCGCCGCGCGGCTGTGGAGCTGGCTAAGGAATGGCGCACCGACAAGTACCTGCGGCGCCTTGAAGCGCTGCTGCTCACCTGCGACAGCGATACAATGCTCCTGATCTCAGGCACCGGCGAGGTCATCGAGCCGGACGAGGATTTCGCCGCCATCGGCAGCGGCGCTGGATACGCGCTTGCGGCAGCCAAGGCTCTGTCGGAGAACAAGAAGCTCTCAGCGGAGCAAATCGCCCGCCGCGCCCTTGAAATCACCGCCGGAATCTGCATCTACACCAACTCCGAGATTGTTGTCGAGTCTCTGAGCTAGCAGTCCGACCGGGCCACTGAGTTCCGGCCACAGTGGAACTCAACCTGTTGCGTCATTTCACATAGTCCGCAGGTACTCCGCCCGCCTTCAGACTCCCACTCCCACCATCATAAAGCGCACAGTAAGGTGTATTGACTAAGTATCAGGTAACACCTATAATTTCCACGGGCGAGACGACGGGGAACCAGCTAACCAGTATGTGAACGACTTCACAATGTGTCCCCCGGATATCGCCGCTGTAAAACGATATCCCGATTGTACGCCGCGTCGTCGAACTAAAGTAGGTTGAGTATGGCTGACGTGCGGCACCAAACTCAGGAGGAAGGCTATGTCACTGCTTAAGGAGAAACTAGCCCAACAGATCCCCGGGCTTCGTGAAGACATCAAGAAATTGGGTAAGGAGCACGGGGACCAGGTCATTTCTGACGTAAGCATCAAACAGGCTTACGGTGGAATGCGCGGAGTCAAGGCCATGATCTGCGACACGTCGGTGGTTGAGCCGGATAAGGGGCTGATCATCCGGGACACGCCGATTTTAGAAATGACCGATTGGCTGCCGGAGGAAATCCTGTTCCTGCTGCTGACTGGCGAAAAACCAAGCCCCGAGGAGCTGAAATCACTACAGGACGATTTGAGTTCCCACAGCGATGTCCCGGCATACGTCTGGGACGTACTCGCGGCGATGCCGAAGGAGAGCCACCCGATGGCGATGCTCGATACCGGCATCCTGGTAATGCAGCACGAGTCCGAGTTCGCCCGGCGCTACAGCGAAATGGCCAAGACCGAGTACTGGGAAGCCGCGCTCGAAGATGCGCTGAACATTCTCGGCAGGGTCACGGGCCTTGCCGCCGGCGTGTACCGGATGCGCTACGACAAGGGCGAACGCATCCCGTCCGATGCGAGCCTGGACTGGGCGGCGAACTACGTTCACATGCTGGGCCTGGATGAGACCGAGGAATGTCGCGACATGATGCGCCTTTACCTCGTGCTGCACAGCGACCACGAGGGCGGCAACGTGAGCGCGAACACCTGCCATACCGTGGGCAGCGCGTTGTCCGATCCCTACTACGCCGTTAGCGCGGGACTGAACGGCCTTGCGGGTCCGCTGCACGGGCTGGCGAATCAGGAGTGCCTCGGCTTCGTGATCAAGGTCACGGAGCGCTTCGGCGGAGTGCCCACGGAACAAGAGCTCACAGATATGTGCTGGGAGCTGTTGAACGCGGGCCAGGTCGTTCCAGGATACGGTCACGCCGTCCTGCGCGTCGTCGACCCGCGCTTCACCGCCTTCAACGAGTTCGGCAAGAAGCACTGCGCGGATGACGTGATGTTCAAGACCGTAGACCTGCTATTCCAGGTCGCGCCCAAGGTGCTCAAGGAGCACGGCAAGGCCAAGAATCCTTGGCCGAACGTGGACGCCGGTTCCGGCGCCCTGCTCTACCATTACGGGCTGACCGAGTTCCCGTACTACACGGTGCTATTCAGCGTCAGCCGCGCCATGGGAATGCTCAGCCAATTGGTCATCAACCGGGCATTGGGCACCGCCATTACCCGACCCAAATCGGTCTCGACTGAGTGGATCAAACAGCAGGTCGGCGGATAGCCGCCTGCGTCCCACCGTCAGGCCGTTGGCATGTGATGCCCCGCAGCCTGGGTTAGGATAACGAGATGGCCGGGTCAGTGGAGTTGTCTCTGCTGGCCCGGCCTGTCGGATTGACCTTCGGAGCCAGAGAACGCATTGGCTGCTGCCGATACGTCGAAGGAGCACTTGTATGAACATAGCAGTAATCACGAAAATTGTGCCGGATACGGAAGCCAGGCTCACACTGGCGAGTGAGCGCGTTGACCTGTCATCCGTGGAGATGGTCATCAACCCGTTCGACGAATACGGGCTCGAAGAGGCGCTGAAGATAAAAGACTCCGACGAGAACGCGAAAGTCTGCGTGCTGATGGTCGGACCCGAAAGCGTCCGCAAGCAGGTGGTGAGCTGCCTTGCGCTGGGCGCGGATGAGGCTGTCGTGATTGACGACGAAGCCATTGACGGCGGCAATCCGCTCGCCGTTGCGGAAGTCCTCGCAGCCGAGGTCAAGAAGCTCGATTCAACGCTGGTCTTCGCCGGCAAGCAGGGCGTGGACTACGACTGGGGCCTGACCGCCATCGCTGTTGCCCAAAAGCTGAACTGGCCGCACGTGGGCGTCGTCAAGGAGTTCACGCCCGACTTCGCAGCCGGGACGTTCACCGCCGTTACCGAGGCCGACGAGGGCGACCTGACGTTTACCGGAAGCCTGCCCGCGGTTATCACGGCGGAGAAAGGCCTGAACACGCCGCGCTACGCCTCGCTGAAAGGCATTATGAAGGCCAAGAAGAAGCCCTTTGCCGTGCACAAACTCGCGGACACCGGCGTGGATGCGACGGCGGTGGGCGCTGACCAGGCCAGGCTCGAAGAGGTTCAGGCGGCTCACCCACCCGCGAGAGAGCCCGGTCGCATCATTGAAGGTGAAGAAGTGCTGGATCGCGTGTGTGAACTCGTGCGTGTGCTGCGCGAAGAAGCGAAGGTCCTGTAAGGAGAAAACGATGGCGAAAACGCTGGTATATCTGGAAGCGAAAGGCGACGAGCTGAAGAAGATTTCGCGCGAAATGATGACTGTGGCCCGGATGCTCGGCGACAGCGCTGCGGGCGTCATCTCCACCGGCAGCGACGCAGCGCTGGCATCGGCGGGTAAGCTGGGGCTGAAAAAACTCGCGAACCTCGCCCCCGAGAACGGAAAGCTGTACGCCGCTGAGGCCTTTGCCGCAGAGCTTGCGAAACTCGTCGAGGCCGAAGCGCCCGCGTACATCATCTTCGGCCAGACGAACCTGGGGCGCGATCTCGCCGCACGGCTGGCTGCAACTACCGGCGTCGGCTATATGAGCGATGTGACCGCAATTGAGCCGGGTGAGCCGCCCACGTTCGTCAAGCCGCTCTATGCGGGCAAGATAATCGGCAAGTTCAGGTTCAAGGGCGAGCCGCCTCATATCCTGACAATCCGCCCGAACATCTTTTCTCCTTCGGACGCCACAGGCGCGGAAGTGGCTACCGAGACGGTGCAACCTGACTATACGTCAGCGCGCTCAGTGCTCACGAGCATCGCGGAAAAAGCCGCAGGGATGATCGACCTGCGCGAAGCGACCGTCATCATTTCCGGCGGGCGTGGCATCGGCGAAGCGGCGAACTTCCAGATGCTGTTCGACTTCGCCGAAAAAACCGGCGCAGCCGTTGGCGCGTCGCGTGCGGTGGTGGATGAAGGCTGGATTGAGCATGCGCACCAAGTGGGCCAGACGGGCAAGACGGTCAATCCCACGCTCTACATCGCCTGCGGCATCTCCGGCGCCATCCAGCACCTCGCGGGAATGCAAACCAGCAAGTGCATCGTGGCGATTAACACGAACGAAAGCGCGCCCATATTCAAAGTGGCTGATTACGGCATCGTCGGCGACTGCAAAGAAGTCGTTCCGCTACTGCTCGAAGAAATCCTCAAGTCCCGTGGGTAGGATACGTCTCAGCGAAACCAAGCCACTTGAATCTCGTTGGTTTCGCGATTGCAGTATGAAATAACTGGACTGCCCTCACCTGCAAGCGCTAGTGACGCGTGGTAAACGCGCTCCAGGCCCAAGTTAATATCCTGCTTCTCCCAGTGATATCCATTCCACCACGCAACCCTTACGCCGTGCGGTAGCGTGTCGTGCAGGTAGGAAATAATAGGATTCCCCTGATTGTCGAACGCAATACATGATGACCTGCCGCAGTAATTGCCTCTGTCATCAACCTTCTGAATTTCCCAAGATGCTCCATCCCAATGTGCATATTTAAGATGATCCTCGTACCAATCGTCATCATACGGGCTGATAATAGCCTGATAGCTTATTGCCGGGAACCCATCACTGCCGAATGCCAGTGAGTTGTACGTTCCAATGAAATTGGGTTTAAACGCGTCTGGCTTCGCGTCAACGACCTCCAAATTCCAGAAGTCTGCGTGCCTCTGGGCAAACATCAGGCACCCATCGCTTTTTTGGCTATATAGGCTTATGGCAGGATTCCCTTCGTAATCGTAGGCTAGCGAGTAAAACGGGCAATCGTTCAATTCCGAGCTGACTTTTTCCCTGACCCAAGAGCCATCAATACGTGTAGCGAACCAGAGTATTTGAGTCCCCCAGTTCCAATAACAGATGTTAGGACGGCCCTGGTCGTCAAAAGCAAGAACCGGGTCCACAGGATAACTGGCAGCGTCCACACATTCTATACTCCAGGCTTCGCCTTCCTTCCACGCGAACATGAGCATGTTGTTGTAAAGGCCGCACTTGACGTAAGTGATTGCCGGATTCCCCTCGCAGTCTAAGGCTAACGAGCTATCGTGACTAATGTATATAGAATCATCCACGGCTTCGAAGCTCCAATCTGCATCTGTGCGCCGAGCTAGCACCAGTACATCCTCAGAGTCGACATAGCTTACTGCAGGATTGCCTTGCTTATCTACTGCCAGCGGTATCCGCTCCTCTGAACCTGCGCAATCACCCACCGTTTCAATATGCCACTCGCGAGCGGGCAAGAACTCGATTACCTCGCTTAGCACACCGCAACTGCCGTCTGTCGAGTATGGCTTGACATAATACTTAGCCCTGAGATGGGGCGAGAATACGAATTTTAGCTGCAGTCGACCCGAGTCCGAGGATACAGCCAATGCAAGGTTCACTTTGCCGATCGACTTAGCTCGTCCATAGGGTGGCATCGGAGTAAGAACATCGTAACTAACGCATCTGAACCCGTAGTTCCACGCTAGATAGGTAAGGTCCTCAATTCCCACTCTACCGTTCCCGCTCCCGTCAATCACGCCGATCATCGAGTTTGGGTCCGTTGTCTCTTCACCGAAGTGCCGTGCCAAGGGCACAATGTCAGCGATATTAGCTTCTCCGTCCTGGTTAAAATCACCCATGTTGCGGTAGTGCCAGGTGAGTATCAGGTTGCCCTCGCCGTCATCGCCGAAGGCGAGATCGGTTACCTTGTTGGCATCGCCCGTTGGAGGCGCAGAAGTGATTTTGCCCCCATGGGTAGGCCGGGCTAACCAGCCCGGCTCTTCACCTTGCGGGGCTAGTGAGCCCCGCCTACCCTGAGGATTGTCAACCAGCGCCTCCCAGAGCGCATCCTTCAACTCCTGAAACAGCGCTGCGTCCACGCCCTCGGGCGTTTCCAGCGCGTCGAGTTCGGCTATAGCGTCGTCAAACGAGACTTCTGGATGGTAGTCCAGCCCTTCGTGCCGTCGCCATAGCGGCTTTGGCGCGTCGGCGACAGGGCTGGTCTTGCTTTCC
>JAUWGS010000031.1 GCA_030606285.1 Planctomycetales bacterium | reverse complement strand
GTCCGGAAGAAGGTGCGGCACGAGACCGCACCCTACAGCGACCCTTAACCCCGGACGCGCGGCCCGCCCTGGCGGGTAAATCTCTAGGCCGCGCGACCCTCCGTCGCCAAAGGCTATGGTGGGCGGGCGTTGAAGGTGTGGTGACCTGGAGGTCCCCACTCCAACTATTGACCGAAGCCGGTTTGCCCGACTGGACATCCGACATCATTGCCGTGAGTGTCTTCGCGCAGGAGATGGCGTCTTTGGCGGAGCATTTATCTATGGCGTCGGGGTCGGCTGCGCGGGCGAGATAGATTTGGAGCAGGTCTGCTAGTTGGGCGTGGAGCGCGGCGGCGTCAAAGGACGCCGAGTAGCGAGAGGATTCCCTATCACTAGAGTCGGGGTTTTCTAACCCCGATTCTTCGCCGGAATGCTCGCGACTGGAAAGTCGCGACTCTAGATTGGGGGAGGCGTCGCCCGCATCAGCGGGCACAGCATGCTGTGCCCCTACAGGGGAATCCTGCGTATCTGCGACATCAGCCATATCTTTCGAGCGCATTTGCACTCCACTTACTATTATAGCAGTTTCTGGCAAAAAGCGGACACTGTTTTGGGGGGTTTTTGGGGATTTAGTCCCGCCGAAGGCGGGTAAACCAGTTACAGGCGGGCAAACGTCAGCAGGAATTTTGCGCTTTTAATCAGCGGCTTTAGCTCTACGGCCCTTACAGAAGCCTGTATAATCTACATATGCCACCACTTCATGAACACTGGGGGGATGACTACCTGGGAGGCATTCCTGAGTTCTCGGACGACGAAATAGAGGACTTCAAGAAAGACGCACCCGGACTTATTAATCCCCTAGTAGCACGTTGGTATACGTCAGATGGTATCAGGAAAGCAATCCAGGTTATCCGGGCAATTCAGTCAAAGGATAATGAATGGGCACGATTCCTCACAAGCTTTGAACTCACTGACCAAGTTCAAAATAGGAGAGACCTACGGAGGCTTAACGGAAACGCAGGCTATCTGCAAACAGAGGATTCTATTAAACGTGACTTGAAAGTCGTCAACTGGGCGGAGGATGAGAAAGAAAGTGAAGAATACCTGAACCTGCAGGAGGCTCACCTCTTCGGGGCGAACCTGCAGGGGGCTTATCTCAGATGGGCGAACCTGCAGGGGGCTCACCTCTTGGAGGCAAACCTGCAGGGGGCTGACCTTAGATGGGCGAACCTGCAGGGGGCTTACCTCTTCTGGGCAAACCTGCAAGAGACTGACCTCAGATGGGTGAACCTGCAGGAGGCTGCCCTCGGCGAGGCGAACCTACAGGGGGCTAACCTTTCGGAGACGAACCTGCAGGAGACTAACCTCGGCGGAGCGAACCTGCAGGGGGCTAACCTCAGCGCGGCGAACCTGCAGGAAGCTTACCTCTTGTTGGCGAAACTGCAGGAGGCTTACCTCATGGAGGCGAACCTGCAAGGGGCTTACCTCTTGTTGGCGAAACTGCAGGGAGCTGATCTTAGCGCGGCGAACCTAAAGGGGGCTACCCTAAACAGGGCGAACCTGCAGCGAGCAGTACTGACTGGAGTAGGAATTGATGCGAAGACAGGTTTTTTTGGCGCAGATGTAAATTGGGCAGTCCTCTCTGACTTCCGAGTCAGCGACGGGGAATGGCGCAGCATCAAAGGGCTTGATAAGGCCTTCATCTCCGGCGTTTTCTTCAGAGATACAACCATGCCGGAGGACTCTGGAGGTGGCTACGCTGTCGGCAGCAAGCCCCTTCCCTACGAGAAGCTTGCTGAACTAATCACCAAATGCTCCGTAGAAGTTGTTCAGAAAGACGAAGACGCCCTGAACGTTGCTTTCATGTTTCAGGATGAGCGCCTCACCACCCTATCCTTGCCATCAGATGATGAGAACATTCGCCGGGAAGAGGTTTCGTTTGAGCCGGAGTGTGTTTTTAGGCTCATCGCAGATAAGAAGACAGACAAGACGAACGAAACGGAAAAAGAAACTACAGAGGACTTACCCGCTAAGGCGGACTCACGCTGGAGCCTTTCGCTGTCTCTACATTCTGATGTTATCAGGCGCCACCTTGCCAATCTGGGTGCACTTAAATGGCATGTGGCGAAAGAGCTTCTTGACCGCGCGAGGAATGGCTACCTCTATCTGAAAAACAACTACATCTCGCTGGGCAGATACGATGATGCGTCTGGTTGCGCTGTCCGTGAGAAGGAGTGCGAGAAGAAGATACTCTACTGTGACCTGAGACTTCAGGAGCGGTCCCTGAAGAACCACTACCATCCTGTTGCGCACTCCGAAGAAGATCCTTCGTGGAAATCCCTGATAAAGAAAGAACTAGGACCGGGACTCAATCTGTGGAAGTGGCTTAACTCCATCTGGCGCTACACTGGGAAATACCGTGAGTACCTGGGCTACAAGTGGAACTGTCAACTTTCCGATTACGGTGAGAGCCCATTCAAGATACTCAACGTCGTCGTATGGACCATTCTTCTCGGCACCTTGCTGTGGGGGCTTGCAGGATTCAACGAGCTTGTCCAATCTTCCTTACTCAGTAACGGTGGCTATGGGCTGGTGCGCTTTGGACATAGCGGCTTCTGGGCTACTTTATTCAAGTCGTTCTACTGTAGCGTAATCAGTTTCACTACCATAGGCTTCGGGGACGTGCACCCGGTCAACGGGTGGGGACGCGCAGTTGCGGCGGGAGAAGCGTTCGCCGGTATCTATTTAATGGCGATGTTCATCTGGACGCTTGGTCGGAAGGTCGCTGGGAGGTGATAAGAAAGCTATGAGTAAGGCAAGGATAACCGATAGGAAGCTTATGAAGATTCCCCAAAGAATCGAGAGAGACTATTTCAGGCTTTGGGCAACAAGCCGGATAGGGAGAACGGGCGATTCGTGAATCGCCCCTACAAGAGACAATCCTAATTCTTCGAGAGCACGAACTTGAGTTCGACGTCGCCGGTGATGTCGCCGCCCACCTGCCGGTAGTGCAGTTCGCCGGTGCCCGACCACTGGGTCATCGCGCTGTTTACCGTGCCCGCAATGGCAAGCTCGGCCCAGAAGGTCATCGCGCCCTCGTCGGTGTCAATGACGACCGTGCCGTTCGCCTCGAGCTTGTACTCGTTTTGCGACAGGCGCAGCAGGTGGCTTTCGGCAACGTTTATGCTGAATGGGAAGTTGCCGCGCATTATCGCGCCGGCGTCGAAACAGAAGCTCTGGCCGTCAACCTCGCGCTCGAACTCGTCGGCGGTGAAGCCCAGCACGCCCGTGGGGTCGTTGATCATCACGTCCCAGACGCCGATGATCCACTTGCCGTCCAGCGCGGAACTCTGGATTTTGGTGGGATCTATCTCGCCTTTGTAGGGATTGGTCTCGACGTTGAACGCGTTTGCCAGCCCCTGGCCCGCGCTGCAGGAGGCGAGCGTAAGGATTGAAAGCAGCAAAACCGGCAAAAGAAATCTCTTAGCCATCGTTCACCTCCCATGCGCAGTGTGGATACTAGATTATACCCTCAGAAAGCAGTAGCCAGTATCCAGTAGCCAGTAGCCAGGAAGAAGTAGGTAGGAGGGGAAAAAAGACGCTACTAACGAGGGAGAACGGGAGGGGCTTAAGACTCGTTGCTGTTGGTGCTCTCTTCGTTGCAGGGGCAGTGGTACTGCGCGAGGATGTCGCTCACGATCTCGCGCCTGCGCTTTGGCGTGGAGTGCGTGCGGTAGATCGCGATGTGGGACGCGCCTTCGCGCCTCCAGCAGTCCTTCCTGGAATGCCCGGCGATGTGGACTTCCAGGTTGGTGGTTTCGCCGACGTAGACTGTGCCGTACTCCATGCTGTGGGGCTGGAACGCGATGATGATGTACACGCACTCCATCCTGTCCAGCTTGGCGTCGAGCGAAAGTAGCTGCCCGGGGTATTTGGCGCCGGACGCCCCGACTACGGTGGTTCTATTTATGCGTTCCATTGTTCCCGGCCTGTAACCAGCGAATACTAAGATAATCGCTTTGCCAGAGTTTGTCAAGTAGCGCGGGGGGACCCTCCTACGCCAAGGACTCCGTCGCGCCGAAGGGCGCTTCCGCCTTCGCGAGAGGGACGTAGCCGCTTCGGCGGAGTCTCTTGGCGTCCCGAAGGCGGGCTCCGGCGGGCAAGCGCGCTCGCCACCGGGAAAACAACCCATCACAGATATGCGAAGGCGGCGTGTTTATGGTAGAATCTAAGCACGGGAAGCTACAGGCCGTCTTTCATACTGATTTGCGGAAGCCGGCCGGGAATAAGTAGCTTTAGCGCCTAGAAGTGGTGCGCTGGCACAAGGCAGGCCGGGGCCTGACCAGGATAGCGCCGGGGGGAGGTGCCAGACCATAAGTTGTGTGCACTCCAAAAAGGGGGTGAGGCCCATGAAAGGCCGAATTACTGGTTCAGAGCGTTCTAAAATCGGGTTTAGATTCAGGCAAGGGAAGCCCCACCTGTACGTGAAGTGTTCCTCGTGTGAAGAAGAAAACGAGTTTGCATGGCGCGACCTCGTGTCGGGCAGCAAGCTGCGCTGCACCTGCGGTGAATTCCTGGCGTATCTTGATGCGCGCATGTTCGCGCGCCTTCGCGAGCGGCTGGAGCGCTTCTTCGGCACGATGCGCAGCCGGCCGCGCAGCCTCTACTGGAATCCGCTGGCGATGCCCTGGTTTCACCACGACCAGCACGATGAACAGCACGAGGAGCGGGAACAGGAAGAAACGGCAGGCGACTAGCTCAGACCCGCGTCTGCTATTATGTGGCTGATGGGCGCGGATGCAGAATCGGGCGGGATTGACCTGCTGGACGAATTCGCCTATGTGGCGCGCGCACTGGCGCAGCACGGCTGGTGTGTGGACAATGCGGGCAACCTATCCCGGCTGATGCCTGACGGATCCATCATTGTCACCGGCGCGGGAACGACCATGGCGGAGGTGGCGGTGGACCCCGGGCGCTCGCTGGTGCACCTGAGCGCCAAAGGCGAAAAGCTCGCGGGGTACTACGAGCCTTCAAGCGAGATCCTGGCGCACCTGCTGACTTACGAAGCCGTGCGCGAAAGCCGCCCGCATATCACGGCGCTGGTGCACACGCATTCGCCGGCGCTACTGGTATGGGCGTCGCTCGAGCCGCGCCCAAAGCTTCCAGAAGATAAGCTGCCGAAGGGTGGCATTGCGGTGAACCCGTATTTCCCGCCGGGCACCCGCGAGCTGGCTGATGCCTGCGCGGAAGCCGCCGCAGAGGGCGCAAGCCTGATCGTGTGGGAAAAGCACGGCGTAATCGCGCTTGCACGGACGCTTTCCGCGGGGCTTGAGATGATAGAAGCGGCGGAGGAACTGGCGGAAGCCGCCGTCTATGCCGACGAGGCATAGCTTGCTGGCTACGGCTGGAGCCTGAGTTTTGCTAACCGGCGCGATTATGGTTATACTACAATAGTCGCGGCCTGCTGGGGGGCGGGTGACGAAGCTCCCTAGGCAGCAAGGAGGAATTCTCAATGGGAATCCGCAGTATCCTTCGAGTGATTACACTCACACTAGTCATCTGCGCGTTCGCGCTCGTGCTCAGCACATGCGGAAAGTCCCGGCTAAATAGCGGAATACCGGCTGGAAAGCCGGCGGATACCCAAAAATCATGG
The DNA here is from genome assembly GCA_030606285.1 of Planctomycetales bacterium. Classification (GTDB taxonomy): domain Bacteria; phylum 4484-113; class 4484-113; order 4484-113; family 4484-113; genus JAGGTK01. Next base: position 2,301 of record JAUWGS010000031.1, on the reverse strand, counting down.
GTAGCGCCGCCTATCCAGGCGGCGGTTGAGATTTCGCTTGACGACGCGCTGGCCGAACTCGACGCGCTCGAAACGCCTGACGGCGTCGATCCGGAACTATTCCAGCAGCTCAAGGACGAGCTGGCAAAGCAGCTCAACGCCAAAGGCGTCAGCAAGATCGTCTCCGCGCCACCCACCGGCGAAGCCAACCGGGTGGACGACCTGGAGCTCATCGACAATGGCGATGGAACGTACACGCTTACCTGGTCGTATAAGAACGTTGGCGACTACGGTCAGGATGGCGCTGTAGGCATTGAGGACATCACACCCATTGCGATGCACTATGGCGAGTCCACCACTCCCGACAACGAATGGATCGATGGCAGCGGAAACGATGTCGTAGACATTGCTGACATCACCCCGATTGCGATGAACTTTGCCAAAGAGGTCGCAGCGTATTCTATTCGGGGCGCGCAGAATACCGAGGGTCCTTTCTTGCACGAGATAGAAGTCCAATGGTCGCCACCTGATGCGGAGGAATTGCTTCGTTTTACAATTGTTATTCCCGCTGAGACTGTTTTTAAGTACTTCACAGTCGCTCCCTTTGACTCGGCATTTCAACTTGGCGATCTTTCAAACGTTGTAGAGAGGAACCTACCGCCCATTGCCAAGCTTTCAGCCGAGCCAACTGAAGGCGATGCCCCACTTAACGTTAGCTTTAGCGCCAATGGGTCGACAGATCCTGATGGCACTGTTGTTAAATACGAGTGGGATCTTAACGGCGATGGTGAATGCGAGCATGAGACAACTGAGCCTGTGAACACCTATAGCTATGAGTCACCCGGGCTTCGTGAGTGTACTCTGCGCGTGACGGACAACGATGGCGCTCAGGCAACAGACAGCATCACCATCTCGGTAAACGTTGCGGGAAATGAGCCGCCTGTTGCTCATCTGACAGCCGATTGCTACGAAGGACTAGCTCCGCTAAGTGTTAACTTCGATGCCAGTGGGAGCATTGATACAGATGGCGTGATTGTACATTATGAATGGGACTGGGAAGGTAACGAAAGCTACGATCAGGTTACGATTGAACCCACATATACTTATCTGTACGAGATGCCCGGTCTCTATGACGCTACGGTACGTATAACCGACGATAATGGGGCTCAAGCCATAGCCAGCGTAACCATTACCGTCGATGAAGAGCCAAATGAGCCACCGATAGCATATTTAGGCGCGAGTCCCCCTTCAGGTGGTGACGCACCGCTAACAGTCAGCTTCAATGCAAGCGGAAGCGACGACCCCGACGGTAGCATTGTCAAGTATGAATGGGACTGGGACGGTGCGACCGGCGGATGGATCTGGTGGAGTTCCGAAATCGATCCGACGGTGCAACATATCTACGAATATCCCGGCACCTATAGTGCAACCGTTCGCGTAACCGACAATGATGGCGCTACCGATACCGACTATGTGACCGTCCCGGTGAGCGAGGCCGGCAACGAGCCGCCGGTAGCAGATCTAACCGCCACTCCCACATCAGGCGATGCACCGCTAACAGTCAACTTCGACGCTTCTGGGAGTAATGATCCCGACGGTAGCATTGTCAAGTATGAATGGGACTGGGACGGCAACGGTAGTGGGCCTTGGGATTATGATTCTGACACAGATGCGACGGTTGCCCACACCTACGCTTCGGCGGGAACTTACAGCGCCTGGGTAAAGGCGACCGACAATGATGGCGCGACCGATACCGATAATGTAATCATCACGGTGAGCGAGGCCGGCAACGAGCCACCGGCAGCAGATCTAACCGCCAGTCCTACTTCTGGCGACGCGCCACTAACAGTCAACTTCGATGCTTCTGGGAGTAATGATCCCGACGGTACCATTGTCAAGTATGAATGGGACTGGGATGGTGCGACCGGCGGGTGGAGTTGGTGGAGCTCCGGAACCGACCCGACGGTGCAGCATACCTACGACACCCCCGGCACCTATAGTGCAACAGTTCGCGTAACCGACAATGATGGTGCGACCGATACCGACTATGTAACCATCACGGTAAACGAGCCACCAATCGAGCCACCGGACCCGCCCACCAATCTGCAGGCGTCCGATGGCACCTACACGGACAGGATACGCATCACCTGGACTGGAAGCAGCGGAGCTGATCACTACAAAGTCTACCGCGCAACATCTCAGTACGGCAATTACGGCTACATCGGGCAGGTGAGTTCATCGCCATACAACGATTATGTGGGAGACACGAGCACCTACTGGTACAAGGCGAAGGCACATAATGATGGTGGTGACAGCGGCTAC
>JAUWGS010000003.1 GCA_030606285.1 Planctomycetales bacterium | reverse complement strand
GGAAAGATGACGGCGGGGATGAATCCCCGCCCTACAGCGATTCATCCGTGGACGGCGACGGGCACAGCATGCTGTGCCCCTACAAGTCCGTGGCGACACCCCCTACCGGCGAAGTAAATCGGGTCAATGACCTCGCCATCCGCGACAATGGCGACGGGACATTCACGCTTTCGTGGCACTATCGCAACCTCGGCGATTACGACCAGAACGGTACTGTGGGCATCGAGGACATCACGCCGCTGGCGCAGCACTTCGGCGAGGCCTACGATGTTGAGGACGTGAATTGCATCCAGGCGGTCATTGACGGAAGCGACAATGGGCGCATCGGCATAGAAGACATCACGCCGATTGCGATCCACTTCGCTGAAGAGGTTCATCATTACGCAGTGGAAGGCGCGGAAAAAGAAGCGGGAGCCTACGAGCTGGTCAGCGAAGTCGCGCAGGACGCGGGAACCGGCGAAGGGCGACTGGAGTACAGCGCTGTTATCGAATCGCCTGCGGCGCTGTGGCATCGGGTTGTGCCCTATGATGGCGAAGGCGCACCGGGCGAGCCGTCAGATGCCGTGCTGCGGCCAAGCCGCGAGCCGGTAATTTACGAGGTCAGCCCGACCGAAGGCTATCAGCACGAAGAATACACGTTTAGCGCGACAGTTACCGGCGCGGAGCCGCTTAGCTACGCCTGGGACTTCGGCGGCGGCGCGAATCCCGACACTTCCAGCGAATCCTCGCCAACCGTCACGCTCACCGACGCGGGCGAATACGCCGCCTCCCTCACCGTCACCAACGCCTACGGCGAAGCCACCTTCCCCTTCACCCTCACAGTCTCCGAACGCGACATGTGGGCGCATACCTGGGGCGGTGGTGGGAACGAACGGATTACTGACATGACCACTGATAATGAAGGCTGTATCTACATAGCTGGGCAGACAGGCAGCTTTGGTGCAATCAACAACGATGTCCTATTCCTGAAATATTCGCCGGAGGGGGAGGTTCTCTGGGCGAAGACCTGGGGTGGCGAACAGAGTGAGTGTATCTATGGGATAGGTACCACGGATGATGGTCGCATAATCGCGATAGGTTCCACAAACAGCTTTGGGCAGGGGAATACCGACCTCCTGATACTGTCCTATACCACAGACGGAGAGCTTCAGTGGGCCAAGACCTGGGGGACAGCCGACGGCTACGAGCGGGCAGACGGTGGGTTGGATGTTGATACGGAAGGGAATGTATATGTATGTGGGTCCTATTCTGTCTGGGGTAGTAAGGCGGATGTCTTAGTAGCTAAGTTCACACCGTCAGGTGATGTTATTTGGGCTACGACATGGGGCGGGAGTTCATCCGACAGAGCTTTTGACTTACTTTCGACTACCGATGGCATATATGTTGTAGGCTACACGGAAAGCTATGGAGCTGGCGACGGTGATGCGCTAATGCTGAAGTACGACAATGCGGGAGAGTTCCTCTGGGCTAGGACCGTTGGGGGCCCAGAATATGATGGTTCGCTTTCGATTTGCATAGAAGAAAGCGACGTTTTTATCTGCGGTGTCACAAGGAGCTTCGGAGAAGGACAGACTGATATACTACTGCTAAAGTGCGGTATTAGTGGCGAGCTTATTTGGGCAAAGACTTATGGTGGTTCTGGCATAGATAGCGCCCTAGACCTGTTGATTGGTGGCAGACAGTGGCTACTTGTGGTCGGTTCCACTACATCCTACGGAGCAGGGCAGTACGATGTCCTCTTATTGGGATTCGACACAACAGGAAATCCGCTATGGGGAAAAACTTGGGGAACTTCTACAAGTGACAAAGCGTCGGCCACAGTTGTGGATGAGAGCGGGAACATATTTGTTTGCGCTGAAGCTCCCGACGCTGCAGGAGAGTGGCTCAGTGTAGCGGGAGTAACGGGTGATCCCGGAGTCACAGTTGGCTACCCCGAGGGTATAACAGACGACATTGAGGGTACACAGACTTCACCAGAAGGGATCGAGATCACTCCTGAAGGTGTAATTGACGAGGGGGGAGGCAATCAAGATGTCCTCCTGCTGAAGAACTATCCTCGATGAGAGTAAAGGTGCTCTCGAGCACCACAGCGTGCAAATAGGCTGACGATCTCGGATTCCACCCCACTCAGGGGTCGAAATAGCAAAACCACGCCAGGAAGGATTCGAACCTTCGACCTTTGGCTCCGGAGGCCAACGCTCTATCCACTGAGCTACTGGCGCACGCATTCAAAGTTAGGGGCAATCCGGCACGCTGTCAAGTCAGCTATCAGTCGCCAGCCGCCAGTCGCCAGCAAGAGAGAAAGCGATCAAGCCAGCTGCCAGCTTCCAGCTACCGGCTGCCAGCGGCCAGCAAGAGAGTAGGCATTCAAGTCAGCCCCCGGTGGCCAGTTGTTAGTTGTTGGCTTTCGGTTGTTGGACGGACCATAAGTTGTAGGGCGGTTGTTCTTGCACGGCAAGCTAGCCCCGCTATTAAGAGCGGCGCTAGTCAGCACTCCACAGGCGCGTAAACACCGCCTACTCTTGGGGGGTTAAGGCAGAGCAAAAAAAAGGCCAGGGCTTTTTTAGCCCCGGCCCAGCAAGTTAGGGGGGATGGGCAAGGGGGGGTGAAAGTAGGAAGGTTTCACCAACCCTTCCGTCAATGATAGACTGCGCGAAAGCACATTTGTTCCAGCGTTTCCCAGGATTTCGTGAGATCATCTAACACATCTGGAAGGCGCCAGATTCTCCGCTGATCCAAGAGCACCGGTGCAACACAAATACCGCACCACCAAACAGGTCGGATCTCACCGCCATGCGCGCTCGCCGGACCTGCAGGCTTGCAGGAGCCCAGATGCCTTCAGATGCATCCTTGTTGCGCGCAGCAGAATCAATGTGATAGAATTCATCTGCGAGCCACGCAGCCGGCGTAAAAGCGCCAGGCGCGTGTGGGAAAGTCGGCCGGGCTCGAGCGCCCACATAGCTCAGGAGGTTAGAGCGCGTCCTTGGTAAGGACGAGGTCACCAGTTCGACTCTGGTTGTGGGCTGTAACGTATCGCACGGTATCCCACTCTTGCAAATCTCGCGGAAATGTGAGAAACTACTCGTTCGCGGGTAGCCTTGCGTATATGCGCGGGCGACCACGAAACGTCTCTGTAACAAAGAAAACCAAGGGGAACGAGAGAAGATGTCCAAGGAGAAATTCGTACGTGACAAACCGCATGTTAATGTCGGCACCATCGGCCACGTCGACCACGGCAAGACAACACTTACGGCCGCAATAACGAAAGTCTTAGCCACCAAGGGCCAGGCGACCTTCATCTCCTTTGACGAAATCGACAAAGCGCCAGAGGAGAAGGCACGCGGCATCACCATCGCCACGGCCCACGTGGAGTATGAGAGTGATAAGCGCCACTACGCCCACGTGGACTGTCCCGGCCATAAAGACTACATCAAGAACATGATCACCGGCGCGGCGCAGATGGACGGCGCTATTGTGGTGGTTTCAGCCGCCGACGGCGCTATGCCTCAGACCCGCGAGCACATCCTGCTCGCGCGCCAGGTCGGTGTGCCCTGTGTCCTGGTCTTTCTCAACAAGACCGACATGGTCGACGACCCCGACCTCATCGATCTGGCTGAAGAGGATGTCCGTGACCTATTAAACAAGTACGGCTTCCCTGGCGATAAGACGCCTATCATTCGCGGCAGCGCGCTGAAGGCGCTCGAGACCGACGGGAACCCGGAGGACCCGGCCAACAAGTGCATCCTCGAAATAGTGGAGGCGCTCGACAGCTACGTGCCGGAGCCCGTGCGCGATCTTGACAAGCCGTTCCTGCTCGCGGTGGAGGACGTGTTCTCCATTACCGGCCGTGGCACGGTGGCGACCGGCCGCATCGAGCGCGGCAAAATACTTATCGGCGAGGAGGTTGAGATCGTCGGCCTGCGCCCTGACAGCCGCAAGACGGTCGTCACCGGCGTCGAGATGTTCCGCAAGACTCTGGACGAGGGCATCGCAGGCGACAACGTGGGCCTTCTGCTTCGCGGCGTTGAGAGGACCGGCATTGAGCGCGGACAGGTTGTCTGCAAACCTGGCAGCATACTCCCGCATACAAAGTTTGAGGCGAAAGTGTACGTGCTCAAGAAGGAGGAGGGCGGACGGCACAAGCCGTTCTTCACCGGCTATCGCCCGCAGTTCTATATGCGAACCACGGACGTGACCGGCATAATCAAGCTGCCTGAGGGCAAAGAAATGGTGCTTCCGGGCGATGAAGTAGACCTTTTCGCCGAACTCATTGCCCCGGTCGCAATTGAGGAGGGGATGCGCTTCGCGATTCGTGAGGGCGGACGCACCATCGGTGCAGGCGTCGTTACGAAGATCATCGAGTAGGCGCTGCCGGTTCAATGGCCAAGAAGTCGACCAAAGCTAAAAGGGACAGGCGCGTGCAGGCTATTCTTGCGTGCACCGAATGCAAGTCACGCAACTACTACACCAGCCGCAACCGCACCAACACTCCCGGTAAGCTCGAACTAAAAAAGTACTGTCGCCCCTGCCATAAGCACACGCTACACGTTGAAACGAAGTAACGGCTGCTTTGGCGGCGCGTCGTAGGCCCATAGCTCAATTGGCAGAGCATTGGTCTCCAAAACCAAAGGTTGTCGGTTCGACTCCGGCTGGGCCTGCATTTGTTTTTGAGGTAACTGACGATGGCAGGAGATAAAGGGAAAAGCATGGACGCAAGAGGGCCTCGGCGTTTGCGTACCGAGGCCAACCCAATCGCTCGTTACTTCCAGGAACTCAAGATGGAGTGGAACAAGATAACCTTTCCCGAGCGGAAGGAACTATACCGCTCAACGGTGGTTGTTTTCATCTTTACCGTCATCGTCACTGCCATCATCTCGCTTTTTGACATGTTTGTGACCAAAGTCTTCAGCTTTATCCTGCCGGTCTAGGGGCAACCCGTTTGGGATTTGAGATGCGCTGGTACGTTCTACATACGATGTCTGGTTGCGAGGAGAAGGTGTCGCAGACGCTGCGTCACATGCTCGAACACGACCAGCTAGACGAGAACATCGAAGAGATCGTTGTCCCCCACGAGTTGCGACTGGAATCGATAAAGGGCAAGAAGCGGACCGTTTCCCGCAAGATGTATCCGGGCTATGTCCTGGTCAAGATGATCCTGACGAACAAGAACCGGCTGCTGCTGAAGCAGGTACAGGGAGTCATAGGCTTCGTCGGCAGCGCGAACGCCCCCCAGCCTTTGTCAGAGGACGAAGCGAACGCCATCTTCGCCCGCATGGAGAGCGAAGAGCCAGTACTGGAAACATCGTACAAGGTAAATGACACGATTAAGGTACTCTCCGGTCCGTTCGCCGAAGCCATCGGGAAGGTCAAGGCGATCGACGCTGAGAAGCGTAAGGTGAAAATCCTGATTTCCCTTTTCGGACGCGACACCCAGGTTGAACTGGACTTCGACCAGGTAGAACCGTTTGAGCCGGAAGAAGGAGAAGCCCCGAAGGCGTAATCGTAAAGGCACACTTATGGCGCGCAAGGAAATCGACAAAATCATCAAGGTCCACCTCAAAGGGGGTGGCGCCAGCCCGGCACCTCCTCTCGGTCCCGCGCTTGCCGCCGCAGGCATTCAAGTGATGGATTTCTGCAGGCAGTTCAACGACTCCACTCGTGAGCGCGCCGAGGAAACTTTGCCAACCGAGATAATCGTCTACAAGGACAAGTCCTGGGAGTACAAGATTAAGACCCCCCTGACCCGCGACCTCGTGAAGAAGGAACTGGGGATTGACACAGCCAGTCCCGAACCCAACCGGGTACGCGTTGGCGAGCTATCCCGCGAGCAGCTGGAGCGCATCGCGCGCATAAAGCTCCCCGATCTGAATACGGACGACCTGGAGATGGCTACTCGCATCATCGCCGGAAGCTGCCGTCAGATGGGGGTAAATGTGGAGGGCTATTACTGGGAGATCGCGAAGGGCCCGACCCGGGCACAGATTGACGCTGCCGAGAAGGCGGCTGCAGCGGCGGCGGCCGCCGCATCCACTGAAGAGGAGGCCGAGGGGGTGCCTGCAGAGGTTCCGCAGGAAAAGGCGGAACCGGGAGGTGAGAAGGAGAAATAATGCGGCGCACCAAGTCCTATCTAATGAAGAAGGAGAAAATCCGACCGTTGGACGGCCCGGTCTCGCTGGAAGAAGCCGTTCGCAGGATAAAACTCATCGCGCGCGAGTGGGAGAGCGTGGACGTTGCCGTCCGTCTTGGCGTCGACCCGCGCAAGGCGGATCAGAATATCCGCAGCACTCTGACGCTCCCGCACGGCACTGGCCGCACACCGCGCATCGCAGTTTTCGCCAAAGGCGAGAAGGTCGTGGAGGCGCGCGATGCAGGAGCGGACCTCGTGGGTCTGGAAGAGATAATCGAGCAGGTGCAGAATGGCGTCATTGATTTCGATGTTGCCATCGCCACGCCCGACGTGATGAAGGCTGTCTCCAAGACGGCTAAGATACTCGGCCCGCGCGGCCTGATGCCCAACCCCAAGAGCGGCACAACAACATTCGACCTGGCCACGGCAGTCAAGGAATTCAAGGCGGGAAAGCTCAGCATTCGCGTTGAGAAAGCCGGGATCGTACATGTCACCGTCGGCAAAGGCGCCTTTGAGGAACGCCAGCTGCTGGAAAACATCGAGTACCTGCTGTCGGAGATCGTCCGGCTGAGACCGGCAACCGCAAAGGGCCAATACATCAAGTCTATCGCCGTTTCGGCAACGCAGTCGCCTGCCGTTCGCGTGGACCCGCTTGGATTCTAGGAGGATTACCCGGATGCTGCGCAAACAGAAAGAAGGAGTGATGGAGCGGTACGCTTCGGCGGTGGAGGAAGCGGGCTTCGCCATCCTGATAGACCCCACGAGCGTCAACATCCGGGTCATGGACGAGTTTCGCCATCAGCTCGCCGAAAGAGGGGCGAAGGCGATACAGATGAAGAATACGCTCGCCCGAATCGTCTTTGAACGTAGCGGGATGGAAGCGGCGTGCGAGATTCTTGTAGGACCCTCGCTGCTGGTCTGCGGTGCAGAAGATGTCGGCGCGGCAGCAAAGCTCGTCCGCCAGTACCAGAAGGACTTCCGCAATGCTATTCTACCGGTTAAAGGCATCTGGTTTGACGGCAAGCTGTATCCTGCCGAGGATTTCAAAATATTCGCGGAGCTGCCGACGAAGGATGAGGCGCGCTCGCAGCTCCTGGGAATCATCCAAGAGCCGGCCCGCCGGATCGCATCTCTTGCGATGGAGACGTACAGCCGGTTGGCGCGCGTACTCAACGAGTACACACTGAAACAGCAATAACGAACAGTCTCTGAAGTTCTAAGGAGGAACTGATGGCTAACATTGACAAGATAATCGACCAACTGGAGAAACTCACTGTTGTCGAAGTCAATGAGCTGGTCAAAGCGCTCGAGGAGCGCTGGGGCGTCTCCGCCGCCGTGGCGGCTGCACCGGCAGCGATGGCTGCCGGCGGTGCCGGCGATGCGGGCGCAGAGGAGGAAAAGACCAGCTTTGATATCGTTTTGAAGGATCCTGGCGATTCCAAGCTTCAGGTCATCAAGATCATCCGCGAAATCACCAGCCTGGGCATCAAAGAAGCCAAAGAGCTGGCAGACAATGCTCCCAAGCCCATCAAGACCGGCGTCCCCAAGGAGGAAGCCGAGGGCATAAAGGACCGCCTCATAGAGGTAGGAGCGATTGTCGAATTAGCGTAGTCATTAAACAAACGGTGTGTGCGGACTACGGGGCTTACTCCGCAGTTCCGCACGATTAGTATCCGGGAGGTTGCTGCCTTGGCAAAGATTAAAGAGGACAGGTTCGCCCTGAATGACGTGCAGCTGTACCCGCTGCCGTCGCTCCTGGAGATTCAGACGAAGTCCTACGAATGGTTTCTCTTCGTAGGACTCGACGCGGTGTTCCGCGAGATAATGCCCATTGTCAGCAACGACGGCGACTTCGAGCTGAGATTCAACCGCGCAGTCGTCAATCTGCCCAAGAGCACCGTTGAGGAATGCCTCAGAAAAGACCTCACCTACACCTGCACCGTCAATGCGACAATGGCGTTTTTCAACAACCGGACGGGCGAGATCAAGGAGCAGGATGTATTCATCACCCCACTGCCGTTCATGACCCGGGACGGGACGTTCATTATCAACGGAGTTGAGCGGGTCATTGTCAGCCAGCTCGTGCGGGCACCGGGCGTTTATCTCACCCACGGAGAGCGCCGGACACCCAACGAGAGCGCGCACATGGTCAAGATAATACCCTATCGAGGCGCGTGGCTGCGTTTTGAGTACGATATCAAGAGCGAAGCCTACCAAGTCCGCCTGGACAGCCCCCGGAGAGTCATCAAAGTACCGATGGTCAACTTCCTGATGGCACTGGGATTCGTGGTTGACACGGAGCGGGAACAGATATACCTGCCACCGGAAGAGCTGAAGTACATCCACGAACACTACGGCTTCGATTTCCCGCCCGAGGCGTGGCCGAAATCCTATTTGGAGCTGGAAGACCGTATTAACCCCACGCTTAGGATGCGCTCACAACACGTCCGCAGTAAGGAAGACGCCCAGAAAGAGATCTGGCGCAAACTCCATCCTACGGATCCCTACAGCAAAGAGATGCTGGCAGATATGCTGCCATCGCGGTTCTTCGATCCGCGAAGGTACGACCTGGCTCCCGTAGGACGCTACGTGCTCAATGAGAAACTAGGCCTCGGCCTACCACATGACCTTACGACACTCACACATGCGGATATCCTGGAGACGTTCCGTGCGCTCTTCATGCTTCAGGAGTACGCTAATCGTCCGATAGACGACGTGGACCATCTCAACCTGGAGAATCGCCGCGTGGAGCACATAGGCGAGCTTCTGGTGTCGCAGTTCCGCAAGGGGCTGCTGCGTATGGAGCGCATCGTGCGCGAGAAGATGATGCTCCCTGACGCCGACAAGGAAACACCCAAGACACTGGTCAACACACGACCCATCATCGGCGTCGTCAAGGAGTTCTTCGGCAGCTCTCAGATGTCACAGTTCATGGAGAACCACAATCCTCTGTCGGCTCTCACGCACAAGCGACGCCTGTCGGCACTGGGGCCGAAGGGACTTACCCGTGAAGCAGCGCGGTTTGACTTCCGAGATGTCCATCATTCCCATTACGGAAGGATCTGCCCGATCGAATCACCAGAAGGCCCCAATATCGGCCTTATCAGCTCACTGTCCACCTTTGCCCGGGTGAACGAGTACGGGTTCATCGAGACCCCCTACCTCGTGGTCAAGGACAGCAAGGTCACGAACGAGATCCAGTACTTGACGGCACATGAGGAAGCCGGGCAGCCCATCGCTTCGTCAATGGTGAAGACCAGCAAGGACGGCACAATTCTGCAGAAGGTCTTGTACGTCCGCCGGCACGGATCGTACGAGCAGGTGCGCACGGAAAACGTTGAGTTCGTTGAAGTTTCCCCGCAGCAGTTCATCTCCGTTACCACGTCTCTCATTCCTTTCCTGGAGCACGACGACCCCATCCGGGCTCTCATGGGCTCGAACATGCAGCGCCAAGCTGTGCCACTCCTCTTCCCGGAGGCGCCCGTAGTAGGAACAGGCATTGAAAGGAAAATCGCCGAAGACGCGGGCTCCCTGCTCGTTTCACCGTTCTGCGGTGAGGTCATCGACGTGGATAGCGAGCGCATACGCCTGCGGAAAGGCGTAGTCTACGACAAACCGAGCGGCGAGATCTTCGACTTCCCGAACCTGGAAAAGATCAAGCTCGAGGAAGAACTCACCAAGGACAAATTCTACTACCTCTTCAGCCCTCCAGAGGTGAGGACGTCGCTCTACCGATCGGTGCCGTTTCCGGACCGAGCAGTCCGCCGCCTGCGCAAGGATTCCGAGATCGAGGAGCAGATCATTCTGCGCAAGTTCCAGCGCAGTAACCAGGGCACGCTGATCAACAACCGCCCGCGCGTGCGCCCGGGCTGCCCCGTCATCAAGGGTGACCTGCTCGCGGACACAAGCTCCACCCACGACGGCGAGCTGGCACTGGGACAGAATGTGCTCGTCGCGTTCATGTCGTGGCGCGGCTATAACTACGAGGACGCCATCCTCGTCGGCGAGCAGCTTATCAAGAAGGATGTGTACACCAGCATCCACATCGAGAAGTTCGAGTGTGAGGCGCGCAGCACCAAACTGGGACCGGAGAAGATAACCCGTGAGATAACAGGCATCCACGAGGAGTACCTGGAGAAGAACCTCGACGACCGGGGGATAGTGCGGATTGGCGCTGAGGTCAAGTCTGGTGACGTCCTGGTGGGGAAGATCACGCCCCGCGGCGAAAGCGACCTGACAGGCGAAGAGAAGCTCATCCGGGCCGTCTTCGGCGACAAAGGCAAGGGCTACAAGAATACGCCGCTGAAAGTCCCCCACGGGCAGGAGGGCGTTGTCATCGACACGGCCTACTACTCACGGGACGACGACATAGACCTGCCGCATAATGTGGTGGAGATGGCGCGCGTCTTCGTGGCCAAGAAGCGCCGTCTCTCCGTTGGCGACAAGATGGCTGGACGTCACGGTAACAAAGGCGTGGTCAGCAACATCCTGCCGGAAGAGGATATGCCGTTCCTTCCAGACGGCAACCCGCTGGATGTGGTCTTCAACCCGCTCGGCGTGCCCTCGCGAATGAACATCGGACAGCTTCTCGAAACCCACCTGGGACTGGCGGCGATTACGGCTGACCGCGACGATGACAAGTTCATCAAGGCCGTACGCAAGGCACCGGACGATGACGCGCTGGAGCGGCACAAGATGGATGTGCCCACAGAAATCAAGGAAATACGTTACAAGCGTGCGGTACACCCGCTCAAGGTGAAAAATCCTGTGTTCCAGTCGCTCAGCGAGGCCAAGATTCGCGCGATGTTCAAGCGCCTTGACCTGCCGCTGGACGGCAAGACGATACTCTACGACGGGCTGTCCGGCGAGCCGTTCAAGGAACGCGTGACTGTCGGTGTGATGTACGTAATGAAGCTCAACCACCTGGTGGATGACAAGGTCCACGCCCGATCCACCGGTTCATACGCTCTGATCACCCAACAGCCGCTGGGCGGCAAGGCGCAGTTCGGCGGACAACGGCTGGGTGAGATGGAGGTCTGGGCCCTTGAGGGTTACGGCGCTGCCCACCTGCTGAAGGAGATGCTCACCGTGAAGAGCGACGACGTCGTGGGACGCAACCGAACCTACAAGGCCATCGTTGACGGCGAGATAATCCCCGAACCGGGCGTGCCCGAATCGTTCCACGTGATGATGAACGAGCTCAAGAGCCTGGGCCTTGATGTCTCAATAATCTACGAAGACGAGGAGGACAATATCCTTCTCGCCAGAACCGAAAGCGAGGCCCGCGAGGCCGCAAAGCTAAAGAAGGGGGAGGATATCTTTGAATAGCTACCGAATGCCAGTCAGGTCGCGGGAACGGCAGCCAGAGGGCCGCCATATAAAGGCTATTCGAATCGGTCTCGCCTCGCCGGAGCGAATCCTTGAATGGTCTCACGGTGAGGTCAAGAAGCCTGAGACCTTCAACTACCGCACTTACAAGCCCGAGAAAGACGGACTGTTCTGCGAGCGCATATTCGGGCCGACCAAGGACTATGAGTGCGCCTGCGGCAAGTACCGCAAACTGCGCTACAAAGGCACGGTGTGCGAACGCTGCGGCGTGGAGGTGACATCCTCGCGCGTTCGACGTGAGCGGATGGGCCACATCCGTCTTGCCAGCCCGGTCGCGCACATCTGGTTCACCAAGTCCATCCCCAATCGCTTCTCGGCGCTGCTCGGTATTAACGGCAAGGAAGTCGAGAAGGTTATCTACTTTGTCAACTGGCTCGTTATCTCCAAGGACGAAGAGTGGCTTGATGAGCACTTCCCGTTCATTGAGGAAGAAGTCAAAGGACGCATCGCCCGACTGACTGCCGAGAGAGACAATCTGCGCGATGTGAACGTAGTCTCGTTTTTTAACCTTGCGCGCTCGGCACCGCATCTGAAGCCGGCAGAGAAACGACAGATGACGGAGCTGGAGAAGACCATCAAGGCCACCCGCGCCAAGAAGTACGACGAGAAAACTCAGGCCCGTCTGGAGAGCCTTGTCCAGCATGTCAGCAAGCACGAGTACATCAAGGACTACGACGTGCGCGAAACTGTCCGGGACAAAGAGACCGGGGAGGTTTTGGCGATTGAGCAGGATTCCGCTCCGTTTACGATTCCACTGCTCAAGAAGCTCATCATGCTACGGCGCTTCTCCCTTCGGCTGGAGAACCGCAAGAAGACGATTGAGACCGAGAAACGCCTGGAGGACATTGAGCGGGAGACGCGCCAACTCGCTCAGGCTCTCGCGTTGCTCCGAAGCATCAAGAAGCTTGACCGCCTTACAGACTCGCAACACGAAGATATCAAAGCTCTAATGCGGCTTCTGGAGATTCAGGACATCTGCGACCTTTCGGCGCACCTCAACATCGAAATCGGGGCCCAAGCGGTGAAGGAGGTCCTCGCTTCACTCGACCTGGTGCGACTCGAAGCCGAGCTGCGACAGGAGCTTGAGGGCGCTTCAAGTCAGAAGCGGCAGAAGCTGACAAAACGCCTGAAGATCGTGCGCGCTTTCATCAAGTCGGGCAACCGACCCGAATGCATGGTGCTCGAAATGCTGCCCGTGTTGCCACCTGAGCTAAGGCCGATGGTGGAGCTGGAAGGCGGGCGCTTTGCCAGTTCCGACCTCAACGACCTTTACCGGCGGGTGATTAACCGCAACAACCGACTGAAGAAGCTCATAGATATCCGCGCGCCGGAGAGCATCCTGCGCAACGAACGCCGTATGCTGCAAGAAGCTGTGGACTCGCTGATTGACAACGGCCGGCGTGGACGCAGCGCGGTCTCGGTGAACAACCGCGCCCTTAAGTCCCTTTCGGACATGCTCAAGGGCAAGCAGGGCAGGTTCCGCCAGAACCTCCTGGGTAAGCGGGTGGATTACTCAGGCCGGTCAGTGATAGTCGTCGGCCCTAAGCTTCGGCTGCACCAGTGCGGCTTGCCGAAATACATGGCGCTGGAGCTATTCAAGCCGTTCGTCCTCCACAAGCTGGTTGACCCGGACGAGCCGTCCCAGAACATCGCCACGGCGCGCAAGATGCTGGAGAAGGCTGAGGACGACCGGGTGTGGGACGCGCTGGAGGAGATCTGCCGCGGCCACCCGGTTCTGCTCAACCGTGCGCCGACTCTGCACAGGCTGTCCATGCAGGCTTTCGAACCGGTACTCATTGAGGGCAAGGCTATACAGCTCCATCCGCTGGTGTGCGCCGCCTACAACGCGGACTTCGATGGAGACCAGATGGCGGTTCACGTCCCGCTCTCCACCGCAGCCCAGGCAGAAGCCCGCACTTTGATGCTGTCGGCAAACAACCTGTTCCTCCCCGCTGACGGAAAGCCCATCATCAGCCCTACGCACGACATGGTACTTGGCACCTACTACATCACACAAACACCCGACGGCGCACAGCCTCATGCTGAGGCAGCCAAGAGCTTCACATCAACCAACGAGACCCTCACGGCCTACGCAAACGGTGTGGTTACAATCCACGAGCCGATCAAAGTGCTCATCCCACTGCCCCTGATGTTCGAAGACGACTTCACCGTCCCGCCAAGTGCGCAGGATAGTCCCGTTTTCACGACTGCCGGGCGCGTAATCTTCAATGACGCGCTGATCAGCCTGCAGGATGAAACGGGCGTACCCGAGGACGAACGCCTGCCTTACTTCAACTACCCTATCGACCGTGGCGCCCTGGCTAATATAATTTCTCACGCCTACCAGAAGCTGGGGCAGAGGTTCACCGTGGTGCTTGTAGACACGCTAAAGGATCTTGGCTTCGAGATGGCTACGGTCGCCGGCGTCACTATCGGCATAGCTGACATCACCATACCCGCGAGCAAGGCCAGTATCCTGGCCAAGGCTCAGAAGCTGTCCGATGAGATCTGGAGCAAATTCCACAAGGAACTCATCACGCGCAAGGAAAAGGACGACGAGGTCACACGCACGTGGGACCAGGCGACGAAGGAACTCACGAAGGCGATGAAGGAGAACTTCGCGGTCCTGAATCCTGTATTCATGATGGAAGAGTCCGGCGCGCGCGGAAAGATCGACCAGGTCCGACAGCTTGCTGCTATGCGTGGCCTGCTCGTCGGCCCAAGTGGACGCGTGTTGGACATCCCCATCCGCAGCAACTTCCGCGAGGGCCTTTCGGTCTTCGAGTACTTCATCTCGACGCACGGCGGACGCAAGGGCTTGGTGGACACCGCGCTGAAGACCGCAGACTCGGGATACCTCACACGGCGTCTCGTTGACGTAGCTGTGGATGTGTCAGTTACAAAGATGGACTGCAAGACGCGCGAAGGAATCGAGATTGAGCTTCACAGCGCGCGTATGGACAATGTTAAGAAGGCAAGAAAAGCCCTCGTCGGGCGAGTGCTAGCCGAGCCCCTCAGGAAGCCGAAGACGGGAAAAGTGCTGTTCAAGCGAGGGACCGAACTCACGCCAGCCGTAGTTGACAAGATCTACGGTAGCGGGGCCGCCTCGGTGAAAGTGCGCTCGGTTCTGACATGCGCGGCACCCAAGGGCGTTTGTGCCAAGTGCTATGGCTGGGACCTTGCAGCCGGACACCTGGCGGAGATTGGAGATCCTGTCGGGGTCATCGCGGCTCAGAGTATCGGTGAGCCAGGAACCCAGCTCACGATGCGCACGTTCCACACTGGCGGCGTTAAAGGCCGCGACATCACACAGGGCTTGCCCTACGTCGAGAGTCTGTTCGAAGTGCGTGGCGCAAAAGAACCCAGCGTGCTTGCTGAACGCGAGGGCGTGGTGAAGGACATCACCAAGGTGCTGTACGAGCGCGTCATCATCCAAGACCCCGAGGGGTACTCTGAGCGCGCCTACACCATCCTGCGCGAGGAAGATGAAAGGTTGCCGATCACGTTCCGTAAGCCCGTGAAGCGCGGCGATCCGCTGGACCCGCACGGGGAAATCCTCGCGGACATCGGCGGCATAGTCACTCAGCTGTACACGGACTACAAGCGGACTTTCCACCGGATCACCGTCGAGCATCCTGACGGCACGGAAAAAATCTACGAGACACCGCACGAAAACCGCCAGCCGATCAACAAAGAAAGTATGCCGCTAAGAGCGGGCGATATCGTTGAGCGCGCCCAGTCGCTGTGCGAGGGCAATCTGGATGTGAAGAAGTACCACCAGCTCGTCAGCGACCTAAAGACGCAGCATTACCTGGTCAATACGATCCAGGATATTTACGAATCGCAGAACGTCAATACCAATTCCAAACATATCGAGATCATCGCCAAGCAGATGATCAAGTATGTCGAAATCACCTCCCGCGGCGACTGCGAGGATTACTTTGAAGGGGACATCATGCCGCGAACGAAGTTTGACGCTGTCTGTGGGAAGTTGAAGCAGAAGGGCCTTAAGCTGCCCAGGGCGAAGAGCCTTTTGCAGGGCATCTCCAAGGCCTCACTGACCACTGACTCCTGGCTTTCCGGCGCATCCTTCCAGGAGACGACTCGCGTCCTGACCCGGGCGGCCATCGAAGGCCTGAGAGACGAGCTGCGAGGCATCAAGGAGAATGTCATCATTGGCTCACTCATCCCTGTTGGCACGGGCCTGAAGCAGCGAGAGATACGCGCCGAACTGCGCCGCGGCTCGCCAATCAGCAGGGAGGTTCTCACCGAGTTCTTCACTGCCGAGGAAAAGGAGCTGCCTCCGGAAACGGACGAGACCTCAATATTCTAGGATACGGCTGGACTATGGGCATCTGGGTTGCCATACTGCGGTTCTTCGGCCTGGTGGAACCTGCTGAAGAAGAGGTGATAGATTATCCCACGCCGGAACCCAAGCCGTCGCCTGAGCCCGAACCGCAGGTGCTGGACTACCGGAAGGAGGCGCTCAAGCCCCAGCCGGTGCGCATCGCGGTTGTTCGACCGGAGCTGAACCGACACGGCCGGGTCACATTCTCACTCTCGGTCTACACGGAAAATCTGCGTGAAGGATACATATTGCTGGTGGACGTCGGCAAGATCGTGAACCAGAACCGCGAGGAAGCACGCCGCATCATCAACTTCCTCTCCGGAGTCGTCCAGGCAATCAACGGGAAGCGGCGCGAGATCGGACCGAACCTCTACCTCTTCGCACCGCCAAGCGTTCAGATTAAAGGAGACATCCTTCGCGACGAGGAGCCCTGATACACTCTGACGCAATGGGGAAGAACAAGAAAATACGACTGGTTTGCCTGGGCGGGATCGGGGAGATAGGCAAGAACTGCAACGTCATCGAGTACGGCAACAGCGCAGTGCTCATCGACTGCGGGCTGAGTTTCCCCGATGCGCACATGCTCGGGGTCGATCTCGTAATCCCTGACTTCACCTACTTGCTGCGCAACCGCCATAAACTGAAGGCGGTCATCCTGACTCACGGCCACGAGGATCACATCGGGGCTCTGCCATACCTGCTGCAGGATATGGTGCCACCTGCGATCTACGGGACGACGCTAACTTTGGGGCTGGTGCGCTCAAAACTGAGCGAATTCACGCTTCCAGACGTGGATATCCCGTTCCACGAGATTGAAGCGGGCGACCGCATTGATATCGATGATAAGCTACAGGTCGACACATACCACGTCGCACACTCCATCCCTGACGGGTTGGCGCTGGCCATCCACACTCCTGCGGGCACCATCGTTCATTCAGGCGATTTCAAGCTGGATCGCAGCCCTATTGACAATCTGCCAACCGACATAGAGGGTATCGAAGCAGCCTGCCAGGAGCACGAAATCCTCGCCCTGATGGTCGATACCACGAACATCGAGCGCCCCGGGTGGACCGGCTCGGAAGCCGAAGTCGGCCCGGCTCTCGCGGAGCATTTCAACACGCACAAAGGCCGCATCTTTGTCACCACCTTTGCTAGCAACATCCACCGCATCCAACAAGTGTTGGACCTGGCCGAGGAGTTCGGGCGCAGAGTGTTCCTTGCCGGTCGCACCATGCTCAAGAACGTCGAGATGGCACGCTCTCAGGGCTACCTGCGCGTGCCGGAGAACATCCTTATTCACCCGGATGAACTCAACAACTTCCCGCCGCGCAAGGTCACCGTTCTGGCTACAGGCAGCCAGGGCGAGCCGATGGCGGCGCTCTCGCAAATCTCTCGTGACGAGCACCGTTTCGTGAGTATTCACGACGACGATCTAGTCATATTCTCCGCCAGCCCGATCCCCGGCAACGAGACCTACATCTACACTGTCATTAACGACCTGTTTAAACTCGGCGCCGAAGTCGTATACGGTCTGGAAGCGGGAGTCCACGTCTCCGGACACGCCTCTCGCGAAGAGATAAAGATGCTCTTCGAGGCGGTTAAGCCGCGCTACGTTGTGCCGGTACATTCGCAGTTCCGCCATCAGATGCTATTCCGCAAGCTGGTGGAGGACTGGGACCACAAGCCTCAGGATGTAATCATCATGGGCGTGGGCGATGTCCTGGCAATGGACGAGAGCGGTTACGAGATGACAGAGAAGGTGAAAGCGGGAGAAATCTTCATCGACGGCCTGTCGGTGGGCAGCGTGAGCTCGCGCATCCTGAACGAGCGGTCAATGCTGGCCGAGGACGGACTGGTGCTCTACACTCTCGTTCTTGACGAGTCGGGCGACCACATTCTCAGCGGGCCGATTCTAAAGTCGCGCGGCTTCCTGCAAGAGCGCCAGAATCCTGAACTCTACGAGGAATTGCGCCAGGTGCTGTCCGAGTCGTTGTTCCATAACCGCCTGAGGGGCCAAGCCCACCAGTTGCAGCTGCGCAACAACCTGGCAAACGCGCTCCAGCGGCACATCTTCCGCAAGCTGGGACTCAACCCGACCATCGTCGGAACCGTGCTGCACCTGCGACCAGAAGAACCGGGCAAGAAAGCGCCGGGCGGCAGGGGCGGCTAGTGGTCTCTTATGTCCACCTACTTTTACTGGGCATAGTACAGGGCCTGACCGAATTTCTGCCAGTCAGCTCATCGGGACACCTCGTGCTGGTGCAGAATCTGACCCGCTTCGATCCCCCCGGGGTACTGACGGAAGTGTCCCTGCACATGGCAACGCTGATTGCGGTGCTGATATACTTCCGCCACGATCTGGCCGCGCTTTTCCTGGTACGCCGCGAAAGGATAGCGCTTCGTGGCGTCTACCTTTTCTATCTCGGGCTCGCCACGGTAACCACGCTTGCGCTTATCTACCCTTTCCGGCACCTGCTGGAGGCTCTCACTGAGGGACGCGCGGCGATGCAGCTCCTGGTGATTACATTTACCGCAACCGCAGTAGTGATGTTCGCTATTGACGCCCTGCTCCGCTCGCCGCGTGCACGTGTAAGCGAGGTCACACGCCTGGGTTGGCTTCCGACCATAGTCATCGGGCTGATACAGGGCGTCGCGGCGCTGCCGGGTATCTCGCGGAGCGGCACCACTATCTTCATGGGAGTGCTCCTGGGGCTGAAGCGTGAGGAGGCGGCGCGGTTTTCCTTCCTGCTGTTCATACCAGCAGCGATTGTGGCGATGGCGTACGAGCTCTTTCAGGTCGGGACTGGAGAACTTGCGTTCCCCAGAGAACTCATTGGTCCATTGCTCCTGGGCTGCCTGGCGGCACTCGCGAGCGGCATTGCGGCAATTCACCTTCTTTTGATGCTTCTTCAGCGCGCAAAGCTGCGGTGGTTCGGCGTCTATCTGTTAATTTTAGCGGCGTTTACGCTCCTGAGCACGCTGTAACGTGACACGCTGAATCCATCACCCCGAGACACTGCAAGTATGGCTACTCATTCGCAAATCACAATCCTGAGTGATAAGATACGCCTGTTGGCGGAATCGCTTGATGTACTCGGGCTCCCGGTGTTCGTCGGGAGCAGACAAAAGGCGCTCATTGCCATCGGTGACCGGATGGCCGAGGGTCTCAGCACGCATATCGTTACCCTGAACTCCGAGATGGTCGTGAACGCACGCAAGGACCCCCAGTTTATGGAGATCCTGCGCAGCGCCGATATCATCTTGCCCGACGGCGTGGGCGTTGTCTGGGCCGCGAGGTTCCTGCGCCGCAAGCGACTGCCCCGTCTCCCCGGCATCGACCTTGCCGAAGGAGTTTTACGCGCAGCGGAACTGGCAGACCGATCCGTCTACCTGCTTGGCGCACGACCGAATGTCATCGCCGCGGCCCGCCAGCGCGTGGAGGCCCACTACCCGCGCCTTCGAATCGTCGGCAGCCATCACGGGTACTTCCAGGGCCAGGAAGAGAAGGTAATCCAGGACATCATCGAGAGCGGCGCCAAGATACTGCTTGTGGGAATGGGTTCGCCGGGGCAGGAGTACTTCATCGCCCGTACGCGGAAGCGCCTTCCGTGCATGCTTATGATGGGCATCGGCGGCAGTTTTGACGTGTGGGCGGGATACCGCAGGCGCGCCGCAAGATGGATGCAGTCCCTGGGGTTGGAGTGGCTGCATCGCGCCATGGTGGACGTGCGACGCTGGCGACGGCTCGGATTCATCCCCTCTTTTTTCTGGATGGTGCTCACCGCAAAGCTCTCCGGACGGCAGACCGCATGATCAAGTTCGTTGACGTACATATGGCCTACTCCACGAGCACGCCGGCGTTGCGCGGCATTGACCTGCACATCCAGAAGCAGGAGTTTATCTTCCTCGTTGGCAGCACCGGAGGCGGCAAGAGTTCGCTGCTGAGGTGCGTCTACCGCGAGATCGTGCCGCAGAGCGGGAAGGTCTTTGTGTTCAAGAAGGACCTGACGAAGATGCTCTCGCGCGAGATTCCCTACCTTCGCCGGCGCATCGGCGTCATCTTCCAGGATTTCCTGCTGCTTCCCCAGAAGACCGTCTACGGTAACGTGTCGTACGCGCTGGAAGTGCGCGGCGCGCCTATGAAGGTGCTGCGGCAGCGCGTACCGGAAGTGCTCGAATGGGTTGGGCTTTCACGCAAGCTGAAGTCCTTTCCAGACGAGCTTTCGGGGGGCGAACAGCAACGCGTTTGCATCGCCCGCGCGCTGGTGAACAAGCCCGATATTCTTCTCGCGGACGAGCCGACCGGCAACCTTGATCCGGAAACCAGCATCGACATCGTTGAGCTCCTGCAGCGGGTGAATGTGCGCGGCACAACGCTTATTGTTGCCACGCACGACGAGAACATCGTGAACCAATTCCGCACCCGAACCGTCCGACTGGAGCATGGCAAAATAACCTCTGACAGGCACGAAGGTGGTTACTAGCTTTTCCGGCATTCGGTTTTTCTTCAAGGAGTTCGCCGAGAACCTCCGCCGAAGCCCGTTCGTCGCCATAACGCACGGCTTGCAGGTCATCATCTCCCTTATGGTGCTCGGCTTCTTCATAATGCTCATGGTGTTTATCGGAGCGTTTTTATTCTCGCTGCGCAATATGGTGGAGGTCTACGCTTTCCTGCAAACCGACCTGCCTGCCGAGCGATACGTGGAAATCGACAAGATGCTGCGCGATATACCCAACGTCAAGGAGCTGCAATACATCAGCCGGGAAGACGCACTGAAGAAGTTTTCCGAGAGCTACCACATCAGCGTTGAAGACATCCTCGAGTACAACCCGCTTCCGCCGACTTACGTTCTGCGCCCAACCGATGTAGCCAAGATTGAGGAACTGGCGCTGCAACTGGAGGCGATAGACGGGATGTGGCAGGTACGTTACGGGCGCAAGGAAGTAACCTCCTTGATGAAAGTGCTCGTGGGCGTGCAAATCGTGTTCGCACTAACAATGCTACTGCTGCTTTCCGCCACGTTCTCGTCCATAAACAACATCATCGGGATGTCTATCTACAGCCGCCGCAGGGAAATCCGTATCATGCAGCTTGTCGGAGCGACTAACTGGTTCATCCGCTGGCCGTTCATCATTGAGGGCGCGTTCTTCGGAGTCCTCGGCGCACTGGCGGCCGTGCTCATTATCTACCTTATAGGAGAAGCCGTATACTCGCTGCTGGCCACGCTTGAGATATTCCTTCCGACCATAGTGGATGTACGGATGATGTTCGGACTGCTGGTGCTTGGCACCGTGGCCGTCGGCTTGCTCATCGGAGTAATAAGCAGCCTGACCGCGTCCAATCGCTTCCTCAGCACCGAAATGCGCCGTATCGAAGAAATGCGGAGAATGGAGGCCGTGTGATGACAGCATCCATCGGCAAGAAGCTTCTGGCGGGCTTGCTGGTTATGGTTCTGACTTCCACTCTTGCCAGCTCTCCGCTGGGAGCCGCTTCGTCGCACACCTCCAGCAGCGCCAAGCAGCGGCAGAGCGAAATCCGGAGCCAGAAGAAGCGGATTGAGAGCAGGATACGCCAGTTGCGCCGCGACGAAGGCTCTCTTTCCGGTCAGATGCAGGAACTCGATACGCAGGCAGCGGACCTCGATCTCAGCCTACAGCAGCTCAATCACGACCTCAAGGTGAAGCAGGAGGAGCTCGAGACAATCAAGGAAGAGCTCGTCGAGGTCAAGGCTGAACTCGAACGGCGCAAGCAACTGGTCGCCGAGCGCGTGACTAACATCTATATGCAGGGGGAGCTTACATACCTCGACCTGCTATTCAACGCTAAGGACTTCCGCGAGTTCATAAACCGGGCGTTTTACCTCAACCTTATCTTCGAGAAAGACCAGGAGCTCTACGACAGCGTCTGGGCCAAGAAAGAAGAGGTCACCCAGAGCAAGCTGGAGATGGAATCAACCATCACGGAAATCGCATCAGACCGCGACAAGCTGCAGGAGCAGAATCTCGAGATAAGCCGCGTCCGCGAGGAGAAATCCGCCCTGTTGCGCGCTATTTCCCGCGATAAGGTACTGGCCGAGAAGCAGATCCGGGAGCTGGAAGAAGAGAGCAAAAAAATCACCAAGTTCCTACGGGAGCTCACAGGCGGATATACCGGCAAGTGGACGAGCAAGTTCTTAAAGCCCTGCAGCGGGCGCATCTCCAGCCCTTACGGTTGGCGCATTCATCCGGTATGGGGGGGACGGAGGTTCCACAGTGGTATTGATATAGCTGCGCCTTACCGAACCCCGATCAAGGCAGGAGGAGACGGGAAGGTTGTCTACGTTGGACGGCGAGGAGGATACGGGAATACAGTTATGATTGACCACGGCGGCGGTCTGGCGACTCTTTACGCCCATTGCAGCGGCTTTGCAGTATCGAATGGGAATATAGTCAAGGCCGGCCAGGTTATCGCCTACGTGGGGAGCACTGGCACGTCAACCGGCAACCACCTTCATTTTGAAGTTCGCAAAAACGGAGATCCCGTGGACCCGATGTCGGCTATGTGACGCTGTATCGCATGAAGGAACGGATTACTGGAGCGAGTAATGAAACTGGATGATAGAAAACTGCTGAAGCTACTACTGGGAGTCCTCATCGTTGTGGTGGTTTTCACCTCGTACGTCATGGGCCAGGTGAGCGTCGCCAAAGGCTCGGACAACATGTGGGACTTCATGTTCCGCCCGCGCGCCGAATCCAAGCTCAATCTTGTCGGACAGGCGCTGACGATAATCATGACTCAGTACCAGACGCCCATCGAGGACGACTCGCCGCTTATATACGGCGCGATAGAAGGGATGGTGAACGCGCTTCACCGGCCACCGTACGAGGATCCCTATTCGGGCTTCCTGGATCCTGAGACCTGGCATTCCCTCAAGGCTACCACCGAGGGAAGCTACGCAGGCGTGGGGATACTCATCGGCTACGACCTGTTCCGCCCGTTCCCGGTCATGGTCACGGTTTTCCCCGATGGCCCCGCTGACGCCGAGGGCGTTCACGAAAACGACCTGATCATCGAAGTCGACGGCCTGAGCACTCGGGACATGCTGCTGGACGAAGTCGCGTCGCTCATTCGCGGGGAGGTCGGCACTGAAGTGACGATGGTCGTGACTCGGGAAAACACGCTTGAGCCTTTGGAGTTTGTCCTTACCCGCGATCTTGTAGACGTCCGTACCGTCACCGAGCACCGATTGCTGGACGATGGCGCGGGCTACATACGTATCGCCACATTCGGTGAGACCACACCGGCTGAAATCGAAGAAGTCGTCGCCGGCTTCGCCGATGGGGGCGTCGAACGGCTCATAATCGATCTGCGCAACAACAGCGGCGGCTTGCTGCTGGGGGCCGTGGGCGTTGCCGACCTTTTTATCAAGGACGGCCTGATAGTGAGTGTGGAGTCTCGAAACGCACCACCCAAGCGGCACATGGCCGACCCCGAAAAGAAGAAGTACGACTTCGCAATCGCGATCCTTACGAGCCCGCACACCGCTAGCGCCTCAGAAGTCCTTGCAGGCGCGTTGCGCGATCACGAGCTTGCCACGCTTGTGGGCGAGCAGACCTTTGGCAAAGGCGTCGTGCAGGAAGTAAGTCCGATGGATGACGACACTGTGGCGCTGGCGCTGACCATCGGGCGCTACCTCACGCCGCTGGGGCACGACCTGGGAGGCACTGGACTGGAGCCTGACATCGTGCTCGACTACGAAAGCTACAAGGAACGAGATGCTGAGCTTTCCCGGCTGGAGGCGAAGATGCGCGACAAGCAGGAAGATCTGCTTGCGGTCACAGATGAGCTAATGCGACACCTCCAGGCGAACGACTACCAGTTGAAAGCGGCGCAGGACTCGCTGATGGAGCGACTCAGAAACCAGTCAGATAAAGTCACATAGGAATGGAGGAAACCAATGGATGAGACAAAACCATCACTGGACATAGGCATTTTGGAAGACCAGCGCATTGCCATACTTATTGATGTGCAAAACATGTTCTACTCCGCGCTCAATATCTACAAGAAGAAGCTGAACTTCGCGGAGCTGTTGAAAGTGACCATCCGTGGGCGCCGACCTACGCGCGCCATCGCGTACATTGTGCAATCACCGGAGGTTGACCAGAGCAAGTTCAAGGACTTCCTGCTCAGCATCGGCGTCGAGATCAAGAGCAAGAAACTAAAGGTGCGCCCTGACGGGACGACCAAGGGCGATTGGGATATGGGGATGGCGATCGACGCGATCAACCTGGCACAAAAGGTTGACGTCATCGCCCTCGTAAGCGGCGACGGCGACTTCGTGGCGCTGGTGGAGAAGTTAAAAGCGCTGGGAGTGCGCGTGGAGGTCTACTCCTTCCCCAGCTCCACAGCAGAGGAACTGCGGGATTCCGCCGATTACCATTACCCGCTGGATGCTGAGGTCCTGCTGTACTCGTGAGGCTTCGCGTTCCCGCACTATGTCTGGCAATCGTGGCCGCGCTCATGCTGCCAATGGCGCATCCGTCGGCTGACACCGACGGCGAGCGCCAACCCCGTCTTGAAATCACCCGCGCCGCTACTGCGCGAATCGTTTTTCGCGAGGGGCAGCATGTGGCACTCTTCACAGGAGCGGAGCTTGCTTACGGCGAGTTGACGCTCATGGCTGAGAGAATTGAACATAAATCGGCTGAGCGAACCGTTACGCTCAGCGGTGCGGTTCAACTACGCACGCCCGAATACGCGCTAAACACGGTGAAGTGTTCCGTGGATCTTGTCACAGGACACGTGGTTGCGGACGGCGGCCTCGAACTGGTGAATATCACCGAGGGAGTGACGCTGAAAGCGGACCGCGGCAGCTTCCGGGCGGAGCCGACCAACTACCGCGTGCTGCGAGCCGAGCTTACGGGTAACATAACAGCCCAATGGGATGAGGGCGTTATACTGCAAGGCGGTTTGCTGGAATCAGACTTCGAGCAGCGAGTCCACGCCCTGACGGGCGACTTCACGGCGACTATAAGCCCAGCGCTGCTCCCGCCACCGCTTGACAAACTTTCAGGCGGCCAACTGGGCCTTATCGGCAGGGATCTGGCCGTACGGCTGGAGGAAGGGATGCCTCAAGTGTTCCACCTTGCTGCGAGCGCCGTCAGGATAGACGGGGAGAGGCTGGGGCTCTACGGCCCTGACCTCAAGGCGCGTCTCGCGCTTACTGCCGAAGGCAGGCCGCTGGCGGAGAATGGAATGCTCTGCCTGTCCGGTTCGGCAGGCGAACCCGCGTCAGGATGGCTCCTGGATGAGCAGGGGGAACGCGTTTCCTTCTCGGCACAAAGCGTTGAGAAGGCCGCCGGTACGAATGAGCTGATTCTGAAGGACAATGTCCAAGTGACAGGCTTGGACTTCTGCCTGTACGCCCAGGCGGTGTCGGTCTTTCAGGAAGATCAAGGTGTCCGTGTCACGATACCGCAGCGGTTTCGCGTGGTTATATCACCCGAGGTCTTTCAGATCCGCAATAGCGTAAGCGACAGCTCCGAGGACGACTAATCGCCGAGCTGTTCTTCGATACGCGAGCCCTCGTCTTCCAGGGCTGCTGCGGCTTTCTCTTCGCCGGCGGACGGCTGTTCAGCTTCCGATTCAGCCTCGGCGGGCTCTTCCTCACGCTTTGGCGGTTCCTTGTGCTCCGGCGACTCCTTCTCTGCCCCCGGCTGAGCACTCTCATCCAGGACTTCAACTGTCACAGTTGATTCAACTTCTGTGCCCGCTTTCAACTTCACCTCATATGTGCCCAGGTATCTGATGGGCTCTTCAAGCACTATGTAGCGCCGGTCGATTTCCAGGTCGAACAGCTCCTTGATCTTCTCGGAAAGCAGCAAAGAGGTCACAGCGCCGAATATCTTGGTCTCGCCGCCGACCTTCATCGGCACGGCTATAGTCTTTCCGTCAACCGCGGCTATTTTATCCTTGACTTCAGAAACGAGCTTCATGCGCCGGGCTTCTCCCGCCCTGCGAATGCTCTCGATGCGGTTCAGGCCATCGCGCGTGGCGAGCTGCGCCAACCTCTTGGGAATAAGGTAGTTGCGACCATAGCCGTCCTTTACCTTGACGATGTCGCCCGCTTCACCCAAGCCCAGAACATCATCAAGCAGGATTACCTCCATCGCGTTCTCTCCTTTCAGCCTTCGGCTAGCGTTTAGTATACGGGAGCAGCGCCATATAGCGTGCGTGCTTTATCGCCCGTGTCAGCATCCGCTGATGCTTCGCGCAGACGCCGGTGCGGCGGCGCGGCATGATCTTCCCCCGGTCGCTTATGAATTTCTGTAACAGCGCGACTACTTTGTAGTCTATCGGAAGCTGCGGCTCGACGCAGAATGTACAGACTTTCGATTGGCGGAAACGGCGGAACGTAGCACGCATTACTTCTCCTCTCCCTTCGCCTTGGCGCGCACCATTCCCGGGTACCTGGCTACGTCGAGGACCAGATAGCGCAGGCACTGCTCATCATAGCGCAGCAGATAATCGAGATCCGGCAGCAGCGCCTTGTCAGCAACGAAGCGCAGGACTACGTAGAGCCCTTCTTCATGCTTCTTTACGGGGAATGCAAGCCGACGCTTCTTCCAGCGATTCACCGACGTCATCTTACCCCCGTGCTCACTGATCACGGACTCCATCCGCTGAACGCGCTCCCCGACTGCCTCGTCGTCGAGGTCAGGATTGAACAGTGCAATTGTCTCGTACAGTTTGGCCCCAGTTTCTGCCAAGAACGGTCTCCTATGCGCAAGGCGCGAACGAAGTATATATCACACTTGAGCAGCCGCTTCAAGCGCGACACGCGCGAGATTGACTTTGCCGCTTTGAAGCGTATAATAGCGCCGCACTCTTTCGAGGCAAACATGGCGAACACCAAGAGCGCTAAGAAAAGCATTCTGGTTTACGAGCGCAACAGCGCGCGTAACAAGCACTTCCGCACGGCCATGCGCACCTCTGTGAAGAAGTTCCTTGCGGTGCTTGAAACGACGTCAGATCCCGATGAGGCGCGCGCAGCACTGCGCGATGCCCAGCGGGTCATCAACCGGACGGTCAGCAAGGGAATTATCAAGAAGCAGACTTCGGCCCGCAAAGTCTCGCGGCTGCAGAAGCACTTCAATGCGAAGTTCGGACAGGCCGCGAAGCCCGGCTAGTCACTGCTTCCGTCACCCTCGTAAGTCCTCACTTCCCCGTCGGAGCGGATCGATAGCTCCTTTCTTTCCGACTGCGTGAAGATCGCCGTCCGGCCGGTGATGTGCAAAAGGCTTTGCGGTATTGCGCCTCTTCCCTGCAGAATCGCTGTATCCAAGCGATGTGTATCCAGGAAATCGCCGAGCGCACCCAGAGAGCTGCGCGCCGAACTCCCGGGCACCACCAGAATCCGGCAGCCACCTAGAGTTTCGCGCGCCGGAATGTCCGCACTCAAGCGATGCGGCAGCCGGTCGGAAACCGGCAGGAGAATCGTAGCTTTACCTGCACCTTTAAGTGTCACTGACAGAACACCAGGCGCGCCTTCGGACGTTGTATAACAGCTCAAGGCGCGGGGCAATGCTGGATTGCCGTCTCTACTCTGAACAGCGCCGGACACCGTGTCAATGACCAGCCTGGGGCGGAACGGAAGCGCCTCCCAGAGACCATCCTCCTGCGTGCCACCGGTTATCACTACGGTGCTCACACCGCGGGCGCCGCCACGCACTAAAAGCCAGTAACATCCCGCAAGCATTGAAACCTGCCTGTCCTTGCTGGGTGGTAGCGCTGCGAATAGTGTCGCCCGCCTGCTCTCGTCCACCAGCGCGCTGGCTGCGCCCGAAGTGACATAAAGAACCCGGAAATGCGGTAGGCCGCACTGATAACTGCGCCCTGCGAGAGCTAGCAGCAGAACAACCAGCGATATGCAGATTAAAGACGCCATCCGCTGCGCACGATTGTGCCCCCAGCCAAAATAGATAAAGCCAAGGAGAATCAGGCCGAGCAGAGCAGCCAGCAAGGGTCCGGAAAGAGGGACGAAGTGCAGGTCTGACCCGGGCAGCCGACTGAACAGCTGCGCCCACTCGTGCATAGCGTCCACTAGCACCTGCACCACCCAAGCCACGGCGGGTCCGATCATCGGAATGCCGGACAGGAGGTAGAACGCGATTCCCAGCAGCAGAATCAACGATGCCAGGGGGATAGCGATGAGGTTGCTGACCAGCCCCCAGGGGGAGAACTGGTTGAAATAGCGTATCAACAGCGGGAATACCATCACCTGCGCCCCAGCTGTGCAGAAGAGGATGCCCAGAAGCCACCTGGCACCTCGCGGGTAGTGCCGAACGAGCGGATAGAAAACCTTCAACGCGAGGATTAGGCCCAGAGTTGCAGCGAAGGTCAACTGGAAACTGATGGAGTGAGCTTCGTACGGGTGAATCAGCAGGAGTATAATGCCGGCCTGTCCTAGCAAATTGAGCCCGTCCGTCTCGTAGTAAAGGTAGTGCGCAGCAAGCACCAGCACAATCACGACGAAAGCACGACGGATCGACGGCTCATACCCCGTGAGCACCGCATAGGTGAAGATGACTCCGAGAATCGCGGCGTACTTGGCTACATTCAGCACCCGCCCGGCTCTCGTCAGCGGCGCTTCCGCCCGCAGGAACACCAAACCCACCAGCAAGAACAGCAGCGAAACCTGCGAGCCCGAGACTACCAGCAGGTGGGTGAGACCCGCGACGCGGAAAGTGTCTTTGAGTT
Organism: Planctomycetales bacterium; assembly: GCA_030606285.1. Taxonomy (GTDB): domain Bacteria; phylum 4484-113; class 4484-113; order 4484-113; family 4484-113; genus JAGGTK01. The sequence continues at coordinate 161,015 of JAUWGS010000003.1, read as the reverse complement.
CACGCGGGAAGTAGATGGCGCTGTCCCCGATCAGCAACCCCAGGAACAGCTCCCGTCCCGGGCTCGTGAGCATCGACTCCGCTCTTGCCACCATCTTGCGCTTCAGCCCGTACAGGAAGCGGCTCCACTGGCCCGCCGGCTCCGCCTCGTCGACTAACTCCGGGGCAGGGACGACTATCTCGTGTTCGACTCCGAAGGGACGGAGGTACTCCCGCATGGAGAAACCTCCCTCATTGCGCGCTTCGCGTGCCGTTGAAAGACTCCCGCGCAGACGCACCTGGTACTGGTAGGAAATTGGCAGCTCACGGCCCTTGCGAACGAATACGTATACCCGCCCCAAGCCGCGCCGGTCGCGCAACGCAAGCGACGCCGTTTCAATGCGTTGAATCCGCACGAAGAAGCTCATTCCGTTCTCGGTCAGCCGGGGAAAGCTGTCCACCAGGCCTTCAATCTCCACATCCTGACCCGCGAAAGGAACGAGCACGGATGAGGAGACCATCCGGTCGTTGTACGCGGCGTATGCCATCCCTCCCACAACTACCAGCGCGAAGAACGCCGCCATCCGCAGCACCGGCCTGTCCTGAAGGTGGAACAGCAGAAACACGAAAGCAGCAAGCGCTGCGACGATCGCAGCCATCGCCATTCCAGCCGGCAAGGCCCAGAGAGGCGTGATTCTCGACAGGTAGATCGCAGCGAGGTAAACAATGAACAGAGTGAAGTAGAGATATCTGCCAAAGAAGGTGCGGATGGCGCCCAAGGATGGTTGCTCCAAGCGCTAGCCGTTGACCAGGTGGTTTAGCAGCCAGGCTATGATTATCTCGTCCAGCCCCTCGTGTGTGCGGAGCAGAGCAGTCCCGTGGTCGTCGCCTTTGTAGGCTTTCAGCTTAAGGGGACTTGCCATACCGGCTGCTTCCTCTATCTGTCGGCAACTCTCGTAGGAATAGGTGTCCCCCTCTGCCACGATCAGAAATAAGGCACGCTTATCGTAGCCTTCAATATAAGGGAGGGTCTTCAGGCTCCGGTAGTTCAGACCGGGAGAGAGCATCACTACCGTGCGCACCTGCATGTCCTCAGCAGCGTATTGCAGCGAGAGGTTTGCGCCGATGGATGCACCGATCACGGCTAGACGATCTCCGTTGACGTCCTTCCGGTCCCGAAGATATGCCGCCGCGGCCCGGACATCCCTTATCATCGCGCCGTAATCCGCGTCGCTGAAGTCCTTGTACGTCCGGGTCGACTCGCCGAACGCAGTGCTGTCGCCGTGGCCTCTCAGGTCTAATGCGAGAACAGCGTAATTATTCTCGGTGAGCTTATGCACGAGGGCATTCCATGCGTGCCGCTCACCGGCCAGCTGATGCAGGAGAATCACCGCAGGAACTCGCGCCCGCCCTTTCGGATGGGAGAACGTCGCCTGGATGCTGACACTGTCACTGGTAGTGAAACTCACTTCCTCCGAGGCAATCGCCCCGGTCACTATAAACGCGGCGGCAAAGGCCAGCACTAAAGCCAGTATGGAACGAAGAACCGCTTTTCGGTCGAGCATCAACCCTCCTCCTCCGCAAGAGCCAGAGGCCATTCTAGCACAAGGAAGTTGCGCGCCCGGAGGGATTCGAACCCCCAACCTGCGGATCCGAAGTCCGCTGCTCTATCCATTGAGCCACGGGCGCGCACCACTATTATACGCGCGCTGATGGGCGCACTGGTGTATCAGGTCAGCCTGCTCTCTACATCGAACGGGACAGGGGACTCGCGGACGCTCAGCTTGAGCCAGAGGAGATACGCCATCATCTCCGCGTTGTCCATCGCCAAGTGGGGCGCGGGAAAGCGGAAATCTAGCCCGCGTTCGTTCCTGCGCTCGGAGAGGTAGTCCCGGAACAGCCCGTTCACTGCCACTCCGCCGCTCACGGAAATGACGCTGATCCCATACTCCCTGGCCGCTTGTTCGACCTTGAGCCAGATGGATTCCCAGACGCTTCGCATGAGCGACGCCGCGAACTCCGCATCGAATCCCTCCATCTCCCGGCGGCGGGACTCAATCATCCGGACAGCGGCGGTTTTAAGGCCGGAGAAGCTGAAGTTGAGGTCCCCGCTGTCGCGCATGGGTACGGGAAGCTCAAGCTCGCCGCGTGTGGGGCGCGACCCGTGCTCGCGTGCCAACTCCTCCAGCTTTGCGCCACCAGGATAACCATAGCCCAGCCGCTGCGATATCTTGTCGAAAAGCTCTCCCGCGGCGTCATCCAGCGTCTGTCCCACAACTTCGCTTTCCCCGAAGCACTGAACCAGATAGAGCACCGTGTTGCCGCCGGAAACCACCAGCCCCAGGAGCGGGAATGGTATCTCCTCCAGCGACCGGCCAAAGAAGGGGGAGTAGAGATGGCCTTCCAGATGACTCAGGCCATAGAGCTGAGCGTCAAAGGCGTAAGCCAGCCCCCTTGCAAAGGCAACACCGGCAAGAAGACATCCGGGAAGGCCCGGCCCTTTCGTGACACCTATCGCAGAGACTCCCGCGAGCGCATCCGCGTGTTTATCCCGCATCAGTGCGAGCATTGTCGGCAAATTGGTGAGATGCTCCCGCGCCGCGATCTCGGGCACTACACCACCGTATTCGGCGTGTAACTCAACAGACGACGAGAGCTCGGAAGCCACGAGCGAACCATCGTCGGCCAGCAGCGCAAGGCCGGTGTCGTCGAAACTCGTTTCAATCGCCAGCAGCATCGCTTGTAGTCTCGCCCTCTATCCCTTCCACATCAAAGCGGGAAGCTCCGGGGAATTCTATCTCCGTAGCTCCGCAGCTGTCACAGTGGGTGGGCAGTGGCGTACCCTCCGGGTTGTGCCAGATCTCGCAAAAACCCCGCTCCGGCGGCTCTATCGTCTTTTCTGAACCGCAGCGCCGACAGCGGACGCGTAGCGGCTGATATGAGAATGCCAGTTCCGGCTGGCCGATGCCGTACTCCTGCGCCACCTCATCGAACAGAAAGCACAGCGTCTCTTCGTGAACCACGGCAAGCGGACCTACCGCAAGAACGATGCGCTCAATGGTGACAAGCCCGTGCGCGTCGGCTGTCTCTCGGCAAATCTCGGCGATGGAGCAGGCCAGGCTATACTCGTGCATCCACTACAGCCGAGGCAGCGGGCGATGATGCAATTCCACATCGCTCTCTGCGTCTACTTCACCGAACTGCGTCCATATACGCGCATGTCCGCGGATCTTCATCACTGAAACATGCTCGGTGAACTGGGCAACCAGCACTTCACCGCGCTCCAGCTTCTCGGAATGGAGGAACTTCGTTTCCTCACCGCGTGTAAGGCCAGCGACACTCACGCCGCTTTCCAGCGCCTTAATTACAACGTAGTCCTGTAACAGGTCGATTTCCATTGGGGAGTAATCCTCCTCTTGACTGACACTACTTTTAGGCGGCGAAAAGGATACCACTTTTTCGCGGCCGTTACAATTCCGAGTATTGCTCCTTGTAGTAATCCTTGAATCTGCCCTCGCGTATGGGACGCCACCAGTCCTCATTGTTTCGATACCAGAAGACGGTGCGCCTGAGCCCGTCGTCAAGCCTGGTTTCGGTCCTGATATTCAGCTCCCGCTCAATCTTGTCCGCGTTCAACGGATAGGAGAAGTCGTGACCAGGTCGGTCGGCTATCATCTTGAGGTTCTCCTCCTCTTCCAGCCGCATCACGTCCAACACCTTACGGGCGAGTTCGATGTTGGGGATAAGCCCGCTGCCTGAGAGGTTGTAGATGGACCCCGGTTCGGCACGCTCGGCCAGCCCGACGAGCGCCTTGCACGTGTCATCCACAAACAGCCAGTCCCGCATCTGCTGGCCCGTGCCGTAAACCGGCACCTTGCGTCCCTGCATAAGGTTCGTCAGCATCAGGGGAAGGAACTTCTCAGGATGCTGGTACGGACCGTAGTTATTAGCCGCCCGGACAATGACAACAGGCATATCGTGTGAAGCGTGGGCCACCTGGCACAGAAGGTCGGCGCCAGCCTTCGTCGCCGAGTACGGATTGCGGGGTTTCAGCGGCGAATCCTCGGTGAACACTTCGTCGCTCCCCCTGGGAACGGCCCCGTATACCTCATCGGTACTCATATAGATGAACTTCTCGACGCCCTCTGTACGGGCAAGATCCAGGAGGACTGCAGTCCCCTCAATGTTCGCGCGGACAAACGGCACAGCGTCTTTCAGTGAGCGGTCCACATGCGTCTCAGCAGCAAGATGGAAAACGTATTTGATCCTGCGGCGTGCCCATACACGAGAGAGCATGGCTCCATCGGCTACATCGCCCTGGACAAAGCTGTAATCAGGCCCCACTTCAATACCTGCAAGGTTGTTCAGGTTACCCGCATAGGTCAGCTTGTCGATGTTGAAGATGCGCCAGTCCCGGTGCTCCCGCCGCAGGTAGCGCACCAAGTTGGATCCTATGAACCCCGCTCCTCCAGTAACAAGTACCGTAGTCACCGTCACACCTCGCTCGTTGGGCTGGGGCAAATGTTATCACAGAAGTCCTCTCCCGCGAGTTCCACGGGTTTGGAAACGCCCAGGCATGCGGCCACGGTCGCCCCCGCGTCGGCAAAGGACTTTCGCGTCCCAACGTCTCGAATCGCAACATTGCCCAGTGATCCCGAGTGGTACACCAGAAGCGGCACAAGCTCGCGTGTGTGGTCGGTGGACTCTGTCGTGGGGTCGTTACCATGATCAGCCGTCAGGATGAGCAAGTCGCCCGGGCGCCAGCCGGCGAGGAAGCCGGCCAGCCAGCAGTCGAACTCGTTCAGCGCCCGGGCGTAGCCGGCAACATCGTTCCTGTGCCCGTAGAGCATGTCGAAGTCGATGAAATTGGCGAAGCAAAAGCCGTCCGCTCCTGTATCCTTCAGATCCATGAGCGCGCTGCCCGTTTCGGTATTGCAGGTTGTATGCAGACTGCGCCGATACCCGCGCCCTGCGAAGATGTCATCGAGCTTACCCACCAGTGTAACTGACACGCCTGCTTCAACTAGTGCGTCCAGGTAGTTGTAGGGCGGTGGCAGGCTGTAATCTCTGCGCTCAGACGTGCGCGTGAAACCTGTCTCGACGTTCCCGGTAAAGGGACGCGCAATAACGCGATCCACCTGGTATTCACCATGCGTCAGCTCCCGCGCCACCCGGCAGATGCTGTACAGTTCCTCCAGTGGCGCTATGTCCTTGTGCGCGGCAACCTGGAAAACTGAATCTGCACTGGTGTAGACGATGACCGAGCCTGTACGTAAGTGTTCCGGCCCCAGCTCGACGATGATCTCCGTGCCCGACGCCGGCCTGTTGCCCAGGACGCCACGCCCGATTTGGCGCGAGAACTCCTCAATGAGTTCCAGAGGAAAGCCATCAGGATATGTCGGAGGAGCGCACTGACGGATAACGCCCATCAGCTCCCAGTGGCCGGTTGTCGTGTCTTTAGCCGGGCCGGCCTCCGCCATGCGCCCAAAGAATCCTAAGGGATGCTCAACTGCTTGCAGCCCGGGCGCAGACGCTACGATATTCCCCAGACCCAGAGACAGCAGCGTGGGTAGGCTGAGCTCAGCTTGCCCGGCTATGTGACCCAACGTGCAGCATCCTTCATCACCGAAATCCGCAGCGTCGGGCGCTTCGCCGACACCCACGCTGTCCATGACGACGAGAAAGACACGTTTGAAGTGCTTCATCTGGATACCCCCTGAGAGCCCATAACACATATTAGCAGAGCGAGGTCTGCTAAAATGGCCTGCACCGTAACTTTAGGGAGTGCGACGATGGAACCTCTTGTCGGAATCATTGTGGGTAGCAAAAGCGACCTGCCGCATGTGGCAGAATGCACTGAAGTCCTGGATGACTTCGGAGTCCCGCACAGGATTGCCGTCGCATCGGCGCACCGCTCGCCGGACTTCCTCGAGAAGATTGTCGAAGAGATGGAAAAGCAGGTCGAGGTCTACATCGCATTCGCAGGAATGGCGGCGCACCTTCCGGGCGTGGTAGCCAGCAAGACGGTCAAGCCGGTTATTGGCGTCCCTATTTCCGTGTCGCTTTCAGGGCTCGACGCGCTGTTATCCATCGTCCAGATGCCGCCCGGCGTCCCTGTCGGCGCTATGGCTATTGACGGTGCAAAGAACGCTGCGATCTTCGCTACGGGCATACTGGCAACTACCGAGCGGGGAAAAGCGCTCAAGCTGGGCGACAAGCTTACGCAGATGCGCGCCAAGCGTGCCGCGGAGGATTACGCCGCCAGCGAAGAGGAACCGGCTCCCGACGTGCCTACAGTCTGACTGTGAACCCGTTCAGTTCCTCGCCAAACCCGGTGAGCGCGTGAACCTTGACAGTGGCCACACGTGAGGCCGGCGGGCCTTTCTTCAGTTCATTCACAAGCGCCTTAAGGCGCGCCTCTTCTTCAAGCTGAACCACTACTTCCACCGTGCCGTCAGGCAGGTTTCGCACGTAGCCAGCCATATCAAGCCGCCGCACGAGGCCGAGAACGAAGTGGCGATATCCTACGCCCTGCACTATGCCGCTGACAACGAGGCGCCTAGTCTCCATCGTCTGTTTCCTCCAGAGCCTGTAGAACCTTCACTGCGTCCACTGCCGGCCCCACATCGTGGACCCGGAGGATATCCACCCCCTGCAGAAGTAACGCTACGTGCGCAGCAGTTGTGCCGTGAAGCCGATCATTCGCTTCGCGTCCCAGCAGGTGGCCCAGGAAGGATTTGCGGGACACGCCGAAGAGAAGCGGCCTGTCCCTGACTCTTAACTTCGACGCGTGTGCGATCAGTGCCAGGTTGTCCTCGGGGCGCTTGCCGAATCCTATTCCCGGATCCGTAACGACGCTCTCACTTTCAATCCTGTGCGCATCCAGCGCAGCCAGACGCTCCTGGAAGAATCCGCGGATTTCACCGACCACGTCGGTGTAACTCGGCGATGCCTGCATCGTATCCGGTGTTCCCTTCATATGCATCAGGATATAGCCGCACCTGCTCTCAGCGATGAGAGGCAGCAACTCTTCGTCCATTCTTCCGGCTGAAATGTCATTTACTATCGCCGCGCCGTCTGCGAGCGCCTTCTCCGCCACCCGCGCCTTGTACGTGTCAATTGAAATTAGGGCATCCGTCCGTCGGGCTGTCAGCTCCTCGATGACCGGAAGCACCCGCGCCAGTTCCTCTTCCTCATCAAGCCGCTTGCTTCCGGGGCGCGTGCTTTCCCCCCCGATGTCCACAATGTCGGCTCCCTCGTCGAACATTTTCTCAGCGTGCGACACAGCGCCCGGAATGTCAGGGAAATGCCGGCCACCGTCGAAAAAGGAGTCGGGAGTAAGGTTGAGGACCCCCATCACCAGAGGACGTGCCAGCTCAAGCGTCCTGTCGCGCACCAACCATCTGCGGGTCTGGGCCATTTACAGCCACCTAATAAAAAGCGGAGGCTCCCATGGGTGGAAACCCCCGCTAAAATGTTCGCTTTCCCAGGGTTAGAAGACTTCCTCAGCGATGCCGTACATCTCGATTGGGCGTTCGCTGAGCTGGTACACACCGGTGAATCGCTTGCTCGCCCGGCGATAGAACAGTTGTGAGGTTACATAAACTGAGCCGGTCACGCCGGACACGTCTATCTCGTACTCCTCCATCACTGTCTCACCGGTCGGGATGCGCGTGTCGTACTCGATGAAGTCAGCCTCCCAGTAAGGTATCTCGTCGCGATAGTCAAACGTGCGACCCAGCTTCTTTTCGTAGACGCGTATGTCCTCGAAGACGATACTGCCATCTGCGTCTTCCACCCGCACAACTAAAACGAGCTGGTGGAACGGAAGTCCGGTCGGCAGCATGTGACCCGCACCAGTATTGGTGACTTCAATCGTCGCCAAAACCAGGTCTCCTTCGCGTTCGGCAGTGAGAGAAAGTTCCGCCGCATCGCGCAGGAAATCGGGTTGTGTAGCCCTGAAGTCGTGGAAATGGAACTCCCTACGGTCCGGCCCGTGCTTGGACGGCGGCATCCGACCCATGCCGAGAGATTCGGAGGATGGCATGTGGCAGTTCTGGCACGTCTTGTAGGATGGGCCTGGTATTGCGTAGTCGCTTCTCAACCACTCGTTGTAGGTATCCTGCACGATAATGCCGTAACCATTCACCTCTTGGTGGCATGGTGCGCACATCCGAGAGTCGGTGTAGACGGAGGAATAGCGGATTGTGTGAGCTGAAGTCGGCGCTTCATCCAGGGGCCCGAACTTCTGCAGCCCGAATCTGTGCTCGTATGACAGACCGTAGTAGTGGTTGTAAAGCTCAGGGAACTTCACTTGAGTCCGGTCAGTCGGCAGTCCCATTCGGCTGATGGTGTGGCAGAAATCGCAGCTCACACCGTCCTTGACGTAGTCGTTCAAACGCTGCCAGTAGTTCAGCTGCTCACGGATTGCGATATCAGAGTTCGGCCAGGTGTCCTTGCGAACACCAAGAGTGGGATCAATATCGCCCGACGCTACATCCTTCAGGCGCGGAATGTACCCATCGCGCATAGCCTTCAGAAATTCAATCAGCGGCATGTTGGTGCTGTGCTGAATCTCCGCGTTGATGGCGGGAGCATGGCAGGACAGGCAGTCCACCCTTTCTGGCATCTGGGCGCTCGTAGGGAGGATGTCATCTTCCCACAGCTCGCCCAGACGGCGCATGTTCTTGATGTTCTTCTCCGTGAAGTCGTAAAACTCCCGGTACTCCGCTGCTGCCTGCTGATAAAACGGATCCGTGTAGGCGGTGCCGTGGGCGGAATACTGCCATTGCTTGTAGTAATGAGTGTGGCACAGTGAGCATGATTCGGAGTAGTCGAGAAGGGGAACGTATGGCACGTCCGGAGTCTGGACGCCGTACTTGGCCATATTCTGCTCGAACAGAAGCCGCCAGGGCCGTTTCCACTCCTTCGGACGAGCCTCCCCGCGCTGCTGTGCGATCGCGGTCAGGCTGAAGGCCAACAGCAAACCGATGAGTAAGACGATTCCCAGGACCCTCTCACTCCGACAAAGGATCTTCTTCATCAGCTGCTCCAATAGGTGGTTTGTCTTGGCCGGTCAGCCAAGATGTCAAGACCAAAGTATACAGACCGGATATGCAAAAGTCAAATAATAAGCCTATTGCACGCACCAGGAGCGTTAGAGTACTTCGTTGCGCCCCTGAATCAGTCGAAACAGCTCCGCTCGGGAGGCTGGGTTCGTGTGGAATATGCCTCGAAGGGCTGACGTCGTGACAATGCTCCCCCGCTTTTTAACCCCTCTCAGTTCCATGCACAAGTGCCGCGCTTCCAGCACCACGGCAGTCCCGTGAGGGCGCATGGTCGCCTGTAGCATATCCGCCATCTGCCATGTCAGCCGCTCCTGCACCTGTGGCCTCCGGCACAAATGTGAAAACGCACGCACTATCTTCGACAGGCCGCAGATCGTGCCTTTTGGTATGTAGGCGATGTGTGCTTTGCCCAGAAACGGCATCAGGTGGTGCTCACAAATGGAGTAGAAGTCTATGTCGCGCAGGAGAACGAGCTCCTCGTGCCGCTCATGGTAGACCGACGACCGGATAAGCTCGTAACCGTCCTCCTCGACTCCACCAAGCATCTCCTCATACATCTGAGCAACGCGCCCGGGCGTTCCGAGGAGTCCTTCGCGTTCAGGATCCTCGCCAATCGCCTCAAGTATCTCGCGAACGGCCCTTGCGATACGCTCCCCGTCTATCAGCCTTTTACTCACGCGCCACTCCCGCTCAGCCCGATGCTCAGAGGATCCGAGGGGGGTTCTGAGGTCGTCTGATCCGGGAGACCCGTCACATCGCCACTCGGCGAACTCTCGTCCAACTCCTTCATGAGTTCCCCAAACTCACGCCCTTCAAGGGTTTCTCGTTCAATGAGGATCTCGCTGAGATGAGCCAGCGCAGCGCGGTTCTCGTCGAGGATCTGCGTCGCCTTCTCGTGGCATTCGCTCACGATGCGCCTTACTTCCCCGTCAATGACCGCTGCGATTTCCTCCGAGTAGTTGCGGTCTTCCGCCAGAGCTTTACCCAGGAAGATGTTCTGGTGCTTGCTGCCGAAGGCCAGCGGCCCCAACTTTTCACTCATGCCGAAGCGCGTCACCATCTCTCGGGCAATCTCGGTCGCATGTTCAATATCATTCCGCGCACCTGTCGTAATCTCGTCTCCCCCGAAGATGACTTCCTCCGCCGTGCGCCCACCCATCATCACGCAGATCTTGTTCAGTAGCTGATGTCGCGTCTCGTTGAGCCGGTCCTCTTCAGGCAGGTAGAGCACGTAGCCCAACGCCATCCCTCGGGGAAGTATCGATATCTTGTGCACCAGATCCGCGCCCGGTAGCCGGTAGGCCACCACTGCGTGACCCAGCTCGTGGTACGCCGTTAGCAGTTTTTCCTTCTCCGTCATAATCCGGCTGCGACGCTCCGGCCCCGCTACCACCCTCTCCGTCGCCTCAGCCAGCTCGCTCATAGTAATCCTGTCTAAGCCTCTCCGTGCGGCTAGCAGCGCGGCCTCGTTCGCCACATTGTGCAGGTCCGCTCCGGAGAATCCGGGCGTGCGTTGTGCAATGGCCTTTATATCCACGCTGGAGTCAATCGGCTTGTTCTTCAGGTGGATTTTCAGTATCTCCCCACGTCCCTTCGAATCGGGACTGTCAACGACAACACGACGGTCGAAGCGTCCCGGGCGCAGGAGAGCGGGATCGAGGACATCGGGCCTGTTCGTTGCGGCCAGCACTATTACGCCTGAATTCGGCTCGAAGCCATCCAGCTCCACCAGCAACTGGTTAAGGGTCTGCTCGCGCTCATCGTGCCCTCCGCCAATTCCGGACCCGCGGTGACGTCCCACTGCGTCCAACTCGTCGATGAACACCAAGCATGGCGCACGACGCTTAGCCTGATCGAACAGGTCGCGCACACGCGCAGCGCCCACACCGACGAACATCTCGACGAAGTCACTCCCGCTGATAAAGAAGAACGGCACGTTAGCCTCACCCGCAACCGCCTTTGCCAGCAGTGTCTTCCCGCATCCAGGTGGGCCGAGCAGTATCACGCCCTTAGGTATCTCTGCGCCCAGCCGCTGATACTTGGCCGGGTCCTTCAGGAAGTCCACCACTTCCCGGAGTTCATCCACAACTTCTTCCAGGCCAGCAACGTCCTTGAAGGTCATGCGAGCCTTCTCTGGGTTCATCATGCGCGCCTTGGACTTGCCGAAATTGAATGCTTGCGACTGTCCGCCAGCCTGAGCCGAGCGCGAGAAAATGAACCAGATGAAGGCGATGGGCAGAGCGAGCATCATTATCCAGAGGATTGTCGTAGGATTGAACAGCAGTGACAGCCCTGAAGGCTTTGCGATTTCCACACTCACGCCCTGCTCTTTTGAAGCCGCAAGGATTTCGGTGTATTCAGGCGGAAGATTCGCCTTGTACCTTCCAACAGTCTCGTTTCCTTCGGTGTCCCGAGTCGGGAGGAAATTGCCTTCGGCTATGTCGGTATCGCTGTTTATGCTCAGCGTCGCCACATTGCCGGACTCAATGTGCGAAATAAGCTCTGTGTATGAGAGTTCCTCGACCCCCATCTGCCCCACGCGGGAGAAGAACACCGCGGCAAGCACGATGAAGAGAAGAATGAGAGCAATCTGTACAAATCTGCTTCCCATCAATCACCAGCGCCCGTCGAGCCACCGGACGCGCAACAATATGTTAGCATAGCTTTCCCTTTGGCTCGCTCATTGCACCTAGGCCTATCCGCCCGGCCTGAATTCCGACTGATCCAGCTCGCCCAGTAACACGACCACTTTCTTCAGCTTGTCCTTACTGCCACCGCGAGCTATCAGCAGAGTCACTTTGTCACCCACTTTGTGGCGGTCTATCTCTGTAATGAGTTCGTCGGTAGTGCGGATCTCCACGTCGTCCAGTTTAAGGATTACGTCGCCAGCCTCAATGTGAGCCTTGTCAGCCGGACTACCGACATTCACCTGCACCACGTATGCCCCGTGGGTTACGTCTATCCTGAACTCTTCGTGGTTTTCCTCGGTGACATCCTGAACCGTCACGCCTATGCCGGGATAGCTGACCTTGCCCTCCTTGATGATTTGTTCAATTGTCTCCTTGACTTCGTTGATTGGTATCGCAAACCCGATTCCCCGCGCGTAAGGCAGGATGGCTTGATTGACGCCGATAACCTCTCCCCGCGCATTGAGCAGCGGCCCACCCGAGTTTCCCTGATTGATCGATGCGTCGGTCTGGATGAGCTTCTTCACGCGACGAGCGTCCATCTCCATCGCGAGTTCACGCGGATCGCGGGCGGTCGTGGAGATAATGCCCTGGGTGACTGTCGCTTCCAATCCGAACGGGCTGCCAATCGCTACCGCCGGCTCTCCAATTCGCACTGCTTCCGAGTCGCCAAGGGGAGCAACAGGTAGATCCCTTGCGTCAATCTTCAACACTGCAATGTCCTTTAGGTTGTCCGTCCCAACGAGTTCAGCATCGAACTCACGACCGTCACTCAGCGTTATTGTGATCTCATCCATTCCCTGCACCACGTGAGCATTGGTCACCACGTGTCCTTTCTCCGATACGATGAAACCGCTCGCAACGCCCTGCATCAGTGGTTGCCTATACTCAGGTTCGGGGATATCGAGCCAGGGGAACTGCTCCTTGAACCATTCAAAGGAATCTCTCCTCTCCCATCCCTGGTCTTCTTCTGGAAGTTCCTTGTACATCCCCGGACCGCTGTCCTCCGATTCATCCGATCCGATCTCCGGCCCCGTGGTAGTCCTGACATTGACGACAAAGGGCAACGCCTTTTCGACCAGATCGGCAACCCAGTAGATGTTGCCGCCAACATCATTGCCCGCCATCAGCGGCGCACGGAACGAAGCAGGTTGCGAGTAATTGGCCTGATAGCTTCCCTTGACCCGAAGCTCCGCCGTAGTGTGGCCAAGATATATGACCAAGCCGACCAGAACGACGATCAGCCCCAAGACCAAAGCCTTCCAGAATCTATCGCCGATGTTAAGCATTTCCGCCAACCTCCGGAAATCCAGTCAGGATTGCATACTCATTCTACTGTGACCAGGCGGTCAATGCAATTCGCGCTTTCCACCCGGCATCAAGTAGGATGCTCAAACGGGCGAAATGTTCGATTGCTAGGGAGTTTTACGAGAACACCTGCTTCTATCCACGCCAGATACGATAATGGCTCGGAAAGCCAGGTAGATAGTCTTAGTCGCGCCGTATGAGATTATCTAATGGCGCATTTGGCAGATTAGCGAATCTATGGTATAATGATTTTCCAAGAAATCTTGACGAGGTTGATTTTATGACCAACGTAATAGGCATAGACCTGGGTACGACCAACTCGTGCTTGGCGGTGATGGAGGCTGGCGAGGCCAAGATCATCACCAATTCCGAGGGAGGTCGGACGACACCGTCGGTTGTCCACGTCTCCCGGGAGGGCGAACGCATTGTGGGAGTCGCTGCTAAGCGTCAGCTGATCACCCATCCTGAGCGGACAATCGCCTCCATCAAACGGAAGATGGGCTCCAACTTCAAGGTGACCATTGACGGAAGAGACTATACGCCTCAGGAGGTCTCGGCGATGATACTGGGCAAGCTCAAACGCGACGCTGAGTCCTATCTGGGAGAGCCGGTCACTCAGGCTGTCATTACGGTACCGGCTTATTTCGAAGACGCTCAGAAACGCGCAACACGCGACGCGGGCAAGGTTGCGGGCCTTGAAGTGCTTCGCATTATCAACGAACCCACCGCAGCCGCCCTGGCGTACGGCCTTGACAAGGCCAACAAAGAACAGACCGTGATGGTTTACGACCTTGGTGGTGGAACGTTCGACGTGTCCATCCTCGAAATCGGCGAGGGCGTATTCGAAGTCAAAGCCACCAGCGGCAACAACCAACTCGGCGGAGACGACTTCGACCAGCGCATCGCAGAATGGCTGGCGGATAACTTCCACCGCGAACAAGCGATAGATCTCCGCGAGGACCCGCGTGCCATGCAGCGCTTGCGCGAAGGCGCCGAGAAGGCCAAGATCGAGCTTTCCACCGCCATGACCACGGACGTTGGCCTCCCGTTCATTACCGCAGACGCCGACGGCCCGAAGCACCTGGACACAACGCTGTCCCGGAGCAAGTTCGAAGAGCTCATTGACGATTTGCTGGAGAAGACAGTCGCGCCGGTGAAGCAGGCTATGAGCGACGCAGGCGTGTCCGCGGGCGATATAGATCAGATCCTCCTCGTAGGCGGCTCCACCCGTATCCCCGCAGTACAGAAGCTCGTTAAGCAACTCACCGGCAAAGAACCAAGCAAGAACGTGAACCCCGATGAGGTCGTCGCAATCGGCGCAGCCATCCAGGCCGCGGTGCTCAAGGGCGAGGTTAAGGACGTGTTGCTCCTGGACGTGGCGCCGCTGAGCCTCGGCATCGAAACACTTGGCGGCGTTTTCACCAAGATGATCACCCGCAACACTACAATCCCCACACGCAAGGCCGAGATTTTCTCCACAGCGGCAGACAACCAGACTCAGGTGGAGATTCACGTACTGCAGGGCGAGCGCGAAATGGCTACGTACAACAAGAGCCTGGGGCGTTTCCACCTCGTGGGTATTCCGCCGGCCCCTCGCGGCATCCCGCAGATTGAAGTGACATTCGACATCGACGCTAACGGTATCGTCAACGTGAGCGCGAAAGACCTGGCAACCAACAAGGAACAGAAGATAACCATCACGGGCACGTCCAATCTCAATGACGATGACATCAGCCAGATGGTCAGGGACGCAGAAGCACACGCGCAAGAAGACCGCAGACGCCGCGAAGAGGTCGAAGCGGTCAACAAGGCCGACAGCCTCATTTACCAAACACAGAAGACACTCCGCGAGCACGGCAGCAAGATTACCGATGCTGACCGCCGCGCGACCGAGCAGGCGCTTGAAGAGCTCAAGAAGGCTGTGGAAAGTAAAAACGTCGAAGACATCAAGGCTAAAACTGATCTACTGCTGCAGGCAAGCTACCGGCTCGCGGAGTATATGTATCAAGAGGCCGGAGCCGCCCGTGAAGGGGCAGCGGCCGGAACAGTGCCTGAGCCTGAAACCCCTCTGGACGATGATGGCGAGAACGTGGTTGACGCCGACTTCAAGGAAGTCGACTAGACCCGCTCGCATATCAGGTAACTCTCTGAAAAAAGGAGGTATTCAACAATGGGACTTTTGAGGAAGTATGGATCTGACTTCCCGATGCGCAGTCTACGTTGGGAGATGGAATCGCTGTTCGAAGACTTCTTCGAAACACCGACCGAAAGAACCAAGCTGACGCAATGGTCGCCCCTGGTGGATATCAAAGAAGAGGAAGGCGCGTTCAAGGTCCAACTTGGCCTTCCGGGATTGGATAAGGACGACATCTGCATTGAAGTGGATGGCAACCGGCTGGCTGTCGGCGGCAAACGCAAGTTCGAGCAGGAGGAGAGAGGGTACGATTACCACTTTGTCGAACGCAGTTACGGCAAGTTCTACCGGGCTTTCAACCTCCCTGCAACCGTTCAAGCAGACAAGATTGACGCAGCCTACAAAGACGGCGTGCTAGATGTTAACCTGCCGAAGGAAGAGGTCAAACCGAAGAAAGTAACCATCAAATAAGCCACCTACCGGCGGAGCCGAGCTGTCCCGGCTCCACCTCCAATAACATACAGGTGAAAGAAGATATGACAACTGGGAATGGGGAGAACCCGGAAGCCGAGGGCATGAACAGTACTGAACACGCATCCGATGCCGAAAGCGCTCCGAAGTCCGAGCCTGACGAAATGCCCGAAGGCGCGGACGAAGTAACAAACGACGACGAAGATGCGCTCGAACCTGAGGCAGATGATCTGCCGGCAGCCATCGAATCCGAAGCATCGGTCTTCCTGGAACTGGAGAAAGCCCGTGCTGAAGCTGGCGAGTACTTGCAGTTGGCGCAGCGCGCTCAAGCAGACCTCATCAACTACCGGAAGCGGGTGGAGAGCGAGCACGAAACCTACAAGCAGTTTGCCATCGAGGACTTGATCTTCGAGCTGGTGCCTGTCCTCGACAGCCTAGCTCAAGCGGAACACATGTACAAGGACATCGCGCACGGCGAGAATCCTCTCCTTGACGGGGTCCGCAAGACCAGAGAAATGCTGATGAAAGTGTTCATGGAGCACGGCATCGAGATGATATCCGAAGCCAAAGTCCCGTTTAATCCATCTATGCATCAGCCGCTGCACTCCGAAGCCTCACCTGATGTTGTTGTCGAAATGGTCGCCGAAGTCTACCAGCAGGGCGTGCGCATCGCAGACCGCGTCATCAAACCTGCAATGGTCAAGGTCCTCACTCCGCTCGATGAGGAGGTTGAGCATACCGAAGAAGAGCCAGAGGAAGATGTTGTAAGCGAGGAGGATTAAGTGACACCGGAAAAGGAACTCTACGAAGTGCTCGGCATCAATCGCGGGGCGACCGAGAAGGAAATCAAGGCAGCCCACCGCCGGCTGGCGCGCAAGTACCACCCGGACGTGAATCCGGGCAACCCCGAAGCTGAGCAGCGCTTCAAGGAGATCCAGGCAGCGTACAACGTCCTGTCGGACAAGGAAAAACGCAAACAGTATGACACATACGGCAGCAGCTTCTTCTCACCCCATGGTGGCCCCAGCGGCGGTCCGGGGATGGAATGGGATGAGTTCGTGCGCCAGTTCGCCTCGCGCGGCATGCGCGTCGAGTTCGACGGGAATGGCTTTGATGTGTTTGGCGATCTGTTCGGACGCGCCGGCGCGACCCAAACCAGCGCTGACACAACTCCACGTAGGGGCGAGGATATCTATCAACCAGTCACAATCGATTTTCTCGACGCGGCCAAGGGAACAGCCGTCGTGATGGACCTCCTACGCGAAGTGGCGTGTGAGCACTGCAACGGAAGCGGTGCCGATCCGGAGGCAAGCTGGAACGCGTGCCCCACCTGCAACGGGGCTGGACAGATATCGCAAGGGGCTTCGTTCTTCAGGCAAACGATGGAGTGCCCCCAGTGCCGAGGAAAGGGCAGCATTCCGAGCAAGAGCTGCATGCGCTGCCGGGGCAGCGGCTTCGTTACAAAGCGTGAGCGCATCGAAGTGAAGATACCGGCCGGCGTTGATACCGGCAGCAAAATTCGGGTTCCGGGCAAGGGCCGTCCGGGGCGCAATAACGGCCCTTATGGCGACCTGCTGCTAAACGCGACAGTGCGACCCCACCCATTCTTCCACCGCCAGGACTCCAACGTGACCCTCGAAGCGCCCATAACAATTACGGAAGCCCTGCTCGGCGGAGAAATCGAAATACCCACCCTTGACAAGCGCGTGCGGATGAAGATACCGCCGGGAACCGATTCCGGCAGGGAATTCCGCCTGAAGGGCATAGGATTCCCGCGTCTCTCCCGCACCGGCAGAGGCGACCTGCTCGTCCGCGTCAAGATAGTGACTCCCAAGCGGGTTAGTGCACGGGGCCGCGAGCTGATCCGCGAGTTCGCCGAGGACACTCCGACAAGCCCGAGACTGAAGATGTTTGGCTTCTAACGATGGCACAGAACCAACGCAACCGAGACGAACGAGAGCCGCTCCTTACGATCGGCGCGGTAGCACAGATACTCGACCTGCACCAGCAGACTCTGCGCAAGTACGAGGAGGAGGGGCTTGTCTCACCTGACCGCACAGCGGGTGGCACGCGGATGTACTCCCGAAGCGACGTTGAGCGGTTGCGGGTTATCGTGAGTCTGACGCGCGAACTCGGAGTGAACCTTGCGGGTGTAGAAGTCATCTTTCGGATGCGGGAGCAGCTTGAAGAGATGAAGCGAATGCTGGACCTTATTTTGCAGCAACTAGACCCGCCGGTGCGCGAGCAGATGCTCTCGGTCCTAAGGGGAACCGAATTCGGACTGGTGCCGACTACGCGAACCGGAACCGGACTGGTACTGCATTCATTGCTCAGAACGATGGCGCGAGAAGGAAAGGGCAAAGAATAATGATTCCCTACGAGAAGTTCACTGAGCACGCCAAGCTCGCTCTGCAGAAGGCTCAAGACATACTCCTTGAAACCAGGCAAGTACAGCTTGACACAGAACAGGTGCTGTTCGGGCTTGCGTTCGTTAAGAACTCGCTGACCACCGAAGTATTCAGCCTGGCGGGCATTGACCGCGAGAAGGCTCTTGACAAGATTAAGAACGCTGTGCTGCACCGGCCGCAGGTGGAAACCGGTGGCGGCATCGGGCAGATATACGTCACACCGCAGACAGCCAAGCTGTTTGACCTCGCGTACGACGAGGCAAAACAGATGGGTGACGAGTTTATCGGCACGGAACACCTGCTGCTGTCGTTCTTCGAGCTAAGGGAAGGCGCAGGGCTGAGAGTGCTAAGTAGCTTCGGGTTGACCAAGGAGAAGGTCCTGAACGCGCTGAAAGAAGTCCGGGGACACCGCCGCGTGGATTCAGCCCAGGCAGAAGACACGTATCAGGCATTAAAACGGTTCACCATCGATCTGACCGACAAGGCCAGCGGCGGCAAGATTGACCCCGTCATCGGGCGGGACCATGAAACGGACCGCGTTATCGAGGTCCTGTCCCGGCGACGGAAGAACAATCCTGTGCTAATCGGCGATCCGGGAGTCGGCAAGACCGCCATCGTGGAAGGGCTTGCGCTGCGCATCGCCCAGAAGCGGGTACCCGAGCCGCTGATGGACAAACGCGTCCTGCAGCTCGATATGGCCCGACTCATCGCCGGCTCCAAGTTCCGCGGCGAGTTCGAAGACAGGCTCAAGGCCGTATTAGACGAGATAGAAAAAAGCAAGCGCAACGTAATTCTGTTCATTGATGAGATGCACACAGTGGTGGGCGCCGGCGCTGCGGAAGGCGCTATGGATGCTTCCAACATACTCAAGCCCGCGCTATCCCGGGGAGACCTACAGGCTATCGGTGCCACCACCGTGACGGAGTACCGTAAGTACGTGGAAAGGGACCCGGCACTGGAGCGCAGATTCCAGCCTGTCCTGGTGGAAGAGCCAAGCACCGAAGACACCATCGAGATACTAAAGGGCTTGCGCGAGAAATACGAGGAACACCACCACCTCCGGATTACCGACGAGGCGATTGAGGAGGCGGTCACGCTCTCCACCCGGTATATCACCGGGCGCTTTCTGCCCGACAAGGCTATTGACGTCATTGACGAGGCCTCAGCCCGTTGCCGGCTGCGAGCGCTGGCCGCCACCTCGAAGATCACCGAGCTGCAGCAACGGCGCGACGACCTGGAGCAGCAACAACGTCAGGCAGCCGACGCTGAGCGCTACGAAGACGCCGCTCGGCTCAAGCAGGAGATGCTCGGTCTGGACCACCAGATTGAGGACGAGCGTAAACGGCTGCAGAGCGTGAGCCAGGATGTGTGCGTCACCAGCGAGGATGTCGCGGAAATCGTCAGCGGATGGAGCGGCGTGCCGGTGTCTAGGCTCACAGAAATGGAATCCGCAAGGCTCCTCCGGATGGAAGAGAAGTTGGGCAAGCGCATTGTAGGCCAGGAGCACGCGATACGTGCTGTCTCCGAGGTTATCCGCCGTGCCAAGGGCGGACTGAGCGATCCCAACCGTCCGCTGGGCAGCTTCATCTTTCTAGGGCCCACCGGAGTGGGCAAGACCGAGCTGGTCAAGGTCCTGGCCGATTTCCTGTTTGGCAGCCGCGATGCCATCATACGCATCGATATGAGCGAGTACATGGAGAAGTTCAGCGTTTCGCGCCTCATCGGCGCGCCGCCGGGCTACGTGGGTTATGACGAAGGCGGGCAGCTCACCGAGAAGGTGCGCCGGCAGCCATTCTCCATCGTGTTGCTTGATGAGATTGAGAAAGCCCATCCCGACGTGTACAACATCCTGCTCCAGGTGCTGGACGAAGGACGGCTTACGGACAACAAAGGCGTTACGGTCAACTTCCGAAACACCGTCGTCATCATCACGAGCAACCTGGGAAGTGTGGAAATCGCGCGGATGTCCGAAGGAAAGAATGATGAAGAGCTGACTGAACTTGCTTCGGAGATGCACCGTGTCGTCTTTGAAGAGCTTAAGCGAACGCTGCGCCCGGAGTTTTTAAACCGAATCGATGAAGTCGTCGTGTTCCATTCGCTCAACCGACAGCAGGTGGGTCGCATCGCCAGACTCGTCCTGAGCGACCTTCAAGAACGCCTTGCGGCGCGTGACGTGACGCTTGAACTCACGGACGCTGCCCTTGACGCACTGGTGCAGGATGGCTACAGCCCCACGTTCGGCGCCAGACCACTGAGAAGGACGACACAGCGAATGGTCGCGAATCCGCTTTCAGAGAAGCTCATTTCTGGTGAGATAACCAAGGGAAACCATGTGGTGGTGGACTACGGCGAGGATGGTTTCACATTCAAAGTTGCGCAACGCAAGCATGCGGAGTAGAATGTTGCGCCCCGATAAGGAGCAGGTATCCAATGCCGATTTACGAATATAAGTGCACGAAGTGCGGGCACGTGTTTGAGGTAATGGCCGGCTTTTCGGCCAACGGCACACGCAAATGCGAGAAGTGCGGCGCAATCTCCAAGCGCCTAATCTCCGCGCCGCAGGTTGTGTTCCACGGCAGCGGCTTTTATGTTACCGATAACAAGCGGCCCAGCACCGCTGCAAGTCCCAAGAGCACCAAGCCGGAAGCGAAGACCGTAACCACCGACAGCACACCGGAAAAGAAGGACACGAAAGAGAGCTGATCACCCACCACAATGCTCAAAGGCATCACGACAGCCCGAACTACGAGCCTTGCGGTATCGGGCGCTTTCCTCCTAGCACTGATAGTACTGGCGTCCTCCTCCAGCTTCGCTCAAGACGACGCTCAGGACACTCAACCGTGCGTGAAGATCACGCGCATCGCTGGCTGTGTGCGGGTAGAGCGTGGCGGAGCGGAGCCGGTGGATGTTGGAATTGGTGATTTGCTTTACGCAGGAGATGTTCTCTTCGTTGAAAAGGATGCAAAGGTCCAGCTTACCTTCCCCGGCAACACTCTGGTGTTACTCAAAGAAAACTCTGTCCTGTCGCTGAGCGAGCTAGCGCCCGACGAGTGTACCCGAAGCTCACTCACAGCCGGTTACTTGCTGGCCAACCTCAAGGAGGCACTTTCACCAGGCGCGACCTTTGAGGTCGAGACCCCAACCGCGCTCGCAGTGGTCAGAGGAACCGTATTCGAGGTGGAAATCCACGAGCCGGATGAGGAAGAAGGAACCCCGCCCGTCTACTTCTACGGACACCAGGGAGAAGTAGAACTCCTATTCGCAGAGGAAGTGCTGCTGTTGGGTCCCGGCGCACTCATCCAGCTGGAGGTTGGCAAGCTACCTCGATTCCTCAAGCATACGCGTGAGCTGGAGGAGATCCTGCAAATGTTCGATCCTGAGTACTGGGAAGAGAAAGTCGAGGAAGAAATCAAAGAGGAAGTGCGAAAGAGGCTGCCCAAGTTCTTCTAGCCCCCGTCTAGCAGGATGCCCTTCGGTCTGAGCACTCAGGGTCGAAGACCTTCGCGCCGCAACAGTTCCTCGATACGCTCATGCAACAGGCGAGCGACATCGAGATACACCTCGGTGTCCTCGCCCAGCGGATCTGGAATGTCCCAGTCCTCATAACGGAAATCCAGCTCCGGCCCGAGAACCCGCTTCACCGGGAAGTCTGCGTCCAGGCTTATCACCAGATCGTAATCGGCTGGCTCAAGACTCGAAAGTCCGGTGGAGTTCAGGCCATCCGTACTGATTCCAAGCGAGCGTAATGCACCCAACGAATCCTCACTGACGCTGCCCATAGGCGCGACGCCGGCGCTGGATACTTCCACCGCGTCCCCGCCGAGATGACGACAGATAGCCTCAGCCAGCGGCGAGCGGCATGCATTGCCAATACAATAGAAGAGTATTTTGACCGGTTCAGCCACCGCCGCCTATTCTCGCACACCGACCTGCCTGAACGGAAGCCTGATTCTCAGCATTCAACCCAGAAACCGCTGCATCTCGCCCAAAGGCATCAAGAAGTTGCGTGGCAGCTGTGCTACAATCTACCTGGCTAAGTCCAGTGTGACAGGCTGAACATCTGTGGCTCCCGTCGTTGAGATATCCGGAAGCCAACTCATCAATTGTTGAGATAATCCTAGGGCTTGCCCTGTATAATACTGAACCTATACGCAACGCGCCCTGCAGGAGGCTGTAATGACCGATATTCACGAAAGTGACTTCGAAGAACTTGTCGAAAAGAGCGACATACCTGTACTCGTCGACTTCGGCGCTACATGGTGTCCACCGTGCAAGATGATCGAACCGATAATCGAACGCATCTCTGGCGAGTATGACGGGGAGCTAAAAATATACGAAGTTAACACAGACAACGATCCCGGACTGGCAAGAAGGTTCGGCATCACCGGCGTGCCCACCCTGATATTCTTCAAGAATGGCGAACCCGTCAAGGCTGTCGTCGGCTTTCGCGAGTATGACGCGCTGAAGGCGATAGTCGATAGCATCCTCTAGACGCACCGAGACAATCGCTATGCCTACGCCACACCCGAGACCTGCTCTCCACTTCGGTTCCGATGGGTATCGGGGCGTTATCGGCGATACATACTCCTGGGAACATGTCGCCAGAATGACAGCAGGCACCGCAGGCTATCTGCGCGATTCCGGCGCAGAGATGGGTGCTCCCGTCCTGATAGGCTACGATACGCGTTTTCTCGCGCCATATTTCGCGCGCGCGGTTTATCACGCGTTGCGGGAAGAAGGATTCAGCCCTGCGATATCGACTGCGTTCTGCCCTTCCCCTTACCTGTCGTTCGCCGTGAAGAGGATGGGCGCGCCGATGGGGATAATGATCACGGCCAGCCACAATCCCGCCCGCTACCTGGGCTACAAACTGAAGGGTCCCGAAGGCGGGAGCGCGCTACCGGATGTGAACAAAGCCGTAGAGAAGCTGGCCGAGAAGGCCGAGCCGGACTATGACCCGGAACCGGCATTCGCATTCACGCAGGAATACGACGAGTTTGACCTGCGAGACGAGTATGCCGAGGTGATGAAGGGCTATGCTGCGCCGGCTCTGGTCGACTGTTCTTTTGACCTCACGATCGACTTCGTTAGAGGTGCTACTGCGCACGTTTATCAGCACGCCATGCAAGGCCTAGGGCTGGAGTTCGCCGCGATTCACACCGAGCGCGATCCGCTCTTTGCCGGCGGGAAACCCGAGCCCACTCCGGAGCAGTTGGAGGAGTTGACCGGCTGGGTGAACGCAGGCTCCGGAACAGCTTTCGGTGCCGCTTTTGACGGTGACGGTGACCGACTGGGGCTGATAGATGAATCCGGCCAGTTCGTTCCGCCGGAGGATATTTACGCCATCTGCCTGCTCCACCTGGTTGAGGACCGTGGTTTGCGCGGGCGCATCGTCAAGTCCGTGAGCTTTTCCACGCTGATTGATCGTGTCGCACAAGAGCTAGGGCAACAAGTTGTCGAGGTTCCCGTGGGCTTTAAACACTCTACCAAAGAGCTGGTCCAGCCCGGGACGCTCATGGCGGCTGAAGAAAGCGGCGGATTTGGCTTCGGCTTCCACCTGCCAGAACGCGACGCGTTGCTGGCACTCATCATTGTGCTGTCCGCTATGGCCGAGCGTAAAGCGCAACTCCAGGAGCTGCGCGAGCACATTGCAGAGCGCTTCGGACATCCGCACTTCCACCGTCAGGACATACCGCTGGCCGGCTCGGCTCAGGCAGAAGCGGTCGGCAAGAGGGTTGCCATCATTAGGGACAACCCGGAGTTGGCAGGCATACAGACGGTTCGCATCTCCGAACTCGACGGCCTTAAGATTGTCTTCCCGGAAGGCTTCTTGCTACTGCGCTTTTCAGGTACAGAGCCGTTGCTGCGGATCTACTGTGAGCATGAGGCGGAGAACCTAGAGAAAGAACTTACCCAGCGGGTAAGGGAGTTCCTTTTTATAAACTAGCGGTGGATCTACAGAAGTTCCTCCAGGACATCCAGCGCAGTATAATCGGTAAGATCCCATGTCAACGGCGTGAGCGTAGCGTAACCCTCGTCAATCGCGCGAACATCGCTGCCCTCTCGTTCATCCTCTTTCACTCTCTCGCCGGCAATCCAGAAGAACGGGCGGCCGCGGGGGTCGGTCATCTTCTGCACAACATCTTTGTAGCCGCGAAATCCGGTGAAACAGGCACGCACGCCTCGCACTTCTTCCCGGGGAACATCGGGCACGTTCAAATTCAGGAAGCGCCGGCCGTTGAACAGCCTTCTCGTCCGTTCTTCATCAGGATGGGGCCAGGGCCTGCTGGGATGCTCACCGAAGAATAACTGCTCAACCAGCTCCAGGAGTAGCTGAGAAGCCACGGGGAAGTTGCCGCGCCCGCGTGAATCCAGGGAGATCGATATTGAAGGCACACCCAGCATCGCACCTTCCATCGCACCAGCCACGGTACCTGAGTAGGTCACATCTTCGGCCAGGTTCTGCCCCTCGTTTATGCCGGAGACAACCAGATGAGGCGGGCTGCCATGCATGAGTTCCAGCACTCCCAGCATCACGCAGTCTGTCGGCGACCCTGAGCACGAGTAAGCGCGACAACCGCTGAGTGCGTCGTCCGGCCAGGGGAAGTCGGGACGCTCATCCAGTCGCAGGGGCTTGTGCAGTGTGATGGAGTGGCTTACGGCGCTGCGCGGGCTTTCCGGCGCAACAATGGTGAGTTCACAGACAGGCGAAAGTCTCCGACCCAGCTCCACCAACCCCTGGCCAAGAATGCCGTCATCGTTTGTGGCGAATGCTCTGAACACTTCCCGCTTTCCAGGTGGCACAAGCAATTCTAGCATGCATCGTCAAGCCAGAAGTGGATTAAAATGGTGTTGAAGCGCACTAGAGGGTTTGCTACAATCACCAGCACGTGCCCGCACGCATTCTTATACTGACCACAGCCGGCATCTGGGGTGGAACAGAGAATCAGATCGCACACCAGGCGCGACACCTGCTGGAGCAGGGGTTCCAGGTGACGGTCGGCACGCTGGCAGACGGAGACGGTTCCCTGCCACAAGAGCTGTCGGCAACGCCGGAGATAACGACCTTCTCGCTGCACACGACAAGGCGAACTCCGTGGCGTGTGATGGATCTTGCCGTCAGGCTCGGCGAGGAACGACCGAGCTTAATCATCGCTTACCTGTTTCATTCCTACCTCGTTGCACGAATCCTGGGCAAGCTCTTCAGGCGCATACCGGTCATCAGCAGTTTCCGCTCTGGCGGTCAGGAAAGATGGCGTAGCTTTCTGGACCGTCTGACAATGCCGCTCACCGATTTCTTCGTAGTTGTGAGCGAAGACAGCGCCCGATTCGCTCGGGAAGAACTCAGAGTGCCAGAGAAGAAGCTGCGCTTCATCCCCAACGGCGTGGATGTCGAATGGCTGCGCTCACCTCAAGTTCCGCGAGAAGAGACGAGGGAGCTACTGGGATTAACTGAGCAGGACTTCGTGATCGGTTGCGTGGCTCGGTTCCATCCGATCAAGGACCACGAGACACTGCTACGAGCGTTTAGCGAGCTGAGAGAGAAGCCTGAGGGCGAACGAGCCAAGCTTCTTCTTGTTGGCAAAGGCGAAGACGACCTGAAGGTGCGAGCTCTCGCTGAGCAGCTAGGACTGCTGGAACATGTGGTGTTCACAGGTTTCCGCAGAGACCTGCCGGAGATATACTCTGCGATGGATGCGTTCTGTCTGACCAGCCGACGCGAAGGAATGCCGAACGCAGTGCTTGAGGCTATGGCGGCAGCAAGACCGATTGTCGCCACAGAGGCCCCAGGAACATCGGCTATCCTGCGCCACAGATATAATGCGCTGCTTGCACCCGTGGGCGATGCAGAGGGCATTGCAGGTGCCCTAGCAGCAATCATCCGGCAGCCCGAGACCGGGAAGCGCTTGGCGGAAAGGGCGCGTCGCGAGGTAGGCGAAAGACATAGCCTTGAGGCGTGTATGACCAAGTATCTATCTCTTGTGAGACAGGTCATCGGAGAGAAAGGCGAGGGCAGATGAGGATACTGTTCTACTTGCACACTCTTACGCTAGGAGGAGCTCAGCGCTCCGCGCTAACCTTCGCACGGGAGCTGCGCAGGCGCGGACACCAGGCAGTTTTTACAGGCGAAGTACGCGAGGACGGCTTCACGAAGGTCTTGGAAGAGAACGGATTCAAGTATTTCGACCTGCTATACTCAACTAAACCTTTTACCGTAAGACATATTGCCAGCCGTCTGTCGCGTATTTGCCGGGAAGCCGCAGTGGACATCTGCCACAGCTTCTTCTACGCGACTCACTACTGTTCGTGGCTGGCATATCTTTTTTACCCGATGCCGGTCCTCGCTGCGACTTTCTGCGGCGGGGCGGGGCCCCGATGCTTTTTGCCGCGATTGTCCAGAGTCATTGCGTTCAGCGGCGAACTCAAGCAGGTCCTGGTCACACGACGGAACTGGCACCCCGATATGATTACAGTCAGCGCAGCCCGGATAGAATCCCCGACACCAGACGAACCATCACGCGAGGAAGCTCGGGCAGCTCTTTTCCCTGGTCTTGACCTTGACCCATCGCTTTTCAGCGTGCTGATGGTCTCACGCTTGTCCAAAGACAAGCATGGGTCGTTGCGACACGTGCTGGCACTGGCGCAGGAGATCGCAAATCGGGATTTGCCGTGGCAGATAGTCCTCGTTGGCGGCGGACCGATGGCACAACAGATTGAGACCGAAGCAGCAGAACTCAGCAAGCTCGCGAAACGCACCGTTCTGGCGTTGGCCGGCCCCCAGGCGTTACTCTCCCCCTACTACCGAGCTGCGGACCTAACCCTGGGCGTTGGGAGGAGTGTCCTGGACGGAATGGTCCGGGGAATCCCTGCGGTCATTGTTGGGGAAGCGGGATTCGCCGGCCTATTCAGGGAGGACAATGCACGCGAGATCGCTTACTTCAACTTCAGCGGCCGTAATCAGCGTAAGGATTCTGAAATTGGACCGCTTGTCTCTGCCCTGACTGAACTCACAGACCCCGCGCGGCGTAACGAAGCTGGGAATTTCCAGCAGGAGTACATCCGCAACGAGATGTCGGTGGAAAGGGGGGTAGACTGCATGCTTTCCTACTATGACGAGTTGATGCGCTCCGAACCGCCATCGCGCTACAGAGTGGTATCTGAACTCACTAGATCAGCGGCAAGCCTCGCGGTTGGCAAGGTGACTCAATGGTAGGTTCTCACGCCGAGACGGGATCGGACTACCGCATTCTTGTGCTCCTGCTGGCCGGCACGCTCCTGTGCGTCTTGGCCGCCAAGGAGTTCATGATTGCACTCGCAAGTGCAATTGCTCTTTGTATCCTTGTGGCGCTAGTACTCAACTATCGCTGGGCTTTCTATGCGTTTCTGTTTGCACTGCCCTTTGCAACATGGGAGATAATCCCCCTGCCGGGGGTGGACAACATTGCAGTGCTGATGGTCATTCTCCTGGCATTGAGTCTGCTGGTGAACATACATCGGCTCCCTCCTCTCCGGCTGAACGCATTAGGCGCCAAGCCGTGGCTGATGGCCGGTTTCATTGCAGCCGCCGTCCCAGGAGTGCTTTTCACGATCAACCAGGTGTCTGCCGTGCGATACTTGGTGCTCGCAGCGGCCATCATCGGCCTGTACTTCGTCGCGACACTATTGCTACGCGACGAGCGGGAACGCAACTTCGCGGTTCACGCTTTTCTTGCCGGTGTCCTACTGAGTTCCATCATCATCCTTATAGACTTCGCCCAATACCCGATGGCAATGCAGGCCTATCGCGCAGGAAGTATTTACAGTCACGGCATCAGCGTGACGCTCACGTTCGTCCTCGCTGTTCCTCTCTCCCTCCTCCTGCTGGATGCCGAGAAGCGGTGGTGGGGCAGGATATTCTACTGCGCAGTCGCTCTTGGCTCTACAGCCATAATCCTGTTCTCAGCCACCCGTAGCTCCTGGATAGCACTGTTGCTCTTCATCATCTACTACATTGTTAAACACCCCGTGCGCGGGTTAGTCGTAACGATGGTGCTCGCGCTTGTGGTTGCCGTTCTAGTACGCGCTTTTCTCCCCGCCACCTACCAGTTCTATGCAGTTCGCACCATAGCTTCCTTCAGGCCAGAGCTTCGGCCTCAGGAGGACGTGGGGTTCCGCATCGAGAACTACAGCGTGGCTCTGAATATGTTTGCGAGCTATCCGCTGCTGGGCGTCGGTCTCAACAACTTCGCCGCGTACGCTAGCCGCTTCGGACGAGCCACGATCCCCGCTGACCAGCAACTTGAAGCCCATAACGCTTACCTGGAGGTCTTCACCGGCGTAGGTCTCATTGGCGGGCTAGCATATATGCTTGTTTGGCTCCTCACCCTCTATGAACTCGCAGCAGTGTCCAGCCGCGGCCCACCTCGCTTGCGTCCGCTTGCAGCAGGCTTTGGCATTGGTTTCTCCATGTTAATGGTGCATTCGATGTTCCACTCAATGTACATTGTACTATTGCTGGTACCGATCTTCGCAATCGCGAGCGCACTGCGAGAAGAAATGATAAGGTGCAGGAGCGAGCCCTGAATCCGCCTAGACTCAGAGTCTGACCACCTTTGTTGGGTCCCCCGAATTGGCGACGCCGTTCCGGGTGTCGAGAATCAGCTTTGAATACTCGACAATAAACGGCCAGTCATAAGAGCTGTGGTCGGTTATCACAACGACGATGTCCTGTTCAGCGAGCATATCGGCAGTTAGTTCCGCGCTGGTTAATTCAACGCTGTTGTACTCCAATTCAGGCACGTAGGGATCGTGGTAGGAGATATTGCCTTCGAGTTCCAGCAGCTCCTCAATGATAGAGAGCGCAGGGGACTCTCTTGTGTCATCAATGTCACGTTTATAGGTGATGCCGAGGATCAGGATGCGGGCACCGTTTATGGGAATCTTGCGCTGGTTGAGCAGCTCTACGATTCGGCCCACAACATAGCGAGGCATCGCTGAGTTCACCTGATCCGCGAGCTCGATGAAGCGCGTCCGGTAGTTCAGCTTCCGCATTTTCCAGGACAGGTACAGCGGGTCGATCGGTATACAGTGGCCGCCCAGTCCCGGGCCAGGATAGAAGGGCATGAAGCCAAACGGCTTGGTCTTTGCGGCCTCGATTATCTCCCAGACATCTACCCCGAGCTGATGGCAGATTATCGCCATCTCGTTGATCGCGCCTATGTTAATCGCACGGAACGTGTTCTCCAGGAGCTTGACCATTTCGGCCGCCATCGCGTTGCTTACCGGCACGAGCTCTTTTACAGCCTGAGAATACAGAGCGCTTGCCGTCTCCGTGCATAACGGGCTGATGCCGCCGATAATCTTAGGTGTATTCTGCGTATTGAAGCTGGCGTTGCCGGGATCCACACGTTCAGGAGAGAAGGCCAGGAAAAAGTCGCTGCCGACCTTCAGGCCGCTCTTCTCTAGAATGGGCAGCACCAGCTCTTGCGTGGTGCCTGGATAACTAGTGCTTTCCAACACGATGAGCATTGGACGGTGCATGCGCTGAGCGATCTCATTACAGGCACGCAGGATATGCGTTATGTCCGGTTCGCGCGACTTGGAAAGAGGGGTCGGAACACAGATAGAGACAGCGTCTAGAGCACGGACAACATCGTAATCTGTCGTGGCACGCAGCTTCCCGCTGTTCACGACCTTGGCAAGCCTCTCATCCTCGACGTCACGGATGTAGTTGTGACCGGAGTTTATCTGGTCAACCTTTTCCTTGCTCACGTCCACGCCTATGACATCGAAGCCTGCATCAGCGAACTCCACGGCCAGCGGCAAACCGACATATCCAAGGCCAATCACGCCGACAGCCGCTTGACGCGACACCAGCTTGTCAATGAGATCCATTGTGCTTCCGCAGATTCTAGCAGAAACGCGCCGCAGCCCACCCCTCACTGTGCTGCTTACAGGCGTGCCACCACCCAGCAGTGTCCAAGGACTATCCCGCAGCCCCGCCGTGCACTGCGTGCTCCTCCTCAAGGGTACGCATCTCCTCGGGCGAGTAGGTAACACGGTCAGCCACCCGGAAATCCTCGACTATCTTGCCGTCGTACAGGCGGATGATGCGCCGCGAGTGGTTAGCGATGAACTGCTCGTGTGTTACGACCAGCAGCGTGATTCCAGAGTCGTTCAAACGCTGGAATAGCTTCATTATCTCGATGCCCGCCTTGCTGTCAAGGTTACCCGTTGGCTCGTCAGCAAGGATAATAGAGGGCTCGTTCACAATCGCCCTGGCTATGGCGACCCTTTGCTGTTCACCACCGGACAGCTCATTGCTCTTGTGCGTCAGGCGGTCACCGAGACCCACGGCCACAAGCGCCTTCCGCGCTCGTTCGCGACGGTTCCCAGGCCTGGGCGAATAGACCAGCGGCAATTCGACATTCTCCTGAGCAGTGGTTCTGGGCAGCAAGTTGAAGGTCTGGAAGACGAACCCTACCCGCTGATTGCGTATGCGGGCTAGTTCGACATCTGAGAGCTTGGTGACATCTTGACCATCCAGTAGGTAAGTGCCCTCTGACGGGCGATCGAGGCAACCCATGATATTCATCACTGTGGACTTGCCAGAACCAGATGGCCCCATGACAGCCAGGTAATCGCCTTGCTCAATGGAGAACGAGACCCCGCGCAGAGCATGGACTTCGTGCTTGCCCATCTCATAGGTCTTAGTGACGTCCCGAAGTTCGATTAGAAATGTGGGATTGCCCATAGCTAGATGTCGCCAACCATGGAGAGTACGTTGAGATAGGTCGTCTGATAGTCAATCTGAGCGTTGAGTAGCCCGAGTTCAGCCTCCAGAAGGGATTCCTGAGCTTGAATCACGTCCAGGGTCTCGGCAAGCCCGACCTTGTTTCTCTCAACCTGTATGTTGAAGTTCTCACGTGCGACGGTCACGTTGCTGTCCGAGAGCTCGAGCTGCACTTCCTTGCTCCCTAGCTCCCGGAACAGCCCTTCCCACTCCTGGCGAAGCTCCTGGTTAGCCTTTTCGAAGTTAATTCTGGCAGTCTCCAGGTCCTGCTCGCCCTGCGCCAATCGTGCCTTACCCGCCCGCTTGGCCCATGGCAGGGTGTATACGAGCATTAGCGAATAGCTCTCGTCGTCAAGGTTTCGCATCGCGGCACCTGCAGTACCTGCTTCGCCCTGACGCTCATAATCGACAGTCAGAGACAGGTCCGGGCGTAGCTCGCTGCGCAAATACCCCACTGACAGCTCCGTGTTACGGAGCTTTATCTGCGTATCTTCCAATCCCGCGCTCGCAGCCCGCACGCGCGGCCAATCCTCCTCAACATCTAGGCTGAGTTCCGCTGGCGAGATATCCAGCCCTGGCAGCACGTCCAGCGGCTGATCGACTCCTAAAAGCAGACCGAGCTCGTCGAGGAAATCTATATACCTCTTCTGGTCGTTTACCATGCGCCCTTTCTGCGTCAAGACGTTGTTCACCGCCTGGAGGACATCAGCACGAATCGAGAGGCCGACCTTGTGTCGCTCATGGTTGCGTTCCAACAGCCGAATCGCAGCCTCCAGGTTCGTGCGGCGCACATTCAGCGCTTGTCGCTGGGACACGAGAGTGTAGTAGAGAACGAAAGTTTGAAACCGCAGATCTCGTGTGGTCTCATCCAGCCGCAGCTCTTCGTAGGGCTGCCGGTTAAGCGCCTGCCGGACTTCAACCCAGTTGGCAGCGCGCCCAAATCCCCGGCCCAGCGGGTGCGTCCAGCGAAAGCCTGTGCTTCCAGTGTATGATTTCGGGATAGTCTGCGCCGTAGCGCCGGCCTGCGAAATCTCTGAGCGAGCCAGTTCGTGGCTTACACTAAAACTATCACCGCTGGGGAACCGCCCGCTAAGTCCTACTGAATAGTAAGTGCTCTTGCTGGTCGAGATAGAGCTGCTCGTTGCTAAAGAGCTGGCACCGGTGCGCTCGGCCGAGTTCAGACCCGAGGTCACCTGAAGCACTGTGTCGAACGGCGCAAGCGCTAAGTCGACGTTGAAACGCGACCGCTCGAAGGTGGCTCGAGCAGTCCGCATCGTATAGCTCTCGCGCATAACCACATCGAGCGCCTCATCCAGACTGACAGTCATTCTCCCGGAAAGGTCCAGCTCGGGGATCTCAAAGAGCGAAGGGTCAATCTCATAAGGCTCCGCCACAGCTGGCGATTCCGCCGGATCCGCAACAGTGCCTTCACCACCGTGCAGGAACCGTGACTGCGAAGCGCCTATTTCTATTGAGGACGAATCGTCAGCTAAGGCAAGCGCCACGCCGCACAGGAGAGCGGCTACAGTTCCAAGAATAAGGCACAGACGACGTTTCATTAGTCTTCAACCTAAGATGCGGCTAGTAAGGTAGAAGTTCCCCTGCCGCATTTTGTTCACGCGTAGCTTTGTGACCTCAATCCATCAAGGAACCCGTCGTAAATGGGTGCAAGCTGGTAGACAAACACAGCGGCTATGATACCTCCAAGCACGACGCCCCATATTACAAAGACTACTACCGCCTGGGCCGGTGTTATGTCACCGCCCTGGGAGATTGAGATCACCGAGTAGGCTAAAGCGACCAATCCGAGAATGGCGCCGGCTATCTCAATCCCGCCTATTGTGGGAGCACCGCCCTGTGCCACCAAGTACGTGCCAACAGAGTGGATCGCGAAGTAGCCCACAATCACGCCGAAGAGCAAATAGTAGTACGACAGCGTTGCGAGCATCACTTTCAGCGACAACTGGTTTCCGAACGCTCTGGACAGAAGCCAGTAGACGTATCCGAATAAAAGCCACAGCGCCGGCCACAGCAGAACTATCCCGAGAATGCTCGCTATCGCAAGACCAAAGACATCTGTCATCCGGTTAAGCCCGAACTCAAACACAACCGGCTTGTATGTCTGATTGGCGTAGCCTGCCAGTGCACTATTGAGCTGATCTCGCGCGAACTGGTCAAACGATGCTAGCAGAAAGCTCTTCTGCATAAGAGCGTACAACGCCATGAACAGGCCGCCTACGACAACCATCAACAGGCTGAAAAAGAAGTTGTCATCCTGGCCCATGTTCTTCAGGGAGTACGTCGGCGCAGTGACTGCGTAGAAGACGTTCTTGAAGAACTGAAAGCCC
This sequence comes from Planctomycetales bacterium, assembly GCA_030606285.1. Taxonomy (GTDB): domain Bacteria; phylum 4484-113; class 4484-113; order 4484-113; family 4484-113; genus JAGGTK01. The sequence continues at coordinate 127,841 of JAUWGS010000003.1, read as the reverse complement.
ATCGCCAAGATGCTGAGGACAATCGCACCTACAAGCATCCACTGGAGCAGTTGGTCGGAGTCCCCGCCCTGAAAAAGAAACGCAGGCGCAGATTGCCACAGCGTGAGTGCCATCATGAATCTCCTGCTATTCGAGTTTCACATTAATGGTTTCGTACACATCCACGTGCTTCAGGCCGGAGAAGTTAATGACGTAGGTTCCGGCCGCCATATCGTGCAATCCCATAGCACGCGGATGCACCAGCGCCACTATTATACTAAACCCCAGCGATACTGCCAAAACCACCGCGCGAATCGCACAGGCGCCAAGACTAACGAAGTCGCCGTACATGGACACAATGCGCAGGTTCAGCCAACTCATACCGAACGTTCGATTCACCAGCGCAAACGAGACGAAGAAGTAAACAAAGTCCAACACGAGCACCAGAGGCAGGAACTTCAGCGTGAACAGTGACAACGCGACCTGCTTCACTCCGGTAACAAGGCCGCCGCCGCCAAGCTGAAGCACGCTCGGAACAGCTCCCTTGCTGATTCCAGCCAAGAGCAATGAGACTACGACATAGCCCAGAACGTATAGAGTCCTGGCTACCAGGATGTCCAGCACGTAACCAAGAAGACGCCTGAAGACATTCGCCAGCCGACCTTCAGCACCGACGCCCGCCATAGTAGGACTGAACTCAGGCGGCGCTTCCGGCAGGAAATCACCGCGATGCCGGTAGGCTTCCTCGCCGTGTTCAATGATCTCCTCTTCTGTGGGAGCGTAGACGGCTTCCGCGCAGGCCTTACAGAGCAGTCTGCCTTTCTTGATTATCAGGCAGTCGTTGCAGTAGTACGCGGCGCACACAGGACATTGAGCAATGGCCGGAATCTCGGGGTGATTGCGGCAATAGACAACCGTCTCCTCCGGCACTGCCGGGGCCACCTCCTCTCGTGGAGGGCCGGTCGCTTCGACCACCGGGCCTGCAGGTGCAGCCCTCGCGCTCTCGTCGAGCAGTTCCTCAGGGGTTGTTAATATGCGCCAGAGGTCGAAGTCCGACCTTGACTCGGAATCCTGGCCCTCTGGAGTCCGGAGGTCGTCAGTCTCGTCTGGACGCTTCGTCCCCATCTCCTACAATCTCTTCAGCCTTTCCGCTATTTGCGTCCTCGCGATTTCGTTCGTTTCTACTTTGAGGTAGGCCTCCCACTGCTTCTTGGCTTTGTGGCGCCAGTCCAGCTTCTCGTAGGCCAATGCCAAGTAACGATGCCCCGCAGCAAAGGATGGGTCCTCCTTCACCACCAGCTTCCACTGTTCCGCTGCCCGAAGGTAGTCGCCACGATTGTAGTGGGTCATACCCATTTCGAAGTACGTCTTAGTCGTCGGATCAAGTTCAATCACAAGCACCACCCCCTGCGCTCTACTGGAGGTGAACGGATTCGAACCGATGGCCTTCTGCGTGCAAAGCAGATGCTCTGCCACTGAGCTACACCCCCTCATAGACTCAATAATTCTAACACAACCTTCAACAGATGTGTTCCGCGACGAGTCAGCAAGAATGGGTCGTCCTGGACTCGAACCAGGGACCTCATCCTTATCAGGGATGCGCTCTAACCACCTGAGCTAACGACCCGTCACGCGAAATATACCATCGCGATTTGGCCCCTGTCAATGCACACTGATGCCGTATGCCATAATAACTCCGTGGACGAGTACGCATGTGAGTGTTCCGCCAAGGTCAATCTGAGCCTAGCCATTCTCAGCTTCGACCCGGACGCGCGCATGCACGCTGTTGACACGGTAATGGCCAAGATCTCACTGGCGGACACCGTCTCCTTGCAGATCAGGGAAGGGCACGGAGTCGTCGTGGACATCTCATCCGAGCTTGCTTCGGACGCACGGCCGTCCGTTGACCCTGGGGAAAACAGCATAACCCGCGCCTACCAAGAGCTGGACACACGCGCCGGTGGCGAGCTGCCCGGCATGCTCTTGCGAGTCATCAAGCGAATACCCACAGGCAGTGGTCTTGGGGGCGGAAGCAGCGATGCTGCGGGATTCCTCAGAATGGTCAGGGAAATGGCAGCTCTAGATGCATACAGAGAAGGAAGCCTTGCCCGGCTCTCCCAACTAAGCGACAGCGATTGGCTAGAGCTTGCGGCGCGTGTTGGCGCGGATGTCCCAGCCTTCATGTTGCATGGACCCGTCAGAGCCCGTGGTTTCGGCGAACAAGTGGAATCTATTGCGCTTAGCGGCTTGGGCGAGTATTGCTGCGTACTGGGCGTTCCAGAGGCGTCATTCTCCACAGCGTCGATGTATGCGAAAGTCAGGAGCCACTCCTCCTACAATCATACGCAGGGATTCCTGGACGAGTGGCACACAGGTAGCCCGAAGGCAGCGTTCAGAGTAGCCCGCAACGACTTCACCTCAATCGCCAGAGACATTAGCAGCGAGGTCGGAGACTTGCTGGATACGCTCACTTCCTTTGGCTACCCGTTGGTCTCCGTCACCGGCAGCGGGAGCTGCGTCTTTGCCGTTGCCAAGACTGAGGAGGCAGACGGAGCTCATCTGCCAGTCTATGATTTCGTAGGCTAGTCCAGTGACTCCTCCGTCGCGATCCTGACCCTCCACACTTCAGCACGGCGGGAGATCTCGCGCGCCCATTCCTCGCTGAGGTCGCGCCTGCGGGATACTTGTATGCCTGAAACCATAGGCAGTTCGCTGCGCCCCCAGGTTATGTGCAGCACATAGCCCGGGACACGCTTACCAGCGAAGAAGCCAATGCGCACGTCAACATTGTGGATGAGGGCAAAAGGGATGACTAGCGGCTTGCGCGTGAAGTAGCGGTGCAACATTACCGCCTCTTCGGACAGCCAGGCTTTACCATTCCCTTTGATATGGTAGCCCTTCCCCACCACGGGCACAGGAAACATGCCGAGCATTTTCTGCGCGGCGAAAAGCGTACCGGCGTAATACGCGCCCCGCTTGCCGAAAACCGGGTCATCCGGCGGCTGCTCATCCGGCATGAAGTCGGGCAAAGAGTACTTGCTCAACTGCGTCCCGCGCCTGACAGTCAGCAGGAGCCCGATCATTATCGGGAGCAGCACTGCGGCAACGATAATGGGCAGCACGATGTCGAGCGTGCTCTGGACGAGAAAGGCAGAATAGATTTCGACATTCATACTACAGTCTCCTGCTCGGCTGATGCCTTTTCGCCTTCCCCCTTGGAAACGCGCTCGGCAAGCAGCCTACCGAATCGCTCGGTGATTCCCGGCGCAAGCTGGAATACGGCAAAGCGGTCCTCGCCTATCTCGTGGTGAACGATCAGCGCTGGCTGCTTTCTGAAGTCGTACCACCCCTGGAAGCTGTCTATGCCGGTGATATCGGCGTAGGCAATTCGATAGAAACTGTCACGATGCTTGTAGTAGAAAACCAGGCCGGTCCGGCCCAGCCAGAGCTTGCCAGGCTTGGACGGAGTCTTGTAGGGAACCAGCCAAGGGAGTCCCGATCTCCGCTTCAGGAGTTTCTCGTTCATCCTGATACGGTTGACCGCATAGATGACGTCGCTCAGGCTCTGACGGTCGACAAGCCTCGCGTGTAGAGGTTCAACGCCGCTCTCCGGTGGTTCCATGTTCTCCGGCCAAGGACGAGGTGTTCTGCGGTTCATGCGGAACTGAAAGATGAGCGCCAGCAATATGGAGACCGGCAGCAGGACCGCTATAGCCGCTCCCAGGTAGCCCATCCATTCCAGCTCCATTGTGCTATTCATCTATTACATTATATCATTGGACAGACATACGGTCAATGAACAGAGACGACCTTTATTCAGCACACGCTGAGTGCCAGCAGGGGTGCCGGGATATAATAGTCCAGATGCGTGGCTTCTTTGCGTTCGCAGAATCGGTTGAGTGTATCCTTATGCGCCAGTTCGGCAACCGGTTGCTGTGGGTCGTTGTCGGTACGGGCTTGTTCATTGTTGTGTACCTCAACGAGATCCAGCGGGCAACGATGCGCTGGCCCACTGAGCACCTGCTTGCGCTCCTGAACTTCGTGGTCGAAGTTGTGCTGCTGGCATCGTTCGCCTCGGCGCTCATCTGGGAGAGCTATGCGCGGTCTCGCCGTCCTCAGCCGGACGCGGGGCACTCGACCGATACAAAAGGCTATGCCATCAAGTTCCACCTTGCGATTGTGCTATTGCTGCTTGTGGTGGCCGGACTTCATCTGGCGCTGCTTAGCTACTTCCAGTACATCCATATCCTCACAGTCCTCCAGCGGGGATTCCTCATCTGGCTCACTGTTATCTTAGTGCCGACCGCGTACCTCCTCGTCAATCCCAGAGCCCGCGGCGGATTAAAGGGATTAGGGGCGTTTTTCGTCGCGCTGCTGGCACTGATCGTGGCGGAGTGGACAGTGGTGACGCTTTCGCTGGTCAGCCCCGCCTGGGAGCGCCTGGGCGACGTGTACTACTGGAACCAGTTACTCCCTCAGGTGGCGCAGGAGCGCATCTGGCTCACGATTTACCAGCCGTATCTGGGCTGGTATTTCCTTGGCTACCTCGGCGGGAACCTTATCCTGTACTTGGCGCTAGTACTCCGCGTGAAGGCGATTGGCCGTAGGGAGAAAGCGGCTTCCGGGGGCGGCAAGTGAAGTTGCACGGCATTGGCGTAGACCTCGTGAAGATCGAGCGCATCCGCCAGAAAGCCGGTGAGAATCTTGACAGCCCCCTTGCGCGAGGAGCGTTTACCGAAAGCGAACTGGCGTATGCGCGCAGCCGTGGCGTGGCTGCATTTCAGAGCCTTGCGGGATTCTTTGCTGCCAAGGAGGCGTTTTTCAAGGCCACCCAGGTCTGGCCGGGCTGGCACGGTGTCTGGGTGGAGCACGAAGAAAGCGGCAAGCCCTACTTCGGCCTGAGCGAGAAAGCCCGCGAGAAGATGCGCGAAGTTGGCATCGACCCAGAGCGCGTAAATATCCAGCTCACCATCAGCCACGAGAAGGAGTTTGCAGTCGCGGTGATGGTGGTGGGCTAGCTTCCGCCAACACTTAGCAACTACTCATACAGCTTCTTGCCTTTAATCGCATTTCGCCAGCTCTCGGATTGCGCAAGCCCAATAATCATAATTAGCTGGTAATTGGATGGTAATTGGATGGTGATTAGATGTTAACCAGATAGCAATTGGATGGTAGTCAGATGGTAATCCACTGATAACTTGATAACGACGAGCTCATTTTGGCTAATCTGCACCTTGGGCTAACGAGTACTACTCGAATGTTCTGTAATTCAAGCCAGGCGCTTAATTCACTCATGGCTTACCCCCTAATTATGCTCAGATAGCTGCCAGAATGCACCACGGCCACGTCCGTAGCACCTTACAAGGCCAAGTTGCCTTAAGAACTTGAGGTCGTCTGCTATGGTCTTCTTCGCTGGTCGCCTACCCAAAGCCTCGTGCAGCTGGCTGAGGGCAGTTTTCCCCTTCCGCCCAACAAGTGTTAAAATTTCTTGTTGCCGCTTAGTGAGTTCGCGTCCTATTCTTGACGGGGACATGTAAGGTGATGGGCGGAAACGTACCCCGAATGAGGATGCGACTTCTTCAAACTCCGGCTTGGGATGTCCTGCTTGTTGGCAAAGCTCAACAATCCTCAAGGTTCCATGGCCCCATCTCTCAATGATTCCTCTTAGGTAGAAAACACTAGCTATCGTGGGATTCCTGGGTTTTGACTCATGCTCGCGATAGAGGTCTTCCACGGTCAGACCTTCAGGTAGCACACCTGCATTAACGATCTCTGCTCTGTCATCATAGACTGCAACGCTTACGGACCCCCCTGGATCAGTGTAATCGCGGTGGACCAATGCATTCGCCAATGCCTCTCTCAATGCAACAGGTGGATACAGTGGGTCGTCCTCACGCTCGAAAAGGTTGGGCACTACTCTCCCAGCAATCGGCAAATGATCACGGAGAAAGCGACCCGCCCGAACTAGAAGATTGAAAGCGCTACCATAGTACTGCCTGTTGTCAGTGTACTCTGTCTTGTCTATCCCACGGAATCGCGCGAGTCGCAAAAGACACTGCGGGTAGTTTGGGAGCATCTGCTCTTCCCTCCCGAAGAGCACGATAGCAGCTCTAATAATCCTGTCATTAGAGATCAAGCCAAGGCCTTTCAGCAATTCCCTCGGTTCTCTCGTGCCCGGATCAGTGATGCGTCCTTTGTTTATACCGGCCTCAACGGTACGAGCTATCTCATCCAGGTCAAGGTCGCCTATCGTTATCCCCGTGGCTGGAAGTGACTCCCAACGCTCAACCGCTTGCGATTTAGCCAAGAGCTTGCGCTTATATTCTTCGCGTGGCATCTTCACTGTCATATTGCCTTGGCGAATGTAAGCCCTACCGTCGTATGTATACGGCCCATTGCGCCCCTGCTCTACCTCCAACACGATCACTTTTCTAGCTCCCTCTATGGGGATTCTCGTAATCTTGGGTTGGTAGGAAGGCTCAAGTTTAGTGAATACCACGGCAAGATCACTGATTGTAGATTCAGAAACCTCCTGGCCTACAATCCTGCCTCGGGGAGACACGCCAATCAGTACCTTTCCTCCCTGGCTATTCAGCATCGCGCAGAGAGTCTTTCCTGCCTCATCGCGCTCTCCGGTGGTCTTCTTAAACTCGAGGATTTCGGATTCGCCCCGTTCTGCGAGCCTTTGAATGTCATTGATGTTCATCATGACACTAATGATGATACATCACACGCCGGAAAAGCCCATGCGCGTCACGCAGAACGTTATCATCATCATGGAGTACGCCTCTACACCTTCGCTGGGGTGATGTCGGTCTGCTTCTGGTACTTGCCTTTCCTGTCAGCGTAAGAGACATCGGGCGGGGTGTCGCTCTCGAAGAAGATGACCTGGCTGATGCCTTCGTTAGCGTAGATGCGCACCGGCATTGGTGCGGAGTTCACGACCGCCATCGTGATGAAGCCTTCCCACTCCGGTTCCAGCGGCGTGACGTTCAGGATGATGCCGCACCGAGCATACGTGCTCTTGCCGATGACCAGCGCCAGCACGCTGCGCGGGATGCGGAAGTACTCAAGGCTGCGAGCCAGAACGTAGGAGTTCGGCGGGATTTCGCAGGCCGTATCCTTGACCTCAACGAACGCACTGCCATCGAAGTCCTTGGGATCAATCACGCCCCCGGGCTCGAAATCAGAAAGGACGCGGAACTCGTCGGCCACGCGGAAGTCGTATCCGTACGCGGAAAGCCCGTAGGAGACTTTTCCGTCCCGCACCTGCTCCGGCACAAACGGCTCTATCATGCCGTGCTTTTGTGCCATCGCGCGTATCCAGCTATCGGGTTTGATCATGATGCAAAGGCACCAGTGCCACCGTAGGCGAAGTTATCCCACGGCAAGCGCCGCCCACCAAGGAGAGTACTGTGGATCCCGCTTAAGTTGTGGTTACTTCTGCTTCCCGCGCATCACAACCAGCACGACGATAACGATAGCCAATACAACGACTACTGCGATTTGCCAGATCGGCATTTGCGCCCCCCGAGAATGAATTCGCTGCCCGTCATTCTAGCAGAATGGCGGCGTTTTGTGTCATCACACGGTCTGATGTCACTCCTCAAGCTCGCCCCTACCCTCACCGCTGCTTAGCTGCCCGTATTGCTGGAGCTTCATCGCGAAAGTTGCGAAGTGTCGTCCAGTCTTCTCGTAGTTCTCACGAGCCCAGTCCAGCTGCTTGCCGAGCGTATCGAAATCGCCCTGCGCCGCGTCCAGTTCCTTTGCCAAGCCTGCAAGCTGATTTCGAATCTCCTCGGCGTGCTTGGCCACTTTCATTCCCCGGAAACCGTACGCCAGCGCAACCAGATAGGCGTAGAAGGTAGAGGGCGAAACCGGAATAACTTTATGCTCCAGCGAGTAATCCAGGATGCTCTCCCCTTCCGGCCCGGGATTCACCGCTTCGTAATATACGTTCTCCGCCGGGACATACATCAGCGCGAAGTCAACGGTGCCGAGTTCCGGCTTGATGTACTTGCTGCGTATTTCATCAATGCGCGATTTCACGTCGCGCAAGAATTCCTTGCGGGCACGCCGCCTTCCCTCGTCGGTTTCCTCAGCCAGCAGCTTATTAAACGAGGGAAGAGGGAACTTGCTGTCCACCGGCACCAGTCCTTCCGGCATCTTCACAACTGCATCCACGCGCTCAGAGCCAAGCATGTACTGCCTTTCCCATTGCTCAGACGACAGGACATTGCCCAGAAGCATTTCCAGCATCGTTTCGCCCATGCCCCCACGCGCCTTGGGCGCACGAAGCAGCTCTTTGAAGCTCACAACGTCCTTTGCCAGTTCCGCAACATGTTGCTCGGCCTCCAGGACCTTCGTCAGCCCTTCAGCGACCTTGCCCAGCCTGCCGGATACGGAACTCTCACCGGTGTGAAGGCTGGATTCCACCGAGCCTATCAGAGATTTGATCGAATTGCTCAGCTCCTGAGCCGCCCCCTTTACCTGCCCCACCTCGCCCTTCAGATCGCTGATGTCGACCTGAGGGGCTGGTGCACTGCGTCCCGATAGCAACACGACGAGCACTGCAACCACTGCGAGCAGCGTTAGAGTAAGGAGAACCACTGATACAATTGCCATGTTCATAGCGTCTTCCCCTGTGGCCGGCAGCGGCCTGCGCTAGGCTATAATAGCAAAGCGATGTCTTCTGCCACAGATGAGCCGATTTTCGCCCGCAGGAAGCCTATTCCGCGAATGCCGAGCGCGCATCCGCGCAGGCGAGAGGTCGCCATCGGATCGGTCCTAATCGGCGGGGACAATCCCGTGGCGCTGCAGTCCATGGCCAACACTGAGACGACTGATGTTGACGCTACTGTCGCCCAGATCGGCCGCATGGCAGAACTCGGGTGCGACCTGGCGCGCGTGTCGGTGCCCGATAAGCGCAGCGCCGAAGCGCTTCGCGCCATCAAACCGGGCATCAGCATCCCGCTCATCGCCGACATTCATTTCAATCCTGAACTGGCATTGGCCGCCATTGAGGCGGGCGCGGACAAGGTGCGCCTGAACCCGGGGAACATCAGCACCCGCGAACGAATTGCTCCGGTCGCAAAGGAGCTTGCACGACGGCAAATCCCCGTCCGCGTCGGCGTCAACGCAGCCAGTATCAGCCATGACCTGAAGCAGCTCCATCGCGAGAATCCTGTAAAGGCAGTGGTGGAAAGCGCGCATCGCTATGTGGAAATCCTGCAGGGCTTCGGCGTCCGCGACATAGTCGTGGCCCTGAAGAGCAGCGATGTGCTCAATACAATAGAGTGCTATCGGCGGTTCGCCGCTGAAAGCGACCTGCCGCTGCATATTGGCATCACCGAGGCCGGGCCAGGCCTTACGGGAGCAGCACGCAGCGCTGTGGGCATAGGCATATTGCTAGCCGAAGGCCTGGGAGACACTGTGCGAGCCAGCCTGTCAGGCGACGTTGAGGACGAAATCATCGTGTGCCGCGAGATACTCGCGAGCCTGGGTCTGCGTGAAGCACCGCGACTCGTCGCGTGCCCAACCTGCGCCCGGGCGGAGTTTGACGTCGCGACGATGGCTGATGAAATCCGAACACGCGTGATGACTCTCAGCAAACCCGTCAGTGTGGCAATCATGGGGTGCGTGGTGAACGGCCCAGGCGAGGCGGAGCATGCCGACCTTGGAATTATCAGTGTCAACGGCAAATTCATGGTCTACCGCAGCGGCAAGGTTATCGATAAGGGGCTCGATCAAGCCGGCGCCCTGAGCGCCCTCCTCTCGGAACTTGAATCCCTGGAGGCCGAGCGGTGAGCGCGACACCAAGTGTGTCACTTGTTATCCCGGCGTACAACGAGGCCGGCACTGTCGGCGACGTTGCGCAGGCCGCCGTGGAGTCAGGCATATTCAGCGAGATCATCCTGGTTGACGACGGCAGCGACGACGGCACAGGATCGGCCTACGAGCGCGCACAGGATTCTCTTCTTGCCAAAGCGGAACCTAGCGTGGTCCTGCCACAGATGAAGCTGGTAACACACGCCAGGAATCTGGGCAAGGCTCTCGCAATGCGCGATGGCCTGCAGCTGGCCACCGGCGAGATAGTCATGTTTATTGACGCAGACTTAATCGGGCTCAGGCCGTCGCACCTGCACAGTATGCTCGCGCCGCTTACCGGCGGAAGTGGCTACACAGCGAGTCTGGGCGTGTTCGTCGGCGGACGAGCTGTCACGACAATGGCGCAGAAGATCGCACCGTTCATCAGTGGGCAGCGTGCATGTTTCCGCAAAGACCTCAAGGGCTTTACCGCCTGGGAGCGCGTCGGCTTCGGGGTGGAGACTGCGCTGAACCGCTACCTGAACGAGCAGAACATAAAGGTTCGTGTCGTCGAGCTGGCAGACCTCACACACAGGATGAAGGAAGAGAAGCGCGGTTTCGTGAGAGGCTTCCTGGCGCGCTTGAAGATGTACTGGGAGATACTGGGCGCGTGGGCAGGAAGTAAGTTCAAACGTTATTCGGAGGAACAAAAGTGAGAAGCTGCGCGCTTTTTCTGCTGTCGATTCTCATTATCTTCACAATGAGCCGTACGATCCTTGCCGGAGAAACCTTCACAATGAGCCGTGCGGTCCTTACCGGAGAAATCCTCGTAATCAGCCTCGATAATCGGCCTGGCGGGCGCATCTTGGTTTGCGAAAACGGCGAGACTCGGATAATCGGCAAGGTGCTGGCACCGTGCGGCGCAGTCAACGCCAACGGCTTTACTGCAAGCGCGTGGGCTGAAGACAGCACCGTGTGTGCAACGGCAGTAAACGCGATACATATCAAAGTTTGTAACTCAACAGAGACAGGCCGCGGTACCGTATTTTCGCTTCAGCCGGCCGAATTCCTGTATTTCGATCCGACCGATTATGGAAGCTATTTCTCTGAGAGCGCGTCCGTATTTACCGATATTTCTGCCGGCACCGGCATTTTTGGCGGTCCGTTTACACCACTTGTGGGCAGCAAGTTTTTTATACAAAGAGCATCTGGTTTTGAAGATTTGTGGCAGCCATCGCAAGCGCTCCCCTCGTACGTGCCAGCAGTAGGTGACATCCTCATTATTACTGTATCGCGTAAAGCCGACATTGACTATATCGAGTTCGACAACAGCTTCGGTGGATTAATCAGTCTGAAACGCATTGGCAAAGAGCCTGAGGTTATCGGACAGGTACTCAAGCCGGTCGCGGGAGTGGGGAGATTCGGCGGCTCTATTTACGCGGGCGTCGGACGCCTCCGTGCTAACCATCCTGGTGTGGTATGCGTAAGCACTTCACCCATCGGCGAGATTGGCGGCTTTCAGATAATCCCGAGCGGTCACGCGATGAGTCCTGAGATGACCTTCGCCAGAACGCTGACTCAGTGGATGGTTGTCGGACCGGTTGACGCGCGGGATCCAAGCTGGGAAGGCACAGCGCCGCTTTTCTTCGGGCATCTGTACCCCAGCTACCTGCCGTTTCTTGGCGATGCACCTGAGCTTAGAAGCATAAGCGCCCTTAACCGATTACTGGGTCGGTTTTACGTTATGGGAAGGATGCGTGGAAGCGATGAGTGGACTGCGTTGCCAACCGTAACCGGGCGGGTTGACGACGCGCTGGTGGACCTTGCGGCTATCCGCATCTACCTCCCAATGCCTGTCGAGGCCAAATAGCCCGCTCTCTTCGTAGCGTTTGTCCGCACTAGTTTGTATAGCCTATGTCATGTAGCAAAAGCCTTCGTGCCAGTGTCTCGAGCGCAGATGGTGGCTCCAGCCCGCGCAACGGACCCGGATAACCGACAGACTCAGCACTCAGCATATCGAAGATATCAAAGACGGTCCGTTTGCGTTTGTAGGCCACGACTTCCGCATCTTCAGGCAGCCCGGCGAGCTCCCTGGCTTTTGCCTTCGCGGCTTCCAGACCTCCCAGCTCGTCCACCAGCTTCAGCCCGAGCGCGTTCTCTCCGGTGTAGATCATCCCGGTGGCCAGCTTCCGCACATCCTCAACTTCCATCTTCCTGCCCTCTGCAACAGCATTTATGAACTGCTCGTGAACCTGGTCCAGCATCCGCTGTAACATCGCGCGCTCGTTTCCCTTCATCTCGCGTGTCATGCTGCCGATATCCTTAAACTCGCCCGCTTTCAGCGTAATGCTGCGAATCCCGTATCTTTCCAGCAGGCTGGAGTATTCTAGGCTATCCCATATCACGCCGATACTGCCGGTCAGCGTGCTCGGATTTGCGAATACATATCCGGCAGGAGATGAGATGTAGTAACCCCCGCTCGCGCACACGTCGCCCATGCTGACAACCACCGGTTTCTCGGCGTTCACCTTCACGACTTCCTCGTAGATCTCGTGACTGGCCGCGGCACTGCCGCCCGGGGAGTTGACGCGAAGAATGACCGCGCGGATGTCGTCGTCCTCGCGCGCTTCCTCGAGCATGTCGATCAGTTCTACGGAAGACACGTACGAACCGCCAAACAACGACGTTCCCGACTCGGCGTCGCCCGTTATCGCACCCTCGACATACACGAGCGCAATACGATCACCACGTCCGGCGAAACCGTCCTTGCCGGTCATGCCCACAAGGAATTGCCGGCTCAGCAGTACGAGCGCGGCCACGAACAATAGAAAAATTATGAGACCTGTTGTGAATTTTCTGCTCATGTTCTTCTCCGAAACACAGTCATTCTACCGTAGTTCTGTCCGCAGCACACCGGGTGTTACCATCACTGGCCAACTCAGCTATAATCACGCGGCGGGGGCTGTAACGTGGCTAAGCTGCTGGAACACAAAGCCAAAGAGATACTGGCTCAATTCGGAATCCCGGTGCCCCGGGGGGAGATTGCCGCTAGCGTAGTGGAAGCCGCCGCAGCAGTTGAGCGCATCGGATTCCCCGTTGTGCTAAAGGCTCAAGCGTTCGTGACCGGTAGAGCGGGAAAAGGCCTGATTCACTTCTGCGATAGCGCTGCGGAAGTGAGCGATGCCGCTTCGAGCGTTCTGGGGCGCGCTGTCGGCGGCTTTCCTGTTGAGACTGTTCTGATAGAGGAAAAACTTCGCATAGCGTCGGAATTCTTTGCAGCCTGCATAGTCACTGACGAGATACCGGGACCGCTTGCCCTGCTCGCGGACCGTGGCGGCAGCGGTGTTGAGCAAATGGCGCGGGACGGCAAGGCCAAGCTCGCAAGGCGTCCCTTTGATGCCGCAACGGGCCTGAAGCCTTACGAAGCCAGATCGCTGGCAGTTGAGTGCGGCATCACGGGAAAACAGATCTCTGCTGTGGCCGGCTTCCTGGTCCAACTTGCACAGGTGTTCCTCGCTGAGGAAGCGAGAAGCCTTGAAGTTAACCCGCTGGTTATGACTGACGACGGGAGACTCTTTGCTGCGGACTGCCACTTTTCGGTCGACGACTACGCTGTGGTCCGGCACCCCGAGCTGCGAATCGAGATTGCGCGCGAGATAGGACATCCACCGACAGATCTGGAGAAGATCGCAGCGGCATATGAGGCAACCGATCATCGCGGGACCTTCTACTTCCTGGAGCTTGGCACTGAAGGAGACCGGCCCGTGGGATTCCACGGTGCCGGCGGGGGCGGAAGCATGATGAGCATGGACGCGCTCGTCAGGCACCGCTTCACCGCCAAGAACTTCTGCGATACCAGCGGCAACCCCAGCGCAGCCAAGGTATACCGCGCCGCTAAGCACATCCTTGCGCAGGGAGCAATCGTCGGCTACTTCGCCAGCGGCAGTGGCGTTGCCAGCCAGGAGCAATTCCATTCGGCCCGTGGTATGGTCAAGGCCTTCCGGGAATGGCCGCTCAACGTGCCCGCGGTCATACGCTTGGGCGGCAACAAGGAGGAGCTCGCGATAGAGATACTCTCGAAGTTCCTTTCCGATCTACCGGTTCCCGTTGAAGCGTACGGGAAAGACGACAGCGCGGCGTTCTGCGCGGGGCGCCTGGACGCATTGGTCAGAGAACATCCACCAGTCGAGCCATATGATTGCACTCCCACGGCGCGCACCGAGGACGCAATGGATGAATACGCATTCGATGTGCGCACCGGCACCATCAGCTTCGATCACGCGATCTGCAGGAACTGTGAATCCAAGGCGTGCATCAAGAGCTGCCATGTCGAGATCCTCGAGATTGATGACGACACGCCCCGGCTAAAAGAACCCGCAGAAGAATCGGCCCATCGCTGCACCGAGTGCCTGGCGTGCGAGCTGGCGTGTTATGACGCCGGAATGCGCTCAATTGCACTAAGCCTCCCGATTCCCGGGTTCGACGAGTGTCTCGCAAAACGAGGTGCGCGGTGAGCATCCTGGTAAACGAGAACACGCGGGTTATCGTGCAGGGAATTACCGGACGCGAAGGCCAGGTAAGAACCCGCCTTATGCAGGGATACGGGCCGAACATCGTCGCTGGCGTCACACCAGGGCGCGGCGGCGAGGAAACACTTGGGCTGCCCGTATTCGACACCGTAGCCAGCGCTGTTAAGCAGGTGGGAGAGGTTGATGCGAGCGTGGTGTTCGTCCCGGCGGCCTTCGCTGCAGACGCAGCGATGGAAGCCATGGACGCTGGTGTTAAGTTCATCGTCATCGTGCCAGACCGGGTTCCACTGCATGATGTGATGAAGCTCTGTAAGTTCGCTCAGGAGCGCAATGCGCGTTTTCTCGGGCCCAATACGCTCGGATGCCTTTCCCCCAGCAAAGGAGTGTTGGGAATGATGGGCGGGAGCCCGGAGGCGGCACGCAAATTCTTCATGCCCGGCCGCGTCGGCGTGTCCAGCCGAAGCGGCGGCATAACGTCGAGCATCGCGTACTATCTGAAGAAGGCCGGAATCGGCGCGAGCACAATCGTTCACGTGGGTGGAGACAGCATTGTAGGCCTGCCGCATCCCGAAATCCTCAAGCTATTTGAGGAAGATGACGAAACCGATGCCGTCGTGATGTTCGGCGAGATTGGAACTACCCAGGAAGAACGGGTAGCCGAGATGATGATGCAGGGAGCTTTCACCAAGCCGCTAGTTGCATACATCGGGGGCAAGCAGGCTGAAGAAGGAACGCGCTTCTCGCACGCTGGCGCTATCGTTGAAGGCGGTCGCGGTGACTACCAGAGCAAAGTCAGCGCGCTTGGCGATGCGGGAGCTGTCATCGTTGAGAGATTCGAGGACCTTCCATCCGAAACTGCCAGAGTCCTTGCGGAGTTGAATGGAAAATGAACGATCAGACCTGGAAAACCGCAATCACGTCCATAGAGCCGAACGAGATACGGCTGCGAGGATACCGCCTTGACGAACTTCTCGGTGAAGTGAGCTTTGCAGGCGGCGTCTTTCTTCTCTTCCATGCGCGACTGCCTGAACCGGCCGAGGAGAAGCTGTACGACGCGATGCTGCTGGCCAGTATCGATCACGGCGTGACCCCTCCGTCGGCTCAAGCGGCAAGGCTTTCAGCTTCAACAGGTGCGCCATTGAACGCTGCACTCGCAGCCGGAATCCTGTCAATTAACAAATATCACGGCGCGGCAATTGAACCTGCTATGCGCGCATTCCTCCAGCTAAAGGAGGAGCTCGATGCCTCCAGGCAAACGGCCGAAGAGTTCGCCAAGGGTTTCGTATCGCAAGCACTCGCAGAGAAGCGGCGCCTCTTCGGATACGGACATCGCATCCATACGCAGGACCCGCGCACCTGGCGCCTGTTCGAGCTGGCCGCAGCGGCAGGCAAGGACGGCGTCTATCTGAAGCTGGCGAGAGCCATCAGCGAGGAGCTGAGCAGCCAGAGCGGACGCAAGCTCCCCTTGAACGTTGACGGTGCTGTTGCCGCCCTGTTGTGTGAGCTGCGGTTCCCGCTGGAAGTGTGCAACTTCTTCTTCATACTCCCACGCGTGGCTGGTATGACAGCTCATTTCCTCGAAGAAGTCACGCGGGAAAAGCCGATGCGCCGCATTGACCCGGGCAAAGCCGTGTACGATGGACCACCGGCAAGGCAACTGGGGGGTGAGTGATGAAAGACGAATTACTGGCAGCCATTCCTGAACTCGGCGACATCGAGGACGAAGGCCTGCGAGAACAATGCGTAAGCGCCTTTCTTGACGCAATGCAGATTGCCGGTCGAACGCCTGCTGAACTTGCAGAGATGCCGTTTACGCTGCTTATCAGTCCGTGCTCTGTCAGTTTCGTGGATCACACGCGGCGCGTGACGCGCACCGCTCTGGCCATCGCGGAAGCTCTTGCAGACAACTGGCAGGGCGAGGACGCGATGGAGTTTGACCGTGACCTTCTGCTCGCGACCGCGCTGCTCCACGATGTCGGCAAGATTCTCGAGTACGAGCGCGAGCCCAATGGGAACTGGCGTAAGAGCAAATGCGGGAAGCTACTGCGACACCCGGTGTCCGGCGCGGGGATATGCATGAAATGGGGCCTGCCCGACCGGGTTGTGCACGGCGTGATGTATCATAGCCACGAGGGGGACGGCCTCCGCGCAACGCCAGAGGCGATCGTCGTCAACCACGCCGACTTTTTGAACTTCGAACCCTTGAAACTTAAGTATGGGTAAAACGTTTTCCGAGAAGGTCTTCAGCGGCAAGGCCGGCAGGGACGTTCGTGCCGGCGAAATCGTCACGCTGGAGCCCGACTACATACTAACCCACGATAACACTGCTGCCATATTGAGGAAGCTGCCCGAGATCGGGGCGACGAGACTCAAGTATCCGGAACGCGCAGTCGTTGTGCTCGATCATGTGACTCCCGCCGCCGACAGCACCCACGCTGCGAATCACAAGTCAATCCGCGAGTTCGTCGCCGATCAGGGCATCCATAACTTCTACGACGTCGGGCGTGGAGTGTGTCACCAGATCATGGTGGAGGAGCACTACGCGTACCCGGGCAGGCTCATACTGGGCAGCGACTCCCACACAACAACAGCGGGCGCCGTCGGAGCATTCGCCGCGGGAATCGGACGCACCGAAGCCGCTGGGATTTGGGTAACCGGCGAACTCTGGCTGCGCTGTCCGGACACCATGCGCATAGTGTTCCGCGGGAAGCTGCGCAGATTTGCTTCATCAAAGGATTTGGCGCTGACGATCATCGGCCGCATCGGCGCGGATGGTGCGCTTTACCGCGCTGTTGAGTTCTCCTGCGAGACTGGCGACCAATTCTCAATATCCGACCGCATGGCGCTCTGCAATCTGGCTGCGGAGATGGGAGCGAAGAATGGGTACTTCGCTCCTGATGAAACTGTTGCGGAATTCCTGGGTGAGACGCGCAACGAGTTCAGGCATCTGCGCTCTGATCCCGATGCCCAGTACGTCGAGGAACTGGCGTTCAACCTTGCCGAAGTCGAGCCGGTCGTTGCCGCCCCCCACGCTGTCGACAACATTCATCCGGTTGGAGATTTGGCGGGGAAGCGGATCGACCAGGCCCTGGTTGGAACGTGCACCAACGGACGCATTGAGGACTTACGGTCAGCGGCGAACGTGTTGACCGGGCGAACCGTTGCTAGTCACGTCCGGCTTCTCGTATTCCCGGCTTCTGCGAAGGTCTACCGCCAAGCCCTGGAGGAAGGGATTGTGCGGACACTACTCGACGCCGGTGCCGTCTGGATGAACCCCGGATGCGGGCCATGCCTGGGCGCCCACGAAGGGGCGCTCGCGCCTGGCGAAGTCTGCATCTCCACGGCAAACCGCAATTTCAAGGGGAGAATGGGCCATCCCGATTCAGAGATCTACCTGGCGAGTCCAGCCACGGTTGCTGCCAGCGCTATCAAAGGCGAAATCGCATCACCGGAGGAATACTTCTGATGGGCCGTATCTTCAAGTACGGAGATGATGTGAACACCGATGTGCTCTTCCCCGGTAAACACACCTATACCGTCACTGATCCCCAGGAGATGGCACAACACGCACTGGAAGACCTAGATCCGGAGTTTGCGACGAAGGTGAAGCCCGGCGACATCATCGTGGCCGGGAAGAATTTCGGATGTGGCAGCAGCCGAGAGCAGGCTGTCCTGGCACTGAAATACTCAGGAGTCGCTGCAGTCATCGCGGAGAGCTTCGCCCGCATCTACTACCGCAACTGCATCAACAGCGCTCTGCCAGCACTGGCACTGCCCGAAGCCGCCCGCGCCCTGAACTCTGGGGACGAAGCAGAAGTAGATCTGGCGGCAGGTGTTGTCAGAACCAGCAGAGGTGAGTATACATTTGCCCCCTTCCCGCCCGAGGTCCAGGCGATACTCGACGCGGGTGGGCTTATCGAATACTTGCGCGACCGATTTGCCAAATAAACCATCAGGAGGATTCTGCATGGCCAAATACCGCATAGCCTGGCTGCCAGGCGATGGAGTCGGAAGGGACGTAATGGAGGCTGCGGGTATAGTGCTCGATGCCATCAGACTCGATGCCGAGCGCATCCCCGCTGACGTCGGCTGGGAGTTCTGGTGCAACGAAGGTACTCCACTGCCCGAACGAACGAAAGAAGTCCTAAGGCAGACGGATTGCGCCCTGTTCGGTGCCATCACCAGCAAACCGCGCGATGAAGCCGTACAAGAGCTGGCACCGGAGCTGCGAGACAAGGGCTACTCGTATTTCTCACCCATCGTGCAGATTCGCCAGGAGTTCAACCTCCACACTAATCTGCGACCATGCAAGGCTTTTCCGGGCAATCCGCTGAACTACCGGGACGAAATAGACCTGGTTGTGTTCCGCGAGAATACTGAAGACCTGTACGTCGGGATAGAGTGGTTCCCGCTGCCCGACGCCGTGAGAAAGGCCGTAGATGCCCACCCAAAGATGAAGCGCTTCGCCAGCGTCCCCAACAAGGAGATCGCCGTCAGCCTTCGCCTGAACACGGTGAAGGGATGCGAGAGCATTGCCCGACAGGCTTTTGAATACGCTCTTAGGCACAGCCGCAAGCGCGTGACTATCGTTGAGAAGCCAAACGTTATCCGCGAAACCAGCGGCCTGATGGTGAGATCCGCCAGAAAGATCGCCGCAGACTACACTGACATTCGGTTCGACGAGGCTAACATCGACGCAATGTGCATGTGGCTGGTTAAGAACCCGCAGGACTACGACGTTCTCATTGCCAGCAACATGTTCGGAGACATTATCAGCGACCTGGCGGGCCAGCTCGTTGGCGGGCTTGGCTTTGCTTGCAGCGGCAATCTGGGCGACAAATACGCGCTTTTCGAGCCTACGCATGGAAGCGCGCCGAAGTACGCCGGCCTGCACAAAGTCAACCCCATGGCTATGTTGCTTTCCGTGAAGCTGATGCTCGATTGGCTTGGAGAAGCCGAGAGCGCAATCCGATTGGAGCACGCAATTGCAGCAGTGATTGCCGAAGGCGAGATTCGGACGTATGATATGGGTGGCAGCAACTCGACGCTCGACGTTGCAGAAGAAGTAGCACGCAAAATCACGGGGGGATAAATGAAAGCTATTGTTCTCGGCTGCGGTCTTGTAGGAAATGAGATTGCACGCGACCTGGCGCGGGACAGCGAGTTCGCCGTGACAGCGGTGGACATCAATACCCGTGCGCTGAGCGCGCTAGGCGACACACCCGGCATCATCACTGTTGAAGCGAATCTGGCTGAGAGAGACAACCTTACGCAGCTCGTCAAGGAACACGACATCGCAGTAGTTGCAGTGCCAGGATTCATGGGGTACCAGACGCTAGAAGCCGTCATTGATGCCGGCACGCACGCTGTGGACATCTCCTTTACGCCAGAGGACACACTGAAGCTGCACGACCGTGCACGGCGAGCGGGTGTCATCGCTGTTGTAGACTGCGGTGTCGCCCCGGGGCTGTCGCACGTTCTGGTTGCGGACGCCTCTTCCCAACTGGACAGCATTGAGCTGGTAGCTATATACGCAGGGGGATTACCCGCCAACCCGGAGCCGCCCTGGAATTACAAGGCCGTTTTCTCGCCGCTGGACGTAATCGAGGAGTACACACGTCCTGCGAGAATCGTCCGAGAAGGCAAGATCGTCACGGTGGATGCGCTTTCGGAGGTCGAATTCATCCAACTCCCGGGCATCGGAACACTCGAAGCTTTTGCCAGCGACGGACTACGCTCTTTGCTGACGACAATCAAGGCCGACCGGATGTACGAGAAGACTCTGCGCTACCCCGGGCACGCAGAGAAGATGCGGGGTCTTCGTGAAGCAGGCATGTTCGGTAAGGATGCCATAGAGGTAGGCGGCGTTGCCGTTAGACCCATCGAAGTCATCAGCAAGCTGCTCTTTCCCAGCTGGAAGCTCCGCGAAGGCGATGAGGATCTGACCGTTCTACGCGTCATAGTAGACGGAACGAAGGACGGCCAGAAACTCAGCCATACGTTCGACCTGGTTGACCACTACGACCGAGAGCGCCAGACCACGTCGATGGCAAGGACAACGGGTTACATGGCCACATCAGTTGCCCGGCTCATTCGTGACGGCGCGTTCACTCGCAAGGGCATCTCCCCGCCGGAGTCCCTGGGCACGGAGGAGAGCTGCTATCGTACGCTGATGCAGTTACTCGACGCACGCGGGATCGTAGTCAAACAGCGCGCCGGCTGAGTTTACGCGACCGCTGAACCCCCCGGGGTGGCAAAACGCCCGAGCATTCACTGGAGGTTCAACAATCCCCCAGCCCGATAGATCTCCACCTGGACACGGGAAATCGCGGGCGTGGGCACATGGACCTGCCCGGGGCGGAGATTCGTGACCGTGCCGGTGGCGAAGTCCAGCACCAGCTCGTCGCCAAGCTCAATAGCTCCAGCCAGATCGGGCATCTGTGCAATCGGCAGCGCTGTGTTTATAGCGTTGCGCAGATAGATCGGTGCAACGCTTCGGGCAATCACACCGGCGCAGCCCAGTGCCTTGAAGCACTCCACCGCCTGCTGGCGGCTGCTCCCCGCCCCGAAATTGCGGCCGACGACCACCCACGAGCCGGGCTCAACGCGTGCGGTGAAATCCTCGTACCCCTCCAGGTTCCCAAACGCGTGCTGGGCCATCTGTGAAGGCTCGGTGATGTGCAGCCAGCGATTGTGGAATATCATGTCGGTGTCGATGTTATCCAGCAACGCACCGCTTGCGTCCACGAGCGGGAATGCGCTGCCCGTTACCCGCATCTGGCTCATCGCCTTACCTCCGGCACAGTGATACGGCCCGCACGAACGCTGGCAGCCACAGTCGCCGGGCTTGCCAGGTACGTTCGGCCAGCGCCCTGCTTGCCGCGGAAGTTGCGATTGGACGTGCTCACCTGCACTTCGCCTTCGCCTGTCATTCCCACCTGACCCGCCGCGCAGCCCCCACACCCCTGGTTGTGAATCAGCGCTCCAGCCTGGAAAAAGCGTTCAATCAGCCCCTCTGACAGCATCTGCCCGTACACCTCGCGGGTCGCAGGGACGAGCTTCAGCGTCACTCCCGCAACGATGCTTCCATCCTCAAGCTGGGCATAACCCTCACTGAAGTCCTCAAAGCGCCCGTTGGTGCACGAACCGATGAAGCCCGTGTCTATTCGCACGCCCTCTCCTGCTACAGCACTCACCGGACGAACCCTCGTCGGCGAGTATGGCTCGGCTATCATCGGCTCAATCACGCCAAGGTCCAGCGTCACTTCCTCAATATACTGCGTGTCAGGATCCGCAGTTATGGTCTCAGTGGGCACGCCCGCACGTTCAGCAAGCCATTCCAGGACAGAGGCTTCAGGCGGGATAAGGGCGATTACGGCACTCATCTCTGTTGCCATTGATGCCAGTGTGATACGCCCCGGCAGATCGAGCGTCTCTACCACGTCGCCATAGAACTCGACGGCGCGCCCCAGTAGCCCGCCACTGCCGAAATGGTGCACGACAGCCAACGTGAGATCCTTGGCGGATGCGTTCGGTCCCAGCTGCCCGTCGATGTTCACTCGCACTGTCGCCGGGACTTCGAACCACACCTGCCCGGTGCGGAACGCATAGGCGATATCCACATCTCCCATGCCCTGGCCGAGAGCTCCCACCGCGCCCAGTATGTTGTAGTGGCTATCAGTCCCTATCGCAGTCAGACCGGGGAGCGCAAGCCCCTGCTCGATGAGCAAGTGGCTGCCAATGCCGGCATCCACGTCGTGCACCCTGATACCACGCAGCCTTGCGAAGTCACGACATATCTGCTGATTCGTTGCATAGCCGGCCGTATTCGCGGGAGCGTTGCAGTCGAAGGTGAACCGTATCCTCTCGGCGTCGAACACATCTGCATTCTCGCCGTAGGCGGCGAGGAAGTTCTTGATGACATTGGCACCGCCGAAGTCGCGTGCAGTAACCACGTCCTGAGGAAGCCAGATGACCTCGCTTGCAGCCACCGGGCGCCCGAGCTTTGCAGACACCAACTTCTCGATTGTTGTTTGTCCCACGAGTTCAGCGATTCTACCACCCGCCTGCTGTTATAATCGCCAGCGTGAAGATAACACTGGCGCACAGTCCGGATGCTGACGATGCCTTCATGTTCTACGCGTTGGCCGAGGGCCTCATTGACACAGGACGGTACAGCTTTGAGCACACGCTTTCCGACATCCAGACGCTGAACGACGATGCCACAAGAGGAATCTTCGACGTGACCGCGTTGAGCGTTGCTGCATATCCCCGCGTGGCCGACAAGTACCAGATTCTCCCCTGCGGGGCGAGCATGGGTGACGGCTACGGGCCGATTGTCGTATCAAGAGAGCCCCTCGCCAGTGATGACCTGGTGAGGGCAACCATCGCCATTCCCGGACTGCAAACGAGCGCCTATCTTGCACTGCGCCTGTATCTCCATCCCTACGAGCCTGCGGTACATGCGGTTAAGTTTGACGAGATTGAAGCTCGCGTTCTCGCTGGCGAATATGACGCTGGGCTCCTAATTCATGAAGGACAGCTCACTTACCGCGATGAGGAATTGAAACTCGTGGCAGACCTGGGTGCCTGGTGGAAGGATGAAACAGGTCTTCCGCTTCCACTGGGGATCAATGTGATAAAGCGAGACATACCAGAAGATGCAAAACACGACGTGGCCAGACTACTGAAGAAGAGCATTGCCTACGCGCTCACCAACCAGCACGATGCACTCGAATATGCTCTATCCTTCGCACGAGGTCTCCCTGCGACCAAAGCACAGGAATTTGTCAATATGTACGTGAATGATCTCACGCTGAATCTAAGTGAAACTGGTCTACAAGCAATCGGGCTATTCCTTGAAAGAAGCGATGTTTGGAAGCCTACACAAAACAAGGCCATAGATGTGCTTTCTGTGGATGACAACGATTAGCTATCAATTGCTCTTTATACTCACTGATTAAGAATCGTAGAAATTGTAGTAGTAAGAGTGTTGATACGGTGGACACGAAGCTAGAATATTTAGGCGGACTTAGCCGTAATGCGAGCTTGGGCTGAACGGCAGTTTCTCACAAGTGAGGTATAACGTGGCCTTTTTCATGACCGTTCGAGCACTTAGCGTTCTTTTCGCCGACGTTTACAGAGGTAAGTTGGCTTAGGTTGACGGGTTGCAGCAGGTGTAAACGGGTTGAAAGCAGACTTTCCACCGGTTACCAATACACAGTAAACACGCAGCTGATTAGGCAGAGCAACGTGTTAGTAGTACAATCTGAGATGGAAAGCAATCGCCGGAGGTTTATGTAATTATGTGCACGCGAACGCATATTATCTTCATAGGTCTCGCTTTAGTTTTTGTGTTCGCCGTCTTCTTCGTCGCTTGCGGCGGTCACAAGCAGCCAATCCCTACTGTATCAGCCCTACAGCTTGTTGAAGCTGAAGGTAACCGTGCGCCTTCGCCAGAAGCGCCAAGAGACTCTGTGCTCGTCAGGACCGACTGGATGCCGGGTGAGTCACGCGAATATGATGGATACAAGCTTACGTGCTACTACCTGCAGGGGAGAAGCGAGGAGACGTTCGCCAAGCAGTTCTACCTGGATGTCTCCGACAACGGGACATCTGTGCGTATAATGTCGCGCCGAAATCTGGCTGAGCGCCACGCGCTTCTGTTTGAGATAGAGCCGCCTTCGGGTCTTGCGCCGGTGACAGTGGACTTCGCGCCTCGATACACAACGGATGCGGTACTAACCTTCTCTCCCATGGATGTGCCGGGTCTGCTGCCGGTTGGAGTAGTGAAGCTACAGCCAGTTTGTGAGCCGGAAGGTGAAGCTGTGATCGCGGAGGCGACCTTTGGCTCAGGTGGAGCGGGAAGATGTGCCTCGGTTGCGCCAAGTGGCGACGGGAACATAGTTGAGCTTGAAGACGGCTCCGATGACGACAGCACCATCGTCTGGTACGAGCGGAATTACGGTGACACTAACAATGACGGTGCGGTGAATATCGCGGACATAACGCCCATCGCAATGTGGTACGGTCACGAATCGGGGGAATCACCAGCTGCGGAGTTAGCAGACGCGGATGGAAGCGGAAACATCGGCATTTCCGATATAACCCCAATTGCTATGGGCTATGGCGCAGTGCTTGAAGGCTACGCCATCTATCGTACGACCGCAGATTCGCTCAGTGAAGCTGAAGCTCAACTTGGATCGATTGCCGATCAAGACTATTATGACCAGATACTAAGGCCGGATGTCAGCGCCCCGCCAAGAGTGCGCTACATCTACAGCGATGAAACCCCCCAGCCAAGTAGTTACTACCAGGTGGCTCCATTCCACGGCAACGAGATTGGCGCCCGGAGCACCGTGGTCAAAGGCGGCTCTGCGGGCCCGATCGTAACTATCGTAGAGCCCGGTGAAGGCACGACCGTTGACGGGCTCAGCCTGCAGGTGGAGGTAACGGCTGTATCGCCGCTGGGCGTAGACCGGGTGGAGCTATATCTGACAGGCTTTGTAGATCCGCTGGCTACGCTTACCGAAGAACCTTATGAGACGGTGCTGGATACATCCGAATGGGCTGATGGCAACACCGTTTTGACGGCACTGGCATATGACGCTAACGAGAACACTGGCTCCGCCACGGTGAATCTCACGGTAACGGAACACAATCCGCATGTCACTATCGTGTGCCCCGTTGAGCAGGAGATCGTAATCGATGAGCTCGCAATAGAGATTGAAGCAATTACCGACACGTCAACCATTGAGCTGGTTGAGGTTTTTCTGGACGACGGAGAGACGCCGCTTGCGAGTTGGAGCGCTCCGCCATACACAGCGGCTCTTCCAACGGAAGGTATCTTAGGAGGCGATCGGACACTGACCGCTGTCGCAAAGGATGCCCTGGAAAGAGAGGGAACAAGGGAAGTTGTATTCACCAAGTTCGGTATCGTCTCACCAGCTCCCGGAGAGACTGTTTTCGGCAGGATCACCGTTGAAGTTGCTGGCCCGAGTAATCCCGACTCCACGGTGTACCTATATGTTGACGATGAAGTGGAACCGAGGGGAAATGATAACGGTCCGGACTACGAGATCATCCTCACTGCTTATAGCGTGCCAAGTGGAGCCCACATGCTGTGGGCTGAGATAGATGATGCCGGAGTGCCGAAGCGAGCAGGGATTGACGTGGAATTTCCGCCGGTGTTCGAACAGGCGATATACGCCTCCGGGCTGACGCCGGACTTGGTCAACTTCTCGTATTACGGTGTACCAGGCGACGACTATGCGTACTCCGGACAATTGCAGCTACCGGAATACGCATCATATTGGCGCAACGATCACCTGTACATGCCCGAATACACCGAGGGGGTGGCTAGCGATTTAGCAGCATGTGCTGATTCCATTGATGCGTTAGTGACCTGGGCTGATGACCGTTTTGGCTTGTCATCGGGGCTGCCAAGCTTCACGCCAACGTTAGATCCATCGGAACCGCTGGCGGAAGCCGTCATTTCGCTGATGGAGTCGATTGGTGACACGCCAAACGGGACTGAGATCCGAAATGATGCCAGCGATGTGCCCATGGTATTACAGCAGGAGATTGCACGTATTCTTCAGTATACCGAGGCCGCAATCCCTTACCGTGAAGACGCACTCAGCGACATGGGCATTGCAGGAAACCTTAGCGAGTACTACAGCTGGGCGCACTGGATACTCGTGCGGTGCTCGGGTAGTGTGACTGACCATACGGTTAGCAGCGACATCCGGAACATGGTGCGAGCGGCACGCCTTGTCGGAACCGGCATCGACACTGCGCTGGCGAACGGTTTCGGCAGCGTGGGAGGAACTTACGATTTCACCGTGGACACTAGTGCGGGTCGCATCGTTGTGAAAGACACCGGTGCCAACAGTTACGACAATCGGGACTACCTGCTCATAGTCGACGCTGGAGGTAATGACACGTATAACGCCCCGGCAGGAGCGAATAATTCACCAAACAACGGGATCTCGGTATGTCTGGACCTCGATGGCAGCGACGTGCACAACCGCATTGACGACCCGCTTGATGTCGACCGCGTAAACAACCCGCCTAATGACAACACGAGCCAGCAGGGAGTGGGCCGTTGCGGCGTGGGAATCCTGGTTGACATCGGCGAAGATAGCGACCAGTACTCATCGGTTCGTCTCTCGCAGGGCCTGGGCATCTATGGTATTGGCGTTCTCTATGATGACGGGGGCTCTGACAGCTACACCTCTGAAGCGCTCTCGCAGGGAGCGTCCTTTAATGGCATCGGCATACTTGCCGACCTTGGTGGCAGCGACGACTATTACATGTACGCTTATGGGCAGGGTTTCGGGTTCGTGCTTGGCGTTGGGGTTCTCTATGACGGAGGAACCGGTATCGATGACTATCACGCTGAGCGCGAATACGATCCTGTTCTGAACGACTACCAATCACCTCAGAACACAGAGAAGAACGGCAACTTCTGCCAGGGCGCGGGCTTTGGACTGCGAGGCAACGATATCGCCGGTGGCCTTGGGCTGATCTACGATGGTGGGGGCGACGATAGCTACTATGGCGGTGTATTCTGTACAGGCACCGCTTACTTCTTCTCTACAGGCATTGTTTACGACGCGGGCGGCAACGATAATTATGCCACCCAATGGTATGGTTGCTCCGGAAATGCGCATCAATCCGCCTGTATCCTGATGGACAAGGCAGGCAACGACAGCTACGAGAATCTCCAGAGCTGCGGTGTGGGGAGTGGGCACGATGTCTCTGTCGCCTGGGTAGTTGATGAGTCCGGCGATGACATTTATAACGGCGCGGGGCATTCGCTTGGTGCCTCTAATGAGTGTGGCGCGGGGTATCTGGTGGATTTCGACGGCACAGACCAGTACAATCTCGTGGGCGGTGCCGGCTCGGCTTCAACGCTTGGACGCGGCTACTTCAGCAACGAGCTCGTAAATGATGCCTGGAACATGCAGTGGTACCGCAACACGCACTATTACAACTTCGGTTTCTTCGTGGACTGTGGCGGCGACGAGGATGTCTATGATGAGAAGTTCTCGGATATTCCGACGCTGGAGCCGTTCAACTACAACTGGGACAGCCCAAATGAAATCCACATCGATGCGGGTAACGGACTGATCTGGATTCGCGGCTCATACGTAAACGGGCCGCAGAATCCCGGCAATCCGCCTGATCCGACGGGTCCGAACAGCTACTGGTCTAATGAATACGGCTGCGGCATAGATGCTGACGGTGGCACTCCGATGTAGGAGATGGGCACGTGCCACCGACGCAAGCGCAGATAAGGCAGAGTGAACAGTTGTTTCAGCGCTCGCGTCCCTGTTTGCGTCTCACAAGGCCAATTTGCTAGAATCATTGGTGCCTGCCCGGGAGGAAGGCCGTTTCGCCTTATGTTCAAGCGGCGAGTTACAGTAGTGGTGCTGGTCGGGATTGTCCTGGCCCTGGCGCTGGGCAACCCCCGTGCCGAAGCTGCCACGCCAGCTTACCTGGCCCAGCGGGGCGTAAGGCCGGGACCCGCTGCCGCAACTTCCGGTATCGCAGTCAGCACACTGCAGCTAGATCTCTCCCACGCTGTCGTGAAGACCCTGAGCGGCCGCCGGTACCTCGCCCTGCCGCTGGAGAACGAAAGAGGGTGGGTGCTCAGTAAGCTGGGCCCGCTTGGCGGGAGCGGTAACGGTGTCTCCAGGCCTACCATTGGCGCGGCAGATGAGGAGGAGCCGGGTCAGCAAGGCGCTCCGGATGCAGTCGAGCCAGAGAATGAGGAAAGCAACGAGGAGACTGAGCGGTCCGTAATACCGGAGCTTGACCCGGAGCATGCGACGGAATACCAGCCGGAATGCGCTCCCATCGCACTCATCTCGGCTGATGACGTGAATATCCGCGAGAAGCCAGATCTCAGGTCAAACGTCCTGGACACACTGCTTCGCAGCACCAAGGTCTATATCATCTCTGTCTCTGGCCCCTGGTATTACGTGAGCGTTCCCTATAACAACCGTAAGGGCTTTGTTTTCGGCTCTTTCGTATACCAGCTCAAAGAAGTCGTGGTGACTGCCCGCGACGTGAACCTGCGGGTGGAGCCTTCTTTTGAATCTGAGATCGTCGTCGTGTTGAGCAAGGACGAGCGCTTCGTGATGCTCGGTGAGGCAAAGGACTTCTACCGGGTCATCTCGCCTACGAAGGGCTTTGAAGGCTGGGTAGCAAAGGAGTACTCCGAGCTTGCAGAGCCCAAGCTTCCTACGTATAAGGTTGTTGGTACCAGCGTGAACTTCCGGCACACGCCCAACGTTGACGCGGACATCATTGACCAGCTCAATGCTGGCACTGAGGTGGAAGCCCTTGGTCGCGACGAGAAATGGTCTCTGGTAGACCATGAAGGGCAGCGAGGGTGGGTCTACAGCGAGTACCTGGTTTCCGCTGAGAAGTTTGGCACGGCCGCTGGTCGCGACATCGGGCGGCGGCTGGCTGCGCGGGGACTCGACTTGCGTGGAGTGCGCTACCGCTGGGGAGGCAGCAGTCCTTCCGGATTTGACTGCAGCGGATTCGTCTACTTCCTGCTGCGCGAGCAGTTCGGGCTAAAGAACCTGCCGCGTCGCGCCAGCGAGCAGTACTACCAGATGGGGACGCCCGTGGACAAGGAAGACCTGGAAGTAGGCGACCTGATCTTCTTCACAACCTACAAGGCGGGTCCGAGTCACGTGGGCGTCTATATCGGCGACGGTAGTTTCGTTCACGCATCGAGTGCTGGCGGGAAAGTGCGGGTTAACTCGTTGTCGGAAGGATACTACAAGCGACGCCTTGTGGGTGCACGGCGCATCACCGGAAAGGACCTGGAGAAGTACGGCGGAAAGCAGTAGCAGGGGTCAGTTAGAACACTGAGCACACACAAGTGCTCCATCCACACAAGCGTGATGTTTGCCGCAAAGAGGGGTGCGCTCACCAGCGGGCTAGAGGCCTTTTAGTCGTGCCCGAAGCTTCTGTTCGGTTCCCGCTTCTTCAAGCCGTATGATGGTGGCAAGGTTGATGTTTGCGCGGTCACCGCGAAAAGCCCCTCCAGCACGTTCAGCGCCCGAAGCGGGTTCAACGACGATGAAGTCGTCGTACGCCTCTGTGATGAGCACGCTGTTGTAATGGATACCGGCGTTACCGGTGATGTTGAGCACAGTGCCATCGTCTTTATATTTATCCACCAGCCTCATAACCAAGTATGCCTCCCGCGTGGAATCGCTGTGATATGATTATACTTGAAGATAGTGCGTCCGCTAAGGACCGGGGGGAATGATGCCAAAGCTCTGGCTTGCAGCCAACTGGAAAATGAACAAGACGGGCAGTGAAGGCCAGGCGTTTGTCGGCCGACTCGTGGAGCAGATCCCGGGGCTGGTCAAGCCGGGAGCGGGAGAGGTTCAGGTGCTGATATTCCCTGGCCTAATCAGCTTGCAGTCGGTTGCCACGACGGCGCGCGATACGACGATACGCGTTGGCGCGCAGGACTGCTACTTCGAAGCTCACGGGGCATTCACGGGTGAAGTAAGCCTGCCCCAGATTAAGGATGCCGGTGGCAGTGCAGTGATCGTTGGGCATTCGGAGCGGCGACATGTGCTTGGCGAGGACAACCGGTTTGTTGCGGCCAAGCTTCGGGCTACGATCAACGCTGGCGTTCTTGCGGTCCTCTGCGTAGGTGAACTGGCGAAGGAGCGTGATGCGGGCGATGCCCAACGCGTTGTCGACGAGCAGCTTGAGACCGCACTGGCAAGCCGCGCTGGCGTTACTGAACGCACGCTGGCAGTTGCCTATGAGCCGGTATGGGCGATTGGTACAGGCCGGAGTGCAACCGTTCCCGACGTTGAGGAGATGGCGGTCTTCATCAGGGAGCGGCTGGTGGAATACATTGGCGAGGAGCGGGGGAACGAGGTCGCAATCATGTATGGAGGCTCGGTGAAGCCGGGGAATCTATCGGGCTATATGAGCGTCTGGGACATCACCGGCGCGCTCGTTGGCGGCGCAAGCTTGGACGCGGACAGCTTTGCGGCGCTTTACCGCGAGATGGAGGGGCAGTGAGAGAACGATGAGGACGCTCTTGATCCTCGTTTTTGCGCTTATCGTGATCACAGGCACTGCCTGGGCCTGGGACGAAGAGTTCTACGACTTCCAACACATCACGACCGACGGGCTTGGAAGTGCGATGACGCTGAGTACGCTGCCGGAAAGCCCATCCGCCTTCCTGTACAATCCCGCGGCAATGCCTGGCAGCCTGTTGCCGCGCATCTCGCATAACCACTCGGCACGGCACTTTCCTGCGAAGGACGGAAGGCTGGAGATGGACCAGCTGGACAACGACTATGAGTCGGCGGTTCTTCCATTGCCATTGGGTTCAGTTGGCTGGGGATTCACACTGGTTGATGAGCATGGCTATGATTACACGAACCACCCGAAGGGGGAGTTCCCATATCCTCGTGAGCGCGTGAAGGGGGATGAAACGTGCCTGGCCTACTCGCTCGGCTGTTACCCGCTCAGCGTGGGCACGTCATTGCGGGAATTCCGGCGCGAGCACTATCCTGCGAGGAGACCGGCATTCTCTACGCCAGTCAGGTCGACACCGCTGTTTGCGGATTCGTTGGTCAACGGAGAGGATCACAGCGTGGGGATTCTCGCAGGACTTCCGTGGATACGCTACGCCCTGGTGCAGCGGCAACTCGATGCGCGAAAGCTGCAATTACCTGTCGGCTCGCAGCTTCTCTCAAGGCAAAAAGAGAGACGACAGGGGTGGAGATTCAACCCGGTGGCGTGGGTCAGCGTATCGGGGGAACAGGCGGAACTTACGAAGTGGCCGTTCGCTGCGGAGGGC
Organism: Planctomycetales bacterium; assembly: GCA_030606285.1. Classification (GTDB taxonomy): domain Bacteria; phylum 4484-113; class 4484-113; order 4484-113; family 4484-113; genus JAGGTK01. The sequence goes on along the minus strand of JAUWGS010000003.1, from coordinate 96,668 downwards.
GCTCGTCCTAAGCCCGAAACCGAAGTCTCGCGTGGGCGCTCAATCATTGTGCGTCCGCTGGCGTTTCTCGAAGTGAGCTTCGGAGATGTTGACGGCGAACGCGCCTGGGGGTGCAAACTGGTGCTACCGGCCTTGACGGTGAAGTACGCAGAGATCAAGGGGTATCTCGGCAAGGTTGTGGGCGGCACGGAACGCTTCTTCTCCGATTTGCACTATTACGGTTTCGATATCACCCTTTGGTAATAAAGATGGATGGCGGAGCGGGGAACGAAGCTCCCTGCGGGAACTGAAATGACTGCTAAGGTTGAGTCATTCGAGGCACTAATAGGGCGTGTAACCCATGGGGACTGCCTTGAGGTAATGAAGCAGATCCCGGATGGAGCGGTAGACCTCGTCTTTGCCGATCCGCCGTACAACCTGCAATTGCAGAACGAGCTAATCCGCCCCAACCGGACTAAGGTGGATGCCGTAGATGACGAATGGGATAGGTTCGATTCATTCATGGAATACGACGAGTTCTCGCACGCCTGGCTCGGCGAGTGCCGCCGCTTGCTCAAGCCTAACGGCACCATCTGGGTTATCGGCACTTACCACAACATCTACCGGCTGGGTAAGCACCTGCAGGACCTGGATTTCTGGATCCTGAACGACATAGTGTGGGTGAAGGACAATCCGATGCCGAACTTCCGGGGTGTCAGGTTCACCAATGCTCACGAGATTCTCATCTGGGCGGTCACAGACAGACGGCGCAAGGACTACACCTTCAACTACCGTGAGATGAAGGAGCAGAACAAAGGTAAGCAGATGCGCAGCGATTGGTACTTCCCGCTGTGTACGGGCGGTGAGCGCCTGAAGGACAGTAACGGCAAAAAACTCCATAGTACCCAGAAGCCGCTGGCGCTTCTTGAGAGAATCATTCAAGCATCGACAGAGGAAGGTGATCTTGTTCTTGATCCATTCTGTGGCACCGGCACAACTGGAGTGGCTGCGAAGCTGCACGGGCGACATTACATTCTAATAGACAGCGAGGAGCGCTATGTAAAGGCTGCACGACAACGCATCGCGGTTGAGTGTCCAGATGGGCGGCAGGACGCCACAGAGAGACGTGGCAATTGACGCAGAAAGGGGGTATTGTTGACAGGCGCGCTACGGCGATGTATGATATGGCGCGTATACTTTACATCGCGCTATTGGAATGAGGAATCGATTAGCGGAAAGGAGGCATATGGCTGGGGGCATGACCCAAGAGGAGCTGGCGCGCACTGCCGGCGTGTCGCGACAGACCATAGTCGCCGTGGAACGGGGTCGCTACAACCCGTCGGTCAAGCTGGCCCTGAAACTGGCTCGGGCATTACTTGTCCGGGTGGGTGATCTATTCGAACTGACGGAGGAGGACGATGGATAGTGTGAAGGAAACTTGGAAGGCGCAGGCGATGGAACGACTGCGCAGGATGACGGCTTTTCACTGGACAATGGCAGGCATTTGCTTGGTATCGGTAATTCTTGGCTTAGCGCTGCATCCGGCGTATTTGCTGTTGCTGGTATTGCCGGCTTTTCTGGGACCGCTCGTTCGGGAGATTGGGTTCACGAAAGACCAAGATGAGCGTGTCCGCTTTATCTCGTACCGCAGCAGTCATATTGCCTTCTATCTCACTCTGGCGGTGATAGCCGCGATATTCATCGCGCGCACTATCAGCGTTGGCAGGGGAATAGAGCCTGAGTGGTTCATAGTGCTGATTGCCCCGATCGCCTACAAGTTCTTTGCAGCCCTAGGTCTCACTTACGATACGAGAACACTAGCGCTGGCAATGGGATACATTGTCGGCGGCTTCCTGACACTCTTCACTATCCTGGACGGGTATTTCTTCACAACGCAGGCATTTATACCTCTGTTGGTGCTGCTCGTGACTGTTATCTCCCACTGGCTGCCAAAGGTGGGAGGCGGACTTCTCCTGCTTCTGGGTGTCGGCTACTTAGTGCTCATTGCCGGACGGATGGAGTTCACTGATCTAGGCCTAATCTTGAGAGCTCTGCTGCTCGGTGTGCCGGTGCTGCTAGCGGGCCTGTTATTGCTCTTCCATCGGCGGATGTCAGGCGTAGCGTCCGAGGATTTTGTCGAAGAGATTCCCGAGGAGACTGAGCGTTAGAGCGCTTCTAGGCGTGGAACCTGCGGCGGCTTCCGTGCACGCGCGCAGCGAACAGCACCGGGTCCTTCGCCTGGAAGAAGCCTTTGCCCGCGACTACCATATCGACTCCGAGCTGCCGCAATGACTCGAGGTTCTCCTCACACACCCCGCCGTCAACTTCGATTGTGAACATCAGCTCCCGGTCTTCGCGGTATGTGTGGAGCTTTTCTATCTTGTGGAACATCGTCTGGATGAGTTTCTGACCGGCGAAGCCTGGATCAACTGTCATTAGCATGACGTTATCCAGCAAGGGCAGGATGTCCTCGATTTCTGTCAGTGGGGTCTGGGGATTGAGGGCAACGCTGGCGAGCATTCCGTGCTCCTGAATCCTATGCATCAGGCGAGGGGCAGCCTTAGTTGTTTCAATGTGGAACGAGACGATCTTTACACCGAGTTCACTAAGCAGGTCAACGTAGTCGCTGGGATTAGTGACCATGAGGTGCACGTCAAAAGGGACCTTCGTTAGATTGCGCGCGAGGGAGACAAGTGGTGGGCCGAATGTGAGATTTGGAACGAAGTGGCCGTCCATTACATCAAAGTGCACGTACTCGCATCGTGCGTTCTCGATAAGTTTGAAAGCCTGTGCGAGGTTGGTGAAGTCCGCGGCCAGAATGGAGGGTGCAAGTCTCAAATCGTGTCCTCCCTTATCAGCGTGCCATCAAAATACACCTTTATTCTCGCTCTGCCCTGGACACTGAGTATCTGTTCGACCGTCTCGCCTGCCTCGACTTCATCGCGATACGCTACGCCCTGACCCAGCTCGTCGTGGGTCACGAGCTTCAATTCGCCGCCAGGCAGACCGGAGGGTAGACGGAATTTGAAGCGGAAGCGGTGCACTGCGCTGGCCACGAGTTCTTCCGGCACGCTGACCGTTAGATCCACGCCGGTGCCTAGTTGGGCGGATGTCCCGGCTTCCAGCGACTGTGAGAGCACTTCAGCCGGTTCACCCAGTGGCGAGGCGACGTAAGCCACGTTTCGGGCAGCCAAGTTGGCGCTGCGCAGCAGTCTCTCGGCCACGTAGAGGGGCCTGCCCACGACCTGAGGGACGAGGACGGTACAGTTGGCATCTGTGCAGGCAACGGTAAGATCCACTCTCACAGGAGAGGTGAACATCTTGCCCGGCTCTGGATTCTGCTTGACCACCTCCCCCTGCTTGCGCTTCTTCAAGTAAACCTTCTCGACTGTTCCGACGGAGAGCTTCGCCAAGCCGAGTCTTTTCTGAGCGTCCGCCAGCGTACTGCCGATAAGGTCGGGTACTTTAAGGTTCTGCTTGCCCAGACTGCGCACAACCCCAACCACTCTGCCCTCCCGCACTCGGGAGCCGCTGGGTGGTTGCTGGCTCAAGACAGTGCCTGCGGGCTGGTCGTTGGAGAACGTGGAGTCCACTACTCGGAGACCCAGATTAAGCTCGTTCAAGGCATGCTCGGCGTCTTCCACCGTCATTGAAACCACTGCTGGAACTGTGATTTCCTGTGCTGGGACAGAGCCGCAGGCGCGTACGAAGACAACGGCTAGGACTGCGATGACGCCGACTGCTAGGAAGAATAGCGTGACGAGCAAACCACCTAGAAGTCTGGTGGCTCTGCGGCGACGGTCGGTGTTGCGTTTGCTGCTCATCGGTGTGTTTTTGGATGCGGTGACTATTATACCGTAAGGATGTGTGGGAGCTTCAGGTGTGCGGAGTTTGGCAGGCAAATGTTAAAGGGTATATACTTTGTGGGATGAGAGGATTTGTTGCCAGGGTCTTCTCCGCTCTGCTGGGCGGCCTTGTGGGGTTTGCGATCGCGCTCTACTCCTCGAGTCTGTTCGAGCCGTCAGTCCGTGCGTGGGAAGGGATACTGCGCGAATATGCCACTTCGATCCCTCCAGTATTCCTGGAGGGTGAAGGCGTTGCCGACTTCCTGGAATCGCTGGACAGATTCAACAGCTATGTAATCATCGCGTTTATAGTGCTGGGCTACTTGATGACGCCGTTTATCGAGATGGGCCTCGTAGCGCTGAGTGGTTCAGTACAGAGGCTACTCAAAGGAGTCACTCGTCAACGCTTCATCGCAGGCGCGATGGGTTTTCTGGGTGGAGTGCTGGTTTCGTTCTTCCTGCTGAATGTTCCGCTTTTCTTCTATCTTAACAGCCTGTCGAAGGGTTTCTGGAACTCCGAGTTCGTGATGGTGCTGCTGAACGCGTTGGTGTTGCTCAGCTTCGGTTACATCGGCGGTTTCATTACGACGAACATCTTCTACCCAACAAGCAGCCGTGAGTCGATCCTGTCGCTCTACGAATTGGACACGAAGCCCAGACTACTGGATACTTCAGTGATAATAGACGGGCGGATCACAGAGATTGTGCGCAGTGGCTTCATCCCCGGGCTGCTCGTTGTCCCCAACTCCGTAATCAGAGAGATGCAACTGATCGCGGATTCTTCCGACCAGATCAAACGGAATAAGGGCCGACGGGGACTGGAGATCCTCAAGAACCTGCAGGAGAATGCGCCAAACCCGGTGCATATCTATGATGACAGCAAGTACGACCATGACCATGTAGCGGTCGACGAAAGGCTGATGTTGATTGCAGAAGAACTGGGCGGTGAAGTTGTCACGAACGACTACAATCTCAACCGTGTCGCAGGTATCAGAGACATCCGCGTCCTGAACATCAACGAGTTGGCCAACGCGGTGAAGCCGATGGTCATACCCGGTGAGACGCTGGTGGTCAGTGTAATCCGTGAGGGCAAAGAGACGGGACAGGGCGTGGGTTATCTCGATGACGGCACGATGGTTGTTGTTGAACAGGGGATGCGTCACATTGGCAGCGTATGTGAAGTAGAAGTGACCTCAATCATGCAGACCGTGGCTGGAAGGCTGATTTTTGGACGGGTCCGCAAAGTGTTGAAAAGCCAGGTGTGATCGGTGGAGGATCGGCGAAGAGAGTGCGAAGTCAGCGTGATTCTTCTCGCAGGCGGCACCGGCAGACGCTTTGGCACGGGCGCTCCGAAACTTCTGGCAAACGTGAAGAGGAAACCGCTCATCGCGTATCCACTGGAGACAGCGTTATCGCTGGAGTTCGTGGATGAACTCGTGGTAGTGTGTCATCCTAGCATCAGGCGGCAGGCGGATGGGTTAGTCTCCGATATAAAAAGAGCGAACGCGCGGTCAGTGGATCAGGTTGTGGTCTGTGAGGGGGGCGACAGCCGAGCTGCGTCGGTTAGGTGTGGCCTGAAACACGCCACGGGGCGGTGCGTAATGATACATGATGGCGACCGTCCGCTCGCTACAGCCTTGCTGTATCGTCGAGTCCTTGACGCGCTGAAGCCAGGCGTTGGCGTGGTGCCCGTGATGAGCCCGGCCGACTCGGTTGTTCAGGAGGACCATGCACGACGTACGATCGGCTACCTTCCGCGAAATCAGATCCTGCTGGCACAGACTCCTCAGGCGTTCTTCACCGAGGAGTACCGCGCGGCACTCGAGAGAGTGCAGTCGCGCACCGATCAGCACACCGATGACGGAAGCGTTTTCGTTGCAGGTGGCTACAACCTGGTGACCGTGCCCGGAGAGCGGAGTAATGTTAAGGTGGCGTTCGCCGTGGATGTCAACATAGTTGAATCTTACCTGGATGCGATGAAGTATGACTAGACAGATACGAAGGCGGATTGGTACCGGATTTGACATACACCGCACAAAACGGGGCGCGCCGTTGATGCTGGGCGGCGTGAGAATTGAGTGCGATTTCGGGCTGGTCTCGGAGACCGACGGCGACGTGGTTCTGCACGCGCTTTCGGACGCAGCACTAGCGGCTGCCGGCGAACCGGACATCGGAATACTCTTTCCCGCCAAGGATCCGCGTTTCGCGGGCAGGCCCAGCAGTGAACTCGTGGCCGCAGTGAAGGAAAGACTGACGGAGCGGGGACTGGAGTTGGAACAGGTCGACGTGACGATACTTGCGGAGTTGCCGCTACTATCCGCGCACTATGGTGCGATGCGAGAGAGGATAGGCGAGCTGGTAGGGCTTTCTGAATCGGACGTATCAGTTAAGGCTCGCACTTGCGAGGGACTGGGTACAATCGGCGAAGGTGAGGCGATTGCAGCGACAGTCATCGTTATGGGCATCATCACTAGTGCGGAGTCCGGCAGGAAGAGCTCAATCAGCGACGAAGTGTTTGAGAGCAAGTTCCCGCTGGAGCATGTGGGCGAGATACCACGAGGAGCTATCGTAGTGAATGTTGACGGTGGCAGCAGAGGCAACCCCGGACCTGCCGCAGCCGCTGCGGTCTGCCGAAACGCGGGCGGCGAAGTGCTGTTCTCGGACGCGAGGTATCTGGGCACGACCACCAACAACGTTGCGGAATACGAGGGTGTGCGCTTTGGGCTGTCGTTGCTCTCAGAGCGGGACCTACGAGATGCCGAAATCGTGATTTGCCTTGATTCGAGTCTCGTGTTCAACCAGCTTATAGGCAGGTATCGCATCAAAGACGCACGGCTGAGGGAGCTGGCGCGAGAAATACTAGGAGAACTTAAATCCTTCAACAATCTGAGACTGAAGCTGGTGCCTCGTGAAGAAAACCAAGTGGCAGACAAGACGGCTAATCGCCTGCTTGACGACTATTCGAAATAATCACGAGCGACAATGAGGTTGTCGTGACGTTCGATCTCATCGGGTCCACCAATGCTCTTGGAGACAGCTTTTCTTACTGATCGCAACCGACGGCGCAGGCTTCGTTCCGTTACACCAATCATCCTGGCCAGATCGCGCAGCGGTAGCCCCGTCAGGTAGACAGCTTCAAACAGCGCGAAGTCTTTTATTGAGTGCCGTAGATGTTCGAGGAGCTGCGCGAAGTCGGGATGATACAAAGCACTACACCTCCTGTGCCGTTGAAGCCCCGCTCACACTGCGCAGCACGAAAGGAGCACGAGACTTGACAAACGGCGCACATTATTATAGCATACCCTACATCCGTATAGTATAGGGTGCCCTATGGACCTGAAAACAATTGTGCGGAGGGGGCGGTTAGAACTGGGATTATCCGCCCGAGCGCTCGCACAGACTATTGGCGTATCACACTCGTATATCTCACAGATTGAGCGAGGTGTGATAAAACGTCCGTCGCCAATGGTCTTGAAGAGGCTGGCTGAAGCACTGCAGGGAGTGCCGTATTGGGAGTTTCTGAAAGTGTGCGGTTACACGTGCGGAACGGAGGATGACGAAAGAGGGGAGATGGCCGTAGAAGCAATTGGGCGGCTCGGGGATAACAGGAGACGAATGCTCGCCAAACGGCTGTGGGAGGTGGCGGCTGAACTGAGCCACGCTGACGCCGCGCTTGAGAGTGCAGGCGCACGTGGTTACCGCCGCGTGCCTGTGTTCACCACTATACCGGCGTCCTTCGGTGCAGGATCACAGGCTGTCATTCTTGAGTACGATGAGTTTGAGACCACAAGAATTCACGAAAGCAAATTGAACGGTGACGAAGAAGCGTTCGCGTTGCGCGTCAAGGGCAACTCGATGGTCGAAGCGGGAATTCTGGAGGGTGACTTAGTTGTTGTCAGTCCAAATACGCCGTATAGGAGTGGTGACATCTGCGTGGTTCGGATCAGTGGCGGCGAGCACAGCATCAAGCGCATTGTTCTGCAGGATGACCTGGTCATCTTGCAGCCGTGCAACAGCAGCTACGAGCCAATAGTGATTGAAGAAGGCAGCAAGGAAGACCTGCACGTATACGGCAAAGTTGTGCATGTAGAGCGCTCGCTTCTATAGGCGACGCGGGATGGTATCATTGCCTTGTGACGCACGTAAAGGAGTTTGTGATGCGCCCCATCGGTCACGTCAGAAGCCCGCACGTCAAGCACACTGATGTGCCGAAAGGCCTAGGAGCCAAGCATGTGGCCGAGGGGAAAATCGTTGTAGAGCCGGAGTATGAGCAGGGGCTGACGGACATAGAAGGCATGTCGCACCTGTTCATAATCTGGGCTTTCAGTGAATTAGAGGGCTTCTCCTTGCTGGCGCATCCACCTTCAAGTGAGAGGTCCCACGGCGTGTTTGCGACACGGTCTCCGCGACGTCCGAACCCGATAGGGCTGACGGTGGTTCAGCTGCTTGCCCGGGAGGGTAACGTGCTGCATGTTCGCGGCTTGGACATGCTAGATGGCACATCGGTTCTGGATATCAAGCCCTACCTGTCCAGCGTGCCCCCTAAAGAACTGCGACGCGGTTGGCTGGACGAGGCGGAGGCGCGACAGGGGAGCGCGAGTTGAGTGTTCCACGTGGAACAGCCCTGCCCTGTGGAAGGCTGCCTAGACAACAAAGGAGTTGGCAATGAAGCTAAGTAAACGGGTCACTGAGCAACCACCTTACCTCTTTGCCGAGGTCGATCGGGCACGGGACAAGGCTATCGCACGCGGTCTGGATGTGGTCTCGATGGGCATTGCCGACCCTGACATACCTCCACCTGATTGGATGTATGAGCTGCTGGCCGAGGAAATCCGCCGCCCGGACTATCACCGATACCCCGACTACAAGGGCTTGCCGGAGTTTCTGGATGCAGTGGTTCAATGGATGCGGGACCGCTTTGGAGTGACTGACCTGAACCCGCATTCGGATGCTATAACGCTCCTTGGCGGCAAGGAGGGGGTGGCGCACGCGGCTTGGGCGTTATGTGATCCGGGGGACGTGGCGCTGATTCCTGAACCGGCCTATCCCGTCTACAACACTAATTGCCTGTACGCTGGCGCTGAAGTTCGCTTCATGGGGCTGACGCGAGAGAAAGATTTCCTGCCCGACTTAGGCAAGGTGCCCGAGGATGTGGCGCACCGCGCAACTGTCATCTATGTCAACTACCCGAACAATCCAACCGGTGCGTGCGCTCCGCCGGAGTTCTACAAAGACCTTCTGAACTTCGCGCGCAAGTATGATATAGCTGTGCTTGCAGACAATCCCTACTCCGAGGTCTACTTTGATGCAAGCGAGCGTCCCCACAGCATACTGGAGTTTCCAGGCGCCAAGGACACATGCCTGGAGTTCCACAGCTTCAGTAAGATGTTCAACATGACAGGTTGGCGAATCGGCTGGGCGGTCGGTAACCCGAGGCTCGTGGAGGCGTTGCTTACCGTGAAGAGCAACGTGGATTCCGGGCAGTTCAATGCCATCCAGCACGCTCTGGCGAGAGCGCTGAAGCATCCTGAGCGCGACGCGTTTCTGGATGGTAATCGCAATCGTATCAAAGCACGTCGGGATTATGTTGCCTCTGCGCTGGATGAAATGGGCATCTGGCATCCGAATCCAAAAGCAACACTGTACTTCTGGTGTCGTCTGCCTGAGGGGCACGAGGACGGCATCCGATTCGCCAGTGATCTTCTGCAACGAGAGGGCTTCGTCATTGGGCCTGGAGCGGCCTACGGGCCTCACGGCAAAGAGTACTTCCGGCTTTCGCTCACGACAACGGAGGAGGATATCGCCAAAGGGCTTAAAAGGCTTAAGCGGTTTCTGAGCGAGTAGAAGTTACATCGCCAGAAGGCGAGATACGCGTTCCTCTAAAGGAGGGTGGGTTGAGAATAGGTTCGTCAGCCAGCTGCTGCGCTTCGGCTTCTTCAGAGGATCATCAATGAACATATGTGCGGTTGCCTTGGATGCTCTGGCAACGGGCGTTGGCGTCGCGGAGATCTTCTGAAGTGCCTTGGCGAGGCCCTCCGGATACCTGGTTAGCCTGGCTGATGTTGCGTCAGCGAGGAACTCGCGCTTGCGAGAGACTGCAAGCTGGATGAGCTGGGCTGCGATTGGGGCGAGAATGAGGAAGACGATAGCGATTGCCAGCATAACGAGCACCGCAGCGCTGCCGCCGCTACCTCCGCCCCCGCGTCGGCGCCCGCCACCGAAATACCACATCCAGCGCCAGAAGAAATGGCTAATCAGTATGACGGTGCCTACCAGCACGCTAATTAGCGTGGCCAGCAGGATGTCGTAGTTGAGGATGTGACCCATCTCGTGGGCCAGCACGCCTTCGAGTTCATCTTTCTTAAGTATGTCGAGCAACCCGGTTGTGACAACAATGGCGGAGTGGGCTGGATTCCGGCCAGTTGCGAAGGCATTCGGTGAGGGGTCATCCATTACGTAGAGCTTGGGCATCACGGGCAGTCCGGCTGCAAGCTGGAGCCCTTCAGCCATATCGTACAGGCGCTTGTGCTGGAAGGGGTCTGCCGGGCGCGCCCCTACTGAGGAGATAACGATCCTGTCCGAGTAGTAATAGCTGCCCCAGCTCGACAGTAACGTGAATGTAAGGGCACCGATGAGGAAGTAAGTAGCGATGTCAGGATTGTCGTAATAGTAGCTGAAGAACCAGCCGACCAAGTAGATCAAGACGGTGAAGAACACGACGAACCCGATGACGAGAACCCAAGTCCGGTTGATGTTGCTGCGTATTTGATCCTCAAACATAGTCATTGCCCTAATAGAAGCTTAGGTGATTCTATCAAGATTCTCTAGAGTGTGTTGTGGAAGGTGCTACTTTGAGGTAAATTAGATTGGCAACACGGGGTGGATCACGTTGGAAGTAATACCTGGTAGGCTGACAATTCGACAGGGCGACATTTCGCAGTCCAAGGCACAAACGGTAGTGAACGCTGCTAACACTGAGCTGTGGATGGGTTCCGGGGTCGCGGGAGCGCTGAAAGAGCGTGGGGGAGATGTCATTGAGAGAGAAGCGATGGCTCAGGCTCCCATAAAGCCCGGTGGCAGCGTAATGACGCAGGGGGGTGAGCTGTACGCGGACTACGTGATCCACGTGGCCACAATGGAAGTGGGAGAGCCAGCCACTGAGAGGAGCGTGAGGATGGGTACGATGGGGGCGCTGGCTCTAGCAAAGGACAACGGTGTCGATTCCATTGCATTCCCGGCTTTGGGTGCCGGAATAGGCGGGATTTCACCCGACGATTGTGCACACGCGATGTTGCCTGTCATATCGCGGTGGCTTAGGGAGAACGAGCTGCCAGGAATGGTAGATGTGCTGCTTTTTAGCGATGAGGACCTGAAAATATTCCTGAAAGTATGGGAAGAACTCAAGCTGGAAGGGGAGTTGTAGGGACAGGTAGCTGACAGGACTGCCAGCAGCGGGAGCGCTTGCCGCAAGACCGCACTAAGCACAAGTTGGCTGCAAGCGCAAGCCGTCCTCAATTTACTCAGGTTACACGGATTACGCAGTTCTGATTGTATAGGTATTGAAGTCTATCGGGCAATTCACTAGGTACGAGCGCATGCTCGGTCCAGCCCTAATCAAGTTGACCCTGCTTTACAAACTAGCCGTTGAAGTTAAGCAAACACCCTATTGCTTTATTTAGCACGGTCAAGCTTGACCTGAATTCAAGTAAGCTTAACTAATCGACCTGCGAAGTATACTATAAGCCTGATTGCTTTACTTCGTGCTATAATGCTCCTATGCGACAGACGCGCTATGAGATTGAAGTGGGCGTTTTCGCCCATATTCCTGAACCGCTACCGCCTAAGCTGGAATACACACGTGAGCTTCTTGACTTAGTGTCTAAGGCGGAACGCTCACTAGCGCTCTTGAAAGGCGCATCAAGCATGTTTAAACACATTGAAGTAATGACTTTGCCGTCAATACTGAAAGAGGCTGTAGCCAGTGTTAGGCTTGAAGGTACTAGGACAACGTTTGATGAAGTAGTGGAGTACTCCGCACAGCCGAATCTATTTGAGAAGAATCCTGACGGTCAAGAAGCATGGAACTACTCTACTGCGATGACGATGGGGTTTGTTAGTATGGGCAGACTGCCTTTATCTGGGCGTCTTATCTGTGAGATCCATAAGGAGCTTATGAAAGGTGTACGTGGAGAGAAGAAAACTCCAGGGCAGTTTAGAACTGGAGGAGTCCGGTTAGGGGGAGTAAGTAATCGAGATGCGAAGTACATTCCGCCTCCGCACCAATTCATCCCGGAGCTTATGAGCGAACTTGATGGGTACATGAATGCTCAGGACGGAGAAGCGGAGCTAATACGCTGCGCCCTAATACACTATCAGTTTGAAGCGATACATCCTTTCTGGGACGGTAATGGAAGAGCGGGGAGGTTAGTGATTTCGCTATACTTGCACGATAGAGGACTGCTCAAATACCCAATCTTGAACATGAGCCAGTATTTCGAGACGTACAAGGAAGGTTACTATAGCGGACTTGAGGCAGTCAGCAATCACGGTAACTGGGCCGCATGGGTTGAGTTCTTCCTTGCTGCGGTATCAAGGCAAGCTCAAAGCAGGTTCGAAGCTCTAGGCCACCTTTCAAAGCTATACGATGATACTAGGAAGATGCTTGAGGATAGACGGGCTTCTATTTTAGACATAAAGACAGTCGACATTATATTCGAACGCCTTTATATAACGGCCAAAAGCTTAAGAGAGCACTTGGAAGATAAATGCGGAGATAAGATTAGCCGGCCAACAAGCTATCATATTATCGAACGCTTAACGGAAATGGGCTTTCTTAGACAAGCTACACGTAGGAAAAGACCAGCGACATACTACTCACCCCAGCTGCTAGAGTTCTGGGACAGCGTGTAAGTTTCGAGGCCTGCAGGCCGTTCTTACTCTTCCAGCTCCCAGCTAGTTGCGCCCAGAGTCTTGTCAGCTTTCTCAACCTCGCCGGAGGCGAGCAGATCTGCGGCATTGGCGACCAGCGTTGCGTCACCCTCCCGTCCAGCCTGCATCAGGACTGTCTTCGCGCGGTCTATGATGACTGTGGCTGTGCCGGCATCCTCTGAGAGGAGCTGCTTGGCCCGGCTTATCTCGGCGACGACGTCCTTGACGCGCATCACTGAGTCGACCTTGGCGTTGATGGAGTTGAGGATCTGCTGCCTATCAGGTGTGAACTGGACAACCGCTTCGGCGCTCATTGTGGTGCGGGTTGTCTGGCCGAGGTATTCGAACGACAGATCTGTCTGAAGGATCCTGAAACGCGCGGCAGGATGAGAATCGAAAGCCAGCTTTAGTAGCAGGTTTTGGGGGTCGCCGGCAACAATGTCAGGGAGCTCGGCGGTGCTTGCGCCGTCTTCGGTTGTGACTTCACGTCCGTAGAACTTTTCCAGGCGTGCGCCCTTCGGGAGGTCAACGGAGAGGCGAACGTTCTTGGCTACAACCTCAAACAGCGTCGCAAGTTCTGTCTCAAACACGCGGGGGATTTCGCTGGCGGCATCCACATAGTAGTAGTTGCCGAGAGTGTTCTTAGCAATGCCACGCATAAGCTCTTCGTTGTACTCAATCCCCACTCCGACACCCGTGATGCTAAAGCCATCGCGGCGTATCTGTCGCGCCTTACCGATGATTTCGCTGTACTCGGTAACCCCTTCGTTGGCTTCACCGTCTGTCAGCAGGATCACGCGTGCCAGATGGGTTGGGGCCTTAACTGTCGCGAGCTGGTTGGCACCGGCAACCATTCCGCCGTAGAGGTTGGTTGTGCCGCGCGGACGTATGAGGTCAAGCTGAGTCTTGAGGGCTTCCTTCTTCGTTACAGGGGACTGTGCAAGCACCAGGTCCACGCTTTCCGCAAAGGTCACGATGGAGAGCGTGTCCACGGGGCCCAGCTTGTCGATGAGCTGGCGGCACGCCTCTTTGACGTACTCCAGCGGCTTTCCCTCCATCGATCCTGATTTGTCGAGAACCACAGAGAGGTGAACCGGTGGGCGGACGAGCCTGTGTCCCTTAAACGCTCCAGAGAGTTCACAGAGCAAGTAGTTCTCGCTACGTGCGGTCGCTAGGGCGTAGGGGTTGTGCAACGCGAGGTTCAGCGTTACCTCGGGCTTGAGCTCCGCTAGGTCCACTGTCTCAAGGGCGTGGCCTATAACCGTGGCATCCTCGTCAAGTACCCCTGGAGGCATGCTGGCAACTACGGTGGCGTCGCCGCTGCCCTGCGACACGATCGTGGCATCACCACTGGTCTCGGGGGAAACGATGGTGGCATCATCAATGTTTGCTTCTCGAACCATGTGCCAATTAGACTAGCATTTCGCAGCAAGGTTGTAAAAGAGGGACCTTGTGCGGGAAGACGTTCTCGGAGTAGACGGTTGCCAAACCTGGTGTGTCAGCCTAAGATACGGGGCATGCCCGGGCTGCTTGTAGTGGATAACCTTGCGCACACCTACCCCGACGGTACTAAGGCGTTGCGCGGAGTTTCGCTCACGCTCACCCGCGGAGAGATCGTGTCGGTAATCGGCCTCTCCGGAGCGGGCAAATCCACTCTGCTTCGCTGTATCAACGGACTGGTGCACCCAACTGGCGGGAGTGTGGAATTCGACGGTCAGGCCGTTGGCTGGGATGCTGGGTCGTTGCGGTACCTGCGCCGCAAGATCGCAATGATATTCCAGCACTTCAACCTGATAGGCAACCTTTCAGTTCTGTCAAACGTCCTCATGGGACGGCTGAGCTATCAGTCGTGCTGGATGCAGCCGCTCTACAGCTTCTCGAAGCGCGATCGTGAAATCGCGGTGACTGCGCTGGACAGGGTCGGCCTGCTGAATGAATGGGACAAGCGCGCAAGTGAGCTTTCAGGCGGGCAGCAGCAGCGTGTTGGAGTTGCACGCGCGCTTGCCCAAGAGCCCAGGCTTCTGCTTGCTGACGAACCGGTGAGTAGCTTAGACCCGCTAACCGCGGACACCGTGCTGGGGCATTTCGTGAAGATAGTACGGCAAGAGGGGCTGGCGGCGTTAATCAATCTGCATGCCGTCGAGCTTGCGCGAAAGTACAGTGACCGCATACTGGGCGTCCGGGAAGGGCGATGTGTTTGGCAGGGGCCTCCCGACGATCTCACGACTCCGGTACTGAAGAGAATCTACGGGGAGGAGTATGACGGTTGAGAAGGCAAGTGGCATGGCTCTACATCCAAGGGTAGAAAGGCCCTATGCCAGGACCGCGAACCTTATCAAGTGGTTCGTCGGCCTGTCTCTCGTCGCTTATACGGCGCTCGCGGTCGTCCATACGGAGTTCAATCCGCTCAAGCTGCTGGCCGGAGCAGCAAGCGCGAAGGAAATCTTAAGCGAGATTGTGCGTCCTGACTGGAGCATCCTACCGCTTCTTCTGAAACTGATGAACGAAACGGTGGAGATGGCGCTCATAGGCACACTCCTGGCAATACTCATCAGCTTCCCGCTTTCGTTTCTCGCCGCGAAGAACCTGATGCTCGGGACGGTCGCAGGACGCGTGGTCTATGCAATGGTGCGGCTCATCTTCAATGTACTCCGTGCCTTCGAACCGATGCTGCTTGCCCTGCTCTTCGTCCTTATGGTTGGCATCGGGCCGTTTCCCGGCGTTCTCGCTCTGGGTCTACACAGTGTAGGAATGCTGGGGAAGCTGTTCAGCGAGTCGATTGAGGCTATTGATCCAGGTCCGGTTGAGGCGATTCAGGCATGCGGCGGGAACCGATTCCAGGTGATATGGTACGGCGTCCTGCCACAGGTCGCGCCGACATTCCTGGCGTTCTCCATCTACCGCTGGGACATCAACATTCGAATGAGCATAATCCTCGGCATAGTGGGAGCGGGCGGCATCGGGTATTGCCTGTTGCAGTACCTCAACTTGCTCCAATACAGCAAGGTCAGCACGGCATTCATCCTCATCCTTATTGTCGTAACAGCGCTTGACTCCGCGAGTGCATGGCTCCGGACGAGACTCGGACAGAGGTGAGGGAGTCGAATGGAGATTCTGCCTGTTGCCGCCTAGGGATTGCTGGTGTAGAATGAACCGGTGGCACTTCTCCGATCAGGCCTTTGTCTACTCTGCACGGTGATACTTACGCTTTTGCTTACAGGGAGCCACGCATGGGCTGATGAGGCGTCACCCGATCCCGAGGTGGTCCATTTCATTGGAGGCGAGCTGGCACCGGATAGCGGCTCTTCTGAAGATGATGGAGATGTGAGCGAGGAATCTGAGCCAGGGGAGGAAGGGCCGTCGCGGGAAGTGCTGGAATCCCAGCCCAATGGTGAGCAGGATTATGAGTCGACAACTGTCGGGGAACCTGCCACCGAGGTAGTCTCCTCAAAAGAGACCGCCGTTGAGCCGGAGCAGGAAGTCTCAGAGGGCCTGGACATTCTAGAGGATCAGGAGGTGGAAGAGCGCGTTGAGCAGCCTCGCGAAGGAGAGGTGGGGCGCTTCTTTGGCCCGCTGCCCACGCGGAACCAGCACCCGCTGCATCTCATGTTCTACAACTTCCCTGCTGAACGAGCACAGGTACTTCCGGACGGTGTTAAGGAGTTCGTGTTCCGCTTCGAGGGGTCCAGCAATATGGTGAAGAAAGCGGAAGCAGGGACGATTGTGGATCTGGATATCGAATGCTGGAACTACACACTGGAGTATCGGCAAGGCACACCCTGGGGTGAGTTGTCAGCACAGGTCCCGATCAGGGATAACACGCACGGTTTTATGGACAACATAATCGACGGCTGGCATGGCCTGTTGGGCTTACCGCGCGGAGATAGGCCGGACTATCCTGCGAACGACTACCACTTCTTCGTCCGCAGCAGTAATGGTAACGTGCTGAACTATCCTTCAGACAGGATCGGCCTGGCCGATGTTTCGCTGGCGTGTAAGGGAGAGATCAGCAGCAGTCCCAGGAGCACGCTGGCTTACAGAGCAGCGGTGAAGTTGCCGACAGGCGACCCGGACGACGGCCTTGGCTCAGGTGGTACTGACTTTGGCGTTGGTCTTGCTTACGAGAGGCTGGGGCATCGCTGGGCGGGGTACGCGAATCTCAACTACATCATCATTGGAGACCCAAGCTTCGCAGGCTTTGAGGCTAACAACGTCTGGACGGGATCTATTGCATGCGAGTACAGGTTACGCCCCACGTGGTGGGTGACCGGCCAAGTGAACTTCGCTCAGTACCCGCTGTCGACCGGCACCGGGACTCTCGACCGGGACTCTAACGAGCTGTTGTTCGGCTTTCACAAGCTACTAGGAAAGCGACTCCTGTTCAGCGGGGGTTTCTCTGAAGATATGCGGACCGATACCGCTCCGGATTTTGGTATTATTGGTGAGCTTAGGTGGCGCTTCTGATTGTGAACAAACACATTTGCCAGCCGTCATAACTATGTGATGGCTCTGGTGCTTTCGGTTGAGCTGATGGCTGACCGCGACGCAGCGAGTACGGCTACGCCCCTGCCCGTTGAGGCAGAGCTGGTGACGCGCACAAAGCAAGGCGACGACGCTGCTTTTGCCGAGCTGGTAACGCTCTACCAGAACCGCATATTCAATTTCGTACTGGCGCGGATACGCCACCGTCAACAGGCGGAAGATGTGACACAGGAGGTCCTAGTCAAGGCCTATTTCAGCCTAAACAAGCTTCGAGAGCCGGCCAAGTTCAAGTCGTGGCTGTTCAGCATTGCGCACAATCACCTCCGGGACATGTTGCGGAAACGCAAGCTGGAGACCACGGATGTGGAGGAATGCCATACAGAACACTATGTGGATCCGGATACACCGGAGAAAGAGCTGAAGCGGCAACGAACGCGTGAAACCGTGTGGAACGCGCTGGTACAACTGAAGCCGGAGCAGCGTGAGATCCTGGTGATGTGCGATATAGAGGGATTGAGCTACAGGGAAATTGCGGAGATTATGAGCGTGCCCCTAGGCACTGTGCAGTCTCGAATATTCTATGCGCGAAGGAAACTCAGAGTAATATTCACTGGAGAGTTCGCCTATATGGGTGAGGAATCATGAATTGCGCCGAAGTGAGAACCTTGTTGGGAGCGTTGGCGGACGGCGAGATTGCCGATGACAATTTGCGCGAGAAGCTGCAGTCGCATCTGGACGGATGCGAGGACTGTCGTCGGGAATATACTCTGCAGATCGACGTGAAGTCTAAGCTGTCGGAACTCGAACCCGAAGTAACCTCGAGTTTCTTGGCAACGCGGACAATGGCTGAGATCAACCAGCGTCGCCGGAGACGTGTAATCTGGAGATGGAGTTACGCCTACGCTGGAGCGGCGGCTGTGATTGCCCTGATGGTCATGCTAGGTGGGACTCTGCTTGTCCGCCCGTCGGCTCCGGGGATTTATAAGAGCTTGCCTGATGTTGCACCGGCTCCTGTTGTGGTGTCGCGCTCGCCAGACGCGAATGGCTACGGCAGCTTCACCGAGCTTGTAGTGGGGCGGCACGAAGAGGCGCGTGAACTGCTGAAGGTGCGGGGTGAGTGGACACCGGAATTTGAGCAGATCGTTCAGCGTCTTGGTGGTGAAGAGGACGATGAGGCGCTATATAAGGAGCTGCCCGAGGAGAACGCGGAAGATGAGGAGGAGCCTGCAGCAGAGGAAGAGTAGACGAGAAGGTGCATATTGGTGAAATCCTTGAGAGCCATGAAAGAAAACTGGCTGAAACTGCTTCCAGCAGCGCTTTTTGCGCTGTTGGTTTTCGTACAGCCTGTGGCTGCAATCACCGGGGAGGCAACCGAGACGGCCGAGCGCCTGTTGCGTACGCTTATGGAGTCCAGCTTCAAGGCCGATGTCGTTTTTAAGGTTGTCGGGAAGGAGAGCGAAAGCCTGACCGGTCGTCTTTATAGGCAGCCGCCCAACCATTTCAGATTGGAGTACTATGAGGGCGAGGAGCTCATAGGCTACTATTTGGAGGATGGGCGGACCAGCACACGCGTGTTCCCGCGCGAGCGAAGGGCGCTTGTTATGAGGGGGCGCAGGCTGTCGCCCATCTTTATCCTGATCGCCAGCTGTCTGGGGCGTGCGGTGCAGGAGAAGCAACTAGTTCTCACGGAGGAGTATCGGCAAGGACGAGCGTCGTACGTTCTAAGTGGCTTTGCGGGGGTAAAAGGCTTCTCTGCGGTGTTTGACGCCGAAGATGAACTGCTCAGAGTATTTACAGCGGAGGGACAGAAGGGGGAGCTGGGATTCAAGGTGGTATTGAGTAATGTGGAAGCCGTCGCACCGGGAGGCTTTGCACTAGGCTTCTTCGCAGCGCCGTCAGATTTCCAGGTCTTCGGCCCTGCTGCGCAGATAGCCGAAGGTGAGCGTGAACGATTGAGGATCTTCCAGAGACGGCTGCCACAACAACGCCATCACCAGAAGTCCTTGGATGAGTTCCGCGATATGGAGGAAACCGGCACTGGCGATTTCCTTCCGGCGCTTCCCAGCCAACTTCCCGAGGGATTCGTCATAGAATCGGTAACGCCGCTATACTTTTCGGGTCGTCTGCTCTATCACATTGAACTAATCAACGTGGCGGATGTGCAGCTGGTCTCGGTCTTCGAAACTCGGCATGAGGGGTTCCGCAAGGAGTTTCAGAAAACATGGCGCAAGGACGGGAAGCGTTTTCTTGATCTTCCTCTCGGTGAGACGGGCATCTACGTGATCCTTATCTCAGAAGACCTGACCGAAGAGGAGCTCAGGGCGATCTATGATTCCATGGAGTTTCAGCCAGACGTGGCAGTTCAGCTTATTGATAAGGCGCTAACCAGCATACTGTCTGAATGAGCACCGCGACAGCACCTCCTGAGCTATAATCCTTTAACGTGGAGCACGAACGGATCGCGCATTTCGAGCTGTTGGAACTCATCGGGCAGGGCTCGATGGGTAAGGTGTACCGTGCTCGGGATGTGCGCGACGAAGAAATCGTCGCCCTGAAGGCGTTCTATCCAGACACAAGCCTATCCGATCAGCAACGTGACGAACTGCTCGCGCGCTTCCAGAAGGAGGCCAACATTCTAACGACGATCGAGGACGCAAACATCGTTGGGATCCGCGAGGTCGGCACCCACGAGGGACAGGAATACATCGCGATGGAGTTCCTTGATGGCCCAAACCTGAAAGAACTGCTCGCGATGGGAGTGTCGTTTACGGTTGAGGACATAGTCGACGTAGGAGTCCAGGTCCTCGCAGGGCTTGACGCGTGCCATCGTGCAGGCGTGATCCACCGGGACATCAAGCCCGCGAACATCGTGAAGCTGCCTTCAGGGACGGTTAAACTTGCGGACTTCGGGATAGCACGCATCCTGACCGATGCCACCATCAGCCGTACAGGAACGGTTGTAGGTACGCCGAACTACATGTCCCCTGAGCAGGTGAGCGGGGGGGAGGTAACACCACGTTCCGACCTTTTCTCACTTGGTGTAGTTCTCTACGAGCTTGCGACGAAGCACAAGCCATTCGATGGTGAGAGCATCACGGCCATTATGTACAACGTGGTGAATCTCACGCCGCCCGCGGCATCACACTACACAGAGGAAGTACCGGAAGCGATGGATCAGGTGCTGGCGCGGGCAATGCACAAGCGTTCGGAAGAGCGCTACCAGGATGCGCACAACTTCCAGCAGGACCTGCTGGCGGTGGACGCAAAAGTGCCGGTAGCGGAGAGCACAGTGGCATCTGCAGCCAGGCAAGACCAGGACGAAGCTGCACCGGTTCAGGGGATAGGTGACACCTGTTACTGCGTTGACTGCGGCACTCCAAACAACCCGAAGAACCTCATCTGCGCGAAGTGCCACCGTCCGCTTCTGAAGCGTGAAATGGCCATGCGCTTCGCTGATCAGGTCTTTCGCGTCAGCCCGGAACTACGCCTGGATAGGACACTTACGGCTGTGCTGAACTTCATTCTGGCACTGCTGGTTGTGTTGATGATCTACTTCTTCTTCAGAAGTGGATAGCCTGTTTCGGTCAACGCTGGCTGGTTTTTGTCAGTCTCATTCTTCCCGGGAACCCTCGGCAGCGCGAGGACGATACTTGAGGAACGTCACCATATTGCCTCGCTCATTGAAGGAAACCTCATCCATCAGGCTCTTGATTAAAAAAAGTCCGCGTCCATACGTCTTCATAAAGGACTCCGGGTCGAGATGCTCGCTTACGGAGGAGTGGTCGAACCCGGATCCTTCGTCGAGCACTCGGACCTCAACGCGGAGCGGATCGATCGAGACGAAGACGGTAATAGTTTTCTTCCTGTTTTCCTCTTCAGCCATCTGCTCGAGCAGGTACTTGCGATAGACGCTGTGGCCGAGAATCAGGGAGCTTTCCTTCACGCGCTTGTCCACCTGAAGATTGCCATGCTCAAAGGCGTTCAGCAAGGCTTCGTAAAGCGCCACCTTGATATCGTTGAGCTGGCCTCCCTCCATCTCCCAGCAGTCGCGAACGGAAGCGAAGACGTAGTTGATCACCTTGGAAAGATACACGTAGTTGGTGGGGACGCGTATGGTGAAGCTCTGGCTGCGGACAAATGGGACGATTTCCTGTACATCCGCCGTCTCCTGATGCACCGTGAAGATGTTCTCGATGAGCGATATGACCTCATTGATGTCGAACGGCTTCTTAATGAAGCTTTTTGCACCAAGCCGGATGGCTGAAATCGCATCTTCCATTGTGCCGTAGCCAGTCAGGATAATCACGGGCACATTCAGGCGGCGCTTGCGGATCTCACCCAACAACTCGATGCCGCTCATTTCGGGCATCTTGATGTCGGTGACAATGAGGTCAGGAATAGCCTCCTCAACGTGCTTGAGCGCTTCCACACCGTTTCCTGCCTCAACAACCTCATATCCGAGTGATTTCTGGATCTTGTTGGAGATAACATCGCGGATTATCTCTTCGTCGTCCACAACTAGAATGCGTTTGGGTAGGAGAGCAAAATCCATAGCAGGTCAATGTTAACGATGAGACGGGTAACAGTCAATGTGCTGCCCTGATTGAGCTTGCAGGTCGACAAAGCTAATTTGCCATTATTTAGCGAAAGTGGCCAAATAGGTGTCCGCTTTTCGCCAAAACCTGCTATAATGTAAATGGACGGTGTGATTCGGATGGGTGGGATGGTTGGGTAAAGAATGGATTTATGACGATGACGCTTTTGCGACAATTGCGAAGAGTCTCCGAAACTAGCCAGTCGAGAGGCTATATCGATACAGCGGCTGGGCGCGAAGAGCGGCAGTCCCGGATGGCGAAGTTGAGGTTGTACGCCCACTACTACAGTGGGGACGTCTACCGGCATCCCGCAGAGTGGGCTAGTGGAAACGGCTATGCGACAAGCGTATCGCCGCCGGACATCTACATCAACTACGCGCGATTCCTGATTGACCGGCTGGCGTCGTTCAGCTTCGACCGTGCGGTCGGCGTGAGAATGCGGCCTAACGCTGAGGTGGTGAGTGAAGGCTCGGAGACTGTGTCCGAACGTTTCCTCGCGGACTTCATCCGTATCTCCCGATTCCTGTCAAGGCTGACTCCTGTCGCGAGGGAAGCGCTGCTATTCGGGAACGTTCTCCTGAAGTTGCAGCATACGGCAGGCGGCGACTTTCCGCTCACATTTGCGGTAATCCCCGCCGTGGAATTCGATTTCGAGCACAGCCCACGTGACCTGGCGGAGGTCCGCTTCATCAGGGAAGAGTTTACATACTATGACGACGCGGGTGCACGCGCGATCCATCGAGAGGAGCTGCATCCCGACCGCGTGGTCTACTATCGCGACGAGGCGCTGTCAGAGCCTGCGGGGAAGCGGCTATTGCCTGCGCTGTTGTCGCATGTATTGCCGGAGCGAGAGCCGCTGCTCGTAATCGAGCGAGAAGTGTCGCACCCGTTCGGGCGGATTCCCGCGGTGCACGTCAGGAACCGTCCGCAACTCGGCGTGAAGTTCGGCGTAAGTGAGCTTGCGGACCTTACGCCGCTGCTTGACGACGTGAACTGGAAGATGGCTCAACGCTCGCGCAACATCTCGCGCACGATGAACGCCATCCTTAAAAACATAAATGGGCGGCTCGTCAGCGATCAGCTGGACGACACGCAGATAGTCAGCGTCATCGGCGACAACGCGGAGCTGGAGTACCTAATCAACGACAGCGATCTGGCACCGGTGCAGTCTCACATCAGCGAACTGAAGCAGGCGCTCACTGACCTGACCGGCGTCGTGATGCTCAGTCCGGACAAGCTGACCAGCGTGGGCGCAATGTCAGGGTTCGCGCTGTCGATACTCTACGAACCGCTGCTGAACGCTGCGCGGGCGAAGAGGCGGGAGATCGGTCGCTCGGTGGAGGACTTCCTGGAGCTCGTGCTTGACGCCGGAGTCAAACTGGGGCTCATCCCAAAGGAAGAGGTGGAAACCGCAAGGCCGTGCCTGATCTATGCACCCGATCTACAGTTCACCGAGCAGGAGAAACTAACGCGCCTACGCAGAGAACTGCTGGCGGCCGAGTCTGGCCAGATTGAGCTCGACGAACACTAGGAGGCCGAAGTGGAAGAGACGATGGAGATCAACGAGAAGCTGGAAGAAAACGAAACAGATACGGGCGCACACCACGAGCCGTCAGATGAAGCTCTGACTGAAGAGACTGAGCCGGAGCGGGAAACCCCGACGGACGCAATTATCGCGGAACTCGTTCGGAGTGAAGTCGAGAAGCGCGTCGCGGAAGCGTTCCCCGCGCGACGGGAGAGTCCGAGGGTGGAGACCGGGCATACGCACCTCTCCGCCAGCGACTATCTGCGGCTTGGCTATGGTGTGCGCTCACCCCACACTTAGGAGGGTAGAGAAAAATGGCATTGACATTGGCTGAGGCAGCCAAACTGGAAACTGACTACTTGCGCCGTGGCGTCATTGAAACGTTCGGCGAGTACTCCCCGGTCCTGCAAGATCTTCCGTTTATGGATGTACAAGGTAACTCGTACCGCTACAACCTGGAAGGTACATTGCCCGACGTGGAGTTCCGCGCTGTGAACTCGAGTTACACCGAGAGCACAGGCACGGTCACCGATGCCAGTGAATCACTGGTTATCTTCGGTGGCGTTGTGGACGTGGACCGGTACCTGCAGCAGGTGCGCGGCTCGATCAACGACCTGCGCGCACTGCAGACTCGCCTGAAGGTTAAGTCGCTTGCGCTGGCCTTCACCCGGGAGTTCTTCGAAGGTGACAGTTCTGTCGACCCGAACTCGTTTGACGGTCTTCAGAAGCGACTCACCGGCGACCAGGTTTCCACTGCCGATGATGGCGGTGGTAACGGTGATGTGCTCTCGCTTGCGTACATTGACCAGCTAATCGATTCAGTCTGGGGAGGCCCGGACGTGATCTATCTGAGCAAGGCCAACCGTCGCAAGCTGGTACAGCTTGGGCGGGAGACTGAGCTGATCGTTGTCGAGATGGACGACGGGGGCAAGGTTCACACGTACTACGATGGCATCCCCGTCAAGGTTGTGGACAAGGACAACAACGACGAGGACATCCTGGGATTCGACGAGACAGTAGGCACCGAAACGGAGTGCTCAAGCATCTATGCGGCGAGATTCGGCGCTGATGAGTTCGTCTGCGGCCTGAGCAACGGCGGCATCCAGGTTGAGGACATGGGGCTCATCGCGAATCCACCGGTCTATCGCACGTTGATCGAGTGGTATGTCGGGCTTGCCCTCTTCAACCCGAAGTCCGCTGCACGTCTGCGGGGCATTCACCAGTAGCGAGGCTATGACCATGGAGCGTACCCGCGGCTATGTGCGTCTGGCATGCACGGTTGTCAGCCATTCTAAGGCGGAAAGCCGCCAGATGTTCGACGAGCTCGTGCATGCCCTGGACCTGGACGAAAGCGTTTTCGAAGTGACGCTGCGAAACCGTCGCTACACCGGTCCACAGATGGGACACTGGTTCGAGAACGGCGTATCTCAGGTCGGCGCGGTAGCCGCGGTGCGCTTTGCGGCCGAGGGCTATGAAGTCCGTAAACTTGCCCCATCGTACTGCGAACAGGTAGAACCATGAACACCAACCTCGAATACATCCGGGTCTTTTGCGGCGAGCGCAACGAGACTGATCCACTCTTCTCAGATGAAGAACTCAAAGCGCTACTGTCGATTCACGTTCAGCACGAGGTCACGAAGTGTCTTGCGCAGCACCTCGCTGAGAATGGCGTGGACTATCAGGAGCTGAACGCAGGTCTTCTGCGGATACGCCTGAGGCGATTGGTAAATGTCGACGGCGCGTATTACGCGGGTGTCGGGAACTGGCTTGACGACGCTTATGCGCTGGCGATTGACGGCGTAAGCTATGCACCTACGCAGGATGACATTGTGGACACGTACGGAGGACGCGTGATCTTCAATATGCTGTCGGTGGAAGACGCAGCGGTGACTGTTGAGACATATCTGGTAGACCTGCGGTCCGTACTTGTTGAGCTCCTCGGCCTGGTCCGGGCAGCTCGAGCGCGTTTGGCGCTGCGCACGAACCTCTCAGGAATGAGCATAGACCTGACGAAGGTCTGCGAACGTCTGCAAGCGGAGATCGACCAGCTATCCAGTGGCTACCGGATGCCTGTGCCGCTGAGGGAAGACTACCCGCACTGAAATGGCCAAGCAAGAACTATCAAGGGTATTCAGCGAGCTACTGCGACATCTTGGCGGAAGCCGCACGCCGGTCTTCCTGCGGACGCGCGAGCTTTCGGGCGGTCTGCCGGAAGCGGGCGAGCCTCCTATTGGGCCATATGAGGACACGGAGCTTGTACCCACGCCGCTTGTGCTCAGTGCTGACAGCGGTAGCGGGGAGGGTCTACGTGAGGTCCTCGCGGGTTATCGGGATCAGGTTGGCCTTAAGAAACTAGTCATTCACGGCAGCAATCCAGTGGAGATTGGAAGCCATCTTTACTTCGAAGGCGCCGAATGGGAGGTCGTGCGGATGCAGTCCCCGGTAGTCTTTGGCCTGGAGCCGCTCAAACTCGTGCTGGCAAGGAGGCTGATCGCGTGATCCTCTACACCATATACAGTGTTAACCTCTGGCTTGCCGACAAGCTCGCTAGTTACGGTGAGATCGCGTTTACAGAGGAACAGGACGCAGCTTTTCCATGCTTCCGCGTCGTATGGCGAGAGCAGCGAGAAGCGAGTGTGCGGCCTAAAGGCTTACTCAGCGGTGCGCGCTTCACCATCTACTGCCTGGCGTCCGGCGACATGACCCATATTGCACGTCGATTGGCAACTGTAGCGCTGACAGTGTTGCGTTCAGCCGGCCCGGGCTTCACGATTCCCCGGTACTTCTATCCGCGCGAACCTGCTGACGATCCGATTGACTATGTCGCTTTGCGCGACATCACGAGCCGGGAGCTACACCTGCAAGACCACCCTGAACTGGCCGTGCACGTCGTGCAAGCGACTGCGCTTGCATTGAATCTGCCCATGAGTTGAGGAGGGGCTATGTCAACGAACTACTATGCACTCACACTCGGCGACTCTGAGATCTATCTGAATGACCAGCACATGGGTCTCGCCGTCGGACTTACACTGCACAAGGTGGTCGAGCGCCTGGCCGTAGAGCAGTCTGTAGCTGGAGAGCTGGCGGCACGGCACCTCGTGCCCCTTCGTCGCGCTCTCACGCTGGAAGTGCGCTTCAAAGAGCTGAGCCCGGCTGCTGTGTCCTTCTTCGCGGGCGGCGCCAACACTCACCTCACCGCCGCCAACCTCGGGGTAACCGACTACATACGGCTCTATGAACAGCGGCCATCGCAAATACGCTTCGTTCCCCACATTGCGCCACTTGTGAAAAGCGCGGATAGCTCCATTCTGTACACTGAAGATGTTGACTACAGCTCGGACTGGGCGAATCGGCAGTTCTCTCTCATCTCAAGCGGGAACATTGAGCCAGGCCAACTGCTCAAGGTTTTGTACGCGACCGACTATCCTGAAGGTCGCGAGGTCCCACTGGCGCATTCCAGCGCTGTCACGGCAAAGCTGGAAGCCGTCCATCGCTATCCTGACGGTCAGAGCTTCATGGTCCTTCTTCTAAGGCAAGTGGAGCTGGACGCTTCTGGCGTGCTGGCCACGGGAACGGAAGACCTGGTTGACGTGCCACTTATCGGCAGATGCCTGGCGGATGACTCACATCCCGACTCGCCATTCGGATATGTCAGGTTTTACGGCGAGATGATGTCAAGGATGGAGAATCGCCCATGAGCGTACTCGTAGGCGATGTCTTAAGGCGGATCAGGCAGCGGTTATCTCATCTCCCGCTGGCGGGTCCCGGCGCGCGGATTGCCCTGCGCTCCGGACGCATCGTTCGTGTGCGGCCACTGAACCTTCACCGCGCTCTGTTACTACTTGACCTTGCCGGCGGGATGATAGAACGCGTCGGGTGGGATCAGCTCAGGCAACTGCCGCTGGTTCCCGCGCTGTTCAAGGTAATCCATGGGAGTCCCGAGGAACTGGCCGAGGCGCTTTCGTTACTGACAGGTGAATCGTCGGACGTGGTGCTCTCTGAGTTTGCACCGGCGGATGCAGTGCAAGTCTTGCTCAAAGCCTGGGAGCAGGAGTTCTCCCGGTTGCCCCCACAGAAACTCAAGCCGTGGCTTGACGGGGTGAGCGATGTCTGAACTGGCACTTGCCGGCTGGGGTCTACTGCTGAAGGACGAACTCCCGAGGCTTGTCGCAAAGCTGGCGCTCGCCCTTGGGATGACTCCGACGGAAGTCATGCACCGTCTTACGTCGGCGGATGCTGCGATGCTGCTCGACGAACTCAGCCAAAGCGTGAAAGATGGCGAAGCAGAAGAGCGGCTTGGCGAGTCGCCGAGTCGCGACGCTGCACTGTTCTCACGGATGTTTGGTGACTGATATGTCGTTGCTGTTCAAGGACAACACGCAAGAAGAGCTGGACGACCTGGCGCTGCGCGTCGGAGAACTCTCGCAGCGCCTGGGTGAGTTGTGGGCTCGGGTCACTGGAAGTTCCGGGGAAACCTTACGCTCAGGTGGCCTGCGCGGACCCAGCATTGACTCCCTATTCGGCATAAGCCTTGAATCGCTGGCACGCAGGACGGGCTATCAGCTTGCGGGCGGCGAAAGCCTAGATGTCGTGGTGCGAACAGCGGTGCGACAGGTGGAGCGAGCTGCGGGCCGGCGTCTGGAGAAGCTGCTCGCCAGCAAGCTGGGTGGCGGCTTGCTGGCCAGCCTTGTGGGCGGCGGAGCGCTGGCACTGCTGGACGCAGGTTTCGCTGCCATCACCAGGCTCTTTAAAAGACGCAGGCTTGACTTGCCGGAGGTGGAAGAGCGTCCGTACGGAGGCTTCCCCCGTTTCGCTGAGCGCACGCGTCTCATTCCGCCGGGTGCAGAGCGCGATGACCGGCTTGAGCGGGAGCTTGTGGGAATGCTGGCACGTTCAATCGCGGAGGAGAAGTAGATGCTGAGACTCTGGTTTGGCCCTACGGTTGACGACACGATAGATGTGTTTCCGCTGGCACTGGAGACGGAGCATGGCGTGGGTTTCGCAGTCGCCACCGATCTTGCAGGAAATGTGCACAAGGTGAATTTCGCAAGCGAGCGCTATCCGGTAATAGCGCACATCACTCTTCCCCCGGCGCAGCTTGGGGTAACCGGCGTTAATGTGGGAACGCTTCGGGAACGATGCCTGGAGTACCTCGAGTCGGGTGGCACCGTCACAGCGTTTGTTGAGAGCACAGGTCTGGCATACAGCCTGGTTCTTACTGAAGCTTCGCCCGCGCTCCTTGCCGACGAGGACATAAGCGAGCTGGCAGCCCGGGAGACAATCAGGATTGCCGCGCTGATTCTCGACGACGGCGTTTTCATTGATTATGGGCAGCTCGGCAGCGTAATCTGGCGGGGAAGGAACTGATGGGTTTCACGGAGACTGCCCGCCAGCACCTTCAGCAGCTTAACAAGCAGGTCTGCTACACGCTTCTTGCGCGCAATTCGCATCCTGAAGGCGGCGATTGGATCGAGCTGAAACTGGCCAGCGATGGCTTCGTACTGATCAACGACCGGACCGAGTTTGCCGCATCACTGGAGTTCACAATCCCCGCTAGCGACAACGCGCACTTCGCCGAGCTTGACCCCGAGAACGTCCTGGCGTTGTTTTCGGAAGTCAAGCTCATATGTGAGGTGGCAGGGGAGAGCGAAACGCTCTTTCGCGGGTTCGTAACAGAAATCCGTGAAGATGGCGCGTACATCCGCGTATTTGCGCGCGACCATGCTCTAAAGCTATCGCGCACCGTCTGTGCTGTGGAGATAGAAGGCGACAGAACAGACGAGATTGAAAACGCACCGCTCACAGCTCTCGCTGGCGAGTTCGACGACCACACCTATGGCTTTGACCCCAACGTTACACCTCTGGGTTTCTCCAGTGAAGGGAAAAGGCGCGCCTGGAGGCCTGGAGACATCAGGGTGTACGAAGACGGGAGTGAGGTCTCGCCTGACTTCTATCGCGTCTATCCGATGAGTGGCGTGGTGAAGTTCCTTGACCCGCTGCCGGCATCCCCTGTGGTCAGTGGCGTTCGCTGCTATATCGAGGCTACTAGTGACGCGGCGGAGGCTGTGGCAGTGGGCCTTCAATTCCCCAATGACGATGGCGGTGTGGGGGCGGCTGTAGGTGAACTCTGCCTGCCCGACATAGACGTCGACCTGCATGTGCTTGAATGGAAGCGCGGGGATGGGCGTACTTCGGACTGCGTTTCCAGGATTGCCGACAGGCTGCCACGCAACTACTGCTTCCACTATGACAGTGAAGCGGGCAAGTACACGCACAGACTACTGGAGCAGGAGGAGACGCCGTCGCGGTCACTCATCAACGTTTCGTCGTTTGCGCGAAGCCGCACAAGAGAGCGCATTTACACGCGGGTCGTTGTGCATGGTGTCCGCACGAATCCGCTGAATCTCGCCCTTGACGCGACGGTCACAGACCTGCAGGCTGGCGTCGGCGAGAAATACGAATGGAACGGCAATGAGAAGCACTTCGGCGAGGGCTCGGTTGCTCTGACCTGCGATGGTGACAGCAATCGGGGATTCGGGCGTCACGATGCGCCATACTCGTACGAATTCTACGACTTTGCCAAGTACGACTTGGGGCTGGACGAGAACGGACAGCCACCACGGGTCAGCGCTGTAGGAATCGTCGCCTCCAATTCCAAGAACGTTAACAGCCAGAAGTCAGCCAACAGCAAGTTCAGCTACGGCTATGAGATTCTGGGAAGCACCGACGACATAGATTACGAGCGGGTCTCGCCTGATGCGCATTTGCTGCTTCCGCCGCTGGCTGAAGCGCTGCTGACCAATCTGACAATGCGGAGGATGCGCTACGTTAAGGTTCGCGTGAAGCCGGCCAAGGACGGCGTGAGCAACGAAAGCGATCCAGGCCTGGCGCTAAACGAGATACGCATCTTTGGCGAAGACGATTTCGTTGTGGAAGCGGCTGTGCAGGGGACTGATCCTGGTGAGCCTTACTACTATCCGGAGCTGCTCGAGAAGACAGACGGCGCGGGGCCGCAAGTGCTCACGGTTGAAGTCGGAGATGAACTACCGGAAAGCGAAGCACTGAAGCTCGCACGGGACCTGCTTGAAGAGTCACTCTACGCTTACCTTGGCTACGAAGCCGTGTGTATCGCCGATCCTACAGTTCGTGTCGGCGACACGGTGTCCTGCACCCATCCTGTAACAGGCGATGATCAGGCGTTCCTCGTGGAGCGCGTGGAACTCACGCCAACTCGTACGCGCATCTTCGGAACAGACTACAACGCGGAGGTTCTGCGATGACCAAGAATGTAAGCCTTCCGCAGACTCTGAAGTCCCTGGTGGATGAGCGCCTTGCAGCGCAGAAAAGGCGCATCACCGGCATGGACAGCGAGCTGAAGGCACGTGCGACCTACTTCGGCGGTCCGGGTGGCGGCGATGACTTCGAACTCGGGGGAGTGAGCAGTCTTTCAGTCCCCGGTGGAGATGGCATAGAAGGGGATGTTGACATCGCTGGTGGCGATGGGCTTGTGGCCAGCCAGTCCACTGACACTATTACGCTGGCGGCTCCGCGCCTTAGGTACTGTCCCAATCCGCGAACTCCCCTTGCCCTCGCGACTGCGGCTTCGTTGACGGGGAGTCGCATCTACTTGCACCCGATAGAGCTGCCGGGGAGTATGCAGGTTGCCGCGTACTACCTTCAGATAGAACGCGACGGTGCCCCGGACGACCAGGTGTCGCTTATCGAAGTTGCAGTGTACAAGCGCAACGCAAGTGATGACGGCTTCACGCGCGAGGCTCACTTCGGAGCGCCCTGTTTCAACGATTTCAGTCAGGTTGCCACGGGAAACGTCCACAGGTTCGCTCTGGACTCGAGTGTCCTCCTGCCGATGGGGCAGCATTTCCTGGCGTTTCTCTACAAGTACTCGGGATCGGATGGTTACAGGTTTGGAGTGTGTGAAGCCCCCGGCGCTCACTACCCGGGCTCGGGTATCTACCAGAGCGGAAGCGCCACTGAGCTTCCCGCGTCAATACCCGACTCGGCTCTTAGCGCTGAGTGCACCGCTATTATCTGGATAGAACTCGCGGCAGACTAGCCGCTCACTACAAGGAGGAGAGCATGGAGCTCAAGCGAATTGGCAAGAAGATACTTGTGTTTATTCTCAATCTACTGTTCGCCATCTACGAGGTGGAAGCTGAACTCGTTATGGCCATCGTCGCCGAAGTGCGCGCCGAGGGTCTGGCTGGCGATGAAGCCCGCCGTGAAGTGTTCAGACGCTTCCGTGAGCGCTACAAGGATGATCTGCGAGACAGCCTGCTCAATCTTCTGATTGAAGCGGTAGTTGTCGTGGGCAAGCCCTAGCTATGGAGCAGTGGCCAATCATCATTGGGAACCTTGGCGTAGGCGGAGGCTTGGCATTCTTCTTCGCCTGGTATCTTGTGAGGGTGATCATACCCTCGCTGACCAGGGAAAACGGGCAGCAGCGCCAAGCGTTCCTTGCGGAACTAAAGGAGCAAAGGCGCGAGTTCCTCGCAGCGCTGCGCGAGTTGAAGGAGAGCGGTGAGCAGTCCGCGAAGTGCGTCTCGCGGGAGCTCTCAGGCCTGGGCACGGCCATACAGCGCAACAGCGAGCTGGTTGTGCAGTTCAACCGTGGGCGCGAGGCCGGCGGAAGGTGAGTGGATGCGAATTGTCGACATCCGCGACGAACTGGCACACAGCCGCTCGAGGAAGTACGCAACAAGGCCGCTGCGCAGCATTGATAAGCTCATTGTGCATCATTCGGGCACGCGCGGCGGCACGCCGAAGTCCTTCGCCTGGCATCACGTCCACGCACGCGGATGGCCCGGCATTGGCTACCACTACGTGGTCTCGCCCGACGGCGTAATCTTCAAGACTAATGCGCTCACGACAGTGAGCTACCACGCGAGAGGGGCGAACCTCGATGGTGTAGGCATCTGTCTTGTGGGTGACTTCAACCGGTCTGAGCCAACTGATGCCCAGATGGAGTCGCTCACGGGACTCCTCCGCTTACTGCTCCGCCACTATCCCAGGGCTCGAATTATGCTGCACCGCGAAGTGAGAGGGTCACGCACAAGCTGTCCAGGGCTGAAGTTCCCGACCGAGAGGCTCCCGCGCTAGACGCGGGCCAGCCCCAATCGTTGCAGCAGGTCGTTAACGTTCTCCTGCGGCATCTTCCAGCCCGAATAGGGCGGGCCGGAATACCCGTGGTAGTCACTACCACCTGTGGTGACGAGCCCGCGTGCTCTGGCGAGCCGAAGCAGTTCGTCTTTCATCGTCTCCTGCCCTTTATAGAATGTCTCAATGCCGTCAATGTCGGCGGCGAGGGCGGTTTCTCTCACCTTTGAGGACGCGATCTTTCCTGGGTGGGCGACAACCGCCAGCGCGCCGTGGCGCCTTGCCCAAGCGATTCCCTCAGTAAACGACAGCGGCGGTGGCAGGTATGCCTTGCCACCGGGCCCATAAGTGTCTTTCTCGAAACGGTCGAACCAGCGCCTGACGCCGCCTGTGGCCAGGCCTATGGCCGACCACAATGGGCGTCGCAACATATAGTCCCAGACGAAGTGGACCACCATGACCGGGTCCGGCTCTGCTCTCCGCCGGAGTCGTTCGAAGTCGAAGCTGTAACCCTCGGTGCGCAGCCGCTCGCAGATTCTCACCTGCAACTCGTTTCGCTGCTGCTTAATCTGCGCGAGCCCATGCGCAAGCTTCTCGTCAATGCGCAGACCCATCGCCAGAATGTGGACTTCTTCACCTGCGCCGCCGGTTTCGAGCCACGTGGTCAGTTCGAGCGCAGGAATCGCGACGATGCCAAGGCGAAGCGCTTCCTCGAAGAACTTTAGGCTGCCCCCAAAAGTATCGTGATCGGTCAGTGCGGCGACGCGAATACCGCGCCTTTTCAGAAGGCGTGCCAGTTGCGAGGGGCTGTAGCGTCCGTCTGAGTGTGTTGAATGGAAGTGCAGATCGCAGCCTATGTCGGTCATATCAGCGCGCTAATTATATCAGCGCAACTCGGATAGGACGATGATAAGAGAAGGGAGGTAGATAGTCAGAAGCGCGATGACCAGGATAAGTACTACGAGTGCTACCAGCAGAGCGATTGCCGCGCTTGGCTCAAAAGGCGCCATTCGTATGTAATAGGTCACCGAGCGAACTACTGTTGGGCGTTCAGCCCAGCGCCTTTCCAAATTCGCCCTCCACTTACGGATGAAACGTTCATTCTCCTCTTTGCGGCCGGGCATCTCCATGTACAAGTTGTAGGCGGCGGCGAAGACCGCGCCAAAGATGACAACCGTGGCCAGCGCCGGGATGAAGAAACCTATCAGGAGGAAGCCGAAAAAGAGCGCGAAAAAGGTGGCGAACCAGGCAACGACTACTCTTGGTTCAAAGACCATCATATAGACTGCCTCTGTTTGATTATACCGTCTCGAAGCCCTCGGCGGCGTGTTTCCGCACGAAGGCCTTCGCTTCGTTCACATTCTGCACCGTTCCCTCAACCTGCGCTTCGAGCAGCGCTTCTTTCAAAATCCCAATGCGGGGGCCTTCCGGCAGGCCGGTCTCCACCATAATCTGATCGCCCATAAGCATCGGTATCGGTTCCACTATCTCCTCGCTGAAATAGTGATGCCAGAGGATCGCGTTTACCACCTCTTCGTGCTTTTCGAGGAAGCCCTCGCCCGCATCCGGTCCGCGGGTCGCTCTCGCATCCGCCAGCGCATGAATGCAGCTCATCGTGACAGCATCGCCGAGCTTGCGTTGAAAACGGTATATGAGCTTCTTTGTCAGCTGCGGCTCATTGCAGTAAAAGCCCACCCGGAGGTGCTCTTCAATGAGCAGGAGCAGCACATCCCGCTCCCAGCTTGAAAGGCGCAATCTTTCGAGTACGGGCTCGGCGATCTCACGTCCTGCCTGCTGATGCCCGTAAAAAGTGAGCTTGCCGTTTTCCTGTACTTGCGCAGTCCCGGGTTTGCCGAGATCGTGGAAGAGCAGTGCGAGTTTAATGAGGGATGCCCGTGTGGCGGGCGGCGAGATAATCTCGCGCATCTCCGCAAGCACCTTATCGCGCACGTCATCAGCCAGGCCATCCCCGGTGCTGAGGATATGCTCCAGCTCTCGGATTGCTTCGAGGCTGTGCGCAAGCACCGGTAGGTGGTGGAAGTCGTTTTGCTTGAAGTGCCGCATCGGCTCAATTTCCGGGAAGAGAGCTGTCAGCACGCCCGCCTTGTCGAGGGCCACCAGCCCGGCGTGGGCACGAGGCTGTCGCAGCATCAAGAACAGCTCTTCGCGGATCCTCTCGCTGGCGGCTTGACTGACTGCGTCCGCGTGAAGCCTAAACAAAGATGCCGTTACTTCCTCTATCTCGAATCCCAGTTGAACCGTAAACCTGTAGGCGCGCAGGATGCGCAGAGGATCCGCCAGGAGATTGTTCTCGGCGACGGCAACGATCCGGTGTCGCTCTAGGTCCGCCAGCCCACCGGAAGGGTCGATCAGTGCACCAGCTATGTCTTCGTCAGCTAGGCGCTCAAAAGGAAGCCCGACTGCATTGACCGTGAAGTCCCGGCGCAGAAGGTCCTCTTCCCAGCTGGCGCCCTGCAAAGGCGTTATGTCAAGTGCCCCGTGAAAGAGCGCAAAACGGCGTGTCTGAAAACGGTCGCCCAGGGTGAAAGCACCCTTGCCCAGAGCGTCTGCAATTGCCGAAACACCAGCATCGTAGTTCCCTCTAAGGACGATGTCCACGTCAGCGGGCGTTTGGCCAAGCAACGCATCCCTTATAAAGCCCCCGACAAGGAGGGCGTCCAATCCGAGCTGGCCAACCGGGGCAACTATAGGATGGTGCTGAAGGACACGTGAAAGGTTCGCGAAATCAGGCACAGGCTGATATTAGCACAAGGCATCCCCGGGTTTGTGAGCGCTCTGGTGCTGGCGCTGCGCCGCTGGCGGCGTGCTGTTTGTGTATGCGTGAGTCTACGCTTGCTTGGTGGCAGCCTAAGTGCCTGGGAAGAGCGGGGTTCCACGGCTCTCGGTACGCAGCCCCTGCACTTCCTCACGAAGCTGGCCCCGTTCTATCGGATCTGCGCCTACATAGGCAGCGTAGAAACCCTCCGCGACGACCTGGGTTTCTCCATATATCCGGTAGTACATGAAATAGGTGTCCTGGCGAGGGAATTTCGTCTGTTTCTTCTCGGGTAGTTGCAGCCAGAGCTGGTCCACCACGGCATCCTCGTTGATCAGGCGGAAATACCCGTTTCCCGGCGAGAACTCCTTGTGCCAGGGCTCGAAAACGCGGTTTGTTACGGGGCTGGTGTATTCGCACATCCATCTCTGTACCCAGCTCTCCCATTCCGGGCCCTTCATGCGCTTTCGTGGGTCGAGCAGGTAGCGCATATCGTAGTAGTCGACGAAGAGCTGGTCAGTGCGTTCGAGGACTGTCTTGCTGCGGTTCTTCCAGTAATTGCGCATTAGAGCTGCGAACACTGTGAACATTGTGTCGCTTTCCCAGTACTGGAGGTCGTCTTCTGGGAGCACGTTGAAGGGATAATAGCGTTTCAGAAGGAGCCTTTCCTTATCGGTAAGGGTTTCGTACCGCTTGCATCGTCCGCAGTACTTCAACTCGGGAACCCGGATTTTGCGAATGTAGGCGGGGGGTCCTTGCGTGCGGGTGTAGATGCCCATAATCGCCTTCCGGAGCTCCTCCTCGTACTCCTCATCTGTCCACCCGTACTTGCGCTCAGTAATCATAGGGATAAACTCTTCTGCTGGCAGGCACTCATCCCAGAACTCCGGGGACATCTCAAACGACCGCATGATCTTCGTGACCGCAGACTTGGCTTGCTCGTCGGTTAGCGATCTTGCGTAGACGGGCTTATCGTGGTACCAGGGGCGCTTCTTCTTTACGTGAACCGGCCCCACGTCAGCTATCGGCAGATAGCTGGGGCGCTCCGTCTCGCTGCAAGCGCAAGCGAACGCGCCCGCGAGAATCGCTAGCACAAATGTAATCCCAAACTTCATTGCGGCTTGCCTCACGTGAGCGTGATTGGCTGGACTGCAAGTCATTATACTGCAATCCACGGCTTTCCGGCATGAGGCACCCGGCGAATGCTAGAATCCCGTGGGATTATGGCGAGGGCAACTCAATTGCTGGACGTGCGAGGTCTAGTTAAGCACTTCCCGTTCGTCCAGCGGCGAGGTTTCTTTCCGAAGCAGGTCGCACTCAGGGCCGTCGATGACGTAAGCTTCTCGCTAGCCCGGAAGGAAGTA
Source organism: Planctomycetales bacterium (assembly GCA_030606285.1). Classification (GTDB taxonomy): domain Bacteria; phylum 4484-113; class 4484-113; order 4484-113; family 4484-113; genus JAGGTK01. Next base: position 60,060 of record JAUWGS010000003.1, on the reverse strand, counting down.
ATGGGTCTTGTAGGTGAGTCCGGTTGCGGCAAGACAACGACGGGAAAGATGATAGCCGGCCTGCTGAGTCCGACCGCTGGCGAGATATTCTTTGAGGGGGAAAACCTTGCAGGTCTGTCTACGGACAAGAAGCGCATAGTCCGGCGCCGGATACAGATGGTCTTCCAGGACACCGTATCCTCGCTTAACCCGCGGATGAAAGTCGGAGCCATTCTTCAGGAACCGTTGCTGGTGAACCACATCGGGGCTGCGAAGGAAAGGCGTGAGAGGGTGGCGGAGATACTGGATGAAGTAGGCTTGCCGCCGGACTCGTCCGGACGTTATCCCCACGAGTTCTCAGGAGGTCAGAGGCAGCGTATAGGTATTGGGCGCGCATTGATTCTTCGCCCGGACCTGATCATTGCCGACGAGCCGGTCTCTGCGCTTGACGTTTCCATCCAGGCGCAGATAATAAACCTGCTGCTGGAGCTGCGTGATACATACCAGATTTCGATGCTCTTCATAGCACACGATCTTTCGGTAGTACGCGCAGCATGTGAACGCGTGGCGATCATGTACCTTGGGCGCATTGTGGAAATGGGAGATACCGAGAGCATATTCGCTCACCCGCTGCATCCATACACCCGGGCGCTCTTGTCAGCGGTGCCAGTGCCGGACCCGGCGGTGAAACTGTCGGTGCCGCCGATCACAGACGAGGCTTCCTCGCCTGTGAACCTGCCATTGGGCTGTCGGTTCGCTGCGCGATGCCCCCTGGTTATGCCACTCTGTCGCCATGCGGAGCCCGAACTCGTATCTGAACGTAGTGAGCCGTCGCACTCAGTGGCCTGTTTCTTGTATGATAAAGTGGAGATGGCGTATGAGTGAGATCCATGAAAGGAATCGGTATCTGCGGCTGGCGGTGAACATCGCTCTGATTGCCGCGTACGTAGTAATCGCGGTTTGGCAACTGGGGTTGCTGCACGCCGAGAAGCGGGAGATAAGCACGCTGGACGGGCAGATACCGATTCTGGAAAAAGACGTAGCCCTGAAGGAGCAGAGCTTCCTCACTGAGCAGACGCTACTGGAGATGACTCGAGAGAGGCTCACGCCCCAGGAGGCGGTGAAACAATCCCAGGAACTTCAGGAGATGAGAGACAGTCTTGAAGGCAGCCGGAGTCAGCTGACCGCCAAACGCGAAGCGCGGGACGAACTGCAGCAGCGCAGGCGAAGCCACAACCTTATCCTGATAGTTGGTCTTGTAGTACTGGCAGTGCTGCTCTGGGTGAATTGGGTGATTAACTACTGAGCCGCTTTGGCTTCGTCGAGCCGCTTGAGTACAGCTGAAACGAATCTGGGCGCAAAGCCGGCGCGCTTTATCTTGCTGGGTGTCAGCTTCTTTTCCTTGCGCAGATAAAGAATCTTGTCTATTTCCCGCACGACCTCACGCGGTTCCGAGCCGTCAGCGGGATTGCGCCAGAGTTCGAAGCTTGGCTGGCGTATGCGGATTTGCTCGGGAAGATCCAGGTAATCGGCGATTTCATAGATGTATGTCTTGTGTAGCTCCGCGAGCGGTTGCGGAACAGGTGAAAACGTGCCGCATAGCAGGCCCAGGCCCAGCAAGCGCTCGGTGAGATTCATCGCTGACAGATGAGCCAGGCCCTCCTGCTCCGCGATATCCAGCACCAGCATCATGCGCAGGCGGTCCATTATCTGGTATCTCCGCAGAGCGGCCTCTTCCCCGTGGAAGGGAACTCGGAGCATCTCCGCCAGTGTCTCAACAGGTGTGGTTATGTCGATCATGCGCATGCGGATACGTAGCTGGCGTGCAAGGATTGCCCCATCCTTGACCTGGAGCTCCTCGTCGTTCGAGTGTGTCAGTTGCAGGCCGTAGACGCTGTCGCTGCCTATTGCGCGGCAGCAGAGGTAGGCGAGCACTGACGTGTCAATGCCGCCGGATATGGCCAGCAGCACTTTCCCCTTGCGGCTTACGCTGACGGCCGACTTGATCTTAGAGGCCAGCGACTGCACGACACGGGTCACGTTTATCTTGGGTAGCTCTGGCGTTTGCTTGGTCCGGACAACCATAGTCTCGCCCGCTCTCTCTGCGGGCACTCAGATTGTAGCACAACCTGGCGCCAAAGCGAAAAAGCAGGAACGTTGTTAAACGAAAGGCAGCGGAATGCAAGCGATAGTTATACGAATGGCTGAGACAGGTAACGTTCGATCAACTCGCGGGCCGCCTGTTCTGTAGCCTTATCATCGGGGAGTTCGCCGTCAATCTTGCGCCACCACAGCTCCTCCTGCGCTTTCCCCACGAGGGGCCCGGCCGGAAGGCCAAGGCTGATAAGGCGCTCACCGGGGAGTATGTTGTGCTTGGGCGATAACTCGCGGAGGTGCTTCATGAGGTTCGTTCGAAGCGGCTCCGTATCCTTTGCTAGGTAGCTGTTAAACGCTATGAACAGGAGCGTCTTTCGCGGATACTCCTGGCATACTCGGTAGATTCGTGAAGGCTTGAAGCCGGTGTGGTTCATGCGCGCGGCTACTTCATCGAATTTCTCGCGAGCTTCCACTACACTCTGTGCCAGGCGAGCGTGCACGCCGATCCGCTTGAGCACATCGGGCAATGCGCTGGCTCGAACATTCGCCAGCGACCATGAGAGCCGTACCAGCCATTGCGGCACCATGTCCTGTTCGAGCAGCTCTTCCTGATTACGGATGCCTAGTTCCAAGACTTCCGCATCAGAGCCTGACATCGTTGGGAGCTGATTCCACTCAGGATGCAATGACGCCAGCAGGTCGCTCGTGTAAGCCGCCCAGAGGATGCCGAACCAGAATTCTTCGCTCAGGATGCACTCCAGCTCGTAGCGCACTCTTTCCGGGCTCAACTGGTCGAAATAGCTCTCCTCAAGGCCTTGCGCGAGGAGTAGTGCGGTTTCCTCGTCGATCCGGTAGTTCAGGCGAACACTGTAGCGGATGGCGCGCATCATCCGCGTAGGGTCCTCAATGAAAGACTGCGGGTGAAGCACCCGGAGAGTCTTGCTGAAAATGTCCGCCACGCCGCCGGTTGGGTCGTAGATGGTGCCAAAGTCATCTTTGCTGATGGAGACGGCGAGAGCATTAAACGAGAAATCACGCCTTAGAAGGTCTTCATATATCTCTGCTTCCCCCAGCACTTCCGGCAGCTTGCCGGGAATCGGGTAGTGCTCACGACGGCACATTGTAAGGTCGACTCCGTAGCCTGAATCCCCGATCCACTTGGCGGTATGAAAGCGGTCGTTACGGATGACCGCGCCGCCGTGCTCTTCAGCCAGCGCCTCGGCAAGCGCGATCGCGTCCCCTTCCACGGCGATGTCAATATCGAAGACGAAATGCTGCAGGTTGTCGGTGGAGATCTGGTTGACGAACGCGCGCACCACCTCCCGCGCGCCGCCACCGACAAGATACACCCTCAGACTCCCTGCTTCCGCGAGGGCGTTGACTTGCCCGATGATCTTCAGCGCGTATGCCGGCAGGTTCGTCTCAATGAACGACGGCAGTTTCGCATAATCCCAGCGCGGCACCGGCGCGATTATATCAGAGGCCCCTTCTCCCGCGCCCGTGTAGGCTGTGGCAGCATGGAGACGTGCTTAGCACAGGGACGCTTTAGTGAAGGTATAATGAATGTTGGTCGCAATCTGCTTGAGGGCGGAATGGTATGTTCGTAAAATGGCTACGGATTTGGATTCTCCTGCTTGCGCTGCTTGCGGTCTTTTCTGGCTGCGGTAAATCTTCGCATAATAGCCCGGGTGTCCTTCCCGCTCTGCCGGCCGGGAACGCAGGCCCTGGCGAAGTATCACAGCTTGATGACTACGGCTTCGGCACCGAAGGCTTTGTCCCGGGAGTGGACTACTACCCCGACAGATTTGTCGTCGGCTTCAAGAGTGGCGCAAAGGGCACAAGTGACTCCCCTGCGTCGGTTGACTATAACGCCGCCTCAAAACTGTATCGCAATACGGATGTTGCGTCTCTGGCACGCGAGATCCGCGACCATTACGGCGTAGCGCTCGACAAGGAAGCATACGTTCGAGGTGTGAATTTTGCAGGCTATCAGACGAAGGACGGCTCGTGCGCTATGAGCGTCATGGAGCAGATCCAAACGGACTATGCCGATGCAGTTGAGTACATAGAATACGACGGAATTCGCTACTTGCAGTACGTTCCCAACGATCCCGATTACCCGCCCAACCTTTGGGGAATGGTGAAGATTAATGCTGAAGACGCGTGGGATACCGAGAAGGGCGACAGCAACATAATAGTCTGCGTGATTGACACCGGCGTGCGCTACTCCGGCGATACCGTGAGCGATGCGCCCGACCACGAGGACCTAGCTGACAACTACCTGCATCCACCCGATTACTGGCCGGATGAGCAATTCGACATCTTTGATGAGGACAACGTGCCCGAGGATGAACACTATGTTAGCCACGGCACGCACTGCTCCGGCACTATTGGCGCCGTGGGCGACAACGGCAAAGGTGTCGTCGGCGTGGTGCATGACATTTCAATGGTGATGATACGCGTGTTCGGCCCCAGCGGCGGCTGCCCCGATAGCTGGGTGGCGATAGCGGTGGAGCTGGCCACGGAGATAGAATCCGATGTCATCAGTATGAGCCTGGGCGGCAGCTTCCCCAACCTTGCGACGAAGGAAGCCTGCGAGGACGCGTACGACGCTGGGATATTTCTCGCTGTGGCCGCGGCTAACTCATCCACCGACCAACCCTACTATCCTGCCTACTACGAAGTGTGCTGCTGCGTAGGTGCAACTGACAAGAGCGATAAAAAGTGCAACTTCAGCAACTACGGCCAGTGGGTGGATATTGCCGCGCCGGGTGTAAGCATCAAATCGTGTGGTCACCAGACGCCTTCAACCTACAGGCCTTTGCAGGGCACTAGCATGGCCACGCCTCACGTCGCAGGCGCGGCGGCGCTGCTTCTGAGTTATGACAACACTCTCACAGTGGACGAACTACGCTCGGCTCTGGAAAGCACCGGCGCTGACCTGAGCGATTCTCAGTGGGGCAATCCTGATATCAAGCGGCTTGACGTGGACGCGGCGCTGGATTTCGTAATCGGTGAAGAATTTGGCATGCCGCCGACTGTCAACATTGACAGCCCCGACGGCACTTCTTCCGTAAGCGGCACCGTGACGATTGAAGTTAGCGCGTCTGATAGCGACGGATCGATTCTGAAGGTGTTCTTCTATGCCGACGGTGTCCAGATGGGAACTGATGATACAGGCCCATACACCTATGAATGGGACACGACGAAGTACTTAAACAAGGCTTACACGCTAAAGGCCGTGGCGCTAGACAACCAGCATATGACCGACGAGGACACGGTTTCGGTTACCGTGTCCAATACGGTCGAGACTCCGAATTACTTCATTGACTTCGAAAGCGGCTCCACGGGATGGTGGCACACCAACGAGAATGGCTCTGGCTACTGGCAGCTAGTAGACGATGACGGCGCAAGTGGAACGCACAGCTTCCATCAGGGCGGCGCCAGCGGGGCGAACTACGGCTATCGCGAGTTCGATCGGTTGTACTCTCCAGTGTTCGATCTGTCGGGTCTAGGGTCAGTGCGCCTGAAATTCAAACACCATCGGGTTTTCGCCAGCGGGGATTATGGCTACGTTGTCGTTCACGATGGGAGTCATGACTTCAATATCCTTGCGTATTATGGTCCTGGTACCCAGTCTTCTTGGACTGATGTGACGAAGAGCCTAAACAGCTACATCGGCAAGTCCGTCCAGATAGTATTCCTCTTCGAATCCAACACGTACAAGAATGCCGCTGGCTGGTGGATAGACGACTTCGCCATTGAGAAGAAGACCAATCCCTGCGATATAGACATCACATCGCCGGATGCCGACGCGGAGGTCAGCGGCACGGTGAACTTCGCCGCGAACGTGAGCGATGACATTGATGTCACGCTGGTTGAGATGTACATAGACGATTCACTGAAGGCGGATTTCACCGACGACGGCCCTTACGAGCACTCGTGGATTACGACCGATTACCACGGCGGACTGCACAGCCTGAAGGTTTATGCCGAGGACGAATGGCCGACATCCAGTGAGAAGAGCATCAGCGTCATGGTCAAGAACCACACCGTCACCGGGGCTGACGCCACCTCGGGCATCGCTGGCACGACCGTAACCATAGACGGCACCTACTTCATCGCTGACAGCGGCGATGCCTACAATTCCTCAACGGACAAGGTCTATTTCAGCGGAGCATCCGGCTGGTGTGAAGCGGCGGTGAATGACTGGTGGAAAGAAGAGATCGAGGTGACCGTACCCGATGGCGCAGTGACCGGCCCGCTGAAGGTGGATATCAACGGCGCAGAGGTCACCTCCAGCTTTGACTTCACCTTGCTTCCGCACATTGACGCGCTCAATCCCGCTATTCAGATTGTCGGCGGTGATATCACTGTCGAGGGCACAGGCTTCGGAGCGTCAGCGAATGAGGACAGTTCCGTCGACATCGGCGGTCTTGAGGCGACCGTTGTATCCTGGGAGACCAACGCGATTGAGGTTACTATCCCGTCCGAGGTCATCCAGTCAGACCTGACGGTGACCGTCACATCGGGCGCCAGCAACGGTGTTCTCTTTACGCCCAAGCCGAACATCACCGCGCTCAACCCGAACCGAACCTGGTCGGGCAACGAGATAGCCATTACCGGAACCAGTTTCGGGGATGACCAGGGCGATAGCACGGTTACATTCGCCGGACCTGTCGAAGCCGCTCCGGAAGACATCATAAGCTGGAGCGACTTGGAGATTGTAGTCATTCTACCGGAAGGCTCCCTGCGGGGCGACGTCGTGGTAAAGGTGAACGACATTGACTCGGATGGTGTACTCCTGGTAGTAATACTACCCCCGCCCAGCCTGGGTGGGGTGCAGCAGTACTAAATCACCATGCCTGATGGCTATTTCTCGCCGGAACAAGGGGGAACTCTGAATCTGAGGATTTCTGCGTTATACTCATATTCGGAAGGATAGGCGGCGCATTATGACCAATTCACGCAGGAACGTCTTAAACTGGCTAAGGGGGACTTGCTTAATGCAAGCCCTTAGGGTGTTGCTAGTTGTAGGCGCCTTGGGACTTGTTGGCTGCGGGGGGCATGGCAAGCCTACGCCTACTCTTGTGAGTACCGGCGAGATCGCAGACGTTGCCAATTCAGAGCAGATGGAGGTACAGGCCCGGGAGCAGGGATTTGGCCACGTGGTGAGAGTCACAATGCGGCCGCAGAAACCGCTCGAATCCGACCCGGGACTGCCTTTGCCGTCGCCCTTGGAGGCTTTTGACCTTTTGCCTGATGTTAGGGCGGGATCGAGCAGTGCAGATATGCTGATGCGGACGGCGTCTTCCTACGAGGATGCTCTGCCGCACAACAGGATTGCGCGAGATGGCGACTATCTTGTTTTCAATGCTCGACTTGGCGATGACAGGTCTGCTCTCTCCTGCGAGTTCTCGTTCGCCGCGTACCGCTTCTCTCTTGCGGGATATGACGGAAGCCAGACGATTGGATTTGACTGGGGGCTTCCGCCGAGCGGATGAGGCGCGGACAGGCCTGAGTTCCAGGTCGGCTTTGGAAACATCTCAAACGACGCCTGGGAATGGTACGAGGGGCCGCGCGACGACGTTCTGACACTTGAGTCTTATGAGCCTTACACCGCAGCTAACGGCGATGTGTTGATAGTGGTTGCACTGGTTGAAGCTGTCAAGTTTAAGTTCGAGCAGTTGACATTGGGTGAATATGAAACCCGCGCGCTGGGTGATGAGTGGTCTGAGAGTGATATTGCTGAACTTGATAAGGAACGTTGGGCTTCTTCACCGGAAGGGGATGCGCAGCGCCAGGTTTCGGACTTGCCATCATCATTTGACCTTACCAGCGGCTGCTCGCCGGTGAGAGACCAGGGATCGATTGGCTCATGCACCGCTTTTGCTGTGGGCCCTGGCGCGTATGACTACGAGCTGGGGAGCATCTACGATTATTACGGATGGGATTTTGACAATGACTTCAATCTGTCAAGCCCGAAGTGGCTATACCGCAAAACCGGCACTGGCTGCGGACCAAGTTCAGGGCGAACCACCTATAAGGTGGTGGATTATCTAAAGACGGAAGGCACATCTACCGAAGAGAACTGCCCGTACACGAACGTGTGCACAAGCGATTGCACAAGCGACGACGCATACGATGATGCGGAGCTTTTGCAGATTGACAGCTGGTCCTTTGCCTTTAGGCAATGGGTTGATGATGAGATAACTCCCATTAAAGAAGTGCTTGCCACTGAAGAGCGCGTCCTGGTGATGCGCACGAACGTTGATCTCTCGATTTTTGATTACGAGCCAGGCGAAGTGTGGAACTACACAGGACCGTATAAAGGCGGGCACGCAATGTGCATCGTTGGCTATGACGATTCCATAGAAGCGTTTAAGGTGCGTAATAGCTGGGGTGCTAACTGGGGCGATAACGGTTATTTGTGGATTGGCTACGAGACCTTTCTGAGCCAAGATGCTTCCGTGTACTGCTGCAAGCTCGTGGATTCCTACAACGAAGATGTTCGCCAGCGATTCTTGCAGCCACCGTCCATTACCATCACCGCGCCGGAGGATGGCGCTACGGTTTCGGGAAGGACCGACTTCACCGCGGATGTAACCGATAACACTGGAGTCGATCTTGTAGAAATGTACATTGATGACGAAATGGTAGCCGACTTTAGCAGCGAGCCGTACGAGTATTCCTGGGACACTACCAACTACCATGGAGGAGCGCATACGCTAAAAGTCTATGCAGTGGATGACACGTCCATATGGTACGAGAAGCAGATAACCGTTTATGTTGAAAACCACACAGTCACAAGCATACTTCCTGACTTAGGAATCACCGGAACAATGGTCACCATTTACGGAACCTACTTTTTGGCCGGAAGCGGTGACACTTACAATGGTTCGACGGATAAAGTTTTCTTCAGCGGTGCTTCTGGCTGGAGCGTGGCGACGGTGACTGACTGGCAGGAAGAAGAAATCGAAGCGATCGTTCCCGACGGTGCGGTGACCGGGCCGATCAAGGTGGACATTAACGGCGCAGAGGTCACCTCCAGCTTCGACTTCACCATGCTTCCGCACATAGACGCGCTTAATCCTCCGGCCCAGGAGATAGGGGGCAACATCACCATTGAGGGAACCGGGTTTGGAGTATCGGCCAACGAGGATAGCTCCGTAGACATCGGCGGTCTCGAGGCGACCGTTGTATCCTGGGAGACCAACGCGATTGAGGTTACTATCCCGCCCGAGGTCATCCAGTCAGACCTGACGGTGACCGTCACATCGGGCGCCAGCAACGGTGTTCTCTTTACGCCCAAGCCGAACATCACCGGGCTTAACCCGAACCGCACCTGGCCGGGCAACGAGATAGCCATTACCGGAACCAGCTTCGGGGACGAACAGGGCGGCAGCACAATCACATTCGCCGGACCCGTCGAAGCCGCGCCGGAAGACATCGTAAGCTGGAGCGACTCGGAGATTGTAGTCATTCTACCGGAAGGCTCGCAGCGTGGTGAAGTCGTTGTGAGGGTAAACGATGTGGACTCGGATGGTGTACTCCTGATAGTAATACTACCCCCGCCCATCTTGGGTGGGGTGCAGCAGTATTGAGCCTTCGATCCGGCTAATTGCGTCCCTTCAGCGTGAAGACGGGCATGCTGAACGCGAAATCATCTGCCAGTTGAAAGCCAATCACTGTCGAGCTCTTCATGTTGAATAGCAGGTGCGCATTGTGTGTCTCGATGAGCATTTTGCGCGTGCCGTGTTCACCGAATTTGTAGTAGTTGAGCACCTCGCGAGAGGTGGTTCCCAGTGTGACACCTGTCTTTGTGCGTATATTCGGGAATTCACTTGCGAACTTGCTCGCGAAGAAGTCTATGTTCATATCGCTGTTGATGAAGATTATGATTACATCCACCCGGTTGTCCTGGTTAATATCTCCGATGATGAAGCTGTAGTTGGCGTAGACATCCCGGAACTCGAAGTACCGGCTGTCGCGCGAAACGTTGTTATCCGCTATGCGTTGCCCGAGTGATTCGGCGATTCTCTCCTCGACCTTCGAGTAGTGGCTTCCCAGGGGCGTGCCCAGTCCGAAACTCTCGTCCTTCAGGAACTCCCGGTAAGGGTCGGGTTTCTGGCAGCCGAGTACGGCGCACATCAGTGCCAGAACAACTGCAACCGGTGCTGCTCTCATCCATATCCCCTTCGGGCGACACCGCCCTGCCTTTTTACGATGCTCCGCAAATCCCCTGCGGGGCTGCGGGATTCATCGGACTCGGCACGAAATTATACCATCGCGCCTACGAGCCGCAGCCTGCTAGAATATGTTGCATGCGGCTCCTTGTTGTGCTTGTGCTTTTCCTTGCCTTGGTCGGTGTTCCGGTGGTTTACGCGGCTGAAGTGGGGCCTGCGGGCGGCGGCGGAGAGGAGATTGAAAGCGAGCGTGAGGATGAGGAACACGTCTTGGCCGGGGATCTGCAACGTGAGGGCAAGCCGCTGCTTCTCCGGGTGTTGCTGAGTGCGCATCTCCCGCGTCTGGCAATCGGGTGCGATACTGCGATTGCCGTCAGCAAGCCGGATGGAAGTGAGTTCGGTAGATTGATCCCGCCGGTGACGGTCGCTGTCGGAGCAGCACGGATAACAGTCAGTGATGTGTCAGGCAGCTTCTCCGGTGCAGAGCTGGAACTGGCTCCGCAACAAGGCGGCCTGCTGCGCTTCCAGAACGTCGGTTATCGCGGGACAATGCATCTGCGCGTCAGTTCACGCGGCGGGGTATTGCTGCTCAACGTGGTGGAGCTTGAGGACTACCTGCGCGGGGTGGTGCCCGCTGAAGTGCCAGCACTGTGGCCGCCTGAAGCGGTGAAGGCACAAGCAGTAGCGGCGCGTACCTACGCGGTTCAGCGCGCAAGCGCCAGAAAGAACACGCCCTACGATGTAACCGCTGATGTCAGCGATCAGGTTTACCTCGGAGTTGCGAAAGAGCATCCCGCCTCCGATGCCGCAATCACTGCGACCGCTGGAATGGTGATCACGTACAACAGCGACCCCATCATCGCCTATTACCATGCATGCTCGGGCGGTCACACGCGGGATGGCCCGCAGGCCTATCTCGTTGGCGTTGAGAGCCCGGAGAACTCCCCCTACGACGCTTGGAAGCTGGAATACACACTAGAGGAGCTTGGCGGGATTCTGGACAGTGGCGGCTTTGCAGTGGGTAGCCTAAAGGACATTCAAACGGTGCCCGCGCCGGAAGTGAGAGATGGATTCCGGGTTGTGTTCGCGGGAAGCCGCGCGCGAGTGGAATTAACGCCCTCGCAGACGCGCAGCCTGCTTGGAGTCGACATACTGCGCAGTCCGCGCTTCCGGATTGAACTCGTAGGCGGAGAGGCTGAAGGGCTGGTCGAACTCCAGCACTGGATGCGCACGAAGCTGGTTTCGGCGGGAGATGAGACCGAAGTGAAGGTGCGCGGATGCGTCGTGACTAATGGGCGAAAGGCGCGGCGGCTGACAGGCACGCACTATGTGCTAGCGCGCGTGCAACAGGTGGAGAAAGTACGCTTCGTCGGCGGGGGCTACGGGCACGGCCTGGGCATGTCGCAGTACGGCGCTAAATATATGGCGGAGCATGGAGCCGGCTGGCGTGAGATAATCCATCACTACTACTCAGGTGTGGAAATCTCTGAGCTGAGCGAGATCGGCCGCATGCCCGGATTCTAAGTGTTTGGCTGGTACCAGTCTTGGACAAGCTTCAGCGGATCCGCAATGCCGAGCGGGGTCTCACTCAAGAAGGCTTGCGCGTATTTGCATCTCACGAGCCGACCGTATTGCCGGGCGATGCCCTCAAAGAATGCTCTCATCTGGGGATTCTTCTCAGGGTCACCGAACTGCGTGCTGTGGGTCATGACGGAATCGATCCACTTGTCGTAGTAATCGTCTACCGGCACGATGAACGTCGGTGTCACACTGGGCGGCAGAAAGTAGTAGAACAGCGCCTGTGCCTGATGCGAGGGATGTCCCAGGTTCAGTTTCTCCAGGTGTGCGTAGTTGAAGGCATGGCTGGCGAGCAAACCGGTCTTGATGTGATCATTGTGTCCGCGCCCACGCCCCGGAGCCTGTCCGTAGTACGGCGCGAAGATAATCTCGGGACGCAGTCTGCAGATAACGCGCGCCAGAGCGAGGCGATATTCCATCGTGTCGTCCAGGCCGCAGTCGGGGAGTCCCAGCGTGCCCCTAAAATCCAGCTGGAGGATTGCCGCCGCCCGCTTGCATTCCTCTCTACGCTCTTCCAGTGAGCCGCCGGTACTCATCTCGCCTTCGGTCAGATCCACGATAGCGGTAGTGGCGCCGGAATCCTTCATCTTGGCTATAACGCCGCCCGTCCCTATCTCGGCGTCGTCAGGATGTGGCGAGAAGACCAGTACGTTCGCAGCGAAGTCCTCGGGGAGCGGCTGCTGGGGATACGTCTGGCGAAGAATGCCCGGCTGGGTCATCACTGCCTCCCATTGTGTAACGGTTCTATCGGGCGCTTCGCCAACATTGCGCGCAGATGCATAATTTCACTGATTATAGCTTATCCTGGCAGCACTGCAAGTTGACCCTCTGATAAGGCACCACTACAATAGCATTTTCAAATCGCAGGGAGGAAAGGCCTATGACGGTGGTCGTTATAGTCGGTTCCCAGTGGGGCGACGAAGGCAAAGGCAAGCTCACACATTACCTGGGACCCCAATTCGACCTTGTGGTGCGCTTTCAGGGCGGCAGCAACGCCGGACACACGGTAAAGACCCGTGGTGAAACCTACAAGTTCAACCTGCTGCCCTCGGCGATACTGTACCGCGACCACACCTGTCTGATGGCTGACGGCATGGTGGTGAATCCAACGAGGCTGCTCAGCGAGATCGAGTTCCTGCAAGAGCGGGGCCTGTGGGGTGATAACCTTCGCATTGGCAGTCACGCGCACCTCGTCATGCCTTACCATATCTTCCTGGAAGAGCTGGAGGAGGAGCGGCTTGGCGGCCGTGCAATCGGCACGACAAAGCAGGGAATTGGTCCTTGCTACGCGGACAAGGCCGCAAGGCTCGGCATACAGATGGGCGATCTGCTGCGCCCGTCCGTCCTGAAGGAGCGGCTGGCAACGGCTATAGAATTCAAGAATGCCCTGATACGTGGTGTCTACAACCGCGACGAGACATACTCGGTGGACAGCGTTTACGATGACCTTATGCGCGCTGGCGAAACGATAGGGCCGCTCGTAGTCAGCTCTGTGGAGATGGTGCGCGGATACATCGATGAAGGACGGGCGGTATTGTGTGAGGGTGCGCAGGGCGCGCTGCTGGATATTGACTATGGCACTTATCCCTTTGTGACGAGTTCGCACACTGTGGCCGCCGGAGCCTGTCTGGGCACGGGAATCTCGGTTAACGATATTACAAAGGTCATCGGCGTCTCCAAAGCCTACACAACCCGTGTTGGCAACGGCGCGTTCCCCAGCGAGCTTACCGGCGACCTCGGCGACCATCTGCGGGAGAAAGGCCTTGAGTATGGAACAACCACCGGGCGACCGCGAAGATGTGGGTGGCTTGACCTGGTACTGTTACGCTACACCTTGAGAATACACGGGTGTACCGAGCTTGCCCTTACGAAGATCGACGTGCTGGACGGCCTGGAGACCGTGAGGGTCGTCAACGCCTACCGCAAGAACGGAAACGTCCTGACAGCCACTGAGGTCTCCAACGAGCGGCTATCACAGTGCGAACCGGTCTATGAGGAGTTTGACGGGTGGGGAGGCCCTGTTTCCGGGCTGCGCGCAGAGGAGGATCTGCCGCCTCAGCTTACACGGTTCGTGGATTTCATTGAACGGGAAGTGGGCGTTCCCGTCAGAATGCTCTCGCTAGGGCCGGACCACGATGAGACGGTCTGGCGAACTCCCAGGATTCAGGCCTGAGCCACTGCCACTAGAACTGCTCTCCGGCCTTCCTGTGTATCACAGGCCGCGCCGCGACGGTATAATAGAAGCGAACGTGGGTACGCCAAAGGGACATCTGTCTCGCAGGGTTGCTGCGCTTGCCATCGGAGTCTTTTCCGTGCTCATACTCGCAGTCGCATGCGGCAAGCGCCAGGGCGTTGCGCCCCTCACTCTGGAGATATCCCCGGTGCGAGCAGCCGGGGTTGATATACAGCGGGATTACTACCCCGACAGGATAATCGTGAAGTTCGCGAGCGACGCAGCCCCTCCACGTGGCGCTGGCACGGGAAGTGGCAGCCTGCCGCCCTCCGTGCTTTACCAGAACACCGCGCCTGCGCTTTTCGCGCGCCATCTTGCAGAGCAGTATGGCCTGGATATCGAGCAGGAAGCCTACGTGCGAGAGGTCAACTGGGCGTGTTTCGCGGTCGATTCCGCCGAACGCGCCTCACAGCTCCTCGAAGAGCTTCCCGCGTCGTACTCCCGGGAGATTGAGTACACCGAGTACGACGGGCGCTTTGAGCTGGATTATGTCCCGAACGACCCGTACTATCCCGACAACCTGTGGGGGATTGAGAAGATAAACGCCGAGGCTGCGTGGGATATAGCAACGGGTAGTGGAATCAAGATAGCCGTAATCGACACCGGCATCCGATACGATGGGAACTCCCCGACGTCTGTGCCGGACCATGAAGATCTGAACGATAACGTGATGCATCCGCCTGACTACTGGCCGGATGAGAACCTCGACCTGGTGGATGAGGACAACATCCCCAACGATGAAGCGGGCCACGGCACGCACGTAGCAGGGACGGCCGCAGCGGTTGGTGACAACGCGACGGGTGTAGTCGGCGTGGCATTCGAAGCAGACATCATACCGATCAAAATATTCTCCTCAGACGAGCTGCTCTACTACTCGCGCGCTATCCAGGCGATCACACTGGCTGCGGAACTGGGCTCGGATGTGGTGAATATGAGCTTCGCTGGCAGCTGGCTTTCGAGGGCGCTCAGCGACGCCCTGACCGATGCCTACGATGAAGGCGTTCTGCTGGTGGCTGCGGCGGGTAATAAGGCTTTGACGAAGCCGTGGTATCCGGCAGGCTACCAGGCCGTAATAGCGGTCGGCTCAACAGAGGGGCAAGACCATCGCTCGGATTTCAGCAACTACGGCCCCTGGCTGGACATTGCTGCGCCTGGTGATGGTGTTAAGTCAACCTACTACTACAATCCCCAGTCTTACTGGACTCTAGCCGGCACGAGCATGTCAGCGCCCCACGTTGCAGGTACTGGCGCGCTATTGATGGAAGCGCACCCCGACCTGTCAGTTGGTGAGGTCCGCGCGATACTGGAAGGATCGGGCGTGGATCTGCCGGACTCGGAATGGGACAATACCACCATACGCAGGCTCGACGCCGGGGCTGCGCTGGGTTCCAACCTCGGCAGCGTCCCAACGATATCCATCACCTCCCCGGAGGACGGCTCCACAGTTGACGGTCTGGTCACCTATAGCGTGAATGTTACCGACAGCGATGGAAGCGTGCTCAAGGTGTACTTCTACGTCGGCGATTACCTTCTGGCGATTGATACAACGTCGCCTTTCTCGACGACCTGGGACACGAGCAAGTTCCCGAACACGACTTACGAATTGCGGGCTGTGGCATACGATGACCAGGCGCAGCGCGCCACTGCCACGGTTACCGTTACGGTCTCCAACACCGCGCTGGCGCCCGACTACTTCACCGACTTCGAGAGCGGCACGAGCGGGTGGTGGGAGCTCGATGAAAGCGGGCCTACAAGCTGGCATTTGTCTACAGAGGAAAGCTATAGCCCCACCCATTCGTTCAAGATGGGCGACACGGGTGATGGCTCCTACGGCAACAGCGAATACGACCTGCTGTTTTCCCCGGTTTTCGACCTTTCGGGCATCGAGCACGCGCGGGTGAAGTTCTACCACCGGCATGTCTTTTCCGGCCCCTGGGATGCTGGCTACGTCACCGTGAACCTGGGTGACGGCGAATACCACGTTCTGGCATCATACACCTTCGGTCAATATGAGTGGAAGCTGGAGAATCTCCTGCTCGACGACTATCTCGGGAAGTCCATCCAGGTCGTATTTCTGATGGAATCCAACAACACGGTGAACAACGAAGGCTGGTACATCGATGACTTCCGTCTCGTGAAGTCAACCAATCCGCCAACGGTCACTCTGACCTCGCACCAAGACAACGACGTTGTGAGCGGGACGATTACTATTGCAGCAACCGCCAGTGACGATGTCGATATCAGCAAGGTGGAGCTTTACGTGAACGACGAGCCCGCCGGTACCGACTCTATCCCGCCTTACACGTTTGAGTTCGACACGCTTGAGATTCACGGTGGGGACAATGCCTTCCGGGTGACTGCATACGACGAGTTCCCCTTGACTGCGAGCGATGAGGTGAACCTCATCGTCCAGAATCAGCAGGTGAACTCGTTCTGGCCGTTCAGTGCCACAGCGGGTTCGACGCTGGAAATCAGCGGGAACAACTTCATCGCAAACGGCGACGATGCTTATAATCCTATCACGGATAAGGTGTGCTTCACGGGTGAGGGAGATCTGGTCGACGCTGAAGTCGGCAGCTGGTACAAGAACTACATCTCGTGCACGGTTCCTGCCGGTGCTGTCATCGGACCGGTTTTCGTTGTGATCGGCAGCGCCTCTGTTGCTTCGGACAACGATTTCGTGATTGAGCCGATGGTTGACCACCTGGAACCTGATGCTCAAGTTGTCGGCGAGACGATCATTGTTCACGGGAGCGGGTTTCTGGCCGAGCAGGGCAGCGGCTACGTCACATTCAACGGTCTCCAGGCGTTGAGTGTGGTTTCCTGGAGCACCCAGGCCATAGAGGTTGTTGTTCCTGAAGGGGTCACTGCCGGGCCGGTGAAGGTCACCACGGAAGTGGGTGTCAGCAACGGAGTCGAGTTCACTCCTGTGCCGCACATCACCATGCTCTCGTCCAGCCGCGCGTATGTTGGGAAGCTGCTGACGATATTCGGTACCAGCTTCGGTAGCGACTCTAGTGCAGGTTCAGTGTGGTTCCACAATGGCGTCGAGGTGCCGGGCACGGACGCGATGTGGCAGTCCACACAGATAGGCGTATTCGTGCCGGCCGGTGTGGAAACCGGCAACGTCTATGTGACGGTGAATGGATACGAGAGCAACAGGACCTGGCTTACCATTACGCTTCCACCGCCGCACATTGGGGGGCTGAACCAGTACTGAGCCGCGCCGCCTCTGCATGGTGATGTGCTAGAATTCGGGTGCTTTCGAGGAGCCGGAGTCATATGAGGAATCTGGGACTATATCTTGTATTGCTGGCACTTGTGCTGCTTGTAGCCTGCGGGCGGGGAGCCTCCAACGTTTCTGTGCAGAGCGTTGAGCCCGGCTCCATCCTTGTTGCGCCGCTCCTGAGCGGCCTGGAGCTAACCCGCGAGAAGTCGGTGTCTGGCCTGCCGACCGGCGTCATAGTGACCTGGGAGCGCGTGGACGACCCGCTGGCCATTGGCTACTACCTCTATCGTGACACACAGCACATTGAGACCGCTAATCCTGCGCTGCGAACGAACGGTGGCGACATGATAGACCAGCCGGGCTCCGGCACGACAGTCACCTTCTACGACGAGTTCTATCCGGTCGCGGGACAGACCTATTACTACCGGCTTTCCGTGGTGGACATCTACGACGAGGAAAGCGATCTCAGCAACGAACTCACCATAGAGATCTCCACCCAGGAGGTGACCGGCCTTAACCCGACGTCTGGCTACTATGGTGACACGGTGACCATCAGCGGTGCGGACTTCGGCATCCACAATGTTGATGATGACCACGTTTTCTTCCCCACGGATTCGTCTGAGAGGGTCGAAGCTGCAATCCTGTCCTGGGAGGATACCGAGATTCAGTGCGTCGTCCCGGATGATGCGATCACCGGGCGCGTCCAGGTTGAGATCGCAAGCACTGTGGCGGAAAGCGATGAGGACTTCGTGATATTGAACCCGTTTCTCATTTCCGTCACCCCTAAATACGCAAGCTACAACGAAGAGATCCGTATCCTGGGGGACAATCTCACCGACATGCCCGGACCGGCTGACGGGGCGACGTTCCCCGGAGACGTTTTCTTCCCGTACGGCTCGGAGTTTTTCGTTTCGTGGTCGAACACTGAGATCGTTATGCGCGTTCCGCCAGTAATAGGTGCGGACGGCGAGATAACTGCCAGAGTGGGTGGGGAAGATACGAACGGAGTAGCCTTTTCGGTGCGCCCCTATATTGAGGCCGTGACGCCACGGAGGCTGGTCCCGGGTTCTCCCACGAAGGTCTCAGTCATCGGTCTGAATCTGGGCAACATCCTTGTGAGCGAGTTGTATATCGTGGACGCATCCGATGAGGACCCCGTGCTGCCGGTCGAAGTGGGTGATCCCTACGTCGTTTCCTGGGACAACAACGAGATAGTATTCCTTGTGCCCTTTGAGGAGTACGGCGAGCTCCCGGCTCTCAGGGTAAAGCGTGGGTCGTACTGGAGCGATTGTTTCTCGGTGGCCATGCTTGAGCCGCTCCAGATTGACTTCCTGTTTCCCCCCCAGCACTCGACTCTGGAGGAAGCCACAATGATCGCAGTCACGTCGGTGATTGACGTCAGCCGGGTGGAGTTCTATCTGGGATCAACGACTTGGCCGCTTTACATCGATGCCGAGGGCCCGGAGTTTTCCTTTGTAATCGACCCGCAGGATTACACCAACGGGAGTTACTATATAAAGGCTAAAGCTTATCGCGGCGCAGAGAGAGCGGACGCGTTTCTCCTCTTTGACATTCTGACGCTCCCCGGGGACACAAACGGCGATGGCGTTGTGGACGATGCCGATGTTGAGAAGCTCAAGCTGCACCTAGGACTGACATCGGAGAGCCCTCTCTACCACCGCTACCTTGACCCCAATGACGATGGCCAGATAGACGAGAGGGATGTCAGCTTCATCGGTTATCATTATACGGGCAGCTTTGAGGTACCATAGGTGACAGCGATCTACACCCGTGGCGGCGATAGCGGCAGTACGTCCACGCCGGGTGGTGGCAAGACAAGCAAGGCGGATCTGCGCCTAGAAGCGCTCGGCACCATCGACGAGTTGGGCGCGGCAATCGGACTGGCGCTTTCGCTTACGAGTCCGTCAGAGCATCTGCGGATTCTCCAGACTGTGCAGGAGAAGCTGATTGTGCTCGGTGCCGAGATCGCGGCGGACGGAGTGTCCGGCGCCCCTCCTGATCGTCGCATTGTGGATGATGACACAGTGGAGCTTGAGCAGGCGATTGACTCCTGTGAGGCGAGATTGCCGAAGCTCAGAGATTTCATCCTGGCTGGTGGTGTTCCCGCTGCGGCCGCTCTACACGTCGCCCGGACGGTCTGTCGCCGGGCTGAACGTCGGGTCGTGGATCTTCACGGGCAAAGCCAGGTTAGCCTGTCGATTCTCAAGTACCTCAACCGCTTGTCGGATCTCCTGTTCGTGTTGGCGAGGCTGGTGAACGAGGAAGCTTAAAGCAGCCCATAGGGCAAGGCGCAACAGGATCCTCAGTTCAGATTGGGATCTTCAGCGGGTGGCACCTGCGAGAGCACCTGGTTGAGCTTCCAGAGTCTCACCATCTCTTGGCGTATGAGTTCGTAGCGTTCGATGAGGTCGTCCTGGTTCAGCCACTCCTGCTTTCTATGCGCGTCAGCGGGGAGGAACGCGGCTACCGCATTTACCAGGACGCTGAAGAACTCGCGCCATTTCTCCGGTTTTGGCAACGTAACCACCGGACGCTCTTCGACCAACTTGAATCGCTGCACGAGCGCCACGAGGTCGTCCAGGATCTTGTGGAACTGCTGAGGTGACGCGACATGCAGGTGGTCTGTCAAAAGAGTGATGTTAGCCAGTGGGTAAGGGCGCAGCCTGGTGACTCGCTTGATGCGCGCGCGGTACAGCCCGTGAAGGGTCACGTTGCACGAGGTGGAAGCGCTGGTTGTAAGCTCGATTATGCGGCCAAATGAGCCGAGCCGGGCATAGGCTTCGGGTTCGTCCTCGGTGACGAGACGCTTGGCTAGGAACACGCCGACCGGCAACCCCTGGGATTGCGCCGAGCGGAAAAGCTCCTTGTGGTGCGGTAATGTCAGTTCGAGATCTACGAAGGTGTGCGGGAAGAACACAGTCTCCGGTAGCGCCAGGAAGGGCAGGTTGGTTGTGCGGTGCGTGCTCATCGGCGCAGCCTCGCTAACTCCTCGTATCTAAGCTGGTGGCGCGGCGTAAAAAAGCTGCGAATGCGGGTGAAAGCCACGCCAACTACTGTGAGTGTGGCTCCGGCGGTGAGCATGTACATCACTACGATCTGGTACTTGGCGGCTTCGATTGCGGGCAGCCCGGCAAGCACCTGTCCCCCGAAGATGCCCGGTATGTGCACCAGCCCGACCATAAACAGCGCTGTGATTGTCGGCACCATGCCGGTTCTCACCGCCTCCACAACTGCAGGTTGGGCCGCCTCGCGCGCACTCGCGCCCAGAGCAAGCTTCGTCTCAACAATCGCCAGGTTGTCGTGCAGTAGTTTTCCCAGGTTGCGCTGCACCAGCAATCCGGCTGTAACCGAGTTGCCTATGAGCATTCCGCCGAACGGAATGATGTACTGCGGCTGATACCACGGCTTCGCCGCCAGGATCCATTTGCCGATAGGTAGCGTCACGCTCACGAAAACAACTGTGAGAACGGCGGTAAAGAGCCAGAAGGTGCTCGGTCTCCGCGGCGTGTCAATCAGGTATGCGTTTGCAGCACCGGCAATGATCATCGCAAGGAACACAAGGGTCGTCACCCAGGGATTCTGTACGTCAAAGACGATGTCCAGGATGAAGCCCAGAAGAACCAACTGGGCGAAAGCGCGGACGCCGCCGACGATGATGTCGCCCTCCACTCCCAGCCGGAGGAACCGAGATACGATGAGCGCCACCAGTACGAATCCGGCGGCGTATCCCACCTGCAACCACCCGACGGATATGAAATCACTGGGCAACGCTTTCCAGCCTCCCCTTATGCATCTTAAGTATGCGGTCGGTGATTCGAAGGTTCTGTTGTATGTGGCTGGTTATTACTGCGCTCAACTTTTCCTCGTGGCAGACTTCGGCGATAAGCTCTGTGATGTGCTCAGCGTTCTCCGAGTCCAGTGCGGATGTCGGCTCGTCCAGCAGCAAGACCTGCGGCCGCAGAGCCAGGGCGCGCGCCAGTGCCAGGCGCTGTTTCTCTCCCACGGACAGACTCACGGCTTCGTTGGCCGTAAGGTCGCGCGGCAACCTCACCTTGTCGAGTAGTGTGCCGATGTCCGCAGGCGGAGTTAAGTCGCGGTGCAGGTCGAATACGTAGCGTAGATTATCCTCGACGCTGCCCGTCAGTGCGACCGGGATCTGGGGGAGGAGGCAAACGCGACGTCGATAGTCCCGCATGTCGATTTCGTTCCAGTCCTGTCCAGAGAACCAGACTCTGCCGCTATCGGGCTCCTGCAGCCGGCATAGTACTCGCATTAGGGTGGACTTGCCGCAACCGGATTGGCCGGCGAGTCCCAGGATTTCGCCGCGCCCCAAGGTGAAGCTGATATCGTCCAGCAGGATTGTGGCGGTATCGGCCAACTTATCAGGATGTGGCACGGTCACGCGCAGGTTTTCCGCCCTGAATATACCTGTGTTCATTCCTCCCTATCCTGTTGGGCCTGCAAGTCCAGCAGGCAGTAGGCTACCAATGGAAATAGTATCTCCAGGTTGCCGGTGAGAGCGTATCCCTTGCCGTGTGGCAGCGTTGGCCTGCGCACGACGTTCTCCTGCGGGCGATAATGCTGGATCATATCGAGGTTCACCGCGGTGAAGTCTGCAACTTCATGCCCGAGGTTGCGTGCTATCGAAAGGCACTTCAGGAAGACTTCGGGCAGCACCACGGCTGAACCCACATTGAGAATGACGCCGCCTTCCAGTCTGCAAACGGTCGCAGCGAGCTTGCGAAAGTCGATCTCCGTTGCCTTGCCTGTTGTCGCGCCGTCTGCGCTCGGGTGCATATGAATGACGTCGGTGCCGTACGCAACGTGCACTGTGAGCTGAGTTCCCCTTTCGTGGCAGAAGTGCGCCAGCGAGAGGTCGGGAAAGGGCAAATCGCTTTCAGCTATTTTGCGCCCGACGGCTGAGCCGATGCCTTCGCCGCTGCTTGCGCCTTCCGCGATTGCCGCATTGAGGAACTCGGCGGTTTCCCTGGCCATCCCGAAACTCCCGTCCTGAATCGTTTCAGCAACGTCCTCGCTGGTCTCGCCGATCATCGCAAGCTCTGTGTCGTGGATGATACCGGCTCCATTCATAGCGACGCACGTCACCAGTCCGGCATCAATGAGCCGGTGGATGTAGGGTCCCATACCGATCTTGATCTGATGGGCGCCGATGGCAAGGATGATCTCCTTGTTGGCACGCGATGCCGCGACTACACGGGCGCACGTCTCCTTGAAATCCCGAGCCCGCAGAATGTTCGGCAGCGACTGGAGGAAGCGCGCAAACTCGCCTTGTGGAGTGAGCACTTTGCCGAAGAACTCCTTTTTCACGATGTTCTTTCGGTGGCTGAGCGGGTAAGTGCGAACCTTGCCGAGGTCGATTGGCTCCGTCATTAGTGGCTCCTTTTCCTTCCGTTCTCAGCTTACAGGATGCAGGGGCATTTCACAAGTATTGGTGCTGTCGTACTGCGGCAAGGCGTCAGCGCGCCTAAACAGTGCAGTG
Source organism: Planctomycetales bacterium (assembly GCA_030606285.1). GTDB lineage: Bacteria > 4484-113 > 4484-113 > 4484-113 > 4484-113 > JAGGTK01. Next base: position 37,237 of record JAUWGS010000003.1, on the reverse strand, counting down.
AAGAGCTTAGAAGTACTTGTGCTTGATGGCGTACTCCTGGAGCTCCTCACGGAAGTCGGGATGCGCGAGTTCAATGAGCGCTTTCGCGCGTTGTCGGCGGTTCAACCCAAACAGGTTCACCATTCCAAATTCAGTGCAAACCCACCGCACGTCGGCACGTGTATCCGTTACTCCGGCCCCTTCCTTCAGTGATCCCACAATGCGCGAGAACTTCCCGCCCTTGGCTGTGGCTGGCATGGCGATTACGGGCACGCCACCCTTGCTGCGGGCAGCGCCCCGGATGAAGTCGAGCTGGCCGCCAAAGCCGGAATAGATGGATGTTCCTATGGAATCAGAGTTTACCTGGCCGGTAAGGTCAATCGAGATGCATGAATTGAGAGCGACCATCCTGTCGTTCTGGGCTATGATAAACGGGTCGTTTGTGTACTCCACGGGGTGGGCTTCGATGAACGGATTGTTGTCCACGTAGTCATATAGCTTCTCACTGCCCATCAGGAAACAGCAGATGACTTTGCCCTGGTGAATGGTCTTCTTCTCTCCAGTAATGACACCGAGTTCCATCAGCTCCATCGCGCCGTCGCTGAACATCTCCGTATGCACGCCCAGGTCTCGCTTCTCCTTCAGGAAAAACAATACCGCGTCCGGAATAGCGCCGATGCCCATCTGTATTGTGCTGCCGTCTTCGATGTGCTCGGCTATCCTTCGGCCGATTTCGCGGGAGACGTCGTCAATGTCGCCCGCGTGGTACTCATATAGCGGGTGGTCAACTTCAACGATGTGGTGCAGTTTGCTGATATGGACGAACGAATCTCCGAGAATCCGTGGCATCCGCGGGTTGATCTCGGCGATGACGTACTTGGAGGTGCGGATTGCGGCAAGAGTCATCTCGACTCCGACGCCCAGGCTGCAGAAGCCGTGCTCATCAGGTGGTGATACTTGCACCAGAGACACGTCCAGCGGGAGGATATTTTCGTAGAACAACTTCGGGATTTCGTACAGGAAAATCGGGATCCAATCAGCTCGCCCCTCGTTGACTGCTTGACGCACATTGTAGCCGCAGAACAGGGCGTTGTGCCGGAAATGGCCCTCCATTTCCGGGTCGGCGTAGGGGCAGTCGCCGAACGTCAGGATGTGGATTATCTCCACATTCTCCACCCGGTGGCGAATGTCCACCAGGTGATCGACCAGGACTTTGGGCGTGGCAGTCCCGGGGTGGATATACACCCGCATTCCGGATTCGATGACGGATAGCGCCTGCTCGGCGGGGGTGACTTTGTCCTTGTACTTCTGAAGCCACGTGAACATAAACTATTTGGCCTCCTGTGACGATGTCGCAGCTGTGCGTTTCTGGTGGTGCAGCTCGTGTAGCGGTGGGTGCAGGATCTTCCCCTCAACGATGAACGCCCCGGACCGGAAGATCTCGCGCTCCGCGATCACTTTCAGCGGCTCACTGGCTGCACCTAGTTGGCAGAGCAAAGGGGTTAGCGCGTTGCTGTGGGCACGCGAGGCTGTTCGGGCTACGTTACTCGTCAGGTTGGGCACGCAGTAGTGTAACACCCCGTCCACGGTGTAAACGGGATTCGAGAGAGTGGTGGGGCGGCTGCTCTCGGCGATGCCGCCTTGATCCACCGCCGCGTCGATGATCAGCGCGCGAGGCATCATCTCTTTCAACATTTCGTTCGTGATGAGCTTGGGGGCGGTCTCACCGGGCTTGTGAGCTGCACCGACGATGACATCGGCAAAAGACACGAGTTTGCGTATTGAACGTTCGGTGCTCATCAACGTGTTGATTTGGCCAAGAAAGTCCCGGTCCAGCCGCTGCAGCTTACGGAAGTCTGTGTCGAGGACGAGCACTGCAACGCCGGCTTGGATGAAGGTAAGTGCAGCGTGGTAGCCGAACACGCCGCCGCCTATGATGCCTACAACCGCAGCGGGCACTCCAGGTGTGCCGATTAGCAGCTTGCCCCGCCCACCCTCGCTGGTTTCCATGTACCTGGCGGCGATTTGCGGCATCATACGTCCGCCTATCTCGCTAGCAGGGGCGAGGAGGGGTGCGAACTCGTCTTCAGCCATCTCCTCGTAGCAGAGAGTCGTGACCTTCCTCTCTGTAAGGACGTCAAGGAGCGACTTCGGCGCTACTAGTAGGTGCATGAATGCGCCGATGATCTGTCGTTCGTGGATTAGGTCGTATTCCTGCGGCACTGGAGCCTTAACCTTGCACAGCACATCTGCACGCCCGTACACTTCCTCCGGTGAGAAGACGATTTCCGCGCCGCAAGCGTGGTATTCGCTGTCGGGGAAACCAGCACCGTCTCCGCAGTTTTTCTCGCAGTAGACTCTATGACCTGCATCGGTCAACACCCTGACACCGGTGGGTGTAAGTCCGACGCGGTACTCGTCGGTTCGAACCTCCTTGGGAACACCAAAATCCATGCCATCCCTCCTGAAGACTACATGTGAAGTCTATCACAAAGAACCGTCGGGTAAAAGCCCAGCCGTTTCAGGTGCTAAACCGTGCTAGAATACCAAAGACTACGCTCTGAGACAACATATTATGGCACGATTTCTCGTTACGGGGGGGGCTGGCTTCATCGGCTCGAATCTGGTCAGGCACTTGCTTGCTGCCGGAGAGCGTGTTCGGGTGATTGATGACCTGTCGACCGGTCGACAGGAAAACCTGGCGGATGTCCTGTCGGACATCGAGCTGCTTCGGGAGACGATATGCGATCCGGAAGCCTGCCGGGGTGCGGTTAAGGACGTGGACTATGTGCTGCACCAGGCTGCGCTCGGGAGCGTTCCCCGCTCAGTCAAGGACCCGCTGGCATCCAACGAAGCCAACACAACCGGCACGTTAAACATGCTGGTTGCCGCCCGGGACGCAGGTGTCCGTCGTTTCGTCTGCGCGGGGAGCAGCAGCATTTACGGCGACACGCAGGTGCTTCCCAAAGTGGAGACGATGGCACCGAATCCCATTTCCCCTTACGGCGTCACAAAGGTGGCCAAGGGGCACTACTGCCGGATTTTCTCACAGATCTACGGGCTCCCTACGGTAGTGCTTCACTACTTCAACGTGTACGGTCCCCGGCAAGACTCGCATTCCGCGTATGCGGCAGTCATCCCGCGATTCGTGAGCGCACTGCTGCGGGGCGAACGCGCTGTCATCTATGGTGACGGGCTTCAGACCCGGGATTTCACCTTCATTGAGGATTGCATCCAGGCGAATCTTCTGGCCTGCACCGCTCCAGAGGCGGCCAACGGGGAGGCATTCAACATCGCGTTTGGAGAACAGGTGACCATCCGAACGGTCTTCGACATCACCCGGGAGTTGCTGGGAGTGGAAGCCGAGCCGGAGTACACCGATACACGTCCTGGTGACGTGCGTGACTCGCTCGCTGACATCACCAAAGCCCGTGAGATGCTGGGATACGAGCCGCAATACGACATCCGTGCAGGCTTGACGAAGGCCATCGGCTGGTATCGGGAGGTATTGGGTTAGATGGGAAAGATCCGTCGATTTATAAGGGATGTTCGGGAAGATCTCAAGTTCTATGGCAAAGATGGCAGGTGCAGTTTCGGTAAGTTCCTCCGCTACTACTTCTTCCACCTCGGGTTCTTCGTGCTCTTCAACTGGCGCTATGCGAAGCTTCTGCGGTCACTGGGCATTCGCGGCTGGCCGCGACTTATTCTAAAGAGACACCACATCGAGATTTCTCTCCACGCTAGGATAGAAGGAGGAGTTCAGATCGCGCACGGCCTGAGCGTCGCCATAGGTGAAGGTGCTGTCATAAAGCGGGGAGCCACGATTTACCAGTGCGTATCTTTGGGGGCACGGAGGTTTGGGCTCGGGTCCGCCAGCGGACGCCAGTATCCGATTATTGAGGAGGATGCCATAGTCTACGCAGGGGCGGTGGTAGTCGGCCCGGTGACGGTGGGCAGAGGAGCGAGCGTGGCAGCAAACGCTCTCCTTATGGAGGACGTACCACCGGGAAAGATTGCCCGAGGTAATCCAGCCAGCATTGTCAGCGACGCAGCAACGGAAGAGGAGACCGGGCAACAGGCCTGAACTCCGTTCGTGAGCTTTGCCAGACAGGGGGTAGGGACTATGGCCAGCCGCGTAATAGTATACGCGGCAGGATTGCTCACCACTATCCTTATCGCTCGCTACTTGGGACCCGCGGGCAAGGGGCAAATCAGCCTTGTAGTCTTTACCATCATACTCGTGCTTAATGTCGCAGCGCTCGGAATCCCTTCGGCTCTGACTTACTATATTGGCCACAAGCTGAGGAACCTAGGGAGGCTCTTCGCAGCCAGCATCCTGCTCTTTGTGATACTGGTTTCCGTCTTCTCGGCGCTGTATGTCATTGTGGTGCCGCGACTTCAGGCTACGCTATTTCCCGGTCTACCGCTATGGGTTCTGTTGCTTGCCCTGGCGGCTTTTCCCCTTTCGCTGGCGTCGCGGTTTTCGCAGTATGTTTTCCTGGGTTTTAGGCAGATATTCAGGTTCAACCTGATTATGGTGCTGGACCGCCTGTGCTATCTGTTCCTAATGCTGGTGATACTGGTGTTCGTGCAGCGCAGCGTTGCTGGGGTGATCTTCGCTGGTGTGTTAGGGAACCTAATAGCTTGTTTGGTTGCTATTTGGCTGGTTCTGAAACTAATCCGGCCGGTCTGGCGTATCGCGTGGGCGGACGTTAGAAAGCTGCTCGGTTACGGTCTGCAAGCGCACTTGTTGATGTTGGCGAACTTGGTCTCCTATCGCGTTGGCCTTTATATCGTCAGCTACTATCACGATGCAGCTGCAGTAGGGCAGTTCTCCCTGGCTCTCAGCGTGGCGGAGGCGCTGTTGTTCATCCCGACTTCGTTCGGCCTGGTGCTCTTCTCGCGGACTGCCAGCAGCAGCACCGAGGAGGCAAACCGTTTCACGCCTTTGGCGTCGCGAAATGTGGGCATGGTTACTTTGGTTGCGGGTGTGGTCTTGGGGCTGGTCGCACCCGTGCTGGTTCCTATGATTTTCGGTAAAGCATTCAGCCCAGCGGTTCTTCCCTTTCTGATTCTCCTGCCGGGTATAGTGGCCTCGTCCTACTATCGGGTCATAGGTTACGACATCGTCGCCCGCGGATACCCGTTGCGCGTTTCTGCAGCTGCTGGAGCTGGGTTGCTGGCTAATGTTGGGGTATCGTTATGGCTGGTTCCTTCACTGGGCGCGAATGGAGCCGCTCTGGGTAATCTTGTGGGCTACATCCTTGCAGCTGTAGTCGTCCTCGCAATATTCATGAACCTCTCGCGGTGCAAGCTCACGGACCTTGTTGTCATCAGGCGTGAGGACTTCAAGCATTATCGAGATCTCTTCGCAAAGCTGCGGGGCGTTCGAGGCGACGATGAATAGTACGCGCACTTCCCCGCGTAACGCTGTGCTAAGATTCGACGCGATAATTAAGTGGTTGGCAAAAGACTCCCGTGCGTTGACGGACAAAATGGGCTATCTCTTGGCAAATCCACAGGTTGCAGCCGAGTTCGGGCGACAAGCCCGGTGTATTGTGCTGGCGGACTTCGTTGAGAAGGACGTTGTGCGCAGGCAAATCACTGCCATAAACAGGTTCTCGCCAAGCGCTGCCGGACGGAGGCCTGATGGAGCCCGGCTGGCGCTTGCGGCGCGACATTGAAGCGCTCGGCTTGTTTGCAGCCCGGCGCAAGGAGATGTGGTTGTGGGCAGACTGATAATCAAAGGCGGAAACACTCTGAGAGGTACAGTGAGACTCAGCGGTGCCAAGAATCTGGCACTGCCGGTGCTCTTCGGTGCACTGTTGGCCAAAGCCGAAGTGACGCTGGAAAACGTCCCGCTGGGCCTCAATGACATTCGTGTAACACTGAAGCTTCTGCAAGCGATGGGCGCACGCATCACAGTGGACGAGGAGGAATCATCGGTTACCTTCTCTCCCTCGCCGTTGCTGTCGGATGTGCCGGCCAATCTAGCCAGCAAGATAAGGAGTTCGTTACTGCTGCTCTCGATAGGACTGCTGCGCAACGGTTCTATCGAACTGCCGTTTCCGGGTGGATGCACAATTGGTGAGCGCAAGTTCGACCTTCATCTGATGGGGCTGCGCGAGCTGGGAGCGGATGTTGAGGAGAAAAAGGAGACCATCGTTGCGCGAGCTGCAAAGCTCGCGGGCGCGGAGATAGAGTTCACTCTGCCAACGACCTCAGGAACCGAGAACATCGTTCTTGCAGCGACGGGCGCGGAAGGCAGCACTACCATCTATAACGCGAACACACGACCTGAGGTTGTTGAGTTCTGCCGCTTTCTGTGCGACCTGGGCGCCGACATTGAGGTGCGGAGTCGCGAGATCACGATAAACGGGGGCAAACCCCTCGACAGGACAGCGAGATTCCGCATTATGCCTGACCGGCATGAAGCGATGACTTACGTCATTGCCGCTGGAATCACTGACGGAGAGGTGAAGATGGAGGGCCTGGATCTCTCACGTGTCCCCTCGGATGTCCGTGTTCTAGAGAAGGCGGGTGTACAGATCTTCGAGTGGGGCGGCGAGGTTTTCGCAAAACGCGGGGGGGAACTCAGGGCGTTCGAGCTGGAGACGGGACAGTTCCCTGGGATAAACTCGGACATGCAGCCGATATTCGCCGCACTCGCACTCTACGCTGACGGTGTGTCAACGCTTTGTGATACACGGTTCACCGACCGTTTCCAGTATGCCCCCGAAATGGCCAAGCTGGGAGCTGAGATCAGCATTGAGGGCAACTGTGCGCGTATCGAGGGCTCGCAGCGATTGCACGGCGGCGTTGTGACAGCGCCGGACCTCCGGGGTGGGGCAGCTCTTTCCCTGGTGGCACTGGGCATCCCTGAAGAGACCGTAGTCGAAAACACCTATCAGATATATCGCGGCTATCAGGATTTCGCTGGCAAGCTCGCGTCGCTTGGCACAGACGTGAAGCTCGTGGAAAACGAGGATTAGGCTGCGTTCGCAGCAGCCGGCTTGACCATCAGAAACTGTTCTGCAGACCGCACATCGACCTTAAACGAAGTGAGCCGGCCACATGGGCTTTCGGCATCAGACGCCAGGCTCCTTAGCTACTTCCTCTGTGATTCTGGCTCAGTGGCGGTCAGCATTCCGCAGGCAGCTGCAACGTCCCGTCCCCGGCTGCGGCGGTATGTCGCGTTGACACCCGCGGCTTTCAGGTAGTTCTGGAGACTCTCAGCCTTTGCGTAGGGCGTTGGCTGGAACTCCGCGCCCGGTGATGGATTATATTCGATCAGGTTGACGTGGTAAGTGTTGAATCCCCGAAAGCGGCTGCGCAGGCGAGACGGCGGGACGGCCTTGCGCTGGCGTGGGACCACACTGTACGCAAGCGTGGCCAGTGCCGCTGCGTCTTCCCGCGTGTCGTTCACTCCCTCAAGCAGCACATACTCCAGTGTCACCTTGCCCAGCCCTTCAGATGTAATCAGTTCGTCGAACAGGTCGCCAAGCGGGAAGGGCTTTGCCGCTGGCATGTGGCGCTGACGCTGACTGTCGTCTGTAAAGTGGAGTGAAAGCGCAAGCGCTACTCCCGGCAGTTCGCGGGCCAGTTGGGAGATGCGCCCCCGGAGCCCAACAGTGGAAACCGTAATCCGTCGAGGAGAGCAGGCCTGGCCGTCGGGATGCACCAGGCGCTTCAGGGCTTTCAGGACCTGCTGTGTGTTGGCCAGCGGCTCCCCCATCCCCATCAGAAGCACACGATATGACGAGAGGTTGTGTTCGTTCGCGAGATAATACACCTGGTGCAGGATTTCGCCAGCCGTCAGGTTGCGTGTCAATCCGAGTGTGCCGGTGGCGCAGAAGCTGCAATGGAAGCTGCATCCAGCCTGCGTGCTTACGCACAACGAGGCTCCACTGCGCGAGGGAAGGAACACGGCTTCGAAGCGTGCGCCGTCCGCGGCGCACAACAGGTACTTGACGGCACCGTCACGGCTCCTGGCTTTGTGCGTTGCTTTGGCCAATCTCAGAGGGAACTGCTGTTCAAGACTCTGCCGCAAAGGGCCGGGCAAATTCGTCATTCGCCCGTAGTCGAGTACTCGCCGCGAGTGGAACCACGAGTAAAGCTGCCGTGCGCGGTAGCCCGCTTCGCCGAAGGGGGCAATCTCGCGCTGCCAGTTCTCCAGTGTGAAGCTAAGCGGATCATTGTCGCTAGCCCGTTCCACCGATCCAGCCTACTCCTTCTCCCACTGAGGCGTTACTATCGGGTAGTCACCGGCCGAGAAATCCAGAATTTCCCTGACCTGCTTGAGCAGCCGTGTGTGGAGCTTGAGCACAGGCTCAATGATGTTTTCCTGCCGTCGGCAACTCCGCTCAATTGTCAGAAGCTCGGGATCATCAGAAGAACCGCTGCCCGAAAGTGGCAGGCCGGACAAGTCATACTCATGGCGAAGCGTGGCCGAGATGCCGTCATATAACTCAAGCGCTTGTTCGAGCTTCTGAACCTTCTCAGCGTCTCCCATCTGCTCGCAGCAGTTCTTGAGCGCTTCCAGCGCCTGGCCGATGTGGTAATGGTAAATGCGGTCTAGGGGACGCGTCTCACTGGCCTGGAACAGGAAGAGTAATACCTGCCACAGCCTCTCCGGATCTCCGGCAAACTCCTCATCGTCCAGCATTGCCTCAACCATGTGCTGCATCGCAGTGTAGGAGTAAAGGCCAAGGTGCCACTGTAAATCGAAGAACTCGTCTCGGTCGGCCACGGCACCCCATTTGTTGATAGTAAGCGGTAGCGGTGGGACGAAGACGAAGTAGCCCTCCTCGCGGCTGTTTCCCTGGACAATGTCCTCCCAGCATTGTTCGATGTCCTTGTCCACCCGGTACTGGTGAACGGCCATGAAGTACGGCACGAACCAGTTCTCCGGCCACATGCGCGCCGCGCGACGCATGACGAGTTCGTACCTGTCCTCGTAGCGCTTCCAGCGAAGCTGGTCGATGCTGCCGAAGCGATAGAAGTCGCCGCAACGCAACGGCGCGACATAGGCGTAGGCCATCAGAAACTGCCACGCCGGGTTGTCCTCTTCCATCGTGATGCCTTTCTGGATGTACTTCAGCGAGTTTTCGTATTCGTCGCGCTTCGGAAGCAGGTAGTATCCGTACGATACGTAATTGGCGGGTTCGTTAGGGTCTTCCTCGATGGCGTCCTCGAAGTTCTGCTGGATGATGGGATTGGCCGTGAAGTAGACCTTGTCCAGCTCACCCCGCAGCTCCTTCCGGCCGGCTTTGTCAGTGCTGTCATACTTCTGGATAAACACGCGATGCAGCAGTGTCTGCTGCGCCCATGCCTCGCGGATGCCGTCTCCGCCCAGCGGCTTGATCAGGCGGTCGCTTGTGAACTCGCGATCAGGATCGGTCACGGGTGAAGTTGTCTCCTGCTCTGAAGGAGCGGGATTGCACGCACTGAGCGTCAGTGCCAGCGAAGCAAGCAGCAGTTTTAGCATTAGGCCTTTCACAGGTAGCAGATTATAACAGCGCCGAGCCTGCGTCCGTTTGCGCGCCTGTGGGATTTATGTATAATCCCACGCACGGCCCCATCGTCTAGTGGCCCAGGACGCAGCCCTCTCAAGGCTGAAACACGGGTTCGACTCCCGTTGGGGCTATAGCGTCCCATGACAGAAAACGCGTTTTGGCAGCGTGCGTAGTAATGTTGAATCCGCAACCCTCTAGGTCTTGCTGGACGCTGTAAGCGGCAAGCGCACTCTGAAGGTGCTGCCCCTGCCGGGTGTGCTGCTGAGAGTCACATCGCCGCCGTGAACCCGCGCAATCTGCTTGACCAGTGCCAGCCCCAGACCCGTTCCCTTGCGCTCCTGAGAGCGCCCCTTCTCACCAACGAAGAATCGCTCGAAGACCGCCGCCTGGTGCGCCGCATCTATCCCCACGCCGGTGTCCTCGACCTCAATTGCAGTTGAGCCGTCCGCAGTGCTCACACGCAGCCAGACGCTTCCCCCATACTCCGTGTACTTGATGGCGTTGTCGACCAGGTTGCCCACCAGCCGGCGCAGCGCCTTCGCATCGCCCTGAATGCTCACCGGCTCAACGGGCAGGTCTATCTTCAGCGCCAGTCCCTTCTCCTCGGCGACGGGAACAAGGTCCTGCAACGCCGCCGCAACAGGCTCGCGCAGGTCGAGAGCCTCCAGCCTGAGCGCATCCGCCGAGCTTTCCAGAGCCGAAAGCGTCAGCAAGTCATCGAGCAGCGAGGACAGCCTAACAGCTTGGTCGCTGATCTTCTCCAGGAATCGCGTGCGCGTGCTGGGGTCTATCTCCTGCTTCCGGAGCAGCGTGTCGGCCAACCCGATTATCGCCGCGAGCGGCGTCTTGAGTTCGTGAGCGAGGCTTTCCACGAATTCGCGCTGACTCTCGCTCAGTCGCTCAGCGCTATCTCGGAGGACGTCATCCATGATCAGTCATCCTGTTCCCGGAAGCGGTAGCCGACGCCCCAGACCGTCTCGACCAGGTCGCGGTATCTACCGAGCTTCTTACGCACCGAGCCGATGTGCACATCAATGTTGCGGTCCAGCACTATCACTTCGTCGCCCATCGCCTGCTCCATAAGCTGGTCGCGCGTGAAGACGCGTCCGGGTGCGGAGGCAAGTGCGTGAAGCAGCCGAAACTCGGTCACGGTCAGCTCTGCCAGTTGACCGTCCACCAGCACCTCGTGCTTGTCGGCGTCTATCGCGATGCCCTGGCAGACTATCCGCTTAGCGGGCGCGCCCTCCCTTGCCGCAGCCGCCCGGCGCAGCACCGCCTTCACCCGTGCGATGAGTTCGCCCACGTTGAAAGGCTTGGTGATGTAGTCGTCCGCGCCTAGCCCAAGGCCCAGCACGATGTCGCTCTCCTTGCCCTTCGCCGTCACCATCATGATGGGGATGTCCTGCGTCGCCGCGTCCGACTTGAGCCGCCGGCATATTTCCAGGCCGTTGAGGTCGGGCAGCATCAGGTCCAGCAGCACCAGGTCCGGTTTCTCCTGCTGGACTAGCTCAAGCCCCTTCTCGCCTTCCTGGCTGCATACCACGTCGAATCCATCCTGTGCGAGGTTGAACTCCAACACCTCCAGGATGTCAGCTTCATCCTCGACGACGATTATCTTCTGATTCGCCACCTGATGCATCCCTCTCGCCGAATACTCCCCGCGCCCGTCAGCAATTATACATAGTCCGGCTGATGCTGGAGCACGAACCGTCTCTGCGAACAGAACGCTGGCAGGCTGAGGAGAGACCCCGGTGGGGGTGCTGAGATGCCCGCACGCCCTGACCACCGGGGCTCCCTACGATTGCGAGCTACGGACTACCGCTTCCAGTCAGGCGAGTGTACCGTCTTGATGTTCTTCGTCGGTTTGGCTAGGAGCGTCTTACCGGATCCATCTGCGTTCATCCTCCAGATCTCGTGATCTGCGCAGTAGACGATCTCGGTGTCGTCTGGTGACCAGCTAGGCGAACTGAAATGAACGGTTGGGTCATCAGTGAGCTGGACGGGATTGGCGGGGTCAGCCAGATCGACGATCCATATCTCGTAGCCGGACATTGCGGTAGGTCCCTCTGCTACCGAGGTGTAGCCCTTAAAGGCTATCTTGTCCTGTGTTCTCGCCCAATCAAGATCGTGGAACCCGACGTCGAAATTGCTGAACGGCCCGCCGAGCTCGACACGCGTAGCCTCACCGGTGGTGAAGTCATGAACCCACATCTCTTTGGGATAAACGCCCGTGACTTCGTCCTTCCAAGACTTGGAGTACGCCAGCCTAGTAGCGTCAGGCGACCAGGTTGGATCCAACTCGTGAATGTCCGCTGTGTTGTGTAAGTTCTCGACCGTGCCGCCATCTGGACTGATCAGGCATATATCAGACCTATGCGCTGTCCCCTCTCCTTTTGAAAAAGCGATCCTGAAACCTCTGCCCGGAACGGCGGCCGGAGACCACGCGAGAGACCTGGCACCTATGGAGTCAAATCCAACTACCTTGTAAAGACCTGAACCATCCAGGTTGATCGTGAAGAGCGAGTAGTTGTCAGAAAAGACGATCTTCTCTCCATCCGCCGACCAGCTCGGCCAACGAGCGAAGGGACCGTACACTTTGAACTGGTTCTCCCCATCAGTGTTCATTACTCTGATGGTTCCACCCACGCCAAATTTATCGGCGGTGTACACGATTGCAGCGTCCGCAGGTGGTTCCGGCGGTGGCTTGGGGGGTTTCTTCATGACGGTCTTGTCACCCGCCAGCTCGTCGCCACCCGGTGTGGCAACAGTGCTGCCGCCGCCGCAGCCGGTCCAAAGCAGCACCAGTAGGCAAAGCGTCAGGAGTACAAGTGCCCTGCTCATAAAACTGTAATCCTTGTGTCTCATATTAGAGACCTCCTTTCTTAGTTTCTGCGACGTCGGCATTCAAAGAATCCGCTAACGCCACACACAAGTCTTAGCTGGTAAATATAAAGATTTTATAAAGGAAGTGTGAAGAAAGTATAAATTTCGGGATTTACCCGTTCCCGCTATCTCGCTCAGCTCCTGAAAGCTCCTCCGGGGACAGGCTTTCCAGCGCTTTCAATGCAAACTCCACAAGCTCCTCCAAGCTCATTATCTCGGCACGGGCTTTGGCTTCCGCAAGCTCTTCTACGGGAAGCCCTTCGGAGAGCTTCTCCAGCCTCTCGTCCAGCATGGTTTGCTCCATTAGCGCCAGCTTATGACCTATCTGTTTGGCGTGATGCTCTGCTCCGGCTAGGAGAAGGGCGGATTCGTTCAGTCGATTCGTCTTGCTTAGGAAGTATCCTGTGGTAGTGAGCTTTTCAATGGCTATGTTTGGACTGCCAATCTCACCGACAATTCTTAGAGCTTCAACAAGGCATTTACACGCTTTTCCCAGGTGCTCGAGGTTGATGCCCACCTCTGCGAGGTTATTCAGGGAAGAGGCAATCCCACGACGGTCGCCGATTTCCCGCCTGATCTCAAGTGCCTCACGGCAAAGCTTCTCCCCCTCGTTGTACCGCCGCTCACAGCAGGCGACAGCTCCCAGGCTATTCAGGGACGCGGCAATCCCGCATCGGTCGCCGATTTCGCGAAGGATCGCCAAGCTCTCCTCGTAGAGCTTCTTTCCCTCCTCGTAGCGCCCTTGAGCGTGGGCTAGACCTCCCAAGCTGTTAAGGTTGTACGCAATCCATAAACGGTTGCCAATCTCTCGATTGATCTCAAGTGCCTCACGGTAGAGTTTCTCTCCGTCCTCGTAGCGCCCTTGATTGAACGTAACGTTTCCCAGGTTGTGGAGGTTTCCCGCAGTGCCCTTTCGGTCGCCAATCTCGCGGTAGATTTCTAAGCTCTCGTGATGATACTTCGCCGCCTCCTCGTTGCGTCTTTGCTGCTCGGCAACGACTCCCAAATTGTTCAGACAAAGACCAACACCCCGGTGGTCGCCGATTTCGCGATGGATCGCCAGGCTCTCCTTCAAGAGCTTCTCTGCCTCCTTGTAGCGTCCTTGGTGCAAGCGACGAGTCCCAATTGCTTGCAGGGAGTACGGAGACTTCTCAGGAAGAGCTAGGGCAGTTGAACGAGCGTGCTCCCAGGCATGCCGAGCTTTCTCCTCCCAGTATTTCCACTGATCAATGCGCCCGGTTTTGGCCATCAGTCCCAGTAGCTTGCAGCATTTCTCATGCGCCTCTCTGTGGTTCCCCGCCGATTCAAGGTGTTTCGCCAGCTCGGGCAGGATGTCCCATTCGGACGCGGTGCCGGGGACGAGCATCTCCGAGAGCACATCGCTCATTACGCCGTGCAGAAGCAGCCGGTCGGGATTCGGCACGGAGTTGTAGGCGGCGTCGCGGCTCATCACATGCTCGAAGAAGTACTGGTCGCCCGGCTCCCCGCCCAGCACCTGCTGCTCCGCCAGGTCCGCCAGTCCGGTCTCCAGCCGTTCCGCAGTGCCTACTCCCAGTCTCTTCTCAATCTCCTGCAACCGCTTGCGGGAGAAGCTGCGACCGATGACCGCCGCGCGGCCGGTCAGCTCGCGAAGCTCCGGCTCCAGCCCATTCAGCCGGTCGAGGATGAGAGCGCGGATGTCCTCCGGCAGCTCCACCTCGGAGACCCCTTCCTTGACCTCGAAACTGCCTTCGCGCTCTACCACCAGCCCATGCCTCACCAGCAGCCGTGCAAACTCCTCGTAGTAATACGGCAGGCCGTCCGCCTTCTCTGCGAGCTCCCGCTCGACCTGCCCCGGCAGCTTTATCCCCGGCAGGAGCTTCTGCACCAGCCGTCCGCCTTCCGTCCGCTCAAGCGGCGGCAGCTCCATCACGCTGAACGGTCGCAAACCCGCGGACAGGCCGGCCTCGCCAATCCCGGTAAGCTCCGCCAGCTCCTCATCCGTCGCCGCAAACTCAGGGCGCGCCGTGCCGATGGCGATCAGCGGCTGGGGCAGGCAGGCGTTTGCGAGCAGATCGGTGATGACCTCGCGCAAGCTGCCCATCCACTGCAGGTCCTCGATGACCAGCATCACCGGCTGAGAAGTGAAGTGCGCAACCAGCTCGCAGCAGGCACGCAGCGCCAGCTTCACTCCCAGAAGGAATGAGGCTGTGTCCGCCTGGCGGATGCCCGCAGTGTCCACCTCTTCGCAATCCAGCAGCAGCGCCAGCAGCGGTAGATGTTTTCGCTGCCGCTCAGCGTATTGCGCGCTCACCGGCTGAGCTGCGTGACTGCACAGCTCCTCCCAGCGCGCTGGTAGGTTTCCCTTGGTTAGCCCTGCCACACCTGCAACTTCCGCCGCGAACGCCGACAGGCTGCCATTCTCCACGCAGTGCGCATAGGCGATGTTGATGGTGCTCTGCGCCTTCATCCGCTCCACGAGTTCATAGGCAAAGCGGGACTTGCCTACCGCTGCAGCTCCGCCGACCACCAGCAACCGATTGCGTCCGTTGATCTGCGCTGCGCCGGTGGTGATGTCGAATGTCGCTGGGTCGTAGCTTTGCCTGAGCCACGAATTGATCTGCTGCTCCGCTTTCTTGAGCAGTTCGCCGCGTCCCACCAGCGCGGTGAGACGGCGGAATCTACCGCGAGGTCGCACGCGACTGGGCTCAGCGCGAGTCACGGTGCACGCTCCTTCTGCTCCGCCACGAAGAGCACGTAAGGGTCGGTCTCGTCGGTGCGCAGTACAACGATGGTGACAATCGCTGCATAGACAACGGCTCTGGATGAGAGCTTCATCTTCCCCCCTCATTAGAAGCAAAGGACGTGCAGGACAATCCTACCACAACCGGCGTGTTTGCCCTCTCAGGCTGGTTCCGCCGGGCAGTCGAGCGCGCCGTAAATACCCTACAAGTCAAGATACCACAGCAGCATCGTCTCGTGAGCGAGGAAGTCCTCCGGCAGCTCGAACGCCGCCTCCTCCGCCAGCCTGTAAACGGCGTCTCCGATTGCTTTTACATCAATCTCGCGCATAGATGATTGCTCCTAACCCGTTGCCTTGCCCGCCTTCGCAGGCGCTTCCATTGCAGCATCTGGCGCGACGCAGCCGTGCAATCTACGCAGACGGGAATCATCCTGCACTGCTTTCGTCACTTCTTCGTTATCGAGCCCGAGTATGTGATCGAGTGCGTCTTCAACTTGATCCACTTCGCCTCTTCGATTCCGATGAAGTTGCCGCAGGCGCATCTGACTTCGCTGCCCTCGCGCACGCTGTTATCCTCTGTTATCCGCTCCTTCCAAAGGTGCCACAGCCGTCCTTTGCCGACCTTCTCATATCGGAACAGCTTCTTCCTGCAATTGGCGCATTTCACAGTTATCATCTCTATGTCGCCGTCCGGTAATGCTCACACGCGACCACGGTCGGCGCGAAACGGAACTGGTCATCGTCTGCAGCGCATGCACTCAAGATTCCCGCGGTCATCCATTCTTCCCGAAGGTCAGGACGAAGCCTTCATCGTAGTTGTCATTATGCATAAGTTGCCGGCGGGCCTTTGTCTGAAGAGAAAAGCCGGCGCCTTCTATCTCCTCGATGATGGCCGAAACATCCATGTCTTTGAGATTCCACAGTGGATGGTCGGACTTATTATGTTTCGGGTAAACGGAAAGGATTCCATCGCTCTTCAACACCGAATAGACCTCATCATATATCTTCCTCCTATCTTCCCGATTCATGAAATGCAGGATGTCGTAGAGCAGCACCACATCAATGGATTCATCGCCCAGGCGGAGCCTCAAATCTCCCGACGCTTTCAAAGGCACGATATTCGTGAGGCCCTCCGATTCCGCCGTCTGCATCAATTGCGCCAGAGCTTTCTCGTCTTCATCCATCGCGTATACCTTGCCTCCCTCCACCGTCTTCGCCAGCGGGACCGTGTAATGACCCACCCCGCAGCCGAAGTCCAAGGCGTGCATGCCTTTTCTGACGCCGATGTTCTTGAAGAACACCTGCGCCTTCCCCTTCAGCCAGTTTTCAAGGTCGGACGTCACAGCTTCATTCATCCGAAATCCGTAATCTCCTCTCAATGATAACTCTTTTCTCTTATGAGTAAAGCCGATATCATGCGGCTTCTGAATTGCGCAGGATTCTACCAGAGCCGCCGTCGAATCACGAGCGTGCGCATCGTCACATATCCTCTGCCCGGGTGACATTGGCTACTTCACCCTCGCGCAGCTCGGCGATGGAGAAGGCGTTATCCAGGCTCCACATGCGGAAGCGATGCGCAACCTCGGCGAATTCCCGCAGCGGCGTACCGCCAACTTTCTGCGTCGGCGAATCGGGCGCGACCAGCTCGGGAAACCGCGCTTCCAGCTCGACAAGCTCGCGATAGAGCGCATCCCACTGCGCGTCCGCAATCTCCGGCTGGTCGAGCGTGTAGTAGAGGTAGTTGTGATGCTCTATCTGCTCGCGCAGCTTCTGGATGCGCCGTTCCGCCTGCTGCTTGGTGAGCGCCATCGCGCTATCTATTCTAGCGCACGTCCGGCGTTCGGACCCACAGAATGTTGGAGACACACCTCAGTAGCGCCTATTCGACGAAAAGCACTAATTCGCCAGCCACCTCGGGGTGTCTGAAGTCCCCTGTTGACGGCGAACAAGGTGTCTTAAGTCCCCAGTTGACAGCGAAAAAAAGAAAGTGCTATAAGCGTGATGATGAGAATCTTCTTAAGGAGGTACAACTTCACAGATGGCTCCGTTTAAGGGCGACTTTAAGACCGCACTTGTTGCGTGGTTGCTTCTTGGCCTGGTAGCGGCCGTTTCCATACAAGCTCAAGCGGTGTCGTCGCAATGTCCGGCTAAAGGCGACGCTTACGAATTGTCCTGGGTGCGCAAAGTCAACGGCGAGGTGGTTGGCTCATGGAGCGACACCGTCGGCGCTGGAGCTGCACATCTGGAGTTGGGACCCTATGAGATATTCCTGTTGTTTGGCGGAACCGGCAGGCGTCCGGAATTCCCCGAGGGAGTACGTTTCTATCACGCTGATTTTTGGGAGTACGGGCAGATTTGGGCACGCGCCGTCGAATCCGATGGGCAGGCAACTGAGACGTGGGAGTTCACACTAAAGGGCAAGACGCTTATTGACTCCACCGGCCACTTTCCAGAAGTCTGGCACAAATACAAGGTCTGGAGCGAGTTAGAAGGTGAAGTCCGGCACTCTTCGAAAGTCTCATTCCGTCCGGGTTGGTACGTGGTGACGTGCTGGCAGGGAGAACAGACCGTGCAACGGATTCTGCTGGCGACGCCGGAGGCTAAGTGGGAAGAATGCCCGCCGATCCCTGAACACGTCATTTGGGCTTATTTGGAACTTCCTGATGGGACTCGAATGCTCGCCGAGTGCCAGCATGCCAAAGAGGTTTGGTGGTTGGAGTCAGAGGACGGCGCGCAATCAGAAAGCGGGCCCTCCGCGGTCGCTCCAGCAACGCTTTAGCTGAAGGAGTCATCGCAGGCCGAAGCCGTTAAGACTAGCGACCGGCCATGCCCAATTCGTCGCATTCCGCCATTTGCAGTGGCATAGCGCTGGCAGCAGGAACTTCTTGCAGAAAACAGCGGACATCCGCTCACAGCTTCGCATCCAGGCTCTTGCCGCGTTCCAGGTGCTTGAAGCTCGGCGCCAAGCGTGAAATCACCTCCACCGGTTGTGAAAGAAAGGCAGCGAATGCCTTCATTCATTCGCACAGGATTCTATCAGAAGGGGTTCTTCCTGGGCGGCGACAACAGTTGACTCCGCACTTGGCGATCAGGTCGTTCATCTCGCACACTCCTGTCAGTATGCACTCACTCTGGAGTCGGTTTTTCAAAGCGCCGCCAGGAAAGCCAGCAGGCGATTAGCAGCACGCCCGCAAGCGCAGCGGGAAGCGCAAGCGTCAAGGCGACGAACAGTGCCTTCGGCTCGTAGAGATCAAAGAAGTACCATGCGAAGATTACTTCCAGCAAAAGTAGGATGCCACCTGCAAGCTCCCAGCGCCAGGCTACGTAGAGCGTAAGCAGGATCTCCACCGGCACCATCAGATGGGTCAGGAGCGCCATCATACCGAGATCCGGCATTTCCGCGATGCCCGAAGCGACGCTGAAGAATATCCACCATGCCGGCCCAGGCGATGAGAATCCCCCGGGCAATCCAGCGCACGACAACAGTCCCCGTTCGTCCCGGCTTAACCTTCCCGTTCATGTTTTCCCCCTACGCCCGTGTTTGCGACAAGCCCATTATAAGCGTCTCGCCGTGTAGTGTCACTGCATACCAGCTCTCACATACTAAGTCAGTCCGTTTGAGGTTAGTATCTCGCGTTCAGGGCACGCTCTAATAGGAGATTGCCCTTACGCTACCAGCGCTTGTCGCTGCGCGCTCACCTCGAACCCCGCTTCTCTGCCGCGCCCCGCGCTAGTAGTAAAACCAGATGGTGCGGTAGTCCCTGATGTTTTCCCCGCGCGCGGCCAGTTCCTCCAGGTAGTTGTATATCGGCACGTCCACGTAATTGTACGGCGGCATGGGCGTGATGTTCTTCTCCCAGGGATGGAACTCGTATACCCTCGACCCGTCTGGCAGAATCATCACCAGACGACGGTCCTGCATCGCCCGCAGGTGGTTCTTCCCCAGCTTCGGCACATTGAAGACGGATTCGTCGGTGCGGTCAAGGCCCGGAAGTAGCCGCGCCTCCTCTTTGCGCTCCTGCAGGACGCGCGCAATCGGCACCATATAGCTCAGCGTCTCCTTCTTCCCCTTCATGTTGAACACGTAATACGGGTCGATGCCAACAGCTTTCAAGTCCAGCCTGAGTTTCGCCGTCTCGAAGCGGCGCGAGTTCTCAACGGTGAAGACCTGCTGGTTGTACACCGAGATGGCGCGCTTGCGCAGCTTCTGGATGGCCTCCTGGAGCTCCGGCGTTATCTCGTACGAGTGCTCGACGTGCGTCACCACCGTGACTTCTCGACGCGGAGGCTCGTGATATTTCGCAAAGATGTCGACCAGCGAGTCCGTGAATCGGGAGGGCAGCACAACCGGCGTTCTGGTGCCGATGCGGATGCGGTACACGTGGTCGATGTTCGCCAGGGACTCGAGTATCCAGTCAATCCTGTGGTCGGTCATAACCGCCGGGTCGCCACCGGTGACGAGAACATCTCCCAGGCCGGGATTGTCCGCAATCCACTCCACCGCCTGCTCAATAGCCTTGTTCGATGCCATAGCGTGTTTATCAAGACACCCGTCAATCTCCCAGTTACGCTGGCAGTAGACGCAGATCTGCGCGCAAGTGTTGTAGGGCTTGAGTATACAGACGATCGGGTAGCGGCGGGTTATCAGGTCAACCGGTGAGGTGTCGTGCTCCCCCATGAAATCGAAGTACATTTCCCTGTCTTTACGATGCGCGGACATCGCGTCCACATAGTCCGGCGGCGGCAGCACCTGCGCGCGCACGGCGTGGTCGTAGCCGATGGCTGGATTGCGGTCCATCAGGCTGAGGTAATAAGGCGTGATGCCAAATGGCAAGCGGTTCGTGAACGCATTTTGCAGCGCTTCCCGCAGTTCAGGTGATACCTCAATAAGGTCGAGGACAACCTGCGGCTTCTTGATTACGTTCTTCAGATGCCACTTGTAGTCGTACCAGTCCTCATCGTTGCCGCCGAAGTACTTGAGGATATGCTCGCGGTTCTCCTGGCGCCACGTGATTACTTCCTTTTCCAGCCCTGATGGGTAGCGCTTGAAATACTTGCGCAGGTTCGCCGCCATATCTTCCAGCTTGTCACTGCGCTCGCGCGCCGCTTCCCTGCCCTCAAGCCGCAGAAACTCCGGGATGCCCTTCATTATCTCCTCGTGTTCCCGGTAGATGTTCGACTTGCCGGCCACGCCGCGAAAGAGATTTATGAATTCCAGGAGGAAGCCTACCGACACCTCCCATTGAAGCTTGTTGCGCCGCTCCTTAGCGAGCTTCCACAGGCAGTCGAGGGCGCTCACGGCGGTGCGCTTCTCGTTGATCGGCCCGATGATACTCTTGAAGACGCGGATGCAGTCGCGCACCGTCCCTTTCTCAAGTATGTGCAGCTCGTTGTCCTCGGCGAAAATAGCGCGCTCAGCCGCCTCCAGGTACGAATACACATTGTCCCGCGCCTGCTTAAGGCTTGCGCTTTCTTTCAGGACGCTGTGAAGCTCCGGATTCGCCTCCCACAAGCGGTTCAAATACTCGTCGTAGTCCACCACGAAGCGCGGCTTCTCCAGTTCTAGAACGTCCGTGAAGACCTCGTTCTCGACAATCCTGGTGGAGACGGCGCGCATCGCTTTCTTCGTTGTTTTCGCTTTCTGCTTCGGCATATTAGCTCCTTACGCGGCGCTCTTTCCCGCGGTTAGTCTTAGCAGGCGGCATATCCCCCCGCCGCAAGATCCTCAGAAGGAATCACAGGGGCCTTGCTGCTAGCAGTATACCTCATAGCGGCTCGCTGGCCTGACAGGGGGCACTCCTCGGTGGGCGAGACGGTGACGCTTGCCTGTGCCGGGCTAAAACGCACCCGTGCGGCCCGAATCGGTCAGTAGCCTGCATAAAAGCAGCTGCAGAAGTGCTAATGAGAGCTGGAGCAGCCGATGGTCGCTCTTGCCTGACAAGCGCGGGTTCCAGCGCCGGTATAGGTGTTACAATCAGCTTATGAACTTGGCTGGCGCAGAAGAGTTCCTGCTTTCACTGCAGCCGGGAAAGATTGACCTCGACTTGGATCGGCTTTGCCGCGTGCTTTCAGACCTTGGCTTGATGCCGCCCTCGTTTCCAGTGGTCTTAGTGGGCGGCACAAACGGGAAGGGCAGCGTCATTATGTTTGCCGAAGCGCTGCTCAGATCACAGCTCCGCGTAGGTGCATTCATCAAGCCGCACGTCTACCGCATCACCGAGCGCGTGCGCATTGATGGGCAGCCGCTGTCCGACGACGGCTTCGCTGAAGCGACAGGCTGTCTCAAGAAGCACCTAGACAGCTCGGACGCAAAGGTCACGTTCTTTGAAGCGACACTGATAGTCGCGCTGCTGGCGATGCAGGCGGAATCGGTTGAGCTGGCGCTGATCGAGGTGGGCCTGGGTGGTCGTTTCGACGCAGCCAACGCCCTGCCGCGCGTGCTGACTGCAATCACGAGCATCAGCCGGGACCATGAGCAGTATCTGGGTTTGAGTCTTGCGGGCATTGCCGTGGAGAAGGCCGGGATAATGGCTAAGGGCGTGCCCGTGGTTCTTTCGCGCGGTATCCATAGCCAGGGGCCGGATTGCCGCGAGATTCTGCGCAAGCTTGCCGCGCTGAAACGTGCGACGGTCGTTGAGCCCGGCGTGGATCTGAAGCGTCTGAGGGGAGGGCTGAGGCCGGTGCATCAGGACTTCGAAGTCATCGGACAGATGAAGGGGCTGGACTTGCCGCGGCAGGTGCGCGTCAATCAGCTTGGCCTTTACCAGTTGCACAACCTGGAAGTCAGCCTGGCTCTGGCGTCCCAGCTCGCTAAACTCGGTCACCTCAAGCCGCCTCTGTCGGTTCCTTCCAAGGTCAGCGCTGAAATGCCTGCCCGTTTTGAAGTCCATCATATTGGTGCGGGCTGGGTTGTTCTGGACGCGGCTCACAATTCGGAGGGCATGCGTATGCTCGCAGAGGCGCTGCAGGAGTATTTCCCCGGAGTCTCACCCACACTGGTCTTCGGCTGTCAGCAGGGCAAGGACGTACCGCGAATGCTAGCGCCGTTGAAAGGCCTGGTTAAGCGAGTCGTCGCTATCGAACTTCCCATCTTGCATCCATTGCCGCTAAGTGAGGTGCAGGAAGGCGTGAGGAAAGTCGGACTGGAGCTGCACCTGTCCGGGCAGGCGTTTTCTCACCAGATGAGCCGGTTGCTCGATGAAGTCGAATCCGGCGGTACTGTGGTGGTTGCAGGCAGCATCTACTATCTGGGCTCTGCCGCTGAAACTCTGGGGCTGGGCAGCGCGTCTCATCCCGGGCTGAATCAGTAAACTGGTTTTTCGCCCGGCGGTCTTGTCTTCCAGCGCCGATGCATCCACAACCACTGTTCCGGCGCTTCACGTATCATCTTCTCGTACACGCGGTTCATCGCCGTCAGCACCTTCTTCTCAGACTCTTCGCCCTTACCGGAGACCTCGCATTCAATCGGCCGGACAATAAAGCGGAAGGAAAAGGGCTTTAGCCTCTTGGCGACAATGAGCAGCATTGGCGGGCGGAACTTAAGGTGCAGCACCGCCGGCCCGCGCACAGTCGAAGCGGGCAGCCCGAAAAACGGCACAAAAGCCCCGTCCTCACCGCCGTTCTGGTCCGACAGCAATCCGAGGATTTTGTTCTCGTGCAGTGCCCTGAGCATGGCGCTGCCCATCTTCCCGCTGGCGATGTTCTCGATACCCAGCCTCTGGCGAGTGAGGAATGCCAGCTCTGTGAAGAAGTCGTCCCGCTGCTCCTTGCCCACAGCTGCAAGCGCGACGCCGGAAAGCGCCAGGTACGCGCCGGAAAGCTCCCAGTTGCCGAAATGCATCGCAAGACCCAGCAGGCCTTTTTCCTGTTTGAGGGCGTCCTCCAGGAGTTCCCAGCCCTCAATTTCCTTCACCAGGCTACGTACGCGTTCCAGCGGCCAGTGGATGAAGTAGATGAACTCCAGCGCGGTCAGGGCAATCTGGTGCGCGCTTTCAAGCGCGAGACGCTCCCGCTGTTTCCTGTCAAGTTCATCACCGAAGGCAAGTTCAAGGTTGCGCAGGGCGGTCCGTCGCAGTCTCGGGTGAATCCTCCATGCCAGCGCGGTCAGCAGCCGTACGAGAGGGAGCGTCGCGCCCGGCGGCAGAAATCTGGCGAGGAAGATGATCAGGCGTGTCACCGCCCGGGACAGAGTCCTTCCAGTGTCACGTTGCCCGTTCACTGCTTGGCACCTCCAATCTCCGCACAGAACTGCTTGAACTCGTTTTCGAGCCGTTCGAGTTCGCACAGACTGACGGCAAACTGGATTGTAGTACCAGACGGCAGACGCGAACTACGGAATACGGGATGCAGGATATCGCCTTCCTCATAGTAGACGGGCAGCGAGATGCTGCGGATCCTCTCTACAAGCGGTTCCAGCGTCCGGATGTCGCGCTCCGTGGTGAAGCGGACGAATATGATCTCGTCACGCTCTGCGGCCAGAATCCATTCGGGCAGGTCCACCCGGCCACCGAATGCCACCTTGATGTCTGACTCCGCCACGTGCTTGGCAATGCTCTCGTCTGCATCAATCTGAAGTATCAGAGCGCGTACCGGAATTCGGAACTCGCGCCGCGCGAACTGCGTTATCAGAATGTTGGTTTCGTTGTTCGGCGTGAATGCAAGCAGCAGGCCGGTGCCGGCGGCACCGGCATCCATCAGCACTTCCTCGTCTAATGCGCTGCCATGCACGACGTGCTCGAACTCTTCGCGCATTGTCGCGCAGTTGTGCAGGTTGGTGTCCACAAACGACACACGGTATCCGGCTGCGGCGATTCTTCGCGCGACAAGGCGTGAGAACGCATGGGCGCCAACGAACAGAACCGAGCGGCGGCGGTCGAGGAAGACGCGGGTGGCCTGGGCGAGGAGCTTCGTCAGGGGAGCCATAAGCAGCACGGTCGCACCTATAGTCATGAAGACCACCGTTACGATAGCGTCGGCGTCAACGTGGCCGCGCGCGGCAAGCTGGATCGCAAAGAGCGATGCGACTGAACCAGAGACGACACCCCTGGGTGCGACGCCTGCAAGGAACACCTTCTCGTTCGTTGTCAGGTGGCTTTTGATGGTGCATAGGAGCACCGAAAGTGGGCGTACGACCAGCAGAAGTACGGCTACGATGAGCGCGCCGCGCCAGCCTATCCGCGCCACCGAATCAAGGCTGATCCCGGCGGAGATGAGAACGAAAATCACAGCGATAGTCAGAAGTGTAATCTGTCCCTTGAACTGCGTCAGCGAGGCTTTGCCGGCGAACTCAGATCCTGACAGTATCAGCCCCGCCAGGACGACTGTCAGAATCCCGCTGTCAGGCACCAGAGTCTCTGCAGCTCCGAAGGCTCCCAGCACAACTGCCAGTGCTACCAGGTTCTTGATCTCCTCGCTGGTACTCACGTGGCGCAGGCCGAAACGCAGAAGCCATCCCGCCACAACGCCGAAAACGCAGCCGATTGCTAAGCTGTGTAGAAAGAAAGTGACCGCGCTGCCGGCGGTGGGTGATGTCGCGGCGGCTATTTCAAAGATGAGGGCTGCGAGCAGTATGCCGACGGGCTCGATCAGTATTGCCTCGCCGCGCAGGATGCCCGACACAGCATCGCTCACTGGCACGCGCCGCAACAGCGGCTGCACGACCGTGGGACCGGTTATTGCGACCAGCGCGCCGAAGAGGAGCGCCAGCAGCAAATCAACACCCAGTAGCAGCATAAACAGCGCGGCGCCTGCGGCTAGCGTAAGCACGAAGCCCAGAGCGACAAGGTTCCGAATGACTTTGAAGTGTGTTTTCAGGCGCGCCACGCTAAGCGTCATCGCGCCCTCGAAGATGATGATGGCCACGCCCAGCTTGACTATGACCGGGAGAAACGGGCCGAACTTAGCCGGGTCTACAAGCCCCAGGATGTCCGGGCCTGCGAGGATGCCGAGGATCATCAACGGAGCTATGCTCGGCACTTTCAAATGCTCGGCAATCACTAGCCCCGCAACACCGAGCAGGATGATTAGCGCTGCGGTCTGCAGGAGCTGGGCGCTACTTAAGCCGTAGGTTTCTATCGCAGCCTCCTTGGCAACAGGGCTCGGGGTTTGAGCCTAGTCGCCGAACAGGGCCATCTCGATTATCTGATTGCTCTTGAAGCCCTCGAAGCGCAGGTAGTAGTCTATGGACTTCACGAGCGCTTCCAGCGGAACCAGCCCGACGACCTCGCTGCCCACGATGTCCACTGCGTAGCGCGCCGCTTCAAGCCTCACCAGCTCGAAGACCCGATACATCGGTGTGTCGAACGGGCTGGTCAGATTCATCGAGATTTGCACCTGGTTGCGGTCTTCCAGCATAAGCGCCATCGCTTTTATGCTCACCAGGCCGCCTTTTGCCTCGCGTATGCACTTGACGATCTTCTTTCCGACCTTCAGGTTGTCCGTGTTCAGGTTGATGTTGTAGGCTACGAGGAAAGTGCGTGCTCCAACGGCCGTCACCCCTGCTGTCGGGTGCGGGGCGTTCTCGCCGAAATCAGGCGCCCATTTGGCGTCCTTCATCTTCTCGGCCATGCCCTCAAACTCGCCCTTGCGGACGTTGGCCAGGTTCCGGCGCGTGGGTTTGGATGCGGCCTGCTCGTACAGGAACACCGGGACTTTCAGTTCCTCCCACATTCTGGCGCCCAGCGTGCGCGCAAGCTCCGCGCAGTCGTCCATCTTCACGCCGCTCACCGGCACGAAGGGGATCACGTCAACCGCGCCCATCCTCGGATGCCCGCCCTCGTGCTTCGTGAGGTCAATCAGCTCGGAGGCTTTCTGCGCGAGTCCAAACGCGGCATCAACGCATCCCTCGGGAGTGCCGGCGTAGGTAATGACCGTGCGATTGTGGTCCGCATCGGAGGAGTAATCCAGGAGTTTCACGCCCTCCGTTTGGCGGATTGGTTCAAGGCACGCTTCAACGATATCGGAATTGCGGCCTTCGCTGATGTTGGGAACGCATTCTACGATTTTGGCCATTGAATAGCTCCTGTTTCCCCCGGCTGGGGTGTCTGCTACATAGCATAGAGAGATTCCGCCAATTGCGCAATCGCCACGCGCAAAAGGCTCTTCGGTGCCTTCGCACACCAATTGCCTGAGTGCTATAATGTGCTACCTTCAAAAGGTCAAAAGCCTATGAAGAATTTCATCAGACTGGCAACATCAGTAGTTGTCGTTTTAACTCTTCTGCTCTGCTCAGCGGCCTTCAGTCAGGAAGCAGATGTTGAACTGCCTGACGAACCGTTTGCCGCTGAAGGCGATGAGCTGGAAGCGCTCGAGGGCGCCGACATGGTCATCGGCTTGGAGCCCGTTATGGAAGAAGCGGCGCCTGCGGTTGAGGTGCCCCTGCCAACGCACGTCACGGTCAGCGACCTTCCCAACGACGACGGTACAGGCCTTGTCGTGGAGTTCGAGAAAGCCCCCGGTGAGACCGAGGCTCTTACTTACACCGTGAGTGTCGGGGCGGGTCCGGATGGTCCGTGGCAGGAGATTGGCGGCTTCCCGGCCACCAAGAAATGGAAGGAGGAAGCAAGGCACTACTACCCAGCCTTCTTCTTGTTCCAGAAAGGCCGGGCGGGCATGAGCAAGAACTTCCACATGTTCGTCATCCAGGAACTGGGTGACAACGTGCCTTTAGAGACGGGCGTGGAGTACTTCGTCAGGCTCACCGCGAGCGTCGGTGATGTCAGCCGGAATTACGCGGAAATTCTCAGCGCAACTCCTGAAGAGCAGTGGTTCGACACCGGGCGCACCAACGTGCTCATCTTTGCGGTGCTGTTCGGAGCCACTATTCTGTATTTCATCGCTCGCGCCAGACGAGATCCGAACCTGTTCATCCGTAAGATAAGCGGCCTGGATGCAGTTGATGAAGCTATCGGGCGCGCAACCGAGATGGGCAGGCCAATCTTGTACCTGAACGGGATCGACACCCTTGCAGCTCTACCGACCCTCGCCGCCCTCAACATCCTCGGACGGGTTGCCCGCCGCGTAGCCAACTATGAGTCGTCGCTCATCGTGCCGTGTAAGGATCCGATCGTGCTTACGGTGGCACAGGAAATCGTCAAAGCTGGCTACACTGATGCGGGGCGTCCCGATGCCTACAATCCCGATAGCATTTTCTTCCTGACTGAAGACCAGTTCTCATACGCCGCAGGCGTTTGCGGCATTATGATGCGCGACAAGCCGGCGGCGAACTTCCTTATGGGTTACTACGCCGCAGAGAGCCTTATCCTTGCGGAGACGGGGGCTGACACAGGTGCTATCCAGATTGCAGGCACGGACGCCGTGCACCAACTGCCGTTCTTCGTCACCACTTGCGACTACACGTTGATTGGCGAGGAGCTCTATGCTGCCAGCGCATATCTCTCGCGGGAGCCATTGATTCTGGGCAGTCTTAAGGGCCAGGACATGGCGAAAGTTTTCATGATGGTTATGATAATCGTGGGAACGCTTCTGGTAACCTTCGGTATTGCGTTCATCAAGGATTTCTTCCTGGCACTGGGGTAATTCATGCAATTCTTCCGAAAGCAGTTTCCTGTTTTACTGGCCTTTGTTATGGGTATGCTGCTGTTCGTCCAGTACTTCGTGCCGTCAAAGCTCTCGAAGGGGTTTTACGAAGGCTTCGCTGACTGGTTGATAGTCATCGCAGGTTTTGCAGCGATTTTTGCCATTGCATCTCTCTTGCACTACCACATGGGCAAGATTCGCAAGCGAGTGCTTGGTTACGGCTTTTCGGTAATTACGATTGTCGCCTTCATCCAGATGCTTGTGCTCGGTTTCGTTTTCCACTACCGACCGGGGACACCGGCAGGCTGGGAGTACCAGTGGCTGTTCGTACCAATGCAAGCCACGATGTTCGCCACCCTGGCGTTCTTCATCGCTTCCGCCGCCTTCCGGGCGTTCCGGGCGCGAACCTGGGAGGCTCTCGCATTGCTCCTTGCCGGGCTTATTGTAATGATTGGCCGGGTGCCCATTGGCGAGTTCATCAGCCCCCACTTGAGTACGTTTTCCGACTGGATCCTGAACAACCCTAATATGGCAGGTTATCGAGGTATCTTGCTGGGGGTAGCTCTGGCGCAGATTGCGATTGCGGTGCGCATAATTTTCGGCATTGAACGCACCTATATGGGAGGTGGCGACTGATGGAAAAGGTGCAGAAACCCAGTTTCATCGAGCGCTTTCTCCAACTGGACCGCCGCATCATCTATACGCTGGTCGTTCTAGCAGTTGCCATCCCTCTGCTGTTCCCGATGGGGTTACCCATCAAGGTCACTTCGGAAGTTCAAAGCGTCTACGACACCATTGAGAGCTTGCCTGAGGGATCGCATATGCTGCTGGCGGTGGACTACGATCCTGCCTCTATGCCCGAGCTCTATCCGATGATGAAGGCCGTGATGCGGCACGTAATCGAGAAGAAGCACAAACTGGTGATTCCGGTTCTTTGGCCTAACGGCCCAAACCTTGTAGCTCAAGCCATTGAGGAACTCAAGGTCGATTACCCGGATTGGACTAGCGGAGAGGACTACGTATTCCTGGGCTATCAGGTAGGCACGGCAATTGTAATCATCTCCATGGGCAGCAGCTTCTCAAGGACCTTCCCTCACGACTTCTACGGCAGCACTACAAAGACGATGCCCCTGATAAAGGAATACGACAAGTTTGCACAGACCGATTATATGGTCATGTTAGAGGCGGGCAGCACGGGGGATTCCTGGATTATCTTTGCCACCGAGCCTTACGATGTGGAAGTGGCAGCCGGCGTGACCGCGGTAGTCGCGCCCCAGTACTACCCATTCTTGCAGGCCAAGCAGATAAATGGCATTCTCGGCGGTCTCAAGGGCGCGGCGGAATACGAACTGCTAATCGATAAGCCTGCTATGGCGGTCTCGGCGATGGATTCCCAGTCCATCGTCCACGCGCTCATCTTTGTCGTAATCATAATCGCCAACATCTTTGCCTTCGTGCTTGCAGGCCAGAAGCGTCGTCAGGCGCGGGAGGAGGCGTAGTCATGACGCACCTCGCGATCATCTTGTTGCAGAACGACCTGGCCCCGTGGCAAGAGGTAATGAGTACCTTTCTTACCGAGGGCGGGATGCCTGTTCTGGGCACCTGGATTGCTGCGGGCCTTACGCTGTGCATGTTGTCGTTCGTTTACAAAGACAATCCCTTCTTCCGCTTCGGCGAACATCTGTATCTCGGCATCTCCGCTGCTTATGTGATGACCATCTACTGGTTCAACTTCCTGAAGCCCAAGTTTGTCTACCCCCTGATACCGGTGCTTGATCCGCATTACGGAACGCCCGAAGGTACATCTTTGAACCTGTGGATCATTGTTCCAGGGATACTCGGCGTGTTCATCCTGATGCGGCTCATACCGGGGCAGGGCTGGTTTTCGCGCATCACTTTCGCCTTCTACATCGGCGGTTTTACGGGAGTTGCACTGCCAAGAATCTTTGCTGGCTTTTTGCTTCCGCAGTTCTTCGCCACGATGGAGGCTATCCCATGGCGGGTAAATTCGATTGACTCTGCCGTCTTGCTGCTGAACTCGCTCATCTTGTTCATCGGCGCGCTATCCGTGCTCGTGTACTTCTTCTTCTCAATGGAGCATCGCGGCTTCATCGGTAGGGTTTCGCGCGTTGGCATCTACATGCTGATGATAGCCTTCGGTGCATCCTTCGGCTACACGATTATGGCGCGCGTCTCGCTGCTCATCGGCCGGATGCAGTTCTTGATGTTCGACTGGATTGGCGAAGAAATAGTGGCTCGAATAGCATCGTTGTTCCACGGCGGCTAGGAATGGTTCAAAACCGGCCCCTGGTTGCTGCATGTCTCACGGCGCTGCTGGTTGTGCTGGTACTCTCCCCGCTGCTCTTCACGCTGCCAGCGCGCGCCGCCCCCGATGGTATCGTACGCGACGCGTGGGGCGTTCCTCACATCACCGCTGACACTGTCCCGGAGCTTTTCTACGCACTTGGCTGCGCCACCGCCGAAGACCGGCTGGTGCAGCTCGACATCTCACGGCGCAAAGCCTACGGTCAGCTTGCGGAAATAGGCGGCGAAGATTACCTGCGCGGCGACGTCGAGATGCGTCGGTTGAACCTGCGCAAGCTTGCCGAGCGCGATCTGGCCCGGCTGGCCAAAACCGGTCCTGATGCTCACCAGGCGTTGCTCGCCTATGCTCAGGGAATCAATGACTGCATAGCCGAAAAGGGCCTGCCGCCTGAGTACTTCGTGTTGCCGAAGTTCGAGCCGTGGCTTCCCGCGGATACGCTGGCCGTCGCGGCGCTGATGCACGTGTACCTCTCCGGCGACCACTACGATGAGCTTGGCAGGTTGCGCGCCCGAAGGCGCGGCGGGGAATGGGCGCGAATGCAGGAGAAGCTCGATGGTCTTGCGGCAGAGCGGGAATGGTACTCCACGCTCGCTGAGCCGTGGAACAAGCTTGCACTGGCATCCGGCTGCGGTGACGGCGAGCGCGTGCTGGGCAGCAACGCGTTTGTAGTTTCGGGGGAGCTCACACTTAACGGACTTCCTATTGTTGCAGGCGACCCGCACCTGGATGTCACCTTCCCCGGCATCTGGTACGAAGTCGCGCTGGAAGTGCCCGGAGAGATATGCGTGCGCGGGATCACGGTGCCGGGCGCAGCCCTCGTGGCTATGGGGAAGACCAGGCATTACTCCTGGGCGCTCACCTCACTGCAGGCTGACAATGAAGATATCCTCATCGTTCCCAGGGATTGTGTGGTTGCAGTCTTCGACGAAGAACTCACAGCTCGCGAGGAGACAATCCGCGTCCGCGACGGCCTGGCTGTCCGCGACGAGGTGGCAACGATCCTCGACTCGCCGCTGGGGCCCGTTGTGGAAGCCGACGAGGATAACTACTACATACTCCACTGGACGGGCTTCTATCCCAACGACGAGGCGCTGGGCTATTTCGCCATCAACAGCGGCGAGTCGCTGGACGACTTCCGCGCAGCGCTCGCAAAACTCGCAACTCCCTGCAATTTTGTCTACGCCGACACAAGCGGCAACATCGCCTACTTCTCTGCGGGGCTTGTGCCCCAGCGGGACTACAACGGAGATGACGCCCGGCTCGTCACAACGCCGGAGCAGGCTGCGGACTACCACTGGGATTTCATCCCGTTTGAGAAAATGCCGCACGCCGTCAATCCGACCGCAGGCTTCCTGGTCACCTGCAACAATCCGCCCGCGCTGACCGCAGACGGCCTGCCCGTGTTCCCCGGGAACTATGCCCCCGGATACCGTGCAAGGCGCATCAGCGAGCTGATACTTGCAGGCACAACGGGCGGCAAGCTCACATTCGCAGACGCAGCGCGAATACAGCTGGATGTTCACTCCAGCTTTGCCAAAAAAGCTCTGCCGCCGCTTCTAGAGAGGATGCGCTTACTGGAAGGCGAGATGTCAGAATCCGGGCGCGAGGCGCTGGGCGTGCTGTCAGAATGGGACTTCGAAGAGAACGCTGAATCGCAGGGCGCGCCGCTTTACGAACTGATGCGGCGGGAGCTTACGGCATCGCTGCGAACCACGCATTGCGTATCAGGCCACTATGACATCGCCCTCCAGGCGGCGCTACAGGGAGCAGACTGGATTGCGCTCAGTGATTCGGAGCTTGTTGCTGCTTGGCGCGGCGCGATGGAGAAGGTGCTGTCCGGTGGACGTTCCGAGTTCCCTCCATACGGCGAAATACATCGCCTGCCGCTCGTGAGTCCGTTGCCGTTCTACGCGTCGCAATCGCCCGGGATGCTGCCGACGTCAGGTGGCTATCGCACGGTGAACGTGTCCTCGGTGCGGTGGGATGGCGCTCACTTGCTCAAGAGTTTCGGTCCCACCGCCCGTCTGATAATGACCCCTGGGGCAACAGGCGCATACTGGTCGGTCTTTCCGGGCGGGAACAGCGGTCGCCCTGAAAGCCCTCACTGGACAGACCAGGTGGCTCTATTTCTGGCCGGCGAATACAAGTACAAGCAGCACTGATATAATACCGCGCACACTTATCACACGCGAAATATCCGAGGAGAAAGATGAACCGCACCGTTCTGAAAGCGTTTAGCCATTCACTTGCCTTTGTGCTCGGCTTTTCAATTATCTTCATCGTCGTCTTTGGTCTGCCCGCCAACTGGGTAGGTAACTTCATCAGGCACTATCCGCGCTGTTTTGGCTGGATCGGCGGCGTCATAGTCGTCATACTCGGCCTGCACATCCTTCTCAGCACCTGGGGCCTGTCACCGCTCAGGTTTCTCTACGTGGAGAAGAAGGCCCACATACAGGCGAAAGGCGGCTACTTATCGTCGCTTCTCATCGGGATAACCTTCGCCGCCGGTTGGACGCCCTGCCTGGGGCCGATCCTGGCGGTCATCCTCACTCTCGCCGCCAGTTCTCCCGGCCAGGGCGTGCCAATGATGATTGCGTATTCACTGGGGCTGGCAATCCCGTTTCTCCTGGTGGCGCTGCTCATAGGCTCGGCGCTCGGCTTCATCCAGAGAATGGCGCGTTATGTGGGCGCAATCAACTTCGTCAGCGCACTGCTGCTCATTGCCGTCGGCTTCGTGCTATTCTTCGGCTTCCTATCGCGTTCGTACACGGTTGACCCCGGTCTGCTGCTCCGCATCGCGATCTATGTCGCTATTGTGACACTGGTGTTGCTTGTGGTGCTGCTCGTTGCGAAACGGGCCGCCAAAGACCCGGCGGCGGGCAAGAAGATGTTCGTCCCGTTGCTTACCGTCGGCGCTTTATTTGGCCTGGCGGTATTCTTCTGGGGCGTGGCGCAGCTTGTGATGCTGATGGGTGAAACGACGCTGAACGCCGAAGCCTGGTTGCAGGGGGCTGCGGTGAACCTGGGAATTGCGTTCGTGGCTGGCCTCGCCTCATTCCTCTCGCCCTGTGTCCTGCCAATGGTACCGACGTACATCCTGATAATCGCCGGCCTGTCGTTTGACGAGGTTCAGCCGAAGCCAGCAGCTTAGAAAGGCCTTTCGGGGGTTGCGAATAATGCAGCAACTTGTGTCGGGTAAGTGCGGCTAGGTTGCAGGTATGCTGGTCGTGAATTCGTCGGGGAACTCGCTCTGTGCCGCATCTCCCTCGTCGGCTGGAGCCACTTCGAGCTTGGCACGGCATATGCCGCGCTCACTGCTTCGGTAGAAGTCCAGCAGGTAGCTGAGCTCATCGCTCGCTGGCAGCGTCTCTTCAATTTTGGCGATTGCCTCGGTCGTGCTCAGGCTCTGCCGGTAGAGGATGTGGAACGCCTGGCGCAGGTGCAGCCTTACTTCCGGATCCACTCCGCGACGCTTCAGCCCGATGTTGTTCACGTTAACGACCCGCGCGGGAGCCGGCCCGAACACCATCATGAACGGCGGTGCGTCCTGCATAAGGCCGCTCGTCCCGCCCACCATCGCTATCTTGCCCACGCGCACGAACTGGTGGACGACGGCCATCCCGCCCAGCACCGCGAAATCCTCAATCGAGCAGTGGCCGCCCAGCGTGGCAAGGTTCGCCATGATTACTTCTTTGCCCACCTGGCAGTCGTGCGCGACGTGCACGCCGGCCATCAGGAGCGACGAGTCGCCGACACGCGTAATCGAGCCTTTCTTGCTCCCACGGTTGACGGTGACGAACTCGCGGATCTTCACGCCCTCGCCGATCTCGACGTGCGAAGCGTCGCCGTTGTACTTGAGATCCTGGGGCTCCGTGCCGATGACGGCGTGCGAGTAAATTTCGCAGCCGGCGCCGATGGCCGTGTTCTCGCCGATGACAACGTGGCTGGCAATGGTCGTGTCTGCGCCGATGGCCACGTTGCGCGCAATGACCGAGTAGGCGCCGACTTCCACGCCCGGCTCGATGCGGGCCTCCGGATGCACAATTGCAGTGCGATGTATGAGCATGTTCGTTTCCAGCTGGAGACTGTTGCTAAATGTTCGCGTTCGGATGCTAAGAGTTAAACGAATGTGCTATATTTCTCTTTCCAGGAAACCGGGCAAGGGGGTTTATCATCACATTGAAGGCCAAGCCTGCATTTGACTTTAGCGGCGGTGTCGCGCTGGTCACCGGAGCCAGCCGGGGCATAGGCGCGGAAGTTGCCCGGATGCTGGGTGCCGGGGGCGCGAAGGTCTACGTAAACTACCTGACGCACGGAGACGAAGCCAACAGCGTTGTCGCCGCCATCCGGGACGCCGGTAGCTCAGCGGAAGCTGTCCAGTTCGACGTGTCCTCCCCGGAAGAGGTCTCGCCCGCCATCGCGAGCATCTTCGAGCGGGAGGAGGGCATTGACTACCTGGTAAACAACGCCGGTGTTCGCTTCGACAGCCTGACCCATGCGACCAGCGATAAACTGTGGCGGGACTGTATGAGAGTCGATCTGGACGCGGCTTTTTATGTCACGCGCCAAGTGGTCAAGCCGATGGCGCGGCGGCAGAAGGGTAGCATCGTAATCGTAAGCAGCATTGCCGGTACCATCGGCAGTTTCGGCCAATGCGCATACGCGGCGGCGAAAGCCGGCCTGGTGGGATTCGCCAAGTCCGTGGCGCTGGAATACGGCCCTAAAGGTGTCCGCACTAATGTGGTCATCCCGGGCATAATAAACACGGATATGACGAAGAACCTGCGCGAGGATTTCCGGAAATCGGTGCTTGCCCAGATTCCCTGTAACCGCTTCGGCGAACCGGAGGAGGTTGCGGGGCCGATCTGCTTCCTGCTTTCGGACGCAGCGAGCTACATCAACGGCGCGACTCTGCACATCAACGGCGGTGGATCACGTCTCTAGTCAAGGGCATCATGCAGAAGGGGAACTTCTAATGAAGCGACGGGTGGCCATTACTGGAGTAGGTGCAGTGACCAGCTACGGCACTGGCTTGACACCACTGCTGGACTCTGTTTTCAGCGGGAAGAGCGGTGTTAGCCGCATAGACACGTTCGATGTGAGCGAGTACCCGGTCCAGATCGGCGCCCTGCTAAACGAGTTCACCCCGGCGGATTTCATGAATCCCAAGGATGCCCGGCGCTACGACCTTTATATCTCAGTTTCGGTTGCCGCAGCGAAGATGGCTGTGGAGCACAGCGGCCTGGCGATTGACGAGGGTAATCGTGACCGCGTTGGCGTGTATTTCGGAAGCGGCATCGGCGGCATCCGTACGATACTCAACCAGTCCAAATCCCTGCTTGAAAGGGGGCCCGGGCGGGTAAGCCCCCTGTTCATCCCCAACAGCATCAGCAACTCCGGGTCGGCCGTCATAGCGATGGAGCTGAACGTGACCGGCTCCAACTTCTGCATCGTCTCGGCATGCAGCACAAGCAACCACACCATCGGCGAAGGCTTCCGGGCGGTGCGGCACGGATATCTGGACGTCTGCATTGCGGGAGGAGCCGAGACTGCGATTAACCCGCTTGGGCTGAGCGGCTTCTGTGTGATGAAGGCCATCTCCCCGAGCTGGAATGACGAGCCGCACCGTGCCTCAAGGCCCTTTGACGCCAAACGCGACGGATTCGTGATGGGCGAGGGCAGCGGAGCGATGGTGCTGGAGGCTTACGACGATGCGGTGGCGCGCGGTGCAAAGATCTACGGCGAGGTTGTGGGCTACGGCAGCAGTTGTGACGCCTACCATATCACCGCGCCGGCTCCAGGGGGCGCGGGAGCGGCGCACGCGATGCAGCTAGCGATTGCAGATGCCGGGATTGCGCAGACCGAAGTCAGGTATATAAACGCGCACGGTACCTCAACGGAGCTCAACGACAAGAATGAAACCGAGGGCATCAAGCGTGCCTTCGGTGAGTACGCGTATAAGCTGAAGATTTCCTCCTCCAAGTCGATGCACGCCCATTTGCTGGGTGCTGCCGGAGTAGTCGAGGGCATTGTCACTCTGGCCGCGCTCAACCGCCAGGTCGTGCCGCCGACAATCAACTACGAAAACCCGGACCCGGACTGCGACCTCGATTACACGCCAAACGAGCCTGCGCCGCTTCAGTTCGAATACGCGGTGAACAACTCGTTCGGTTTTGGCGGACACAATGCGGTGCTCATCTTCCGCAGGGGCGAGCACGATCTGGTCTAAAGCACGGGTCAGTTTTCAGCCTGCTAATAGCTGATTACCTTCCATTCGTCACTGCCATTGACCTTGCGGCCGTTCAGGACGTCGCTGTTGGCGTGCGCCATCATCTGGCTCATAGTGACGAAGGAGTAGCCTCGGCGTTTGAGCGTCTCAATCAGACGCGGGAGCATCTCAATCGTAGCTTCGGAGCCGTCGTGCATCAGGATGATAGATCCGGGCTGCACCTCTTCGAGTACACGCCGGTACATTGCGCGCTGCTCGCAGTCCGGCGCCGTGTCGTTGGAGTTTATGGTCCACAATCCCAGCGCCATGCCGTTTCGGTTCATCAGCTCGACTGTGAAGTGGTTATATCGTCCGCCGGGAGGCCGGAGCAGGCGCGGGCGCTTGCCCGTGATGTCGCAGACGAGGTTCGAGAACTCCTCAATCTGGTAAATCTGCTCGTCCAGCGGGAGGTTCACCAGGCGGAAGTGGTCGTACGTGTGGCAGCCGATTTCGTGCCCCTCCTGATGGATCATCTGCACCCAGTTGGGGTACCGCTCCGCCTGCACGCCCACCAGGAAGAACGTGGCGGGCAGCCGGTAGTAGCGGAGGATGGACAGGAGCCTCGCTGTGTAGAGCGGGTGCGGGCCGTCGTCGAACGTCAGCGCGACTTCCTTGAGATACGGGTTGCCGCGGCGCAGCTCCTTGACTATCAGCTCACCGTCCTCTCCCTGGTTGAAGTCCGCGATGTTCTCGGGCAGCAAATCGTGGATGAACGGCAGCATCGGGTAGTCGTTGTCCTGGGCCTGAGCCGGCGTGTAAGCACCGAGCATAAGCACAGCAACGCAGCTAAAGAAAATGCCAGCCCACCTGAACATTGGGGCAAACATTATAAGCCTTCGCCCGGCAAATAACTAGGCTGCGAGGAAGTTCGGCTCTTCATAGTTAATGGTGGGCAGGTGAATTGAGCAAGAGGATTCTCCTGATGAAGTTGTCGAGATTAGTATAGCCGCAAGCCTGGCGACGGAGCAAGGCGATCTTACGGTTGAGGGCTTCGGCAGGGCCGGTGG
>JAUWGS010000002.1 GCA_030606285.1 Planctomycetales bacterium | reverse complement strand
GTTCTCACCAGAACCTTCATAGATGCCGTTGCCGTCAAGGTCCCACTCAAACTTCTCAATGCCCTTATTTGGATCAACATTATGATCGGGGTCATAGCTTCCCGAAGCATCGAAGGTCACGGTGAGAGGCGTACCGCCGCTGGTGGGGTTTGCTTGGAGGTCGGCTATCGGCGAGGTGTTGTCCGGCACATTCACCGTGATTTGCACCGTGTCGGTGCCCTGACCGCCGTCGTCGTCAGTAACTCTCACCTTGGCGTCGTAGACCCCCGCGACGGTGTACGTGTATGTGGGCGTAGCTACACCATCGTAAATCTCGTATAAGCCATCGCCGTCAAAGTCCCAGTCGTAGCGCACAATGTCGCCATCGGGGTCGTAGGAGCCGGAGGCGCTGAAGTTCACTGGTAATGGCGTGTCACCCTCTTCAGGATTGGCCACGACGTCTGCAATTGGATTGATGTTGCCCGGCACATTCACCTGGATAATCACCATGTCGCTATCCTGTGCGCCATCATCGTCGGTAACTCTCACCTTCGCGTTGTAGGTCCCCGCGACGGTGTACGTATGTGGGGGATAGTCTCCACCATCGTAAAGCTCGTAGTTGCCATCGCCGTCAAAGTCCCAGTCGTAGCGCACGATGGTTCCGTCGGGGTCACTGGAGCCGGTTGCATCGAACTGCACATCCAGCGGCATGAAACCGGAGGTAGGAAGGGCACCGATGCTTGCCGTCGGAGGATCGTTGCCCGGCACATTCACCTCGATTTCCACCGTGTCTGTAGCCTGAGCGCCATCGTCATCGGTAACTTTCACCTTCGCGACGTAGGTCCCCGCAAAGTTATACGTATGTAGGGGATAATCTCCGCCATCGTAAAGCTCAAAGTTGCCATCGCCATCAAAGTCCCAGTCGTAGCGCACAATGAAGCCGTCACTGTCGGTGGAACTGGAGGCATCGAATTGCACATCCAGTGGTGTGATGCCACTAGTAGGATTGGCCACGACGCTTGCCGTCGGGTTGATGTTGCCTGGCACATTCACCGTGATGGCTACTATGTTTGTAGCCTGTGCGCCCAGATCATCGGTGACGCGCAGCGTGGCATCGAAGGTTCCAGCGCCGGTGTAGGTCCAGCTTACGGTATCGGCTGAGTCGTAGGCCTCCCAGATGCCGTCGTTATCGAAATCGTAGTCGTAGCGCACAATGGCGCCGTCGGGGTCGTAGGAGCCTGTTGCATCAAAGTCAACCGTTAGCGGGTAATCGCCTTCCGTGGGTGTCGCCTGGAGGCTCGCTACCGGCGACAGATTTTCCGGCACAGTCACCGTGATGGTCACTATATCTATGGCCTGAGCGCCCACGTTGTCGGTGACGCGCAGCGTGGCGTCGAAGATTCCGGCGCTGGTGTAGGTCCAGCTCACGGTATCGGCTGAGTCGTAGGCCTCCCAGATACCGTCGTCGTCGAAATCGTAGTCGTAGCGCACAATGGCGCCGTCGGGGTCGTAGGAGCCGGTTGCATCAAAGTCAACCGTTAGCGGGTAATCGCCTTCCGTGGGTGCCGCCTGGAGGCCTGCAATCGGCGACATGTTTTCCGGCACAGTCACCGTGATGGTCACTATATCTATGGCCTGAGCGCCCACGTTGTCGGTGACGCGCAGCTTGGCGTCGAAGATTCCGGCGCTGGTGTAGGTCCATCTGCTAGTATCGGTTGAGTCGTAGGCCTCCCAGATGCCGTCACTATTGAAATCGTAGTCGT
The DNA here is from genome assembly GCA_030606285.1 of Planctomycetales bacterium. Lineage (GTDB taxonomy): Bacteria > 4484-113 > 4484-113 > 4484-113 > 4484-113 > JAGGTK01. The sequence continues at coordinate 252,017 of JAUWGS010000002.1, read as the reverse complement.
AGCGCACAATGGCGCCGTCGGGGTCGTAGGAGCCGGTTGCATCGAAGTCAACCGTCAGCGGGTAATCGCCGTTCGTGGGGGTCGTCGCCTGGAGGTCGGCTATCGGCAATTCGTTGTCCTTTATGTTGACGTTGACGGGAAAATTATCTACTCGTGATGCCCCGTAGTCATCCTCCACCATCAGCTCGACATCGAAGATCCCGGCACTGGTATAGATGTAGTCATTGTAGGGGATAGTAGTCATCTCGTCGTACGAGTCGTCCCCCTCAAAGTCCCACCAGTAAGCGACGATATAACCGTCGGGGTCGGAAGAGGCGGAGGCGTCGAAGTCCACTCGCAGTGGCGCATAGCCATGATCGGGGGCGCCCTTCAGGTCCGCGATGGGTGGCTCGTTTACGTGGATTTCTATGGCGATAATTTCGGTGCTGGCTTCAGCCGTGCCCCCGCGGTTGTCCGTTACCCTGACCGTCGGATAGAAGATGCCCGGATTGCCGTACGTTTGGATGACGGATGGGTCGTTGCCGCTATCGTCGTCGTAAATTCCGTCTCCTTCCCAGTCCCATTCATACTTCACGATGTGGCCGTCAATGTCACGACTGCCGCTGGCGAGGAAGGCTGTTGTCAGCGGGACATCTCCCTTCGGTGATGTCGCTACAATGTCCGCCGTCGGCAGGATATTTGCCGGCTCGGGCGCATCGAAGAGCGGTGACTGAAACACCCCGCTCGCACCCAGGTTGTCCGTCACCCGCACCAGTGGCGCGTACGACCCTACCTGGCGATATACATGCGTGATTGTCGGCTCGCTGCCCCAGGCGTCGTAGATCCCGTCGCCCTCAAAGTCCCAGTCGTAGAGGAGAATCTCCCCGTCGACGTCGTAACTTTCAGACGCATCGAACGTCACCGTCAGCGGAACGCTGTCGTCCTCATAGGTGTATCTCAGCATCGCTACCGGCACGAAGTTGTACCTGGGATCCGGCGGATCACCCGGGCCCGGCGGCGGCTGTTGGCTTTGGCTCCCGCCGTTCAGGTTGCTCCGGATGCCCTCAACGACTATTCCATCCACATTCATCGCCGTGGGGCGAACCCAGTAGAAACCTTCAGTCGACGGATTCCTCGTGGGCTCCATATACGAAAACACCAAACGTTCCGTCGCTGGATTACCCTCTGCTTCCTGTAACGAGATTGTCGCTATAGGCTTCAGCACTGACCGTTCCTCGTAGCTGCAGGGAACGTCCTCAAAATTCTCGCTGTAGTAGAGGTTGTAACCCTCCACCCGGTTGCCGAAGTAATAGGCGATGACACTCAGATCAGCAATCGTGATCACGCCATCGTCATCGCCGTCAATGATCGAATCCGCACTGTCAAAGGCAAACTGCCCGGCCTGCGTGAAGTTGATCGCTAGCGGCGTGATGTCCGATATGCCCACTTTCCCGTTCTGGTTGTAGTCGCCCGTGTTGACGTAGTACCAGCTAAGCTCGCCCGTGTTGGGATCCCACGAAAGCGGCGCAAGCGCCGATGGATGCACCGGCACGGAGGACGCGCTGCGAGCGCCGTCCGCCACGAACGGCTCAGCCCTAAACAACACCTCCGCCAGCACGGCCTGCGGGGCAACTCCCTTAAGCGGCGCACCCGCAATCGGTACCTGGCCGAAGACGAACACGCCCGGCTGGTCCATTATCTCCAGCACAATGCTGTCGGCCGGCGATACCCATTCACCCGTCGCCTGCGCCGCCAGCGGCGTGTATTGGCTGGCATCGTAGTGCAGATTGAAGAACAACTGCTCAAGCGCTGTGGCTTCCTGCGCCACCACGCTTACCAGCACCTGCCCGCTACTATCTTCAAATGTGAGATCCAGAGGCGCAGACACGCCCCTTCCAAGCATCTCCAGCCGGAAGTTGTACTCTGTTGCCTGCTCCGCACGCTGCATCGCGCCGGGCGTACCAATGGTCGGGATTTGCCTTGTCCCGCGCCCACAGCCGGAAGCAGCAAGAAGCAGCAGAAGCACACACGAAACACTAGCCAGTAATATCAGTCTGATGGCTCTCACACCATCCACCCCCTCCTGGATTACCGTCAGGCTAATTGTAGCATCCCTTACAGAGGTTGGCAAACATCATAAGGGATTCCCCTACTAGGAAAGTCGCTGCAATGAACGCGGTAGCGCATTCACTACCAATCATTAATGAATTAGGCGCGTGAGAGGATGCGCACGCGATTAGCCGGGCTTGCCACAATCTTCTCTGCCGGCGGGAGTTCCTCGCTGGATAACCACGGCGCAACACATCCGCATCGTGGATGCCCAGGGTTCAAACCGCTGTCGGCGCGGGCAGATACAGCGAGCTTAACCTTGCCTTACTTCACATCGGGCGGCAGCTTGGCTAGCGGCTCGATCGGCGCATCTTCCACCGGCACAACATCGCCTGCCTTCTTCTCCACCGGCACGATATCCATCGGCTCCTTCGCCGCAGCTTCAGGTTCCGGCTTCGGCTCCGGCTTCGCCGGTGCTTCCTCCATCTCTTCCACCGGCCTTACCCGCTCGAGATTGATCTCCTCCAGGCCAGACGGCCGGTGCTCCAGCCAGTACTTGAATGGCCATTCGCCGAAGATAAGGCACTCAGAGGCGATCGCATTCAGCTCGTCCCGTATCGGCCGGCCCAGCATCTCGAGCGCCAATTCGTCTTCTTCAGCGAAACCCGCTTCGATGGCCTCAGCGGCCTGTTCGAAGAAGAACCAGGGGTCGCCCTCGAGCAGTCCCTTGATCCTGTCTCCTGCCACGTGCCGGATGTGGTCGTCGACGGCCCACTCCAGGAATCTGGCAAGGAGTTCGCCCGCGTCTCCCCGTCCCATCCACAGCAGGTTGATGCCCATCGCCAAACGCTGCGTAAGCGTTCTCGCGTCACCACGCTCGCGGCTGAACTGTGCGTACAGTACGGCGTTGTACCGCCAGTCGCGGGAAGCCCGCCACATCCGGTACGCGACCCAGAGCATCGCGGCCGCGACCAGCAAGATGACAACTCCCATCCAGTATCCCCAGGCCATACGCTCTATTCTACACCTTTACCGCCCGCAAGTTCCACCTTGGCGCGTTACGATGCACTCCGCGCGGGTATAATTAAGTGAAGGGGTGAGGTAAGGCCAAAGGAGGCCGAGCAAGTTGAAAAGAGTAAGTACAAACGGCACGAAGGGTTTAAAACTGGAGCTTACGATCCACGAGGGCAAGCCCTATCTCCGATTTATCTGCGGTAGTTGTGGCCACGTGGAGTTCTGCGACTGGCACCGGCTCAAGCCCGGCGCGTCTCTTGCGTGCTACCGCTGCGGGCATCGCGTGACGCTTTCACGGAAGATGTTTACGCGCATGCGCAACCTGCTGGAGAGCCGCCTGCGCGCGGTGCAATGGGAAACCAACCATCCGCTGCACCCACGCCTGTGGATCCCGTAGGCGAGGCGCTTCCGGACGCAGTTGGTGAACGCCTGACGCCACAGTGCTGCAATCTCGGCTAGTCACTCGTCCTCGGGGTGCTGACCCAGCATAGCCCGGCCAACGAAGCCCCACATCATCACTGCCTGCTGCTCCGGCGAATCTCCCTCACGGGGGAAATCAGCCAGCCTACGCAGCAAAAGCACATCTATCAGGTATGAGATGAGCTTCGCATCTGTTTCGTCATTGGTTTCTCCGTATTGCTCAGGATCGCGGTTAGCCTCGGCTTCGATCATAGTGCACGCATCGGTTTCCGGCGAGAACTTCACGACATAGACGCAGACGCCGGTCCAGCTGCGGTGGAAGAATAGAGCGTCATCCTTCCAATATATGAACCACTTGTCTTCCATCTCTTCGGGGATAAGCCCTTTTCGTATGCGTTGCATCTCCTCCGGGGAGAAAGCGCGCTCAAGGGCGATTTTCGCTCGCTTCGAGGGCAGCGGTTTTGTCGTCCAGTCTGAGGCTTGCGCGATTTTCATCTTTGCTCCGTCCAATGACCGGTCTCACATCCGGCTCAGATAGCGCCGATTCTACGGCTTGGGCCAGTCCATGATGGTGACCTTCGTGAGCGTCTTTATGGCGCTGCCTTCGGCATCCTTAGCCGCCTTGAGCGCGTCCACGGCTTCACCAATAGCCTTGTCGTCTTCCACCTTCTTACCCCACTCGCCGGGGAAAGGGAACAGCTTCGCAACCTGAGCCGTCGCCTCGGCGGCTTTCGTATAATCCGCAGTAGCGCGGTTCAGCTCGTCGGCCGCAAACTCGTTCCGCTTCGCCAACCGCGCAATGAAATCGCTGGCAAAGCGCCGCCCCTCAGCGTAGCACGCGGCATTGTAGGCGTTGCCCCCGTCATCCGCCTTGTGCGCCCGAAGCGATTCCCCCCACAGGTCGTACGCCGCCGGGCCGTAGGCGTAATCTGACGACGGCGTGCGCGCCATCTCCACCGCGCGCTGCACCGCGTGCTGGTCGGCGTGCAACTGCTTCAGACCCGTAGCAGTGGGAAACGCCAGCACGTACGCCCCGCCGGGCGCGTTTATCTCGTCAAACGGTATCGGCGGCTGCTCCTGCTTGATAACTTCCTTGAAGCTCTTAACGAGGTACGAATCGCCCTCCACCCCGACGCACACAGCGAACTCCGGGACGTATGCGCCCCACAAAACGCACGGCCTGCCCGCTTCAATCTCGGACTTCGCTAGCTCAAACGCGGTGCGGCAGTGCTCGCGCGTAAGCTCGCTTTTGTAGCCTTCGGAGTGGCACTGGCCGGCGTAAAACGTCAGCGTGCTGCGCCCCAGATACCGCACGCCCCAGTTAAGCGCGTCCCAGTCGAGCATCGTCGGCGCGGATGGGCACAGGTCGGGGCTTATGCACAGGTGAAACGCGTAGCCGCTGAAGCCCGCCACGTCCGTCTGGTCGCATTCGATTCCCAGCGCGCGCAGGCACGACGTCGTCGCCGCAACCCACGTCAGCCACGCCGGCGCGTACTCCACATCCATAGGCACCCTGATCGTAGTTGATTCCATTATCATTCCCCTCCTGCGTGCGAGACCATAAATTCGCAGACAGCATTGTAAACTTTCTCCGCGTCCACATCCTCGACCAGCACGTGCCATGAGTTGGCGGCGGTTTCGAAGTCGAGCGTCTTGTCTGTAGACCCCACGCGCGCAAGCACAAACTCCGAGCTCTTTGGCGGCACGGTATGGTCAAGCGGGCTGTGAACAAGCAGCAGCGGCTGTTTCACCAACGCCAGCTCGTTCCTCACGTGCGCCGCGTACTTTAAAAGCTCCAGCACTCCACTTGTGGGATTGAACTTGTAGTAAATGTGCTTCCTGCGCGCATCCTCGTCGCGGATGTCGGCGTGCAGAAATTTTGGCACGGCGTCGCTTAGCTCGCCCAGATAGAGCTTCGCCAGCCACGGCATCCGCGAAATGAGCCAGAGCTTTAAATCGCTGCTCTTGCGCCAGAACCTTCGCTCGTCAAAGAACATCACCGCCGGCGGCGCCAGCGCCACCACTCCCGCAAGCTCTTGATGGTGCGCCGCCAGATGCAGCGCCTGCAATCCCCCCAGCGACATCCCTATCGCAAACACCTTCGCGCATTCGCCCTGCAATTCGGTAAGCGCGCTCTCTACTGACGCGTACCAGTCCCGCCAGCTCGTTTGCGCTAGCTCGCTAAGCGATGTGCCGTGTCCCGCGACGAGCGGCGCGTATACTCTCAAGCCGTTTTGCGCGAGATGCTCCGCCAGCCCGCGCATCTCTTCGGGAGTCGCCAGATAGCCGTGAATGAGCAGCGCGCCTACGTCCCCCGCGCCCATTCGGATAGCGTCAATCTCCCACCCCTCGGCGTTTTTTAGATCCGTTCCTCCGCGCACGCAATAATCCTACCACGCGCCGCGTGCGATGTTCTTTTTCCGAATCCTCCGCGCAACCTGCTTTTTGCGCTGCTTGGCCATCTGCCGTGTCCAGTCGTCCTAGCGCCTCTGTGTAGGTGCTTGCCCGTCACACCCCACACCGGGTAGGCCGGGCTAACCAGCCCGGCTCTTCCCTGGCTGCTTGCCACTGGCTACTGGCTACTTTCTTCCCCATCATCCTCAATCTTCTTCACCACAATCCCTTCCCCCTCGCTTTCCTCCTCTTCAGCTTCTTCCGCTTCAACGCCTTCTTCTTCCGGCACCTCGCGGATGATCACCGCAGGCTTCTCATACAGCGGGCTGCCCTCCGGTGGAATCGGCGGGTAGAACTCGTACGCCTCCTTGCCGCTAAGCTCCCGCGCGATCTTCCTACAGCGCGCCACGCGCTCCTGAGGCCTCGGATGCGTCCGCCAGAGGTCAAACAACTCCATCTGCGTCAGCTTGTTTTCCAGCTTGGAAAACAGCCGCATCGAGCGCGCCATCCCGTACGGGTCGTACCCCGCGCCGTACGAAAGCTCGATGCCCCAGCGGTCGGCGTGCTCCTCGTCGTCGCGCGAGTACTTCAAAAACACCAGCGACCCGCCGACGCTGAGCGCGTCCATCACGTCCGCGCCCTCGCGCCCGCCGATGGCGATGCCGACGATAATGATGCCGAGCTGGGCCTTCATATAGTCCTCGTACATCTTCTTGTAGTGCCGGTCCAGGATGTGGCCCATCTCGTGTCCCAATATGCAGGCGAGCATGCCGTCGTCGTAAGCCACGTAGTCATAGAGCCCCTTGTTCATAAAGACGTACCCGCCCGGAACCGCGAACGCGTTGACCTCCTCGTCGTCCACCAGCGTGAAAGTGAAATCGTAGTCAATCACCGCGTTTCGCTGCACCAGGCGCTGGCCGATGCGCTTTAGGTGCGCGCCTTCGGGCGTCTCGTCGAGGTAGTCGTGCTCACTGGCGTAGTCCTTGTAGAAGTCCTTGCCCAGCGCGATCTCGGTGTTGCGGGAGATCTTAAACAGCCCGGCCTGTGCGGGATAAGCCCACAGAAACGCCGTCACGAGCAGCGCTACCGCCAATAGCGCGGCAAGTCCCCGGTTTTGCCGGGCATCGCTCATCGCTCCAATCATAACACGTGTTGGACGCGTAAGCCCGCGAGCTGGTTCACTATTCATTTGTGACCTTTACTTATTCCGCCCAGCAGATAGAATAATGGCAGGGCGATGAAGGGCCGAGACCACGTATTGTTCGTCGATGACGACCCGGAGATACTCCGGTTCTATCAGGACACAGTCGCCGACGAAGGTTATGAAGTTGCCACCGCTCACACATCTGAGATGGCGGCTGCGCTTGTGCGTGAGTATCCACCACACACAATCATCCTCGATCTCGATATGCCGGGAATGAGCGGCGTGGAATTCTGCCGGTTACTGAAAGCGGGCAAAGACACGCTCAGTATACCCATAGCAGTGGTCACCGGGCACGGCGAGCGGGAAGCCCGGCTGGCAGCGCTCAGCGCGGGCGCGGACGAATTCATCACCAAGCCCATCACTGCGGGAGAGCTGCGCCTGCGCATCCGCAACATGCTCAAGCTCAAAGCCTACACCGACCGCCTGGCGCAGGAACAGGACATCCTCGATGCGATGGTGCGCGAGCGCACAAGGGAGCTGGAAGAAACGGTGCGCCGGCTGGAACAGACGCGGCTGGAGACGATATTTAGGCTGTCCCGCGCCGCCGAGTACAAGGACGAAGATACGGGCAGCCACATCCGGCGCATAAGTATGTACTGCGAAGTCCTCGGACGGTACCTGGGCCTTGAAGAATCCGAATTGCGCGTGCTGGTCCACTCAGCACCCCTGCACGACCTCGGAAAAATCGGCATACCCGACGCCATACTGCTCAAGCCCGGCAAGCTCACAGAAGACGAATTCGAAATTATGAAGACCCACACTACCCTCGGCGCGGAGATACTCGCCGGCTCGGATGACCCATACCTGCAAACCGGCTCTATCATCGCACTGAGCCACCACGAGCGCTGGGACGGCAGGGGCTACCCGAAGGGCCTTGCAGCGGAGGACATCCCACTCCACGGCCGCATCGTCGCCGTGGCCGATGTCTTTGACGCTCTGGTCTCCAAGCGTCCCTACAAAGACCCTATGCCGTTTGCCAAAGCTGTCAGCATCGTCCGTGACGGCTCAGGCTCGCAGTTCGACGCCGGCATCGTGGATGCGTTCAGCGAAGAGCTTGGCGAATTCGAGCGGATATACCAGACGGTGCAGGACGAAGATTAGCGGCTAAAACGTCGTATTCTCGCCCACGACTTCCTCCGGGTCGGCCTCCGGCTCCGACATCCGCGCAAGGTTCAGCGTAAGATCCAGCCCTTCCGCTTTGAACCGCAGGTCGAAGTAAAGCAGCGCCGCCACGAGGTACTCGAAGGGGATAACGAGCACGTTCCCCAGCGTCTGCAGGAACATCTGCCCGGAAAGCACCCACAGCGGCGGCTGCCACGTGCCAAGCGACCAGAAAGCGATTTCGCCCTGGTCTAGCCACATGCCGAAGAGCATCAGTATCAGAATAACCGGCTGGATGAGCACTTCGCGCGCCAGGTACATCAGTATCCACGTAATCAGCATCACTCCGACCACGTACCAGAAGTTCCCCCGGCTCAAGCGGAATGCGTGCGTAAGGCGGCTCCTGGCGCGATGGTACAAGTTACCCGCCGGGCGGTCGAACGCCACCGCCCCGCTTAGCGGCACCACCCGGAACAGCAGGTAGGTAAACGCAAGCGATACCAGCAGCAGCATCACCGTCGCCGCCGTCATCCCGCCGATTTCCATCCCCGGAACCAGCATCAGCATCGATACCATCAGCGGCAGCAGGTAAAGCGCGATGATGATGCCGCCAAAAAGCGCATACGCGCTCTGCGTGTCCCACCAATGGCGGCGCGTGTAATCTATGCACTCTTTTATCGTGACTTCCTGCGCCATCAGCGTCTTCCCCGCCAGCCGCGCGGGCATGATAAGAATGAACGGGTAGATGAGCACGAAATACACCAGCAGCCCGAATCCCACCAGCGCAAGCTCGGTCCACCCCACACCGGACGGCAGCGCGGCTCCCGACATCCACCACTGCGGGTCCCGGAGCCGTTCCACAACGAACGCGTAGTACAGCATCACCAGAAGCGGCGGCAAATTGAGCAGCGCGAAGAACCCAATCAGCGGCCCGAAGTGCTTCTTGTAGACACCAAACGAGCCGGTGAGCAGCGTGCCGAAGTCGAGCGTCCTGTATCTGCCGGTCTCGGCCCGTGTTTCCCCTTGCTGGATATGCTCCATAGCGAAAGCCGCGCCGGAGGCGTGGCCTCAATACTCTATCACACCGCATCGTGTAGAATCACCACGGTTGCTGCGTTATTAGCGCGGCAGGTGAAAGACGATGCGTGCCAGGCAACTTGATCCGGCGGTATGGGTAATCGCCGTCTTGGTCGGCGTAGCCGTCTTCAGCGTCTTGATGGCGCTCGCCACCCGCTCCTGCGTTCAGGCGATGAAGGAGGGCTTTGAGTCTGTGAGCACGGGGCTTTCGAGCTATGAGCAAACGCAATGGGCAGACAAATCAGTTGAGCTTGAGCCGGATAAATACGCCGCCTTCCTGGAGAAGGTGCGGAGCATTGATCTGGGCATCGGCGTCCACCTCGGCGCGGATATGGAACAGGTGAAAGCCGTGCTCGGCGCTGCCGATACGACCGGACGCGCAGCCGGCGGCGGCTACGAATACATCTACGTGTTCTTCGCCGATGCCGAAGGGCCGTCGTCAAAGCAGCGCCACAAGGGAGGATTCTTCGCTGTGGTTAATTCGGCAAGCCTGACGCTCACCGCAATAGATGAAAAAGTCACAGGCGTCGTCTTCTTCGCCTCACCACTTAGCAGCGACGACGCCGAACGCTGGGCGTTCCTCACGTTAAACGGCAAGCCTTTGATGCAATGCACAAAGGACGATCTCACCGCGCTCCTGGGCGAGCCGACTGAGGCTTCAAAATACAATGTCACCTGGCGCCACACTCTTGCAAGCCCGGTTGTGGAATCCACTGAAGCGCCGGAAACCGGCGCCGACGATGAAGCTGAGCCGGTGGACAGCATCGCCGCGCCCGAAAACGCGCCCGAGCCTAACATCGGTATCGTCGTGGAAGCAATGATTAACACCGACACGGGCTTGCTCTACTCGCTCGAAATCCGCCAGCGATGAAAGCGATGATGATTCGGTAGTCCAGCCCTTTAGGGCTGGCTCTTCGGCAGAAAAGACCAGGGCTAAAGCCCTGGGCTACCAGGATGACGGTGATCTCCCGCATTGCCCACTCAGCCTAACCCCCAACTCCCAGGTGAAATAGCAGCGCGCGCGTGACCGGCGCAAGCTCGGCAGGCTTCAGGTTCCCCACGTGCCTGGTCAGCCGGCTCACTGCTACCGTTCGCACCTGCTGGCACTTCACCCACGAGTCTTTCTTTAGCCCGCCCGCGCCTTTTTTGAGCTGCGCCATAAACGGATAAGGCTTCGGCGGCGCTGCCGTTGTCAAAGGCAGCACGGTCACCGTCCCCTGCGGATGCACGACTCGCTGGTGCACGATGCACGGGCGTTCTTTGCCGATCTCGCGCCCCTTCACCGGGTCGAGCCGCACCCGCACCACCGAGCCCAGGCGCAGCTTGCGCGCGTCAACTGCCATCGTCAAGCTCCACTAACTCACTCCACTCCGCCATGCCCTCTTCAGCCTCGGCGGCATCAGCGGAGGCGTAGTGCGCATAGCCTTCGCGCGCCAGCATCAGCCTTTCCGCCGCAAGCTCCTTTTCCAGCGATTCTGTAACCAGCCGGTTTAGCGAGACCTTGCGCTTCTCCGCAAGCTGCTTCGCCTCGTTCGCCAGCCTGGCGGAAAGCCTGGTAGTAAAAGCAGTGGTGTCACTTTGTGATTTCATAATTTGATACCACTTCATTATACCACATGCTCTTCCCGCAACTACAGGTGTACAGGCGCCGGCTGCGCCGCAACACGCCACATTGTATAATCCCCGCATGGCACTCTACCTCACAAACGCGCGTATCTGGACTGACAAGGGATTCCTCGAAAAGGCGACGCTGTCCCTCGCTCGCGGGCGCATCCAGTCGGTGGGCACAAGCGTTACTGTGCCCAAGGGCGCACGGCGCGTTAGTTTCAACAGGCTCCACAAGCAGTGGAAGCATTGGTGCGACACCGCGCCGTACTGGACGCCGGACCTGCATCCGCCGAAGGGCAAACGCTACGACCGCCCGGTGGTGGACACCTACGCCAAGGACTGCGTGGTCAGCTGCCGAGGCCTGACCATCTTCCCCGGGCTCATCGACGCGCACTGCCACATCGGCTGCTTCGAGGAAGGCGCGGGCGAGGTCGGCTGGCACGGCAACGAGCTTACCGATCCCAACACGGCGCACCTGGACATAAAAGACTCCATCTTCCCGCGCGACCTGGCGTTTCCCGAAGCGCGCGCCGGCGGCGTGACAACTGCCGCTGTCTTCCCCGGCTCGGGCAATCTCATCGGCGGGATGAACATCGTGATGAAAAACTCCGGGCGCACCGTTGACGAGCTGATTCTCGCCAACAAGCACTCGATGAAAATGGCGCTGGGCGAAAATCCTTTCCGCGTCTACGGCACGAAGGGTAAGATGCCCTCCACCCGCTTTGGCAACGCCGGCGAGATTAGACGCATGTTCCAGGAAGCGAAGAACTACCTGGCGAAGAAGCGCGCGTGGGAAGGCAAATCGAAAAAGAAGCGCGACGAATCGCCGTTCGAGATAAACACCCGCATGGAAAACCTCGCGCTGGTGCTTCAGCGCAAGATCGGCGTGCGCTTCCACATCCACCGCGCCGACGACATCCACACGGCGCTGCGGCTCTCGCGCGAGATCGGCTTTGACATCACGCTCGACCACTGCACCGAAGGCCACCTCATCCCCAACCTTATCAAGCAGTACGGCGTCGCCGCGGTCGTCGGCCCCATCGGCTATGCGCGCACCAAATACGAGCTGCGCGAGCGTTCCACCGAGACCTGCCGCGTGCTGCACGAGCACGGCGTCCCCTTCGCCATCTGCACCGACCATCCGGTAGTCCCGATCCAGCAGCTATCGGTGTGCGCGGCGCTTGCGGTGCGCGACGGGCTGCCCGAAGACGTGGCGCTCAACGCGTTGACCATCGGCGCTGCGAAGATACTCAAGCTGGATAAGCGCATCGGGTCGCTAAAAAAAGGCAAGGACGCGGATTTTTGCGTCGTGGACGGCCACATCCTCGACACCCGCGACCGCGTCAAAGCCACGTTCATCGACTCCAACTGCGTCCACGCGGAGTAGGTTCGCGCCGCACCAAGTTGTCCTTTCTCCTGGGTTCAGCCGCATATTCAGACGGATGACCATCATTCTCGCAAGGTGGAGTTCTTTGGCACAGAATGTGGGACCCAACGACCTATGTATATTGGCTGGAACACGCAACGGACCTAAGTAGATGTGTCGTTGTCGTCGGTAGTATCTCAAGTCCAGTCGCGGATTCCTACGACGCTCTTCTCCTTAAGTGGAGCAGTGAAAGCGAACTGCTGCTGAGTCCGATTTGGGCGGAGACAGGCACGATATCCCTCATGCCGTGACTGTGGACGAGAACGGGAACATTTGCATATGCGGTCGCACGGAGAATTTCGGGGCCGATCATTTGCCCAAAGATGTTATTGGTATCAACGTATCTTCGTTATACAACTACCCTAGGGGACAGGGCGGCTACTCTTTGTTTACAAATCCCCGCCAGTAGGCCCAGGCCAAGATGAAAGAAATAACTGCTGCAACAAATTCAATTATCGCACCAGTCGTATCTTCTACCCAAAAATAGTGGCGGATGCATACTGCCAACCAAACGACTCCGGAGATGATCCAGAATACAAAAAATCCTCTAATGTGTTTTTTGCTCATAGCGCTATACTAATAACACTTCAGAAATGAGAAAGCAATAATCCCTAAACCCAACAGCTTCCTGATCAGACAAGAAAAACCCGCTTCTAAGATAAATAAATTCTGCCTTGGCCGCCTGGCTAAAATAGAACTGTGGATACAAGAAAAAGAAAGCTGCAGTCTTGTATCAACAGCGATTTGGCAAGCAACGGTGTTGAAGATATCGGCGCAGGACGACCTGCTTTGGGCAAGAGCCTGGGACCTGGGAATCAGTACGGACTTAGCCTGCTACGACCTCGCAGTAGATCCTGCCGGAAACCTGTTCATGGCGGGATGCACTAACTACCGGTACACCGATGATGCGCTCGTTCTCAGCTACGAGTCCGGGGGAAACCTGGCGCGATAGAAGGCGTGGGGAGGTGTTGACTCGGACCGTGCCCTCGGGATCTCGTGCGGGATTGATGGCGGTCTTTACTTGACCGACTACACTCCCAACGCCTGGAGGCAGTGGGAGGACATCGCCGGGACGGAAGCAGACTTGACCCTTCAAGTCATGGAGGTGACCGGTACCACTACCCATCCTGAAGTCGTCTTCGTGCCGATTGAAGGAGAAGTGTCGGTTCCCCTTGGCTTTCTCGATTCTGGAGGAGGACATGAGGACTCTCTTGTGATGTGTATCGACTCCGCTGAGTTCTGACTGCCGACGCCAAAGCCCGTCGCTTTTTCTCATCACGATGCCTTCTACTCGCCCGCGCTACACGCTGCTCACTCCTGTTATTCCCCACAAATCCAAAATAGTCGCAAAAATGGTGTCCGCTTTTTGCCAAAAGTCGCTATAATAGTAAGTGAGGGTTGTATAACGGCGGGAGCGACATCGCTCCGAATGGAGGAACCGCCTCCCCCTGATTGGATCCGACGTGCATTTGCGTGATGGCCCCCCCGCCGAACTCTCAGCACTTATGAGTACGGTTGAAACAGTAGAAACAAAGGTATTTGACCCCGCCGAGCTTTTCGCGCAGCTCTCGCGCCTGCTTACGCTTTACCTGGCCCGTGCGGAAGACTCCGATGCGCTGGCGAATATGGCGCCGAAGGACGCGCTTGCGTGCGCCAAGACGGTTATGACGTTGATGGCGGACCTCCAGGGCGGCAAGCCCGCATCGGTTGACGAGCACACGCAGTGGCCCAGACTGGAGATTTCCCCTGTAGGGCGGGGTCTCCGCGCCCCGCCATCCTCCGGACGGGCAATTCGTGAATTGCCCCTACAATCCGGCTTGCCAACAACCAACAACCAGCAACCAATCTCCTCCCTCGAGGACGCCATCGCAGCCGTCTGCTATGCCGACGAGGAGACGCAGGCGCTGGAGCCCTGGGCGCGGCTCGTTGCGCGCATCGACGAGCTCTGCATCCACATCCAGAAACAACTGGACGAGGCGCCCCAACGGGTAGGCGGTGCTCACCAGCGCCGCTCTGAAAACGGGGATTGCGAAAAGGGTACGAAGAGCCGGGCTAGTGAGCCCGGCCTACCCAGTGTGAGTACAGATGACACTGATGCCCAACCGGGGTTGGAAAATCCCGACTCTAGTTTCGGGGATTCTTCCCGCCCCTCGCTACCCGCTACTCGCTACTGCGGCGACACCGAAGCAGCCGACTGGGATCCCGGGGATAACGGCGAGCCGCCAGATGAGTCCTGTACTCCCACCTCATTCCAACTAATCGAATCGGCAGGCGCCGATGAAGTGAGCGAAAACGATAATGGCAACAACACAGACTTCCCGGCGCGACACAATCCGCGCGGCCCGTAAATCCCGCAGCGAGGGCTGGGATCCCGAGTTCCTGCGCCGGCTTTCGCAGCGCGATTTCTTCGAGGTTCTCGGCTACACGCCGCATCGCGGCCAGCGGCGCATCCACCAGTGCACGCGGCGCTTCACCGTGGCGATCTGCGGTCGCCGCTGGGGCAAGACGCTCGCCGCCGCGCGCGAAGCCGGCCATGCGGCGATGAAGCCCGGCGCGCGCATATACGTCGTCGCGCCCTACCAGCACCTGTGCGCACGCGTGTTCGACCGGCTGTGGCGCGACCTGGTTACGCGGATGAAGCTGCCCACCACCGCGCGCAGCCGCAGCGATATGTACCTGGAGTTCCCGTGGGACGCGCGCATCGAAGGGCGCACCGCCGAGCGTCCGGACAATCTCGTGGGCGAAGGCTTGAGCTACGTCGTGTTCGACGAGGCGGCTAAGGCGCGGTCCGGCGTGTGGGAACGCTACATCGCGCCGTCGCTGATGGACAAGCGCGGGCGCGCGCTCTTCATCTCCACGCCGGAGGGCATGAACTGGCTCTACGACCTGTACCTGCGCGGGCGCAAGAAAACCGACCGCGACTGGCACTCGTTTATCTCGCCGTCGAGCAACAACCCGTATTTGCCCGCAGAAGAGCTGCAGCTTACTCAGCGCACGCTTTCGCGTTTCGCCTACGCGCAGGAGATAAACGCCGAATTCACCCGCGCGGCGAACCTCGTCTATGCCGCGTTCTCGCACGAGAAGCACGTGAAGCGCCTGAGCTACGATCCGCAGCTGCCGCTTTACCGCGCGATGGATTTTGGCTACACGAACCCGTTCGTGTGCCTGACGATTCAGGTCGCGCCGGGCGACGAGGTGCGCGTCCTCGACGAGATGTACCTGCGCGGCAAGACCATCGGCGAGCTCGCCGAGCTGATGAAGCAGACGCTTTCGCCGTACTACGAGCAGTTCCGCAAGTTCTGGTGCAGTCAGGCGGTGCGACGTCCGCGTGGCCATCACGAAGCGCCGCTCACCCACCCTCTCACCGGCGCGCCGCGCTTCCCGCGAAACGTGGACGAATTCAACGAATGCACGGTGCATTTCTGCGACCCGTCCGGCGCGGGCGAACGGGCGCATCTGCGCAGCATGGGCATATTCGCTCAGGCGCGCTCGTCGCCGCTCGCCTACGGCATCGAGCTCATCCGCAGCGCGCTGGAGGGTGACGGCGAAAACCCCAAGCTCTTCGTGGATCCGCGCTGCGTGAATTTGCTGCGCGAGTTTTCGAGCTACCGCTATCCCGACGACGACGCAATGCGCGCGGGCGCGGCGCAATCGCGTGAAACCCCGCTCAAGGAATCCGACCACGCTTTGGACGCCCTGCGCTACTTCATGGTGAACCAGTTTTGACGGAAGGAGTATCCGCACGCGCGCGTGCGTGCGCGTGCAATAGGAAATATTCATAGGCAAAGGATTCTGAGGTATAATTCACGTGGGCAAATTACCGGAAGAGGAGGACACTTTGGTGAGCGCACCCGTCAGAGAGTCGCTACTGCGAATCTTATTTCAAATCGAGTTCAGTGCTGTCGTTAGTCGCCACAACGGCGTCTTCTACGCGCACGCTCCTCAGTTTAATATCTGGGATATCGGCGAGGATATCAAGGGCGCGTTAAGCGGTATGTTTGATGCTCTTATTGGAATGCTCGAACTTATGGAAGAGAGGGCAAGCGTAAAAGATTATTTGGCCAGCCGCGGATTCAGAGTGAAGCAGGGGATTTACAGAACCAGCAGGGATAAGAGGAGAAGCACGATTAGAGAGTATCTCGACGACCTAGAGTGGGACCGCGACGATCCCGACGAGGGGCGAAGGACAGTTATCCCGGTACGCCTTGCTAGGGTGGAAATAGTGCTTGCGCAGGAGTTCAGCCAACCCGTGCAGCCATTAGTGTGGGAACCGCGGTATGAAGAAACGCAAGTCGCGCAAGTCGCCCAAG
The DNA here is from genome assembly GCA_030606285.1 of Planctomycetales bacterium. Lineage (GTDB taxonomy): Bacteria > 4484-113 > 4484-113 > 4484-113 > 4484-113 > JAGGTK01. The sequence goes on along the minus strand of JAUWGS010000002.1, from coordinate 235,435 downwards.
CCGCACGTTGATTGGCCTAGCGCTACAGGCCCGGAGCTCCTGCGAGCGTTGAAAGGCTCGGTTTCAAGCGCCTGAAGAAAGGAGCAAGCCATAAGCATCAGCACTATATGCATTACCCCGACACACCTGAAATCAAAGCGATACAAGTACCTGAACACGGCAAGAAAGGCTACTCCAAGCATTTCGTGAAGAGAATGTGGAAGCAAGCGCATGAACTCATGGGAGTGAGCGCAGCCGATTTCCTTAAAGCTCTTCGTTAGCGCAATGAGTTCCCGGGCAAACTGCTTAACCGATAGCTGAGACCGGCAGTTTGCCGATAGTCTAGCGATAGCCCTCGACGCCCTGCGCTACTTCATGGTGAACCAGTTCTGAGAGCTGAGGTCTAACACACTGCTATAATCACTGCGAGGAGAGGAAGGATGCCATTTGTGAAGAAACCGAGCGCATTACTGGTGAGAGCGCCGCTCTTAGCCGCGCTTGCTGTCGTCTCAGCATTGCTGATATGCGCCTGTCCTGCGCGCGAAGCCGCACCAGAACAGGACGCAGCGACGACCGCGACTCAGGTTGCAGCGGGCAGCGAGTCCGAAGGCGTGTCGCTGTGGTACGAATTCGTCGTCAGCGAGATAGGCTTCATGCTCGACGAAAACGGCGAACTGCCCCAAAGCCTCGACGATTGGAAACGCAAAGCGGAAGCGGAGGGATGCACAGCGGGCGTCTGGAGTGAGATGCTCCGTGAACACGGTGTAGACCTTTCATCGCCCGAATACACAAGTCAACCTGTGCGCGAGCAGCTGCACATCTCGCGCCAGCTAAGTCCACACCTGACCATTACTTTTGGCGAGGACGATTCCGAATGGCTGGCAGCAACCGCAATGATGTGGGAAGATCGAGTCTCGTATACGGGGAAATTTAGCGTCGAGTACCTGCAGCAACTGGCGGGAATGACAGGCACAGACCTGGAGTTCAAGGAAAAGGAGACTACTACAGTAAGGCAGCACGGAACGGACGGCACAAGGACGACAAAGCCTGAGGTTCATTCACTGGTGGCCAGAGAAGCTGGCTTGGGCTACTACGTGAACAGGTCTCGGCTACCGACAATGAGCGACGCTTTCATCAATTGTTCAGTATTGAATCTACCTGCATTGGCGGAGAGAGATATCAGTTCCCTCGGTGCCGAACATCACCTGACACCGGTGCTGGAAAGGCTGCCGGATGTGCAGGAAAACAAGCCTCCCGAAGACGCCCCCAGATTTCCGCCCCCACCGCCGGAACCGGACCCCTGGCGCGACTTCGTGGCAAACCCGCTAACTCCGCTAACCCAGGAACTTGGCAGGCTCCCACGAGGATATGCCGAGTGGAAGCGGGTTATTTCATCCTATGATTATCCCGAAAGATCCACTCCACCGTTTGCCGATGCTGACGCTCCACAAACCGAGCCCTGGCGGATTCAAAGACTGGATGGCCGCACACTTATCATTGTGGATGTCCTAGAGAGAGTATCAGAACTGCAAGCGACATTTCCTGATGCCGCCAGCGACTGGATCAGCATCTCCTACAATCGCCATGCGTGCCGCTGGGACGAGATGGTATTCAAGCCGGAGTACCTTTTGGCGATGGTCGAGAAGGCCGGTGGCACCGTACACACTGAAGACTACTCCAAGATGGTGCCTGACTTAATGGCAATGAGTAGGGGGAAGTTGGATGCAGACAAGGATAGTGCCATCTCATGGCAGGAGCGGGAGAGTGAGCCGATGCGTGAGGAAACGGGTACAAGAACGTTCGCTCTGTTTCGTGACAGCGGTAATGGTTATGATGTAACGCTGGAGATAAGCGACTTTTATGAGTCTGCATCAGGACAAAGACAGTACGGCGATGCAGCCATTACCGTTTCCATCTTTGCCCTCGACCGCGTTGGGCCGCTGACAGAGGAGAACATCAAGGACGCCGAGATGCTTCAGACGCTGCGCAAACTCGAAGCGCTGCCGGGCAACGATTAGCGGCGCAGATGGCGTATGTGTATAGAGCTTCGTCGGTTTGCCGATTCGGGTGACGCGCTATAATATTAGGCTGGATGGAATCAACGGCACGGAGATGAAATGATGAACCATCGTGTCTGCATAATATTTTGGCTTCTCGCACTGATAATCCTGCTCGCTTCCGGCTGCGGCCGCGGCTCGCGCGGCGGCAACGTCCTACCCCAGCTTACATCCGGCACGAGCGTAGAAGCGCCCACGGGCGACGCGCTTAACACCGAGCTTGCAGCTCTCGAAATCCCCGAAGGGGTCGACCCGGTGCTGTTTTCGCACCTTAAAAAAGCGCTGGCGAACGCCTTAGCGTCGGTGGGGAAGACGATTTCGGCCCCGCCCACCGGCGAGGACAACGTCCCGGCGAACCTGACGCTCACCGAGGGCGAGGGCGACGAATGGACGCTTTCGTGGGAGTACCGCAACATCGGCGACTACGACCAGAACGGCACAGTCGGCATTGCCGACATCACGCCGCTGGCGATGCACTTCGGCGCCACCGTCGGCGGCGAAGACCCGCTGGCGGTCGTCATTGACGGCAACCTCAGCAACGTCGTGGAAATCGCCGATATCACGCCAATCGCCATGAACTACGGAGTGAACTGCACCGGCTACCAGGTTCAGGTGTGGGCGCCCGGTAACGACGACTACGGCGAGCTGGTCTCGCTGGACCTGTCGGCGGCAACCGGCAAGGACGCAGGCTGGATGGTGTTTGAGTACACGTTTACGCCGGTGAGCGGTAACTGGTACCGCGTCGCGCCCTTTGATTCGGAGGTCGTGCTGGGCGAGTTCAGTGCGGAACTCATGTTCGAAGCAGCGGTCCCACCGCACATTATCGGTGTCACGCCTACGAGCGGCGCCGCCGGTGCAACCGATGTTACCTTCAGTGCAATGGTTAACGGCACGCTGCCGTTTACTTACGCCTGGGATTTCGGCGGCGGCGCAGACCCCAACATATCAGATGCAGCTACACCGAACGTCACGCTCGGCGCGCTTGGCGTGTACGACGCATGCAGCGTTACCGTGACCAACGAAGCCGATGAAGACACGTTCCCCTTCACGCTCACAATTGGTACCCCTCCGGATATTACCGAGGTGTCTCCGACGACAGGTCCGGCCGGCGCTCCTGTTACCTTCACCGCAACCGTCACCGGTGACGAGCCGCTGACTTACAGTTGGGACTTCGGCGGCGGCGCCAACCCCGACACCAGCACCGACACGGAGCCTGTGGTGACGCTAAGCGCTGAGGACTCGTACGATGCGTCAGTAACAGTCTCCAATGACTTCGGCGAGGACTTCTTCGCTTTCACGCTGGTGGTTGGCGAAGCCGTTACTCCGCCTAACATTCTGAGCGTTGGACCAACTCAGGGACACGTTGACGACAGCGTTACGTTCGTCGCCGTTGTCGAAGGGGACGAGCCTTTGAGCTACGAATGGAACTTCGGCGGCGGCGCTACCCCCGATACCAGCACCGACACGGAGCCTGAGGTGACGCTGAGCTCCACGCCGGGCACGTATAGCGCCAGCCTGACCGTAACCAACCCGGGCGGGGAAAACACCTTCCCCTTTGACCTGCTGGTGAAGGCGGGCAGCGATTACGATGAGGTCGAGCCCAACAACACCAGGGACGATGCAAACGCGCTGCCAGCGATGCCCATCTCTGCCTGGTACTGCCGGTTAACCGGAACCACAGACGAGGATGACTTCTTCTCGTTCGACGCATTGACCGGAGACATCGTCCACATCACAATGACGCTTGACGAACCGATGTTTAACCGCGACATCGAGCTGCAGAACGACCTGGGAACCTACCTTGCGGGCAGCGATGGCACGACCGGAACAGAGCAGTTCGACTACGTTTTCGACGCGGACGGCACGTATTATATCCGCTGCTACGTTGTTGGCGGCGGGCCCGGCGAGGGCGATTACTGGCTTGACATCACACTCGATGAGTTCGAGCCCTGGACGTCGGTGCAGGCGGGTGACACGGGTTCGGCAGACTTCGGTGAGTACTGTAGTCTGCTCGTGGGCAGCCCGCCGGGCATCGCCTTCTATGACGGGGTAAATAAAGAGCCGTATTTTGCATCGTGTGACGCCGAAAACGGACTGGGGACATGGACGACCTATCTGGTGCTTAGCAACTTGAGCCCGGACGACTTTGAAATAGGTTCCTTCCTAAACGCCAGTATCGTGGCTGGTAAGCCTGTCGTGGCCTGCCCACTGTTAGACCTCGACTCAGGGGATAATCTGCCAATTCAGCTTGTCGTTTGCGACGCAGCAAACGGCTCTGGCACCTGGAATCCATACATGTTCGACGGCAATAGCACACGGGACCCGTCAGTCTGCGAAGTTGACGGCCGCCTGGCCGTAGCCTATGAAGCCTACGACAGCGTTGGAGAAACCTACGCCGCGTGGTATGCAATTAACTCTCTTGCGGATGGTTCGGGCGGCTGGGACACCATTCAAATCGACCCGGCTAATGGTGGTGCTTATTACAACGCACTGCTTGTAGCCGGCGGCTATCCCGCAGTCGCGTACTTCGCCTGGGATGCCGGGATGGGCGAGCTGCGCTTCGCTCGCTCACTGACACCAGACGGCACTGCCGGCATCTGGATGGTTACTACGGTTGACTCGGGCATTGACTATGTCGGCGAATATTGCTCTGCGCGAATTGTGGACGGACGACCGGCTATTTCCTATTGCGACACTGGTGCGGGTGAGCTCAAGTACGCCATCAACGCCGCAACCGACGGAAGCGGAGAGTGGTCCATCGTCACCGTCGGCGCAAACGAATCCGGGTTTGCCAGCCTGTGGGGCGTCGACGGCTATCCGGCGATTGCAGTTACCAGCGGGAACGCCATTCGCCTGTGGCAGGCGGACACAGTTGACGGCACCGGCGGTTCCTGGAGTTACGAAACCGTTGTTACCCCGGGCGCGATAGGCTCCAACACATGCCTGAACAACTGCGACGGGCAACCGGCAATCTCGTATTACGATCCCGACGCGCAAGTGCTACGCTTTGCCCGCCGCCCGGACTAAGAGGGTTTAGCTGGATGTGGAGAACTCGTCGGCGCTGAAGGCTTGCCCTACAGCTCCTTCAGCGCTCGCTTGAAGTTCGCCAGCAGTTCGTCCGTCAGCTCGATGCCCACTGCGACGCGCACGAGGTCGCGCGGGATGCCTAGACTTTCCTGCACGCCTTTCGGCACGATGCGGTGCGTGATCAGCGCCGGTATCTGGATGAGCGTTTCGGTCGAGCCCAGGCTCACCGCGATGCGCGCGCCTTTGAGCCGGTTCACAAACCTCTTGGCCTTGCGCAACCCGCCCTTGAGCTCAAACGAAACGATGCCGCCGAAACCGCGCATCTGCTTTTTCGCAATGCGGCGATGCGGCGACGAAGTTAGTCCCGGATAGTACACGCGCGCGACCTTCGGGTGTTTCTCCAGCAGCTTTGCCAGCGCCAGCGCGTTTTCGTTTTGCCGCTGCACGCGAAGCTCAAGCGTTTTGAGACTCCGCATCACGAGCCATGCGGCGAACGGGTCGAGAATGCCGCCGGTGATGAACTGCGTCAGGCGGATGCGCGTGATGAGGTCCTTGCCGCCCGCGACCGCGCCGCCGACCAGGTCGCTGTGCCCGCCGATGAATTTCGTCAGGCTGTGAATCACCAAATCGGCGCCAAGCGCGACAGGATTCTGGTTCACCGGCGTAGCGAACGTGTTGTCCACCACGAGCAGGCAATCGTGTTTCTTGCACAGGCGCGCGACCGCTTTGAGGTCGGTTACCGCAAGCGACGGGTTGGCAGGAGTTTCGCAAAACAGCATCCGGGGCGAGCGCTTCATCGCGCGGCGTACTTCACCGATGTCGCTCGTGTCCACGAAGCTCGCGCTAACACCGAAGCGCGGCAGCAAATCTGCGAACACTGCGTACGTGTCGCCGTAGACCGGATAGCCCACCGCGAACTCGCAGCCGGATTCGCCGAACGTGAGCGCGACCGCGGTTATCGCCGCCATCCCGGAGGCGAACACCAGCCCGTCGTCGGTTAGCTCCAGCGCGGCTAAGTCAAGCTCCAGCTTGCGCTGCGTGGGATTGCCGCCGCGCGCGTAGATGTACGTGAGGTCGTCAACGCTTGGCGGAAACGCCGGCCCGCTTTCAATCTGCGCCGCCAGGTCTTCCACGCGCGCAAAATCGAACACCGCCGACTGGTATATCGGCGGCACGGTCGCCCGATGCGGATAGCTTTTGGGTTTTCCCTTCGCCATGATGCCCTCATCTGCATTGTAGCAGACCCGCCGTGAGAACGAGTAGCCAGGGGCCAGCCCGCCTTCGCCAAAGCTATGACGGATAAATAGCCAGTAGCCGGGAAGAGTCGTAGGGGCACGGCATGCCGTGCCCGTTGTAGGGCGGGGACCTGTCGTAGACGCTGAGCGAAGCCGAAGTGTGCCCCGCCGCTCTTCTTCATACTTTAACCGGGAGTGGGGGTCTCTAGGCCACCACACCATAATCGCGCAGCCTGGAGACTGCGCGTCCGTCTTGTGGGCGCGGCCCTCCGCGCCCCGCCTCCGAGGAACAAGAATACACCGATGGGCAGGAATTAGCAATGGGCGGCTCTGCAGGCCGGGGATTTATCAGCCTGTGGATGACCTGTGCCCCGCCGTTAAATCATCCAACATATCTTCCGCGTGCATCTGCACTCATAAGCTGTTGCAGCGGCTTCTGGTAAAAACCGGACAGGGATTTGGGTTAAATCGTGGGGGCGAAGATGGGGATTCCATCGTCTAAGACCTTATTCTCGGACTACGGACGTCTCAAGGCGTAGCAATCTTCTTCTCCACGAGACCAGCAGAACTGCTCCAAATGAGACTGTAGATATCGTCAAGCGGAGCTTCGAAGACGAGCCATCCTGAGGTCTGTCCACCAGGTTGTAGGTCAACAGCATCGAAGTGATTGCTCAGAGAATAAGTCTCGCTTGAGTGGCTCACCGTGTATCCATTGCTATCCCGCAGGGTGAAGTAACCAGGGTTAGCGTGAATTTCGGTCGAACCGGAATTCCACACGGACGCACACACCCAGATGTACCTCCCGGAAGAACTCTTGTAGAAGTAGTGATAGCCGTCTGGAGAAGTACGAGTAACTTTCACCTTACTAACTGCAATTTGCACCGCACCGTAACCGTCATAGTATTTCATCTCCGCTCGAATTTTTTCTTTCTCGCGTCGAAGTCGCTGTTTCTCGGCGAGAATCCTGGCTTCGTCTATCTTCCGTGCACAGAGACTTGAGTATTTCTCGGCGTCTTTTCTCTTGGGGGTTTCATACGGAACCTTCCTGAATTCTTCTCTAGCCTCTTCGAAATCGCCTTGCCTGTACAACTTTAGCCCTTCGTTGTAATGCAATAGGCCTACCGCGTCTGTGAGTTCTTTCCGACGCTTTTCAACAATCACTTTCATGTCCTTAGAGATCGCGATCCAAGCCTGCGTGAGCGGCGTAAGGACCGCAAGCGCTCCAGTGACGTTCCCTTCCTCCTCTAACTTGCAGGACTCGGCCAATATAAGTTCAGAGTACCTATTAGCTAGCTGCTCGACTTCATGATGGAGCTCTGTAAGCATATGTTCTGGGAGTTCGGCAATACCGGCAGAATCGCCGGTGACACGCTCCAAGAACTGGATGGCTTGCGAGATGTTATCACGGCTATCCTCCGTGGTTAACGATTCTGCATACTTATGAGTTCGCTTCAGCAGGTTCTCAATAAGCCTTGGCTTCTCTGCAAAAACCTCAAGGAACCGCCTCATACCACGTCCGTCAAGGTTGGTGCTGAACGTCTCCCATGCTGTTTCTGCCAGCCTGTCGACTACGGTTAAGCGATATGATTCCTCAAGCTGCTCCCATGGCACTTTCTCGTATGCTGATAATGCGACGCTGTACTTCCCCTTTGGCATCTGAGTCTCGAAAGCCCTCTCGCATCTCTCAGCTAGGTGCTCAGGCTTCGTGCAAGCAGCAGCTGCTAATGAAATGATGCCAAAACTGAGCAGAACGAAAGTTGCCCGTTGAAATCTAACAGCAAACATTATGCGCCTTATCATCGTAGAAACTCCTCAGTTATTATAAACCTTAGCGACACATGGGATGGCCCGTGCACTTCAGGCAATCAGTTCATATCGCTGACATACCAACGGTCATGAAAGTCATCGAAGTCGCTGAACTGCTCAAGCGATACTCCTAGAAAACCTCCCATCCAAGTTTGATAAGCTGTTGATCCGTCCAGTTCCTTTACATATTCAGGGAATGTCCGTATTATGTAGACGGGATTTTGCCAATCATACTCGTTGCCTAGGCGCTTGAAATAGCTCCCGTCCAAATAGAACTTCAGATTACCCTTATAGCTAAGATAGACTCTGCTAAATTCTCGGTCACGCATCCGCTTGGCGAATTGCAGAAACACGCGAAATACATCTGCTTTGCTTTTTTCTGGGGACACACTTCGCAAGTCGTACACTAAAATACGCGGATTCACTAGCCCGCCAAATCGCGGCCAAACAGTGATTCCTTTATTCCGATAGTCTTCCCGCACGACAAGGTTCATAGGACACTGCAGCATAAGATAGTTGGGTAGGAGTAGCAAAGCGGCTATAGCAAGGATTATAGCCAACGCGAAAAATACTTTCTTTCTCGAAGCTTTGTTACCGGTCATAGTAGTTCCTCGACTATGTCAATCCGTACGCGCACCGCTTATTCATTTGACCGACAAGAGCGAAGATATATTCCGCCGCAGCGCACGGGAAGGTTGGCTTGCTGATAATGGATTCCGCAGCTTGGATAGGCGGAGCTATCCTATGGTTGTAGCCCCCGCCGCAAGCGGCGAGCGAAAGCGCAGCGATGCTGATAACTACGACCAGAAGTTTCTTATGCATGGTTCCCCCTCCCGGAACTAGTCTGCAACTAGGTTACAGCCGGGGGCGGGGGATGTCAAGCGGGAAGAGGAGTAGCGAGTAGCGTGTAGCGGGTAGCGAGGGAAGAGGCGAGTAGGACGTAGGAAGTAGGAGGTAGTAGGGGGAAGATTCCGGGTGGCGTCGGCTATCTAGCCGACACACCTTAAGGTCGGACGCCTGGATAGGCGTCCGCACCCATTGGGGAGGGCACGGCGCGCCGTGCCCCTACAGAAGATAAGGCCCATTCCAACAATGTGGGGGATTTCGCCGTCTGATTAGGTGCGAGGCGGGATTCCACCGGCGGAATCCAGTGTATAATCGGGCGGGCGAACGTGTGAGGCTGCCAAACGACTTTAAGGAGCGCGAGCGCTATGCGCTGCGGGAACGCAGGATGGAACGCCTGCGGCTTGCGCTCATTATCCTGGCCATCGTGCTATCGGGCATCCTCGTGCGCTACGTATTCGTGATGAGCAACCTCGAAGTGAAGCGCATCCTGGAGCGCCAGCGTGCCGAGCGCTACACCCTCCAACTTGAAACGCCCAAGATGAAGGGCTTCAACGTGAAGGGCGAGAAGGTCTGGGAGATCGGCGCGGAATCCGTCTCCATTGACGAGACGCGCAACATCGTCACCTTCCTTAAAACCACCGCGACGTTCTACGACGAGGGCGAGGAGAGCCTGAGCGCGTCCGTGGGCCGGCTGGAGTACAACCGCGACACGCGCAATATGGAGCTGATGGAAGGCATCGAGATGCGCACCGTGGACGACGTGGACGTGCTCACTTCGCGCGTCGTCTGGCTGGACTACTACCAGCGCTTCATCTTCCCCGAAGGCGCGAAGCTGGTGACCGACGAGGGCAACTACATCAAGTCCGATTACATGCAGTCGGATAAGAAGCTGGACCACCTGGAAGCCGTTGGCCACGTCTTCGTCTGGGTGAGCGAGATGAAGGATATGACGCTCATCGAAAAGCACGAGCTCACGCGCGAGGACGTTGACCTGAAGGAATTCAAGAACGTCACGATTGTCGCCGAGAAGCTCCTCTACGACCGCAAGAAGCAGGTCATGCTCGCTACCTCGCGCTTATACCCCAAAGCATTCCGCGTGATGTCGCCGCTCGGCGAAGAAGTCAAGATCGAGGACTACCAGCCCGAACCGTCGCAGCTGTTCTTCAAGAAGAAGGAGGTCGAGATCTTCGCCAACCACCTGGAAGTCCATATTGACGAGAAATGGGCGCGCGCCAAGGGCGATATCGAGGGTAAGATCCTGCCGAGCAAGGAGGATCCCGACGAGGACAAGGCGCTGCGGGTGATGCGGCGCGAGCGCACCTGGTTCACCACCGACGACGTGGAGTACTACTGGGGCGAGGATTACGTCCGCACTTACGCGCCAACGACTATAGTGCAAAACGAGCGGATGGCGAAGGCCCACGAGATTACCTACTTCGGGAAGTACCGGGAAACCGGCGTGCCCGGCACGCAGCGCGCGATGTTCATCGAAGGCGGCATACAGATGTGGCAGAAGAGCGGCGAATGGATGTTCGAAGAAGAACTGCTCGAAGAGGTGAAGGAAGAGGAGCTGAAGAAGATGTTCCGCGAGCAGTCGGACATCTCCGCCGACCGGATGGTGGTGTTCCTCAACCGAAACGACTTCCACGCCTCGGGCGGCGTTGTCACGCGGCAGGAGAACCGCACGATTCGCGCCGACGAGATACTCTACACCGACGGGGACAAGAAGTTCATCGCCAACGGCAACGCGCATTTCGTGGATAAAGAAGGCCAGGAGTTCTACGGCCAGCAGATAATCTATTTCTCCGAAACCGAGGATATCGAGGTCAACGGCGCGAGCACTGCGACTATAAAGATTCCCGACAAGTACCGCGATGACGTTGACCGCGCACTGTCGCGCATCGAAGGCAAAAAGAAATCCGAAGCGGAGGAAGAGGAAGAACCGGTGCCGGCGGAAATGGAAACGCCCGAAGCCGAGGAATCCGCACCTCCGGACGAAAGTGAAGGCCAGGCGGTAGTGGTCGGACGATGAGCGCGCGCACTGCAATGCGGCTGGCACTACTCGCGCTTGTCGTGGTAGCTGTGCTGTGCCTGTGGACTGCGCGTCCGGCGATGTCGGAGGGAGACGATGTTGAGGTCAATGCGTCGGCTGCGGATGCGGAGCAGGCCGACGAATCGGCAACCGAAGCCGGCGAAGCGCAAGTTGAGCCGCGCATTAAGTCGAGGGCCGACATCCCGCCGGAACGCCTGATCGAGCCTGCGCCGATGGGCAAAGAAGAAGAAGAGCCGCTGCGGATAGTCATCGAGCCGCAGGTCATCTTCCCGGTGAAGGAGTATCACCGGCCGCTGATTACGCAGGCGGAATGGGAACGCGTGCTGGCGGCACTGTTCGGCGAGGTGCCGCCGGAAGAGCCGGTACCCGCCGAGCCCGAGCCGGAACCCGCAGCAGTGCCTCCCGCCAAGCCCGAACGCCCGCCGGCGGAAATGCCGCCTACCGAGCCGGAGGAACCTCCTGCAGTTGAGGAGGCGGAAGAGGAGCGGTTGCTCACGACCGAGGAAGCGGTGAGCCTGGCGCTGCGCGTGAAGTCCAGTGGACTCAGCGACGATTATGCGCGCGTGGTCGTCAACCGGGGCCGCGTTTCCGGAAGCACCGAGCGCAAGAAGTACGACATCCGGGGCAAGCTGAGCCTGTACTACAAGGACATCAGTGCAAGCGCCGACTCCGGGCAGATCGACCAGAACGCCGAGACGGTGAGGCTCATGGAGTCCGTGCGGCTCGTCGAGCCCAAGTACAACCTGACCTGCGAGAACCTGACCATCCAGTTCAAGGAGAAGTCCTTCGTCGCCAAGACCTTCGTGCGCTTCAATAAAAAGACACGGGGCAAAGATCCCACCGACACGTCGCTGCCCAAGCGTGACCGCGTCATCAATATCTTTAAAAACGAGCCCACCGAGGTCTACAGCAACGTGCTCACCTACAACTGGAACACCGAGGAGATGTCCGCCATCGGCGAGGTGAAGGTGGTGCAGGAGAAGGTAACCGCCACGATGGACCGCCTCAACTACAACCCGGAGCAGAAGACCTACCAGATGAAGGGCAACATTTTCGTTACGCTGCTGGAAACCGAGTGGGTGTTCGAGCACAAGCTGGTGGAAGAAAAGGATATTGACCTCGCCGAAGCGCTCACCGAGGAAGAAACCACGCTGGAAGCCGACTACCTGCAAACGGGCGAGGACACCGACGTGATGATCCTGCGCGGATCGGAAGACGCGCTCGCGCGCATCACCCAGGAGGACAAGGAACTCAGCGCCGACGAGATAATCTTCGACGACCGGACGAAAACGATGACCGCCACGGGCAACGTGGTTTTCTACCAGGAAAACGGCGACTGGCTGCGCGAAGGCGAGTTCATCAAGGGCGAGCTGGACGAGCAGGGAAAGCGTATCCTGGAAAACGAGCTCACGAGCGCCAGCGAAAACCTTACCTTTAACTATGACGACCGCATACTGCACCAGTGGGGCGACGTAGAGATCGTGTGCGGCGACGAGAGCCTGGTGGCCGACGATTTGGTCTACAACGACGAAACCAAGATGCTGTATCTCACCGGAACCGTCGGCTATTTCAGGGGCGACGACGAGTACCTGTACGCCGACGAGGCAACAATCGACACGGACAAGAACCACTTCGAGTTTACAGGCATCATCGAAAGCTTCATCTTCACCACCGAAGAAGACCGCGAACGGGCTAAAGCCGTGCCGGAAGAAGGAGAAGAAGGCGAGACAGCCGAAGAGGAAGCACTACCGGAGGGCGCGGGGATTATTGCGGGGTAGTAGATAGATAGCGGAGACGGAATGCATACTATCCCTGTGGTAGAATCTTTACGTGAGCACACACAGGTTCTCGGTAATCATCGAAAAAGACGAGGATGGGTTCTTCGCCTACTGCCCGCAGCTTCAGGGCTGCTACACCCAGGGCGAGACCCACGAAGAAGCGCTGGAAAACCTCAAAGACGCCATCCGCCTCCACGTCGAAGACCGCCTGGCAAACGGCGAGACGATCCCCTCCCTGGAATACCTGACGCTCAGCGCAGTTGAGATGGAGCTATGACCCCTCGCAAGCCCAGGCTGACCGCGGAGGATGTTATTCGGGTGATTGAACGCAAGGGCTTCACGCTGGCGCGTCAGAGCGGCAGCCATCGCATCTTCAAAAACGCGGAAGGAAGGAGGGTAACGGTGCCGGTGCACGGCTCAAAGGTGCTGCATCCCAAGGTGCTTTCGAGCATACTCCGGGACGCAGAGATCGGTTGGGATGAACTCAACGAGCTTCTCAAATAGCCTTCTTATCTAATGACTAATGCTTCCCCGCTATAAGCGGGCAAATCCCTATAGAAGAAGGCGGGGCGCCCTTCGGGTCTGAGCCTCAGGGTCGAAGACGGAAACCCCGCCCTACAGAGAAGGACCCAGGTCGTGTACAATCTCCGGAATGAACCAACGCAACGGAGGCGTCCCATGGAACCGTATGTGACCACTGACACTCTTGCGCAAAAAACTAGCGAATGGCTGAAGAAAATCGAGCCGGTCAATGTGCACCGGATGCAGCTCACCAAGGACCGCGCAGCGCTGCTGGTAATCGATATGCAGGAGTACTTTCTGGATCCCGCTTCGCCGACTTTTACCTGCGGCGGCCTGGCCGTATTGCCGAATGTGAAGCGGCTCATCGGCGCGTTTCGCGAAGCCAGCCGGCCGGTAATCTACACCCGGCACGTGCATCATCCCGACGGTTCGGACGTCGGCATTATGGGCTGGTGGTGGGAAGGGATGTGCGTTGAGGGGACGCCCGAAAGCGAGGTGCACACCGACATTGCGCCGCTGGAAGGCGAGAAAGTGGTTCTCAAACACCGGTATTCGGCGTTCTACAATACCGATCTAGAGACAGTGCTGCGGTGCCTGGGAGTCGAAGACCTTGTCGTCTGCGGCATTATGACGAATCTTTGCTGCGAATCCACCGTGCGGGACGCGTACTACCGCGACTACCGCGTGTTCTTCCCCGCCGACGCGACGGGGAGCGTTAACGAGGAGATGCACCTGGCAAGCCTGCTCAACCTCGCGTTCGGCTTTGCATTCGTGACGACGGCGGGCAAGGTCATGGAGAGCGTGCGCGAGTGAGTGTTAGAATCTCTCTGGGAGAAGATTCTATGGGGGCAGGATATTAATAACGCTAACCCAGTTCGGATATTCGCGGTGACATGCGCCGTAATCGCACTTTCACTTCTACTCACCACTTGTAGCGCAGGGCTAGAGGGCCAGGCGTCAGTAAGCTTGTCTGGTTCAGCCTCCGCATCTACGACAGTTGATACAGCGCTGGCAGAGCTTGATGCGCTGGACGCGCCAGAGGATGTTGACGAAGCGCTGTTTGCGGAACTCAAAGACGAGCTGGCAAAGCAGCTCGCAGCGAAGGGCGCGAGCAAGGCCGCCTCAACTCCACCAACGAGCGAGGTTAACAAGGTCAACGACCTGGCGGTGTTAATCGACGGCGGCGCAATCAGCCTGACCTGGCACTATCGCAACCTCGGAGACTATGACCAGAACGGAACGGTCGGCATCTCCGACATCACGCCGATTGCGATGCACTACGGCGAGAGCTACGAGCCAACCGACGTGAATTGCATCGCCGCTGTGGTCGACGGCAGCGGCAGCCACACCGTTGACATCGGCGACATCACGCCACTGGCGATGAACTTCGGCGTAGACTGCGCCGGATACCGCATTGAGGGGGACAACAGCCCGACCGGTACGTTCACCTTGGTGCAGCAGGTGGATGTGGACAGCGGTTCCGGCACCGGGCGTAAGGAGTTCTTGGTGCCGCTCACTGAAATCGCATTCGCCTACTACCGCGTGCGACCTTACGACGGTGACGGCAGCCGGGGGATTGCATCGGACGCTGTGCCCGTTGCTGGTGAGCCACCCGAGATTGTTTCGGTGAGCCCCACCGAAGGACTGGAAGGGCAAAGCGTTCAGTTCAGCGCGGAAGTGGAAAGCGTGGTTTCCGTAACTTATGCCTGGGATTTCGGGGGCGGCGCGGCGCCGAACAGTTCCGCCAGCTCCCAACCGGTGGTAACGCTGGGCGCTGCTGGCGACTACGAAGCGTCGCTGGCGGTCACGAACGCGTTTGGCAACGACATGCACAACTTCACGCTCATGGTGAATCCGGCTCCGCCGGTGATTGACGGCGTGGAGCCGACCGAAGGTTATGAGACGCAGCAAGTGCAGTTCGCCGCAACAGTCACCGGCTCGGAGCCACTGACTTACGCCTGGGATTTCGGAGGCGGCGCGACTCCAAACACGTCCAGCGAAACGAGCCCCTTGGTCACACTGAACGGCGCAGGCGTGTACAACGCATCGCTTACCGTGACCAACGCAGCGGATGTGGACGATTACGAATTCACGCTGACGGTGAATCCCGCCGGTGGCGAAGTGCTCTTCGAGGAGCCGTTTGAGGATACGTACTTTACTTCGCGGGGATGGTACGACAACACCGGCCTGCAGCTCTCAACGGAGGAACACGTTCCTGGCAGCACAAGGTCGGTGGAATTCCATTTCCCGCTGGGCGCTACCAAGCCTACATCGGGCGGTGCGATGCGAATGATATTCGCGGAAACCGAATCCATCTATGTGAGCTACTACGTGAAATACAGCGCGAATTGGGAAGGCTCAAACAAGCCTTATCATCCGCACGAGTTTCAGATACTGACCAACGTGGATCACATTTGGATCGGGCCCGCGTACACCCATCTGACCGCGTACATCGAGCAAAACGAGGGAGAGCCGCTGCTAGCAATACAAGATGCGATGAACATTGATGAATCGCGCATCGGCGAGGATCTGACGGATGTCACCGAGCTGCGCGCGGTTGCCGGCTGCAACGGCGACAGCGACGGTTACGGGCCTGGCGACTGCTACTGGTCCGGAGACGTCCACAGAAACGGGAAAGGATGGCGCGCCGGAAGCATCTACTTTCTGGACAGCATGGGCCCGTACTACAAGAACGACTGGCACTTCGTTGAAGCGTATTTCGAGCTAAATTCCATTTCCGAAGGAAAGGGCGTGGCTGACGGATTGCTGCGGTACTGGTACGATGGCGAACTGATAATTAATTGCCCCGGCGTTATGTTCCGGACGGGGCAGCATCCCGACATGGCTTTCAACCAGTTCCTGATTGCGCCCTGGATAGGCGACGGTTCACCGGTTGACCAGACCTTCTGGGTGGACAATATGACCGCGGCAACTGGAAGACTCGCCGGCGACTGACGCGCCGTCCCTGTGCTAGAATAGCGTTTGTGGAGTTAGCCTGGAAGATGCTGGTAGCCATAGCCATTATTCTCGTACTCGCGGGAGCCTGCTACTTGCTGCTGGGGAAAGAGGACGATCCTAAAACCCGACGAGTCAGGCGCGGTCTTGCGGAAGTCTGGCGAGTGTTCAGCGAAGTGTTGAAGAGAACCGTACACGTATTATTCCCGGATGGATGTGCCTGCTGCCTAGGCTGTTCTATTACGCTGTTGGCAGCACAGCTTCCTGCAATTTTTCCACTATGGTGGCTACTGTGAGCTACGTCTTTATCGCTTTGGGTGTCTTAGCTTTAGCAGCGATTCTATTTGCGTTCTACTACCAAGCGCGAAGGCAGGAGGACGATCCCGCACTCATTAGGCTTCTTTGGTCGTATGCCGAGGGATGTTGCATATCGGGCTGCATAGGCTGCTGTTTCCGCGCCATGGTTGTATGTGCAGCGATTGCCATTGCGGTCTACGCGCTGATTGCGCTGTGCTAGAATCCGGCGCGTATGGATTACGGCTGGTATCCCCTCATCATCACCGGCTCGCTGCTTTTTGCGATTATCGGCTGGCTGGTGGGAAACACCAAGGGGCACGGATGCCTGGGCTGCGCGCTGGGATGCCTGCTCGGGCCAATTGGAATCCTCATCGCCGCACTGCTGGGCGGGCGCAAGTAGCGATTCAGCCATCAGTCGCCAGCCGTCAGTCGTCAGAGAAGACGGCGGGGCGCGGAGACCCCGCCCTACAGGAAAAGACTCGGTAGTCTAGCCCTTTAGGGCTGGCTCTTCAGACGAAAAGACCAGGGCTAAAGCCCTGGACTACCGGAAGAAACATCAAAACAGCCGGGCTGGTTAGCCCGGCCTACCCGGTGTGGTGTCAGGCACTGCGGCAACATTCGCGCGCAAAACGCGCGGGAGGGTGTAAAGGCACGCGGCGATGATGATGAGCAGGACGACGGTCAGGCAGATGCTCGCTTCGGGGCCGAACTCGCCGCCGGTGAGCATACCGTCCTGCACCAGCGCGATGCTGAACGGATGCCCGGTCGTTGGGAAGTTGAAGCCCGACACCGGAAGGTTGACTAGCTCCAGCAGCACGTTCCAGCCGATGTGCGCCGCGACCGCGAGCGTAATCCCGCGCGTGAACAGCACGAGGAAGCCCAGCACGACACCGACCATGAATATGTTGGTCAGCGCAAGTGAGCCGATGTTGGGGTTGTCAGTGTGGAGCAGCGAGAAAGCCAGCGCGCTAATTGCGATGGCGTTGAGCCACAGCATTATCAGGAAGAACTGCGAGCGGACGACCTGGGCGCCGACGAGCGCCTTCGCCAATCCGCCGAGTATCAGCGCCAGAAGCAGCATCAGGATCCCCCGGAAGAGGAGTTCCTCGCCGAACGCAAAATAGGTCACGTATCCCAGAAAACCCGCTGGCGACATTGGGCTATAAAAGTGCATCAACCTTGCGGCAACGGCTATTTCGTCCGGCCCGCTCCCGGGGACCATCACGTACTCGCCCATAAGCAGCGGGAGCAGCAGCGTGAGCGTTACCATCACGAGCGCCAGCAGAATCCCTCCGCCGAGTTGCGCGAACCAGAGCGCGACGAGCTTTTGCACGGTGCGTTTCGGCGGAGTGATGTGGAAAACCCGCGCGAACAGCAGGCGGCGGATGCCGCCGTAAACGATGACGCCAAGCAGCAGTATCAGCAGCGCAACTGTGCTCACGGATTCACCAGCCCTTCGAGCAGTTGCGCAAACTTCCGGTACGTAATTTCCCACGAGAAGCGCCGGGCGCGCACGCAGCTTACTTCGCCCAGCTTCTTGCGGCTTTGATTGCTGAAGACCAGCCGCCCGAGTTCTTCGCGGAACTCCGCTTGAGCGGAAACGAGCACGGGCGCGGTTGTCTCGGGATGCGCGGCGACATCGTAGGCGATAGCGGGCACGCCGAACCATGCGGCTTCGACGAGCGGCAGATTGAATCCCTCCCACAGGCTCGGCGACGCGTAGATGTCGGCTGCGGCGTAGAACGCCGGCATCTCCGCAGCGGGAAGGTTCGCCAGCACGTCCGCGCCTTCGCCGCGCAGCCACGATTCGTCATCGGGCGAGCCGAGGCCCGCGAGCATCAACCGCACCGGCAACCCAACTTCGCGCAGCCGGCGGAACGTGGCAACGAGCTCGGACAGGTTCTTGTACGGAGCGTGGCGCCGGTGCAGCCGGGTGCAGCAGGCAATGACGACTTCATCATCGTAGATGCCCAGGCAGGTCCGCATCGTGCGGCGCAGCGCAGCGATATTGTCACCCCGCGCGCGCATATCATTAATGTAGTGGTCGCCGCCGAGGTGCAGGACGGTCAGCTTCTTCCGCGCTTCGGGCAAAAAGCGATTCGCCAGGAAGCGCGAAATCGTCGCCACCGCGTCAGCCCGCAACGTGTGCCAGTAGATATCGACAAGATGCAGGTACGTCCGGTTGAGCTTGCCCCGGAAGCTGAAGCCGCGCATCGGCACGTTGCCGAAGTCGAAATGCAGCACGGGCCCGCGGAAGTGCCGGTGCACGCAGTAAAAGGGAAACGTCGCGGGAACTAGCACGTCGAACTCAGAGAGCCGCTCGCGCATTTTGTGCAATGCGCGTCCGGCGTTGCGCTCGTAGATAAAAAGCGCGCGGTTGAACTCGCCGCCCGGTATCTCGACCTTCTCAATCCCGAAGTTCTCGCCGGCAAACGTGTCGTCGAAAGTGGTGGTGAAGACGGTAACGGAATGCCCTTCGCGGACCAGCCTGTGCGCAAGCTCCGCCACGACCAGATCCACGCCGTAGCCCAAAAGCATCCTCACTGTCAAGAAGCCTACCCGCATCCCGCACAATGATAGCAGACAGCGGCGCGCACAACCGTCGGATAATGATAGAATCAGCGGCGATGAACGGGGATACAATCAACCGAGAGGAACTGGAAAAGCTGCTGGCGGAAACCGAGTCGTCGCTGCGCGAGCGCGTGGGCGAACTGCCCACTCTCGTCGTGCAGACGGGGAGCGGCGTATCGCTTGCGGCTTCCGCCGAAACCGAGATCGAGTACGCCAGCATTCCGCACTTTCCCGTGCCCAGTGCCGCGGGGCATGCGGGAATGCTGCGCGTGGTGAAGGACGCGCCGCACCCGTTCGTGCACCTGTGGGGACGCGCGCACTACTACGCGGGGCAGCCAGGGTGGAAGCTGGGGCTTCCCTTTCGCGTGCTGCACCGGCTCGGCGTGCGCAACGCTGTCTTCATTAGCGCAACAGGCGCCATCAACGAGACGTTCGCCGGCGGCGACATAATGCTCATTGACGACTTCATCAACTTCACCGCCGTTAATCCGCTGCGGGGAATTGCGGGCGAAGGCGGGATGATGGAGTTTCCCGCCATGCGCGTAATCCTGGACTCAGGAATGGCAGACATGGCGGAGAAGGCCGCGCGAACCGCTGGGGTCGCACTCCGGCGCGGGGTCTACGCGATGTCCTCCGGCCCCGCCTACGAAACAATAGCTGAGCTTAATGCGCTTCGCGCACTGGGCGCTGACGCGGTCGGCATGAGCACGGTGCCGGAGCTGATGACGGCGCGCGCTCTCGACATGCGCACCTGCGCACTCGCGCTCATCACCAACAACCCGATGGAGTCCACGCCGACCCACGATGATGTCATCGCCGGTGCGAGACGGGCGCAGTCGACGGTCGAACGCTGGTTCAACGAACTCCTGCGGGAATTCGCGAGGACGGGGCTGTGACCAGGCGGCCGATGACAAGCGGACGCGCGACATGGATCAACGCCGGAAAGATCGCCGTGTTGCTGGTGGTGTACGCGCTGTTCCTGCACTTCACAGTTCTCGCAGTCGTCAAGGGACTGGAGCTGCGCGAACGCTCGCGGACATTCAGCGACCGGGACGTCCAGTACCGCCGCATGTACCACGTGTACGCGGAGCAGTTGTGGGAAGGGCAGCGACTTGAAAGCGACCGCGAGTACCAGCGCAAGATTCTCAAGGACACGTATCTATACTACGAACCAAACGAGCGACCGGTTATCGTGGTCGAAGAATAGCCGACACGTTGCACCGCGCAACGTTGCGTGAACTCACACTTAATCAACACAGGTTAAACGCGTTAGGCTAAGTTGAGCCACTGATGCGCGCACACGCCGTCCAGTTCGCACCGCATCATCTGCGAATGCCACACTACCGCTACGACCTGTTGTAGACAGTGCTCGCAAGTACTGCTCATTCGTCCGCGAACATGCGCATGCGATAACGAAGAACCGCTTAGGTTAAATTTTAATAAAATGCTATGCACATCTTTTCAACAACGTGTGATTAAGATAAAATGATACATCTCTATTTCGGGAGGACCAAATGGTAGTTGCGAAGAGGAAACCTGCGGCGAGAAGAACCGCAGCTAAGAAGAAAACAACTGCGCGCAAGAAGACAACGGCACGCAAGACCACTGCACGTAAGAAGACCACTGTACGCAGGAAGACCACCGCACGCAAGAAGACCGCTGTTCGCAAGAAGACCACCGCACGCAAGAAGACCACTGCCCGCAAGAAGACGACTGCGCGTAAGAAGACCACTGCACGCAAGAAAACAACCACACGCAAGAAAACCACTGCACGTAAGAAAACCACCGCCAGAAAGAAGCCCGTTGCACGGAAGAAGAAGACCATCAAGAGAACCGCTCCGAAGAAAGTCACGGCACGAAGGACGACCGCAAGGCGCACGACCAAGAAGTAGCAGCATTGCTGCTACCTGGCGCAAGCCTAAACCGGGGGTGATGGGTGGACCCACCCGCGGTTGCTTGCGCGTCTTTAGTTAATTCTCCCAAGCGCACTCCCACTGCGCTGATGTACTACCACCCCGCTTGTCCGGCAAAAACTGCGCACATCACGATGGCAGTGAGAAACAAACAGGAAAGCGCTCTAACCTGCACTCGGCAGGGCGGCTAGTCTTTTCTCATTGCGACGACCGGATCGAGTCGGCTGGCGCGGCTCGCGGGGTAGATGCCGAATATCAAACCGATGGCGACCGCAACGAGCAGCGCGAGTGCCGCATAGCCCAGCGGCACAACAGCTGCCCACTCAATTCCCATCCATTTAGACAGCACTGCGCCGACGACGAGTCCCAGGCCCCATCCTGCCAGTATGCCGAGCAGACCGCCCACCAGAGTCATCAGCGCCGCTTCGATCAAGAATTGCATTAGCACAGACCTGCGCCCCGCGCCCAGCGCCATTCGCAAACCGACTTCGCGCGTGCGCTCGGTAACGGTAACCAGCATTATGTTCATTATGTTGATGCCGCTGACCAGAAGGGCGATTACCGCCATAAATCCGAACACGATGATGAGTATGTTAAAAAAGCGGTTGGCGAACTCGAGCGTATCGGTCAGCGTCATTACCTCGAAATCCTGCTTTGTCGGATCTTTGATTCGGCGCCTCTGACGCAGCACCTGAGTCACTTCATCCTTCGCCTCGTCCATCACTTCCAGGCCAGACGCGATTGCGATGATGTAGTTGATGTCGTCGTTCCCCAGTATACGGTGCTGCATAGTAGAAAGGGGTATCAGCGCCATCTCGTCCTCACTGCCGCCGAAGCCGCTTCCTTTGCGTTTCAGGACTCCCACGACAGTGAAATTCTCAGCGCCAAGCTTAATAAGCTCACCGACGGGGTTTTCAAAGTCGGCGAAAAGCCGTTCGCGCACTTCGGCGCCGATCACAGCCACGCGGCTGATGCTCCTCTCCTCACGTTCGTTGAAGGCACGACCGCTTTCAAGTTCCACGCCGGGACCGAAGAAGTACTCCCACGTAGTCCCAAGAACGCTGAGGTTGTATGTCTTGTTGGCGTGCTTGGCTTTAAGGCCGGTATAGGCGCCGGGCAGCACGAAGTCCACATGCTCTGCGCGCCGGCGGATGGCATCCACATCGCCAATAGAGAACGGTTCCACCCGCCCGTGCCCCCACGCCTGCCCGCTCCGCTGCACCGCTTGGGGAAAGATGTACATCCAGTTGTTGCCGTAGGATGCAAACTCGCTGGTGAACGCAAACTTCATTCCCTCGCCCATACTGACGATGGCGATAACGCCGCTAAGACCGATGACCATTCCCACAACGGTGAGAAGCGTGCGAAACTTCCGGGCCATCAGGCTGCGCCAGGCGATGCGCAAACTGTTGCCAAACACTTCTCTCACCGTTTCACTCCGGTATTACTCATAGCGCAGAGACTCCACCGGGTCCTTGCGGCTGGCAATGTAAGCCGGGATTATTCCGAACACGACACCGAACAGGGCACTGCATAACAGTGTGATGACGGCGATGTGCACCGGCACGGCGGGCGTCCATTCCACGCTGATTAGCGAGGTTATCAGCGCTGAAAGCCCAAGCGCGCCCAACCATCCGAGCAAAAGGCCAATTGCCCCACCGACTATGGTAAGCAGCATTGCCTCCATCAGAAACTGGCCAAGCACAGTTCTGGGCGCGGCACCTATCGCCATCCGCAATCCAATCTCGGAAGTGCGCTCGGTGACGGTCACCAGCATAATGCTCAAGACGCCGATCCCACCGATGAGGAGCGAGAACGCCGCGATTATTCCGAAGATAGCTATCATTATGTTGACGAAACTGGAGCCGAACTCCAGCATATCCTCCGCCGTGAGCATCTCGAAGTCTTCCTGCGTGGGATCGGT
Source organism: Planctomycetales bacterium (assembly GCA_030606285.1). Lineage (GTDB taxonomy): Bacteria > 4484-113 > 4484-113 > 4484-113 > 4484-113 > JAGGTK01. The sequence goes on along the minus strand of JAUWGS010000002.1, from coordinate 212,472 downwards.
AAGGTGCCGTCTTTGGCGTAGGATGTGGCGTATCTCGTCCTTGGCCTCGTCTATCTTTGTTGTGTCTTTCACTCGGGCGAATATGTAGAGGACCTCGTCGCTGCCGAGGATGCGGTCCTGCATCGTCGTCAGCGGGACCACCACGAAATCGTCCTCAGACGGACCGCCAGCGAAACCTCCCTTGTGTTCCATCACGCCGATGACAGTGAAGTTCTCCTCCCGAACCTTGATTGTCTGACCCAGCGGATTCTCTATGTCGGCGAAGAGCTTCTCCTTTACATTGTCACCGATTATCGCAACGCGGCTGCGCGCGCGCAAATGCTTTTCGGTGAGGTTGGCGCCCGACGCAAGCTCGATGCTGGCAATGTCAAAAAACTCCGGTCCCCCGCCCTCAATCATAGCGATGTATGTCTTGTCGCCGCGCTTCACCAGTCCGGTCGTGCGCATTCCTGCAACAATCCCCTGGAGCAGCGTTGTGTTGCGCTTGAGCGCGTCAACGTCCGCCAGACTGAAGTTGTCAACCCGCCCTTCGAAGTCGCCGCCGCCGCCCTCGCGCATTATGGACTTGGGGACAATCTCGATGAAGTCGCTGCCCAGCTGGCCGATCTCGCCGGCGAACATTAGCTTCAGGCCTTCTCCCAGGCTGACAATAGAGATGACCGCGGCCACTCCGATGACCATCCCAAGCAGTGTGAGCAGCGAGCGCGTCTTGTTGACCATCAAGTTGCGCCAGGCGATTCGGAGATTCTCGCGGAAGGAGTGCATCAGGTAAGCTCGCCATCCCGCTGCAGGATCTCTTCCACGCGCTTTACGTCGCCGGGGATGTCCACACTGACCGGAGCGTAGGGATAGCTGACTGCGAGTATCCGTATGCCGCCCTCCAGCGCGCGGAGCTGCTCCAGCCCCTCTGCCAGCTCAAGCGTCGTGGGCGTAAGCCCGATAAACTTCACGAGCGCGTCGCGGCGGTAGTAGTAGACGCCGACATGCTGGAAATGCCGCGCGTGCTCCGGGCTTCGCGGGTAAGGGATGGGGAAGCGCGAGAAGTACTGGGCGTAGCCGTCTTCGCCCACCGCGGCCTTGACCACGTTGGGGTCGCTGAGCATTTCCCGGTCGGTGGAGTCGAGTGGTGAAACCAGCGTCGCCATTTCAGCGTCGGCGGCGAGCGCCTGCCCCACAAGCTCATCCAGCGCGTCCGGCGGAATCAGCGGCTCGTCGCACTGAACGTTGACGTAAGCCTGCGCGGGGCGGCCCTGCGCGACTTCGCCCATTCGGTCGGTCCCCGACCGGTGGTCGCCAGATGTCATCACAGCGCTGATGCCCTGCTCCCGGCAGTGCTCGAATATCCGCTCGTCGTCGGTAGCAATGACAACCTCGGAGATCGAGTGCGCCCGCGCAACCCTGTCGTGGACGCGGGCAATCAGACTGCGGCCGACAATCATAGCGAGCGGCTTGCCGGGGAAGCGTGTTGAGCCGTAGCGTGCGGGGATGACGCCCACGACTTTATGCATTGCAGCCATACTACTTCCCTACCATTGTGATGCCGCCAAGCGTATCTTCGTTCCCGTCGTCGAACCTGGAATTATCTTCATCTCCGGCGTCAACGTCTTCACCCAGCATCTGGGCGCACTTCTTAATGCAGAACTCGGCGTTCCAGCGCTCGTCGTCGTAGGTGCTCTTTTTTTCGTCGGTCAGATCGAGGAAGCGGGTGAACGTGTCCCTGGCGTCGGCCCAGCGCTCAAGAGCGTAAAGCGCCCTGCCCTTCTCGAAGGTAAGCAGAATACCGTCGGGCTCAGATTCCAGCCCCTTTTCGAACTCGCCCAGGGCCGCCTCGTAGTCCTTCTGGTACATCAGGTCCTTTCCGCGCCAGTAGTTGTCGTACGAAGTCGAGGCGCAGGACAGAACCTGACCGAGGATATAGCCAACAAGCGCAATGGCAAGCGCAATCTTCACACCACAGATTATAGCCCAGATGTGCTTGAGGCGGCACTGAAGCTCCGACTCCTCACACGCGTCAGTTCCCGTCTGAAGCCTGCAAAGCTAGTTCCGCCAGTGGACAACATAGGAAATTGCCAGCGCAACGATGAGAACGGAACCGAAAAAGAATACGGTGGAGACCGGCGGGGGTATGCCCCATCGCTCATAGCGCAGTTGCAGGAGCAAAAGGCCCACCAAGGCTATGATGCACACGACGGGCAGCAGGAGCTTCGTCAGCCGCTGCGACATCAGGAAGTTTACGAACCGCCGCCAGGGACCTGCATCCGGCTCGATAATCCCTTCCGGCTCATCCGCCTCGGCCCAACCACCGGCAGTACCCCGCACCAGGGCATACACGACTACCGCCAGGAGCACTGCCGGATACCAGTAGATTCTATGCGTGCTAGCGTACCCGGCGTAAAGCATGTACGCCAAGCCCAAAGCGAGTATGACGCAGGTTAGACCGTAGATCGCGCGCATCTGTACAACCTCGCCCGCCTAAGCGTTCGGCGCTTCATTATAGGACAACCACAGACGGTGAAGGTGCAAAGCCCCGGCAAGACCGGCGCTGAGTTATAATTGGCGCGCGAATGCTTGCGAGAATCGTCACCGGCGCGCTCGGGGCAGCGCTTGTGCTGCTGCTTCTGGCACTGCCGCAGCCGGCACCGCTCATTCTCATCGCGGTCATCTGGATCGCCGCCGTTTACGAGCTGGGAGTGCTGCTGGGCGAGCCGAAGCGCCGGATTTTCATCGTGCTGCTGCTGCACGTGGCGCTGCTTCTCATCGCCAACGTGCTCTTCGCCTTTCGCGGGCTTTACGAACTGGGCAACCTGCGCGACTTCCTGGTGGTGCTGTTCGGCGTTATAGCAGTCGTGCAGCTCCAGCTTGCCGACTTCGCAGTGCAGGCCTTCCACGCCGGACGCCCGAAGTGCGTCAACTTCGTGTGGCACTCGTTCTTCTTCATTACCGTGCCGCTGTATCTGCTGTGGGTGGAGACCGATTTCGGGCCGATGCTCGCAGTGATAGTGCTGGGGCTTGCGTGGTCGTCCGACACCGGCGCGATGGTTGCGGGCAAGCTCTTCGGACACCACCACATTACGCCGCGCGTCAGCCCGGGGAAGACGCTTGAGGGCGTCATCGGCGGCTGGGCTGCAATGACTGTGTTCATCCTGTGCACGAAGCTGGCCATAGCGGCGCTCTACGACCACAAGCTCGCGGGGATGTATTTGTGGAACCTTAATCCCACGCTGGCAATGGTGATTATCGTTGCGCTGATTGCGGCGTGGCTCACGCTGATGGGTTTGGTCGGCGACCTGACCTTCTCTGCGATAAAGCGCACCGCGGGTGTCAAGGATTTCAGTAATGCGCTGCCGGGGCACGGCGGCATACTCGACCGTATAGACGCGCTGATGTTCATCATCCCGTGGTACTTCCTCAGCATCGCCATCTTCTCCAGCCGGCTGTTTGTATGAGCGCACGCAGAGATTTCGCAGCGAATGGTGCAGCGACGCCAAGTTTACCCTCATGACAGACCGGCGCCTGGCGACAATGCACAGCAGCAGCTCAGGCCCCGGGCAGGTCGAGTTTGCCTTTGAGCAGGAACTTCTCAGCTTCATCCACCGGCAGGGGGCGGCTGAAGAGGAAGCCCTGGACTACATCGGCACCTTTATTGCGCACAAAAGTGAACTGGCCTTCGTTCTCCACACCCTCGATGACTACTTTCAGGCCAAGGCTGCGTGCCAGCACGATGGTCCCGGCCACGATGGCTGCATCACCGGAGTCGGTCAAGACTTCACGGATGAACCACTGCGGAATCTTAAGCTCATCCACCGGGAAGCGCTTCAGGTAGCCAAGCGATGAGTAGCCCGTCCCGAAGTCGTCGATGGAGAGGTGTAATCCCAGCTCTTTCAGTTGACCGAGCGTCGCAACGGCAAGTTCGGGGTCCTGAACGATTCCGCTTTCTGTGAGTTCAAGGCACAGGTAGCGGGGGTCGCTCGCGCCGACCAGAGCCCGGGTGACCACTTGAATCACATCTTGCTGCTTGAACTGGTTCCCCGAGATGTTTACCGAGATGCGCTCATGCGGGATGCCCACCCGGTGCCACTCCTTGCTCTGCCGGCATACCTCGCGCAGAACCCATTCGCCAATCGGCAGGATGAGACCCGTTTCCTCCGCCAGCGGTATGAACTCACCGGGCCCGACCATTCCGCGCTCCGGATGCATCCAGCGAACCAGCGCTTCAAGCCCAACAATCGCGCCGGTTTCCAGGCTTATCTGGGGCTGGTAGTGCAGCAGCAGTTCCCCCCGCTCCACTGCGCGGCGCAGGTCAGACTCCAGAGACATCCGCTCAACGGTTTTTTCGTAGAGCCCTTTGGAGTAGAAGCTGTACGTGTTCTCGCCCTGAGCCCGCGACTGATTCATCGCCACGTCAGCGTTATTAAGCAGGCTGTCTACGTCGTCACCATCAAACGGGTACACAGTGACGCCGATGCTTGTTGTGAGGAAGGCTTCTTCGTCTCCGACGGGGAAGGGCCGGCAAACCGAATCTATCATCTTCTGGGCGATGCGCGCGCTACTCTCCGCGCTCGCAATCCCGGATAAAACGATTGCAAACTCGTCTCCCGCCGACCGCGCCACGGTATCGTTCTCACCCGCGCAATCGGTCAGGCGCTTCGCCGCCTGCACGAGTATCTCGTCACCAACCTGATGCCCCCAGCGGGCGTTGATATTCTTGAAGCCGTCGAAATTCAGGAAGAGCACCGCAACGGATTTCCGGTCGCGCTCGGCCCGGCGCAGCGCCTGCTGCAAACGCTCGCGAAGCAGGATGCGGTTCGGGAGCTCGGTGAGCGTATCGTAGTGCGCCAGGCGCTCACGCTCCTCTTCACTCTCCTTGACCTTCGTGATGTCGGAAAGCACTCCAACGTAGTGTGTCGTTTCGCCTTCGTCGTTCTTGACCGCCCTTATGGTCATCCAGATGCGGAAGAGCTCGTTGTTCTTGCGCCGGCCCCACACCTCACCCCACCAGTGATCTGAGGCTTGAACGTCTTTCCACATCTCCCCGTAGGTCTGGGGGGAATGACGGTCCGACATCAAAATCCTGGAGGTCTCCCCAACGACTTCCTGCTTGCTGTAACCGGTTATCTGGGAGAAGGCGGCGTTAACATCGAGGATAGTCCCGTCAGCATCCATCGTGAGAATGCCCTCGCTGGTGCTCTCGAAGACCACAACCGCCCGTCGCATATACTCATCCTTGCGCTTGCGCTCGGTGACATCCTCCTTAACCGCAACGTAATGCGTCGCGACGCCCCGAGGCCCAGTGATAGGAGAGATTGAAGTGGACTCCCAGAAAAGCTCGCCGCTCTTTTTCTTGTTGATGAGCTCACCACGCCACGTCTTCCCCATCTTCAGGTCGTGCCACATGCGCCGGTAGAACTCATCGGGGCGCTTCGCGGACTTCAAGATGAAGGGCTTGCCTCGGACTTCTTCCAGCGTGTACCCGGTTACTTCAATGAACTTGGGATTGACGTACTCGATCTTGCCGTTGGTGTCAGCGATTACGATTGACGCGGGGCTGTGCTCCACCGCGCCGGACAGCTTTTGCAGCTGTTCCTCGACCTGTTTGCGCCGCGACTCCTCAAATGCCAGCGAGATCAGGTCCGTCACGGAACCGATGAATGCCTGCTCCTGTGTCGTCCACCTGCGGGCGGCCCCCACCTGCTCGTGGCACACGACTCCAGCGAATCCGCCGGCGGCTCCGCCGTGAGCATCCTCTACGGACGCTATACCCAGAGGAGAGATATGCGACTGAGAGCGTTCTTTCGTCACGGGACCGGTATAAGTCACAGGGGCTGCGACCGTGTGACGCTTCTCCAGTGAGCTGAAGAACGCGGGATAGTCATCCGCACCCATCTCGTACCCGCTGGTGTGCTTGTCCTTATCCAGCTCGTAGAGATCGACGCAGTGGATCTTTGTGCGGTCGTCGTTGTACAGCCACACACTCACCCGGTCGACTTCGAGCGTCTTGCTGCTGGCTTCAGTTATTTCCCTGATCCTTGCATCCAGGTCCCCGCGCGCCCGAATCTCGCTGGAGGTGAGCTGCATTATCACCTCGTTTTGCCTCACCAGGCGCTCTTCGACTTCAGCCAGCGATTCCGCTTTCTGCCGTTCGAGCTCGTGCAGGAGCTGATGCCGTTCAATCGCATATCGGATGACCAGCGAAAGCAGCCTGCCGTCAAGTTGCCGGTTGACCAGGAAGTCCTGGGCACCCTCCGCCATCACCTCCGCCGCTAGGTCCTCGTCGTAATCATCTACCAGCACAATGATGGGCACCGAGGGCGCCTGGCGTCTAACCCAGCTGAACGCTTCAAGCCCCTGGCTGTCAGGCAGTGAGAGGTTCAGAAGGACTATGTCTATGCCACCTTCGTGCAGCCGCTCAAGCCCCTGCGAGAGACTGCCTGCGTGTTCGGGCAGATACTCCTGCTCTCCTGACTCGCCCGACCAATCCCGCAGCAGACGTGCGTTCTCCGCGTCACCTTCAATCAGAAGAACTCTTACCTGGTTATTCCCCATGGCAGAACTCGGAACGGCTCCAAGCGAGTAATTATACCAGTTTAGCTCTCTGCTCCTACCGCACAAATGGCGTTTGAATACCGCACGTAATGAGGTGCCAGAACGTACAACTGCGCGCAATGCGCCTGACGAGTAGATTCTGCGGACAATCCCTCGTCAAGAATCCAGCACAGTACAGGGCATTGGCGGGAGCAGCAACCGTCCTGTCCGCCACACCCGTATCCATGCGCTTCGGGAGGCGAGGCTTGTGCGCCAGATGAAACCGCATCTTCATTTTCAGCTCACTGCACAAGACTGGCCACGCCTGTGACAGCCGGTTGCTATGTGCGGGAGAATGTGACACAATACTTATGCGGGACGCACGAGCGTCGCGGCAATACTAAGGAAGGGTATCATGAAAAGAAAACGACGAACTTCAAAATCAAAGACTGCTGCTTCCGTACAGCTGCCATATGTCGAGTTCGGAAAGCTGATCCGCTCATTGCGCCTGAAGATGGGGATGAGCCAGGTCAGCCTCGGAGAAGAACTGGATCTCCATCCCAGCTATGTCTCACGAATGGAGCACGGTGAGCGGCGGGCTTCACCCGAAGTCCTTAAAAGGATGAGTGAGATGCTGGGCTGTCCGCTCGATCACCTTCTGGTAGTGAGCGGACTCACAGATGACTCGCTTTCGGGCAAGCAGGTCACGATTGAGAAGGTTGTGAGTCTCCGCAAGGAAGTCGAACAGCTCAGGCGCCGGGTTGGCGAGATCGCGCAGGCGGAGGTGGGCACGAAGGCTCCGAGCGGCCGCCGTCCGCCTATGAGGTCAGTGCCGGTGTTTGACGCCATGCCTGCCGGGATTCTACTGCCATCGGCTAAAGGGAAGACTAAGGCTCTCAAGACGCTGAAGCTGCCCGAAAAAGAGCTCAAGGACCATCCCGACGCATTCGCTCTCGTAGCTACCGGGGACTCGATGATAGACGCGGGGATCCTCGAAGGCGATGTTGTCGTGATTTCCCCGACAGCCAAGGTGAAGAGCGGTGACATTGCCGTGGTGGCTCTGCGCGGCAGGAAGGCATCAGTCAAGACCGTTTACCTCGAGGGTGACAAAGTGCTTCTGCAGGAGGCAAACAGAAACTACCGCCCGATCGTCCTCGATTATCCCAAGGACGTGGAGATCATCGGTAAGGCTGTCCTGATCTGGCGCAAGCTGGGGTAGCACCGTCCCGACTGTCGGTCCCTTGCTTTGGCTGCTTAGCAGGAGCTAATCTTGCGCGCCGGGCTGCTTAGGTCCCGCCTTGGCTCCCAATGGTATAATTATCAATCTATGGCTGGCTCTGGTGAGGAAAGCGGGAAGTACTCGGGCAACCCCCGGTGCAGCTTCTGCGGCGAAGAGCAGTCTTCGCGCAACGTCCGGATGATCAAGGGTCCGGGCATCTACATCTGCGAAGAGTGCGTAAACATCTGTAAGGAGCTCCTCGACGGCCCCAAGTTCCAGACAGCGCCCAAAGTCGCGCTGGGCGAAGTGCCCACCCCGCGTGAGGTCGTCAAGTACCTTGACGAGCACGTCATCAAGCAAAACCTTGCCAAGAAAGTCATCGCCGTTGCGGTCTACAACCACTACAAACGGGTCAACTCCCTGACATCGCCCAAGATCGAGCTGCAGAAGAGCAACATCCTGCTCATCGGGCCGACCGGCGTGGGAAAGACGCTGCTGGCGCAGAAAATCGCGAGCATTCTGGACGTTCCCTTCGCCATCGCGGACGCCACCACGCTGACCGAGGCCGGATACGTGGGCGAGGACGTGGAGAACATCCTGCTCCGGCTGTACCAGATAGCGCAGGCCCAGGCACCGAACGCCAATCCTCCCGAAGTGCTGGCCCGCACCGAGCGGGGCATTATCTACATTGACGAGCTGGACAAGATCTCCCGCAAGAGCGAGAACCCGTCCATCACACGCGACGTCTCAGGCGAGGGCGTACAACAGGCGCTGCTCAAGATCCTCGAGGGCACCGTCGCCAACGTCCCGCCACACGGCGGCCGCAAGCATCCCCAGGACGAGTTTTTGCAGATCTGCACCAACAACATACTGTTTATCTGCGGTGGCACCTTCAACGGGCTGGAAGAGGTCATCGAGCGCCGCCTGGGGCAGCGCACCATCGGCTTCCGCTCCGGCAAGGACGTTGCCGGCAAGAAGGAGGAGCGGGGCCGATACGAAACGCTGCAGCACGTCGAGCCCGACGACCTCATCAAGTACGGGCTCATCCCTGAACTGGTGGGCCGGCTACCCGTCGTTGCGGCGCTGGAAGAGCTTGACGAGCAGGCGCTGGTTGACATCCTCTACAAGCCTGCCAACGCGCTGGTCAAGCAGTACCAGTACATGTTCCGCGAGGACGGTGTGGAGCTGAAGTTCACGCGCGGCGCACTTAAACGCATCGCCCAGCTTTCGAAGAACCTCGGAACCGGGGCGCGCGGCCTGCGAAGCATCACCGAAAAGCTGCTGCTGAATTACATGTACGAACTGCCCACCAAGAAGGAGAGCGGGACACTCACGGTGGACGCTAAGGAAGTCAGCCGAGTTTTCTCGGGGAGCATTGTGCCGTTTTTCTCGGCGGACGACGAAGAAGCTGATGAGCACGAGGAAATGCCGCTGGCATCGCCCGCGCCGCACAGCCGGCGCAAGGAAGGCCAGCTCGAGCTTCCCTCCGCCGAGCCGGAAGTTGCGGGGTAGCGGGATTCAGCACATACAGGCGTTTGCGAACCACTTGGCGCGTGAAGTGGTCTAACAAGGCAGCTTCACATCGGGAGAGCGGTAATGCACAGAGTCTTCTTGTGGCTCATCGGCGTTGCATTCGTTGCAGCTATCATCCTCGCTGCGTCTTCGCTTTTCGGCACTGGTACAGATGAACCCAAACTCGATTGGACGCTGTTCGCGGTCGAGGTTGAGCAGGTAAAACTTGGCGACCGACAGATCAGTGAATTCGTTTCGTATGAAGATGCGGCCCTGAGGGATGCTCAGTTCTGGGTGCCGGTGCCTGAGGACGGTAAGTTTCCCGACACGTATTACGACCTGTGGCAACATGGAGACATTCCGCTAACTGACGAGCTTGCAGAGGCACTGGACATTGCCAAGAGTGAGCTACCCGATTGGAAGGAGCTTTCGCGCGCCGAGCGTCTCGAGTTGTTTTCCACTTTCATCTCTCCGGAGCGGACGTTGGATCCATTGAACGTTTATGCACCGCTCTGTTTGAGCTTTCCCGAGAGGATGGCTGAAAATGGAGTCAGTAGAATCGGGAGCTTGCCGGAGCTTCTGGAACTTGCGTTTTACTCGTCGGGGATTCCGGAATACCTATTGAACGACCGGAGGATGTTCTCCGCGCGTGGACGCTGGGAGGAGCGTTTCGCCAAGCGGTACCTGCGCTTCATCGCCAACCAGCAGACTGGCGGCTTCTTCGAGCCCTGGCACGACGAGTTCTCGCCGGGGAATGCGCTGATATTCGAAATAACCGACGCTAGTGCGCTCGACATAGTCGAGCGGGAAATCCTTGAGGTTAACCCGGAGATCGTGCTGAGTCGTGTGGGCAAACATCCACACTCGGAGCTGAAACCAGCGTCTCAGCTTGAATCCTTTCTAGGTGACCATCCTAACGGCGATAGGCTTCGAGACAGGTTCGCTTTCTACCTCTTCCGTTTGTACGGCATCGAGGAAGTTATTGGTGAGGGAGTTGTGCTAGCAGCGTTACCCCAAGCAGAGCCTGATGTCTTCAGAATAGAGGCCATCACAGGGCTGGACGCGATAACAGTTGAAGTTGCAGTAACGAAACCTGACGGGACTCCGTGGGAGGGCGCAACAGTCAAAGTGTCCACCAAACAGGGGGCAAAAAGCTTGAAGACGACCGATGCCGAAGGTAAGGTGGTCTTTGAAGGTGTTACCCCCGAGGATTTCATAGGCGATTTTGGATGGAGTTTCACCAGCAGCCACTTCGAAGTGCGCGACGCTGATGGGTATTTCACCGACATAGAAGTTGAGAAATACCATGGGGAGACTAAAAGCCAGGTTCTCGTGGAAATTACCGCCAGCGAGCCTCCGGTTTCGGAAATGACTGTTCAGGATATGTACGACGAACTGCACAAGTTGATGTCTGGTTGGATACCCTCAAAAAGGACGTCCGCCACGTACGATTCCTATGGCTCCGCCAGTCTCCTGACGACGCGCGAAGTAGAAACGCGAAAGCGCGTCCCGCACGGCAAGTATGACGTGCCCGCCGACATGGGATACGGATCGCTTGACGTAATACGCACCGGCAATTGCACGCTGCAACAAGGAGTGAGCGAAATAGACGGGGAGCCGCTATACCATACGCTTCTTCCATTAGACGAACTGAGCCGCGAGGAAGAGCTACTGCTGGCGTCCTTCGAGAGGACGAACAGCCGATGGTCGCTGCGGGCACCCGTGTGGTGGGTGGCGAACGAACTGGCTATACGAGGAAAAAGCTCGTTTAGCTCTGTGGAAGAGATGCTATACGGTCTGGACGCGATCCGCACCCGTGAGCTTTACGAAGAAATTAGAGCAAACAAAGACCGCGATCGAATGTTAATCGGCGAGTTCCCGCATGCCTGCATAAGTGCAGGCACAGGGATACCGCTGGAATCCTGGCACGAGGAGTTTTCGCCGGGCAACGCGTACATTCGGCGCATAGAAAACCCACGCGAACTGGCCAAGCTAAAAAGAACATCGCGGGGTACCGCTTACTACTACTTCCGCCTGTACGGGAAAACGAGCATCATCGCAGAAGGCGTGTGGGGTGTCATAAACGCGGCTAAGTATGCGGAAATGAGGGAAGAAGGCTATGCGCGGCTGTATCCAAGATTAGTAAACGTGATTGCGCGGGTTTACGGGTCCCACGGTGAGCCCTGGGTACATACCTATTTGAATGTGGAATACTCGTATCGAACGTCTCACAACGAGTCTACGGACAGTAAAGGCACTGCTCGGTTCGCGAACATACTGCTATACGAACTGAAAAGTAGCGAATTTGCCGCCTGGGATGAATCGACTGGGAACTGGGTGAAGTTGAAGGTCAAGAGCTTGAAGGAGATTGAGCCCAATCTCTACGAGGTTATTCTCGCGGCCAACAACGGGGGGCCTTAGAAACGTTGTTTATCGGTTGCACAATTGCCAGCGGGGCTGCGACATACTATCATTGGGGCGGAAATCCCATTCTGAGGAGGGACTCATGAGAAGGATACTGCTTGTGCTTGTGATTGCGCTGTTTTCGCTCACGCTCGCCGGCGCGGCGTTCGCCGACGAAGAAAAGACGGTGGAAAAGAACATCGCGGTTGCAATGACGTTCACCGGCAATGAAGCCGCCATCGGGGTTTACGTCCACGCCATGATGCTGGTCAACTCGCTGCGCGCCCTGGGCGGCGAAATCGAACTTGACGGCGACAGGCTGATACTCAGGCTGGAACTTGGCCCGGAGCAGCTTGACGCGTTACGCAAAGCTCTCGCGGAATGCGAAGGCGGCGAAGGGCTGGCCGGAGTGTTCGGCACAAAAATGATGGGCCACGTCGGGGCGGCTGTCTTCGCGCCGGGGCCTGAGCTTCGTGCCCAGGAGAACCGTAGAATCATCGTTATGCACAAGGGAGACGATGAGGGCTGTGAACGCAGAAGCCACGAGCGCTTCCTGCTGGGCAAGAAGCACAAGATGCCCGCCGACGGCGAAAGGCGCAAGATAATGATTATGCAGCGCGGCGAACCTCGCAGCACCGAGTCAGTCTTTCACGGCGAGCGCGGACGAGATGCACAGGAAAGGATTAAATCTCCCCAGTTCAATACGAATTTCGGCAGAGTGATTGTCACATGCCCGAAATGCGGTGAGGATTTCGAGATCGACCTTCCGATGCCAAAGATGGGTATGCCTATGCCACCTATGCCGCCGGTGCCGCCGGGGGAGCATCCCAAGATGTTTATTTTCCGCATGCAACCCGACGGCGAATTCGCCCCACCCCATCCGCCGATGCCCGACATGGAGGAACTCAGGGAGCGCATGGGCCCGATGATGGAGGAGATGGAGCGGATGCACCGCGAGCGCGGCGACATGGAGCGCCGGCTCGGCGAAATGGAGCGGGCGCTGCACGAACTCCGTGTAGATTTCAACCGACGTCCAGCAGAGCAGGACCGCGAGATGTGGCGCGCCATCGAAGAGCTGCACCGCGTGCTCGAAGACCGTGACCGCGAGCGCGACCGGGAGTTTGACGAGCTCTGGCGCACGCTGGATGAGCTATACGAGGCGCTGGAGCAGCTCGAACGCGAGCTGGATTGAGCGGGCGGGCTGAAGTGTTGTAGAATTGCTGCGGTAAGTCCATAGGCCAAGGAGCCTGCTATGAGAAGCTGGTTGATAGTTGGCGCAGGTGCGCTGCTAGTGCTGGTTGGCGTTGCGTGCAGACAGCTCGCCAGAAGCGGCGATAACGAACGTGAGCAGCTTATAGACGAATACGCACGGCTGTTGCAGCAAGTCACGTGGAACACTCCGATTGACTTCTCGGATGAGTTCTTCCAGCCGGGCGAGGATTACCCGGACCCGGACGTTCCACAAAGTTTGAGCGACTATCGGACGCTGCCGTTGCTGCTGGACTACTGGGGGATCAACGAGCTTGCCACCCCTCTCGGCTCCGTTTATGCGAGCGTTACTCTCACCGGGGAGGTGAAGCCGCTTGATAAACTCTCACCTTCAGAGCAGAGAGCGCTCATGGTCCGCTACCGCGGGAAAGGTCCATTGGGCAACATGTACGACGGCAGCACTCCACTCCGGCTTGTACAGCTGATGGCCCGGAGCGGACACACCGAACTGAAGTCTACGCGAGACATCGTAGCGTGCGAGCGTAAGAGGACGCTGCTTGTGGATTTGCGGAGCTCTGTATTCGGGAAGAAGGAGCGCCAACAGGAACTCTCCGACGAGGATTATGCCGACTGGTTTCGCAAGAGCGTGCTCACTCGCTATACGAACTGGATAACCGGCGGTCTGTTCGAGCCCTGGCATGAGGAGTTTTCGCCGGGCAACGGACTAATCCGCGAGATTACTGACGAGACCGAAAGAACCGGGCTGTACGAACTCGCACAGGCACACGCGCGGAAGACCGGCGATGAATACACGGTGGGCTTTCTTGAGGAGAATCCTGAGACAGTCGCCTATTTTGTCTACCGCCTGTACGGAGATGAGGAAATCATTTGGGAAGGCGTGGCGTGGTGCCTGTGTGACCGAAGTGCGTGGAGAAAGCCCCTCAAGCGTGACCGAGATCAGGTCATCGCGGGTCTAGCACAGAGATTCAGTGATGCTAGTATGACCGAGGTGGAACTTGAGAAACGTCCAATGATAACGGACGTCTGGCGCCGAACCAAAGAGAACGTTGAAGCGGGGTATGAGTGGGCCTATGAAGAGGACGTTGAAGCTGCCTACGAGCGAATGATGCCCTACCTGCAAGTCTCCCAACATGGGGAATTCCCTGAGATATGCGAGACTTGGGACATTCCAGACCCACCTCTCGGAAGTGAAATCGTGTACTGGGAGAAGCTTACCGAAAACGAAGAACGCACTCTCGCTTGTATGCCTGGTAACCCTTACTCATTCCTGCATCGGTTAGAAGACCTTACCGCATCTGACTACGAGCGCATTACAACCTGGGAACAGATGGCGGAGGTCATTCTCCCGAATTTGAAGTACGGTAGCGAGCCATGGCTGGAACGCGTCTCATCGGAACATGCTGGATACTTAATCAACAGATGGCTTAGCCCCATTACCCGACATACGTTCGAGCCCTGGCACCGGGAATGGAGCCAGGGGAACGGATACATAGTACAAGTTACTGATAAACAGATGGTCGCCAAGCTGCTAGAACTGTACGAGCAAGAGCTGGCCAAGGGCACCGAGTCCAGGTTCCCCTACGAAAGTTACAATTACGAGCGCTATCCGCACAAGCTGCGCTTCTACTACGTGCGCCTCTATGGGGAAAAGGAAGGAAGCGTTATCTCCGAGGGAATCTGGCATGCCTGGCCGTTGAACCCGATGCTGGACTAGGGACCTTAGTCCAAACTCCGGGCTGCTTCAGGACTCTCGCGAGAAGCGAAGAGAGTCGGCTCTGGTATAATCGCTGTTGTCACAGGAACCGGCAATGAAGTTTGAGCGCATAACAGTTGACCCGAACGTGTGCACGGGCAAGCCGTGCATCCGCGGGCTGCGCTTTCCAGTTTCACGGCTACTGGGGCTTCTGGCCTCCGGTGAGACGAAGCAGTCAATCCTCGAGGCGTATCCATATCTGGAAGCTGAGGACATTGACGAAGCGCTGCGCTATGCGGCCTGGAATCATAAGAGGACACTGATTTGGATAACGAACTGACCTTTCTGATTACGCCGGTTTCGATATTGGACGACTTACAGTTTGCAGAATATGTTAGAGAGCTAGAGCTGGACTTCAATAGGGAATGTAGGTGCGTGTTTGTGGTCAAGACTACAGACGGGCGTCGACTCTGGGGGTACGTTTACGAAATACTCGTGCTCAGACAGACCAGTGAAGGCGATCGTGAGTTCCCAGAGTACTGGTATAGGGTTCCCGGCAAGAACGCGGTTAGGCCGCATCGCCCTGGGTTCATGGGACTCTCGCCCTTCTCGCAGGCTCTAGACCTGCTCATCCAAGCAGGTCTGCAAACCGGGGATGCTCCCACAGCTGCTGACTGAGTGTCATTTCGCGCTAGAGCCTTAACGACTGCTCAGGACATGCGGGGACAGCAGTGAGCTGTGCTATATATAGTTGGCTTAACGTCTACCGGACAACATGAGATTAGATGATAGAGGTGTACTAATGAAGGTAAAATTGTTGGCAGGGCTGATTCTGATTCTTGTAAGCTTGTTAGCCGCTTTCGGTTGCGGTGGCGGAGGCGCGCGTACACTACCGCCAATCGCTCCTGACGCAAGCGAACCCGTGAATCCTCCGAATCCGTATCACTGGACGCCAGCCCGTGGATTCGAAGTTGAAGGTGGGGAAGCTTACGCGGAAGTTTGCGAGCTTTTAGGAGCGCCAGACATAAGAGAACTGGGGCTCAACGCGCTTGACGAGTCTGGTTTCCCTCTCAGGGAATATGCGAGTCCTCCATACTCGGGTGCCGTTCAACGCAGTCCACCGGACCCGCACACGGAATATCCGGAGGAACCCCTCAGCCTAGAGATTGCACTTGTGCCAGCCACTTGGACCACTTACATCTTCCCTCTACCTAGCAGGTTTGGCATGGGATGGGTGCCGGACACAGGCAACGGCTGGGCTTTCGGCGCCATACTATGGAGAACTACCCCTAGTCCCTATCACTGGCCTGAACCGTTCACAACAAGTAGCTATGGTGCGAGAGTTGTGTATATCAATGGTGTAGTGTACATGCGTGTATTTGGTGCTTTGATAGCGCACCCTTTCACTGTTGGGGGGATACCGTCCCCTTGGCAGCTGTCAGGGAAGAAGCTCGTTTCCCTAATGCCTGGCTATTCTGGCGAACTGGAAAGAGAGTAGAGAGCTCGTCGTCCGAGGGCACTCGCGGACCATTGTGCATCATTGTTAGCAGCACTAACTGCAACATGCGTTATCGGAGGATAGTCACATGGCCTGTAACAAGCCAAATTGGCAGCTTCTGAAAGAGTGTGCGGAGAAACTCACAGAACAGGGAAAGGTCCCATTCACAAGGACCCAGCTAATCGAATGCGTTCGAAGGGAGCATCCCGAGCGGAAGGAAAGTTCTCTGAATCCAATGATTCAAGGGATGACCGTAAACCTAAAAGGTGGTGCGCCCGGAGGGATTGGCAAGGACATCTTCATTAGTGTTGAGCGCGGCCTGTTCAAGCTATACAGCCCTAGTCAGAACGGTGCTCCGACTGTCACCACTGAACGAGAAGGCTCTCAATCCGAAGGTTCTTCTTCCGAAGACGCGAGAGACGAACAGGAGTATACAGAGCCGAAGTCTACTGAGGACGAGATCCGGGATCTTCTGATGCAGATCCTCTACCACAGGTTGGGGCGAGAGGGAAGCTGGGATGGCGCAGGGAAAACCGCCATGTTCGTTCTGAGAGACGACTTCCCAGGCTACCAGTGTTTAGCTGAACGTGGCCTCTCCTATCAGTTGCCGCCGGGTGCCAAGCTGACGCACAGGTCAGACATCATGATAAGCAATGAAGAACTTGGGAAGCACGTAAGCATCGAGATCAAGCACCGGTCAGCGGTAACCGACCAGTTTAAGTGCCGTTCATACGATATGATTCACATGAAGAGCACTCTGGCAGGCAATTTACTCGGAATAATAGTCTACGTAAAGACGACAACTGGAATAAGCGTTGAGCACGCTAGATCCATATGCTACTCCTTTGACCACTTCTTTGGCATCCCCGCTGCGTCAAAGCACAGCCCTACCGCCTGGGATGGCTTAGTAGCAGCATTGGAGGGGTTCCTGCACTCAGTCCGAGCATAAATTCTGCGCATACACTATCTCATTGGCGTGACGGTCTGTAATAAGGAACGCGCGGGGGGCCTACTCCACCGGTCGCTCCGACCCATACCAGTACCCGGTGTAGGCCAGGTCCCGTTCGTTCACACATAAGTTGCCATCGCCCGTTATCGCAACTACCAGCCGCCGCCGCCCACGCCGCAGCCGAAGCAGTACCATCCCTGCTTGTCCAGCATGATATGGAGCAACCGGTGAGATTGGCTCTTGTGGTTGGGGCAATCGCACTGAAGAAGGCGGGGAGACTCCTGCACAACTCTGCCGCCCAGAATCTCTCTTGCCACAAGGCCGATATCGACCCCGGTGACGAGGCGATAATACTCCTTGACGTTGTTCGATTGCTCCGATGCCATTTCGGCTCCGCTTCCACTGATTTTCATACCTTGTTACTTACCGACTGGTGGCAATTTTCGACGGAAATGAAATTTATGTTTGACATAGTGCTCTCAAGTGGTATTATATGGCTTGTGATGGTCACGAATGGTGATTAAAGATGGTGAGACATGGTTACTTGGTTGACTCTTGAAGAAGCAGCGAAGCACCTGAAAATCGGAAAGTCCACGATTTACCGTCTGGCTCGTGAAGGCGACCTGCCCGCCCACCGGATGGGGCGTGTCTGGCGGTTTGATGCCAAGGAACTGGACGAACGGCTCAAATCTGGGAAGCTCGCATCGACCAGAGATAATAATGCGTGAGCCGGGAAACGAAACTTCTTCCGGCGTAGATGAATTGGAGGAAAACGATGGGCAAAAGGAAAGCAACCTACAACAAGACGGGAATCGACAACGTTCCCAATAACAAGCCTGTCCTGTATCGGATTGAAACCGAGACGGGTAAGCTCAACTATGCGGGGGTAGCTCAACGCGGAAGAGTGCAAGACCGGTTAAGCGAACACCTCGGAGATATCCCAGGTGCAACCGTCAAGATTGAGCAATTCGATAGCATTAAAGATGCAAGAGAAAAAGAGGCAAGAGTAATCAAGAGAAATCAGCCTAAGTACAATGAACAGGACAAGTAGTCGCAACATACAAAATCCAACGCTGCGAACATCCCGAAGGATCGTGGACAGACATTGGCATGGTGATGGAAACGGAAACTACACTGCACAGCCGGGAGCGCGCCAAGGAATGTGAGAACCGCGTGATTGCAGAAGGCGTCTGGGCGGAATAGCGCGGCACGGCGCGGCGATGATGCCAAATCCGATGTGCTAAGCTAGGGGCACGATGCCGGCGCCGCTAGAGTTTCTGCAGCCCAAATCCCTCAAGCACCTGCGCGCGTCGCTCGACGGCCTGATAAGAGGCAGGCTATGGCTGAAAATCCTTATCGCGATGGCGCTGGGCATCGTCGTCGGGCTGGCGCTGGGACCGACGGTCGGCTGGGTCAGCCGCGACTTCGCCACGGTCGCAGGGCGCTGGCTGGCGCTGCCGGGTAACCTCTTCCTCGCGCTCATCCAGATGATCGTGCTGCCGCTCGTGTTTTCCTCGGTCATCCGGGGGCTTGCCGCAAGTGAGGACCTAAACCAGCTGAAAAAACTGGGGTTGCGCGTCGTCATCTACTTCCTGCTCACAACCACCGTGGCAATCGTAATCGGCATCGGCATTACAACGCTCATACGCCCGGGGCAGTACATACAAAGCGACCTCATCCAGCAGGTGACGGAAGCGGAGGCCGAAGCCGTGCCCGCAACCGAGGGCGGCGCGGAACTGCCGACGCTTAGCGAACTCCCCACAACCATCGTCGCCATCCTGCCGGAAAACCCGCTACAGGCGATGCTCAACACGCAGATGCTGCAGATCGTGCTGTTCGCCGTATTCATCGGCATCGCGCTGCTTTCCCTGCCCACGAAGCAATCCCGGCCCCTACTGGACCTGCTGGGCTCGCTGCAGGCGGTGTGCATGACGGTCGTTGGATGGGCGATGCAACTTGCGCCGCTGGCGGTATTCGGGCTACTGGCGAACGTCACCAGCAAGGTGGGGATTGATGTGCTGGCGGGGATGGCGGCGTACGTGGGGACGGTGCTGCTGGGACTTGCGGTGCTTCTGTGCTTCTATCTCGTCATCGTCTCGGTATTCGGGCGGAAGTCTCCGGCGCGATTCCTGCGCGGGGCACGGGAAGTGCAACTGCTTGCGTTCTCCACGTCAAGCTCAGCCGCGGTGATGCCGCTATCCATCGACACGGCGGAAAAGAAGCTCGGCGTGCGCTCGTCCATCGCGCAGTTCCTCATCCCACTGGGCGCGACGATAAATATGGACGGCACGGCGCTTTACCAGGGCGCGGCAACGGTGTTTCTGGCACAGGTATTCGGCGTGGAACTCAGCCTGGCAGCGCTCGTGCTGGTGACAGTGACGGCGGTCAGCGCTTCTATCGGCGCGCCGGCGACGCCCGGCGTGGGCATTGTGATACTGGCGATGGTTCTGGAGAGCGTGGGGATACCGACTGCCGGGATTGCGCTGATCATCGGCGTTGACCGAATCCTGGATATGAGCCGGACGGTGATAAACGTAACCGGCGACCTTACGGCGTGCACCGTGATGGACCGCTGGGTGGGCGCGAAGCTGAGCGCCGAAGAAGAAGCCGCGCGGGAAGAGGCGCTGCAAATGCGCCGCGAATCCACCGGCGAAGATGTGATTGTGGAGGGGGAGTAGCTGGCGGTAGCCATCAGTCGTCAGTCGTCAGAGGGGGAAGAAAGTGGCGGGGACGAGTCTTTAAGGAACGCGCGGGTGGAGAGATGCAGAATCTGAAAGGCCTGCGCCTTGCGGAGTAGTGTTTCCCCGAACCTGCCACTTCGTCCCGTCCTCCCCCGTTCTCGTTTGGCCATTATACACTTTGCGGGGGAGCGTCTGAAGAATGCGCGCGAGGGAGGCTAACTGCTACGGCGAAAGACTTGTAATGGCATGGACTATTCCTTCAAGCGACTGCACGCGTTCGCCTTTTTCAATCGCTAGCTCGAACAGCCTCCTCATAGCTGACGGATTCGTGAGGATCTTCGTCTCATCCACCGAGTCGAACTCCTTTCGGACCTCCGCCATCAGATCCTTGTAAAGCTGAGCACCAAGTTCTCCTTTGATGGCAGCCGACATATCCGTCTTGTAGCAAGCGAACTGTGGGCGGACCTTCTCTGGCCAGTCCTCCGGTGCTTCCCGCACCAATCTAAGGAGTGCATGGTTCTCATCAGGATTGTCCTTCTTTCCATAATCGCTGTCCCAGATGATGTACGTGGCTATTCCCAACTCTCTGAACATTGCATACGGCCAGCGGAGGTTTTGCTTTGAGTAGCAGGGCACTACTGAAATACCGCTGGCATCCAAGTCCACATTCATTGTGTCTGCGTAGCCAAGGAGAGCAGCACGGTCCTTCTCACCTTCCACTAATACTACTGCGCCTGCAAAGAACCCTTCGTTCATCCATGGAGTAAGAAATGCTCGAAACCTAGCCCTCACATATTCGTCCCTGAAGGATGTCTCAAATGCTTCTTCCACAATCGAAGTCACCTGCCCAATGCTAGTGTTGTAGGCGTTAGTTGCTGGTGGGGACCCATCGGATTGAACGCACTTCTCAAACTTTCGGACTTGACCGAACCTTTCGACATCGACGAACAGGGGAGAGTGGGTCGCGTATATCACTTGTGTTTTTCTTGCGACCCCAGGGATTCCTACGTCCGCTAATTGAAGCAGAACTTTTGCCAGATGTCTTTGCCGACTGGGATGCTGAAACAACTCCGGCTCCTCTATTGCGATAATGAGGTTCGGGCTGTCGGGCGGCTCCGTGTCCTCAGCGACAGTCTCAGAGCCTGGGGCCTCAGCATCAGTTTCATTCTCCTCTACAGTTGACGCAGCCGATGCGAGGTACTGGAAGACTGATAGGATAAAGGCACGTTGCACTCCGTGCCCTGACCTTTCTACAGAGGAAGCGAATCTATCCTCGACTATCCTCACGTCTGCTGTAGGCATCCGAATTTCAAAAGCTTCTGTTGGTTGCCAGTCAAGAACAATGGCGGATTGGGGCACGTACATCGCAAGTATCCTAGTTAGGTCATCGTTCAAGACATTAAGCTCGCCCGATTTGGCGTCTGCGATAATACCTTCGTATTTCTGTTTGGCATCCTCTTTGAGCTCTTCTAGCTCCCTCTTCTGAGAAAGCGCAGTTCTTACCGCTAAATCCATGATTTCCGTCATTACTGAGCCGCGTCCTTCCGTAGCGTCAAGCGCCGCGTCTCTAACAGCAGGCACGAAAACAAACCGCGTGAATCTTTCTAATTTGGCTTGTCCCACTTGTCTGAATCCAAAGAATTGTCCTGAGTCGCTTAGCCAAGTGCACTCTTCGGGGTGATCCTCTTCCCAGTGCTCAATTGCTTGAATAACTTCATCATAGTTGCCACACCTTGGTAAATCCTGGTACTTAGCTTGCTCGCGGACCGAATCATAAAGCTTGCGCGCCGCAGTTTTCTGTGTTTCCGAACGAATCTGTTCGAAATCGGGACTACCCAAAGTCTCCCCGAAGTATCGCTGAGACACCTTACCTCCTTCCCAATGAATTACCTTCCTTACTGTAAGCTCCCCCTTATCAACATGGCTCGTAAATAGCTCAAGCTCTTTCTCAGTCAGCGACGTATATGTAACTGCAATCACGATATCATTAGACGTGTCTCTATTGTAATAGTCATCCTCAGTGAACTGCGCCGCTGACTGATAGAATATATCGATAGCCCTCAAAAACGCCGACTTACCTGAGCCATTCGGCCCAACTAATACTGTCAGAGGTGAACACTCTATTTCGATATCTCTAATAGAACGGAAGTTCTGTATACGTACAGATTTGATAATCATATAATCCTCCGGTCAACGCACTCGAGTACATCTATAACTGCTCTTGATGTGATAGTGGAAATATCGTCCCAAGGACGGCGAATTTAAAAAGCTCGAATGTACCTCCGGTGGCACATCTAAGTACTGGTAGACACCGCCGGAATGGAACTCGATCTCTAGCGTTCGAGTCTCCTCGTCATATCCGACCGCTGCAATGTTAGACGAGTTTACAGGCTGCCTTTCCATTCCTAGTAGTGGTAGATTATATAGCAGATGCGCTGTTCCTTCTAAAAACCCGCCACGAGTACTTTACTTCTCCCCAGCCGCGCCTACCAGCCGCCACCATCATCACCGAAAGATCCGTCGCGACACAGTCGAGGTTTAGCCATGGTGCCACCAAGCGCCGGTGCTAGCAACGATATACCAAACTAGCCCGGCTGCTGTGCCAAGCCCACCTAATACCGCAACCACGACGCCGCCTGTTCCGACTCCAGCTACCAACATTATCACGCCCACTACTGCAAGCAGTGCAGCATTCAACTGCTGTATCTTGTAGTACTTCGAGGTTTTTTCAATTGCCTGCGTTTTTCCTACACCATTACGCACCTGCTTTGCTTGTGCAATCGGATACCCGCACTTCGGGCAGCTCTCAGCAACGTCGGAGACTTGTGCGTCACATTCAGGGCAATTGATAAGCGCCATGGACGATGACCTCCTAGCGAATTCTACCACGATCCGTGTTTACATGACGGCGCGCTGCGTTACGGCAACTACCAGCCCCCGCCGCCCTTCGGCAGGCTCAGGACTATGGCCGCCAGGTATCAGCTACCAGTCATCAGTTATCAGTTGTCAGCTAGAAAGTCACGCTATCGGGCGGGCGAAATCGAAACGCGAGCTACCAGCCCCCTCCGCCACCGCCGCCGCCGCCGCCGCCGGATGAGCCGCCGCCGCCGGAGCTTGAGCCCGGCGGATTGGCCGACGACGATATCGCGGTGGTGAACGAGCTGCCCATCGTGTGCGCGAACCGCGACGCCGCCAGCCCGCGCCACGAGCTGCCCGAATACCACACCGGGCGGTATTCCTTGCCTTCCGCGCTCATCCGTGCGAAGACGTCGGCGAACTGCTCGGACCACTTCTGCTCCACGTCCAGCGCCAGCGCGTAGGGCAGGAACATCTCGAAAAGCTCCGGCGTGCGCTCCGGTGGGTTGAGCATCTCCAGGCGCTCCTTCTCGGCGACCGAGAGGTACATGCGGAAGCCCTCTATCCGGTCCAGCACGTCGCGGCCTATGGGCGTCCAGGCTTTGAGCAGGTGACCGAACAGCGCGATCACTACTACGTAGGCGAACGCGAACGGGATTACGAAGAGGGACACGCTTCCCGCATTTATCATAATGAGGAAGGCGACTGCGCTCACGGCGATGGCGAACACCAGGCCTATGGAGAACACTCCGGCGTTCAGGACGTAGTAGCGCTTCCTCAGCATCTTGTCGAGGTATTTTGTGACGGCGAAAACGCCGCTCTGGAGCGTGGACGCGTTGTCTTTTTCTAAAACGATGCTCGCGCCGGCGGCGGGAAGGAGCTTGTCGAGCAACTGGATTTCCACGCCCGAAAGCTCCTTCACGTCGTCGCGCAGACGGGTGATGGTGTACTTGCGCTTTTCAGCCTCGTCGATCTTCACGTAGCCCTTTACCGCCATATTGATAATCGCTGCGGCGAGCACCTTGTGGTCGAATCCCATGCGCCTGAGGAAGCGCACGGCAGCGGGAGAGAAGTCCGTGGGCGGCTCAAAGAGCGGGATTATCGTCCCGCGCGGCAGGTCTCTGCCAACAATAGACCACGCCTGCCAGTAAAAAGCAATCAGCAGGATTAGGCCGAGCAGAGCGACGATCAGCGCGGCGTTGTCGCGCAGAAGCCACTTCAGCCGCGTTGATCCCGAAGGCGCGGTGACGAAGCCCTTGGGGAACTCGACGACGACAGTCAGCCCTTCGTACGAACGTAGCGTGCGGGTAGTAGCGAAGTAGCAGAGCCCGGAAGTTCCCACCGAGCTTGTGTAGTCATCGCCCGTTGCGCCCTGCACGCCGGTGAATCCGTACGCCT
This sequence comes from Planctomycetales bacterium, assembly GCA_030606285.1. Taxonomy (GTDB): domain Bacteria; phylum 4484-113; class 4484-113; order 4484-113; family 4484-113; genus JAGGTK01. The sequence continues at coordinate 188,511 of JAUWGS010000002.1, read as the reverse complement.
TCAAATCATCAGGCGGGACGCCCGCCGGGAGGGTTACCGTAGCGTGGACGTTTTCAATGGGGAAAATCCAGCCGTTGCCGGTGACGTTCCAGTAGAGCTCGTCGTGGCCGTCGAAGTAGCCAAGCTGCCGGTTGGTCTTGTAGGCGATGGTGTACGTATAGATCCCTGGGGGGATTATCACGTCCTCATGCCCGATGTACACCGCGACGCCGTTACTGCGCCGCTTAGTGTGGTACGGCTCGGGCTCGCCGTCCCGCAGCACCTCCAGCACGCGGAAATCCACGACGTACCTGTTGCCGAACCGATCGGTGTAGCGGGTGGGGAATTCGCGGTAGATGCCGTGCTTTATCCGGTTGTTTTCGGCGCGCACGGTGATGGTTTCGCGCACCGTCATTGTCGAGTCTTCGTTTACGGTGATGTCGCTGCGAAAGTCCAGTATGACTTCGGCCACTCGCGCAGTGGAAGGAACGAGGATTGTGACGGCCAGCAGTGTGACAAGCAGTAAGGATGCGGCGGCTAAGTATTTATGCATCGTGCCCCTCCGAAGATTCTTCGCGCGTATCCGACAGGTCCATTTCCGGCGCTTCACGCTCGCTCGCCAGCTCAATCTCGAAGTACACTTTGCGCCTGAAGCTGAACGCAGCGGCAACTAAGTTGCTGGGGAAAGCCTCCACCCGGATGTTGAAGTCGCGCACCGTACCGTTGTAGTACCGGCGAGCGTACTGGATATCGTCCTCGACCTCGACCAGCGCCTCGTGCAGCGAGAGGAAGTTCTCGTTGGCTCTGAGCTCGGGATAATCCTCGGCGACCGCGAAGAGAGTCTTAATCGAACGAGTGAGTGCGTTTTCCGTTTCACTGCGCTTGAGCACGTCGTCGTCCGCACCTTTCGCCCGCAGCGCCGCCACTTCTTCGAACACCTCGCGTTCGTGGCTGCTGTATCCCTTGACGGCTTCGACAATGTTGGGGATTAGGTCGTGACGGCGCTTGAGCTGCACGTCTATGCCGCTCCACGCTTCGCGCACAAGGTTCGTGCCGCGAATGAAGCGGTTGTAGGCTACGATGAGCCATAATGCAATTAGAGCTACAACGACGACAATCGCTGCGGTAAGCAAATAGGCCATATACAACCCCCGCTGAAAGCGTTCCGAAGATACTAGCACAGAACCTAGCTGTGCAGTGTGCGAGCTTGATACTCAAGCGGCAGCGCCATCGACTCAACTCAGAAGGTCAGCGCAGTGATCATCAGCCCGCGAAGGCTCTTTTGGGCATCACAACTGAGAGTGAGTGGCAACTGGTCTCTAGATTCAGACACTTCAGCAACGCTAGACTCAATCCAGCGTGCTGAGCCTGCATTTGCGGGTTTAGACCTGAGAGCACAGATGTCCCTTCTGATAACTGCAAAATGGGAATAATTCCTATTTGCATAGGTTAAATTTCCTTACAGGGGGTTGACAGACCCCATTTCGGACGATATAATGGGAATAGTTCCTATTCGCTAATTATGAAGACAATAGCGAAAGGGCATCGGAGGTGACCATGGAGGCAATAAGGGAACTTAGTGTAATCGAGCCAACTTCGCAGACCGACAAGGAGGTCGAGGAGCTGGTCAAAGACTGGGGGGGAGACCAGGAAAAGCTGATCATGGCTATGCTGGCGGTTCAGGACAAGTACAACTGGCTGCCGCCGGACGCCCTGGACTATATCTCCCGGCGCTTCGAGGTCCCCAAGGGCCAGATCTATCACATCGCGACGTTCTACAAGGTGTTCAGCCTGGTCCCGCGGGGCAAGCACATCCTCAAGCTCTGCATGGGAACAGCGTGCCACGTTCGAGGCGCACCCATGGTGGCGGACGCCCTGGAAAGGGACTACGGGATTCCGCTGGGAGGTACGTCCGAGGATGGGCTGTTCACACTGGAACGCGTGAACTGCGTGGGAGCCTGCACAATCGGCCCGGTTCTGGTTGTGGACGGCAAGCACCGGGGAAACATGACGCAGAATCGCGCAGGCGCAGTCGTCAAGAGACTGAAGCGGCTGGCTGAGAAGGAGGCAAAAGATGCCTAGAATCGAATCAGCTGAAATGCTCAAAGTCATTCAGGAAAAGTTCCGCAAGGAGCTTGAGGCCTACCCCATGGTCATTTCCATCTGCCATGGGATGTCGTGCCGGGCGACCGGCGCCGTGGAAGTCGCCAACGCATTTGAGAAAATCGTCGGGGGAAGCAGTGACATCCGATTCATCAGAAGCGGATGCCAGGGCTTCTGCGAGAAGGGCCCACTAAGCGTTGTCCGACCGTCGAATATCTTCTACCAGATGCTCAAGCCCGGTGACGCCAGCGAGGTTATGCAGAAGACGGTCGAACGCGGCGAGGTCGTTGACCGGTTGCTCTACGCGCATCCGACAACTGGGGAGAAGCTCGGTAAAGAGCACGAAATCGACTTCTACGCGAAGCAGCACCGGGTAGTGCTGGAGCTCAACGGGTACATCGATCCGTTCAGGATCGAGGACTACTTCGCCTACGATGGGTACTCCGCGCTCGCCAAGGCAATGACCGGGATGGAGCGCGGGGAGGTCATCGAGGAGATGATCCAGGCGAACCTGCGCGGGCGTGGCGGCGCCGGCTTCTCCGCAGGATGGAAGTGGAAGACCTGTAGCGAAGCGCCCGGCGAGCGCCGCCACATCATCTGCAACGCCGACGAGGGCGACCCGGGCGCGTTCATGGACCAGGCGGTCCTGGAAGGCAACCCGCACTCGGTCATCGAAGGCATGATCATCGGCGCGTACGCCATCGGCGGAACCGACGGCCACATCTACATTCGCCACGAGTATCCGTACGCCGTGCATACGTTCCAGAACGCCCTGGACCAGGCGAGAGACTACGGCCTGCTGGGCGAGAACATCCTCGGCACCGGCTTCGACTTCGACATCCAGGTGTGCTTCGGCGCCGGCGCGTTTGTATGCGGCGAATCATCCGCGCTTGTGCGTTCTCTCCAGGGACAGGTCGGCGAGCCGCGCGACAAGTTCATCCACGCCACCGAGCAGGGGTACCATGACGAGCCCACAAACCTCAACAACGTCGAGACCTGGGCGAACGTACCGCACATCGTCAACAAGGGCGCGCAGTGGTTCCGGGGTATCGGCACCAAGGACAGCCCCGGCACGAAGGTCTTCTCGCTCGTCGGCAAGGTGGAAAACACCGGCCTCATCGAGGTCCCGATGGGAATATCGCTTCGGGAAATCGTCTTCGACATTGGCGGCGGCATCAAAGAAGACAAGGAATTCAAAGCAGTGCAGACCGGCGGGCCGTCCGGCGGGATGCTCTCGGAAGCCCAGCTGGACCTCCCTGTGGACTTCGACGAGCTGACTGAAGCGGGCTCAATGATGGGCTCGGGAGGCATGATAGTAATGGACGAGGACACATGCGTTGTTGACGTAGCCAAGTACTTCATCGACTTCCTGATCGATGAGAGCTGCGGCAAGTGTTTGCCCTGCCGTGAAGGACTCCGGCAGATGTCCGAGATGCTCCACCGGATCTGCGACGGGGACGGCAAGCTCAAGGACGTAAACGACCTGGAGGCGCTCGGCGAGACGGTTGCAGCAACCGCGCTTTGCGGACTCGGGAAGTCAGCACCGAACCCGGTACTTTCGAGTATCAGGCATTTCCGCGAGGAGTACCTTGCGCACATCGTTGAGCACAGGTGCCCCGGCGGCGTCTGCAAGGCGCTGATCTCCTACCACATCCTGCCGGAATCCTGCACCGGTTGCGGAGCCTGCGCTAAAATCTGTCCGGTCGACGCTATCCACACGGTACGCGGGAAGAAGCGCAAGGATGGCTTGCTTCACGAAATCGACCTTGAAGCTTGCGTTAAGTGTGGCGCCTGCATCGAGATCTGTCCGGAGGATGCCATCGAGAAGCGCTCTCCGGCAGAAGTTCCGGTAGGCGCGGCCAGGAGCTGACGGAGACAGGGCAGATGGTCTCTAACAGGTGAATCGCAATTCGTCAAATCAGGAACTCAGGATGACCCGGCAACGCCGGGTCATCCTTGAGGAGACAAGAAAATTCGACGGCCATCCGACAGCCGACGAGGTCTACGAGGCCGTCAGGAAGCGGCTACCACGCATCAGCATGAGCACCATCTACCGAGACCTCGAAACGCTGTGCGAATGGGGCAAGATCCAGGTGCTTGAGGTCGGCTGCTCTAAGAAGCACTTCGACGCCGATACCAATAATCACTACCACGCCAGATGCGTACGCTGCGGCCGAGTGACGAATCTGCCCGTGCAGCCGTTCACGTACCTGGAACAGGCATTCCGCGATCTATGCGACTACGAAGTAATCGGGCACCGATTGGAGCTCATTGGGCTGTGCCCGGAATGCTTGAAGCAGAAGAAAGAAGAGCAAAGACAAGCCGCCACTGAACCGGTTGCGGCAGATAAGAAAGGCTAAGGCGTGTAATCCCCATCTCTACAAGAAACTGACCTTCGCCCGTACGCGCAAAAGGCCATTCCCCAGCTACGCAGGCTTTCGCCTGGACATCCCGCTTACCATATCAGGTTACTATGTAAGGGAATACCCTATTCCTGATAGAATGAGCTTGACATTGCTAGAATAGGTGTTATTATTGTGTAAGGGTTTTGCGGAGATGCGCTCACGCTACAGATGTCCGGTTAAGAAGCTGAAGGGAAATAGGAGTTATTACGAGCTGCGTATTCGCAAGACTGCGCTGATTGCGCAATAAGGGGGAGGTGCTATGAGGGTCGACTGAGCATCCGATTGGCATGAGAACGAAACGAGGAGGAATGAACTATGGAAGCAACCGGACATCCAGAGATGACGGAACCGGCAAGCGAAATCGAACGAGAAGTCGAAGATCTCATAGGGAAGTGGGCGGGCAATCCGTCGAAAACTATCATGGCCATGCTCGCCGTCCAGGAGAAGTACAACTGGCTTCCTCAGGAGGCTCTGGAGTACATCTCGATACGCCTTGGCGTTCCCAAAGGTCAGATCTACCACATTGCAACCTTCTACAAAGTGTTCAGCCTCGTGCAGCGGGGCAAGCACATCCTGCAGCTTTGCACGGGCACTGGCTGCTACATACTAGGTTCGGCACTGCTAGCAAAAACGCTGGATAAGCGGCACGGGATCCCCTGGAACGGGACGTCTGATGATGGATTGTTCACGCTGGAGTCTGTCAACTGCATAGGCGCGTGCTCTATGGGCCCGGTCCTTGTGGTCGACGGCGAATACCACGCGAATGTAACGCACGATCGGGTCGATGCGCTTGTGAAAAGGCTCAGGAAACGGGCCAACAAGGAGGAAAACAATGGAGAAGCTTAGGAGCATCGAGCAGTTCAAGCTGTTTCAGGACAAGTGCCGCCGTGAGTTCGAGGAGTACCCGCTCGTCATTTCCGTCTGCCAGGGAGCGTCGTGCCGGGCCGCAGGCTCAGAGGAAGTCGCGAACGTTTTCGAGAAGCTGACCACAGGGAGCAGCGATATCAGGTTCATCAAAAGCGGGTGCCAGGGCTTCTGTGAATACGGTCCGCTCAGCGTTGTCCGTCCGGCAAACATCTTCTACCATATGGTAAAGCCCGGCGATGTAACAGATATCATGCGGTCTACCAAGGAGGAAGATGAGGTGGTTGACCGCCTGCTATACACGCATCCCGGTACCGGCGAAAAACTGGGACGGGAGCACGAGATCGAGTTTTACTCGAAACAGCACCGTATCGTACTGGCGCTGAATGGCTATGTCGACCCTCTCCGCATCGATGACTATCTGGCGCACGGTGGATATTCCGCGCTCGCGAAAGCCCTGCAGGTGATGGAGCCTGGACACATTATCGAGGAGATGATTGAGGCGAACCTGCGGGGGCGCGGAGGCGCCGGATACCCGGCAGGCTGGAAGTGGAAGAGCTGCAAGGAAGCTCCCGGCGACCGCCGGCACATCATCTGCAACGCCGACGAGGGTGATCCCGGCGCATTCATGGACCAAGCGGTCCTGGAGGGCAACCCGCATTCGGTGATTGAGGGAATGCTCATCGGCGCGTACGCAATTGGAGGAACCAACGGCTACATCTACATACGCCACGAATATCCTCAGGCTGTCAAGACCTTCAGCGCAGCGCTGGACAAGGCCAGGGAACTTGGCCTGCTGGGTGACAATATCCTCGGCACCGACTTCAGCTTCGATATCGACATGACGTTCGGTGCAGGTTCCTTTGTCTGCGGGGAGTCATCGGCCCTCATGCGCTCGCTTGACGGACAGGTTGGCGAGCCGCGCGACAAGTTCACCCACGCCACTGAAAAGGGCTTCCACGACGAACCGACGACCCTCAACAATGTCGAGACCTGGGCGAACGTCCCGCACATCATCAACAAGGGCGCCAAGTGGTTCCGCGGCATCGGAACGGAAGGAAGCCCGGGCACCAAGGTCTTCTCGCTCGTGGGCAAAGTCAACAACACCGGGCTGATAGAGGTGCCAATGGGCACTTCGCTGCGGGAAATCGTTTATGATATCGGCGGCGGCATAAAGAAGGATGGGAAGTTCAAAGCGGTTCAGACCGGAGGACCGTCCGGAGGGATGCTGCCGGAGAGCAAGCTTAATCTTCCCGTTGACTTTGATGCGCTGACTGATGCCGGCTCAATGATGGGCTCGGGCGGGATGATCGTGATGGATGAACACACCTGTGTGGTAGACGTGGCCAAGTACTTCATCGATTTCCTCATCGACGAAAGCTGCGGGAAGTGCCTCCCTTGCCGCGAGGGGCTCAGGCAGATGTCCAAGATTCTGCACCGGATCTGCGACGGGCAAGGTAAGCTCAAGGATATCAACGACCTTGAGGAACTTGCCGAGACGGTTGCCGCAACTGCGCTCTGTGGACTCGGGAAATCAGCTCCCAACCCCGTGCTGTCCAGCATCAAGTATTTCCGGGATGAATACACTGCTCACATCGTTGAGCACAAGTGCCCCGGGGGAGTATGCCAATCGCTCATTTCCTATCACATCGTTCCTGACCTCTGCAACGGCTGCGGCGAATGCGAAGAAGCCTGTGCGTCCTTAGCTATCCATTCTGTTCGAAGACAGAAGCGCAAGGAAGGGCTGCTGCGTGAGATCGACCAGACTCTCTGCGACAAGTGTGGCGCCTGCGTGCAGATATGTAAAGAGAATGCCGTCGAAAAAAGGTCACCCGCAGTGGCGCCCGCGGGGGCTGCCTAAGTACAGAAAGATGAGGTAAAATGTCTGTACTTGGGTAATCGCAATTCGTCAAATCAGGAACTCAGGATGACCCGGCAGCGGCGGGTTATCCTCGAGGAAATAAGGAAACTTGACTGCCATCCCACGGCCGACGAGGTCTACGAGGCGGTCAGGAAGCGCCTGCCGCGCATCAGCATGAGCACCATCTACCGGGACCTCGAAGCCCTATGCGAATGGGGAAAGATCCAGGTGCTCGAAGTCGGCTGCTCGAAGAAGCACTTCGACGCCGACACGAAGGACCATTACCACGTCAGATGCGCACGCTGCGGCCGGGTGGAGAATCTGCCCGTGCAGCCGTTTACATACCTGGAGCAGGCGTTCCGCGATCTCTGCGACTATGAGGTTATCGGGCATCGGCTGGAGCTCCTTGGCCTGTGCCCGGCGTGCAAGAAAGCGAAGGAAGAGCGGGAAGCCTCCGAGGGCATACTTGATATCAACAAGGTGAGCGGCGAGGAGCCTTAGCCCCGAAAACTCCAGCAGTTACCGGCCACGCGAACCGCACGCCCTCATTGCGCGGTGGCATGGATGCAGAATGCGAGAAGGGGCCCGCGACGCACGTGCGACGCAGGCCCCTGGTGTAAAGGTGCAGAGTTCGACTACCAGCCGCGATCGCGGTCGCCGCCGCCTCTGGGACGGCTCTGGGTCTTTGGCCGCGCCTCGTTGACTTTGATCTCGCGTCCCTTCAGCTCGGTGCCGTTCAAAGCTGCAATCGCAGCCTGCGCCTCGGTGTCGTTGGCCATCTCCACGAAGCCAAAGCCCCGTGACTTGCCGGTGTACTTGTCGGAGATGACTCTTGCAGATTCCACCTGGCCGTGAGCGCTAAAGGCAGTCTTGAGGTCATCATCCAAACAGTCAAAAGACAGGTTACCTACGTAAATGTTCACAATACAAACTCCTTGTGGTTAGTTGGGGCACACAAAGGCGCTTCGGACCTTGCCCACGGATGCTAGACTGGGAATAACCACTAACGCTGGAACACTCACCAGGCAGCCATCGAAGGGTCGGGAAGAAATCATCCTTTAAGTGCACTCGCGCTGCTAACAGCGCAACATAATAATACCACAGGGCGGGGGGGAATGCAACTATTGAGCAGGTGGGGCCGGACAGGGCGGGAGTACTGGACAGCGAACGAAAGAAGAGAAGCATCTGAGGGCGGTGAATGTCCGCCGGCGTCTGAGTTCCCTTATTCGCTGAAGGAGCGTCCGGGCACACACTGTGGTCGCAGGGCTCAGGCGTGTACGGGTCGCAGTGTCGCAGTCGCCGCCGCCACTGCGCGCTGGTATTCCCAGACCAGCGATTCGATGAGATTCTTCACCGAAACGATCTTGTTCACGCGGTATGCGTTGTAGCCCGCGAATGCGAAGCCCTCCTCGAGCAGGCCCTTCTTGGCGTTAGTCAGAGCCTGGGCGATGCAGTAGGGCGCGTTCCGGACATCGCAGGTGCGAAGACACTTCCAGAAACACTTGTATGGCTTGCGGATCCCCTCGGCCACGTCCTTCAAGTATTTATTGAGAATAGCCCGGCCCGGCAGCCCAACCGGGCTGTCGATTACGACCATATCCTCCTTCCGGCAGTTCAAGTACGCTTCCTTGAAGTGCTCGTGGGCGTCACACTCGTATGTGGCCACGAATCTCGTGCCCATCATCACGCCCTGGACGCCCATCTGCAAGAAGCGGTGAATATCCGCGCCCGTGAAGATGCCACCGCCAACAATCACCGGGATTTGCTGCCCGTAACGCTGCTCGAAGGGGCGCACTGCAGCGATGACATCGGGTACCAGCTTTTCCACCCCGAAGTCTGGATTGTCCAGGTCTTCCTTGCGGAATCCTTGATGACCGCCAGCCATCGGCCCTTCGAGAACAACAGCGTCAGGCACGCGGTCGTAGTGTCTTGCCCAGTATTGGAATATCAGACGGGCAGCCCGGCCGGAGGACACCTTGGGCACGATCATGCTGCTGCAGCCCCGAGGCCAGTCCGGTGGCATGTTATCAGGGACCTTCAGCGGAAGTCCCGCACTGAGGATGACCAGGTCGATACCCTCCTCGATTGCCGCCCGACAGAGTTCACCGTAATCCGACAGGGCCAGCATAATATTCACACCGATGATGCCATCGGTTTTTTTTCGCGCCTGTCTGATCTCGCGGCGCAGAGCCCGCTCGTTGGCCGCCTTGAGATTACTCTGGAAGTCCCGTTCCAGCATACCGATCCCGGCGGTTGCGATCACTCCTATGCCACCCTCCCTTGCCACGGCCGATGCAAGGCCTGAAAGCGAGATTCCGACGCCCATACCTCCTTGTATGATCGGAATCTTGGCCACCAGTTTGCCGATCCTGAGCTTCGGCATCCGTGGCAGTTTCAGGTGTAAATTCATATGATCGCCTACCTCCTCGACATCTGAACTTTCACTATACCGTCAAACGTTGGTTCAGGCAACCTTTTCTGGTAGATGTGCCTATGCAGCAGATTGCCTGCGCGGAAACACGGTAGGAAAAATGATTCCTAAAACGAAGGAATCCACAGCTAAGCCAAGGGGACGTGGGGCTGGCCAGCCCCATACCCCCTCACCGAAACGCGGCTTCTGCTACAATAGCTGCTAGGCGGTATGCGGGGAATACACATGAGAAGGCACTTCATATTTGCACTCAGTCTTTTGCTGCCCTTTGCGCTTGCGGCGCGGGCGGATGCGTCACTCGCTGGGGAGGGTAACGCCTTAAGTCCATTCTTCGGCGGATGGGTGTTCTGGCTCGTAGTCGGAGTGGTGCTGTTGCTGCTGGAGATGACCGCACCGACCTTCTACCTCTTTTTCTTCGGTATTGCTGCCCTCATCACGATGGCGTTTGCCTTCTTCACCAATCAGGTTCTCATCCTGCTTGCCGTTTTCGTTGTCACCTCTGCATTTCTGCTCATCTTCATTCGTCCCATCAGCCGCCGCATGTTTCTCTTGGCCAAGGAAAGCCGTGCCAGCAATGTGGCAGCACTCGTGGGTGCGGTGGGGACGATTACGCGTGAAGTAGGCGGTGACGTCAGTAAGGGAACAATCGTGATTCAGGGCGAGCCTTGGAGCTGTATTGGAGCGGGGCCCGAGCACCTGCCGAAAGGCACACGGGCGAAGGTTCTCAGGATATCCGGAAATAAGGTGGTCGTAGAGGCGCTACCGCCAGAGCAAGCTCGCGGCGAGCAACCCACCGACGAATCACAATCATAATTACCTTTCCAGGAGGAAGGAAATGGAAGCAACAGGCCTTGGCATATTTGTCCTCATTGTATTTGTTCTGATCGTCTTCTCCAATTCGGTGAAGGTGGTTCCCCAGGCACACGAGTGGATAATCGAACGCTTGGGGCGGTACAGCCGCACTCTCCATCCAGGTCTGAGTGTCATCATCCCCTTCGTGGATAGGGTGCGTGCTCGCGTTGACATGCGCGAACAGGTGCTCGACCATCCGCCGCAGCAGGTCATCACCAAGGATAACGTTGGCATCAAGATTGACGCGGTGATGTACTACCAGGTTATGGACAGCTTTCGCGCCGTCTATGAGATTGCCAGTACGGTTATGGGTATTGAGAAACTGACCGTGACCACGCTGCGTAACGTTGTGGGCGATCTGGAGCTTGATCAGACGCTCGTGAGCCGTGACCGGATCAACACGATGCTTCGCGAGATTCTGGACACGGCGACCGACAAGTGGGGCGTGAAGGTGAACCGCGTGGAGCTGAAGAACATCATCCCGCCGCCCGAAATCACCGAAGCGATGCAGAAGCAGATGAAGGCGGAGCGTGAAAAGCGCGCGGTCATCCTGGATGCTGAAGGTGTGAAGATGGCGGCGATCCGCGAGGCGGAGGGTGACAAGCAGGCTCGCATCTTGAAAGCCGAGGGATTTAAGCAGGCGCAGATACTGGAGGCGGAAGGCAAATCTGAAGCAATCATCACTGTTTTTAACTCCATCCACGAAGGCAGACCTACCAACGACCTCATCGCCATTCGCTATCTTGAGATGATGGAGAAGCTCGCCGACGGCAAGGCGACCAAGATAATCCTGCCGGCGGAGGTAAGCGGGATTCTTGGCTCGATTGCCGGCGTGGCGGAGCTATTCAAGGAACCGCCCGCTGCATCGGAAGCTGCTGGGGAATCCGCACCCTAAGCCAATCCGGAACAGAAAAGAGGCTCCAATAACCGACGGCTGGGATGTGACTGCGATAGCAGCCATGGCAGCGATAAGCGGGTCCATCATGCCCCAAACCCCCGCGCGAATGTTCCGAAGAAACTGGCACAGAATGCTGGCGCTTAGGCTGCGCAGTGCAAGCAGTGAGTAGCGCGCCCGCAATGATGTAAGATACTGGCTAAAAATCATGGAGTCATCATGGGCATCACCAACAGCGGCGAGAACCGCAACGAGAAAGTGAACTGGGTAGTCGAGGAGCTGTGCAAGCCGCCGGCCTGGCACGAGCACGAGCATAACCGGCGCTTCGCTAACGTGTTTTTGCCTTCGAGGCACAAAGTTCTGGAATGCGTGGAAGAACTTCGCCGGGTCATGTTCCCCGGCTATTTCGGCTACCGCGAATTCCGTACCGATACCCAGGGTTACCACATCGGGGCCAACCTCGATCAGGCGCTTTACACGCTACAAGAGGAGACCCGCCACGCTCTGCGTTACATTGAAGGCCGCCAGTTTCCGGGCATCCGCGTGCTTGCAGCGCCTGACCAAACGGAACAAGTCATCGATTCGTTCCTTGAAGCCTTGCCGGAGATCAAGCGCAAGCTGATGGCGGACGCCCGGGCCAGCTACGAGTGGGACCCCGCGGTGACGATCCCGGAAGCGCCGATCTTCTGTTACCCCAATATGATGGCACTGACCAGCTACCGCATCGCCCACGAACTCTACAATCTCGGGGTTCCCATCATTCCACGGATCATCACCGAGCAAGCCCACAGCCTGACCGGCATCGACATTCATCCGGGTGCTCAGATCGGCGAGGAAGTTTTCATCGACCATGGCACTGGTGTGGTGATCGGTCAGACCTGTGTGCTCGGGGACCGCGTGCGGCTGTACCAGGCTGTGACACTCGGGGTCAAGAAGTTCGAGATGGACGAGGAAACCGGGCGCCCGAAGAAATGCGTCCCGCGCCACCCCATCATTGAGCACGACACGGTGATCTACGCCGGAGCCACCGTGCTGGGGCGGATTACCGTGGGACACCACTCGATCATCGGCGCAAGAGTGTTCCTCACCTCAAACCTGCCGCCCTACAGCGTCATCTTCGAGCCTTCGGCCAGCGTGGGCGCGGTGAAGAAAGCCGCACGGGAACGCGCCAAGACAGTCGAACAGGAAGAGGCTCAGGGAGACGAAAGCCGGGTGTAGGCTGTTCTGAGCAGCGACTGTGAGCGAAGCGCCGATAGGAGCGAAGCTGAACTCGCCAGCCGAAGCCTTGGCGAAGGGGCTACCAGAAGTGGCGAGTGGCGAACGCGTGGCCGGAGCCACTCTTCAAGTAGCGCTCGAAACGCCGGGCATGTTCGAGATCTTCAAATGCAATATAGAGCTTGAGTTTCCAGGGACGCAGTTTCGCGGTGTGAGCACTTTTTCCGCTGTTGTGATTAGAAATGCGTTGCTTGAGATCGGATGTATGTCCGATATAACGCACCCCGGGCTTTGCTTCACTCTCAAGGACGTAAGTGTAGTACATCATATGGCCTGCCATCTGTAGCTCGCAGTTTCAATGGGCCATTTAGCCCTCCGTCGCCAAGGCTATGGAGGGCACCATCCTTCTCTCTTCGCAGGGCTGCGAGCGAGAAGGCTACCAGAAATGCCGGCGGGCGAACGCCCTGCCCGAACCAGTCTTCAGATAAGCCTCAAATGCGGTAGCCCGCTCAGAGGATCGGAAGCCGCAGTACATAACGAACTCCCACGGGCGGTACTTAGACGTGTGGTAACCGCTGCCGTTGTTGTGTTTCGCCAAGCGCTTCTTCAGGTCTGTTGTGATCCCGATGTAAGTTTGCTTGGGTTCAGATGTGCTTCTCAGCAAGTATACGTAGTGCATACGTTCCCCCAATCTTGCAGGAGACGCCGGCCCGACTTCGCTAAAGCTACGTCGGGCACCAGCCTTCGCAAGAGAATGAATCCTCGACGCTCTCAGCACATCTATACGAGAACGGGCTTGCCAGCCGAAGCCTTGGCGAAGGCTGGTGGAGGTGGGGGGAGTCGAACCCCCGTCCCAGGAAGCTTCCGGTGCGGCGTCTACGGCAATAGTCCACGCTCTTTCGCGTCAGGCGCTCTTAACCAAAGGGACGGCGCGCGAACACCCGTGCCCCTGAGGTGCAGGCCTATGTCTCCCACCGGGCCGGCCAGCTCCGGCGGAAAGCCCGGGAACTTTGCCCCGCCGACGCGCCCCGGGCGACGCGCCGATCGAGGTGCAGCCTAAAGCTTAAGCTGCAGCAAGCTGATAGTTGGCGCTTGAACCATTCCCACGCGTGATTTAGGTGGACGTCGTGGGCTGCCACCTGCCGCGACCTCGCCTTCAACTCTTCCGGTCGAAACCAGGTCACCCCCATGTAAATGTTCCACTGCGGAATGCGCGTCTATTAGCGCCCCGCATATGTATTATACCGCGCTAGATGCGGGTTTGACGCGAGGGGAGAAAATATCGTGTAGCCAGTAGCCAGTGACCAGCCCGCCGTCGTCGCGCAAGGCGCGTGACTATGGCGGGTAAATAGCCGGTAGCCGGGGAAGGAGGATAAGACAACGCGCGGTCGTGCTAGCCTGGATCCGCCGGGCGGTGCCAGATGGAGGCGTCCACCAGATCCGGCTGATATTTCTCCAGCCATTCGCGGAATGCTGCGAACAGGCCTTCAGCACGCTCTATAGCCTCCTCCAGATCCTGTTCCGACACCGAGATGATGGCGTCGTAGATTACGTCGTGGCGACGCTTGCGCAGCGACTGGTAGTAGTCGCGCAGCCCACGCTCAACGCCGATGGTGTGCTCCAGGCTCTCTATCGCCATAACGTGATGCGCGGGCTTGCTCTTCAGCCGGTAGCCCTTCGCGTGAAGCGCGGCGATGGCGACCTGCAAGACGGCCTGGTACGCCTGCTGGAGCCGGTTCTCCCGCGTAACGGTTACGTTTTTCGCATCCATCAGCCGGCGTTGGATCGCGGTTATCAGGTGCGCCAGATCGTCCCTGCTGGGCGTGATCCGCGCGAGGTACCCGCGCTCCTCCATCTTATACAGCTTCATCTGCGTCTCCCAGCAATACAATCTTCGCGCCGCGATGCACCTTCGCCACAAAGCCGTCTTCGTCGCTGGCCTTGCGCCGGTATTCTTCGGGCGCGTAGAGCGTCGGGCTAACCTCGCGGGAAAGCGCCCGCTCGGCCTCCGCGATGGGCGATGCGATGTCCGAAAGCGCAAGCTCACCCACCAGCATAAGATCAATGTCGCTTTCTGGACCGGCTTCGCCTGTGGCGTGACTACCGTAGATGTATGCGAGTACGATGCGGTCGGCAAGCGGCTCAAGCGCCTGCTTCAAGACTCCCGCGAGGTCTGCGGTCTTGAGAACCAGTGCGCGCAGCTCCGAGTAAATCGGGCAATCGGGATTGGCCCGGTAGTATACTCGATTACCGGAGCGCTGCGCTGCGAGTATGCCGGCCTCGGTGAGCGAATGCAGCTCGCGCATCAGTCCTTTGGCATTAAGACCGGTGCGCCGTTCAAGCTCGCGCAGGTGCAGCCGCTCGTCCGGACGCGCGAAAAGCTCGGCGAGTATCGCTCGCCGCGCCCGGGGTAGGAGGACAGCCAGTAGATCTGTTGGCGACATATCGCCGCCAATTGTAGACTATTTGCCCGCAGGATGCAAGAGCGGAACTTGGCTCCTTATTAGCCCACCCTAACGTACTTCCCTCTGCTCTCATACCGCGCTATGCCAAGTCCCACGAAGATACCGCCGATCGTCGTGAAATTGCAGCTGCCTTCGGCGTCGCATTCGGGCATATGCCGCTTGAACCAAGCTCTCGTAAACTCCCCGGCACGTATCAGCCGCCGATGTGCCTTTCGGAACTCCGAGACGGTTATCCCCTTTTCGTACGGTTTGTCAGGATGACTGCGGCTCGGGATGAAGTAGACAAGTGCTGGTTCGTTGCGCCGTCTTCCCCATCCCTTCACTATGCAGGGCTTCTTAACCTTAGGTTTCGGCACGACCGTTCCGGGACTAACTTGTCTCCTGATTAGTTCGACAATCACCATTCCTCCAAGGGTCACATCACAGTCTCGCCTCACTCAGGAACGCTGACTGCGACCATACCGGCTTCGGAGCGGGGCTCAGGGATAGGAAGGCCTTCTTCCGCCAGCCCTTCAAGATGGAATGCCAGCGCTTCAGAGAACGCCTTTTCAGCTTCCTGACGAGTGTCACCGGTGGCGACGCATCCCGGCACATCCGGTGAGAACGCCGCCCAGTTGTTCGCCGTGTGTTCGTAAATCGCCAGGTAGTTCCTCAATTTCTCCTGTCCTGCCACCCTACAGCCGGCGGCCGAAGGCGAAGTGCTCGGAGTAGTATTTCTCGGAAAGCGAGGAGACACCGACTTTGTGCAGCTTGCTGCTGGCGTGGATGAAGCGCCCGCCGGTTAGGTAGATTCCCACGTGGGAGAGATAGCCGGGATCGCGGTAGTCGCGGAAGAATACCAGGTCGCCGGGCTTAAGCTCGCTGCGAGAGACCATCTTGCCTTTCTGCGCCTGCAACGACGCACGGCGCGGCAGGCTAACTCCCTGCTTGCGCGCAGCAGCGGATGTCAGGCCGGAGCAGTCGATGCCCTTAGTGGAATTGCCGCCATAGACGTAGCGAGCCCCGGTGTACGCCTGGGCGTCGCTGATAAGCTCGTGGCCGTCGAGTTTTGACTCGTAACTTGCGTTTTCGCTGTAGTTTGTGGGATACCACTTGCCGCCACAATAGCCATCGTAGGCCGCTTCCTTGCCGGAACCCCGCGTTGAACTGCTCCACTGGCTGCCGAAAAGCTGCAGGTCGGGATGGGTCGTGCCCAGGCGCATCTTCTCGTCGCGCACGTACGCGCCCTGGCGCTTCGGCGGCTCGTAATCCACGAACTCGACGGCGAATTGGTCCACGAATAGGAAGGACTGGGTCTGCTCGTCGCGCACGAGGTAGAAGGACTTCACGCGGTCGACGACGAGCAACAGCTCAAACAGGTCGGTTTCACGCACCGAGCGGCTGCGGTAGCTGGGCGCCGCCAGAAGCTGCGCGGAATCTGAGATGATGCGCGCCCAGTCGAAACCCGCATCGTCGGCTTCTTCGTGGAACGCGGGCGACGGTGCTGCACTTGCCGATAGCGGAACGGGCAGCAATGCCACTGCCGCGACCATCAGGCCGAGAAGCAGATTTCGCCCAAGTGCAAATGAAATACGCATAGATTAGCGCTTACTGAACTGGAAGCGTTTGCGCGCGCGCTTCCGACCGTATTTCTTGCGCTCCTTCGCCCGGGGATCACGGGAGAGCAGGCCTTCTTTCTTCAGCGCCGGACGGTGGTCCGGGTTGATGTGCTCAAGGTAACGCGCGATGCCCAGGCACACGGCGTCCGCCTGACCGGTAACACCGCCGCCGCGAACGTTTGCCCTCACATCGAACTTGTCCTCCAGACCGAGGACGCGCAGCGGCTCCTGGACGCGAAGCTGCCCGTAGGGCGTCTTGAAGTAATCAGTCAAGGGCCGTTTGTTGATGAGGAAGTTGCCACTGCCCTGCGCCAGGATGACGCGCGCCGTGGCGGTCTTCCTTCGACCTACCGATATAAACTGCCGTTCTTCCGCCATAAGCGTATGTTAGACCTCAGAGTTTGTGTAGTTGTTCAGATGTAAGCTCGGTCGGCTGCTGGGCCTTGTGGGGATGGTCGGGCCCGGCGTAGACCTTCAGCTTCGTGATGAGACGGTCGCCGAGCTTGTTGTGCGGCAGCATGCCGCGCACCGAATCCGTCAGCACCTTGCGCGGGGACCGCTTCATCTTCTCGGCGAATGTCCGCTGTTTCAGATGGCCGATGTAACCGGTGTGCCAGAAGTACACCTTCTTGTGCTCTTTGCCCGCGGTGAGGCGCACCTTGTCAGCGTTGACGATGACCACAAACGCGCCAGCGTCCTGGCCGGGCGTGAAGGTCGGCCTGTGCTTGCCCAGAAGCAGCTTGGCAACTTGCGTGCACATCCGGCCGAGCACCTCATTCTCGGCATCGACCAGGTACCATTCCCGGTCCACATCCAGCTTTGTGTAATACGGCGTCGGATTATTCATCGTCGTCACCGGCATCTTCTACGTCCAGCGCACCTTCAGCGAAACCCTCAAACCAGACGTGCTCGGGGTAGTGCACGCCCGTTAGCGTAAGACCGTGCCCCGGCATGTTGGTGAAGGCCGGGTGCTCCATGCCCGAGAGCGCATCTGCGATATGGCCAGGCGAGAGCCTTCCCGACCCAATGTCAACCAGCGCTCCCACTATCAGGCATACCATCCGCCGCAGAAAACGCGCCGCGCTCACATTAACCGTCAGCAGCTTGCGGCGCTCCTCGACCTCGCATGCATGCACGTTACAGATGGGATTCTTCAGCGCCTTGTCACGGCAGGAGAACTCCGTGAAATCGTGCTCACCGAGGAACAACTCCGCCGCCAGCCTCATCGCTGGAACGTCAAGCGGCTGCGGATGGTGTGCCGCGATCCGCGAGTAGCGGATATCGGGCCGCAACCCGCGAAATATGCGGTAGACGTACTCCCGCCGGTCGGCGAAGTAGCGTGGATGGAATCCGCGCGGGACTTCCCGCGACTCCACCACAACCAGGTCTAGCGGGAGCCTGTCGTTGAGCACGTCCGCCAGCTTCTCGGCGGCGAACGGGAGCTGATCAACGGTCAGCATCGCGATATTGTGGGTCGCGTGCACTCCCCGGTCGGTCCGCGAAGCGAACAGAAGCCTTACCGTAAGACCGAGAGTTTCGCAAAGGGCGTCTGTCAATGTTCCCTGCACCGTGCGTACTCCCGGTTGAATCTGGGAACCGTAAAAGTCGGTCCCGTCATACTGGATAACCAGGATTACGCTGTGTCTCGGTGCTGTCAATGTGCAACCAGCACAATAGACTCAGTCGGAGGATTCCTCCGGATAGCCGATTATTGAGAGCCGGGCTATCACCGACCCGTCGCCGCGCCGGCGCTTGATGCGCACAACGCTCGTATAACCGCTCTGGCGGTCTTTAGCCGACGGCACGACCCGCGACATAAGCGCCTTGAACGGACGCTTCCCGTTGACCCTACGCCCTACCTGTCTCAGGTCGGCAAGGCTGCCCCGCTTCGCCCGCGTTATCAGGCGTTCGGCAAGGGCCTGCGTGGCCTTGCACCGCGCAAGCGTTGTTTCGATGTGGCCTTCTGTGAACAGAAGCGAAACCAGACCGCGCAACAATGCCATGCGCTGGTCGGTAGGCCGTCCCAGTTTCGTGACGCCTTTGCGATGCCGCATGCTCCGTCAGTCCTCCTTCTCCGCGAGGAACAGCCCGAGCTCGGCCAGCTTGTCGACTATCTCCACCAGCGACTTCTCGCCGAAATTCTTGATGGACATCAGCTTCTCGGCGGTGTACTTTGTGAGTTCGCCCACAGTGCGGATCCTAGTGGCCGAGAGGCAGTTGTACGCGCGGCTGGACAGAGCGAGATCCTCGATGGGCATCTCAATCTTGCGCATCAGCTCCTCGTCCACCGCGGGCTCTTCCTCGATGCCGAGGAACCGGTTCTGCTCCTCGCGCACCCACTGATAGTATGAGTTGAGCTGGGATGCAGCTTCGCCGAGCACCTCGTCGGGCGTCTTGGAGCCGTTGCACTCGACAGTCAGCACGAGCCGCTCGAAGTTGGTTTCTTTTCCGACGCGCGTGTTCTCGACACTGAAAGAGACACGCTCCACCGGTGTGAAACTGGAATCCAGCGCTATCTCTCCAATGGGGGCGTCCTTGTGTTTCAGGTCCGCCGCCAGGACAAAGCCGACGCCGCGTGAAACATGCACCTTCATTTCCAGCGTCGTTTTCTTGTTAGTCACCGAACACAGGCAGGCTTTTTTCGCTTCGATTATCTCCACGTCCGGGTTCTTCTCGAAGTTAGCCGCGGACACGTTTTTCTTGCCAGTGACCTTCAGCTCAAGCACCGCGGATGCCACGTTGTCCAGCAGCTTGACCCTTACCTTACGGAGATTGAACAGAAGCTCGGTCGTGTCTTCCATAATCCCTGCAAGCGAGGCGAACTCGTGCGGTACTCCGGCTATTTCCACATGCGTGATCGCAGAACCGGGAACCGCGGAGAGCAGTACACGCCGCAGGCTGTTACCCAGCGTGGAACCGAAGCCGCGTGGCAACGGCTCAAAGACGAACCGTGCCTTGACACCCGGGATGTCCTCGACTCGGTCCATCGTGAGCAGGCCGAAATACGGATTAGCCTCTCTGGTAACTTTACTTTCAACCATCGTGGCGCCTCTCCCCCAAGATTACACCCTGTTGGAGTAGTACTCGACAACCAGGAGGTGCTGGAAATTCTCCTCCATTTCATCCGCCTTCGGCAATCGCCTGACCTCCGCCCGCAGCTTCTCAGGATCGAAGCTGAGCCAGAAATCCGCCGGCAGCTCGTCAAGACCGCGCTCCTTGAGCGTGCGGTAGTACGGACGGGTGCGCCGTTCCGGCTTGACCTCCACCACGTCGGACACGCGGACAAGGTAGGACGGACGGTCCACAACGCGGCCGTTCACCCAGAAATGCCGGTGCGCCACGTGTTGCCTGGCCTGTGCGCGTGAGTCCGCCAGCCCGGCCCGGAAGACGACGTTATCGAGTCTCCGTTCCAGCAAGCGCACAAGCTCCTCACCGGTGACGCCCGGAGTGCGCTTGGCCTGCTTGAAATAGTTGCGGAACTGCCGCTCGCCGGTACCGAACATACGGCGCATCAACTGCTTCTCCCGAAGGTGCGTCCCGTAGTCCGTGACCTTGCCCCGGCGGCGGCGCGGCCCGGGAGGGAAGTTGCGCAGCTCCAAGGCGCAACGGTTACCCAGGCATCGCTCGCCCTTCAGAAAGAGCTTCACCCCTGCAGCCCTGCATTTTTTGCACTTTGAACCGAGATCTCGTCCCATATTCTTTACAGACTCCTGCGCCGATCACACGCGCCGACGCTTGCGCGGACGACAACCGTTATGGGGCACCGACGTAACGTCGCGAATGAGCCTAATCTTCAGCCCCTGCCCGTTAATCACGCGAACTGCAGCTTCCTTCCCGCTGCCCGGACCCTTGGTGTATATGGAGACCTCGCGCATGCCCATGTCTTTGGCCTGGCGGCAGGCGTCTTCCGCTGCAAGCTGCGCGGCATACGCGGTCCCTTTTTTCGTTCCCTTGAAGCCACGGATTCCTGACGTGGCCCACGCCAGAGTGTTTCCCTCAAGGTCTGTAACGGTCACAATCGTATTATTGAAGGAGCTGCGAACGTAGATGCGTCCCTCGACGATATTCCTCTTGACCCTCTTTTTTCGTGTTTTGGGTTTGCCCTTGGCCAAACTACAGTCACCCCGTTACTTCTTTACCGGCCGCCGCCTCCCGGCGATAGCCTGACGGCGCGGGCCTTTCCGAGTGCGAGCGTTCGTATGCGTCCGTTGCCCGCGCACCGGAAGATTGCGGCGATGGCGGATACCGCGGTACGACTTGATCTCAATCAGCCGCTTGATATTGAGCGTGGTGTCCCTGCGCAGGTCTCCCTCAGTGATAACACCCAGCTTGCTAATCGCGTCGCGGATCGCTATAACCTCGTCACCCGTAAACTCACCGGCCTTCTTCTCTGCATCGATACCCGCGTGCTCAAGGATCTTGCGAGCGCTTGTCCGGCCGACGCCGAATATATAGGTCAGGGCTATTTCGCCCCGCTTATTGTCCGGTATGTCAACGCCGATAATGCGCACTGCTACTCCTTCAGCCCTGCCGCTGCTTATGCCGCGGGTTGACGCAGATGACATAGACCCTACCGCGCCGCCGTATGATGCGGCACTTCGGGCAGATCTTCTTTACGGACGACCTTACTTTCATTTTCCCGTAGCCGGACGATTGTCCGGACGATACCGATAAGTAATCCTTCCGCGCGTCAGGTCGTACAGCGATATCTCGACCTTCACCCGATCACCCGGAAGGATGCGAATGTAATGAACCCTAATTTTACCACTTACGTGTGCTAGAATGCAATGGTCGGGCTTCAATTCCACCTTAAACATACCGTTCGGCAGAGCCTGCACGACGGTTCCTTCCACCTCAATTACATCTTCTTTCGTCAAGTTTTCGCACTTGCCTCCTCGACCGGCCCAAACAGGCACCGGGCCTTTTCGTTTCCCTCCTCGGTGAGTACCACCGCCTTGCCATCCCATACGACGACGGTGTGCTCGAAATGCGCCGCCAGTGACCCGTCGGTGGTTCTGTACGTCCAGCCGTCCTCTCCCAGGAGGATGTCTTCCGATCCCCGGCTGACCATCGGCTCCAGGGCGAGGACCATTCCGTTCCGCAGGCGGATATTCTCACCTGCCGGCACAGGATAGTTGTAAATGGTGGGCGGCTCGTGCAAGTCGTATCCGACCCCGTGCCCGGTGAGGTCACGTATCACCTTGAAGCCTTCCCTGCCCACGGCTCTGGCGATGGCTTCGCTGACACGATTGAGCTTCGCACCGGCCCTGACAGCTGAGATGCCGTCGGCCAGCGCCTTGCGCGTAACCGACAACAGCTGCGCCGTTTCCCCTTTCGGCTCACCTTCACCCACGTAATACGTGTACGCGGTATCCGAGTAGAAGCCGTCAAGTACCGCGCCGGTGTCCACACTCAGGATGTCGCCTTCTTCCAGAATCCGCTGGCGACTCGGTATGCCATGCACGATTTCCTCATTGATGCTCGTGCACAACGCCGCCGGAAACCCCTGGTAGCCCTTGAAAGCGGGCTTGCAGCCTGCCCGGGCAATGAAGTCCTCGGCGAACTCGTTCAACTCGCCGGTTGACGCGCCCGGACGAATCCGCAATCCGAGTTCTCCCAGCAGCCTCCCGGCAACCTGGCAGGCCCGATAGATCAAGCGCAGGTCCCGATGCGACTTAATCCTGATGTTGCCCTGCATCATGCGCCAAAAACAACCTTTTCAATTTGCCTGCTGACATCGTCAACGTCAGCCGCTCCGTCCACTCTCGTTAGCAAACCCGCTGATTCGTAATGGTCGATGATAGGCTGCGTCTGCTCGCTGTAAACCGCAAGCCGCTCGTTCAGAACCTCTTCCGTATCATCTGCACGATGCTCCAGCACACTGCCGTCATCGTCGCACATCTCATCCGAACGCGGCGGCATCGTCACCAGATTGTAGACCCTGCCGCATTGCGGGCACACGCGGCGGTTCAGAATGCGCTCGGCTATGTCGTCTTCCGGCAGGTTCACCAACACCGCCGCCGTCAGATTCCGCCCCGCTTCCTCCATCACGCGCTCAAGAAGCTCAACTTGCTCCATGCTTCGCGGGAAGCCGTCCAGGATGATGTCACGCTCCTGATTGGCGGCGAACATGAGCTGTATAAGCCGCTGGACAACCTCGTTCGGAACGAGCCGACCTGCATTAGTGTAGCTCCGTATTTCTTCAGCCAAAGGAGAACTGCCGGCAGCCTCCTCACGCAACGCCTTACCCATGTCAAAGTGCAGGAAGCCATGCGCTTCTGAGAACCTCGCAGCTTGAGTACCTTTGCCGCTCGCTGGAGGTCCCAGGAAAATCACTATATTCATCACTTGGTGAACCCCGAATAGTGCCGCATTACCATATGAGCGTGGAGCTGCTGCACGGTATCGAGAGCCACACCCACGACAATCAGCAGGCTGGTACCGCCTATGTAGAACGTCTGGATCTGCACCTGCGTAACCTCGAATACCAGCCAGTTGACGACAATCGGTAGCACCGCCACGGTCGCCAGGAATACGCCGCCGAAGAAAGTCACCCGGTGCAGGACCTTATCCAGGAAGTCAAACGTGGGCTTGCCGGGACGGATGCCCGGTATGAACCCTCCATGCTTTTTCAGATTGTCCGATATCTCCTTGGTGTTGAAGGTGATGGCCGTGTAGATGAACGTGAACATGAAGACCAGCGACCATTCGAATATCAGATACCAAATAGAGTTCACGAAGCGTGCCCAGATCTGGTTGCCCACACCCCATTGAGGCATGAAGCCGAGTATCGTGGGTGGAATCATCAGAAGCGAGACCGCGAAGATGATGGGGATGACTCCAGCCATTGCCACCTTCACCGGCAGGAATGTGCTCTGTCCTCCATATATCTTGCGCCCTACCTGACGCCGCGCGTACTGGATAGGTATCTTACGGACGGAGAGCTGGATCCAGACAATCCCGGCTACGATTATTACTAAAAAGACCGCGAACAGCAGGATAGCCGACCACCGGGTCTGGTCGAACTGCGCCTGCATGATCTCGGTTGCCAGCATCCACGGCACGCTGGCGACGATCCCGATGAAAATGATGAGCGAGATGCCGTTGCCGATGCCCTTCTGCGTTATCTCGTCACCCAGCCACATCAAGAAGCAGGTCCCTGCGACGACCACCAGCAGGGCGGTAAGCGGGGCGATGAAGCTCATCATACCCGTGTAGTCCGGTGAAAGCGCGCCGCCCTGTATAGAGAATATGAGGCCAAAGCCCTGCAGAAACCCGAAGAATATCGCCAGGTAGCGGGTGTACTTGCTGATGAGCTTACGGCCTTCCTCGCCCTCTTGCTGGATCTCCTTCAGGCGGGGCTCGATGGCAACGAGAATCTGCATAAGAATGCTGGCGTTAATGTAGGGCATTACGCCCAGCGCCAGCACGCTGAACTTGCGGAGCGCTCCACCGGTAAACAGGTCGAGCAGCCCGAAAAGCCCGCCGCCGCCCGCGCCAGTCTGGCCGAAGAAGCTGGAGATAAGGCTGGAGCTTATGCCCGGCGTGGGAATATGAGTGCCGATAACGAAGATGAGCAGAGCGAAGATGAGAAACTTCAGCCTGCGCTTGATGTCAGGAACGTTCCAGACCTGGGCGATGTTCAGCGGGCTTATATCAGTGCCCACCGCCCACCTCCTCACAGGTTCCACCCGCAGCTTCTATCTTCTCCCGGGCGGTTTTGCTGAATGCGTGCGCCCGGAAGGTCGCTTTCACCGCAACCTCTCCCTGCCCCAGTATCTTTATCGGCAGAGATTTCTTTGGCAGCAACCCCTGCGTGGCAAGGAAAGCAAAGTCCACCACACCACCTTCAGGGATATTCTCAATCGAGCCGAGGTTAACCGGATAGTAACGCACCTGGTTAGTGCGCTTGAAGCCGGGCAGCTTTGGCAGGTGGCGGTAGGCAGGAGTCCGGCCGCCTTCAAAGTGCGGAGCCTTTGTGCCGCCGGAGCGTGATTTCTGCCCTTTCATCCCCCTGCCGCAGGTCTTTCCGCGACCCGCACTGTGCCCGCGCCCAACGCGCCTCCGGGACTTGTCGCTGCCGGGATTCTGTACCAGCGGGATAGGCATCTATTCACCCACCCCCACGGCAGACGAATCGGGCTCCTCAGCCGCCCCACCTTCAGGTTCAGCTGAATCGGCAGGCTCAACGCTCTTTGCTGCTGCCGGAGGAGGAGGCGCCTGCTTCTCAATGGGCTTAGCGGCTTCCTCGGACGGTCGCGCGTCAGCCTGCACGGGAATTGCCGCGGGAGCGTCAGCAGGCGCAGCCTTCTGCGGAGCGGCTTCGGTGGGGGGGGCTTTGGGAGCAGCTTTAGCTCCAGCCTCCTCCCCCTCTACAGGCACGCGGACGGCACGATGGGACTCGATGCGATACTTGCGGTCTCGCCGGTGCTTCAGAGTTTCCGCCGGGCTTTCGATGCTCTTGAGAGCTTCGAAAGTCGCCCTTGCACAGTTCACGCGGTTGTTGCTGCCGAAGAACTTTGCAGTGCAGTCCGAAAGCCCCGCCAGGGCCAGTATCGGACGTGCCGTGCCCCCAGCGGTAATGCCGGCGCCCTCGCGCGCGGGCCGGAGAAGGACTGTGGTCGAGCAGTAGGTCTTTTTTATCCCGAACGGGATTGTGGTGCCCACCCGGCAGATATCCACCATATTCTTCTTGGCGAGTTCTTCGCCCTTGTGAATCGCTTCCACGACCTCGGGAGCTTTACCCAGCCCCAGCCCAATCTTGCCCTCACTGTCACCGACAGCAACTAGAGCGGTGAAGCGGAAACGCCGACCTCCCTTGAGCACCTTGGCTACACGGTTGATGTAGAGCACTTCGGACTTGAACCTGGTGTCCTCCTGCTCCGTTCGTCGATCACGTCTGTCGCGTCGGTAGTAACGCATAGGTTTCCTCATTAGAACTGCAGGCCGCCCTCGCGTGCGGCATCAGCAAGCGCCTTTACCTGACCGTGGAACTTGTGCCCGCCACGATCAAAGACGACTTCCTTGACGCCCGCGTTGAGCGCCTGCTTCGCCAGCTCGGCACCCAGTTGACCGGCCTGCTCCACCGGCTTGCCGGTGAGCTTTTCCTTCATGTCGGGAGACAGCGTTGAAAGAGAGACAAGCGTCCGCCCCTTCGTATCGTCAATCACCTGAACGTAAAGCTGACGATTGCTGCGGAAAACGCACAGGCGTGGGCGGTCGGCAGCGCCCGACATCTGCTTGCGCAGCCGCCGGTGCCGCACCAACCTCATTTTGCGTCTGTCAGTAATCTTCGCCATTCGGCAACCTCATTAGCCGGTCTTACCAGCCTTGCGCCTGACGTATTCACCCTCGTAACGGATGCCCTTGCCCTTATATGGCTCAGGTGGGCGGGAGCGCCGGACCTGGTCGGCCCAGTGGCCCACCACAGACCTGTCGATGCCGCTCACGGAAACGATCGTTGTGGGAAGTTGCTCCCGCGACGTTGTCCCCTCCACCTTGACAGTCACATTCTCGGGGAACTCGACAACTATGGGATGCGACAGCCCCACGCTCAGCGTCAGCGTGTTACCGGAGACGTTGGCCCTGTATCCGGTTCCGCGAACTTCCAGCCGTTTGGCGAAGCCCTCGGAGACACCGGTGATCATGTTCTGTACGAGGGCGCGCGCCAGGCCGTGAAGGGCACGCACTGAAGGCAGGTTGCTCTCACGCGCAAAGGTGAGCATATTCTCCTTAAGCTCCCAGGTAATCCGTTCGGGCACTTCGTAGGAAAGCTCACCGAGCTTACCCTTCGCCTTGATGGTGCGGCCATCAATGCTCACTTCGACGCCAGCCGGTATATTTATAGGCTTCTTGCCAACGCGAGACATCGTTACCAGACCTCCACCAGAACCTCGCCGCCGACGTTCCTGCGGCGAGCCTCGTTATCCGTCATCACTCCACTGGAAGTGGATAGGATACGAACACCCACACCGCCACGCAAAGGTTTATTCTCCGATGCGCCCGCATACACGCGCCGGCTCGGCTTGCTCACGCGGGCAATGTGCGTGAGCGGCCCCTTGTGGCGCAGTTCATCGTAATACCGCATGTGCACGCGCAGGCGCTTGAACTTCCGGTTCTGTCGGCGCTCGTCAAACACCTCAATCCGGTCGATAAAGCCCTCTCTGGCGAGGATGCTTGCGATGGCCTCGCGCATCTTCGAGTGCGGCGTGACCGCATCCCTTGCGCGTGCCCTCACCGCATTGCGGATGATAGTTATGAAATCTGCTATCGGGTCAGTCTGCATACTGCTTCTCCTACCAGCTGCTTTTGGTCACGCCAGGCAGGTATCCTTTAAGCGCAAACTCCCGGAAGCACACGCGGCAGATGTTGAACATCCGATAGTATCCACGCGGCCGTCCGCATATCGCGCACCGATTCCGGTGCCTGATTGCGAACTTGTACTTCCGCTGGTTGCGCATGACTTTAGAGACCTTCGCCATCCGGTTATGCAACCTCCTTGGTTACCTTATAGTCGCGGAAGGGCATGCCCAAGCGATAGAGCAGGTCGGCAGCCAGCGCGTCGTCCTTCGCGGTCGTGACGACTGTGACCTGCATGCCCTTTATCACTTCAACCTCGTCAAAAATAACCTCGGGGAATATGAGCTGGTCGCGCAGCCCGAGGCTGTAGCTGCCGCGCCCGTCGAAACCCCGCACACTCACGCCCTGGAAGTCGCGCACTCGCGGCAGCGTAATGTTCACGAGCCGGTCCAGGAAATGCCACATCAGCTCGCCCCGCAGAGTCACCGTGGCTCCAACGGGCTGCCCCTCGCGCAGCTTGAAGTTGCTGATAGACTTCTTTGCGCGCGTTATGACGGGTTTCTGGCCGGTGATGACCGTCAGCGTGCGCACGACGCCGTCCAGAACCTTCTGGTTGTCCTTGGCTTCACCCGCGCCGATATTCACCTTGACCTTCACGAGCCGGGGGACTTCCATCACGTTTTTCAGCCCCCGCTCGCGCATCAGCGCCGGCTTAACCTCCTTATCGTACGCTTCGTGCAATCTTGATTTCGGTAAACCCATAACAGCACCTACTTGGCGTCGATCAGCTCCCCGCTGCGGCGGCTATATCGAAGCCACTTGCCCTCAATCCGCCTGCGGCCGACGCGAGTCGCCTTTCCCGACGTCTTATCGATAAGCATCAAGTTGCTGATGTCCATCGGCATCGGCTTCTCGATTATCCCGCTGGCCTGGTTTTGTTTCGTTGGCTTCTGATGCCGCTTGTACACGTTTATGTTTTCCACGACGACCTTGCGCTTCTTGGCGAAGACGCGCAGGATCTTACCCTTGCGCCCCCGGTCCTTCCCCGCAATGACCATCACTTCATCACCCTTCTTTACGTGCAGCTTCATCAAAGCACCTCCGGGGCGAGCGATACGATTTTCATGAAGCCGCGCTCACGGAGTTCCCGCGCAACAGGCCCGAACACCCGGGTGCCCTGCGGGTTGCGCGTCTCGGCATCTATGATGACGCATGCGTTGTCGTCGAACCGCACCACCGAGCCGTCCTGCCTCTTCAGCGGGAACTTGGTGCGCACCACCACTGCTTTGACGACCTGGCCCTTCTTCACCTGGCCGCGCGGGCTAGCCACCTTCACGGTTCCCACGATGAGGTCTCCCACCGACGCGTACTTGCTCGTGGAGCGTCCGAGGACACGGATGCAGAGGAGCTCCTTTCCGCCCGTGTTATCAGCAATCAGCAGCCTTGTTTCCTGCTGTATCATTTCCTACACCCCTGCGGGCTCCTCCGAAGCGGCCTTGTTCTCATCCGTTATCTCGTCGCCACCGGGACCGGCATCGGCCTCAGGTGCAGGTGCAGGGGCTTCCACTAATGCAGCTTTCGCCTCCACCTCTACGATCTCTTCCACGGTCTCGCCCTCGGCCTGCTCGACCTTCTCATCCGCCTCCTGCTCAGCGACCTTGCCACCGAGCGCTTCGACGAGTCCTTCTTCGTCCTGCAGCTGGACTTCGGGCCCCACACCGCGAGTGACTATCTGCGCGAGCTCCCAGCGCTTCCGTGCTGAAAGGGGTCGACTCTCGATTATACGGACGATGTCACCCACTGTTGCGCGCTCTTCTTCGTCATGCGCCATGAAGCGCTTGCGCACCTTGATGTACTTGTGGTAGCGCGGGTGTTTCTTTCGACGGTGCACCTCAACCACAATGGTCTTGGCGTTCTTGTCGGAAACGACCTTGCCGACTTTGGTCTTGCGCGGCATCAGATTCCCATCTCCATTTCGGTAATCAGCGTCTGCACGCGGGCGATTTCACGACGCAGCTCGCGCAATCGGCGGTAGTTCTCCAGCTTGCCCGAAATCCTCTCGAAACGCATCTCGAAATGCTCGTTCTTGAGGTCGCGCAAGCGTTTCCTCAGTTCAGGCAAACTAAGCTTCCGCATTTCCGCCAGCTGTGTCTTGCGAGCCATCGGTTTCTCCTACAGGTTGTCCCGCTCCACGATTCGGGTCTTTATGGGCAGCTTGTGAGATGCACGGACGAGCGCTTCACGGGCAAGCTCTTCGCTCGGTGCCTCCACCTCAAACATGACGCGCCCGGGGCGCACAACTGCGACGAAGCCCTCCGGAGAGCCTTTGCCTGAACCCATCCGGGTCTCGGCAGGCTTCTTCGTGAACGGCTTGTCGGGGAATATCCGTATCCAGACCTTGCCCGACTTTTTGATCTTGCGGTTGATGGCGATGCGAGCGGACTCTATCTGGTTGGCAGTGATCCAGGCGGGCTCCAACGCCTTCAGCCCAAACTGGCCGAAGTGCACTGTGCTGCCGCGATAGGCCTTACCCTTCATACGGCGGCGCTGAGTCTTACGGTGTTTGACGCGGCTGGGAACGAGCATTACTTCTCGCCTCCAGCTTCCTGCTCCGACCGTTCCGGCACCACGTCGCCCGTGTAAATCCACGCCTTCACGCCGATCGAACCATAGGTTGTCCGCGCCACGTCGGCGGCGTAGTCAATCTTGGCGCGGAGTGTATGCAGCGGGATGCGCCCGCGCTTGTACCATTCAGTGCGCGACATCTCAGCACCGTTCAGGCGTCCAGCCACCATCAGTTTCACGCCCTTGGCGCCGGCCTGCTCGCAGCGCCTGAGCTGCTGCTTCAGTGCGCGGCGGAAGTTGATGCGTTTCTCCAGCTGGGCACAGATGTTGTTCACGACCACGGCGGCAGAGAGGTCCGGGTTGGACTCCTCGTAGAAGTCCAGGTGAACCTCGCCTTCACCCACAATCCTTGTAATCCCGCGGCGAAGCTCCTCGCGCCGGCTGCCGCCCCGCCCGACCGCGATGCCGACACGCACGCAGTATACGTTGACGATGAAGCGACCGACGTAGCGCTTTATCTCAACACGAGATACCTGGGCGCTGCGCAGCTCCCGGTCAAGGTACAGCCGCACCTTCATGTCCTTGACGAGCTGGTCACCGTAGTTGCGCCGGTTGGCGAACCACACCGCGCTCCAGGTGGTCGTTTGCTTAAGCCTGAACCCAATTGGATGAGTCTTTTGGCCCATTATTCCTCAGTCTCCTCCCCTGTTTCCTCCGCGACCACGCGCTCGCGTGGCTCAGCTTTGGCAGGCTGCTCGGCAGCCTCCGTCATTTCTTCGGTCTCAGCCTCTTCGGCGACGCCGGTTTCCGGTGCCACAGCTTTCGGCTTCTTGACGGCTTCCTTCGGTACCTTCTTCGCGGCGCGGCGGCGGGGGCGCTTCTCCTCCACCGGCTCTTCCACTTCAGCCGTAGGTTTGACTTTGAACTCTTCCTTGAGGTCAATCTCAATCAGCACGTGGGAGGTGCGCTTGCGAATCCGGTTCACCCGTCCGCGGGCGCGCGGCCGCCACCGCTTGTGGGTCATTCCACCGTCGACCAGGACGTTCTTGACCTCCATAAGCTCGGGATCGAACTCGTGGTTGTTCTCGGCGTTGGCGACCGCGGAATTGAGCAGCCTCAGAAGGTCGTCACAGGTCGGGCTTGGATGATACGACAGTATGGCGCGCGCTTCTTCAATGCCCTTGCCCTTGAACAGCTGCGCGTATTTGCGCACCTTGAAGGGCGAGACCCGCAAAAACCTCAGTCTGGCCGTGACACTCACAGTATTACCCTCTCAGCCGCGCCTTCTTTTCGTCCCTGATGTGGCTGCGGAAAGTCCGCGTGGGCGCAAACTCTCCCAGTTTGTGGCCCACAAGCTCTTCGGAAACGTAAAGCGGCACGAACTTTTTACCGTTGTGCACCTCGAAATTGTGACCGATGAACTCCGGCACGATGGTGGAGCGCCGCGACCAGGTGCGTATCACGCGCTTCTCGCCAGTTTCATTCATTTTCAGCACCTTCTTTAACAGGTGATCATCCACAAACGGTCCCTTCTTTGTTGAACGACTCATACTATGTAGTCACCTCGCATCACTTCTGTCGGCGGTCCTTTACCTGGTGAACCTTTGACTTACCCTTGCGCCGGGTTCTGAACCCCTTGGCGATGACGCCGGTGGGGCTGCAGGGCGGTCGTCCAGACTTGCTCTTTCCCTCGCCGCCACCGAGCGGGTGATCCACCGGATTCATATGCACACCGCGCGGATGGGGGCGCCGCCCGATATTGCGCCTGCGTCCCGCCTTGCCCAGTTTCACGTTCTCGTGCTCCACGTTGCTCACACGGCCGATAGTCGCGTAGGAGTCAACCGGCACGTATCGCATTTCACCGCTCGGAAGGCGCAAAATGCACCGCCGGCCTTCTTTCGCCATAACTTGCGCGTAGGTACCGGCAGCCCGTACGAGCTTTCCGCGAGATCCCGCGCGAAGCTCGACGCTGTGAACGAAGGTCCCGTCAGGGATGCTCTTGAGCGGCAATGCATTGCCGGGCTTTATCGGAGCCGCCTCTCCGGACTGAACCACATTGCCGACCTTGATCCCCTCCGGTGCAAGGATATACGAAAGCTTGCCCGTGCCACGGTAGCGCACAAGGGCAATGAAGGCGCTGCGGTTGGGGTCGTACTGCAGCGCAACGACTTCGGCCTCGCCCTGCTCCCGACGGAGGAAGTCTATCTTGCGATAGCGCTGCCGGTTGCCGCCGCCACGGAACCGAACCGTGGTGCGGCCCAGATTGTTCCGCCCGCCGCTCTTACGCTTCGGCTCCGTCAGAGTCTTGGGTACCCGGCCGCCAGTGAGCGAGGAGTAGTCCGTTGTCTGCATACCCCGGCGTGAGGCGGTGTACGGCTTGAAGGTCTTGAGCGGCATTGGTTACACAGCCTCCATAATCTGCGGGATTGTCTGGCCTTCCGCCAAAGTCACGATGGCCTTCCGCACTTTACCGGTCTTGTATCTGTACCTGCCCCACGTTTTAGGCTTGCGCGGGAGGTTTACCACATTGACCTTGACAACATCCACGTTGTATAGCTCTGAAACCGCGCGGCGTATTTCCGCCTTTGTTGCGCCCGGTGAGACAACAAAGATGTACTTGCCCTGCTCCGTATAGTCCATCGACTTCTCGGAGATGATGGGATAGCGGATGATGTCGCTCGGGTGCCTTTCACAGCTCATCGTCGACACCTCCCACCTCGGTCGCAGCGTCTTCGTCGCTATCAGGCTCCGTTACGGGAGTAAGCTCGGACTCCGCAGGAATCGCAGCGCCTGCAAGGTGCTGCCGGGCATCCGCCAGCGCTCTTTCGGTAAAGATGATGAAGTGCGCATCCACAAGATCGCCCACGTTGAGCCGATCCGGCGACAGGACGTTTATCCCAGCGATGTTGCGCAGCGCCCGCGTCACCGGCGCTCCGCGCGGTATGACAACGAGCCCGCTCCCGCTGAATCCGCTGTCCAGCAATGCAGCATAGGCGTCCCGCGTCTTTACGTAGCCCTCGAACTCACCGCCCTTGATAATCTTGACCGACTCGTTTTCCAGATGGTATCTCAGCGCGGACAGCAGAGCACTGCGCCGCACTCTCTTATTCAACCCGACTGTGCGCTGTCCCGGAATGGGGCCAAACACGACTCCGCCACCGCGCAGGTGGGGATTGTTGCGCGCGCCCTGCCGAGCGCGGCCCGTGCCCTTCTGACGGAACCACTTCGCCTTGGAAGTACGGACTTCAGCCTTCTTCTTTGTCTTTGCCATGCGCGGATGCGCATGCACACGTTGCCGGCGGTAGGCCGCTGAAATGTGGCCGTAGTTCACCTTGTCCACTACGACTTCGGGTATCTCAGTGAGGGTCTCGTAAGTCACAGCCATCGCTATTGACCCTCCTCGGTGCCTGCTGCGGTGCTGCTTTCGCTCTCACCCGACGGCTTCTCCGCCACCTCAGCCTCCGCAGCGGCTTCCGCAGCCTCGTCGGACTCCGGCACCGGGGCTTCCGCCTCGGGCTCATCAGTCTTCAGCATCGCCGCCTGCTTCTCGTCCAGCGTAATCTGAGCCTCGTGCTCGGCAAGCTCTTCTGGCGTGAACTCTTTGGTCACAGTAATGGTCAGTTCCACACCCGTCGGTCCGGGGACTGAGCCCTGAATCACCAAGACGTTAAGCGCACGGTAATACTCGAATACCGCGCAGGACTTGACGGTCGCTTTTGCATTTCCCATCTGCCCGGGCCTGCGGGCACCTTTAAACACGCGCGCTGGATCGGTTGCCCCGCTGCTCTGCGGACGGCGATTGTCCGGGTCGCCGTGGCTGCGGCACTGCCCGCGGAAGCCCCATCGCTTCACGCCACCGGCGAAACCCTTCCCCTTGGAAGTTCCACCTACGTCAACCTCCGCCCAGCCAAGAAGAAACTCAGCCGGCGCAATCTCCTGGCCGAGCTTGAAATCGTTCAGTTCTCCTTCGGGCACCCGGACCTCGTAGAACCGGGCGTACGACTTGCCGACCCCTGCCCGGTCAAAGACCCCACGGGTCGGACGGTTCACGTGCTTGGGAGAGGTCTCGCCATAGGCGAGCTGGAGCGCCGAGTAGCCGTCCCGCTCGGGCGTCTTGATCTGGGTGACAACGGCGGGGTACGGGCGTACGAGCGTTACCGCCAGCGTCGTGCCAGCCCCGTCAAACACCGACGTCATTCCCAGCTTTTCACCCTTTATAGTGGGGATCATCGGATTGCTCCGCGAAATTCAAATTTACTAAACCTTGAGTTCAATGTCAACGCCCGCAGGCAGATCAAGCGACGAGAGATGCTCCACGGTCTGAGTGGTCGGATGAAGAATGTCGATGAGCCGCTTGTGAGTCCGTATCTCGAAATGCTCGCGGCTCTTCTTGTCCACATGCGGACTCCGCAGGACGCAGAACACGCGTCTCTCCGTCGGCAGCGGGATAGGCCCAACCACGCGCGCGCCGCTGCGCTCCACCGTTGACACGATGCGGCTCACGCTCTCGTCGAGTATCTTGTAATCGTAACTTTTAAGTTTGATGCGAATCTTTTGAGCCATATGTTTCCTCTGTCTTGTTTGCGCTCACGCCATGGCTGAGACCCGTGCCTTCTCCGGGGGCACCGGCTCGTAACGGGCAAACTCCATGGTGAAAGTCCCGCGCCCCTGGGTGCGCGAGCGCAGATCGGTTGCATATCCAAACATCTCGGCCAGCGGCACCTTTGCGTGGATGGCACGCAGGTTCTCCTCAGCCTTCTCAAACGCTCCCACGCGACCACGCCGCGTGTTAAGGTCAGTGGCGATGTCCCCCAGGTACTGATCGGGGACGATCACTTCGACACTCATCATCGGCTCCAAAAATACGGGCGATGCCCTCTTCAGGGCTTCGCGGGTCGCCATGGAACCGGCGATGCGGAACGCCAGATCGCTGCTGTCGACCGGATGGTGCGAGCCGTCGATCAGCTCTACACCTACACCCACAACCGGATATCCCGCCAGCACGCCCGAAGTCAGCGCTTCGCGCACCCCTTGTTTAACCGCAGGGATGAACTCCCGTGGTATGACATCGCCGCCGATGAGGCTTTTAAAGGAGAACTCCCCTTTATCGGTCTGCGGGAACAGGTTTATGGTCACGCGCCCATACTGGCCGTGACCGCCGGTCTGACGGACGAATCTACCTTCAACACCTTCCACACGCTTGGTCACAGTCTCGCGGTACGCGACCTCGGGGCGGCCAACTTTGGCGGCGAGCCTGAATTCACGAAGCAGCCGGTCTACGATAATCTCCAAATGGAGTTCCCCCATCCCGGAGATGACAACCTGGCCGCTCTCCTCGTCGGTCTTGTATTTGAACGTCGGGTCTTCCTCCGACAGCTTCGCCAGTGATACCGCCATCTTCTCCTGGTCGCCCTGGGTTTTTGGCTCAAGCGCAACTTCCAGCACCGGCTGAGGTATGTGGATCATCTCAAGCAGTATCGGATGCTTGGGATCTGCGAGCGTGTCGCCGGTGGTCGCGCTCTTCAGGCCGACCACAGCGACGGTGTCGCCGGCGGTGATTTCGTCTATCTCTTCGCGGTGGTTCGCGTGCATGCGGAGAATCCGCGAGAAGCGCTCGCGCTTGCCAACCCGCACATTGAGCGCCGTGCCGCTCTTCTTCATCCGGCCGGAATACACCCGCACGAATGTCAGCTTCCCCACATGGGGATCGGTGGCGATCTTGAATGCCAGCGCGGCAAAAGGAGCGTTTTCATCCGCCGGGCGCTCCTCGTCCTTGCCGGTCTTCAGGTTTTCCCCTTTGACAGGTGGAACCTCGTCCGGCGCGGGAAGGTAGTGTACGATCCCGTCAGTGAGAAGCTGGACTCCCTTGTTGCGGAACGCCGAGCCGCAGAATACTGGAACCAGTGAGCCCTCGCAGGTCGCCCGTCGCAGAACCTTCCGCAGGTCTTCCGGAGCTATTTCCTGCTCTGAAAAGTACTTCTCCATAAGACCTTCATCGCGTTCGCAAATCTTTTCGACAAGCTCACGACGGCGCTGCACAACACCGGACAGCATTTCCTCCGGTATTTCACCGGCCTTATAGGTCTGGCCCAGGTCTTCATCCTCCCAGTAGTACGCCTTCCCGTCGATCAGATCCACCACACCTCGGAAATCCTCTTCTTCACCCACCGGTAGCTGCACCGCGACGGCCGGCGCCATCAGCTTCTCCCGCATCCGGGCAACAACGTTGACGAAGTCAGCACCCGCGCGGTCCATTTTGTTGACAAAGGCGATGCGCGGCACCCGGTAGCGATTCGCCTGCCGCCAGACAGTCTCGGTCTGAGGCTGCACCGCCGCTACCGCATCCAGCAGGATAATGAGACCGTCCAGCACGCGCATGCTGCGCTCGACTTCCATCGTGAAGTCCACATGGCCGGGAGTGTCTATGATGTTGATTGTGTGGCCGAGCCAGGAGCAATAGGTGCATGCGCTGGTGATGGTGATTCCGCGCTCCTTCTCCTGGATCATCCAGTCCATGGTGGCTGCGCCGTCATGGACCTCGCCTATCTTATGCTGGCGGCCGGTGTAGAAGAGTATGCGTTCAGTGAGCGTGGTTTTACCCGCGTCAATGTGGGCAGCAATCCCCACGTTCCGAATGTGCGACAGCGCAGACATCGTTTACGCTCACCATATTCAATTCGGAAGGCCCCGAGGGCCGTTCCGACAATTTTGGGTGCAAATGCTCCCAATATTCGCTCCGAAAAAATCCGGGAGAACCCGGGTCCCTTCTGAAACCGAAACTACCAGCGATACTGCGCAAACGCGCGGTTCGCCTCGGCCATCTTATGCGTGTCGTCGCGCTTCTTGATGGCTGTGCCAGCGCCCTTTGCCGCATCCATGAGTTCGTTAGCGAGCTTCTCCGAGAAAGTCTTCCCGCTGCGCTGTTTTGCGTAACCGATAAGCCAGCGCATTGCCAGCGCATACCTTCGCTCCGGCCGCACCTCTATCGGCACCTGATACGTCGAGCCCCCTACGCGGCGGCTCTTGACCTCGAGCGTGGGCAGCGTGTTCTGGATCGCGCGCTCAAAGATTTTGACAGGAGGCTCCTCACCCTTGTTCCGCTTCTCGATAATGGCAAGCGAGTTGTAGAAGATGCGCCGCGCGGTGCTCTTCTTGCCGCGCCCCATTATGTTGCTGATGAACTTGGACACCAGAACGGAGTTGTACACCGGGTCAGGTTCTGGCGGGTGTCTCTGCACTTTGCGTGGATCTCTGGGCATACTCCCTCTCTACTTAGGCCGCCTTGTACCGTACTTACTGCGGCCCTGCTTGCGGTCGCTGGTGCCTGCCGTGTCAAGCGTGCCGCGAATGACGTGGTAACGAACTCCCGCGAGGTCTTTCACGCGGCCGCCGCGCACCAGAACAACGCTGTGCTCGGCCAGATTGTGTCCGACCCCTGGAATGTACGCTGTGACTTCGTAGCCGCTTGTGAGCTTCACCCGCGCGACCTTGCGCAGCGCGGAGTTTGGCTTTCTGGGTGTCACCGTCCACACGCGCGTACAGACCCCGCGCCGTTGCGGGCAGGATTTGAGCGCGGGCGCATCGCTAGTGCGCCGCGACTTCTTCCTCGGTTTCCGAATTAGCTGATTAATCGTCGGCATAGGACAAATCGCGAACGATAATATTACCACTTGCGAAGCGCTCTGGCAAGACCTTGCGCTATTCCTGTTCCTGATACAGCCCGTGCTTTTCGATGTAGATAGCAACGCTCGTTGGCGTCAGATAACGTATAGGCATGCCGCGCCGGACGCGGTCGCGGACGTCGCTTGACGATATCTCCAGCGCCGGGATCGTGACGAAGTAGACTTTGAGGCCCAGGTGCGCGACTTTACCGAGGAACTCCTCGTACTGCGGAATGTAGCTCGGTCGCGTCACCGCGATGACCTCGCAGTATTTGTGGAACTCCTCGACGCCCTGCCAGTGGGGCATTGTCATCACGGCGTCGGTCCCGGTGATGAAGTAGAGGCTGGTGCCCTCCCCGAACTCCTCGTGGAAATGCTTGAGAGTGTCCAGCGCGTAGCTTGGAGTCTGGCGGTCGATTTCGAAGCTGGAGACGTAGAAATCGGGATTGGACGAGGTTGCCAGCTCGATCATGGTGAAACGGTGGAAGGTGGACGCCAGCTCGCGCTCGTACTTCTCGCCGGTCTTGTACGGGTTGTGGTAGGCGGGTACGAAAATGATGCGCTCCAGGTTGAACTTGCAGTGCGCTTCCTGGGCGGCGACGAGGTGCCCGTTGTGGATGGGATTGAACGACCCGCCCATAATGCCGATTCTCCGCGTTCGCTCGGGCATCGGTGCGTATTGTATGCGCTTTTAGGAATGGGGTAAAGATAGACAGGGGTCGACTGCTGGCTGTTACTTGTTGAGAGCTTGGTGTATAGCGCACAAGAGTGAAGCACAATCCTACGCAAGCAGACCTGGATAACGCGACCGAAGCCAGTCCTCCACCTTGCTGCGAAGGAACTTCGCAAGCTCCAGCATCTCGTCCGCTTCCCGGTCGGTCACGGCTCCCACCATTTCGTAGTCGCTGACGTTGCGCTTCTTGCGAAAGGCATCAAGCCGGTCAACCAGCATCCGGTCAAGGCCAAGAGTGTGCTTGAGGGACTGAATGGTCCAATAATGAGCGGATTGGTGGCCGGCCCGGTAACCCGCGGCGGCCAGCGCAATCTTCGCGCAGACAAGGCCTGCGCTGTAGGCAATGCTCAGCAGGTTGTCCGCACTGAGCCTGCCGTCGATGCAGTCTTGAAGGTCACGGTCGGCGACCGCTAGCAGCTCGGCGATTTCCGCCGGGCTGGTTTCGTGGGTGGCGAGCCTAACGCCGTCCGCCAAGTTGCTCAAGCTCTCGTTCATCGCCCACCAGGAAGATCTTCTCCGCACCCATCACTGCGGTCAGGAAATGCTTCCCCGACGCCAGCTTCTCCCGGAACTCCGCAGGCGGGTAAACCGTAGGGTTGACC
This sequence comes from Planctomycetales bacterium, assembly GCA_030606285.1. GTDB lineage: Bacteria > 4484-113 > 4484-113 > 4484-113 > 4484-113 > JAGGTK01. The sequence continues at coordinate 149,983 of JAUWGS010000002.1, read as the reverse complement.
TCGCGCCGAAGCTGCTCCTGCGCTGGGACCAGCGCACTGACCACCTCGCCGAAGGACACATCGCCGATAACCATCACGTCAACATCGCTGTCTGCGCGCTCCTCGCCGCGCGCGAAGCTTCCATATATAAAGGCCACCTTGATTTTCTTAGCCAACGGCTTGAGCGCATCGCGCATTACATCCACCAGTCCTACGGTCTTAATAATGAGCATCCGGAGTTCGGGATAGACCGGACAGGCGGGATTGAGGGAGTAGTGGACTTGATTGCCCACACGCTGAGACGTCACGATACTTGAGTTTTCGAGGTTTTTCAGTTCGTTGTAGACGCTCTTGGCTTCTTTCCCCACACGTCGCGCCAGCTCGTGAATATGAATACTCTCTCCCTTTGAACGCACGAGTTCACCGAGCACGAGTCGCCGGATGAGGGGAAAGAGCGATTCGACTATGTTCTTCTTTCTCATAGAACAGCGGCCAGCAGCTGCGGCGCACAGCTGTGCGGGTTATAGGTTTTCGCTATCATTGAGGTGCCAACTTGGCACCTCATAGTCTGATAGTCGAATCTCATCCGTGAATTCTCCATAATCATGGTTAATATAACCACAAGCATGGTTAATACTACCACAATTGGCTAGGCCGGCTAGCGCATCAACCTATGTGTCCTCTGACCTTACTCAAGATAGACCAGCATCCCATAGCCGATTCTCCGCGTTCGCTCTGGCATCGCTGGCTATTGTAAGCGGTTTTCGATGAGGGGTAAAGCGAAAGCAGCAGCCACACTATCTCGTCAATCGCCAAGTAGCTCAGGATGGTTCTTGCGAAGCCACTTCCTAGTTCATACTACCCGCACACCCCAGCCTCTAAGGTCTACTACGGTGAATGGACCGCCTTCATTCATCACATTAGATAAGGCAAACGCCAGATTCCAAGGCAATTTCTGTTCTTCAGGGGATGCCAGGTTTACTGCAAGCTTAGAGCATATTGTGAAACGGTATCCCTCGATAGGCGATCCCCTGTAATAGTCGTGCCAGAAGTAAATTACCGCAGCGACATCCCTATGGAGGTCAAAGAAGGAGTGTACGCCCTCTCCCTTCACTGTTGGCAACTCGCTAGCATCGCGCCAAGCATACACCTCGTTCGTGTGTACGCTTATCGTCATCTTAGCCTGGCCATATAGATAGCTCTCTATATGATAACTGGCTGAGTACTCGGACAGGAATATGCTCCCCATATAGTCGGTTATATCTAAAGCAATGACCTTGATGCCACTAGAACCGAATTTCCCCACCTTTTCCTCAAGTTCAGCGAATAGCTTATGCATCTCATATGCAATTTTCTCATCTACCGATCGCGGGTCAGGATCGTCGGAAACAAGTAGACGGTTTACACCATCTTTAACTCCCGGACGGGTTACTTCTATCCCGATGGCAGGCTCATTAGGACGGTCGATCTTGATGTCAGGGCTCCCTGTGCCGGGGTCGTATTGAAGTTCGTATGGTGCTAACCCTAGTTTAGGAGCAGAGCTGGCGGGATGAAGGACGAAGAGCAGCGTAAGCTCAGAGAGTGTGCTGAGAAACTCTCGTGGATTGCCAAGCCTACGGTTTACTGCGTTCAAAGCTTCTGGAAACAGCGCTTTAATAAAAGCTAGCAAAGAAGCCAAGGTTTCAGTCTGAGACTTCTGCAGCGACTCAGCCTTTTCCCACCGCATGCGCCAAGGATTCTCCGTCTTCTCCAAAATAGCTTTGGCGTTGGGCATCATCCCATCTCTAATCAATTCCGCTTTCTTCATATGTAGTCCTTAGTAACGTTCACAACGCCCGAGTGCTTCTCTAATCCTGGCACTCAAACTGCGCTTACCCCCATCTGAAGCACACGCCGAAGCCGCCGAGGGGGTACTTCCAGTAGAGACCGCCCGGCAGGCAGGCGACGCGGCAGGTGCCGCACTCTAAGCAGCCTTCGCTGTCCACGTGGATGACGCCGTCCGCGTCCTTGCTGTAGCGCTGCGAGGGGCACACGTAGAGGCACCACTGCCCGGGGCACTCGCGGCAGATGCTGTTGTCCACCAGCAGGTGCGGATCTTCGTCGGCGGCCACGAACTTGGTGACGCCGAGTTTATCGTCCAGCGCCACCATCTCGTAGGGCAGCTTCTCGCGTGGCGCGTGCAGCTCGCACGCATCTTCCTGGCTGCGGATATTTACTTCGCCTGCGGGCTGGGTGCAGTCAAACGCCTTCGCGTCCGCGCCCGGCACGCCGCGCGTCTTTCCCTGTCCGCCCGCGCCGATTTCCTCGACGTTCTTGCCAATCAGCTCCAGCATCTGCTCGTGTTTTTCTTCAGCCATCTATTTCTCCTCCTTGCCCGGAAAGAGGAACCATTTCGGGTCGATGCCCAGCACCTTTTGCATCATTGCCAGCGACGAAAGCGCCGTGCGCAACAGCGACAGCTTGCTGCGGAAGCCGCGCACAGCGTGCTTGAGCACCTTTTCCTTCGGCTCGCCGGTTACGGTGAAGTAGCGCTCCGCCATCTCGATGAGCTTCTCCGGATAATCGCCGAGGAATTCAGGATGCTTGTGCATGAAGCTCGCCACGTCGCGGAAGCGCTTCAGATCCTGCATCACGAACGATTCTTCGAGCGCTTTATCGTATGCCGCAAGCGTTGCCACGCTGAAATCGCTCTTCTCCTTCGCTGCGACCGCCGTTTCGCCCGCGAGCTTGCCGCTCATCGTCGCGTAGTTCGTGCCCTCGTGGTACAGGCTCGTATTCACGAAGCCCGCCGTGTCGCCGACGATCATCCAGCCGTCGCCATAGCGCGGATAGAACTTCCTGTAGCCGTATTCGGGGATGAGGTGCGCCGAGTATTCCTCCAGCTTCGCGTCCTTGAGCAGACGCCGGACGCTTCGGTGACTCTTGAAGTACTCCAGCACGTTGAACGGCGTGAGTTTGCGCTTCATTACGTCGCTCACCGCCACGCCGATGCCGACGGACAGCGTATCCTTATTTGTGTAGATGAAGCCCGCGCCGAGCATCCCTCTGCACGCGCCCTCGCCGAAGAAGTCAATGCTGCATCCCTCGCCGGGCTCCAGGTTGAACCGATCCTCGATGGCTTCCGCGGGCAGTGAGAGCACTTCCTTGGCGCACGTGACCATGTCGCGGGGGCCGAACGGCTGGCGCAGGCCCATCCGCTCCGGCAGGAAGGCGTTCGCGCCCTCGGCGATGATGACGCAGTCGGCGTACATCTCGCCTTCATCGCGCCGCGCTCTCACGCCAACGGCTTTGCCGCCGTCCATGATGATGTCGTCCACCACGGTGTCGGTGACGAAGAACGCGCCGGCCTCTTCCGCCTGCTCGGCGTACCAGCGGTCGAATTTGGCGCGCAGGACGGAAAACGTGTTGTTGTAGGGCGGCTCGGCGAACTTGCCCGACGAGAACTCGAACGCCAGCGAGCGGTCGCGGGACAGGAACGAGAACTCCTTGCGCGTGACCGGTCGCTCGACGGGCGCGGTTTCCCAGAAGTTGGGGATGAGCTCGTGGATGATGGGCGAGAACAGCACGCCGCCGGAGACGTTTTTTGCGCCGGGGTATTCGCCGCGCTCGAAGACCACCGTTTCCAGGCCCGCGCGGGCGCAGACGAGCGCCGCGGTGATGCCGGCCAGCCCCGCACCAACGATGATTACATCGAACTTCTCTTCAGCAGACATAGGCGTTTTTTGCGGATGCAGTGTGGGCTGCGAGGATTATAGCATGGGGGGTGACAGCTATCAGCCGTCAGCCATCAGCCGTCAGCAAGACTCTAAGAGTACGCGGGCTCACTAGCCCGGCTCTTGAGAACAGCTAGAGCATCCGATAATGCCGCATCGCCTCTTCGATGAGAGGGCGGGCCCATTCGGGGCAAGGATTTGACCGCCCTTCTCCAGGAAACCGATTCTGCGCGCGTCTCGGTTTCAGGCCGTTGAATTCCTTCACATGGGCAATCCAGCAGGTCTTTACCGCTCTCCCGTGCTTCCGGCGCACATACATTCTGATATCTTCATATTCACGCATGGCACTCCCCATCAGGCTCGGTGCTAATCCCGTGTTCTCCAGTGCTCACCAGAAGAGGGCCGCACTCATTCATCACGTTCGTGAGCACAGACGCAAGGTCCGAAGGCAACCGCTTGTCCTCAGGCGTTGCGGGATTAGTGTTTAGCGCGAGCCTCGAATACAGATTACACATGAATCTTTCACTGGAGCCAGCACTGTCGAAGCGACACCAGAAGTAGATTACGGCGCCTACATGTGGCCAACGCAGGAAAAAGCCCTCCACATCCTCTCCTTTCACTGTAGGCAGCTCACTCGTATCTCTAATATAGTGGACATTGCTGATTCTCCCGTTGCGGCGGTCGACTTCAAAGCTGACCTTGAGCTGACCGTACAGGTAGTTCTCTAAATGGTGGGTAACCGAAGACACATCCCCTATCACGAACACCCTCTTCTTAATGTACTCCGTGAGGTCAAGCGCGAGCACTTCAACATCGCAGTTTCTACAACTGCCGACTTTGCCCTCAAGTACTGCGTTGAGTTTGTGCATAGGTTCCTCGATCCTCATCTCAACAGATCCATGGTCACCCCCGGAATGGTTGACAGGCTTTTTCACCTCCAGATGCGCGACTTCAACCCCGATGCTCTTCCCGCCATTGAGCATAATCTTGATATCTGGGCTGCCGCTTCCAGGGTCATACTCCAGATCGTAGGGAACTAGCTCAGCCCTAGGCGGCGAATTGCGGGGATGTAAGGCGAATAGCTGCACTAGTTCTGCCAGGGCTCCCTTGAACTCACCAGGAATCGCTAGCCGCCGCTTAACAGCATCCATGGCTTCTTGGAAACACTGCTCAACGAAAGCTAGCAGAGATGCAAGAGTCTCGGCTTGAATCTGGCGAATCCAGTCCTCACCTCTGCTTTCCAGCGTCCAAGGATTCTGCTCGTCTACAAGTATATCGCGAGCAGTCGCCAAGTGACGGTCCCTCACCAGTTTGTTTTCAGGATGCACTTCCATCATTCACTCCTCACGCGAGCTAGAATGCTGCGTCTGTCTACGGCGCGGAGAACAACACGTTCCCGCTGGCGTCATAGAGCCGCAGCCCCGGCGTGCCGTCAGCGAGTGTGCGAAGCCCCGCTCTCGGCTCCTCGCTGGCGTCAAAGAGCCCCAGCCCCGGCGAGCCGTCAGCGCGTGTGCGAAGCACGGCTCTCGCCTTCCCGCTGGCGTCATAGAGATCCAGCCCCGGCGAGCCGTCAGGGAGTATCCCAAGCACCGCTCTCGGCTCCCCGCTGGCGTCATAGAGCTCCAGCCACGTCGAGCCGTCAGCGAGTATGCCAAGCCCCGCTCTTACCTCCCCGCTGGCGTCATGGAACCCCAGCCCTGGCGTGCCGTCAGCGTCTGTGCTAAGCCCCGCTCTTATCTTCCCGCTCGCGTCAAAGAGCGCTAGCGTCGGCGAGCCGTCAGCGTCTGTGTCAAGCATCGCCCTAGGCTTCCCGCTGGCGTCAGTGAGCACCAGCGCCGGCGAGCCGTCAGGGTGTGTCCCAAGCCCCGCTCTTAGCTTCCCGCTGGCATCCACGACCTCAAAGGTTTTTGCCCTTAATACTTCCTGGACGGATGGTGGGGAAATCGAGGCGAGTCTCGCCTCCAGCCGGTCAAGCCTTAATTGCAAAGCACGAATATCTTGTGACTCCATCTTTTACCTCCCAGGTGGTCTTATCTAAGTTTAGCCCTAATAGCTCACATGGTAAAGGCGGGGCTTGGCAGTCCCGCCGGTCACGCGCGGCGCATGATGGCGGGTAAACGTCAGCTTCCAGCTTCCAGTCGCCAGCAAGAATAAAGAATCCAGAGAATAAGAGCGGCGCTGGTTAGCACCGCCTACCCGGTTGGGAGTCTTCCCTGTCCGGAGTGGTGACCAGCCAGAAGGGCTGGCAAGCCTCCAGGTTTACCCGCCAAGCCGTAGGCGCGGGAGGGTCACCACACCTTTAATCGCGCGGCCTGGAGATTTACACGCCTGGGCGTGCCGCGCGTCCGGCAATCTCAGGCCCGCCACAACTACAAATTCACCCGGACGCCGCCGAGGACCTGCAGCGTGTCTTCTTTCACGTCCACGCGGATGTCCTGCGCCTCCACCTCGAACGCGGGGTCCACCAGCGTTGCGCGCTTCAATGTCAGCGCCGACTCGCGCTGGTTCCATACGACGCCCTCGGCGGTGAAGCGCATCTTCAGCGACTGTATCTCGCCCGAAAGCTCGCCGCTGACTTCGGCAACTTCCTCGCGCAGCGTGTAAGTCAGGTCGCGCGCTAACAAATATAGCTTGCGCCTGTCTTTGAAGTAGAACTCAAGCTCGGCTTCGGGCAAGCTCACCACGCCCTCTTTGCTGAACGCTTCACTGGACGACAGGCGCATCTGTATCTGCCCGTCGGTGCTGGAAAGGACGATTTCGGTCTCCTTGATGCTGACGTCCGGAGGATTGGTGAGCAGCGGGTCTTCCCCCGCTTCCTCGCGCTCCGCCTCCAGGCGCGCTTCCGACGGCGTGTAGCTTGCGGGATCTATGGCGATACGCTCCGCCTGTGGGGGCCGGAATAGGAATACGAACGAAATCAGCGCCAGCACAACCACGGCGACCAGCGCCCAGAGCAGGCCGTAGCTGTACTTCTGATACCGCTGCATATCCTCACCAGCTTTGACGCGGCAAACAGCGCATTGTTCCGCCGACGCTAATCGCCGTCGCGTTTCTTGAGTTTAAGTTCCGCAAGCTGGTCGTCGCTCACTTCAGACGGCGCTCCGGTCAGCGGACATTGCGCGCTCGTGGTCTTGGGAAACGCGATGACATCACGGATGCTGGACGTCCCCGCCATCAGCGCGATGATGCGGTCAAGCCCCAGCGCGAAACCGCGATGCGGGGGGCCGCCGTACCCGTACGCTTGCAGCAGAAAGCCGAAGCGCTGAGTAATTACATCGTCGGTCATTCCGAGGTTGCGCAGGATGCGCCGCTGAAGCTCGGGGTTGAACACGCGCAGACTGCCGCTGCCAAGCTCGACGCCGTTCATCACCATATCGTAGGAATCCGCGCGAACCTTGAGCGGATCGCTTTCGAGAAACTCGATATCCTCTTCCAGCGGCGACGTGAAGGGATGGTGCATCGGAATTGGCTTGCCGGTTTCTTCGTCCGGCTCGTACAGCGGGAAGTCAACGACCCAGCAGAATTGGAAGCCGTCTGCCTTCGGAATGCTGAATGTGTCCGCGACGTGCACGCGAAGCTCGCCCAGCACCGGCAGCAGCGCGTCCGGTTCGCCCGCCATAAGCATAAACGTGCCGTCGCCGGTTTCGCCCGCTGCTTCCTGTATAGCCTTGAAGCGCTGTTCGTCCAGGAACTTTGCCAGAGAGCCTGTGGGCTTGCCGTCCTGCACCCGCAGCAGCGCCAAGCCGCCCCCGCCGCGCTTGCGGACTAACGCGTTGAGCTCATCTTCTTCCTTCCGCGAGGGCTTCACATCTGGCACGAAGATGCCTTTCACCGCACCGCCGGCTTCAAGCACGCTCGCGAATACGCGAAACTCCGTACCGGCGAACGCGCCGCTGAACTCGCGTATCTCGCAGCCGTAGCGGACATCGGGCTTGTCCGTCCCAAAGCGTGCCATCACTTCAGCGTATGTGTAAACGGGGAATGGCCGCTTGACTTCCACGCCGAGCGTCTCTTTGAATATGTGCGCCATCGAGCCTTCGCCGATTTCGAAGAGTTCGTTGCGCGTGACGAAGCTCATTTCCAGGTCGAGCTGGGTGAACTCCGGCTGGCGGTCGGCGCGCAGGTCTTCGTCACGGAAGCAGCGCGAAAGCTGGAAGTAGCGGTCGGTGCCGGCAATCATCAGCGTCTGCTTGAGCAGCTGCGGCGATTGCGGCAGCGCGTAAAATCGTCCGGGCTGCACGCGGCTCGGCACGAGATAGTCGCGCGCACCTTCGGGAGTGCTCTTTGTGAGTATCGGCGTTTCTATCTCCCAGAAGCCCAGACTGTCCAGGTAGCGGCGCAGCTCGAAGAATGCCCGGTGGCGAATCTCCATGATGCGCACCATCGGCGGGCGGCGCAGATCGAGGTAGCGGTACTGCATTCGCAGCACGTCGTCGGAAGGCGTTTCGTCCGTGATGTAAAACGGCGGCGTTTTGGATTCGCCGAGGATTTCAATGCTCTCCGGCACCAGTTCCCGGTCGCCGCCGGGCTCGTCTTTGCGCTCGTCTTCAGGGCGCAGTTTGATGACGCCGTTTACTGAGACAACGAACTCGGCACGCAGCTTACGGGCGACCGCGTGCGCGTCAGGATTCTCGCTCTCGTTGACCCGCACCTGCAGGCTGCCCCATCGGTCACGCAAGCGGAAGAAAACGAGGCTGCCCAGGTCGCGCTGGCGCTCCACCCAGCCCATAAGCGTGACCTGCGTTTCGGGTGCGACCGAAAAGGCTTCGCCGACCAGATGTGTGCGTTTGTGCATAGCGCTCTCCCTGATGTAACGCGCAAAGCCTGATGATAACACACGGGGAGCCGACGTCACCGGCAATCGAGCGCGAATGCGAAGCAGCCAACTCTCTGGCCGTTGGCTGCTTAGTAATATCCAGCGCGAAAACGCGCCTTACGGATCAACGATCTCGATCCACCAGCACTCAACTTCGAAGTAGTCGTAGCCCCACAACCCGAATGAATCATAGTAGGGCACTCCACCAGGCGGAGGCGGCAGCTTCAGGGTTTCGTGGACCAGGTCACCCGAACCCGCGGTGTTGCCGACATATGCCACTTCCTCGCCATCGTAATATCCACTGAGCAGAATTGAGTTAGCCTCCGTGCTGTAGTGGTTAATCTCCACCTCCACTCTGCCCACAGGGAAATCCGGAACCACGTTTATTAGGTCGAATATGACGGCGCCCGCCGGGTTGACGAAGAGAGAATCAGCCTCCTTGTCGTAGCCCACAGGATCTCCAAATTCTGCTTCGGTCAGGAAGTAAGCCTCCACGGTGTAGCCGGTCTTTGTTGTCTTGTCATCCAGGTAGACGTCCAGGTCGTGGGGGATTCCGGGCTCGATCGGACCCGGGTCAATCGTCGACAGGTAGATGTACCAGATGGTCCAGGGCGGGCACGGGTTGCCATCCACACCATCCGCTCCGTTAGGGACATTGGTTCCGATACCTTTGGCTCCGCCGGAGCCTGGGCCCCAGCCGTCACCGCCGTCACCGCCGTCACCAGCTTTCCCGTCATTACCACCGCCGGTACCGTCCGGGCTGCCGCCATTGCCAGCCGTGGAGGTAGCATCGCCGCCGTCGCCGCCATCTCCACCTTGCTGCTCGAAGAACTTCACGCAGCAGCTCGCGCCGTCTCCGCCATCACCACCGGTAGCCATACCATTACCGCCGTTACCTCCGGTTTTGCTACCGTTGCCGGTGGCATCTGCGCCCTCACCGCCAGTCGCCGTAGCAGCGCCTCCGTCACCGCCTGCACCACCCGGACACACGTTACAGTCACCACCGTTTCCACCGGTAGCTGTAGCGCTGCCGCCCTCTCCGGCGTCGGAAGTGGCCTGGCCATCCACACCGCCACCTCGTCCGGATTTGCCGTAACGCGAATAGGCATCGCCACCGTTCCCGCCGTTTGCGGTCGCGCTCTTGCCGGCCTGGCAGGCTGCGCCGTGTTCCGGCAGAGCAGTGGCTGGTCCGCCGTACCCGCCGAAAGCATCAGCGTCACCACCATCACCGGCGGTCCTTCCCGAGCCTCCCTTGCCGCCGATGGCCATCGCTTTAGCGCCATCACCGCCGGTCGCGTCCGTTGGCCCTGGCGGGTTAGCGATGGCAGCGCCACCGTAGCCGCCCCAGGCTTCGCCGTTACCGCCGTCTCCGGCTTTGAAAGCATCCGCCGCAATTGCTCCAAAGGCGCCGAACTGGCCTGATAGATAGGCGTTACCGCCCCTGCCGCCCTTGGCATAGGCTTTGTCTCCGTCGCCACCGGTCGCGGTAGTCACGCAGTTAGCGTCGCCGCCGTCTCCAGCAGTTGCCTCAGCCCAGCCGCCGATGCCGCCCTGCCCGCCTTCGACCGACACGTTTGCGAGCCCAACGACGTTTCCCCGGATGGCAACAGACTTTGAGCCTTTACCACCAGTGCCGCCGTAAGCGGAAGCCCTGCCGCCGTCCCGTCCCTGGGGACACTGGGCAGCTCCATCACCGCCGTCGGCGGTAGCTTGACCACCATCGCCGCCGCTACCAGGATTCATTGTGACCGCGCCGGTGAATTTCAGGCCTTGCGTCGCAGCGATCCTGAGACTATAGCCTGCGTCGCCGCCTTTGCCGCCTCTAGCGTACGCGTTTCCTCCAGCGGGCGCGTCAGCGTCGGCAGCTCCACCGTCGCCGCCATTGCCGCTGGCGAAGGTCGTACCGCCTCTAACCTCCAGCTCTCCCGCAACGAGTATCTGCAGGCTGCCGCCCTTGCCGCCGCTCCCACCGCGAACGCTCACGCCTGCGCGGTCCACGCCGTCACCACCGTCCTGCGCCTTAATGTTGCCGCCGTTGATGACCGTGTCGCCCCGGCAGCGAAGCCGCGCACGCTTGCCCTTGCGACCCGGCTGAGCCGAGCCACCGTTGTAGTTTATGTTGTAGGACCCGTCGGGATTCTGCACAATCTGCGAAGCCGAGAGCGACGACGTAGCAGTGGGCGAGAAGACGTAGATGGACGCAGTTGCAGTTGATTCGTTTAGGCCTGTGTCAGTGACGACGAGTGCCACCTGGTAGCGACCGGAGGTCGTATAAGTGTGCGAAGGATCGGATTCCGTTGAGTCCCCGCCATCGCCGAAATCCCAGGAATAGGTTAGATCAAGCCCCTGGGGGTCCAGGGCTTCCGAGCTGAAGAAGACTTCCTGGTCAGCCTCGACCACGATATCTGACGGCTCTATCCAGACCGCAGGCTCGTCGGGGATGTCCAGGTCGCCGTCGTCTATTACAACGCGAATCCACGACTGGCAGCTTTCCGCGTCATCGTCCGTTATCGTGAGGACCACATCGTAGAAACCCACGGAAACGTACTCATGCACCGGGTCTTTTTCGGTCGAGGAGCCGCCGTCGCCGAAAGACCACTCGTAGGTTACCGGCCCGCCGTCGGGGTCCGCGCCGTCGCCGAAGAACGATATCTCGACTGGCAATTCAGGCAGGACGGTGTCGTGGATGATATCCGCCGTTGCCAACCCAACCGGTGGGAGCTGGGTCTCTGAAAGTTCATCCGGCAATACGTCGAACTCCCACTCCTCGATGGTGGGATCATTGCTGATGTCCAGATTGCCCGAAGAGTCCAGAGTCGACGGAGTGTCCTCGGTGCCGATGACTATTGCGCCGTCATCGGTATGGATTATCAGGTCGCCCGCATCCTCGGGGTCGCCGGGAGTGCTGTTGTCCAAGGTTCCCGTAATCGTAATGTCACCGTGGCCCTGGAAGTCCATCCCGTAGCCGTCGCCTACGACCGTGCCTTCTATGTTGATGTCGCCGCTCACATTAAAGACCGCGTCTCCTTCGACCGTAACGGTGACACCGGCAGGGATGTTGATGAAGGAGAAGTTGTACGTACCTCCGCTCAGCACGATATCGGATGTGGGGTTGAACGCCATTTCTGCCGTTGAAACCACGCCCGATGGCACTCCTTCTTCGGGGACGGCGTCGAAGGGCACCACCTGGTAGAGAAGATTCGCCAGCGTTGATAGACCGTGAGTGAAGCTCAGACAACCGTCACCGGTTCCCGCAGAAAACGGCACGGTGCCTATCTCGGTGAACGGGGCTTCCAGGTCGTCGGCGCCCTGGATTGAATAGCCTGCAACCTCGCTGGAATAGTTCATAGCTATCGGAGTAATATCGGCGATGTCGATTACGTCGTTGCCGCTTCCGTCAATGACGTCCAGCAACGAGTAATCTTCCTCTACAGCTTCGCCGTAATGCATGGCAATCGGCGTGATATCGGAGATGCCGACGGCTCCGTCCTGGTCGTAGTCACCGCTGTTGCGGTAGTGCCAGCTGAGGGAATAGACATCGGAGCCGTAGTCGATGAGCACAAGATCGTCCACTACGTTAGCGTCGCCCGTGGGCGGCGTGGACACGATCCTGCCGGACGCCATTTCGCTTAGCTGCCGCGCAAGCTCGTCCTTGAGTTCCTGGAAAAGCGATGGGTCAACACCCTCCGGCACCGGAAGCGCGTCCAGGTCCGCAAGCTCCTGCGTCAGCGTTGTCTCAGTCTGCGTCCCCGTCACAGGGGTCGCTACATTGATGCCCGGCTGAACCGAGGTCTTGCCTTTGCGCCCGCCGCAGCCCGCGAACGCCACGAGCAGCGCTATCGCTAACAGGAGCGTAGCCAGACATAACCATTTGATCGTTCCTTTATAAGGAATAAACATCCTTTTTTTCCTCCCGGATTGCGCAGTATCTGCGTGCAACTGCCATACTTGAGTTCATTATACCGTAAAGGAATATGCGGAACGCGAGACAGCCTCAACCTCCAAGCCTGTTTCAACCGAGCGTGCCAAGGCACTCCGCGGAGTCGCTCGTTTCTCCAGCATAATGGCAGTTTCAGAATGTACCTCTGCTAGAATCAGCAGCGTGAAGAAACTCATTCAGCCTGCATGCATCGCACTGCTCGTTGTCATCATGCTTGCCGTCAGCACGTGCAACCAACCGGTCGGGCATGGCGACGCCGATTCGGGGCCTGTTATGGGCACCGACAAGAAGCCCATAGTGATGGCGTTCGTCCCATCCACGGAGGCGGAGAAGATTGTCGAGGGTGCAGGGACGCTGATGCAGATGCTGCAGGACGAGACCGGCTACAAGTTCAAGGACTACGTCGCGACAAGCTACATCGCCGTCGTCGAAGCGCTCGGCAAAGGACACGTGCAGGTCGCCTGGCTGCCAACGCTTGCCTACGTGCTGGCCCACCAGAGAAACGGGGCTGAAGTGGTACTCAAAGTCGTGCGCCACGGGCAGGATACTTACTACGGCCTAATCATCACGCGAGTGGATTCCGGCGTCGAGACACTGGAAGACCTGAAGGGCGAGACATTCGCCTTCGTGGATGCCGCCAGCGCATCGGGGCATCTGTACCCCCGGGCGCTTCTGCTGAAACACGGTGTTGACCCCGATACCGACCTTGAGCGGTATGTCTTCGCAGGCGGTCACGACAGCGCGGTGCTGGCGGTGTACATGGGTAGTGTTGCCGCCGGTGCTATCTATGACGACGCGCGCGAGAAGTTCAGCGAGACGATGCCCGAGATCTTCGAGCAGACGAAGATCATCGGGAAGACCGATCCAATCCCATCGGATACGGTGGCGATTGCCGCCGATGTTCCGCCTGAAGTCGCTGAAGCGATAACCCAGGCGCTTCTGGACCTGGTGCATACTGAAGAAGGCAAGCAGGCGATGTACGATATCTACAACGTTGAAGACCTCGTTTTGGCGAGCGACAGCGATTATGACAGCGTGCGGGGAATGGCCACCGTCCTCGATCTCGACCTGGAGAAGCAGGTTAGCGGGGAGTAGGATTGCAGCGCCCGCCACCCCCCGGAGCCGTACTACCTAGTAATACCCGGCATAGCCCCCTGACGCGCCTCCCAAGCCGCTCGCCAGGCCCGGGATGTCGAACCAACCACTGGCGGGAGTGGACATGTCGAATTCCCAGCCGCCTGTGGTTCCCTCCTTCGCCTGCACTTCCACTGGATACCTCGGGAAGGCATTGATGAAAAAGCTCACGTAGTATTCATCGCGATATGACGAGTAACCCATATTCATCGTCGTGCAGGTGCTGCGCTTCTGGATCTGCACGCGGTCGAAAATCCGACTGCTCTTGGTGCCGGTGGCATGGAAACTCCAGCCGCGCTTATACCTGCGCGAGTATGTGAAACGATAACTCTCGAACGGCACTGGCCGGCTCGTAATACCGTACCCCTGGAGTTTCGTGGTCATTCGCCAGTTGAGCCACCAGTTTCCTGAAGGCGCACTATAGCTGGCCTCTGTGGTGAGATTGGAAAAGGTTTTTCTCTCTATGTTGTAGCCCGAAGTAAAGGTCAGGTCCAGATCCGGCGAGGGATACAGCTTCCACGTGGAGGATAGTTTGGTCCATTCCTTCCGGTGGAAATTGTAGCCGCTACGGAAGGTGAGCTTCCACCATCGCTCATTGTAGAAACCCATATTGAAGCTCGTGGTGTGCGACGAGCGGGTTCTGTCACCCAGCACCGGCGGGTTCTTCACCCCGTTTTGCACCGTACGCGACCACCGGGTTCCAAAGGAGAACCAATCCCGGTTGTCATAATCGAACCTGAACGAAGGCTTCAACGAGTACTGGGCGTTGCCGTCACCATACATGTATTGCGCGAAGTCGAGGGATGTCGTGAGCGTCGTACTCTTGCCCTTGAAAGTCCTGCCCAGCCCTGTGTTTACCTTGAATCGAGTCGTAGAGCGCGGATCATCTTCGCTGCCGCGGCGTTCGTATCTCCTCTCAAGATTCATCGTCACACCGGTGAATGGGGTGTTTTTCCCGAAAGCCGACCGCCTGATGTTCCACGTCAACCCGGGTTGCAGTTTCCTGTACGACCGGTTTACATCCTCCGTATTGCGGTCTCCATCGAAGTCCATCCCCGTCTCCTGGTACTCAAGCGCTATGCTGTGGTCGGGACGCGTGTAGGTCAACCTGCCATTGAAGTTGCCCCACAGATCCATCGGCACCCCTGCGGTTGTCTTGTTACCGTCAAGTGTCTGCGTGATATTGAGGTTTGTCCTACGGTTTATCTTATGGGTGAACGAGAAGTTGGCTTTTGTGGAGTTTGTCTGCGTCCGCGTAACTTCTCCACCTTCGACTGTCGGCAAAGTGGTCCTGATGTTCAGATTCTGGCTTCCTGAAAGACTGATGTTTCCCTTCGGCCGCTTGTAAGTCAGATTCAGCTTGCTGCTCATTGTGTTCTTACGGCCACGGAAGGATGTGGGGAGATTCACCCGGTTAGTGGAGAGATCCCCGGTAATGTTATCGGTGAGCTTGAGCTCCTGCAACAGCTCGTACTCGTAGTTGATTTGCGGCTCATAGACAACGCCTGTTTTCTCGTCCTTCTCGCCCTCAACCTGCCGCTGATAGAAACCGCGCACTGTCGTTAAGCCGAGCGGGGTTGCGAAATCGTGGCGTAGGCCGGTACCGGGCCCCTGTTTCTGTGTGAGCTCGAGCAAAGCGACACCCAGCAGAATCGCGCCTATAACCTCCGAGTACTCATTCATGTACGTATAGGCGAACTTCGAGTAGTATCCTTCATACGGCGACATCCCGAAATCCTGCTGGATGGGCGATTCCGTTTGCCGCAAGGGCTTGTATCTCTTAAGGGGAAACGCGAGTTCGGGCACGAACATTATCTTGCGCTCCCTTACGTAGATGTAGACGTGGTGCAGCATCAGACTGCTGTCCCGATGCACTCTGGCCTTCCGTGCGCGGAGCTCGTATTCGTATATCTTACAGTGGGGCGGACAGGAAGTAGCCCACACGTTCCACATGTCAAAATCGTCCATTCTACCCTTCGCCTCATCAGCCTTGAAGTAGACGGTTCCGCCTATCTCGGTGCCGCCTGTGTTGCCGGAGACATTGATGAAAGAGAATTCGTTCGTGTCGTAGCTGTAGTAGCCTTCGTCGGCAAACATGACATCGTCTTTCTGCTGTAGGGCGATACTGCCCCGGAGGTAGACATTCTTGGCCCGGTCGTTCAGCTCGATGTAGTCAGCCTCTATCTCTAAATCGTCAATCACAATGAGAGCGTCTCCCTCCAGGATCGCCGTTCCCGCGCTGCGGTCAAACTCCAGCCGGTCGTACGCTTCAAGGTACATCGCACCCTCTGTAAGTGGGATGGTTAGGCTCTTGGACATTGGAACGACTGTCTTCGTGGAAACAGACACGCTGTCTCCGGCAGACTCGTCTTCGATTTCGTCCACACCATTCTCAGCCACCTGTGTCGGCTCAGAAGGTGCCGGGGTGGATTCATCAGGTGCAAGTTCCGCCTCCTTACCCACCACAGTGTCGGCTTTCCGTGGCGCTGAATCGCTATCGGGATGCACGACGTCAATGGAGTCTCCCGCTATTGCCCATGCAGGAAAAAGAATCACCAGCAGCAAGCAGGTGAGCGCAACCGCCGGCGCGCGCCAGTAGTTCGCCCCTGCTCGGCATCGAAGCGCGTGTGATGACCCGCACGCACCGCCGGGGCGGCGTGCTTTACCCAAACCTCCTATCATCGCCGGAAGCTTCAATTGTAGCACCGGATTCGCCGTTGCGAACCCGAAAGGGAGACGAAAAGCCAGCCAGGAGCGTTCGATTGCGCTAGTACCGGACTATCGCCAGGTCACTGTGCGCCTCAATGCGATCGCTCGATACTCGGGGAATAGCGAAGCAGGTGCCTTCAGCCAGGGAGGTAAGCGTCGCACTGGATATCTGGCAGATTAGCTTAACCTGCGCGACATTCATAAACTCGCCTGTGGACTCCTCGCGTCCAACCCAGATATCGTCCCGCCGATCTTTCACTTCAACGGTCTCCAGCGACCTTGCGGACACGAAGGGAACATATCCGTGTTCGTCTCCCATCACACGCGTAACGAACGGGAATATGAGCAGCGTGAGAAGAGCCTGTATCATGGGCGGATGATAGGGTAGGAAGAAGAGCCACCTCCCTTCCCGCGCAGCCATACAGAGCCTGCCGCACAGCGGGTGGTTGAGACCTTCAACCCGCAGCTCCCACGTCTCGCCGAGCATGCGCGTGAAGGCCTGCCATTGAGACGAGGAAAGGATGCCCGAGACAACCAGGATTTCCGCCTGCTCCGATGCCCGGCTCACTGCCTCGCCGACACTTCTGTGTGACTCCTGAACCCCCAAGGAGATGAATGGGAACTGCCAGCGTGCGCATATGCCCATCATCATGGGGGAGAGAAGCTCGGGAATCGAGTCCTTGGGCACCTTTACCGCGTGAGGGTCGTGCAGGCCGGAACCGAGAACGAGCGAGCCGATGATCGGCTTGCGCAACACGTCGACCTCTTCCACCGGCTGGCTGTAGAGCGCCGTGTAGCCAGCGTATGAGATGCGGCGACCTTTGGACAACAGCGCTTTCTGCTCGGGGATGAACTGTCCCCGGCGGATAACACCGCTGTATCTCTCCGAGCGCGCCTTCACCACAACCTCGTTGTCTCTCCGCTCGACTTCGTCTTCGGGAACGACCAGGTCGTATGCATCTGGAAGAAAAGCGCCAATATCGACCAGCATTGCCTGGTCGCTTGAGACCTGCCGCTTGAACGTGTGCCGCCCACCAAGATTGCCACCGAACCTGAAGAGCGGAAGCTCATCCTTGTCCCAGCGTGCCTTCAGCGCATCATAACTCAGTGCGTAACCCCGTTCTTCGGCCAGGTTGTGCGCGGGATACGGAGACTGTGCGAGCACATCCACCGCCGAATAATGAGACAAAGCGTGGCGCAGACGCACTGTGTCTGTGCCCAGCGGACGGGCCCACGCCAGCAACCGACTCTGGGCCTCCTGCCAGCTCATTCCTGTGAGCATAGACACGTATTGTAGGCTTTGCAGGAGATGAGCGCAACGGCGGCTCGAAACAGCAGCGAGTTTAGTGGCAGACTCGAGAGCTGAATGCTGCGCAGAATCGTTGCTGGTTCTAGCTGGCTTTGGTCGATGCGCACAGCTCAAACGGACGATGGCAAGTGTGCCGAATCGGTCCTAGTCCGAGTTCCTAGCGTGGCCGCGGACGAGGTCGTCAAGAACCCGCGCAAGCCCTATCTGCAACCCCTGGCGGATGAAGCGCCAGTCGGACTTCCCATCCTTTACGCGCACTCGAACCCGGTCATAGCCAACCCATAACGCCAGCAGACACGCAAGTGAGAGGAGAATCGAGCCGAAATACACGATGTCAATACCTGTGTCGTCCTTGTAGGTGAAGATGGAAACGCTGACGACTTCTTCCGCCGACCCCATCTTCACGACCATGCCGGAGGTTTCAGCGGGATTGGCTGGGTCGACAAGCTGGACGGCTGAAAGCCCCGTCTGGGGCTCATAAATGTGAAGAAGCGCCGTGGGTGGAAGTACTTCTGTCAGATCATTGCCGTCGTAAACCTCGCCCTGCTTGAAATCGAGAACCTCAACAATGTAACGTCCGTAAGGATTTGACCGCTGGTCGAAAGCCCCTCTCGCGGAAACCGCAAGCACAGAGCCGGTTGTGATCAGGTCGGAGGGAACTTCTGTCCCATCGTAATAGATGTGAAGGGGGATTATGTAACGGTAGGCGTTCTGGTAGATGCTGACACCGGCAATCCGCATCGGCCAGTTCACGGAAAGGTCCTGCTTCCGCCGCTCTGTGCCGCCAACACTCACCGAGAGATCCGATGTGTACTGCCGGACGATGAGACGCTCAAACTCGTGGAGGCGACTCTGCCCGGAACCGGCAAGGTCACCGGGGAACCCGGTCTTGAGCACATCCATCGGAATGTTGAAGCTGTGAAGCGTGAACAGGAAGTCGCGCGGCTTCACGTGGGTATCCAGGAATCTGTCCAGCCATTCGGGCTTTCCTTCCGACGGGTCAATCGTGACGGCAACGGTTGTGCCTGGCTCAACGGCGACATTCCCCTGCACGCCGTAAATCCCGCTCGCCACTGCGCCAAGAAGGAGAATGATGATGCTTAGATGCAACGCCACAATCGACCAGAGCCTGATGAGGCCGCGCTGTCCGAGCATGTGAACAGAACCGTCCGGAGCTTCGGCCTCCAACACGCGAAAACGGGCACTGCGCAGCCGCTCTTCAACCTGGGGCGCGTCCAGCGCTTCGCCCGAGCGGTGAACCTTGCCCGTGCGATAGAAGTCCGGTGAACGGATTACAATCGGATCTCGTTGCGCCCGAACCGCGTAGCGGAGCTTTTTGATAGTGCATACGGTTGCACTTACCGCCAGCCACGTGTTGAGCGCGACGTAGTACCACGCGGAGTAGAGACGGTGCAGGCCGAAGTATTTGATCAGTGACCACTTGAACTCGCCGAAGCGGGCCAGATAAGCCGCTTCGCTGGCGTCGGGCACCTGATTCCACTGCGGAACCACAGTGCCCAGGATCGAAAGAAGCGCGATCACAACCAGCACCCATATGACCACCGTGAGGGAGTTGAGCCATTTCCACATCAGGTCGAACAGGCCGGGCTCGTAGGCTTCTTTGCCATTCGAGCCTTCGCGAGAGCCTATACCGGCTGCATTCACGCCATTCCGGGAAGGCTCTGAAGCGCTATGCTTGGATTGGCTATCCATTCACTCAATCCAATTTAATAGGTGTGCAGCGATTCCACACTGAAATAGGCGGCGAGGAAACTTACACCGAAAAACGTGATGAAGACGGAGATGATTCCGAGTATCGCGAACCAGGCGCTTCGGGCGCCCCGCCAGCCAAACGCCAATCGGGTGTGAAGGTAACCCGCCCAGATGAGCCACGTAATGAGACTCCAGGTTTCCTTGGGATCCCAGCCCCAGAAACGCCCCCAGGCCTGGTCGGCCCAGATGGCTCCCGTGATGATCCCCACAGTAAGAATGGGAAAGGCGAAAACGACGAACCTGTAGGTGAGCATGTCGTGATCCTCCAGCGTCAGGTTTGCAAACAGGTTCTCCACCCAGCGTATTCCGCGCAATCGCAGCAGGTAGAAGACGGCTGCGATGGCGCTGAACAGGAATCCCGCGTAGGAGAGGATTACCGCCGTGACATGTATGTTGAGCCAGGGACTCTTGAGCGCTGGAATCAGCGGACGGGGAACCATCTCTGAACCATGAAGCATCGCATAACCGAGAAGCAGGACTATCGCAGCTCCAATTGCCGCACCAAAGAGCCGTGTCTTGATGAACCGTTCCGCCACGAGGTAAACCAGCGCAACCATCCACGCGCAGTAGCTTACCGCCTCAATGAATGAGGCTGTTGGGAGAATGAACGCCTGGTGCTGCGACCAGTACTCAACGACGCGGATAACCTGAAAGACTGTGTGCAGGGCAAATGCAACGGCCAGGGCTGCGTACGCCACAACTCCCACTGCATTGCGCCGGGCAAAGGTCGCGTGGGCCAGATACGCGGCTGTGGAGGCGAGATACACGAACAGCGCCACGCGCAGGATCGTCACGCTCATTTCGGTCATAAGCGACTAGCTCCTCGTGAAGTCGCGCAGGGAAGCGCGGGAATCATATCGGTTTCGCATTGCGTTCGCGCGGGAAGCCGCACAGCTTGTGTTCCAGAAATTCACCAATCCGAGGTTATTCTACCATCGCCCGTCATGAACCGGGATTGGGCTGAAAACCTACACCTTTCAAGCCAGACGGGGAACGCACCAGCGCGGAGAGCCGGTTGATATGTGACAGGTAAGGCCACGAAACGGGGACGACGAGATTCGAACTCGCGATCTCTTGCGTGACAGGCAAGTATGTTAGGCCTCTACACTACGTCCCCGCAGTGCGAGCTATTCTACCCGCCGTCCTGCGAGTTTTCAAGCCGGACATGACTCTCCGGAACGGCTTTACCGACAGCGACGCAAGCAGCCCTGCTCACTTCAACGTGGCAGTGAAGAAGGACAGCGCGTAGACCTTCTTCGCGCCAGCGTCCTTCAGCGCACGCGCTGCAGCGTTTAGAGTCGCGCCGGTGGTCACCAGATCGTCAATCAGCAGGATGCGCTTCCCGCGCACGCGATCGGCTGCTCGTTTAGGAACGGTAAAAGCCTTGCGAACGTTGACGAACCGCTGGGGTTCGGTCAGCCCTACCTGCGAATGCGTGAACTTGGTTCTTTTCAGAACTGAAGGCTCCGCCGGCAGGCCAAGTGACGGCGCGTAGAACTTGAGTATCAACTCGCTCTGGTTGAACCACCGGAGAAAGCGCTTGCCCCAATGCAGCGGCATTGGAACCACCATTTCGGGCTCTTCACCGAATTCCCAGTTGAAGAGCGCACCCAGGCGGTTCAGGTCTCCCGCCTGACGTGAGAGCTCTCTGCCAAAAAACCGTGCCAACCCGCGTCGCCGTCCGTACTTGAAGCGGTGCAAAGCATCGCGCCCCTCGCCTTCGTAGACAAAGAGCGCCCGCGCAGTATCAACATACCAGCGATGGCTGGAGCAGTGCAAGCATTCGCTGCGCGCTACGCCGGTCTTCAGCGGCTTGCCGCAGCGCGGGCAGATGGGATGCTGGACAGAAGTGAGCTTTGCAGCGCAGTCATCACACACCAGCGTCTCCGCCAGCTCGCCGCAGAAAATGCAGTACTGGGGAAACATAAGCCCGGCGACGCTCGCTATAAGGTCGCTGAGCACGCTGAGTGTCCGCCGAACCATATTCCGCTACTTGAGCTTTGATAGCAGCTCGCTTGTGGAATATCCGGGCAGCATCGGCACACGGTGCACGCGGCCGCCGTATCCCTTAACTAACTCCGCGCCGACAATGTCTTTGATTTCATATCCCGCGCCTTTGACCAGCACGTCGGGGCGCACTTCGCGGATGAGAGCTTCCGGTGTGTCCTCGTCGAAGATGACTACGGCGTCCACGTAGCGGATAGCTTCGAGCAGTTCTTGGCGCGCGTCCTGGGGCAGCATCGGTCTGCCCTCGCCCTTCAGCCGCCGCGTGCTGGAGTCGGAGTTCAGGCCCACGATGAGGAAATCCCCCTGCGCCCTCGCCTCGCGAAGCTGATGGATGTGCCCCGGATGCAACAGGTCAAAACACCCGTTGGTGAAGACGATGCTCTTGCCGGATGCGCGCAGTTCCGCGAGCTTCCGCTCCAGCTCAGGTGAAATCCCCATCAGGCAGATTATACACGGCTCAAGGAGCCATGAAGAGCGAGTTCTTGTCATCGTCCCATAGCTGAATCCAGGGCATACATTCTGAGAGCATCGCAAACATCCCGCGAAGGTCGCCTTCGTGGTCATGCAGGCCAATGTGGGACATACCGTCCGCATTCACGTTGAGTTGAATGCCAGCTCTGCCTTCGCGCTCCCACAGCGATAGGCCCGCACTCTCATTTGCCTGCACCCCAAGTGCTAGGCGCTCGTGTCCCTCGGAACCGCGCATGGTCATGCAAGGCACCCCGTCTTGAGAAAGCTCCAAGGACAAGCAGCCCGTCTCGCTTCCGTCAGACAATTCAAGGTCCACAATCCCGTCTGGGCGAATAGCAAGCCTTGAGCGAATCGCTCCATCCTCATCGTAGAGTCTTAGGGCCGGACTTCCGCCACAAGAAAGCCCCAACGCTACACGCGGAGAGCCATTCACATCCTTCAAGACTAGCGCGGTGCTTCCACTTCGACCAAGAAAAAATAAGGCACGTTCATGATAGTTGGCGTCAAACAGCGCTACTCCTCGACTTCCGTCAGCGGGTGGCCCGAGTGCACCACACACATTTCGGTCCTCGTCCACTACGTCAAAGCGCAGTGCCTGGACCGCTTGTGGCCTGCCGCCCTGCGTTGTAGCGGAGACCAGGAACGATAGGCCAACACCTATGCCCCATAACATAAATAGCACTGTCAGCAGATTCCTCTGCCGTTCCAGACAAGCTATGCGCCTTTCCAGTCTTTTCAATTGCGCACCCTCCATTCTTCGATCCCTCCTTTGTCAAATGCAGATTCGACCCGCTGGCACCGAAAGTCCCATTCTCAAGTGCTTCTTCAGATAGGTTCCGCCTCCGCCTAGGCCTTCGGCCACATGCCGCTGCGGAACTTGCGGATTACAGCTCAAAACACCCGTTGGTGAAGACAATGGTCTCGTTGGATGCTTGAGCCTTCTCCAGTAACTCCGCTATTTCAGCACTCAGCATCTCTATCCGCCTGCTACCCGCGCTTTCAACTCCTCCGCGCTCACCGTGGCCAATCCCAGCTTGCTGACGACGATGCCTGCGGCGTAGTTCGCGAGTGTTGTGGCTTCTACATAATCCGCCCCCGTCGCCAGAGCCAGCGCAATTGTCGCGCAAACGGTGTCGCCCGCGCCGACCACATCGTAGACCTCGATGCCCTCGGCCGGTATGTGCATGAAGTCGTCGCCAGCCAGAAGGTAGATTCCGTCTGCGCCCGCAGTTATCGCCACAGCGTCGCTTTCAACCACGTCGCGAATCCTGCGGGCGGCCACCTCCAGCGAATCCGGCTGCACACGCGCAATCCCGGCGGCAAGGAATGCTTCGTTGCGGTTGGGTGTGAGCAGCGTAACTCCCTTGAAGTGCGGGATGTTCGCCGGTTTGGGGTCGCAGATCACCCGCTTGCCCGCGCCCCGGTAGAGCGCGATGGCTTCACGCGCGAGGCGCTCCGTGAGCACGCCTTTGTCGTAGTCGCTGATGACGAGAACCTGGCATTCTCCAAGTGTTGTCTTCATAGCGCCAAGAATGCTGTCTTCTGCGCGTGTGTCGATTGCCTCTGTCACTTCCTCATCCACCCGCAGAAGCTGCTGGCTCTGGGCCACGAGCCGGGTCTTTATCGTCGTGGGCCTTCCGCTTACCGTGATTATCCCCTGCGTGCCTGAGCCGAAGGAGTGCATGTGTTCCAACAACATCCGGGCGTTGCTGTCGTCGCCGATTATCCCGAAGGCCTCGGCGTCGCCGCCAAGCGCGATGATGTTGTGCACCACATTCGCTGCACCGCCCGCACGGAATTCCTCGCGCCCGGCGCGCATTACGGGCACCGGCGCTTCAGGCGAAATGCGACCCACTTCGCCATAGATGAAGCGGTCGCAGATGAGGTCTCCCAGCACCGCCACCCGGCCGCCACCCATTGCGTCAATAAGCTCTTCCAACTTCACAGTTCACTCCGCATTGCCGGAAATCGGTTTTCGCGCGAGGTAACGGTCCACCTCCGCCTTGACCTCCTCCGGCGTAATCGTGTCCATACAGAAAGGCTCTTTGTTGCACTTCTTAAGATAGCACTTCAGGCAGTTCACCTTACCGTATATCACCGAAGCCTGCGAGCCGGGAGAGGGCCCGCAACGCTCCGCCGCCGTCGGCCCGAACAACGCCACCACCGGCGTTCCCACCGCATTCGCCAGGTGAACCACGCTCGTATCCGGCGAGACAACCACATCCGCCCGCTGCACGAGGTACACGAGCTCGCGCAGCGTTGTTCGTCCTACAAGATTGACCACCTCATTGTTGACCGAGTAGATGTCAGCTGCGTATCGCTCTTCGCCCGGAGCGCCGACAATCGCAAACGTTGCATCGTGCACGGCGAACCGGTCAAGCAGGCGGTTAATCAGTTGCGGTCGCCAGCTCTTCGTGGGCCAGCCCCCGAGCGGGCAGACGAGCACTATTGGACGGCCGTTGACATCCAGGCGATGCTTCATCCGCTTGAGGAAGTCGTCTTCGCAGGTGCGATCGACATCCACTTCCACCGGCGTTTCCTCTCCCGGTATGCCAACTTCGTCGAGGAGATGCAGGTTTTCCCGGGTCAGGTGCTCGGGCAACTCGGGCTGCTTTACCCGGTGAGTCAGCATGAAGTCGCGGAGTTCATGGCGGTATCCCACCCGCACCGGTATGCGTGCAAGATACGCGACGAGCGCGGACCCAAAGGATCGGTGGAAGATGAACGCCGCATCGTAATGATTCTGTCGCAGGCGCCGCGCCAGCCGCAGCTGGCCGCCCAGCCCGCGATCCGCACCCCGCTTGTCCCATACCACGACTTCATCAACCAGGTTGCCCGCACGAAACAACTCCCACGCAATCGGCTGACCCACAAGCGTGAGCCGGGCGCCGGGGTACGTTTCCCGAAGACGCCTCAGCGCCGGCGAGAGCATCACAAGGTCCCCTATGAAAGATAAATCCAGGGCCAGGATGTTGCTGAACCGACGCTCTACCAGAGGTTGATGGGCAGGATCCATAAACTCAGCGTGTATTTTATCAGAAAGAGAATAACTCCAATGACGCCGGCAATCGTTGTTTTGTGCTCGTGGTTGGAGTAGGCCTGTCTGAAAGAGTAAGGCACGCGTACAATCGACTCCTGCAGCGACCGGAAAGTCGGGAGCAATCGCGGCGTCTCACGTATGTATTCTTCATAAGGCTCACCGAACACCTTCGTCAGCCAGCGCTCCTCCAGCAGTATTACCGCGGTGTAAATAGCTGCGAACACGACGAGAGCCAGAATAACGAAACTCCATACACCGGAAGCGAAAGCAAATCCCAGTTGAAGAAGGATGGTGCCCAGATACAGCGGGTTGCGGCACAGCTTGTACGGACCGGTGCGTTGAAGCCTTCTGTCCTTGCGCAGTACGCCGGCGGAATAGAGCCTGAGCCCCACGCCGCACAGGACTAAAACTGCACCCACCACGAGCATCGGCACATTCAAGCGCCCAAGAATCAGCATCGCCAAGGGGAAGAAGAAACCCAAATAGATGCGCAGGTGAGTGAGCGTCAGGTATGCGCCTTGCTTTAGCTTCTTACGTTCCTGTTGTATGTCCGTGTCTTGAGACAACTTCCAGGCCCAGCAACTCCCGCGCCTGCCGCAACAGCTCCGGGAGGCCTATAGCATTATATACCGCCTCACGGTCGCGCCGCTCCAGCGCAAGAGCGGACTCCCACAGCAGACGATTATCCTCACACGCACGCAGCGGCAGCGCAAGCTTCCGCTCATAAAGGTACTGGTGAAAACGCTCCAGCTTGTGTGAGCCTCCGATTGGCTTCAATGGGAGTATGAGCGGATGATGGCCTGTTAGAATCGCCTCGGAAGCCATGGACACGCTGTCCTCTGTGACCACTACGGCATCGGCGAGTTCAAGAAAGGCCGGAACCGGGTTGTACTCGTCGTTCCGTCCCCACACGCAGAAGCAAAAGGCGTCAGCCTCACGCGTTGACAGCTCGCCCAGCGCGTCCTCCACTTCAGCCGGCGTCCTTCTCGACGTGGTGAGCAGTATTCTCAGGCTGCGCTCTCGGGCGAACGACACCACGCCGTTTACTTCAGGCAGCACAAGCTCCGGCAGCATCCTGCGGTGTGCCGAGTCGCCGCCGATGAGCATCGCAATGAGACCGCGTTCGGGCTCCCGCGTCAGGCCCATGCGCCGGTTCATCTCACTCAGCGAGCCCTCCAGCGAGCGACCGCCGATGGGACCAAGCGCGACGGGCAACGTAAGAACGTTGCGCGGAACCCGCCCCGCCACATCGTGCTGCGGTAACACGACTACGTCGAACAAACGTGGCGGTACAAACGTGGGCTTCAGGATGTGCAGCGTCCTACCCCCATTACGCGCTGCAAGTGCTAGCGCGGGAATAGCAGACGTCGTGCCGGCAGAGATGATCAACGGGCCCTCGCGGCAATCGGTCGGTTCAGCCGCACCAAAGCACGTCTCCAGCACCCACGAAAGCCATCCGCGCGGGTATTTCCGGGGCGGAAAGACAGGCGAGAAGAAACGCGACAGCGGTTCCCGCGTCCCCGGCAACGGGCGGATCTGAAGCACGCGCGGGCTGCACCCCAGCAGTTCAGCGAAGGCGAGGCTCTGGTTCAAATGCCCCTTCTTGCCGTCCGAGACGACGAAGGTCTCCATCACTCAGTAGGGTAGCACCAGCAGGTAGTATGCGCCAGCCCCGTCCGGCGAGGAAATGTCGATATCGTACGTGCCAGCAGTCGTTAGATTCGACCTGAGTTGGTAAACGCCTGGCGGGCCATAGGACATCGTCACTGGATCCAGCGCGAGATTTGGCTTGGCACTGCCGTTTATGGAGAATATGAAATTCTCGATATCAGCCGTGAGGGCAACGACACGGAATACGTAGGGAGCCGGCTCGGGAATCGTGACTACATAGCTGTCCACTTCCTCGGCGGAGGAGAGCTCCCCGAGCACCAGGCCGCCACCTGCGAGATTCCCCGCTTCGGCCTCGGGAATCACTTCACCCGAGTCGATTCTACAGACGGCAGCGCGAATGGGCTTACCCCCAATGGGAGTGATAGTCAAGCTGCAGCTGCTCTCCTCCGAAGGCAGCAGCCGTATGAACAGGAGCGCATTCTCCCGGGCGGTGAACGTGCGGCTGGCAGGCCCGTCGGAACTGAGGACGTATGCCAGAGGCTCCGTCACCGAGTACTCACCACCGGTGTAGCTCTCATTCCAGCCCCGGAAGTAGACTCCGTGCTGGGCGCCGGTTTCGGCGTCAATGCTCACGTCGTCATAGGAGAATTGAGAAGACGTGCTCAGCCCCAGTCCGGCAGCGTACATGGCGACGCCGTTACGCAGCAGTAAGGTAGTCAGGTCTTCGCCGGTAGCCGCCTGAACATTGCCCCATCCATAAAGCGGCAGCCCCGTTGCATCGCGCTGCAAGAGTTCGGGAAGAACGCCTTCACCGAACCTGTCGGTGAGATAGCGTATGAGCAGGTAGCCCGCCCCGCGCCTGAATATGCTGGGATTCCAGGTGTTGCCGCCTGGCAGCGAGACCCAAGGGCTCGCCGTCAAGTAGTTATCCGGCGAAACGAAGTTGTTCAGGGGATCGAAGCCGGTCCAATCCTCGGTGAAGTGAGACAGCGCTTCGTTTAGCCAGACTTCTTCATGAATAAACGGATCTTCGGGCTCACCAGCTTGATGTAGCCGCAGACGATTGGAGAAGTTGATCAGGTGCTGAAGCTCGTGAGCCGGGATGGAAATGTATGCATCCAGGAAATCCGCTTCAGGTACCGGTGAGCCAGCGTCGAATTCGCCGGTTGCATCAGGCACCTGGCAGTACACGATGTCTGAAGAATTGCTCCCCGGTGCCGCAGGCTGCAGATCGTTAGCCACGAATATCCCGCCAACGAGGCCGGGGATTTCATTGATTGCCGCTGTGTAAAGAACGAGTATCTTGCTATCTTCATCCGGATCCATGAATGCGCCGTAGGTCGCAACCTCCTGGCCCACGATGCGGCTTTCTAACCAGCCAGCCAGGTTGTCGAGCCACGCCTGGGCGATGCGTCCATCGTCCGCCGCCAAGTCCACCCATATGTCGGCCAGTGAACCGACATTGGTGCAACGGGCGGTGATAGTGTCATCCACATCGTTC
Organism: Planctomycetales bacterium; assembly: GCA_030606285.1. GTDB lineage: Bacteria > 4484-113 > 4484-113 > 4484-113 > 4484-113 > JAGGTK01. The sequence goes on along the minus strand of JAUWGS010000002.1, from coordinate 121,980 downwards.
ATGTTCCCGTTGAGGTAAACGATATCGAATTCCCGCGTGTCATCCACTGCGGCCGTGCGCTTGGCTACGGTTCCGGGCAATCGACCATAACGTTCAACAATCTCCCGTTCCTGCTCAGCACGGTCGGGCATGAATGAAGGCTGAACAGGTGGAGTCCAGCTCCGATTGGCTGCAGGGGGAAGCGCGGAAACTGACGATGCCCCCGAAGTCGCGTAGCTCACCGCAACCTGGAAGTCATCCTCGGGATCGCCGCCCTCCTCCACCTCATTGGGAGAAGTAAGAACCAGTAAATGTTCCTGACCGGAGGAAGTCCTTATGGTGAAGCTCTCCTCGGAAATAATCTCATCCAGCATCGCAACTTCGCCGAGCGATAGGACTATCTCGTCAGGGCCCGGCTCACCGGACTCGATTGGCGGCGGATCCGGTGCAGGACCTGCCGGAGAACCGAAGGGAGCCACATTGCTGGGGATGCCGTAGTTGTAGTCGCCATCGGTGGGTTGAACGGCGTAGTAAGCATCCGCTAGCGGGGATGAGTCGTCAAAGGCGTACTCCGGCCGCTCTTTTGGCTGGCCGGACTGAGACGGGTCGTAGGGACGCTCAACTTCATCGAGGAGTTCCCAGTCGCCGGCCCCGTCGGGATGACGCATCACCCGGTAGCCGACCACGCTAATTCCATAATGAACCGCAATCGGCGTGATGTCCTCGATTCCGATGCTGCCGTTAACGCTGCCATCAACAGCTTCGTGCCAGGCGTCCCACTCCATGCCGCCCTCAACGTTTCCGTAGAACATCGCCAGCGGGGTTATGTCGGCGATGCTCACAGTGGAGTTCATATCGTAGTCGCCCAGGTTAATCTCCGACCACACGAGATGCGGGCCGCCATCGTCCGTGACAACAAGCTCGACTGAGTTGCCGCCATCGGTGGGCACTGAGGAGACGAGCTTCGCAGTCATCAGTCGTCCGTCGTCAGTCGTCAGAGAAGAGACCGAAGATACAAGACTGGACGCGCGGTCTCCAGGCCGCGCGATTAAGGTGTGGTGACCTGGAGGTCCCCACTCCAGGTTTAAATCGCGACTGGAAAACCGCGACTCTAGTTGAAAAGCCAGCGCCCCCTTCAACTCCTCAAACAGCGCCGCATTCACACCCTCCGGCGTTTCCATCGCGTCGAGTTCGGCTATAGCGTCGTCAAACGAGACTTCTGGATGGTAGTCCAGCCCTTCGTGCCGTCGCCATAGCGGCTTTGGCGCGTCGGCGACAGGGCTGGTCTTGTCTGCAGGCGAAGAGCCAGGGCTAAAGCCCTGGACTACCGAGCCTTTCCTTCCCCCGCCGCACGAAATAGTTATCAGAAGAAGAAACAGCAGACAGACAACAGCCAGCGAGACAGTACATGGGTCGAATCGTTTTTTCACCGCACCCACCCCATTGAACGATACACTGCTTACAGTATAGCATCGGCGACCGAGCCGCGTGCAGTGAACAGATTGAGCAGTATGCCGGAATCACAAGCCGAGTAGGATTCCACCATCCACGCTGCGACTGCTCTCTCCGACTATCCGGCTGTCTTCGATTCGCCAGACAGGAATGCCAACATTTCCTTGAAGCCTTCAATGTCGCCTACGCTTGCGCAAGGCACGTCCCGGGCAGTCTTCGCGGCCAGCATCCGCAGAACTCTCCCGGGACCGACTTCGAGGAAAGTGTCTGGCTGCTCCCGGGCCATCCCGCGAACGGTATCCGTCCACCGTACCGGCGAACATACCTGCCGGTAGAGCAGAGCCGCATAGGCCGCCGGGTCGTCAGGATACGGCTCGGCGGTGACGTTAGCCAGGACCGGATGCTGGACTGGCCGGAAGCGCACCTCGTCAAGCAACGGCTTGAGCTTCTCGGCGGCGGGCTCCATCAGCCTGCTGTGGAAGGGAGCACTCACCTTGAGCTCAACCACCCGCTTGGCGCCGGCATCCTGCAGGGACTTCGTTGCCATGCTGATTCCCGCTGCACTTCCCGAGATAACGATCTGGTCGGGGCTGTTCAGGTTCGCCAGCTGGGCAACCTCGCCATCCGGCTCCAGACCTCCAAGCGCTTCCTCAATCTTCTCCAGCGGAAGCCCCACAACTGCGGCCATCTTGCCCTCGCCGGCGGGCACAGCTTCCTGCATGAACTTGCCCCGCAGATGGACAATCCGAACAGCGTCTGCAAAGTCAAACGCTCCAGCAGCCACCAGAGCCGTATATTCGCCCAGGCTATGCCCGGCCATCCATACCTGAGCGTCGTCCGGTATGAACGGTGCGAGCGCAGTCCAGAAACCAAAGCTCACAGTAAGAATGGCTGGCTGGGCGTTTGCTGTTAACGTGAGTTCATCTTCGGGGCCCTCGAAGATGAGCTTACTGAGAGAGTATTCGAGAACATCATCGGCCTGCTGGAAGATCTCTCGCACGGCGACGAACTCGGTGAAGAGATCGCGGCCCATGCCCACTTGCTGTGATGCCTGACCGGGAAAGAGAATACCCAGTTTCACTTGTCAGATCCCCCTTATTCGCGCTGGCCTTCCCAGATAAGGTAACAGGAGGCCCAGGAAAGGCCCGCCCCGAAGGCGAACAGGACAACCTTGTTCCCGGATTTGAGCTTGCCCTCCTCGTTTAGCTCGTCAATGCAAAGCGGGATCGAAGCCGAGGTTGTGTTGCCGTATCGCTGTATGTTGATGTAGACGCGCTCCGCGGGAACCTGAAGACGCTTCTGGGTGGACTGGATAATCCGCGAGTTAGCCTGGTGAGCCAGGAACCAGTCGACCTCCAGAGGTTCAACGTTCTCCTTGGCGATGACGTCACGCACTGTCTGCTCCATCGTTCGCACGGCGCGCTTGAAAACCTCGGGGCCTTCCATGTATACGAAGTGGCCTTCGTCCAGCGCAGTACGCGGTGTAGGAGGAGCGGCACTGCCTCCGGCGTACTGGTAGAGGATATCCACTGCAGTTCCATCGCTGCCAAGGTCAAAGGCTCTGATACCGCGAGGGGTTTCGGAACGGGGTTCGGCAACCAGATACAGCACAGCCGCAGCATCGCCAAACAGCACGCAGGTGTTGCGGTCCAGGTAATTGGCTATGCTGGTCATTATGTCGGATCCGATCACGAGAGCGTTCTTATACTGCCCAACGCGAAGGAAATTGGTGGCGACGTTGAGGGCATAAATGAAGCTGGAACAGGCTGCATTCATATCGAAACAGGCGGCTTTGGTCGCCCCGATCCGCCCCTGGACGACTGAAGCCGTGGCGGGATAAACGTGCTCCGGAGTGACAGTCGGGACGACAATAAGTTCAACCTCCGCAGGATCGGCACCAGCCATCTCAAGCGCTTTCCTCACTGCCATCTCGGACATATACGAGGCGGTCTCGCCCGGAGCGACGATGTGACGCTCCTTAATGCCAGTGCGCGCTGTTATCCACTCATCGCTCGTGTCAACAATCCGCGCGAAGTCGTCGTTGGTCAGTACCCGTTCGGGGACGTACCGTCCCGTACCCCGAATAATCACATCGTAATCCATTTGGGCATCTCCGTATGTCGTCTAGGTAGCTCGCGCACAAATCGAGGATTTTATTAGAAGCCTGTGCGTATTATAGTCCTAACGGCTGGCACCGTGAAGCTCGTGTAAAAAATCACAAGCCCTTTCCGCTATTGCCCGACTGCGTCTGCTCGCTTTTCTCGCCAATCTCGCGCTCAATGCGCGCTGCGATATCTTCGTCAAGCATGCGTACAGCCCAGCGTACCGCATTCTTGAGCGCCACCGCGTCGCTGCGCCCGTGGCTGATAACCACGTTTCCTTTGACACCAAGCAGCGGCGCCCCACCAAATTCCGTGTAGTCGAAACGCTTCTTGAACCGGCGAAATGAGGGTTGAAAGAACAACCATGCCAGAAACGCGGATAGAGGATTCGTCCGTATCTCCTCCCTTAGTACTTTGTTGATCGAGGCAGCAAGTCCTTCCGCGAATTTCAGGAGGATATTCCCGATGAAACCGTCCATCAACAGGATATCCACATTGCCCTCGAATACGGTCTGCCCCTCGACATAGCCCGTGAAGTTGATACTGCTGTCTTTAGACAGCAGGCGATGGGTGTCACGCACCAGCGAATTGCCCTTGTACTCCTCACTGCCGTTGCTCAGCAGGCCGACTCGCGGGTTTGGGCGGTCGAAGATGCGCTCGACATATATCCTGCCGATATGCGCGAACTGGACCAGATGCTGGGGCCGTATGTCCACGTTAGCCCCAGCGTCAAGCACAAACAGGCTCTTCCGCAAGGTGGGCCACGGCGTTGCGATCGGCGGCCGCTCGATTCCCGGCAAGCGACCGAACTCGTAAAGCGCACCGGCCATCACAAGCCCCGTGTTTCCCGGCGAGATGACAACGCCATTGATGTCCTTAGCCACCAGGAAGGCGGTCCTTATGGGATTGCCGGGATAGGACTTGTGCACTCGAATCGGGCTCTCAACTCGCTCCGGCACTCTGTCGGGTGCAGTGTGAAAGGTGATCTCCGCGCCAACTTGAGCCGCCGCAACGGTCAGTTCGCGCGCAGCGAGCGCTCTTGCCTCATCCTCGTCGTAGACGACAAGGTGCAAATCCAGCGGCCGCTTCATCTCACGCAAGGCCAGCGTTGCCCCATGAAACATCTCAGCCAGCCCTTGCTCGGACGTGGCGACCTCAAAGACTACGGCGGTTTTATCCATTTCTGGTAGACTGTTACTTTACTCCAAGAAACCAACATTTTGAAGTGCAACTCACCAAGGATGTGAAACATTGAAGAAGCTGTTCCACCTGAGTTGCGGTGCTGTGGTAGCCGCCCGCGACGAAGACATTCAGGTTGTGCTAATCAAAGCCCGCCGGCAGGCCGGTGTTTTGTGGGGCCTGCCGAAAGGGCATGTCGAGCCTGGAGAATCCCTGTCTGACGCTGCACTGCGCGAAACCTGCGAGGAGACCGGACTGGCGCACTCACAGCTTCGGCTTCTCAGCTACCTCGGACGTATCCGATACGAGTTTATAAGCCGCGAAGCCGGTAAGATACTTAACGAAAAACACGTGCACTTCTTCCTCTATCTCGCCCGGAAGAAGCTGCAGACCCTTGCACCGGTCATGGAGGACGAAGGGATTCTCGATGTAGTGTGGATGCCTGTCGCGGAAGCGGCGAAGCGCGCGTCCTATGACAGCTACCGGCAAATGCTCCTGCTGGCCAACAACGCCCTGTACGGCAGAGAACTACGGGGAGAAGATGCAGTGAACTCCCTTGACACCGTAGAGCATCCGTATACAATGGGAGCTTAGTGTCGCTATCCCCCTTTTGAGAGCCTGAAATGGAGTTCCCGCTCAGTAAACACAGAACCGTACGACTTGCCTTAGGCTTTGACGATGTGTCGCTCGTCCCCGGCGCTTCGACCGTTGACCCGACCGACGTAGACCTGGGCTGCGAGATCGCGGGCCTTGATCTAAAGCTCCCCATCATCGCCAGCGCAATGGACAGTGTAGTGAGCCCATCCTTCGCCGTGGAAATGCACAGTCTCGGAGGCCTGGCGGTCCTTAACCTCGAAGGCGTATTCACACGCTATGAGGATCCGGAGCCGGTCCTGCAACGGATCGCTGCGGCAGGTGACAGTGAGGCGACCGGAGTGTTACAGGAGATTTACCGGGAACCGGTGAAACCTGACCTGTTCGCCCGAGTCCTGGGACAGATCAAGGACGCAGGCGCGCCTGCGGTCGGCAGTCTCACACCTGTGGGTGTGAAGCACTTCGGCGATGCCGCTCTGGACGCTGGACTGGACGTGCTCGTGGTGCAGAGCACTGTCACCAGCGTGCGACACAGGAGTTCCAGTGGCGAAGTGCTCTCTATTGCGGATCTGACATCCAGCGTGAACATTCCCGTGCTAATTGGCAACTGCGTCTCTTACGATGTGGCCTACGAGCAGATGCAGGCGGGCGCGCAGGGCATTCTAGTCGGCGTTGGGCCGGGAGAGGCCTGCACAACCCGCGCTGTCACGGGCGTGGGCGTTCCCCAGATTACTGCGACCGCGAATGCAGCGGCTGCACGCGACGACTATTTCAAAGAGACCGGGCGGTATGTCCCGGTGATTACAGACGGTGGAATGCGTCGCGGGGGACAGATGGCCAAGGCACTCGCAGCCGGGGCTGACGCGATTATGGTGGGCTCAGTCTTCGCCGGATGTCCAGAAACGCCGGCATCCCCTTATCATTGGGGCATGGCCACCCCGGACCCGAACCTGCCGCGCGGCACACGAGTCCGCATCGGCAAATCCATAAGCCTGAAGCAACTGCTGTTTGGGCCCACATCGGTAACCACAGGCGAAGAGAACCTGGTGGGCTGTTTGCGCTCATCGATGGGCCTGTGCGGGGCGACGGATATCAAAGAGTTTCATTCCATCGATATGGTCTTCTCCCTGTCGTTCATGACTGAAGGAAAGATACTACAGCACGCCCAGCGACTGGGCATGGGTGTTTAACCGATGCAGCAGGACACCATAATCGTAGTCGATCTGGGCTCACAGTACACACAGCTAATCGCGCGGCGTATACGCGAGCTGGGAGTGTACTCCGAGGTCCGCGCAACTGATATCACGATTGAAGGAGTGCGGAAGGAGAGACCCATTGGAATCGTTCTCTCCGGCGGCCCCGGCAGCGTCTACGAGTTCGGCTCCCCCGAAATCGAGAAGGGCATCCTGGAGATGGGCATACCGATTCTGGGCATTTGCTACGGCATGCACCTCATCGGCCGCGTATACGGCAGAGAAACTGTCTCAGCCAAAGCCGCCGAGTACGGAAAAACCGAACTGCACGTAGTCGCACCTGACAGTATTCTGTTTAAGAACCTGAACCCGGATCTCATCTGCTGGATGAGCCACGGCGACGTACTGAAATCCCCGCCCAGAGGCTTCAGGCTGGTTGCCAAGACCTACCACACGCCGGTTGCAGCGATGGAGAACACCCAGCGCAAGCTCTATGCGGTTCAGTTCCATCCAGAGGTCACTCACACGCCCTGGGGAGTCGAGCTGCTGCGGAACTTCGCTTACGATGTATGCGGGGCGAGCGGCATGTGGCGGATGGCTTCGTTCATCGACATCGCAGTCGACAGAATCCGAGAGAAAGTAGCGTCCGCCCAGGTTCTCTGTGGCATTTCAGGCGGCATCGACTCGCTGACAACCGCTGTGCTCGTTCAGCAGGCCGTTGGAGAACAGCTGTACTGCATCTTCGTTGACCACGGCCTGATGCGACTTGATGAGGCGGACCAGGTAGAGCGGGTCTTCAAGAAGCAGTTCCGCACGAACTTCCGACGCGTAAACGCGGCACGGCGCTTCCTGGGTAAACTGCGGGACGTGAAGAACCCGGAGCGGAAACGGAAGATCATCGGACGCGAGTTTATCCGTGTCTTCGAGGAAGAAGCGCAGAAGCTAAAAAACATCAGGTTCATCGCGCAGGGCACCATCTACCCCGACGTAATTGAGAGCCATGGCGTGGGCAAGCACGCGCATGTCATCAAGAGCCACCACAATGTCGGTGGCCTGCCGAAGCAGATGAAGCTGAAACTGCTGGAGCCCCTGCGCGATTTATTCAAGGACGAGGTGCGAAAGGTGGCACTGAACCTGGGCGTGCCCGAAAGCGTGGTCTATCGCCAGCCGTTCCCGGGCCCCGGAATGGCGATACGAATCATTGGAACGGTCACGCCGCGCAAGGTGAAGATACTCCAGCTTGCGGATGCCATCATCCAGGAGGAGCTTTCAAGCTCTGAAATCTACGCCGACATTGGGCAGGCATTCGGAGTGTTACCGGATATAAAGTCTGTTGGAGTGATGGGGGACCGTCGCACATACGGATACCCCATCATCCTGCGGATTGTGACCACCACCGACTGGATGACCGCCGACTGGGCGCGGATTCCGTACACGGTGCTGGAGCGTATCAGCAACCGGATAATCAACGAAGTACCAGAAGTGAACCGGGTGGCGTACGACATTAGCAGCAAGCCCCCGGCCACTATTGAGTGGGAGTGAGATTCTACCTATGGAAGAGCGTGAAACAACGATAAAGATACCGGAGCACTTTCGCCTCCTTTACACGGCGGAAGACATCTCAAAGCGCGTGGAGGAAATGGCCGGGGAGATTTCGCAAGACTACGAGGGAAAGACAGTACACCTCGTCGGTGTGCTCAAGGGCGCTGCTGTGTTTCTCTCCGACCTACTGCGCACACTGACAGTTCCTGCGACTTACGATTTCCTGTCCGTCGCCAGCTACGGCGATTCGACCGAAAGCACCGGCGTGGTGCGCCTTATAAAGGACCTCGATGACCCGGTCGAGTCGCGGGATATCATCATCGTAGAGGACATCATCGACACTGGCCTTACGCTGAAGTACATCGAGGAGCTGATGCGGAATCGCAAAGTCTCGTCGCTGTCCAAGTGCACCTTCCTTGACCGCCCCGACAGGCGCAAGGTTCACGTCGAGATGGACTATGTCGGGTTCACGATTCCGGACTGCTACGTCGTTGGCTATGGCCTGGACTTCGAGCAGAAATGGCGCCAGCTTCCCGGCATCTACGCCATCAACCAGCCAACCTCAAAGGAATAAGAAGCTGGCAGACCCAACATCAGACCAGGAGAAACAGGAGCATGCCAAAGAGATTCCGCGTGCCAATGCGCCACACAACTGCTTCCAGAATGCCTATGAAGCTTGGCGTCTGTTTTGCTACAATTACGCAGCTTCGCATACGCTCCCATGATTGAGATCTCGCGCGAGGAAACGATATGCCGACACTGAACCTGTCTGTTGAAGAGCTCCGAGAAAAGGCACGAGCCATCCGGCACGACGTTCTTGTAGCCATCCATACCGCCAAGAGCGGGCATCCCGGCGGACCGCTCTCCGCCGCTGACTACCTGACAGCGCTATGGATGAATTACCTGAACTGCGACCCGAAGAACCCCTTCTGGCCGGAGCGCGACCGCTTCGTGCTGAGCAACGGCCACTGCTCCATGCTCCTGTACACGTTAATGTCGCACCGGGGTCTCTTCTCCCGTGGCTACCTGCTCACTTTCCGCACTGTGGATTCAAGGCTACAGGGGCATCCCAGCAAAACCTCGCTGCCCGGCGTCGAGGTTTCCAGCGGCTCACTGGGCCAGGGGCTATCCGTGGCACACGGGATGGCGCTGGGCGCCAGGATCCGAGGCACACCTGAGCGCACCGTCTTCTGTAACTGCGGTGACGGGGAGCTGCAGGAGGGCAACATCTGGGAAGCGATTATGCACGCAGGCCACAGAAAAACCGACAATCTGGTCGTCTCGGCAGACTGGAACAACGCCCAGATTGATGGCTACGTGGAAAACGTGAAGAACATCGCGCCACTGCCTGAGAAGTTCAGGGATTTCGGATGGCGCACTATTGAAGCAGACGGCCACGACATGGATGATATCGTTCGCGCGTGGAACGAAGCTGTGGCGGGAACGCCGTCGCGCGGCAAGGGTTGCGGGCAGCCCACTGCAATACTTTTTAAAACGGTCATGATGCACGGCTGTCCGACATACGAAAACATTCCGGGCTGGCACGGCCGCCCACCGAAAGAAGACGAAGTTATGCATATGCTCAACGAGCTCAACTACAACTACAACACCGTTGATGAAGCACGCGCGGCAATGGGCGGTTTCCAGGAGTACGACGGTTACGGAGATGAAGATGGCAAGTAGCATCGAATACACAAACGGCATCCAGCCTTCCGACAAGTGGGAGATGATCCTTACACGCAAGGCCTACGGGGAAATGCTAGTTGAGTTGGGCAAGAAGAACGAGAACATCGTTGTCCTTGACGCAGACCTCGCCGAGTCCACATACACCAAGTTCTTCCGCGCGGAATTCCCGGAGCGATTCGTAGAGTGCGGCATCGCCGAGCAGGATATGATGAACACCGCAGCCGGGCTCTCGACATTCGGCCTTATTCCCTTTCTCTCCAGCTACGCGATATTCCTTACGGGTCGGGCATGGGACCAGGCGCGCAACACCGTGGACTACTCGAAGATGAACGTCAAAATAGCCGCGGCGCACGGAGGCATCTCGGTCGGCCAGGACGGATGCTCGCATCAGAGCATGGAGGACCTCAGCAATATGCTCTCACTGGTCAATATGACCGTGCTCGTGCCCGCCGACTACTGGGAAACACGGAAGATGATGGAGTGGATACCCACTCACGAAGGGCCGCTCTACTTCCGGCTGGGGCGCGAGAAGGTGCCCACCGTGACCTCAGAGTCCACGCCTTTTAAGCCCTACCACACGCTGGAGGCCGTCGGCGGCGGCGACGGCGTGTTCATCGCCACCGGACTCATGCTCTCAAGGGCGGTGCACGCTGCCGAACTCCTGGCGAAGGAGGGCATTTTCAGCCGGGTGCTGCACGTGCCGATGCTCAAGCCCATGAACGATGAGGAAATCCTGCAGGCGGTGAAAGAAACCGGCGCGGTCGTCACGATAGAAGAGCATTCCATCTACGGCGGCCTGGGCTCGCTGGTAGCGCGACTGCTCCTCTCTAACGACGTGCACGTGCCAACACGCATTATCGGCATTCCCGATATCTACCTGATGAGTGGCAAGCCTGAGGAGCTTCTGGTCAAAGCCGGCCTTACAGCCGAAAATGGCGCTGCGAAGATGAAAGAAGCCCTGGCGCTGCGGAAATAGGGGTGCCGCGAGCGCGCCCGGCTGTGCCGCACTTACGCCACGGAAACCGGCGTATCCGCCTATGCAACGGACGCGCACAACCACCCGCACGTGAAGCAGACAGACGACTTGAGTTGTGATGCTGCAACTGCCGTTTTAAACCTGCATCGGAGAGCATTTACACTGGAGATTCCGGAATAACCCGCTATAATCAGGCAACGATGGATAAGACAACTAAGACTCCCTCCGAGACAAAGGCGAATCCCCTGGTTACTGTGCTCATCATCGTAGGCGCGTTGGCCCTGGTTGTAGTGATCATTTTACTTGCGCGGGCGCCGGGAGTGCGCAGAACGGACAATGAAGCCGGATACCATCCCCCGCCCGTGCGCTCCGGCGTCAATCCGGCAGATAAAGACGCAATAGCGATACTGAAGCTAGCCCTGGAATCGGACGACCCGAAAAAGACGTTGAAAGCGACGTACCGCCTGTCGTACCTGGCGATTCCCGATCTCAAGGAAGGAATGCTCTCCTTGAAGGAACGCGGGCTGATCTGGGACTACATCCAATTGCTGCCGGAACTGCACCACCTGGATTACGAGAACGCAGAAAAGGACCTGAGCGAGTACCTCAAGGCGGCGGACCTGCAAATGGTAGTCTCGGCGCTGGAAGCGCTGGCGCGGATGCCCCCGATGTCGTGCCGTGAAGCGTTCGTTGACTGCCTGAGCCAGCCGCACATGGATATGGCAATCGGATGCTCGAAAGTCCTGCGGAAGTGGCGTGAGAGCGACGAGGAGATCAACAAGATACTGCTAAACATTATGCGCAATGCGCCGGTAGACTTCTCGCAGGTCGCCGCCGCTGCAGCGCTGTACGACCTGGGCGTGGAACGGGAGGAAGCCTGGGAGGAAATCAGATACTGGAGCGATAACGCAGACATGGAGCTTGCGCCTTCGCTAGTCATCTTCCTCAAATACTCCGGCGACCACCGGGCGGGCGAGACTATCGCGTTGATGCTGGATAAATCAATGACGCGCACTGTGGCTCTTAGCGGGCTGGTTAACCTCGACTGGCCGGGTAAGCTCGAAGCAATCGACGAATACAAAGACGCCGCTACAGGCGTTGAGACCAACCTGTTTGTGGTCATCCGCGAAGCTACCACAGGCAAAAGTAAACTTGACGATATCCTCACGGACCTTTTGAGCGAATCCCAGGAGGACGACAGTGGAGTGAAGCTCAACGAGTCGCAGCGCATAATGGTCCTTAACAGCCTGGTGACCGCACTCAAGGAGTGGCACAACCCGCGCGTGCTGCCTTACTTCGAGCGCATTATCGAAGGCGCGCCACGCTTGCTGCGGATGGAAGTCAGCAGGGCTTTGCGCAAGTTTGAAGGCAACCGCAAGGCCATTGATCTGGCGACTGAACTGCTCGGCAGGGCAGAGGACGAGCGTGAACTCGGTGAACATGCCACAACGCTGGGATATATCGACGGCGGTCGCAGTGTGGCGACGCTGCACGACCTCATGGTCAACATGGATGATGAAGACACCAAGATGACGCTGGCGTGGGCAATTCTAAACATCAACCGGGATCATCCCCACAAATATCCGAGGAGATAGATGCACGCGATACTGAACATCGTCCTGCTCATTGTCATCGCGGCGATGGTGGCGATGTTCGGAGACCGAATGGGGCGGGTCGCCGCGAAGCGTAGAGTCGCTGTCTTCGGCATAAGGCCCCGCCTGGCAGCAGCGTGGATCGCTGTGCTGACGGGAGTGTGCATCGCTCTGGTCACCTTCGGATTCATCACGCTGGTTTCCCGTGACGCCAGGGAAATGTTCTTCCATTTCGACGAGCTGAAGCGAAACCTAACGCAACTCGAAACGGAAGTCAGCGACCTGGAGTACAACCGCAGCATACTCGTCAAGGACAAGCAAGAGCTGGAGCAGCACCTGGAGAAAGCAAGGGGGGAACTCGCGGAGAAGGAAGAGGAAGCTACCTCGCTGGCATTGAGAATCGAGGAGAGCAACCGCCGCTACGATGACATACGTATGCAGCTTGCGTCGGCTGAGCTAAATCTCGTCCAAGGCGAAAAGGCGCTGGCAGAACTACACATTGAACTACAGGAAGAAGAGGAGCATAACAGGCAGCTGCGTGAGGAACAGACAGTCCTGCAAGAGCAAATCGACACTCTGGGGATCGTGAAGTCCGGACTGGCAGGGGAAGCTAAAGCGCTCGAAGAGAGAATCGAGGCCCTTCGCGAAGGCCGCATCGCCATCGAGGTTAACCAGCCGCTGACCTACATCCCGCTTCCGGGCGGAATGACTCTGCCCGACAGCCAAAAAAGGATCGTATCCAGCCTCAACGAGCTTCGCCTGCGGCTGGAGGCAGACGGAATCACGATGAAGCCGGTGCCCGCTTCATCGCTGAGCGATATCCTCAACACGCTTTCGCTGCTGACAGAAGACATAATCCTCGTCGTTTATTCGGCGAGTAACGTGCTGATCGGCGAAGCCGTCGAAGTGACCTTCGAGCTTGCGCTTGACCGCATTGTCTTTCGCAAAGGCGAACTCATTTCGCGGATAAACATCGATGCCGACATCGAACGTGACCAGCTCCCTGAGCTCTTCGCCTATGCCTTCGCGGTCGTCAGAGCCGTGGCGCTGTCGCAGGGAATGCTCCCCGACATCGTTACCGGCGAGGTCGGCAGCATCAGCTCAAGCGATGTTGCCGAGATAGCTGACGAGATCGAGGCGGTGAAGGGCAAGCGGATTCTTGAGATACGCGCCGGGCGCGACTTCCGCACTACTGACACGCTGGATTCGTTCGAGTTCTTGGTGAAGCGCGGTTAGCCCTGTTCCACGAACAGCGGCACGAAATCGAACTTCCCAACATCCACCAGCCCCCGGTCTGTCAGCTTCAAATGGGGTATGACCGGTAGCGCCAGGAACGACAGTGCCATAAACGGATTATCCAGTTCGCAGCCAAGCGCTTCGCGGGCGGCACGCAAGAGCTTGCCAACGCGCTCTGCGACCGATGGAGCGTCTTCTAGCGATATCAAACCCGCCAACGGTAGCGGCACGTCCGCCAGCACTGCCCCATCCTTGACCGCGACGAGTCCCCCTTCCATTCTAGCCACACGATTGACCGCAGCCGCAATATCATCGTCATTGGTACCGACAGCTATCAGGTTGTGGGAGTCATGGGCTACAGAACTGGCGAGAGCTCCGGCCTTGAGCCCGAACCCCTGCACGAAACCTACACTGCGCCCAGCCTTGCCGGTGTAGCGCTCAACAACTGCGAGCTTCAAAACATCGCGTGAAGTGTCGGGCAGAACTCTGCCATCCTGCACCGGCAGCTCCAGTGTGAGGGCATCGGTGACTATCTGGTGCGGGATGACTTTGATGACTCTCACAGACCCGCTCTGGCCAGAAACTGCGAAGTCGTCCGGGGTGAGCGCACAGGGCACTCTCACGGTCTGCAAGCTCTGAACCGGCACCTGGCGCGCCTCCAGCTCAACAGCCAAAGAACCTTCTTTAGCTACAAGCTCTCCGCCCTTATATACTGCGAGCGGACGCAATATCCCTTCACCGAGATCACTGAGAATCTGCAAGTCCGCAATTCGTCCGGGGGCAACCGCACCGCGAAACCGCAGTCCGAAATAGTTCGCCGGATTTATCGTCGCCAGCCGGATCGCTGTAACGGGATTTAAGCCCAGTGACATCGCCTTGTGTACAGCGTAGTTTATGTGACCCAGTTCAATCAGCTCGTCCGGCTGCCTGTCGTCGGTCACCAGGCAGCAGCGCGATGCGGTCGTATCATTGACCAGCGGCAGGAGATCGGCGAGGTTCTTCTCCGTACTCCCTTCCCGCAGGAAAACCCACATTCCGCGCGACAGCTTCTCACGGGCCTCGTCAAGCTGCGTGCACTCGTGATCGGAATGGATACCGGCGGCGATATAAGCGTTTAGATCCCTGCCGGAGACCAGCGGCGCGTGACCGTCAATTACCTTGCCATGTCTTCGCGCTAGCTCCAGCTTCGCCAGAACATCCGGTGCTCGCAAGTACACACCGGGAAAGTTCATCATCTCGGCAAGTCCCACGATGCGGTCATGGTCAATCAACACTCTCAGATCGCAGGCGGGAAGGCTGGCGCCGCTCGTCTCAAGGCGGGTCGCAGGCACACAAGAACTTAGAGTGAAGTAGAAATCAAACGGGATGTCCTTAGTAAGGCCTATCAAGAGGAGTATGCCGGGCAGTCCCATGACGTTCGCAATCTCATGCGGATCGGAAACGGTACAGGTGGACCCGTGGGGAAGCACTACACGCGCAAACTCCGAGGGGAGAAGCATTGTGCTCTCAAGGTGGATGTGCGCGTCAGTATAAGCGGGTGCGATAAACCTCCCGCCGAGGTCGATGCGCTGCTTCGCAGGAGTATCTGAATACTCGCCCACACCGGCGATATGTCCTTCCGCTAGTGATACATCGGCGGACTCGACCTCCCCATTGAAAACATTAACGACAGATGCGTTCGTGAAAACGATGTCTGCCGCTTCATCACCACGGGCAACAGCAATGAGTCTTGAACGGTCCATAGTGGCCCTCCTCGGTGCGATTATATCAGTGATTCCGCCAGGTAAATGTTAGAATCCAGTCAGTGACCAAAGACGACACGCTTCTGGGGTTCATCGAGGAACTGGCATCGGAGGGGCTTGCGGAGCACACGCGTGCAGCCTATACGACCGATGTGCGGCAGCTTCTGGACTTCGTCGGCGGTGATTTCGAGCCACAGGCGCTGACGCAGGAAGCTCTGTACGAGTTCTTCAACCAGAGGCTGGACGAACACAAGGACGGCGTTAGCATGCGGACTGCGCGGCGCCAGCTTTCATCCATCTCACGGTTCTTCGAATTTCTGACCGACCGCGGACTGGTCAAAGACAATCCCGCCAAGCATGTGGAGTTGGGTCGCGTGTACAGACAACCGCCCGTGGTGCTCACGCCGGAAGAGGTTGACGCGCTCATTGCAGCTGCAGAAGGCAGTCGGCCGATGGATGCGAGGGATCGGGCACTGGTGGAACTCCTGTACTCAACGGGGATGCGCATTCACGAAGCGCTTGCACTGACCGCGGGGGAGATAGACCTGTCCGGACACCTGCTGCGGGTCCGTGGCAAGGGCGGCAAGGAACGTGAGGTCATCTTTGGTGATCGTGCAGAGAAGACACTGCGGGAGTATCTGAACCTGAGGCCCGGCATGTTTCCGCAAGGCGTGCACGTGACCGACGAGCTCTTCCTGAACCGAAACGGCAGGCCGCTTTCGAGGCGTTCAGCCAACCGGATATTGGCACGGTTGACGAAAAAGGCCGCGCTTCTCAAGCCCGTATCCGCGCATAAGCTACGCCACGCATTCGCCACACATCTGCTAGATGGAGGCGCGGATTTGCGCACCGTGCAGAAGCTACTGGGGCACGCCAGGCTTGACACAACGAACATCTACACGCAAGTGTCCACCCGCCTGCTTTCACAGACTTACGATGCCACCCACCCGCGTGCCAAGAAAGGTGGATAGCGCGGCTTTCTGGGGCCGATATTTCGCCTTTTAGCGGCTTCTGTCGTAGAATGATGCTTACGATGGATACGAGGCGCGCTGGATTCTGGGCATTCGTACTGGTGGCCGGCCTTCTGCTGGGCCTGCTCGTGCGCGGCATCATCATGGCGGAATCCGACGGGCACCCCCTTCTGGCCGGCATCGGCGCATACGAGGACCTGCAGCGCGAGATCGAGCAGTTCCGGGCGGAAATCGCCTCGCTGCACGAAGAGAAGAACGACCTACTGCGGCAGCTGCTCTCGGGAGAAATCTCCAGCGAGCAGATAGAGGCCGAGCTTGACGCGGCGAAATATGCTGCCGGATTCCTTGCCGTGGAAGGTCCCGGAGTGAGCGTAACGCTGGGCGACTCCTCACAGTCCGGCGATGCTTTCATTGAGCGCGGACTGGTGCACGACTACGACCTGCTTTATCTGATAAACGAGCTGCGCGCAGCTGGCGCGGAGGCAATCTCCATCCGCTCTGGCAGAATCGAAGAGCGCTTGACCGGGTTGTCATTCGTGCGCTGCACCGGGCCAACCGTTGTAGTTAACAACACGCGCCTGACGGCGCCGTTCACGATAAAGGCAATCGGCGATCCGGACATTATTATCCAAGCGCTTGAGATGACAGGCGGCATTGTGGAGCAGCTACGGATGTACGGCCTGGACATCACTGTCGAGGAGAAGGAGCTAATCGAGATACCTGCATATGACCTCCCAGTGCGGTATCGCTTTCTAGACTCCCCGACCAGAGAACAGGAATCCCTCCCCGCCAACGCAGGCGAAGCGCCAGCCAGCAGTTCGGGAGCTATCGAGGTGAAGAAGGGAGCGGGGCGATGAGTAACGACCGGAGAGAGGGGTTGCTGAACACGCCGACTCTCGCGGTCGCTGCCATCCTGTTCGCGGGCGGAGGGTTGCTGGGCATCTTTGCCCCGTGCCAGGTTGTTCCGCACCCGCTGGTGCTTCTGCCGGTGGCACTTATCCTTCTGGACACGGCGTTGAGCGCCGTCGTAGCCGCACGCGACCAGAGGCCATTCAATGGAGCCGCGCACTTCGCTTATCTCGTGCTGTTCGTAGCAGTCCTCTACGCGATTTGCGCCCTGAGCGGACTCAGACAGGAACTCGTAGTGCTCCTGCCCCTGGTGGTTAGAGAAACACTCGTGTTGAGCAAACTGTTTTAACATGCGACGGGGAAGTAGAACAGTTGCGGGAATCGACCTTGGTAGCTCCAAGATCACGAGTGTCATCGCGGACGTGACGCCTGACGAGGTGCTTATCCGAGGGATCAACTCAACGTCGTCCAAGAGCATCGTGAAGGGCGTTATCCGTGACCTGAACCAGTGCGCCGCGGAGATTGACGCGAGCTTCTCGGGTGCGGTCTACTCCAGCGGCGTCCACATCGACCAGGTTCACCTCGCCGTGACCTGCAAGGACCTAGTATCCACACCCCTCACCGGCGAGTTGAGGCTTGAAGGCGCGGAAAATGAGATCACTCAGGCACACATCGACCGCCTGCTGGAGAGCATTCGCACTCCTCCGCGAGAGGGCCAATTCGCGCTCCTCCAGCGCATCGTTCAGGAATACGAAGTCAACGAGACACGCGGCGTACGGAACCCGCTGGGAATGTTCGGCGAGCGGCTCGCAGTGAGAGTGCAGGACATTATCGGTCCCGAATGGCTGCTCAATAACTACCGAAAGGCGCTGGACCGTGTCGGGCTCACCGTGAAATCGCTGATACCCTCAGTTCTGGCATCGGGCGAAGCGGTGCTGACCACGGAAGAAAAGAACACGGGCTGCGTCCTCCTCGACCTCGGGCACGGCACCACCGACATTGCTCTTTACCGCGACGGGTCCGCCATGTACACGAGCACAATCTCCGTGGGCACCGGTAACTTCGATACGGACTTCATGCAGGGGCTCGGCGTTTCACTGGAGGAAGCGCAGCGCATCCGCCGAGGCTTCCTGAAGGCGTGGATCAATGTCAGCCAGGCCGATGCCGACGACGTTATCGACATCAAGTTCTACGGCCACACCGAGTATGCGAAGATAAAAAAGCAGAAGGTCATCGAGATTGCGCTGCCCAGGCTCTCTGAATGGGCGCAGCTAATCAAGCGCAACCTCGAAGACAGCGGCCTGCTGGCGTCAATCCCCGGCGGTGTCGTGCTTACAGGAGGGGGCTGCTATCTGCGCGAGGTCACAGGCTTCTTCCAGCACCACCTGGGCAAGCCGGTGCGCATCGGGCTCCCGCGCGGGTATTCGCACCTGTTCGATGAGTTCCGCGCGCCCCAATACGCCAGCGCACTGGGAATCACGAGCTTTGCAGGCCGCGAGGAGCCTGAGAAAGGATATGAGAAGTCGTTCCTCGAAAACGTGGCTGAAGCCTTCCTGAACCTGCTTGCCCGGCTGGGCGGGCGCCAGACCAAAGACTGACGTTCCCGCCAGTCCTGACCAGCGTACTGCGCCTACATTGCGCGTACGAATCGACAGATGACCATACGGGAGCGGGGGCCGTCAAACTCGCAGAACATTATCCCCTGCCACTTGCCGAGAACGAGTTTGCCTTTGGTGATGGCCACGGTGAGGTCGGCTCCAACGATGGACGCCTTGATATGCGCCCACGCGTTGCCGCCAGTGTGCCCGTACTTGGTGCCTTCGGGCACCATCTCGTGGAACCAGGTCAGGATGTCATCCTTCAAATGGGGATCCACCTTTTCGTTAATCGTCAGGGCTCCGGTAGTGTGGGGGGATATGAGATGCACAAGGCCATCCTCAACTTCGGACTTGCGCACCGCTTCCTGCACCCGTGATGTGAGGTCAACCATCTCCTCACGCAAGCTGGTTTTGAACCTTATCTCCTCCATAAGAGAATAATAACACATCGCAGCGCGCGCTGAACCCGACCCGGATGATCACGCGTATACGTTAAGCAATACGCGCGGCACTAGCGCGCGCACGCGCGATGGTGTAGAATCGTAGCGAAACAACTACTCAGGGAGAAGGAACATGCCCAGAGCGTTTGACGATCCACGGGAGGAATTGGAGTATCTGAAGCAGGTCAAGGCGGAGCTTGACGCTGCAACCACGAAGGAGCAGGTAGTGGACATCTGGAAGCGGCACTACCTCAAGGTCGGGCACAGGAAGCTCGGACGGCTGCTGGTCGGGCGGGACCTCGATACCGTCGTTGGCGGTGGTGGGGCACGTGGGCGCAAGCGCGCCGGCGGCCCAGGCGCCGCCCCCACCGGCGGCGAGCCGATGTAGGGGCACTAGGAGAATCAAGCCCTGTCGAAGAGTTCAGCATACTCTTCGTTCGTCAGACCTGCATCTCGCAGGATTGACTTGAGCGTTCCCAATGGCAGTAGCTTGCCGCTATGGCAGGGCACAGTCAGACGATTGCCTGTACGCGGGCTAACAAGATAGAAGTGGCTGCCCCTGCTTCCCGCAGGACGGCAACCCCAGCGCAGAAGAACGGCGTAGTGCTCCGTGCCGGTGGCTCTAGGTAGTCTCGGCAAGCGTCAACCCAACCTCTATTTGGTCAAGTGAGAACTTTGCGGGAAGATCGACCTCGCCGTCGCGTGCCTGCGATTCGAGGAAGCCCTGGATAGCTTCTATGGCGCGGGAGACGCATTCCTCTATCGTCGTCCCGTGGGTATAGCAGCCCGCAAGTTCCTTCACCGAGACGTTGTACTCGGTGGGGTCTTCCTCGTCGCGCACGATAACCAGCGTGTACCGCATCGGCTTCATCTGAGAGGATTATACCTCAGGGGGGCGTTAGCGCATAAACCGAAGGCTACGCAGAAACCGGGCGGCCTTTAGGTTCGGGGATGGGACGACCCAGTTCCTTAGCTGTCTCAATCCACTCCTGGATAACGACTTCAACGTTCGCTAGGGCTTCCTGATACGTAGCGCCGTCAGCCGCGCATCCGGCGAGTTCCGGCACCTCGGCGATAAACGCCTGGTCCTCCTCACTCCAGTAGATGACGATTTCGTGTTTACCCATTCTCTTCACCTGTTAGCTGGTACTTAAGTATAACACGCCGAACCTGCTTCACCTGATAAGGCTTGGCTTTGGAACCCTTCGGCTGAAGGTTGAGAATCTCTTCCACACCTTCTTTCATGAAGATATGGTGGCTGCCCCGAATCCGTTCATCGAATCCTAGGTCACGCAGCAGCAGGCGCATACCGGCAAACGAGATGTGAGCATCAGAACTCCCAGAGAGTACTTGTGAAAGGACAGCTCGTCTAGGCATGAAAGCTATTATGCCATAGGGACAAAGCCAATGAGTTAGAACCCGCCCCTAAGCCGCTCCCACATCTCGTCCAGCTTGCGCTTGACATCATCGGTCATCTTGATTTCATCCGGCCAGGGGCGCGCGGATTCGCCGGCAATTTTGCGGGTAGCATCAATACCGACTTTGGAGCCAAAAAACGGCTGTGGCGCGGCGTGGTCTAGCACGTCGGTCGGCCCTTCAAAGAACATCAGGTCGCGGCGCGGGTCGGTGTTGGAAAATGCCTGGAACGCCACTTCGGAGAGGTTCTCCACCGGCACGTCTTCGTCCACCACAATGATGCACCGGGCGAAGCTCATCTGCCCCATTCCCCACAGGCCCGCCATCACGCGCCGCGCCTGGCCGGGATAGCGCTTGGCGATACTCGCAATCACGCAGTTGTGGAACACGCCTTCCGGCGGCGCGCAGATGTCCACGAGTTCAGGCAGCATCAGGCGCATCAGCGGCAGGAAGATGCGCGTCGTCGCATAGCCCAGATAGTAGTCCTCCTGTGGCGGCTTGCCGACGATAGTCGTGTGGTAGATGGGGTCACGGCGGTGGGTGATGCACTCGACGCGGAAGACCGGGTAGTCGTCCACCGTCGAGTAATAGCCCGTATGGTCACCGAAGGGCCCTTCAGGGCGCAATGGCTCTGCGGGATCAACGTAGCCTTCCAGCACAATCTCGGCAGCCGCAGGCACCAGCAGGTCGCTCGTCTTGCACTTCACGAGGTCAACCGGCTTCCTGCGCAGGAAGCCTGCGAAAAGGAACTCGTCAATGCCACCCGGAAGCGGGGCGCTGGCGGCGTAGCAGGTCACCGGGCCTGCGCCGATGGCGACAGAGACCGGCAGGCGTTCGCCGCGCTTCTTCGCAGTCTCGAAATGGCGTGCGCCATCCTTGTGGACGTGCCAGTGCATTCCCGTTTCGTTGCGCGAGAACACCTGCATGCGGTAGATGCCCATATTGGCGCGCTCCGTACCCTGTTCGCGCGTGATGACCAGCGGGAAGGTGATGTACGGCCCGCCGTCGCCCGGCCAGCACGTGAGAATGGGAAACTGCGAGAGGTCAACTTCGTCGTCCTGCAACACGACTTCCTGGCAGGGCGCAGACTTGACGGTGCGCGGCGGGAAGTGGGACGCCTCCACGAGCCTGGGCAGCAGCGCGAGCTTGTCGCGCAGGCCCTTCGGGGGCTTAAGTTCAAGCAGCTCGGAAATGCGGTCAGCGACTTCGTTCGGATGGGAGACGCCCAGCGCCAACGAGATGCGCGAGAGTGAGCCGAAGAGGTTGATAGCGACGGGCGTTTCATAGCCCTGAATGTGTTCGAAAAGCAGCGCCTTGCCGCCGGTGGAGAGGAACGACGGGGTGCGGGGTGGCACACTGGGGGCCTGGGCTTTGCTCGTGCGGTCGGTGAGCTCGGTTATCTCCAGATACGGCGAGACCGGTTCGGTCACACGAGCCAGCTCATCTGCGGTTTCCAGAGCGGCGATGAATTCGCGCAGGTCGCTAAAGGGAAAAGGCATAGTAGAATGATTGTATCAGAGGAGGCGGCCGCAGCCGCAACCAAACTATGGGATTGCAGCGATACCTGACGCATCCGGACGAGATTCCACCAACAGGCGCGTTCACGAGCTTCAGCGATCCTGACGAACTGACCGAGCACTGGGATGAACTCTCGCGCCGGAAGATGCTCCGCAGCATCTGCGGCGGGTCGCCTTTCCCGCGCAAAGTGATGCTGGAGGTTATGCCTCCGGGGAGAGGCCAGGCGCACTGGGACGAAGAGGCGATCCGGCAGTCTCTGAGCGAATGGGAGGAAGTGTCACGGCGCTTCCCATTGCGGTGGCTCAGGATACTGAAGCTTGAAGCCGAAGAGAACGACAAGGGCTTCACTGCACAAGAAGCGAACGCCGTTTCGCAGCAGCTCACACGCAGCGGGCTGTCGCCTACACATCTGGGAGATATTCTGCGCCGGGGAGAAGATGTTGTTGTGCTGGTGGACGAGCGAGTGGAATCCGAGGTGGCCTCCGCGCTGGCAAGCAACGGCCTGGAAAGCCGTGAGGCAAAGGGCTTCCATCCCGAAGCATACGCGGAAGCCACGCGCCTGACTGTCGGCTCACCGAGACTGGATAGCGTAGTCTCCCGCGCCTACCGCATCGGGCGCGCCGAAGCCAAGAAGGCGGTGGTGCGGGGATTCGTTGCAGTCAACATGCGCCTTGCGCGCGGCGCAAGCCGGCCAGTGGCGGCTGGTGACGTGGTACATCACCTGCTGAAGGGCGCATTCCGCATTGACGAGCTGAAAGCGAGCCGAAAACAGGGACGGCACAACCTGATATGCAGAATCGCCAGCGACGTTAGATTACAGATGAGGGGCTAAAGAAATTGACTTAGCACTAGGGGCGTGTTATAAAATTACCTCGGGTATATAATTGGAGGGAAGTCAGACATTACTACTACCTGAGGTGGGTCTTTCAGATGAACAAGAAACTTGGTGAGCTTCTGATAGAAGCCGGGATAATTTCCGAAGATAAGCTCCAGGATGTGCTGGAAAAGCAGAAGGAAACCGGTCGCCGCATAGGCGAAGTAATCATTGACATGCAGCTCGCCCTGGAGGACGAAATCCAGGACATTCTCGCACGGCAACTGGGAATGCCCAAGATCGACCTCTATGAAGAAAAGATAGATCCTGACATGGCCCGTCTCGTGCCGCCCGACATGATCAAGCGCCACCAGGTCTTCCCCGTGCGCAAGGAAGGAAACCAGCTCGTCGTGGCGATGGTGGATCCGCTGAACCTTCTGGCTATCGATGATCTCAGACTGTCCACCGGCATGGATATCTTGCCGCAGATCACATCACCCAGCGCCATCAGCTTTGCGTTCGATCAGTTCTTCGGCGTGTCGCACGAGGCTCAGAAGTCCATTGAGGAGTTTCAGGCTGACCGACTCAAGAAGGGCTACATTATTGACGAGACTCTTGTGGACAAGGCCACACTCAAAGAGATCGAAGACGCTCCCATCGTGAAGCTGGTCGACACGATCCTCAACGGCGCCGCCGACTATCGGGCCTCTGACATACACCTTGAGCCGAAGGACGACTATATGGTGGTGCGGTACCGGGTGGATGGCATGTTGCACCGCATTCTGACCGTACCGAAGAACGCCATCCCCGCAGTCACTGCCCGCCTGAAGATCATGGCCCGCCTGGACACTTCCGAAAGGCGCAAACCACAGGACGGTCGCATCGGACTGAACCTGGCGGACTCTGAATACGATATCCGTTTCTCCACGCTCCCCACCCTGTTCGGGGAGAAAATCGTGATGCGCCTGCTCAATAAGTCGTCACAGGACTATAAGCTGACGGACCTCGGCTACGACGAGGATGAGCTCTCCGTCTGGAATTCACTCATTGAGCAGCCGAACGGCATCATCCTCATCACCGGCCCCACCGGCTGCGGGAAATCCACGACGTTGATCACTTCGCTGGCGAAGCTTGCCACCGAGCAGGTTAACGTAGTAACAATTGAAGATCCTGTGGAGTACCAGCTGGACACAATCAACCAGGTTCACGTCAATCCGAAAGTCGGCCTGACTTTCGCCTCAGGGATGCGCACAGTCGTGCGTCAGGACCCGGATATCATCATGGTGGGCGAGATCCGCGACGGAGAGACCGCCGACCTGGCAGTCAATGCAGCACTCACAGGCCACCTGGTGCTGTCCACTCTGCACACCAACGACGCTCCGGGTGCGGTCCCGCGAATGGAGAGCATGGGAGTGCCGGCATACCTCATCAACGCGTCCGTAATCGGGATTATGGCTCAACGTCTCATTCGCCGTTTGTGCCAGCACTGCAAAGAGGCATATGAAGCCAACGAGGAAGAACTGGAGTTCATGCGCGGCGCGTACGACGATAGCCAATACGAAGGTAAACCACCACTCTTGTACCGTGCGAAGGGATGCAAATTCTGCAAGCATGTCGGCTACACAGGTCGCACCGGTGTCTTTGAGATATTCCGGATGTCCAACACGATCAAGGAATTGATCACAACAACAACAGCCATCCACCTCATTAAACGGCAGGCGCGGAAAGAAGGAATGCTCACGCTCTGGGAGAGCGGCGTGAAGAAGGTCATCGCCGGAGTAACGTCACTTGAGGAGCTTCTGCGTGTCGCCCGGCCGGACTACGAGACCGAGGCCGACGTTGAGGGAGTGGCTGCCGGCATACCTGGCGCCGTTCGCGGCCCTCTCACCGAAACTGCACCCAAGCTTGCAGAGGTGAAGGGATTCGAGGTTTGAGACCCTATAACCAGATGGGGGTGGAATAAGCAATGGATTATACAATTCTCGACTTGCTCGTTCACTTGGTGGAGCACGGCGCATCCGACCTGCATCTGACCGCCGGTGTGCCACCGACCTTGCGTATTCACGGCAAGCTCGTGCGCCTTGACTACAAGCCACTATCGCCTGACGATGTCCGCGAGCTGGCTTTCTCGATGATCCGAGAGGACCAGCGCAAGAAGTATGAGCTTGAACGTGAGCTTGACTTCGGCTATAGCCAGAAGGGCATCGGGCGCTTCCGCTGCAACCTGGGATTCCAGCGTGAGAGCTCGTTTTGCTCGATGCGAGCGATTCCGGAGAAGATCCCGACAATGGAGGAGCTTCTGCTGCCCGCAATCATGAAGGAAGTCCTCCAGTTGCCGCGAGGGCTGGTTCTAGTTACTGGTCCTACGGGTTCCGGGAAGTCGACTTCTCTCGCATCGATGCTCAACGTGATCAACGAAACCAAGGACCTGCACATCGTTACGATGGAAGACCCGATCGAGTATGTCCACCAGCACAAGCGATGCAACGTGAACCAGCGTGAGGTCGGGCGAGATACTTTGTCGTTCTCCGGCGCTATGAAGCGCGTGCTGCGCCAGGACCCGGATGTGATTCTGGTGGGTGAGATGCGCGACCTGGAAACAATCGCAACAACCATTACGGCTGCCGAAACGGGCCACCTGGTGTTCGCCACTCTGCACACCAACAACGCGCCGCTCACCATCGACCGTATCGTTGACGTATTCGCCTCTGAACAGCAGTCGCAGATCCGCGCACAGCTCGCAAACACGCTGCAGTGCATCCTGTCTCAGCAGCTGCTCCCGTTGGCTGAGGGCGGAGGACGCGTTGCGTCCTTCGAGGTGATGCTCAACATCCCGGCTATCCGTAACCTCATCCGCGAGAAGAAGGAGTTCCAGATTCACTCGGTGATGATGACGCACTCCAAGATGGGAATGATGACGATGGACCAGAATCTGCGTGACCGGTATGTGGACCGCCTGATCTCGCTGGAAGTCGCTATGGCTCACGCCGGCAATGTCGGCAACTTGCAGCGCCTCGTAAGCGCTGCAGCTGCAGCGGGAGTCAAGAGTTCCAGGGAGCTAACCGAGCGCGAAACGCCCTCTCTTGATGGCTCCAGCCTTGGCGTTTAAGCTCCTGGCATCAACGCAAGATGCTCGCCAGGGGGCTTTTTGAGGTATAATCTGGTGGGACACCTTAATGGCTCGGATGAGCCGGCGGTGAGACTATGAGAACGTTCGTATACACGGCAAAGGACTCCGCAGGGAAGGTCATTCAGAGCACGGTCGAGGCCGACAATCCCAAAGCCGTCATGGAGGCCCTTCGCAACGAGGGCTTCTATGTCGTGCGCATCGTAGAGAGGCGCAGGCCATTTAATCCGCTCGTCCTGATCGAGCGGATGTTCAAGATCGGCTTGAAGGAGCTGACGATTTTCTCTCGCCAGTTCGCGCTTCTGCTCAATGCCGGCCTGACCCTTGCAGAAGCCATCGACACCATCGAAGAACAGACGCAGAATACATCGTTCCGCAACGTGATGCACAAGGTGAAGCTGGATATCCAAGGTGGCGAGACGCTTCACATGGCCATGAAGAAGCATCCCCGGGCATTCTCCACGTTCTTCGTCGCCATGGTACAGGCGGGCGAGATCGGCGGTGCACTCGATAACATCCTGGAGCGCGTTGCGCAGTTCTACGAGAACGAGCTCGAACTCAAGCACAAAGTCAAGAGCGCCATGGTATACCCCACCATCGTTATGATCTTTGCGACAGCCATTTCGCTCTTCATGCTCATGTACATCGTGCCCCAGTTCGGCGCATTCTACGAGGAATTCTCCGGAGGTGAAGCACAACTTCCCCAGCTTACCCGGTCGATGATCAGACTGAGCGATTGGCTTGTCGAGAGCTGGTACTGGCTGCTGGCGATCCCGGTTTTTATCGTCCTGTTCATCAAGTTCCGCAACTCGAAGTGGGGGCACATCATACTGGACCCCATCGTCTTGCGCATTCCCATATTCGGCGCACTGGCACGCAAAGTATCTATTACCCGTTTCACGCGCACTTTCGGCACGCTGACTCAGTCAGGAGTGCCTATCCTTGAAGCCCTGGAAGTATCCAAGAACACGGCCAGCAATAACGTGGTGCAACGCGCAATTCTATACGTGCGCGAGCGCATCCGTGAAGGCGAGTCTATCCACGCACCGATGAAGCGAACCGGCGTGTTTCCGCCCATTGTCACTAACCTGATTTCGGTGGGTGAAGAAGCAGGTAACCTTGAAGAGATCCTTTTCAAGATATCCGACTACTTCGATACCGAGATCGACGCTACGATTCGCGGCCTGGCCAGCGTCATCGAACCCATGATGATCGTCATCATCGGAGGACTTGTGGGCACCATCGTCATCTCGCTCTACTTGCCGATATTCAACCTGGTAAACGTCATCAAATAGAGCGGAGCGAATATACAAATAAGGGGGGAGGAACAGGCCAGAGGACTGGCCCATCAAGGCAAGAACGCCGGATTTGCCAGCCATTTGTCGTTGACAGAGGTATGGTCGTGTGTTATCATTACGTACTGGGTTGGGACCCGGCGAATTTATTAGAATCCGTGCATTATCATCTAGGAGGTGAGACGGTAAATGAACCGTAAAGGTTTTACCCTCATTGAGTTACTTGTAGTCATTGTGATTATTGGCATTTTGGCGGCCATTGCGCTGCCAAACTACATCAAGGTCAAGGACAAGGCCAAGGAAGCTGAAGTAAAGAGCAATCTTCACAACATTCAGCTCTCTGTTGAGCGCTTTGCCGTTGACACAGGCGGTACCTATCCAGACTACCTTATTGGTGGCCAAGGAAAGCACTCCGAAGTTCAGACTGGGGCAAACGCATTCATCAACGTCATGGACTGCGGAGATCGCACAATCCTGAGCGACCCGCTGCTGCGCAAAGGATATGTTGATGCATACCCCAGGAATCCGTTTGCCACGAACGGCATCGCCATCCACCGTTTCCAGGAAGACGTGAGTGACCCGATGCGCAACGAGAGCGAGGGGGCAGTACAAGGCACTCGCTTCGGTCCTTATTGCACCCTTTCAGGAAACGTCCTCGCTGACTACAGGTTCAGAGAGTACGTGGTAATCAACCAGGCCGAGGGCACGCAGGACACAATGCGCAGTTACGCCAATATCCCTTATCTATTCTGGGACCTGTGGAGGAGCAACAAGCCCAATCCGTTCCTGCCTGGCGAGTTCTTCTACAAGAGCTCTGGCGTGATTGTGGTAGCCAATGAGAGCAGCGTGGATGCAACCCGTCCAATTGTACCGACGGTCACCGAGCTCTACATGCTTGGCGGGTATGGAGCCATCCGTACGAAGGGCAGAGACATCCTCGGCCCCGAGCCGATGATCGTTTTCCGTTCCGGTACGGGCACCGGTGGTGCTCAGACAGAATTTGAAGTCCCCGCATGGACCCGCTCGATCAACCGTGAGGTTGACGGCGAGTACCTCGGCAGCCCCTACGGCCCTGGAAGCATCGCTGACACTGTTGACCAGGTGGGCTACGGCTCACCCAACGGTATTCGCGACGGTATTATCCTGGTTCTCGTACCTGGTGAAGACACCAAGGGCGGCCGCGACTAGGCAGTCATCTCAGTAACTCAGTACTGCACGAAAGGAGGGTCCGAAAGGGCCCTCTTTTCGCACGATTCCCGCAGCTTTCGCAGCGGATGCGTGCGGGATGACGGCCCGGTATCTGTGAGTTGCGCTCGCGCACAGCCATTCTGCATTGACGGTACCCTGGCCTATGGGCTAAGATAGGCCACCAAACTGGAGGGAAATGGATGAGAGCACTCCGCGCCCTACTGACGGCTTCTTTGGCACTTCTCGCAATCACTCAGACGGCTTCAGCCGTGGAGTTTTTCCCACTGGCGGAAGTAAAGGTGGGAATGAAAGGCATCGGTAAGACCGTCGTCAGGGGAACGAATATCGAGGATTTCAACGTAGAGATCATTGACATCATTCCCGACGGCGGATTCGACGGCCGTCAGCTGATTCTGGCCGAGTTCTCCGGCCCGGTCATCCAGGCATCTAACGGCATCGCCGAAGGTTACTCGGGGAGTCCGGTTTATATCCGTGGCAAGCTGCTCGGAGCAGTGTCCATGGCCGTTCCGTTCAGCGATACTCATATCGGTGGCATCACGCCCATCGAGAATATGCTCAGCGCACTCCCCAGGCGGCATCGTCCCGACTACACAGGCAACACTGTCATTCCAGATGCCAGCGTCGACCGAAAGCTGCGATTCATGGAATCCTGGGACGAGGCTATGCGATTCAATGAGGAAAACCCCGAAGGAGGGGAGCTGGGAGCCGTTCCGCTGGTCGCTCCTCTTGTAGCGAGCGGTTTCAGCCCAGGGAGTCTGGCATTGCTAGAGGAGAAGGCTCAGAAGTACCCCTTCTTGCACGTAACTACAGATGTCAGCGCCGGAGGCGCGGCGGCTGACGGGGCTCTCCTTTACGATCCTGTGACCGAAGGCCCTCTGAAAGCTGGTGACGCGGTGGCGATTTCGCTGATGTCGGGCGACATCGACCTGTCCGCCATTGGGACGGCAACCTACGTAGATGAGGCCGGTCAGGTTCTGATGTTCGGCCATCCACTCATGATGAATGGCGACATCGACATGGTGCTGCAGAAAGCATACATTGCATATACGTATAAGAGCGTGTATCGCGCATTCAAGTTGGGCCACAGCCTGTATCCTGTGGGCGCAGCCAAGCAGGACCGGGCCTGCGCGGTGGGTGGTCTGCTCAATGTAACTGCGGACATGCTGCCTGTGAGAGTGACGGTCAACGATATCGACCTGCACCGCACCGAGGAATTCAACGTCCAGGTAATCCGCGATCCGGACTGGTTTGACTACCTGATAATGATAGCGCTGGAGGAGGCTTTCTCCCGGACTACGGATACCGGACGAGGCGGAACGCTGCGTCTCGAATTCTCCCTTGAAGGCGCGGGACTCAAAGAGCCGCTGCACCGGGTGAACTACTACTATTCGGAATCATATCCCACGAGCGGCTCGTGGGAGGAATTGCTGCCCCTGACCTCACTCCTCGTCAACAACATCTACCGTAAAGTGAAGCTCACACAGGTTAATATTCAGCTTGACTTCACGCGGAACCGCGTCAACGCCGCGATCGACGACGCAGAGCTGCTGCTTCAAGGCGAGGAGCCCAAGTCAATAACAGAGAAAGCTGAAGAAGAGGTTCCAGAGGTTGAGGATCAAGCCGCCGAGACAGCGACAGAGACGGACGGGCAGGAAAGCGAAAACGGCGAAAGCGACGATGATAACCAGGAGCAGGCAAGCTCCCCGGCGCAGGAAGCACCGGCTCCTATCGGCCCGGTGCCACCTCCCGAAGTTGAGCCTCCCGGGCCGGGCATCCAGCCGAAAACGGTACACGTCGGCGATGCTCTGCGCGTAAACGTGCATCTTCAGCCGTACCGGGAAGAGGCGCTGGAACAGATGATCCACTTCACTCTGCCCGAAGACTTCCCCGAAGGGCCAACAGCGCTCACCGTTCACGGAGGCGGCGGCCTGCTCTCTATCTACAACGAGTTTGGTGGTCGCGGGCGCGTCCTGATGGGCAGCGGCAGCTTCGTGAATCTGCCGCGCGAACTGCGTGATCTCGACAAGATCATTGAGGAGGCGCTGTCAACACCGCTGAACAACGAGATCGTCGTTACCATTCTCAAGCCTGGGGTGGATCCCACCGGCAATCAAGAAACAAATGCTGAGGACGAAGAATGGGAGCCGGAGTTCCGCGTGAGCGTGCCGACGAAGTGGGTGATATACGAGCAAAAGACGCTTCCCATCATCGTGGCCAAGGGAACCGACGCGGAAGCGGACATCGCCGAGGATGAAAATGGCGAAGCAGGCGAGGAGGCAACCGGAGCCCTAGGATAGCATTTGCAGAGTGCACAAACCTCACAGGCTCAACGGGTGAGCCGGCAAGCGATATTTTGCACGACGCGAGCGTGACACCTGTCCAGGCAAAGCTACATCGGAAACGGGCCGCGTTCGGCCAAGAGGTCATACGTTTCCTTCTGCTTGACCAGGACTTCAGGTTGCAGAGTCACTCTCAATATACCCGGCGCAGGATCAGGTAGCTTCGCGAGCACGACTGAGTCAGGATCTGCGGCGATGCTCATCCGGTATGTTCTACCACTATCATCAGTGCCACCATGATTGATACCAATGAAGTAGCACTGCGTCTCCTGTGCCCGGGCCAGGTGAAGATGGTACCAGTGCTCAACCCTTACATCAGGCCAGCACGATGGCAGAATCTGTAGATGGCAGCCTGCAAGAGCGTAGTTCAGGAATAGCTCTGCGAAGCGAAGGTCGTAGCAGAGTGCGATACCCACCTTCCAGCCGTTTATCTCGGCAGTCAATAAATCGCGTCCGGGTGTGAAGTACTCCGGCTCATCGAAAAGCTGGATCAGATGTATCTTGTCGTAAGTGCCAACAGTGGTACCATCCGGCGCCAGCAGGTGGGAGCGGTTGCGAAGATGTTCCCCGTCGCGAACCATCAAACTGCCAACTAGAACATGACAGCCATACTCCCCGGCCAGTTTGCGGAAAGGCCCAAGGTATTCTTCCTCTTCGCCACCCTTGAGCTGCGAGATAAGGTCGTAGTGGTAGTACAGGTTGGATGCCTCAGGAGTGATTATCAGGTCACAGCTTCCCGGCTCGATAGAACGGCATAGTTCGAGCAGTTCCTCCCTGTTTGCCAGGGGGTCGCGACTGAAGAGCGCCGCCTGGACACCACACACTCTCAGCTCCCCGGCAGGAGGCTTCCATTCCATCACTGGCTACTCCTTGCAGGCATCAGTGTACAAGCGCAGGGAAAGATCGAACGTCTCTTCAGCTACGGCCAGAGCATCGGCGTCGAACTGCGCAAGAGGGAAGTTGAAAACGTACAAAGCTGAGGATGTCGACACATCAATTGCGAAGCCGCCCATCCAGCACTCACGGTTCAGTTCTAGCAGTAGCTCGTACTGGTTCGCCAGGTCTTCCTTATTCAGCTGGTCGACAACGAACATCAGGCGCACGAACGTGGGCTTACCGCTCTCGTCGGGGAAAACCAGCGCTATGAAGCTCCGCTCTCCGTGAATTACCTTGAATATCCCCAGCCCGTCATCGGTTGAGGAATGCTCGTAGTTGTAGCCCAGAGATGTTAACAGCTCTTCGAATCGTTTCAAATGCTAAATCCCCTTTCTTTGAGAAATGAACCGAGAGACATTATGTTAGTGCACTCGCGTTCCGTCGCGATGTAGGTGAACTTCTGCAGACCCAAACGCTCCTTCAGCACAGATGGCATCCACACGACGCGCTTTAGCCCACCCTCGGCGCTCAGGAACTCGCGGCTTCTCAAGTAATCGTCAGAGATGCCCATAACACCGGGAATCTGCCGCCCCGCCACTTCTCCGAGAAAGCCAAAGAACGTCCTGCGGTCCGGAGAATATCCGTCGTAGTCACTACTAAGAATCATTATTCCGTCCAGTCGGTCACTGTAGTAGGCCAGATTTTGTGCATAGGCGGTTACGGGCGGAGGTGAATCACGCAGCGATTGAAGGTTTATCTTGTTTATCGTTCCCTCGCTCAGAATGCGTGCGAACTTCGACACGCCACTGTAGAGAACACTGCGCTTGTCGGTCAGCTCCCCGCGTTTGATGGAGAACTGCTCAAGCGAGCCGGTAAACAGAGCCTGAGCGCGCAGGGCATCATATGAAAGCTCGCACTGAGGAGGATGGTGCACCGAGATTATGCAGAAACCGTTCTTCGAATAGCGCTGGCAGAAGGTGCACGCGAACAGCGGCGCGTCGAAATCACCCCTCTTCTCCAGTGCCTGCCGGCGCTCTTCTTTGTACGCCGCCACAGACGCCTTCAGGCTTTGCAGGCGTAAGCTGTCGAAGATGAGTTTCACGGAGACCTGAGTCAGAGCGAATCTCTCTTTAAGCCGGCGGTATATCTCCCGCCCGATCTCTTCAGGCTCACGAAGTTTTCCCAGAAGCACAAGCTTGAATAACCCTTCAGCCTCCAGTCGCAGCCAGGGGTGCCGGGACAGCATCTTGTAGAGTTCGTCCTCAATGTGCGCGGTCAGCGTAATGTCCACATCAGCATCGCTAAGGTCAACAATGAGCCCCGCTTCGTCCTCGAGCTTTCCCCGCACCTCCACACCGTCGATTCCTCCCATAGCTCGCACAACACCGAAAGAGGAGTAGCCGCCCCCAAACTCAAACCGCTCGGTCGGCGCATTGCTCAGTTCGCCGTCGCCAGAATCCTTCACCTTCCGCGCGTTGAAAGTTGGGCACAGGCGGTGTATCTTCGCAAAGAGGTCGTCCAGATCGGAGATTTTGTTGTAGTTGAACATCGGTCCCATCGGCACCCGGCTGAAAATGGGCATGTTGAGATGGTGCAGCGCCCGAAGCATGTTGAAATCGAAGTCGTCCGGCTCCTCAGTTACGACAACAGCAGCTATCAACCGCTTGCGGAGCAGGCTGACCAGCGAAAACAAATCACGCTCTTCCCACAGGTGCAGATGGTGGACGTAACGCAGGACGTTCTGGACAAACGGTATTACATGAGCCGGTTCTTCAGCTTGCGACACATACAATCCCGGATAGCTGTAGTCCTCCAATCCCTGCTCGGGGGTCAGGAAATGCACGAAAGTCGTGACCGGGGGGTTGCGGCGAAATAGCTGGAAGAAGTGCACCCAGTCAGTCTGCCCGCCAAAAAGTGAGGCAAAGTTGCTGATCTCCATCAAGCCCAGCAGGATGAGCGGATTCTGATCGTATGCCGCTTCGATTTCCTCGGGAGACTTCGAGAGCAACTGAGTCGTGTCGCAGAGCATGCTATTAACGATGAGATTGGGATCGTCTGCGCTTACGGAGAATCCTTGAAGCGCCCGCGAAAGGCGTTTAATGCTGAATGTCCGGTGCATTCTCGCCATAACTCACATCTCTTCGGGAAGCTCCATCCCCAGGAGTCCGGCGCCAATGACCAGAGCAGTGTTGAATCCCGCAACGAGGCTCTGGCGGTAGAAGCGCACGTCATTCTCGGCCTTCAACACGGGACATGACTGATAGAAGTCAGTGAACGCCCGAGTCAGATCGTACAGGTAGTTGGCGATGAGGTTAGGTGCCAGCATATCCAACGCCTGCGACACGCAATCGCAGAAGTCTGCGAGTGTGCGGCACAGCTCCACCTCCGCTACCTGGGGCGTGTACGAAAGCTGCATCAGGCGCTGCACATCCGGGTCAAAACCCGCAAGAAGCTTGTTGCTTCTCGCGTATGCATACTGGAGATACGGGCCTGCATTCCCGTCGAACGACAGCGCCTGTTCCCAGTCGAAGAGTATCGTCTTGTTTGTGTCCACGCGCAGAAAAGCGTACTTTATTGCGCAGAGGGCAACCTGGCTGGCAACCGTTTCGGGTGTCGAGCTGATCCCTCGCTCCCGCGCCAATAACAGCGCGCGCTCCTTCGCCTCCTCAACAAAGCCGCGATACGGAACGACTGTGCCCTCCCGGCTGCTCATCTTACCGCTGGCAAGCTGCACCAGCTCGTAGGATACATGCTGGCATTTCTCAGCGGCTGCGAATCCCCACAACTTGAGAATCTCAAACACCTGGCGGAAATACAGGCTCTGTTCGCTCCCGACAACATACAGCGAACGGTCAACCTTGTAGTCGTCGAACTTAACCTTCGCCAGCGCCAGCTCCTTGGTCTGGTAGAGGGTTGTGCCGTCACTCCGCCGGAGAACCATACTTCCAAGCTCGGCAGCCCCGTGCGCGGCGAAATCCACTGCAACAGTGCCGGCATACTCGCCTTCAGCTTCAACGACCGCAACGCCTGCTTCCAGCAACTCATCAACGATGGCAGATGTGAGCTTCTCCACCTCGCTTTCGTAGAACTCCAGGTCAAAACGCACGCCGAGCTCGGAGTAGATGCCCCTGAATGCGTTCAGGTCTTCCTGCCGTGTACGCTGCCACAGTCCGTAAACATCACTTGAGGAGTCGTCCAGCTGCTGCAGAATCTGCCCAGTCTCTCTTTCAGCAATCGCGCGTATTTCAACAAGCCGCGAGTTATCGCTGTCTGACGTCAGGAGACGCTCAACACGGGCATAGACGCTTTGCGGAACTGTTCCGTTCAGAAAAGCCTCAGCCTCCGCAAGAAGCTCGGGATGCAGGTGGCCCCAGAGCGCCTTCGCAACGTGTATCCCGTGATCGCCGTAGTAGTTCGTCCGCAGCACTTCAAAGCCGCCGAACTCGAAGAGATTGGCGAGAGCATTCCCCAGCACAACGTTGCGCAGATGACCCACGTGGAAATCCTTGTGGGTGTTGGGCTGCGAGAACTCAACCATCACCCGCTCGTTCTGCGGCTCTCCCCGCCCGAAGTCCCTACCTCTTTCGAGCACTGCGCTGATGATGTCGCGGGACGCCACAGCCGTGTCCAGATAGAAGTTCAGGTAACCGCCTTCCGCTTCTGCGAGCGCGACTCCGGGCAGGGCATCAAGCGAAACTGCTTCCGCGAGGTTCTTCGCGACCTGCACCGACAGCTCGCTCGTCCGGGCTCTCAACTTCTTCTTTGCAGCCTTCTTCCCCAGCTCGTCTTCCAGCCGTACCTGCTCTTCAGCGAGCAGCAGTCCCGCAAGCTCCTGCGGGAGCGCGGTGGTGTAACCCCAGGCGCGCGGCGGCGCAATCTTCCGCAGAGATACCGGGTGACCGGGGAGTCTCAACCTCCCGCACGCGCTCTCTGTTTCGCGCCGAATCGCTGCTCGCAGACCGGACATCAGGATATGATTATTCACCATAACTCCAGATTGCACAAGGAAACTACTGTGTCACGCGATATGCTAGAATACTATGCGGTAACGGGGGTACCTAAAGCAAGGCAGTGAAACCTACCAAATACTCGCAGGCTTCCATACAGTCGCTTCTCAAGCGAATCGACCCACGCGAGGTGTTCAGGGTCTTCGGTGTGGACGACGAGCACTTCAATGAAACCGAAGACGCCTACCGCACCAACTGCCCGTTCCATCCCGATTCATCCAACTTCTCGCTCGTTATTGAGAAGGACACAACTGGCACCTACTGCCTGGACCTGGGTTGCCGGGCCTCGCGGCTCAACGAAGGCGGAGGCAACGTCCTCGAATTCTACGCGATGGCCAAGAGCATCCCGTACGATGAAGCGCTCGAAGAATGGGCCGAACGCGTCA
Source organism: Planctomycetales bacterium (assembly GCA_030606285.1). Taxonomy (GTDB): domain Bacteria; phylum 4484-113; class 4484-113; order 4484-113; family 4484-113; genus JAGGTK01. The sequence continues at coordinate 85,862 of JAUWGS010000002.1, read as the reverse complement.
ATTTCACGCTGGAGTCCAAGGGCGAAGGCGATATCGAGGCCGGGCGGGACATCTCATACTTCAAGTACGTTGAGATCGGCCGCTTCGTCCAGGAAGAGGACGAGGAAGGCAAGCCGCAATCCAAACCAGCGCATCTCGTCGTCGAAGGCGAGGAAGCCTTCGGACGCGGCATCATAATACCGCTCACACAACTGCCGGCCATCACCAAGCAGTATTCCAGCGATCTGTACCGCTCAGTCTTCACCTATGAACTCACAGACAAGAAAGCTATCCAGCAGGAGCGGGTTCGCAACGCGCTATTCCTTCTGGGGAATTACTACATCGCCTTCGAGGCCCAGACCAGCGCGGAGATTGTGCACGCCATCAACCAAGCCATCGAGCTTGTCGAGCGCCTGAATAAGAACTTTGACATCCCGTTCGAGGCCATAAGCATATACTACTTCCACAGGCTGATCGAAGTAGAGATAGACTACCCCGTCTTCGGAGTCACGCCCCGCGTCGATCTCGCCCGCGTCTTCGCTGAAATGACGAGGATACTCACCTCGCGTGAAGCGGATGAAGGTGAACCCTCGGCGGCTTCCGGTTTCAGCCAGGTCAACATGGACGTGTACACGTACGACTTCCTCACGCCCGTTCCCGGCACACGCATAAGCGCAAGCGGGAAGGAAACCTACAAGATACGGTTGCCGTACAACCTGTTCAAGAAAACATCCTATCAGCGCCTGCACGAACTCTCGCGCAGGAAGCCCGATTTGGGCGAGCGCGGAATGGTAGACCAGACTTCCAAGGCGGGACGCAGGCTATACGAAAGGGCAGTGCGCGCTGTGGAGGGCGAAGGCCAGGAGGACACGCACGAGACTATCGCCACTCTCTTCTATCGCGACACAGAGGCGCCCAGCCTCCTGACCACGGCAGACCAGCTTGCCAAGACGCTCCTCAAGCGGTTGTTCTCGGAGAACCGCCTGATACTCCGAACACCCAGCGAACACCTTAACCGGGCGCTGGGAGGCGGGCTCTATCCGGGAAATCTATATATGATTGCAGGATTCCCCGGCAGCGGCACGACAACCTTCAGCATCTGGCTGCTCACCAAGATCGCTGAGACTCACGACATCCCGTGTGTCTACGTGTCACTACAGCTTGGCACTGAGGAGATTTTCAAACGTGCGCTGGCCATGCTCGGTGACATCGACCTGGCCGAGATTTCCCAGAAACGGCTTGAGCCTTCTCAGTTGTACTCAGACAGCAAGTTCCACAAACAGACCTTTGCCGCCTACGAGAAATTCCAGCAGATTACACAGAAGGTGACGCTGATTGAAGGCACCAAGATTGCCAACATCGACCACCTGCGCAAGCTGGCTTCGGAGATGAAGCAGCAGACGTTTGAGACCAACGGGATCTCCAACGTGTTCATGGTGATTGATTCGCTCCAGCTCCTGCTCGCCCAGATGAAAGCGGCACAGGAAGTCGACGAGACATTCGATCTGGACATGTTGACATCGATCCTGAAGTCTATGGCCCGCGAGCTTGACATCACAATCTACGCAACGAGCGAATACTACACAGAGCACAATTACTTCACCTCCGGTATCGACCCCACGAACACCGACCTGAGGCAACTGTACCAGAGCACTCAGTTCGCGGACACCGTTGCCATCTTCACGAACCAAGACACCCGCTTGCACAACCTCATTGACTTCTATCGAAGCACACTTGCGGGAACCCATAATGAGGAAAGGACCGACCGCATCGTGAATCGGCTCCAGGAAATCGAAGATAAACTGCGCGCCAGCAAGGAGGCGCGGGGGAAAAGGAGCATTTTTTCGGTTCTCGACATAATCAAGAACCGCGGCGGCCTGACAAGCAAGGTCGTCTTCATCTACCACCGCTCCACCGCCAGCTTCGAGCCCATTACTTACGGCGAACCTTCGGACGTAATCTGAAAGCGTTGAATTGACATAAGCCGCTTCGCTCCTTACCATACTCCTCAACGCGCCCGTAGCTCAGCGGATTAGAGCATTGGTCTACGGAACCAAAGGTCGTAGGTTCGAATCCTACCGGGCGTATAGCTCTTTCCTGCGTTTGTAGTGGAAAGCTGCCGCGAGCTTGCACTGCGCTTCGCTGGTGGTGCGGCTCGACCGTTTGACGAAGCCCTGCTATTGCACTATGCTTAAAGTGGTTGTCGTTACCGCCTAAGGAGTTCTTAGGTGATGAAGGCAAGGGGGGCGCGAAAACGTGAGGGGCAGCAGCTCAGTCTATTCCGATACCCGCAAGACAAGGAGCACAAGCTCTGTCCCCATCCTACAGGCAGACAAGGTTCAATTGGCTCGGCACCTTCCTGGGATTTCCCAGGATCAGCGATAAGTATCAAGAAATAACTGGAGGATTACTGGTATGGAAAGTGAATCTATTCCTGTCAGACCTAAGCCTGATCCGGTAAAGCGAGGATACCAGGCGGTTTGTGAATTCATCAGAAACACAGAAACAAACGATACACAGCCTGGTCATGGCGAGGTGGGAGGCATTCACAACGATGAAAACACCGCGCAGGCGGACTGGCGCGGACACCTAGCTTCTCAGCCACTTCCACCTCCACTGCAGCACGAGGGCATAGTCCTGAACTACACTGCCCCTGTTCCTACGCCTATCGGCGGGGCTGAACAAACCTAGAAGCCTCTCGGACAATCTCGGTCAGGTACGCCGGTGTGACTTCCGGCAATGTGACCGGCGTTGTTTCGTCTTTGCTCATTTCGCTGAGCAAGGCGTTGGCTGCCTCCCGGCTATGCGGGTTGACCGCTACGCCAAGCGAGTCTGCTGCGTGTAGAGCGTGCTTCAGCAGGGAGTGCGCGCGGGCTTTCTCGCCCGTGAAGTTGAGCAGGAATGCCGCTTGGATGACCGCTTCGACACGGACTATGGGTTCTGCAAGGTCTTCCGCTAGCGTCAGGCTTTGAAGTATGTATTCACGAGCCTCCTCATGCTTGCCCTCCTTGCAGCAGAGCTCGCCAAGGTTGTTTAACGCTCCTGTTGCCTCATAGAGATGTCCTATTTCGCGACTAAAGTTGAGGCTTTCCGTATACCACTTCCGTGCATTTTTCAGGTCGTTCTCATTCAGCGCGATGTTACCGAGGTTGTTTAGGGCGATAGATATGATATCCGTTGCGCCAATCTGCCTTGAGATCTTGATGCTCTCTTGGAACAAGCTGTTAGCCTCATCTAGCCCACCTCGTCGAGAGAGCAGAAGTCCCAGGTTGTTCAGCGCACGGGAAATTCCCCTGAGGTCTCCTGAATCCCTGGCCATTGAAAGGCTCGTCCGGTAACACTCCTCAGCTTCATCGAGTCGTCCCTGAAAGAAAAGCGCAGCACCAAGCCCACTGTACGAATGCGAAAGCCCGGATACTTCTCCGTGTTTGTGCCAGAGTTCTATCGCCTCTCTGTGAAGTTCTTCCGCTTCAGTGTACTTCCCTCCGCGAATATTGAAATTAGCAATGGCCGAAACAGACTGGGCGAGCGCGCTTGCGTCTAATAACTCTTCGGCCAGTTTTCTGGTAGATGAAAATTCAACTTGCGCTTCTTTCGCCTTGCCCAGTCTCCATAAGAAAATCCCCAGCCCAAGATGAATATACATCCTTACCCGCTTGAGTTCATCCTCGTCAGACAACTGCTCCAAAACAGCCTGCATCTTCAGATAGCACTCCTCTCCCTGCATATAACGACTTACATACTCGAAGTAGCAGCGAAGATGCTTCGAGAAATAGGCAAGCAGCCTAAGGGACCTTTCATCGATAGAGAACTCGACCGCAGCATATACATTAGGCAGGTCTGTGTTTATCGCCGTGACCGCTTCCAGCTGGCTCGGACCAACGAGTTCCTCACATTTCATCTCGACGAACTGCGCGAAATACTCGGCATGACGATCCAGGTACGTGTTTCGATTCTCGTCCTCAGCCAGTTGCTCATCGGCATATTCGCGCTGAGCCTCACGCATACAGAACCTCGCTTCGCCTCCCCTGGGACATGCGTACACCCAGGACTTCGTATGGAGATCAGAGAGAAGCCCGGGCGTCTCTGGCATTGCCAGGACCTGCGTTGCCGCTTCAAGGGAAAAGCTTCCGGCGAAGACTGCCAGCGCTCGCAGAGCCTGAGCCTGCTCGTCATTAAGCAATTTGTACGAATGATCGAGGCAAGCCCTCACGCTCCTGTGCCTTTCGGGCACATCCACTGTCCGTGCGGTTATGTCAAGCTGGCGTTCAACTGACTTCAGAATCTGCGGGAGCGGATAGAAGTCCGACCACGCCGCTGCCAGCTCTATCGCCAAAGGCACACCGTCCAGCTTCTCGCAGATGGTCTGGACCAAGGTCAAGCTCTCTGCTGTGATTTCGAAGTCGTGCTTCACCAGCGACGCTCTCTCAGCAAATAGAGCCACCCCGTCCGGAAGCTCATCTCCCAGTGCCTTGCCGTCGTCGTGTACGAGCAGCGGGTCAAGCCAGTAGGTCTTCTCTCCCGTCAACCGCAGGGACTCGCGCGAGGTGACAAGCATGCTGACCTTAGGTGCGCGCTTGAGTATCTCCAGTAGCAGGGCTCTTCCCTCCACGACATGCTCGAAGTTGTCGAAGAGAATGAGCATCTGCTTTTCGCGCAGGTAGTCCAGAAACTGTTGCCCGGGCTCCCCACGCCCATGGAACTGAAAGCCCAGCGCGCCCGCTGCCATGCTCACAATTCGCTCATGCTCGCTAATCGGCGCCAGCAGCACCTCAAACACGCCGTTCTCGAAATTGTCCAGCAGGTTGGCGCAAAGCTGTGTTGCCAGACGGCTCTTCCCGTATCCGCCGGGCGCGACGATGGTCACCAGCCGGTGCTTGTCCCGCGCTACGATACCTTTCAGCTCCGCAAGCTCACGCTCGCGTCCGATGAAAACATTGGGCTGAGCGACCAGGTTGTTGGGCCGGAAGTTGAGAGTCGGCAGTGGCGGGAACTCGTGCAGGGCGAAGTCCGGATGGTCGAGCTGATACAGCTGCTCCGGCTCAGCCAGATCTCGCAGGTGATGGGTGCCCAGGTCGCTGACATATGTGGATTCGGGAAGCCGGTGAATGAGCGTCATCACAGCTTGAGAAACCAGCAACTGCCCGGGCTGGCACACCTGGCATATCCGGGACACGCGATTGAGCGGCTCTCCGAAATAGCCCCTGCCTGCGGCCAACCGGCGAAGCGGCCCCGAATGTGCCACAACGCGCACCAGCATATCCGAGCCGTCCGGTAGCGCGTGAACGGCGCGCAGCTTCTTCTGGATCTCCACACCGCTTCTCACGCATTCGTCGGCAGTGTTAAAAATGGCGATGTATCCATCACCGAGGTTTTTCATTATCTCGCCGGAGTGCGAGAGCACCGTCTCCTCGACGGTAGTGTTGTGCCGCTCCAGGGCTTCCCCAAAGTCCTGCGGGAACCTTTCCCAGAGTCGCGTTGACTGAAAAATGTCCGTGAAGAGGATGAACGCAATGCGTGCGCTGGACGTACTGGCTGCTTCCCCCTTACCCACAACGCTAATTGTAGCATCCAGACGGCCCCGCTCCGCGTTTATTGGCGGTCCCCCTGCTGAAGGCGCAGCCGGAAGTCCCGCGCTTCGCGGGATAGGCTTGCCCGCCTGTGGCGGGGCGGGGACTTGTGCCGCACCTTCTTCTCCTCCCTCGCTACTCGCTACGCGCTACTGGCTACTCTCTTATATTGAGTACGCGGTGCTGACCAGCGCCGCTCTTGTAGGGGTTTATGCGCCTGCGGCGGGGCGGGGACCTGGTCGTTTACGGTCGTTTATCGTCGCTATCGGCCTTGGCTTACCTAGGTGCTTCCTAGGTCTCTCCTAGGCGCAGCGTAGTACCGGCTCTCCTTGCTGCTGGTCGTTTGCGGTCGCCTAGGCTAAAGCGAACTACCGCGAACCGTGGTATAATACTAGTGGATAGACCCGTTGACCGAACTGTCACCGTATGGTGTGCATTCCCCTAGAGGGAGAGGTCGCGGGTCGCTTTTCATTTGGGCCACAGCTGGGAGCGTAGCTCACGGTGAGCGATGATTCGTCTGTACACTTTGCGGTCCTCCTTTTCCTTGCGGTACGCTCTAGCCATTGAGCCAACAACCATGTCAGCGAGCTGAAGTAGATTGTTCCGGTGCGATTTCTGTACTTTGACCTTGGCAATCTTCCGGCTCTCTCCAATGTTAATCTGCTGTCTGAGATACGTTGCCAGTTGCCTCTGGAATCGTCTCGAATCTCTGCCATCGAACACTACCGTTGCGCTTTGAAGGTACTGCGATGCATTGAGGAAGACAAGTTTCACAGCGTACTTGTAAAAGGACTTCGCGAACTTGAAACCTTGGCTATACAGCTTCTTCTTGTTGACTGTAATCACAAGATAGAACCAGTTATATGGCACAACTGCATCAAGGAACTTGACCCGCAAGTCCTTCCTCAACTTGTTGAAGTGGAACTCGAATTCCGCACATAGGCCTAGATCCTCTCTCAATTGGTCGATTCTCTTATCACACATCAGAGCTTCATCTCTGTCGGTGAAGATGACCATCCCAATGTGGAACAGCTTCGAAGCTCCTCGCTCTACCTCGAGTCCAGGGTCACCGCTTTCGTCAACGAAGACAAGCATAAGTTCTATTCAATTGGCCATTTGGGGATGGCCCGGTCGATCTCAGCCATCAGGCGGATAGTCTCATCGATAGCGGTGACAATCTTGCAGTAGGTTTCAATCTCATCGTAGCTTAGCTTGCGGTTAGCTCTCTTGCGATGATTGAGCCACTCATGGAGCACACGATGAGCTCCGATTCGAAAATCCCATTGCCTTTGTTTAACGCCTTCGAAGTACTGGGTCTCGTTAATGTAAACGCGCTTGCTCACTTCATGCCAATTCACCTTTCGGATAACGCGATCACCTGACCCCTGAATTCTAGCTCCAGGTTCATCGAGCATTTCGTGCTTAAGAAGATGAAGCTGTACTAGTTCGTCGCCGAGTTTCGCGAGCTTAGTAAATAATCCTAGGCTGCACGTTAGTGGAATCCATGGAAAATCAGTCTTTAGGAAATCTGCATACAGATCGCGATAAATCAGTGAATGCAGGATGGCATAGATATAGCCGAATACTGCACGTGGTTCCAGAGTTTGACGATGGCGTCCTTCCTCGTCGGTCTTATACACATTGAGCTTCTTCTCGAATCTCTGAATAAACGTATTCTTGAAGTTTGACTTTAGTTCCTGATTCCCGTCTACATCTTTAGAGCGTACGTAAAGAGGGAATGCAAACGGCGCACCTTTCAGGTCAGGTAGCGCCCTAACATCGACAATGGTGTCAGACACAGTTACGTGTGTAAACGGAATATCTAACGCAGTGGTGCGGTTACATACGAGGGCTACATTCGGCGCGCTTTTAAACTTCCACGCATCAGATATTGAAGCAGGGCGATCATGTGCAGATGTCACCTCTGGTGCTAACATGTGGCGCATCACATCCCTTCTTGGCAGCTCTACGATCTCGTCACTATAGGCAATAAAGCGCTTATCAAATGGTCTGTAGAGAATGGGCCTAATGTAGCGTTTCCAGTCAGACCTGTTAGCATAAGCTCTACGCCTTCCTGTCTTTCCCTTTGGTTCACCGGACATTTTCCAGTCTCTTGTATCTCTCAACTCGAACAAACGTCGTATATCCTCGTCGGTCTTATCTAAGTTCCTGTAAATGGCCATACGCTCGACTAGTGTCTCCAGGTTGAAGTCAATAACGAAATGATCGCGATGCGTCTTTACGCCCGAGCCACTCACGCCGAATAAGTCACTAACTCGCACCCCATTGTGGTACTCAGGTTCACGAGAGAAGTCCTTTGGAGTGAAAAACCAAGAAGGCGTAGTAGGTGAGACGCACACGTGATCTACTGATCCAGCTGTGATGTACGGATCCGCGAGGAACTTCTCCTTTTCTTGGCGTGTGCCCCAGAGGTCTTTGTAAGAGACGGTTTGGGCCGGTTCATGCTCAAGATGCCGAGACAGTATAGTGATTCCGACTGCCTCCCTTATGTCAAAGACATTCTCATCAGTTACTCCTGACGGCGATACTTCGTCTGCTCCTCCATGGAGATTCAGAACGTAGATGTCATCAAAATCCTTCATTAGAGAGCTCCGCATGCTTCGGTGTATCAGGCTCCAAATGTATGAATTATCCGTGATCATTCCGACAATTCCGTAGCGGGTTCGACACACTCTATCGTGCGCGAATCTCATGAATTGGACATATGAATTCGCTAAGGGCTGTATATTCCTTTCGCCTTTAAGACTATCCTTGTATAGCCGTAGTAGAGCCTCCATCTCCTCACTTTCTACTCTGGCGAATCGAGAATAAGGCGGATTGCCCATAATCACGACTATAGGATTCTCGCGTTTTACCTCTTTAGCTGAATCCCCCTCTCTCGCGATGTACTCAGCAAAGCCAATCTCCTCGGTAGTTTCACCGGTCGGTATGTCCTTAAGGGTATCTGTTAAGTAGATCCTTAACCTTTCACCTTTCCCGAATTGATAACCGCTCTCAGCAAGCTGAAGGCCAAGTTTGATGTGGCTTATTACGTATGGCGCCATCATGAGCTCAAAGCCAAATAGTCGTGGGATTAGGTGTTTCCTGACGTATGGTTGCCATGCCGCCCGCCCCATTTTCTTCTCTACGTGCTCTCTTATTAACTTCACTGTATGATATAAGAAGGTTCCAGTTCCTACAGCTGGATCGAGAATTAACACGCTGGGGTCCGCAAGTCCGTTCGTCTTATTGAAGCGCTCTTTCAGCAGCTCATCTATTGAGCGGACTATATAAGAAACAACCGGCTCTGGCGTGAAATATACTCCTCTTCGCTTCTTCTCCTTTGGGTTGTAGTGCTTCAGAAAAGTTTCGTACAGGTCAACGATTGGGTCCTCACGCCTCATCCGCTTCCCGAAATCCTTGATGATCTCTGAGATATCGGTAAAAGCAAGAAGCTGTGCAATGTCGTCAATGATCCACGCTACTTCCTCAATATCGTGCAGCCTGAAAGCTCCTAAGTGGAACATCTCTCTAAGGAAGGGATTAGCGCGGGGTAGAAATTCCTGAGCTATAGAGAATCTGAACCTTTCTGTAGGAGTCCTGCTATGCTCAACTCGCGAGGCAAAGATACCGTATGTAAGAGTTTGGGCGTAGAGATCTGCGAACTCATCGTCCTTTAACTTCGGAATTAACATCCTTCTAAGGGCACGCAGTTGACGGTGAAGGAATCCGGAGTCCTTCTCTATGGTCATCTCATGAGCTACTAGATCTCTTAGCCTTTGAGCCTTTGTCGCTAGCTTTCTAGCTAGGTCGTCAGCTCGCGCAATAAGCTCTGGCTTGTGTGAAAGGAAGTCGGATATTACCTGCAGGACTAGCTCAAGGCCATCGGATGTAGTCGCCATCTTGCCATCCTTAATACGGCCTAGAGATTGATCATCGCGCGACTTAACCTCTACGAACCACTGAAAGTTTACGTAGTCAGTGAGGAGGAGATTATCGAACGTAGCGAGGTACTTTTTGCCTTGTTTGCTGCGCGGCCACTTCGCAAGGTCAACGCCGATGTTCTTCGTCTCAACGTAGCCGACAATCGCCTCGCCTTTTCTGACAAGAACATCCGGGGATGAATCCTCGATGCGGCCAGGCTCATTAGTGGTACTGACGCCTTTGCCTAGAGCTTCCAGCAAGTCTTGTAGCGCGCGGCGATGAGTGAGCTCGGTTGTTGGTCCCCCGCGTAGCGCTTCGTTGATGGCGGCTACATATTTGCGGAAAGCGGTGAGGAAGGGCGATTCGTGAATCGCCCCTACAAGAAGACGGCGGGGCACAGGTCCCCGCCCTACAGGCCCTTCTCCCGGCTACTGGCTATTTACCCGCCAACACGCGCCGCGCGTGACCGGAGGGACTGCTCCTTCCTTACTACTTCCTACTTTCTACATCCTACTCCTCCTCTCGCTACACGCTACTCGCTACTGGCTACTCTCCCGTTCCCTGCCATTCCCTGTATTCCTGTTCCTCGCTATCGAGGGCGGGGGCTTAAGCGGCGTGTCTGATAGAATGTAGCGCTCATTTGCTCATTTGAATGAAAGGGATGGGACGCTCCGCGAACAGCAATCGCCAACACAGCACCCCGGGCCAGGAGGTAACCCTTGCCCGCAGCCTGGGGCTGCTGGACGCGACGATGATCGGCGTGGGCGGGATGATCGGCGCCGGCATCTTCGTCCTGACCGGCATCGCAGCCGGCGTCGCGGGCCCCGCCTCCATCCTCGCATTCGGGCTGAACGGTGTGGTCACACTGCTGACTGCGCTGTGCTATGCGGAACTCACCTCCGCGATACCTCAAGCCGGCGGAGGGTACGCCTTCATTCGCCGGGCATTCCCCGGGGTGGTGGGATTCCTCTCAGGCTGGGGACTGTGGTTCGCCTACACCGTCGCGTGCAGCCTCTACGCGGCCGGAATGGCCAGCTACCTGCGTGAATTCCTGACGCTCTACATCGGCGGTTTTCAGGGCGTCGTTGACGCCCTCGTCGGCGCGCATGGGGCCATCATCCTGTACACGCTTGTCATGGGCGCGCTGTTCATCGGCCTTAACGTCTGGGGTGCGGCCGCGACGGGAAAGACAGAGAATGTCATCACGATAGCGAAAATCGTGGCCCTGGCCGTTTTCGCCGCGTTCGGCCTGACGGTAGCTTTCCGCACACCCGCGGAGACCGCTGGCGCCTTCACCCCTTTCTTCCCGCAGGGAATCCCGGCGGTTTTCATCGCGATGGGGCTGACGTTCATCGCCTTTCAGGGCTACGACCTCATCGCAACGGCATCGGAGGAGATAAAGCGCCCCCAGAAAACTATCCCCCGCGCGATCATGCTCGCGCTGGCAATCACCATCTCGATTTACCTTTTAATCGTATTCGTCTCCATCGGCGCGGTGCGCGTGGAGGGCCAGGCGAGCTGGCAGTTTCTGGGGCAGTTCAAGGAGACTGCGATTATCCGGGCTGCGCAGAACTTCATGCCGGGCTTCGGCGTTATGCTCATCGTGTTCGGCGGCCTCCTGTCCACGATGAGCGCGCTGAATGCAACCATCCTCGCGTCTTCGCGCGTGGCGTTTTCCATGGGGCGCGACCGCTGGCTCCCAAGCTTCTTCTCTCTCATCCATAAGGTGAGACGCACGCCGCACTACGCGATTCTGGCAACAGGCATTTTGCTGCTGGTGGTGGCGGTGAGTATGCCCATTGAGTCACTCGGCTCGGCGGCAAGCCTTATGTTTCTGCTCACGTTCGCCTTCGTGAACCTCTCGCTCATCGTCATCCGCCGAAAGCACCCCGAACTCAAGGGCGGCTTCCGCATGCCGCTTTATCCGGCCATTCCTATTCTCGGCCTTGCGACCAATGTGGGGCTGGCGATTTCGCAGTTCTGGTTCCGTCCCGAGGCATGGTATCTGGCAATCGGGTGGATGATGCTGGGCTACATCGTCTACCAGACCTATTTCGTGCGCGTTACCGAGAAGGAGAAGCCGAGGGTGCTGCCACTTCCCGCCAGCGGAAGCGCGACGCGCCACAAGATGCGGATACTCGTTCCCATCGCCAACCCGGACAACATCGAGCCGCTGCTGGACATCGCCCTGCCCATTGCGCAGGAGTTCGACGGCGCTATTACCGTGGTAAACGTCGTGAAGGTCCCGCGCCAGACGCCAATCGAGGAGGGGCTGCGCTTCGCCCACCACGGGCAGTCAATCCTCGAAGCATCGTCAGCCTACGCCGCCGGTAAGGGCATGCAGATTCGCACGCGCATATCACTAGCCCACCGGATCGTTGACGGCATACTCGACACTGTGGAGCGCGAGGAGAGCGATCTTATGATAATTGGCTGGAGGGGGTATCCTCGCAACCCAATAAACGTGTTTGGCGAGACTACCGACTATCTGCTCCGCTACAATCCGTGCGACATTGTCGTGCTCAAACGGCGCAAGTACCCGTTCAAGAAAACGCTGCTCGCCACCGGCGGCGGCCCCAATGCTCAGCTGGCAGCGAAACTGATAACACCGCTGGCAAGAGCGCACGATACGGTTCTTACCCTTGCCACCGCAGTACCGGTGCACAAGCCTGACGCATATGTTGAGCACGGACGCGGGATGCTCTCTGAAATAGAAGAGACCAGCTTCCAGGGGATTCCCACCGACAAGGTTATACTTCGGGGAAACACGGTTGCCGGTGCTCTGGCAAAGGCGTCCAAGGAATACGACCTTGTCGTCATCGGCGCCTCCAGGGAACCGCTGATGCGCAAGATGCTCGTCGGTGAGATTCCGGCGAAGGTCGCCCGCTATTCGCCCGCGAGCGTGATGCTGGTCAAGCGCTACGAGGGGCCGCTGAAGGGCTGGTTCAAGCGCACCTTCGGCTAGGCACTGCCGATCCCTTCGAGAGCGCCCGGTGAGCGGGAATGTTAGAATAGATATAGGCCCCGGTAGCTCAACGGATAGAGCAACTCTCTCCTAAAGAGTAGGTTGCAGGTTCGACTCCTGCCCGGGGTAGGTGCTTATGTGGTGCTTTTCCCCGCCGCTGATCCCATTCTGCAGGCTTGCCTGCACTGCTCGCGGGAAGCGAGGAATCGGTGCTGGCGTGCGAGGTCTCGGAGCTGCTCACCACGCGCACCGAGTTTTTGGAGTAGGCGGGGCACGCGGAGCGCAGTCGTCAGTCGTCAGTCGTCGGTCGTCAGCAAGACAAGAGTAACCGGAGAAAGAAACCGGGTAGTGCTGGCCCTCCAATCCGGCGGGCAAGCTTTCCAGCCGGTAATTGCCAGACTTCAGAGAGGTACCGAGAGTGTAAAGGGTGCGGCGTTTGCGCGCCTTTGGGGACGCGCTGCTAGGGGTTAGGGGTGAGGGATTAGGGATTGGAGAGGTGACGGCGGAATTATCTGTAGGGCGGGGACTCGTACCCCGCCGTTTTACATCCATATTGGGTACGCCGGGCTCACCAGCCCGGCTGGTGCACACGTTTTCCCGGTAGTCCAGGGCTTTAGCCCTGGTCTTGTCGTCCGAAGAGCCAGCCCTGAAGGGCTGGACTACCGAATCTTCGTCGTTACCCTCATCAGAGGGCACGGCGTGCCGGGCCCCTACAGGGGGATCGCCATCATCTGAATCAGGCGCGCCACGAGGGACGCGCCCTATAGGGGGACCCATTTTGGGTAGGTCGGGCTCACTAGCCCGGCTCTTGGCGTCCTTTGGGCAATCCTCGTTTTCGGAGCGGCGTCCCGCGAAACGCGGGACACCGCCTACCCGGTTGGGGGTCTCATCCAGTCGTTTCTGGGTCTCGGTGCAGAGTTTCTGGATGCGGGCGATCAGGCGTTTATGCGGTTCGGGGATTGCAGTTTCCTCGTCGGACGCGAGGACGACGGAGAGCGCGTCTTCGAGGATGGTTGTTGGTCCCGCCACCGCTGAAGCTTGGGCGGGCAAGTGTTCGTTGTCGGTTGCTGGACGGATTGGTTGTAGGGGCAGTTCACGAACTGCCCGTCCGGAAGAAGGTGCGGCACGAGACCGCACCCTACAGCGACCCTTAACCCCGGACGCGCGGCCCGCCCTGGCGGGTAAATCTCTAGGCCGCGCGATTAAAGGTGTGGTGACCCTCCGGCGCCTGTGGCGTGGCGGGTAAACCTGGAGGTCACCACTCCAACTATTGACCGAAGCCGGTTTGCCGGATTGGACGTCGGACATCATTGACGTGAGCGTCTTGGCGCACGATATGGCGTCCTTGGCGGAACATTTCTGCACCGCGTTGGGATCGGCTGCGCGTTTTAAGTAGATTTGGAGCAGGTCTGCGAGTTGGGCATGCAATTTACCCGCGTCGAATATCAGTTCCTCACCGGGATTTTCCTGGTAGTCCAGGGCTTCAGCCCTGGTCTTATCGTCAGAAGAGCCAGCCCTAAAGGGCTGGACTACCGAATCTTCATCGGCACCTGCATCGGAGGGCACGGTATGCCGTGCCCGCCCAGGCGGGTAAACCCCTACAGGGGAATCCTGCGTATCTGCGACATCAGCCATATCTTTCGAGCGCATTTGCACTCCATTAACTATTATAGCACTTTCTGGCAAAAAGCGGACACCATTTTGGCGGGAATTTTGGATTTGGGTCGTCTGCTATCTGTTGTCAGTCGTCAGAAAGATGTAGGGAATCACGGGCGAGACCCTCCTACGCCGAGGCTCCGGCGGGCAAGCCCTCCATAGGCGGGTGAACGCCCGCGCCACCACATAATCTCCGGAGCCGGGCGGACAAGCCCGCCGGCACCTGCGGCGTGGCGGGTAAACGCGGCCTACCCGGTAGAGAGGACAACTCGTGAATTGTCCGCCACAGGCGGGCAAGCCTACAGAACTATCCTTCCGCCGTTCGGCAAGCTCACGACGTCCGCTCCGCTTCCGAAAGCTCCTTCAAGGCCTGCAGCAGGCTTGCGCAGTTGTCCACCATTTTGGCGTGGATTATCTTTTTCACGAGCGCGCCCAGCATTGGTATCTCAATCTCGTAGTCAAAATCGAGCACTACATGCGTGGCGTTGCCGCCTTCCTCGGATGTGAAGCTCCAGCTTCCGCCGTAGGACTTCATGTCGCCTTTGAGCAGCTTGAAGCTGCACGCGAGCGCGTCTTCGTCCCAGAGCTCTTCTTCCTCCCATGCGACTTCGCGCGTCAGCGGCCCCACCTCGGCGATGCTTACCCAGCGCGATACGACGCGGTCGCCCTCGCGCTCTAGCACCTCAACACTCTTTAGGTCCCGCATCGCTTCGGGGAAGCGCTCGATATCGCGGGCGATGGCGAATACCTTCGCCGCCGGAGCGTTTACGGTGATTTCCTTTCTTACGTTTGGCATTGGATGGACTCCTGCGGGAATTTTACGCGTACTGCTCCACGAGCGCAGCAGTTTCGGCAAGCGCCGCGTCGAGGCGCGAGATTGCCTCGGGGAACAGCTCTTCGGGCATATTGAGTGGCGGCTCCAGGCGCACGACTTCCGGCGCGTTGAGCGTGAATGCGACCAGCAGCTCCTTTGCGAGTATCGCGCCGATAGCGAGCTCGGCGATGTCGGAGGACGCAAACTGCAACCCTATCATCAGCCCGCGCCCGCGCACGTCGGTAACTATCTGCGGGTATTTTTCGCGCAGCTTTTTCAGATCGGCGAGGAAGGTTTCGCCGATGCGCCCGGCGCGCTCTGCCAGCTTGTCTTCCACGAGGACGGTAAGAGCCGCGTCCACCGCCGCGCATGCCATCGGCCCACCGCCGAACGTGGAGCTGTGGATGAGCGGCTTTTCTTCGAATTGCGCCCAGACCTCGGGCGTGCCGCCGATCGCGCCGACGGGCATCACCCCTCCGCCGAGCGCCTTCGCCAGCACAATCATATCGGGGACGACGCCCTCGCGCTCGCAGGCGAAGTTGTAGCCGGTGCGGCCCATTCCCGTCTGCACCTCGTCGAGGATGAGCAACGCGTCGTGAGCGGACGTTATCTCGCGGACTTCGCGCAGGTAACCGTCGGGCGGGACGTTTATGCCGCCTTCGCCCTGAACCGGCTCCAGCAGCACCGCCGACGTGTTCTCGTCCACCACGAGCTTCAGCGCCGCCGCGTCGCCAAAGGGAACCTGTATGAAATGGGCCAGCAGTGGCTCGAACGGCTCGCGGTGCTGGTCGCGGCCGGATGCGCTGAGCGAGCCCAGCGTCTTACCGTGGAAGCTGCGGTGCGCGTAGATGAGATTGGGACGCCCGGCGTGCAGGCGCGCGAGCTTTATCGCGCCTTCAACCGACTCGGTGCCTGAGTTGGTGAAGAAGAACTTGGAGATGTCTCCGGGAAGGACTTTGGCGAGATGTTTTGCCGCGCGAATTGCGGGCTCGTCGATAAGCAGCTTGCACGATAGCGGCATGCGCTCAAGCTCAGCCTTCACCTCGGCGACGATGCGCGGATGGGCGTGCCCGAAGTTGAACACGCCGTAGCCGCCGAGGAAGTCCAGAAACTTTCGCCCGCGGTCGTCGTAGACGTACGGGCCTTCGGCGCGCACGGCGGTGGCGTCCATTCCCATGAATGCCAGCACGCGCGCAAGCCCCGCATTGATATGCTCGATGTAGCCGGTGATGAGTTCTGCGTTTTCCATCGATTCTCCCGCGCTGCGCTGCTGCAAAGCGCCGCGTGCGAAGTTGCATTCGCGCGTAAAGTCTAGCATAATCTGTTGGGGACTCCATGGAGGGACTTCAGCAAACCCGGGATATAACAAAGCTTTTCTACGAAGGCCAGTTTGTCGAAATCGACTGCCTTAAGCTCTACGCACGGCTGGGAATGAACGTCGTGCTCGAAGCCCCCGCGAAAACCGAAATCACCGACGAGATACAGCGGGCGGAACAGCCTGACGCGGTGGTTGCGCGCGAGCCGGAGGACGGCGGGATGCCGTCGTTCATCACCGGGCGTATATCCAAGTTGAACGCGAAAGACTTCTGGATCCACCTACCCCAGATCCCCTCGTTACTGGAAGAAAAGCTGGAGGCGGAACTGGAGCTTGAGCTCGCGCTACTCGACCCCAACGGGATGTACAAGTTCGGCAGCCGCATCCTGGAAGTCACACCGGAGGAGCATTCGCTGCGCGTCAAGCGCGTGGACAAGGCTATCGCCTGCCGCTACCGGCGCTACATCCGGGTGGCGGTGCGCGGCCGCGCGTTTTTCCTCTCCGAGGAGTTCCAGGAAGGCAAAGCCGAGGCGTCGCTGGTGGACCTGGGCGGCGCGGGCGTGCGTGTGGAGACTTCGGTGAGCTGGCTGCGCATCGGCGACCAGCTAACGATACTCATCGAGACCGGCTTTGTAGACGAAGCGGACGAAAAGCACGTGTCGCTGGATATAAAAGTCCCGGCGCGCGTCGTGTGGCTGCGGCAGGTGGGCGGGACGGAGGCAGCGCCGGTCTACCACGTGGGGTTCGCGTTCACCGAGATTTCGATGCAGGACCAGGACCGGCTCATCGGCTTCATATTGGCGTATGCCAAGTCGAAGCTGAAGTAGGGGCTATAGTTCGCCAATCTACGGTAGTCCAGGGCTTCAGCCCTGGTCTTGACTCACCAAAGAGCCAGCCCTAAAGGGCTGGACTACCGTAAAATGAGTGCGATGAAAAATCGGGGAGGCGAGATTTGAACTCGCGATCTCAAGTCCCCCAGACTTGCGCCCTAGACCGGACTGGGCCACTCCCCGACGTATTTGATTCTACCCGCACGCGGTGTCGCTGGCAAGTTGCGTGCTCGCGTTTGCGGGCGCTTTGGCTTTACTCAACGGGCGGCTCTTCCGGCTCATTCTCCGGCGGCGCGGTTTCGTCACCCGGCCTTTCCACCGGCGGCGGGCCTTCGCCCGGCGCGCCACCCGGCCTGCCTGCAGGACGCTGCGCATCGTCCCCATCGCCGCTAAATTCCGGCAGCACCTGCTCTGGGCTCAGCATGTGGCCTGGCTCCTCGGGCATAGGCTCGGGCTTGTGCGTTTTGAAGCGCCCCTTGTCGTTTAGCGTGATGCGCGTGCCGTCGGGCAGCTTCGCCTCCAGCAGCAGGTCTTCGGTGGGCTCTGTGGGGCCGGTGAAGACGATGCCGCGGTCGCGGTGGTCCTCACCGATGAAGCGCCGGTCGAGGTAGGGGCCGCCGTTTTCGCCGCTTGCCAGCACGGAGAAGCGGTCGTACGTGCCGTTGCGCAGGAAGTAGCCGCGCTCCTTTTCGTAGATAAAACGCAGGCGTTCGCGGGCGAAGCTTTCCTTGCTGCCGACCTCCACGGGCTTTAGCGTGGGCAGCGCGACGAAGATGATTGCGAGGACGATGGCGAGCAGTATGAGCAGCTCCAACAGCGTCATCCCCCGCTGCATCCGTCCCACCGGTTTTCCCGCGCGATGCGCCATCGTTTACCCGCTGCAATTGTAGCGCATGGGTGGGACGGGGAGGATTGGGGGGTGTTCAGGATTCGCAGGCCCGCCGTCGCTAAAGCTAGGGCGGGCAAGCGTCAGCTATCAGTCGTCAGTCGTCAGAAATTCCTAACGGGTGGCGCCGGCTATCGAGCCGGCGGGAATAAGGTGTGGCGACCTGGAGGTCACCACTCCGGCAATCACGGGCGGGACCCTCCTTTGCCAAGGTTCCGGCGGGCAAGCGCCCGTGCCACCAGCTATAGGCCCATATTCTGGGCTGTGAGGTATAGGTCTCATCACATCTTGAAGAGGTCTGGATGCGTAGCTTTCAGCCATTTCTCAGTCTCCGCCAGCAGCGCTGCCGCCATCTCCAGCGCCTCGGCAAGCTCGGTTGCGGAGACCTTCAAGTCACCCTCGTACAGGTCGCGATGCCGCTTCTTCCGCAACGACTGGAAATAGCGAATCCTCCTGTCCTCGATTCCCAGAGTGCCGCGCATCGTGTTTAGAGTGCGGACATGCTCGTCTACGCGCCCTTTGAGCCGATAGCCGGTCGTTGTAGCCCCACCAGCCTTCGCGCAGGATTTCGAGTAGCTTATAGACGTTTATTGGCGTGTTCCCCCTAACAAATAGTAAAAGTCCATCTTGCCGTTTATCATGTAGCCTTGGTATAGCGATAAATGATTGTTTTCGCTTATCAACGAGTAGCCATAGCCAATTAGGGGTATGTATGGGTCACTAACAATCGACCACTGTGAATACTGGTTACACTCACCATTTCTGGCGTAGAGACGTACGTCGATTCTGTGGTCTCTATCCGGCATTTCAACCACAACCCGTATGCAGGTGGGGCTGATAAGCTCAATGCGACCGTCGTAGGGGCCAACCGGGGTGCTCCATCCGGTGTTATGCCCGTATTCACCTTCCCACACGTAGTCACCCACGGCAGATTCTAGGTACGATGTGAATATGGTCCCCGGCTCAGGTTCGGGGATTGAGTTTCCGCCGCTCCCGCTACCCCCACACGCACACAGCAGAGCAGATAAGACAATCACAATCCAGATTACTTTCATCGTCAATTTCATCGTTGCACCTCCACACCTAACAATATGGTCACTTCCTCCTTGTGTGCGGACTCCCGTGCATGTCCGCTCTTGGATTCCCCATTCGCTCCATCTCCTCCTCTATCAATCGTGTAAGTTTACGCACCGCAACCTCCAGCCCACCAGCATCATACACGAACTCTATCCACGTATTTTCGAGGCCAAGGCTTGGAATAAGCCGTTTGGCCTCCTTATAATCAGCTTCTATCTGTGATGATGTGATTTGCCCAGGTTTGAGGTTCCTTAGCCCAACACCCATCCGCTGGAGTGCCTTTACTCCCTGTGAACGGGCGGTGGCTTCCTCGTATTGTCTGGAGAGCCTCAGGCTCTCCCGCTCAATGCTGTACTGATCTACATATACTCCTACGACGATGAAGACAAGAAAGAACAACACTATAACTGCTACAACTGTAATACATTTCGTGATGTTCATCGTTGCACCTCGCAACCGCTTGTTCTCTCTGCGCGGAGTTCGGCTATCAAGTCGTCCTTTATTTCCAGCTGCGCCGCCAGCCAAATGGGGTCGGCAAGCCGCGCTTCTACGGACATATAAACCGTTTCCAATGGCGCATCATCCGTGCAATAATCACCGGCGACAACACGCTGATGTTTCTCTGGCATCTCCACGATGAATTTGTCGAGGTCAATCATCGTCCTCTCCTTTGCACTTCAGGCACACCACGCCGGTTTCGTTGCAGTCGGGGCATCCCCACTATTTCCTCCTGAATTACAGATAATAACTACTCAGCACTGCAATTCTCACAATTCCCACCCCCCTGTTCCTGTGAATGGGCGGTCTCTACCATTTTGAGCAGCTTCCGCCGTTGGGCGCGATACTCGGTATGGCTGGCAGCACTGGCGGCAGTCCTAGCGGCATTGGCAGCATCCCTGGCGGCATAGCAGGCGGCATCCCTGGCGGCATCGGCGGCGGGCCGGGCGGCACCGGCGGCAGCACGCCAAACCCTAGCCCTGAAGGTATTGGTGGCATACTTGGCGGCATCCCTGTTGGCAACCTTGGTGGCATTGGCGGCATCGGGGGCAACCCAGGGGGCATCCCTGGTCGCAGCCCTGGCGATATACCAGGCGCGAGCTCTGATGGCAGCCCTGTTGGCAGCCCTGTTGGCAGCCCAGGCGGCATTGGTGGCATCCCAAGCGGCAGCCCTGGCGGCATCGGCGGCGGCATTCAAATCTTCATCAGAGATTTCGCCTTTCAGCCAGTAACGTTTCTTTTCAATCGCCGCCCAACTGCGCTTGTCGGGTTCGTGTCCAACCTTCCTTTCGCATTTCAATGCACGCTCGGCACACCAGCAGGCGAACTCGTGAAGTATGTTCGTCACATCCATTCGCCATAGCTCTCGCCGCTCTGATGCGCAGAGCTTGTCGTTCTCTTTTAGTATTTCACCGCCCAATTCCACGCGGCGAAGGAGTGCCCCCTGCGCGCAGATGAGCGCGTCTAGAATATTCATCGAAGCGTGCAATCCAAACTCGTATATCTCCAGCGGACGCTTCTTGGTTGGCTTCACGCGCTCGGTGCCGCCAAGTTTGGGCTTCCGCTTGTTTTTGTCATAGCAGAATGAGCCGTCGTCGTTCAGAAAATGCCACGCTTTGATGGGTTTGCTCATCTCAGTGTTTCCTCCTGTGCCTGGGCGATGTAGTAGTCAAACTCTAAACGCAAAGGGCTACGGTCATTCGCCGCCATCTCCAGCGCCCGCAACGCCGCTTTACCCAGCGTAAGGATGCACTGGTAGGCCAGCCCAAGCCTGGTCTCCCTGCTGGTGGCTTCAATCCGAGCGTCAGCCAGCTTCGTTCGCGCGCTGCCAATGAGGTTCACCATTTCCTTGCGCGCGACTTTAAGGCGCTCGATTTCCCCGCTGCGTTCCAGCTCACTCAGTTTCATCCGGCTCTCCGATCAGCAAAATCTTTGCGCCATGATGGACTTCATAGACGAATCCCTCGCTCGATGCGAGTTCCGCTCGATACTCCTTTCCCGAGTACACGGTTGGATTGATCTCGCGCGACAGCCTGTCCGAAGCCTCCGCCATCGCCTCTACCACCTCGAGCAGCGATGCGCGTCCCACGACCATCAGGTCCACATCGCTCTCCGCACCGGCGGTGCCATCGGCGAAGCTGCCGTAGACGTATACCAGCTTGAGTTTCTTCGCTAGCGGCGCAAGCGCGTCCTTCAGCGGCCCGGCAATGCCGACCGTCTTGATGATGATGCTTCGCAGCTCGCGGTAGATGGGACACCGCTCGTCCAGGCGGTAATGCAGCTGCCGGCCGACCCTTCTGGATTCCACGATGCCGCCGGCTTTGAGCTTGCGCAGCTCGCGGCTGAGATTGGCCGAGTAAGCGCCGGTTCTGCGCTCCAGCTCGCGCACGTGGATGTATTCGCCGTCCGCAGCCACCAGCTCCCGCAGTAGAACCTGCCGCGTCTGCGGTATCAGGGACGAAAGCGTTACGTTTGCAGTCATTTTCACTGCAATTGTAGCATATTTAGCTGCAATTGTAGCGCACTGGGGGGATGGGAGTGGTTGGGGTGTGTTCAGATCGATGTTGTTTGCATGGGTGGGGGTGGAGACCTATCCGCTTGTGTGCTGGTGGCCTTTGCGGGTGCTGTCTGCTCTGTTTCGTTCCCACGTGATACTACTTTAGAAATTGCGGAATCCCACTTAACCGCTAAGTGAGGCCAGGAACTGACGACCGGGAGAAAGCAGGATGTCGAAATACATATATATGAAGCAGAGTCTCATGTACGCGAATATGAATAGGCAAGCGAAAACCGTAATCCTGGTCAGCGCGACCCGTCTTGTGGGGTATGCCGCAACCATCCATATCGAGAGAACGTACAAAGCGCAGACTACTATCACGTAGAAGACCACGAACGCCCACGAACGCAGCATGAATCGCGTAGCCAAGAAGAACCACACTGCAACAATGGCTTCTATGAACCAGTACGCCACGGCCAATCTTCCCAGGTTTGACAATGCAACTGTTGCCTTCATTTGATGCCTCCTCGCGTTAGCGCCACACCTTCCCGCTTGCCGGCTGCCCAGGGCTGGTCATGTTCTCGAAATTCATCGGAAAGCAACCGCCAAAACCAAGATCAATGCCAGGAAGAGGACTTCACCGATGACAACGGGAGTATAAGGATGGTAATCGATAGTGCCCGTTATCATGCACACCAGCATCACTGAGAGCGTGACCAGCAGCACGCCACCCGCACCTGCCGCTATCCTCAGTAGCCAGCGTTTCCACTTTGTCTTTCCCATATTCCCGACACTCACCCCGTACTGCAATAAGTATATCCGGTCTTGGTGTTGTTTGCACGGGTGGGGGATGGGAAATTCTCTTGTAGGGGCAATTCACGAATTGCCCTTCTGCCGCCATTCCACCAGATTATTCACCGTAGATGTCTTTGAAATAACTGACATGATCGAGCCCGAAATTCGCTGATTTAGGATTCTCCGTGTCAAATTCCCAGCTCGCAGGATTACCCGCGATATACTCCCGTATCCGGCGCAATTCAACGCCGCTTCTAACGACGCGCTCGTAATAGTTCCTCTGCCAGACACGTTCGCCGGGCGTGCCACGCAGTCGATTGATGCGCTTCGCCGAGTTCATCTTGAAGTACCCCACTATGCGGGGGATTAGCATTTGGCGCCGATGGACAAGCGGATAACTAAGCGAATTTGGTTGTGCTTGGCCTGCCCCTTCTGCGCTGGTATGCGGTGGCGAATCATCAACTGAATCCAGCAGTAATACCCCGTGGAAGTGATTGGGCATTATCACAAACTCGTCCAACCGGACGTTCTCATAACGCTGCGGAATCTCAAGCCAGCATTGTTCCACGATCTTACCAGCAGCCGACAAACGCGCGATGCCGCCTCTTACCTCACCCAGAGTATTCGCTCTGCCGGATGTGCAGATTGTGATGAAATAGGCTCCCGGGGCGGAATAATCGTAACTCACCATTCTTACTGACCTGCGATCGCGCTTTTTCACGTGATATTCCATTTGCCAAGCTCGCGATTCGTCTGAGCCTGTAAGAGGGCAATTCGTGAATTGCCCCTACAAGAAACCGCGCCATCCCAAGTATATCCGGTCTTTTCGTTGTTTGCATGGGTGGCAAGCTTCGCTGTCATCAGCTATCAGCTGTCAGCCGTCAGAAACAAAGACGGCGGGGCGCGGAGTCCCCGCCCTACAGAAGAGAATCCGGAAGTATTTCTTCGCCGAAGGTTTCAATGTGGAAGCGGATGGCTGATTGCACGTCCGCGAGAGCTTCTTCGTAAGTGCCGCCTTCGCCGACGACTGCACCCTTTAAGCCAACCGGATAGGCGACGTAGCCGTCAGGATGCTTCTCAACGATTACCTTGAATGTGCGCATCAATACAGAGTATACCTCAAGTCAGGCGCGACAGACGGAGGATTCATGTAATCGGGACAACGGCGGGGCACAGGTCCCCGCCCTACAGGGAAGGCTAAAACCGAGTAGGCTGGGCTTCAGCCTGAGCTCAGCCGAACGGCTGACTAGCCCAGCTATTAAGAGCGGCGCTGGTCAGCACCGCGTACTCTTGGGGAAGGGAAGGGCACGGCGCGCCCGGCGTACTCGGTGGGCATCGCGCTTGGCAGGGATGCGGGGAGGGGGTATGATGGGGGCGATCCCGCGCGGAAGGCGGGGCGGACGTTTCGTCCGGAGGATGCTCCATGGAGTTCGCGCCCTGGAAGGAAAACTGGGACACGGTAATCATCGGCGGCGGGCCGGGTGGCGTCACGGCGGCGATTTACGCCATTCGCGGCGAACTCAAGACGCTGTTGATTGAAAAGGCCTACACCGGCGGCCAGATCGCGCTCACCAACGAGGTGGAAAACTACCCCGGCTTTCCGTCCATAAGCGGGATGGAGCTTGCGCAGAAGCTCGACGAGCACCTTAAAAAATTTGAGACGCCGGTGCTCAACAAGACCGTGGAGCGGCTTGCGGACAATCCCGACGGCGGATACTTCTTGGAGCTTGCGACCGGCGAGAAAGTCGCGACCAAGACCATCATCATCGCTACCGGCAGCCGCCCCTATTTGCTGGAAGCCGAAAACGCCAAGAAGCACTACGGCAAAGGCGTGTCTTACTGTGCAGTCTGCGACGGGCCGTTTTTCAAGGGCCAGGACGTTATTGTTGTGGGCGGTGGCGACGCGGCGATGGAAGAGGCGCAGTACCTGGCAACCGTGTGCGAGCATGTAACGCTCGTGCACCGGCGCGAGGGATTCCGTGCGCAGCCGATAGCGGTAAGCCGCACGCGGGCGCTGCCGAATGTAAGCTTCAAGCTTTACTACATCATCACTGAAGTGCTGGGCGACGAGAAAGTCACGGGCGTGCGCTTGAAGAACACGCAGACGGGTGAGGAAGAAGAGATGGCGACCTCTGCGGTGTTCGTCTACATCGGGCACACGCCAAACACGCAGTTCGCCGAGGGATTCCTGCAACTTGCGGGCACCGGCGAAATTTTCGTTGACGCGCGGATGCGCACGGAAAAGCCCGGCGTGTTCGCGGCGGGCGACGCGACGTATATGAGCCTAAAGCAGATGACCATATCAGTGGGCGAAGGCGCGACCGCAGCCATCGAAGCGGGACGCTTCATCATCACCGGCGAGTGGCCGCGCTGAGGCGCGTGGCGACCCAGGATGTAAAGCGGAGAATGGATGAGATATGAGGGAGGAAGGCTGAGGTATAATCTTGCTGAGGTGAAACGCGGATGAAACTCACAGTGATCGTTCACCAGGCGAAAGAAAGCGGCTTCTGGGCGGAGGTGCCCGCCATCAAAGGCTGTTACACTCAGGGCGAGACAATGGAAGAGCTCATTGAGAATGTGCGAGAGGCTATTGCTGGGTGCCTGGAGGTTCTCAACGAACAGGCGGAGAGGAGCCCCGACACGGAACTGATTGAGGTCAGTGTGTGAAACCTCTGACCGGCCCGGAGGTGGTGAAACTCCTGAAGAAGCAGGGATGGGAGCTTAAGCGCATCCGGGGAAGCCATTACATCTTCCTGAAAGAAGGACACGATGCGGTCATCTCGGTGCCGGTGCACGGCAAGCGCGTGCTGAAACTCGGGGTGCAACACGGCATCCTGAAGGACGCGGGGATCACCTGGGAGGAGGTTGAAGAGCTTCTGAGATGAAGCACCGTCGTCCCCGGCGAATGGCCGTGCTAGGACGCGTGGCGACCCAGAACTTGAAACGGAGGATGGAAGAGATGTGGGAGTAGATGCGCAAATGAAGGAGCTGTTGCATATCCTTAGAGGGTATAATTCACTCGGGTGAATCCTATGGTCTACAAAGTGCTGGTACACAAGGCGGAGGAAGGCGGCTACTGGGCGGAAGTTCCGTCCCTTCCCTGCTGCGTCAGTGAAGGCGAGACGATGGAAGAGCTGAGGGCCAACATCAAGGAGGCCATTCTCGGCTGGCTGGAAGTTGCCGATCTCATTACTGCCGAAGAACCCGATACGGAGCTGATTGAGGTCACGATTTGAAGTCCCGCCTGTGGCGGGATAGGGAAATGCTCCGGCTGTTGCGGGAGCACGGCTGGCAAGTAATCCGCATTCACGGGAGCCATCATATTCTGAGCAAGAAGGATTCCAAGGTCATACTCACCGTGCCGGTGCATGGCAACAAGACGCTGAGGAAGGGCACTCAGCAATTCTTACTCAAGCAGGCAGGGATTGAGTCTCATTAGTTGCTCTTGCCTGCCGATCGCATCACGTTTCAGGTATAATGCAGTTGTGCATCGATGGGGATAGTATCCCCATCCCGACGCCTCCGGCAGCGGAGGCGTTTCCTTTAACTCACAGCCGTGCTGTGCGCGGCCGTTAGCGAGCGAATAGCCACGCTGAGATGTATGACGCCGCAGGTGGTGCAGACGATTGTAGACGCGGCAAGCGCGATGAGCACTACGCAGGCCGCAAGCCAGCTTATGGTTCTTCGCCGGTTCATACTTCCTCCCCCTAACATCAATCTTAGGACACGATGACGGCGCGTCGTGTTCAAAGACGCTGAGCGGATTCGCTGCACCCGCCGCGCGCTGTGACTTACGCTAACAGCGCAGAAGGGCTTCTACGGAGACGTCTTCGTCGAGTTGCTCCCAGTGGATGCCCACGCCCTTGCCGATGAGCCGCCAGTCCGAGCGCTGCTCTTCGCTGGCATCGCGCAGGCGCGGGAACCACTCCAGCGGCACGCTTATCTCGCGACCGTCCGATAGCTGCACGTGCATCATCTCCGCGTCAAAGCGGACGCTTTTTGCAGTCGTTCTCAGCACTGTGGGCATGGATGCCAGTCCATTATACCGTCTTGGTTGAATGGCGCGAACCGACAATCGTTCGGCACAGTGCGCGCATCGCATTGACAGAAAAGGCGCTTCACGATAGAGTTTGCCCACATTGTGTGAATTTTCAGGAGGAGGGAATTGACGTGAAAACAAGAGTTATTGCGTACTGTGCGCTGGCGCTGCTTGCGCTGTCACTCGTGGCGTCGGCGAAAATCGTCGCGCCCAGCAAGCACCGCGACACTTCCGACCCGTTTCTGGGCAACATGATCTTCGGCGAGCGGCTGCCGTTCAACAAGGAAGCCGAATGGAAAGGCCTCGCGACGGAATTCACCTGGGGGAAGTTCGACCACCTCGACTGCCGCGTTTTCTTCCCGCGCACGCGCGGTGAGATCTACGCTGACCTGATCAAACAGATCGAGGATAAGGGAATCCTCATCAACGCGCGGGTTGACCACACCGTGTTGGAGATGTGGATAGACCCTGTCGGCACGGACGGCAAGCCGGGCAAGGCCATCGCCTATGGCCGCGCCGCATTCAAGTACGGCAACCTGGATTATGACCAGCAGCTGATCTACATCTACGACTCGGTGGACCGCGAGGACGGCTGCGAGCTGGACGCCAAGCCCGGCACGACGGGCTACGATGCCGAAAAGTCCAAGCCGTTCCCCGACGCATTCGTGGGCAAGCCGGGCAAGTACCGCTGCTTCTTCCAGTACAATGTCTACATCAAGGGCGAGACGGGCGGCGGCTCGTGGAGTTTTGACTCTGGCGGCGAAGACTGGGAATGGGACCCCGAAGGCGGCTATATGGAGAAGATGATCGCCAAAGGCGAGTTCTTCATCACCGTGCCGGGGGAATAGGCGCTCGGCTGGTTAAGCTTACGCCTAACAGCTAGGAGTTTGTCTGCTCCAACCATCCACCCGCGAAAGCAGGAGTGGCTACCCACTGTCGCTCGATGTCAAGATAGAGTTCGGAAAGCAGGCGCTGCTCCTGCTCAAGTTTGGCAATCCGCGCTCTGAGTTTCTCTATGTGGCGCTTTTCACGGTCGGTAGGCGCGGTGCGGCTGGAGTAGTCCTCAAGCTCCATCCGGTTCTGCGTAAGCCTTGTGTTCACGCTATCGAGGCCCCATCGAACATGCGGTAACAGCTCTTTGAGAATTATCATCCGGCCAAAACTGGCACCGTGCTCATCGTAAGCCAAACGCTCACGGTCTGTAACCCGTTTCTGCAAGAACTCGCGCTCCACCACAGGCCCGGCGGGCTGCAAGATCTCACTGTCGGCGGTTCGCGGCCAGCTCGCCAGCGCACGCTCACCGATCGCAAGATGCTCCTTGGCCCACCGCGCAAATTTGGGACGCAAAGGCCGCATGCCGTAGGAATCAGGCTCGAACAGTATTGGGTCAGCGTGCTCTAAGACCTCAATCGCTCGTTCCGCTGCCTTCATTTGCGCGTCGAGCACGGCGTTAGCGAACCTAAGGCGGTATTGCAGCGAGTTAAGGTCTGCGCTGCTGAAAAGGTCCTCGCGCGAGAGAATAAGCTCCTCCGAGCCGTCTCCCTTCACAACCGTTACCTCCAGCAGATACCTGCCTACGACAACAAACAATTCTGGACTGGCGACCGGCACGGTCATTGGTAGCGGCTGCGATTCACCGTGCTCATTCTCACCAGCATTTCCGCTCTGCGCCTCCACGAGGTCGAGCAATGTCAGCTCATTTGTGGTAACACCGTCGAGGGTAATGCGCACACGAGCTACACGTTGCGCCGGCTCAGTGAAAAGCAGATGGGATGGCAGCTCAATCGTAATCTTCTCGTTTACTCCGTCTACAGAGAACTGAAGGCATCCGACTTGCACTATCGGGTAGCTGAACTGCCACTGCTCTGAAGCGAGTGCCGAAGCGGAAAGCAGCGTCACAAGAACTGCTGTGCCTGCAACAAGAAACCGTTTCCTCATATCTCCACCTCCACGGATTCTGGCCGCCCATTGCGACCCATCGCTGTGCATAGGATAACACATTGCTGCTGAGTCTGGGCGGGGGATTAGTACATGTCTTGAAAACGCAAAAGCCCGCTGGGGCGGGCGTGAGAAGAAAGCAAGGGAATTGGTAGCTTGCCCACCGGCGGCGGGGCCGGATTTTACCAGCCTGTGGATGGCTCCGCGCGGCGCCTTCCCCAATGGTTCTGTAGGCAAAGTAGGTCGTGGGCGACACATGATATATACTTTAGCGTGCCTGCAAACATGTTTGGAGTGGTTGCTTGATGAAGAATTTTGCGACAGTTGACCAACTCAGGAACCTGAGCGAGGAGCTGCGCGATAGCTTCAAGGTGAAGAGCCTGAAGGTCTTCGGCTCTTTCGCCCGTGGAGAGGAAAGCGCAGCGAGCGACATTGACATCCTCGTTGAGCTTTCTGAAACCGCTGACCTTCT
The DNA here is from genome assembly GCA_030606285.1 of Planctomycetales bacterium. Taxonomy (GTDB): domain Bacteria; phylum 4484-113; class 4484-113; order 4484-113; family 4484-113; genus JAGGTK01. The sequence continues at coordinate 57,108 of JAUWGS010000002.1, read as the reverse complement.
TGACTTCATCCGTCTTGCTGAGTTCCTGGAGCGCAAGCTCGGCAGAAAGGTTGACCTGGTAACCGAGCGCGCGTTGAAGGCAGAGCTGCGCGACGGGATATTGAGCGAGGCACTCAGCATATGAGGGATTTCACGCTCTATCTGCGGGACATTGTGGAAGCGATTGCGAGCATAGAAAGCTTCGTTGAGGGAATGGATGAAAGGGCGTTTCTCAGCGATGACAAGACAAGGAGCGCGGTCGTGAGGAAGCTGGAAGTAATAGGTGAAGCTGTAAAGAATCTTCCTGAGAGCATCAAGCAATCAGCACAGAACCTATCGTGGACTGAAATGGCGGGGATGCGAGACAGGCTCGTTCACGCATACTTCGGTGTTGATTACGCGCTCGTATGGAAGACCATAAAAGGCAGGCTTCCTGAGGCGAAACGAGCTATTTCCGACATCCTGAAGACAGGTCGTTAATCGACAGCCGCCAAAAGCCCGCGGGTGCGGGCTTCGAGTAGAAGAAAGCAAGGGAATTGGGAGGACCGGTTGCGGCGTGGCCGGGAATTCCCGGCATCGTCCGCCTTCAAAGTTGCGCTATCCATCGCGGTTTCCCGCTACTTACAGCGCAGAGCCTTGCAGCAACCGCCGACCTAGGAGTGGAGGATACGCCAGCGCCAGGCGCGGCGCTCCCCTGTTACTCCCTAAAAAGGAGGTGATCCAGCCACAGCTTCCGCTACGGCTACCTTGTTACGACTTCACCCCAATCGTCAATCCCACCTTCGGCACCTGCCTCCCCTTTGTTTCCTCAGGGGTTAGCCCGGCGACTTCGGGTGTTACCGACTTTCGTGGTGTGACGGGCGGTGTGTACAATCCCCGGGAACGTATTCACCGCGGCATGCTGATCCACGGTTACTAGCGATTCCAGCTTCATGGAGGCGAGTTGCAGCCTCCAATCCGAACTGAGGCCCGCTTTAAGGGATTCGCTGCCTGTTGCCAGGTCGCAACCCGTTGTACGGACCATTGTAGCACGTGTGTTGCCCTGGACGTAAGGGGCATGATGACTTGACCTCGTCCCCACCTTCCTCCGGCTTGACACCGGCAGTCCCGCTAGAGTGCCCAACTAAATGATGGCAACTAACGGCGAGGGTTGCGCTCGTTGCGGAACTTAATCCAACACCTCACGGCACGAGCTGACGACAGCCATGCACCACCTGTCTCCGCTGTCCCGAAGGAGGGCTCTTGTTTCCAGGAGCTTACAGCGGGATGTCAAGTCCAGGTAAGGTTCTTCGCGTTGCATCGAATTAAACCACATGCTCCACCGCTTGTGCGGGGACCCGTCAATTCCTTTGAGTTTTAACCTTGCGGTCGTACTCCCCAGGCGGGGCACTTAATGCGTTAGCTGCGGCACTGAAAGGGTCGAATCTCCCAGCACCTAGTGCCCATCGTTTACAGCCAGGACTACCGGGGTATCTAATCCCGTTCGCTACCCTGGCTTTCGTTCCTCAGCGTCAGCAACACCCCAGGTGACCGCCTTCGCCACTGGTGTTCCTCCCGATATCTAAGCATTTTACCGCTACACCGGGAATTCCATCACCCTCTGATGTGCTCTAGCCCCGCAGTTTCGAAGGCAGTTCCCGGGTTGAGCCCGGGGATTTCACCTCCGACACACAGAGCCGCCTACGAACGCTTTACGCCCAGTAATTCCGGATAACGCTTGCCTCCTACGTTTTACCGCGGCTGCTGGCACGTAGTTAGCCGAGGCTTCCTTTGGGGGTACCGTCATTATTCTTCCCCCCAGACAGAGGTTTACAACCCGAAGGCCTTCTTCCCTCACGCGGTATCGCTGCGTCAGGCTTTCGCCCATTGCGCAAGATTCTGAGCTGCTGCCTCCCGTAGGAGTCTGGGCCGTGTCTCAGTCCCAGTCTGGGTGATCGTCCTCTCAGACCACCTACCCATCATAGCCTTGGTAGGCCGTTACCCCACCAACAAGCTAATAGGCCGCAGGCCCCTCCTCCGGCACCGGAGCGTTTCAACCCGAAGGTGTTATCCGGTATTAGCCCCGCTTTCGCGGGGTTATCCCGGTCCGGGGGGTAGGTCCCTACGTGTTACTCAGCCGTTTGCCACTCTCACCAGAACCGAAGCTCTGGATCCCGTTCGACTTGCATGCGTCAGACGTACCGCCAGCGTTCATCCTGAGCCAGGATCAAACTCTATCGAAATTTGTGGGTTTCCTGCGAACAAAAGCCGCAGGAATAGTGTTCATGGTGCGTCCTCTTCCCAATTCCCTGCTTTCAAAGTGCAGTGGATGAAACGAGTCATCCGGTGCCCGGAAGGCTCCGGGCGGACACTTAGACTACCAAACCCATTCACGGGTGTCAATAGCTATAGATATATTACCCTCGCAGCGCCCCGTCCGCAACGGTAGCTGGGAAATAAGTGGCGGAGGTGGTGGGAAGACTAGTTGCGGAGCAGCTCGTTTCGCGCCAGGACTGCATCGTAATCCCAGGTAAGCTTGGGAAGCTCGGTGACTGTCTCAGCGGGCGGGAGCATCGGGTCAGCAAGGAATAAGCGAAGCTCTTCTATGCCTGGAAGTATCCGGGGCAGCAGCTTCTGGCCTAACGCGCCTTCGTATGAGAACTCTGATCTGGGCGAGACTCTGGCAGGGCTGTAGTCCTTGAGAGCATCAAGAGCTGCAACGCACGCTTTGAGTCTTTCAAGCTCACGAACTGACAGGACTTCCTCTCTGCCGCCCGGAGCCTGCAACAGCTTCATCTTGCCCGACTCGCAAGCCAGCAGACTCCCCGATGTTTTCAGGTGAAGCTGGAAGCCGCGCGGCTCCAGCAAAAGGTCAATGTCAGGATACTTGTATTCGCCAAAACTCATCGCCATTGCAGGCTCTGAGCCTTCCCAGTGAATCTCCGAGTAGACGAACACCAGGTGTGACTCTGTTTGCAATACGATCCTGCGTGAAGCGATGGCGCTCAGCCAGCTTTCCAGATATGGCTCGGGTACTTTGCCCTCAGGCCAAGCACTTGCGGGCTCGCCCAAAACCGCGCTTGCGATGTCGGCAGCCTCCGCGAGCAGCGCTTCTGTTTCCTCGTCAAACGTGGTTTCCAGAACCGGGTACGGTTTTTCGTGCCGGATGTAGAACTTGAGCTTGTCCTCCTCGTTCACCTGAAGGTCAACGTAGGTGCCGACGCTCGTATAGTTGCTCTCGACATAAAGCGCGGTATCGCTGCGCGCAAGCTTCATGCTACGACCCTTTGGTTTAGATATCTCAACGCCGCCGATAGTGCACGGTATAAGGTCGGGACGCGTATTCCGGTATTCATTACGTCGCTTCTCCATCCCCGGTGTCCGACCCTCCTCGTACCACGGTCTTAGCATCATTTCCTGCTCATTCAAGCTGGCGCTCTGCAGGCTGCCGGGACCGTACTGCCAGAGGACGTCCACAACCCCTGACAGGCTGCGCGATAACTCCGGCGACACGCTGCGCGGAGACAGCGCAAGGAACTGAGAGTGCATCCATAGCGATTTTTTCGACCGGATAATCGTCTCTTTCACATTTGAGCCCCAGTACTTCTCTTGCTGGTATGCCGTGTAGCCTGATTCGTCGCCAAGCAAGGTGAACTGACCGCTAGTAGAGGGCTGAATAGCAAAGTGGTCAGGCCAAACCGTAAGATTCACCATGTAAGCCGCGCCCCAATCCAAGCCGCGTAGAGTGTGCACGTATTCGTTGCCGAAATGCTTTTTGGTTGCAGTGATGTAACACGAATAGGGGCCCGGACTGGTCCGGCGATACCTGTAGGCGTTGAGCTTTTCTATCACCGGGCGCAGCTTCCACAATGGCGCAGGCCAGAGCTTCACCGCCAGCATCTTCTCGGCAGCGCTGGAGATTTTGTACATTGGCAGGGTATGCATCCCATGAACGTTAAAGTGCTCATTAGGCACGTTAAAGTGCTCATTAGGCACGTTTTCGTCTGCCGGGAAGAAGAAATAACACCCGTCGTCATCAATCGCCCTGGCGATGTAGCGGCAACCTTCCAGGGGCTCCTCACATTCGATGATATGGAAAAACGAGCCCTCGTGCAGCAGCCGGTCGTGGTAGGAAACTAGGTAATAAACAGGCGGATTCTCCATCTCGCCATCCGGGATGTACCTAGTGACCTCAACCGAGCCGACATTCCACGTTACCTTTCCATCCTTTGCATCAGTTGGGCGGAAGAACTTCCAGTAGACACCGGCGACGAGCGCCGCCGCGATGAATACCACCAGCAGCGCAATGATCATCCGTCCGAGGCGAATCCCCGATACGAGCCGACGAATCACCGATTGCTCCATCCGGTTCTTATCAGGTGGGCGGCTACGATTCTCGTGCGTATTGCGCATCTCATCAATTATGCCGTTCAGTTCATCATTCTTTTGCATCGTTAGTTCTCCTCACCAACAGCTCCGATAGGCGCATGCGGGCGCGCGCGAGGCGCATATTCAGCGCTCCGGGGCTGGTACGCGCGATGCGCGCCGCTTCTGCAACGGTAAAGCCCTCCAGATAGTGCAGCACCACCGCTTCCCTCTCAACGGGGCGCAGCATCGCCAGCACACCGTCCAGCCACGCCTCATCGCCGGGATTCGTCCCGCCCTGCGTATGATTCGTTATGGCTTCCAGCGGAACAATCTGGCGCAGCTTGCGCCGCCGCAGCATCATGCGATAGCAATTGCGGATGATAGTCAGCAGCCAGGGCGTGAAGCGGCTTTCGTCCCGCAGAGAGCGGAATCCCACCAGTGCGGACGCTACCGATTCTGCCAGCAAGTCCTCCGCGTGCGCCCTTCCCGCCAGACCACGCGCCACCCGGCTCACGACCGGCAGCGCCTCCTCCAGAAGCGCTTCAAACCGCGAAAGCTCACCGGGTCTCATGGCGTTACCGCGGACGCGCAATCCGCCCGCACACTAACTACGATGAATGAACTAGCTCAATACTAACAGGTTCGCTTAGAAAAGACGGTTACGGGAGCGTGGCGTGGCGGGATTAATGAAGTGGCGGAGGTGGCAGGAATCGAACCCACCGCGCAGGGTTAATCACTCACTCCTCGGCGGTGGACGCCTCCTGCCGCTCCAGATTCTGAACCATAGTGGGGAGCGAGTACGCGAAACCGATGATATCATTGCGATCGTTCAAAGCTCTCCAAGACCACCGTATTGGCGGCAACTCGGACACCAATTCGGCTGGCGGGTACGCCCCGGTACCCAACAAGTCGTGAAAAGCATCGATGCTCGGTCGAACCACCGATGGGATGTCCCACTCCGCCTGACTCAGAAAACCCAATACCGTCTCAGCCCGCCGTAGATTCGCCGGTGTCAGAACTTCAGGCTTGGCCTCTGCGGTCCGTACTGCCCTGAGTTCTCCGTCAAGCTGCGACACGAAGTACCCGTTTCCTATGTTGAGCAGTTCAAAGCCGCGTCGCATGAAGCGGAGATTCAGTTCGGGTGTGGGGAATCCAACGTTGATTATCAGTTCCGATGTTCCTCCTTCACGCTGTATGACCGTATAGAGCTTAGCTTTGCTGTGCGAGTCCCACACTGCCACCCGCCGGTCGCGGAGTGCCCTGAGCCAGTTGGTCACGTACTCCTGTGGGAAGTCCCCGGCGGGCCACAGTTTCACTGGGGCGTCCAGAGCGTCCCTTGCCATGGCGGAAACCTCGCCCAGCAGCGCCTCGACCTCGGGCCTTACTTCGCACGTCAGCTCAGGGAACATTCCCTCGTTGAGCACGAACATCCTTGTCAAGAGACGTTCGTCGTTGCGGCGCAGATAGACGCCGGCATGATACCAGTATGGCGTGAGAAAACTAAACTCCAGATCCCCCCGCTTCAGCGTCAATTTCTGCCAGTCCTTGTGGCTGGAGATCGTCAATCCCTGCCATTCGAATGAGAACTCCGGCCTCAGACCCGCGAGGCTTTCTTTCTGTCTGCTTTCCTCGTCTTCATCCAGGTGTGCAGGTCGCCAGGGCTCCATCCAGTGGTACAGCTCATAATCGTCAGCACGGTACAGCGCTCGTGGCTCGCCTTCGCAGACCACGTCCACCGTCTGTCGTAGACTCTGCGCGAAAGCGGACGAGACTTCATCCCCGAGTAGCGGCAGGAGCTGCGGGTATTGACGCATGCAATCATTGATACGGGACATGCCTTCACGCACTCCTTCCCCCCATCGTTCCGAGGTCTGATATGCGTCATATCCGCGTGAGTCGCCTCTTAGGTAGAGTTTGTATTCATTCGGTTTGACGAAGGCCTGAAGAGTGAAACCGTGCGGCCAGATGTATAGCCTGATTGGCAGCGGCTCGTCGGAGCCGGTTCCCACTGAACCAAGACCGTATGCCTCGAACCGGTAACCCACATCTTCACCGTAAAGCAGCTTGGGGGCGAGCACGTATCCGGCACCTACAGGCTCTGTATACGCAAGCCTATACTCGCCGCGAACCAGCTTTCTCACAAAAGGCCTGATGCTCCACAGGTCAGCTGGCCACATCCTGACCGAATCCATTTGTGCAGACACCTCACGGACAATCTCGATATGAGGATGCAACTCCTCGACCTCTGAAATGTTCGGCTCGACCAACGCCGTATCACTGGGAAAGAACTGGCAAAATAGCCCGTCCACTTTAATCGTAGCTGCAAAGCGGCCTTCAGGTTGTTGCTCCTCATACTGGACAATGAAGAACTCCATATCTCCAAGGGAGCACTGATGATAGATCGCCGGATGGTATTCACCGGGGGAAGGGAACGTCCTCACGCGGACTCCTCCCAGATTGTGGTCAACGTAGGGCTTGCCGCCCATCGCGGGGAGCATCGGTTTCAGAACGATGCCAATGATAACAAGCGCAGCAGCTATCCAGCCCAGCGCCGCCCAGCGCGACCGCTTGGGCCGTGCCGCCAGCGCGTGCATAAGCAGCGAATCCGCATCGAGTTTCGTTGCGTGATTCCGATGTGTTTCGTTCATTTCCTGCAGAAGCTCGTCCGTGTTTCGACGCTCGTTCATCTGTTGTTCTTCTCCTCCAGCTCGCTCTTCACTCCGGGATGACCGATGAGTTCCGCGAGCCGTTTCCGTGCTCTAGCCAACCGCATGTTTAGCGCACCAGGATTGGTGCGAGCGATACGTGCCGCTTCGGCAACGGAAAAGCCCTCCAGGTAGTGGAGGATAACAGCCTCCCTCTCCTGCAAGCGAAGCAGCGAGAGCACTCCATCCAGCCACTCCTGGTCGTGTGGGTTCGATACGCCGGTCGTTGTTTCACCGATGCGCTCTAGCGGCACCACAGGTCGCAGTTTCCTGCGACGGAGCAAGGTGATGTGGGTGTTGCGGATGATGCTAAATAGCCACGACTTGAACCGCGATTCGTCGCGCAGCCGATGGAAGTTCTGGAAGGCCGCAGCAACTGCTTCAGCCATCAGGTCGGCTTCGCCGTCCTCAGAGCCGGTGAGCCGCCGGGCGAAACGGCTTGCAGCAGGCAGAGCCTTGTGAAGCAGGTTCTTGAACCTGATTAAACGCGACTCTCTCATGGTTGCGCAATTGCCAGCGGAAACGGCCGCTCATAGACTCAGACGAACGAGTCTGCTCAATACTAACAGGTTCGTTTAGAAAAGACGGTTACGGGAGCGTGGCGTGGCGGGATTAATGAAGTGGCGCAGGTGGCAGGCTGTTGATTCGCTTACAGATGGCTGTGACCGAACGCGTCGTGAAATCGCTGCGCGGAAACTGTTCGGCCCGCGTTTTTTCATGTACGCGATATCGTGTTTGCGCCAGTATTCGCGGAAGAGCCTCATGCCGAGCAAAAGACATCAACAAAGCTCACCTCTTCACAGTCAAATCTGTGAAAATGCCGGGCTCGATCATTCAATACCATGCAAGTATCTATCACGATATTGCTTCTGAATGCATTTCACTTCACCCCACGGGACAACCGCCACCGTAAGTATTCCCAAAGAGTCGGGTGGGTCCAAATTCGCGACACTCCTTCTGCGCCGGATTTCAGTTCAATCCGATCTTCTAATGCGTCCCGAACAGCTTTTTTGAGCAGGGGTATTCCGACAGCCAGTTGCAGCATTGGATAGGTGGTGAAATTATCCTCTTTCCCGAAGGGTATGACCGCCTGTTCGAGTACATCTCCCGTGTCTATTCGCGCATCCACTAGATGCACGGTTACGCCACAGGCCTTAATATCGCCTTGCACTATCGCCCAATAAGCTCCGTGCACGCCTCTGTATAACGGAGTAATTCCGGCGTGCACGTTTATAAATTTCGCGGGAACACTGTTGAGAACATTACGCGAGATAATCCGGGTGCCGTTCACAATCACGACGTCAGGATTGATTTCCTTGAGAATTGCGATTGTCTCGTCCGCATTAACGGATGCGACGCGACAAGTAACGCTCTCCGGGATGTCTGAATCAGTTAATCCATAGTGGTCCTTGATCTCTTTTACCCGCTTCATGGAACCAGCTTTCAAACACGGCACCACGATCAAGCGGAATAGTACTTGGCCAAGTACGGTCCAGTAACCGAGTTTCTTCGCCCTGCGCTTCAGAAACTTGTATCTTGAGACCCGCTCCTCAATGATGACTTTTTCAATCCTCAAGTCGTTTTTCAACGCGTGGTAAAGAATGCGTGTGGACTGACCGGGGCCGACCAGCATAATGATTCTCTTTTCTTGTGTTTTCGACATGCTGTCTTAGCCCCAAGTGTTCGTTGAGAGCATATTACAGCTCCGATTATAGAGACTCGGCGCTTCGTGCTTGCATGAGTTCACGAGACAGTTCACTCATATTGGAACTCATCATTCCGTGCAGCTCGCGGAGTTTTGCGAAATGAACCAGGATTTTCTTCAGAAAACCCAAATTTCTCTCTTGCTCGACTCCGAAGTTATGAGGATGCCACCAAAGATGAAAAACCCGCTTCCTCCTGGCCGCAAATTCCATATCGGATAGAATTCGTCGAAGGCGCAGCGGTTCAAGCATGCTCAAGCGCCGGGAATACGGACGGAGCATGCGGTCTGACTGAATGTTGAACGGTATACTCCTCTGTATTGTTTCATACGAATACGCGTTATGCCCGAAGATGCGGACGTAAGTATCCAGCAATCTTGCGGCAGCTCTGACGTAGGAGAAAAAAGATTCTTCTTTCCCAACGCAAAACCACGGGGCACCCCTGTAAGAGGTGATCCCGTATTCCTCCAGCACGTTAAGGTATCCCGGATTCACCTGGTTTCTTGGAAATACCATGCTTTCAGGGGCGAGACCGAACTTTTTCATAATAGCGACAGCGGCTTCGATATCCGATCTGAACGCCTTTATGTCCTGCCCCTTTTCCATGCAATAGTAGTGGGAGAATGTGTGTGTGGCGATTTCTTGATTGGGCTCGCCGGCAATCTTATCGATTATTGAACGCGCGTAATGAAAAGGGTCTCTATCCTCGTTTTCGCCAATGTTGCTAATATCGCTGTAAGGCGTGAGTCTGGAGCAGGAATAATCTGGTTTCAACGCAGGAAGGTTCTTGACTAGATCGCCCTTATTATCGAAAAACAGAAATCCAACAGTCGCCCATGTTGCGTGGATTTCATAATGTCTGAACAGCTCCAGAATGCGCGGCACAACCCTACGAACGCCTGTGAGATTACGTCTGTATCCCTCTATCGTTCTCTTATCACGTACTCCCCAATGAAGTTCGAAATCAAGGGAAACGACGAAAGTGCCTCTCGAATTACGTTTTAAGGTCGATAGTGATTTCATACAACCACATTCGTTGAATCGCCCGCAGAGAAATTAATCGAACTAATGACCACCATTTGTTACCGCAATCATACTGCCGCCAAGTCTTAGTATTGCCACTTTCAAGGCAATTTCAACTCGACATGCGTGGCTTTCCCCTTTCAGATTTGATTATAACACTTCCATAGAGCCCTTCGGAGGCCGGCTTGGCCGTTGTCGGCGACTCAGGCGGAAAGCTAATGTAGTGGCGGAGGTGGCAGGAATCGAACCCACCGCGCAGGGAACCCCGCGCCGACGGTTTTGAAGACCGCGGGAGACACCAGTCCCCATCAACCTCCGAAATCATTCTACCCAATGCGCGGGGATTAGGCTAGAGGGAGTCAGCTATCAGTCCCGCCTTCGCTGAAGCTATGGCGGGCAAGCGTCAGCCGTCAGTCGTCAGCAAGAGAAAGCGAAGAGGGAGGGGAAGGGGAAGTAGCGAGTAGCGAGCCCGCCGTCGCTAAAGCTATGGCGGGTAAATAGCGGGTAGCGAGGGAAGAGCAGTAGGAAGTAGAAGGCAGGAAGGGGAGCGGTCGTCAGCAGGAGAAGGCGCTGAGGGAGCGGGTTGCTGCTATACTTAGTTGCAGTTCTCATGAGTGAAGCGACTGCAACCGGTCGCAGGCCAGGCGTGTTTTCACGCATCTTCAACGCGCTTGTGGGCGATGCCGCGCCCGAAGGCGTCGACCCCGCGCTCCACCGCCGCGCACTGTGGATTGCGTTTGTCACCTGCGCGTGGGTGTATGGCATATCGTTCCTCATCTCCCTGCCCCTTTTATGGATCGACATCCCATGGAGTGTGGGGGAACCATCGCTTGGGCCCTGGCAGCTGCTGATGTACTTTAACAACTTCGGTCCTCCCGGGCTTTTCTCGGGCCTGCTGGTGCCGCCGCTCATCTACGCCGTCGTATTGAGGCTGAACCGAACGCAAGTTCCGCTGGCTGTAATAGACCTGATGGCTGTGCTGGTTTCCGCATATGTCTTTCGCTACATGTTGCCGGTCTCGTTTCTCGCCGAAGCGGCAGTCCTGTTCCTGATGATGCTGGTATTGAGCGCCCGGGGACATCTGAAGACTCAGCTTGGGCGTACGCTGCTTAGGGGCACTATCCTCGTATTCTTGGCGGCAGACCTCTTAATCGTCCTCGAATTTCTGAGCTGGAGCGCAGAATGGTCGGGATTCAGTCAACCGTGGCTAGCTAGAGACCTAATCCAGTTCATCTGGCTCCCGCTTTCAATCACGCTGCCAATTGCGCTGATGGCGAAACCGAATACTCCGCGCTTGCGACATGCTAATGGGAGACTGTGGCAGCTACCAGTACTCCTGACAGCGACAATACTCATTGCATGTGCTGTTGATTTTGTAGGTAATAGCGTCGGAGCCCTGTGGTGGCAGGACGCATTGACGTGGTTCTTCGACCCCCTACTCCTGGGGGGCTTTCCGTGGATGGTCACCTTCGTTATCATCGTGTTGTGCTGGTGGCTCCTTAAGTATGGCGCTGCGTCCCGGGAATTTCTGTCCTTCATGGTTCTCACGCTGGTCGCAATCAAAATCACACCGTCGCTTCTGCCGCCTGTGGGGATGGCACGCAGCGCGGGGATTTTCATTATCCTGCTGGCGGGAAGCATTGGCGGACTTCTGCTTGCCACGAGCCATCCATTCAGCAATAAAACACTTCGCGCGGCGGGCGCGATCGTACTGGGCAGCATGGCTGTTGGCACCTTGTATTACATCTACATCGACCCTCTGGTCAAGACACTCATACAACTCTATCCTGCACGCCAACAGATAAGCACGGTCCTGATGTGGACTGCCGTCGATCTGGCTGCGCTGGTGGTAGCGGTCGCTGCTCTTGTTCTCGCCTGGTGGTTCGTTAGACCTAAAGAAATCGAAGCGCTGATGCCGTGGGGGAAGTCCAGCGACGAATCGCGTTGAAACCTAGGGCTTTTCGTGTTAAACTATAGGTGAATCTGAACGTCGGCTCGTCCGTCTAGTAGGATTCCCCCGGGGGTGGCAACGCTCCCTTTCTTTTTAGCACCTTCTCGCGCAACCATCCAACTAAGAGCCGGGCTGGTGAGCCCGGCGTACTCATTGGGGGGACTGAAGATAGCGCTGTGATATTCAGTTGCCAGCTATCAGTTGTCAATAAGAACGGCGCTTCGTGGGATAGAGCGGGAGTCTGCTCCCGCCAATAGCCGGAGTGGCGATCTCCAGGCCGCCACACCTTACATGCCTTCAATCGCGCAGCCTGGAGACTGCGCGTCCGTCCTTATGGCGCAGTTGGCAGGGGGCGGGAGGGGACGACGAGCGCGAAGATGAAGTAGAGCAGGAATGTGCCGAAGCCGACCGGCGAAACCAGCAAAAGCAGCGCCACCAAGCGCACTATCACCGGATCTATGGCGAAGTATTCGCCAATCCCCTGGCAAAGGCCGGTAATAAGGCGGCCCTTTTTCTCACGATATAGCCTGCGGTATGGTCGCTTTTCCTCCATCTAAGGCTCCTTGTTCTCCAGATCGGTGCGCGGGATGATGTGGATCGTGCGGCGCGAGCCACGCCCTCGGCTTTCCGTCGTGAGATACGAATGGTCTGACAGTACGGTGTGTACATACCGGCGCTCCTTGGGCAACAGGTTCGGCAGGGGGCGCTCGGTGTGGTCCTGCTCAATCTCCCGCACCGTACGCTTGACCAGCGCGTCGAGAAAGCTCTGGCGCTTCTTCCGGTACTGGTCGATGTCCACAGAAAGATCCATCCTGAACCCAACGTTCTGGCTTACAACGGCGTTTATTATCAGCTCGATTGCATCCAGCGTCTGCCCGTGCCAGCCGACGAAGGTGCCCACTTCCCGGCTGTGTATGATAATGAGAACCCGCGTGCGTTCGTTTCGGTCCGGCTTGACACGCACATTGGCGTGGCGGTCGATTACCCGGCTGACCTTCAGCGCGATTTCCTCAATGAACTCGTAGACCTGGTGCGCCGGAACCGCGTTCACACTCGCCTCGCCCTCTTCATCCTGCACGCGCCAGACCAGCACGTCCAGCCCGCTGAACTGCTCGCGCAACTCAGCTTCCAGGCGATCGGGGTCGCTCCCGGTGAGAACACGTCTGTCCATATGTCTTTCCCCCCAGTGGGTTACCTTTTCTTCTTGAAACCGCGGCTCTGCGGCCCCCGCAACGGCGCCTGGGCGACTTCTTCGGCCGGCTTTTCCTCGCCCGTCAGCGAACGCCCCTTGTCGATGGACTCCAGCGCCTCCTGGACATCCGCCGCCGAAAAACTCAGCTTCAGCGTGCGCGGGATGAGCGTATACTCGATAATCATCAGCAGGTTCTGCATGAAGAAATAGAGCAGCGCTCCGGTCGAGAGAATGAAAGCTATAAGCACCAAAAAGATGGTCATAAAGCGCATGTTGCGCTGCATCTGCTCGCCGAGGTCGGGCGCTTTCTTCTCGCCGGGGTTCTTCTTTCCCTTGTCCGCAGCCTCGAGTATGACTTTGAGTTCCGGGTCGGGCTCGCTGACCCGCTTCATCACGCGCTGCATCCAGAAGGAGCTCAAGATGTAAAGCACTACGAGCAGCAGTGCCGGCCAGTAGAGCGCCCATTCGTACACTTTGTCGCCCTGCTGGATGCCCCACTGGGTGGCAGTGGCCAAATCAGGGGTGTGCCCCAAGGGCCAGGCTCCCCATTCGATGCGCCATCCGTGCTCCTGGTTCCCCGGCAAGGCCCACCATTGCCAGAGATAGCTTGCCAAGTTATGTTGATCAATGTAATCAAAGATGAGCTTTGTAAGGTCCGTGACGCCGCCGAGACTCCGCACGAAGTACAGGTTCATCGGGAAGAGCAGTTGCACCCCAAAGAAGCTGTGGCCGAGGAATATGGGATCGTATAGCGCACGATAGATGCCGAAGAATATCGGTATCTGGATGAACATCCCCAGGCAGCCCGCCAGCGGGTTCATTTTGAACTTGGCGTAGAGTTCCATCAGGCGCTTATTCTGCGCCTGTTTGTCGCCCTTATAGCGCTGCTGGACTCTCTTGGTGAGCGGCTGAAGGTACTGGTTCACCTTCATCATCCGTATCTGGGCAATTGTCAGGTTCAGCAGAAGCAGCCGGACGACCACCGCCGTCAGGATGATTCCCAGCCCGAAGCTGCCTAAAAGCAGGTAAACACCTATCAGGATGTAGAGCACAAACTCGGCAATGGGTCCGGTCAGGCCCCTGTAGGTGCCAATGCCGGTCTGCTGCACCAGATCGCTGAAGGACTCGCCGCCTCTCGGGGCAATGGTGACGAGTGCTGGAAACAGGTTGTGTAGCATTTTCAGCATTTAGCTTTCAACGAATAGGCTGGCGGAATCGTCATTGGACGAGTTGTTCTTACCGGCATCCTCCCCAGCTTCGGCGCGATGCTCCGCTTCCTGCTGGTCACCTTGCTTGCGCACGGGAGGCACCGGGTCGTAGCCGCCCCTGCCGAACGGGTTGCAGCGCAGCACCCGCCAAACCGCGAGCAGGCACCCCCGGAGTGCGCCGTGCCGCTCTATGGCTTCTCTCGCATATGCGCTGCACGTGGGCGTGAAGCGACACGTGGGCGGGACGCGCGGCGATATCCGGCGGCGGTAGAAGTCAATAAGCGCTAGCAGCAGCCGTTTCACGGCGTTTCCTTCATAAGCAGGCCCCGGCTCGACAGGAGATACATCATCTTTTTTTTGAGTTCCAAGAAGTCCTCGTCTATGTCCTGGCGCACCGCGAACACGATATCGTGCCCTGTGCGGATGCGCGGAAGCGCCGCACGGAGAATCTCCTTCATCCGGCGCCGCAGCAGGTTTCGCCGGTGCGCCTTAGCGACTTTGGCCGGAAGGACGAATCCAAAGCGAATCCGCTCCCCCCCGGTAGTAACGAAGTGCATAACCAGATTATCCTTGACCGTGAACTTCCCTTCCTGGAAGACGCGGTCGAAATCTCGTGTTGACCGCAAAGAGTAAAGTCGAGCCAAGTCGCCGCTCCGGCTAGGCCGCCAGCCGAGCACGCCCCTTGGCCCGGCGGGCTTTGATGATTCGCCTCCCGCCCGGCGTGCGCATACGCGCGCGGAACCCGTGCACCCGTTTCCTTCTACGTTTCTTCGGTTGGTACGTTCTCTTCATCGGATTAGTCCACGTCTGAGTCCAAATAAGAAGTGTAGCAGAAACAGCGCGCAATGCCAATGCCGGGGGTTTGCCACTGGCCCAGTATGGGTATTGCCCCGCTCGCGGAACATCACCGAGGAGGGTCTTGCGATGGTATAATATAGGTACGAGGTGATGGACCACACAGGTTCCACACAAAAAGGAAGGTGAGAACCGGGCGCCGATAGGCCCGCCTAACGCTATGGAAAAGAGTGTTTACAAACGAGCTTCCAGGATTTCTCGAAGTCTCCTCCGCGACGAACGCGGAATGGTGCTTGCCGCTGTGATCATCCTATTGGTGTTTGCGTTCCTTATGACCACGGCAGCCCTAGCCTTCGTATACTCCTCGAACGTCACCACGTTCAGCAAGGAGCACCGCATGGTGGCGCTGGAGCGCGCCGAGTCCGGCCTGAACAAGGGCGCGCTGGACCTGACCACGCTGCACGCGGAACTGCCCGCCGAGATAACGCTGCCGGATGGCTACTCGCACGCCGACTACGTGGACTTCCTCGACGGACTGGACGACTACTACTACGTAGAGGATACGAGCGGTGATTACCGCTACTACCTTACCGATGATATGGCCATTGTCGGCTACGGGTGGCGCCAGGACTTCAAACGCATCGTCCGCTGCGAATACTATGAACAATACTTCCCGGTACTGGAGACACCTGCTGCTCTCTATATCGATGCCAATAATACTTCCTGCACCTTCAACGGCAACGCCTTTCGCATCAACGGTAACGATCACACCGCAACCGGCGGCAACGCCCCGGGAGGAACCGACAAGTACGGCATTGTAACTACTAAACCTGCGGCCTCTAACGGGGTTACCAACGGTTTGAGCGGTCCTCAGAATAACCGCGTCAGTGGAGTGGGAGGCAACCCCAGCGTCGGCACGGACGAAACGGTTCCGGTAGACATTGATGCGTACTCAGCGCAGCTCGACGAAATAGCCGACTTTGTGTACGACGGATACACCAAGCTCACCGGCGATGAGTTTTTCGGGAGCCCGGACTACCCGGTAATCGTGATAGTAAACGGTGACATGGAGATTGGAGGAACCCTTCGAGGCTGGGGGATTCTGGACATCCGTGGAAGCCTGCTGGCCGGTTTCGGAACCGTGGTCTGGCACGGACTGCTAATTGTCCACGGCGACAGCGCGTGGATCCACGGCACACCTGATGTTATCGGGAGCATGTGGATAAAGTCACCGCATTCGAAACTGCGTATCAGCGGCAACCCAAACATACTCTACAGCAGCCAGGCGCTGACCTGGTACAGCGATCCTGGCATCCGCCTTGATTTCAAAACGTGGGAGGAGTTGTAGATGAGATTGACCAGCCTAATAAGAAAACTGCTCAAGAGCCGGCGCGGTATGACCCTGGTCGAGACTCTAGTCGCGAGCGTGATCGCGGTCATCGTTCTCGGCGGCGTAGGAATGTTGATGTTCCAGTCCGTGCACACGCAGAGGGACGCCGAACTTCTATCTTACGCCAACAACGTTGCGCGCGAGAAGATAGAGTCGCTCAAGGCGCTGGGCTACGAGAACATCCCTGTTGGTGAAACCGGGGAGACGACCGACGACGGGAGCTTCCTCATCCGTACAGATGTGGTCTCTGAAACCGATCCCGCCACCGGATTTCCCCTGCGGGTGAAGACTCTAACCATTAAGATCTACACTGTCCGGGAGAGGGTTTACGGCGCCGCAGCCCCGGGGACTGCCGGCGTCGAGCAAGAAGCGGGACTGGTGACGACTCACGTAACTAAAATACACAAACGGGGCTTGTAGCATGAAAGAGCATAAGCATAAAACGAAAGTGCTGCGAAAGAACGCCGGCTTCTCGCTCATAGAGATACTCATAGTCGTTGTACTTGCGGCAATCGTCCTCTACACCGTTTCCTACGCCTTCTTGACGACGGCGCGCACTGGCGTTTCCCTGAACCGCCGCAGCGACGTCACGGCCTCCCTGCAGAACTCCGTGGATAGGATGGTGGACGAGCTTCGAGTGTGCGAGGATGTTTTGGCGATCGATAGCGACAGCGTGACTGTCTTGATAGACGGCGACGACGTGACGTTCTACTATGATGCTGGCGGCAAGGAAATCAGGAGAAACGGAGCCGTAATCGCCCCGCACGTGGAGAGTGTAACCTTCACCTACTTTGATGCCAACGGCAACGAAACCGGCAACATAGCCAACATACGCCGAATGCTCATTACGGTTCAGGGCCGGCGGGGGGACGAACTACTGGAACTCGAATCATCGGCGAATCTGCGCAAGCTCCAGTAGGGACGCATCAGGCACCGCTGGAGAATCAGAAGCTGCACGCATCTCGATAGCGACGAAGCCGCTATGGCGACGCCGCGCCCGGCCTACCCGGGGTGGTTCCCGTTTCGAGTACGCGGTTCCGCCTCCGTTATGAGTATGCGGTGCTGACCAGCGCCTCTCGTAAGCGCTGGGCTAGTCAGCCCAGGTTCGTTGCCAGCCCGACCTACTCCCCCCTTCCTACCTCCTACTTCATACTCCCAACATCCTACATCCCCTGCTACCCGCTGCCTGTCACTAACTATGAACTTCTTCACGCAATAGCTGCGAGTCACCCAGAAATGGTATACTTGTAGGCAGCGCAGGCACTGGTGGTGGCCTGTCCATGACACAGAAGCTTGCAGAACCGGAGTATGGGCTTGCAGGGGAGGAGGCGAGGACAGCCGTTCTCAGCCGCATGTCAGCCACGCCCTACAAGCCGGTGACAAATGCCTACACGGGATTCCCGTCCTCACTCAACCACGCCGATCGGACACCGCGCGCACTTTGAGAACTCCCGCAGAGCAGGCGCTGCAACAAACCTGACTAGCGTTATGGCGGATTATGCCTTAGAATACTTATGAACATAAAAGAGGCGATGTATTCAGGGGGGGTGCAACCTCCCAAATGGCGTTGAAACGCGGACATGGATGTTTCAAAAGAACTTGAGGGAACTCAGGAAGAAACCGAAGAGCTGACCGACGAGCAGCTTGCCGCCATCGCCGCCGACGAAAACGGCGAGGACATACCCGTATACCACCTAGACGTATCAACCACCGATCCGGAGGCGGTTGAGGCGCTGCTGGAAGAAACAGATGAGAAAGCCGAAGAGGTCGCTCTCATCGAACGTCCCACCGAAGAGAAGCCTGAAAAGGCGGTGGGCGAGAAAGTCGCCGTAGAGGTAGATGAAGACGGGAAGAAACCCCGGAAAGAGAAGGCGAAAACCGATCTGCCAGCACGACCCGTGGAAGTCGAAGCCGGCGTGCGCAACAGCTTTGGCGCGCTCGCAATGCGTCGCGGCTTGATCAACCGGGAACAACTCGACGAAGCTCTTAGCCAGCAGAAGCAGACAAAGAAAAAGCTGGGGGCAATCCTGGTGGAGCTGGGAGCGCTCTCCGCCCGGCAGACTGCTGAAATCCTGGCCGAGCAGCTACATATCGACTACTTCGACGTGAAGGACTACGTCTACGATCCCAGCGTGGCCGATCTGATACCCGAACGGCTCGTTGAGCGCTACTCAGTACTGCCGTTGCGGCGGCAGGGGAACAAGCTGTATGTCGTGACGCACGACCCGCTGGATTTCCAGGCGATTGAGAACATCCGCCTCGCGACAGGACTGTCTGTAGTGCCCGTTCTGGGCCTGGAAGAGGATATTAAGAAGGTTGTATTCAAGTACTTCGGCGCACACGCGGCTGAAGATGCGCTGGAGCTTCTGTCGGGAGATGAAGACTTAGCCGCCGATACGGGCGAGGACCTTTCGCTCTCATACAACGACGCGCCCATTGTCAGCCTCGTCAACACGATCCTTGAGAGCGCCATCCGCGAACAGGCATCGGACATTCACCTGGAACCGAATCCTATGAACATGCGCATCCGGCAGCGCATCGACGGCATCCTTCACCAGTCTATGACCGTGCCCAAGAAAGTTCAGCCGCTGGTTACGAGCCGTATCAAGATCATGGGCAAGTTGGACATTGCTGAGAAGCGCCGACCGCAAGACGGGAAGATCAAAGTCTTTGTGGACAAGCGCGAGGTGGACATCCGGCTTTCCAGCGTTCCCACCGTGTTCGGCGAGAAGCTCGTCATGCGACTGCTCGACAAGTCGCGCGGCATTGTTCCCATCGACCGCCTGGGCATGACTGATGACGAGATGTCCCGCGTGCGGCGGATGATCGCGTCCCCCAACGGAGTCATACTCCTTACAGGCCCTACCGGCAGCGGCAAGACCACGACGCTGTACTCCATGGTCAGCGAGATCAACAAACCCGACATCAATATCACCACGGTCGAGGATCCGGTCGAGTACCAGCTCGAAGGCCTGAACCAGGTGAACGTGAATAAGAAAGCCGGTCTCACGTTCGCTAACGCGCTCCGAGCGTTCCTGCGTCAGGACCCCGACGTAATCATGGTCGGCGAGATCCGCGACAAGGAGACGGCCGAGATCGCAGTTCAGGCCGCCCTCACCGGCCACCTGGTGCTGTCCACTATCCACACCAACGACGCGCCGAGCACCGTCTCGCGCCTTCAGCACATGGGCGTCGAGCCGTTCCTCATCTCGGCTTCGATAACCGGCATCGTCTCCCAGCGTCTGGTTCGCACCATCTGCACGAACTGCGCCGAAGAAGTGGAATACGATGATGAGAAGCTGAAGACCGTGGAACAGTATCTTCCTAAGGGAACTGAGTACCACTTCAAAGTCGGCCGAGGCTGCACGGCCTGTCACCAGACCGGTTACAAGGGCCGCACGGCTATTTATGAAGTCCTGCTCGTCACCGCCGCCCTCAGAGAGGCCGTTGTGGCGGGCAAGGACACTGAAGAACTACGCGAAATAGCCCGACAGGAGGGAATGAGTCTTCTTGTTGAATGCGGCATGCTCAGGGCGGCCAAGGGCATTACTACAATAGAAGAAGTACTTAGAGTCGCCCGCGTCGAAGATATCGGCAACACCGAACCGTAAGAAAACGGGGAGTTCACCATAGAGTTCGTAAAAACGATAAGGGATCTTCTGGAGGAGGCTGTTGAACGCGGCGCTTCTGACCTACATCTGACTACCAGCGTTCCCCCGACGCTGCGCATTGATGGCGAGTTGCACCCGATGGATGAGCCGACGCTGGACCCGGAGACAATCAGGGAGCTCGTCTACTCCGCCATGATGGAGCGCCAGATCAAGATCTATGAAGATACCCACGAGCTTGACTTCGCGATGAGCTGGCCCAAGATCGGGCGCTTCCGGGTCAACGTATTCCAGCAGCGCGGATCAGTCGCCGCCGTCCTGCGGACTATTCCCCATACAATTCGCACTCTGGAGGAGATCGGCGTCAACCCGATTGTGAAGGACATCATCGTCAAGCCTAGAGGGATTGTCCTGATTACGGGCCCGACTGGCAGCGGAAAGTCCACGACTCTCGCGGCCATTGTCAGCTACATTAACCAGAATCGCCGCTGCCATATCATCACCATTGAGGACCCCATCGAGTACCTCTTCCGCCACGACAAGGCAATTGTGAATCAGCGAGAGGTGGGCGAAGACACATACGGCTTTGCCCCAGCGCTCAAGCACGTCCTCCGCCAGGACCCCGACGTGATAATGGTCGGTGAGCTGCGCGACCTCGAAACGATGGAGACAGCCCTCACTGCCGCCGAAACCGGCCACCTCGTGCTGGCCACGCTGCACACCAACGATGCCACCCAGGCGGTCGACCGCTTGGTTGACGCATTCCCACCAAATCAGCAGGAGCAAATCCGCATCCAGATGGGAGCGACGTTGGAAGCGGTATTGTCGCAGACGCTGTGCCGCAAGACTGGCGGCGGGCGTATCCTGGCATACGAGCTGATGATTGGCACAAACGCGGTCCGATCCCTGGTGCGCGAGGGCAAGACGCACCAGCTCAGTTCGGTCATCCAGACCTCCCAGAAACTGGGAATGCAGACGCTTGACATGCATCTGATGAAGCTGATCGAGAAGGGGTTGATTACCTTCGATGAGGGCTACAGCAAGGCAATCCACCCTGAGACCTTCAAGAAGAGCAGTCTATCTGTGGGTATGGTGGGTTAGTTATGGGTTATTTCTCTTACATTGCGCGGGATAGAACCGGCAAGAAGGTTCAAGGCAAAATAGAAGCAGCCGACCGCCGGGTGGCAGTCAACAAGCTGCGCGAGTCCGGCCTCATGGTTGCCACCATCTCAGAAAAACGCAAGCCGCTTTCGCTCGGCAAGGGCTTCGGCGCAGGCGGAATCCTGGTTAAGAAGGTGTCACTCAAGGACCTCGCCGTGTTCAGCAAGCAGTTCTCAGCGATGATCGACTCGGGCATTGACGTCCTGCGATGCCTGAAAATACTCTCGCGCCAGACTGCAAATCCTGCTTTCCAAAGCATTATCTCGAGAATCCACGATGACGTGTCCGAGGGCCAGACTCTGGCTCAGGCGATGGGCAAGCACCCGGACGCGTTCCCCCGCCTGTACATCTCGCTCGTCCGAGCGAGCGAGGAGTCGGGCGCGCTGGACACGGTGCTCTCGCGGCTGGCGGATTCCCTGGAGAAGGAGCTCAGCCTGCGCAACCAGGTCGCTGCGGGCATGAAGTACCCCCAAGCTATAGCGGTTGCGGCACTGATCATCCTGACCGTGATAATGATCTTCGTCGTCCCGACCTTCGCTGAGATGTTCAGCTCTTTGGGCGGCCAGCTTCCGGCGATGACACGCGGCCTTATCGGCGCCGCGTCATTCATGAAGAGCTACTGGTGGGCGATTCTTCTGATCTACTTTGGACTCCCCATTGCCGTCAGGCTTATTAACAATACAACCGGTGGACGTCTCGTGCTTGACCGGTTGAAGCTGAGGATGCCCGTGTTCGGTCAGCTCACTCAGAAGGTGATTGTTGCCCGCTTCACGCGCAACCTGGCCACAATGCTGGCAAACGGCATCCCGATTCTTCGAGCGCTGGAGATTGTGGACGAAGCCGCAGGGAACGTCGTCTTCGAGACAGCCATAAGACGAATCAGGGAATCCGTCAAGGAAGGGGAAAGCATCGCCGATCCGATGGAAGCCAGCAAGCTCTTCCCCCCGATGGTCCCGGCAATGATCGCCGTCGGGGAGGAGTCTGGCGACCTGGACAGCATGCTCTCAAAGGTCGCCGACTTTTACGACGCCGAGGTTGACTCCACGGTCAAGGCGCTCACCAGCCTGCTCGAGCCGATAATGATCTCCGTGATGGGCGCCGTAGTCGGTTTCATCGTGATTTCTATGTTCCTGCCGCTCTTCGAGATGATCAAGCAGGTTCAGAAGATGACATAAGTCATCCAGACGGCGAGCTTGCAATGGGCTATTCATTGAGTTGGATGCAGGATGAAGGGATTTACGGTATAATACAACTTGGTTTGCGAAACAGGGAAATTGTTGATAGTATAAAGGACGCAGTTCACTTGCGAAAAAGGGGGTGAAAACAAATGTTGAAGCGAATAAAGGAACGTAAAGGTTTCACGCTCATCGAGCTCCTGATCGTTGTGGCGATCATCGGGATCATCGCAGCTATCGCGGTGCCGACGCTCCTGGCCTCAAGGGGAGCTGCGCTGGATAACAAGGCTCAGGGCATGCTCCGGAACATTCACTCGGCTCAGTCTGCATACTACGCAAGGGAGGGCGCGTACACCGACTGGATTACGCTAAATACCGACGGCTTCCTCGACGACCGGTTCTCTGGTGGCGGCTTTACGGAGGAGGGCGTAGCCTACGCTGACGGTGGCCTTACTGACGTAGACCAGGGGTTCATAGCAACCGCAACACTCCCGGCTAACATCGGCGGTACCATTTACACCATCACAGAGACCGGGTACATCACGGAGACCTAACGACTGTCTGATCCGGTTGCCTAGAGCATACCGGTTGAGCTGAAAACCTGAAAATCGCATTCTAGCGGGCTGATAGGAGGAAGGGTAGATATCTGGCCTCCTATCGGCCCGCCTATCATTTTAAGGGGAGCGGAAACAAGAAGTGACCGTAAAGGCACACAGAGTACTGGGGCTGGACTTCTTGCCCGGACACGTAAGAGCCGTGGCCGTCGCCGGCACAGCCAATAAGTTCAGCGTGACTGCGATGCAGAGTATCATCCTGCCCACACCGGAGGATGACCCCACTCACTTCGAACCACAGGAAGTGGCCATCTCGCTCCGGGACTTCCTGCAGTCTGCGAACCTGAAGCATTACATGGCTGCCGTCGCCTTCCAGGAGCGAAAGAGCATTCTCCGCCTGCTAACCATGCCCGTCATGCCGGACGACGAGCTGGCCAACACGATTCGGTTCGAGTTCGACCAGGTGATGGAAGAAAGCATCGAAGAATTCACGATTGACTACACCATCCTGGGCGAGGTCGAAGGCGAAGAGGGGCAGACGAAGTACAGCATTCTTGTTGCAATCGTGCCCAAGAACGCGCTATATCCGTATATCGAAGCTGTCGAAGCCGCGCGCCTACCGCTGGTGCGGATCGACCTGCCGGTAATCGCCAACATCTCAGCGCTGCACATGACCAGTGAGAGGTTGCTCAACCGAAACGCCGTCGTGGTGCATCTGGAGCAGGCCGGAGGCGACGTGATCCTGTTTGACAAGGGCAACCTGGCATTCATTCGCCGCATAACAGCGGGTCTTGCTGAACTGAAGTACACGCTGAGCGGCGCGGTTGAAACACAAGAGGAAACAGAGTCTATCGGCGGCTACAAACAGGATGACTACAAGCTGCCGGAAGAGCACGCCGACCTCGCGAAACCGCTTGTGGAAATGGTTCTGTCGGAGGTGGAGCGTACGCTCTCCTTCTACAAAAGCCAGATGCAGATGCTCGATTACAGCTACGACGAGCTTGTGCTTTGCGGCACAGGAGTCTGGCCGCGGAACCTTGCAGCCTTCATCGAGAAGGACATGGAACAAGAGGTGAAGCTGGCCAATCCTCTGTCGGAACTCAAAAGGGCATTCACTTTTACACCGGAGGTAGAGGAGTCCATGACAATGCCTCAGTTCAGCACTGCGCTGGGGCTGGCTCTGGAATCCCTGACGTAATCGTATGGAAAGACGATTAGACATAAACCTTCTGCCGCCGGAGTTCCTACCGCAGCCGGCGATTCGCTGGCACCCGATTTATCTGGCTCTTCTGTACACGCTCTCCATCTTTCTCGTCCTCTACGTAGGACTCGCATGCCTTGACCGCATCAAAGGCCTCGAAATCGAAATCGATGAGGTTCAGGCGGAAATCACCCGCCTGCAGCCATTCGCACAGGCCTATGATCAGGCCGAAGAGTCCGTGAAGTCCCTGGAGGACCTCAAGCGGCTCTTCGTGCATCTTGAGAAGCACTACGTGGACTGGCCCCTGTTCCTGTACCATTTAGAGCCCAACCTGGCTGATGGAATCTGGCTCACGGAAATCAAAAGCGATGTTGTGACCGAGGCTCCTGCCGCTAAGAAGAAGCCTGCGCCTGCGAAAACCGGAGAAACCGAGGAGACTGTGGAAGGTGCACCCTCGAAACCGGCTCCGCCTGCGCCAGGCCCACCGCTGCACACCGGTGAGATCACGTTGCAGGGGATGGTCAATGGCTATTCCCTTCTTCCAATCTCAACTCTCATCAAGAACCTCCAAGACGACCCATACTTCAACGAGCCGTACCTATTGGGAAGCGAACTGGAGGAAGAAGAGGATGGTGTCGTTCGCTGGTTCGAGATTAGCGTGCGAGTGGCAGTGCCTGAACCAGAAGGTGGTGAGGCCAAATGAGGGAACGCACAGGAATGGTGAGACTCGTTTGGATCAACACCATCATCGTTGTCTTGTTCGTATTGGCTTTCCTCGCAGTGGCCCTCTACGTCACGAGCCAAAAGGCAGGGGAACTAGAGACCCAACGGGATGCCCTTGTCCAAAAAGCAAAGACAATGGCCGCGAAACGGGAAGAACTGCCCAGTATCAGCGACCGCAGCGGACAGATGCTGAGCGAAAGCCAGAAGCTGGTCAAGCTTCTTCCGAATAATCCCTCACAGAAGGAACTTGTCACGTTTCTCCAAAAGAACGTGGACGAGGCCGACTGCGAGGTGCTCATTCTGGATATGAATGTCCCCAAAGAGCTTACATCGTCGACCTTGACCAAGGAGTCACTCGCAGCTTTGCAGAAGGAGCTGGACGAAGAGACCATCAACAATACCATGGTCATCGAGACCCGTCTGACCGTACGCGGGGGCTTCCAGAACGTGCTGGCCTTCATGGAGAACCTCAAGCGCTCTAGCCGTTTCTTCCTCATCAACAAGATCACTGCGCCCGAGCGCGGAGGAGGCGAGGTGATCTTCGCTGAGAAGAAGGCCATAGGCTTTGAGCTGGAAGGCCGGCTCTACTACACAACCTTGAAAGTTGACATTGCTGAGAGGTTTGATGAACTAAGGCGGAGCCTCGAAAGAGTCCTGCCAACGAAGCTTGGGGAACAAGTCGCTGAAGAGGAAAAGGAGCTCATAAAGGTCGCGCGTGTTCCCGCAGAAGCACCCGTTGGAACAGAAGAAACGGAGGAATCCACCGAATAGCCCGCCAGGGGTGCAGATATGGAAAAGGAGCGACGCAACACAACGAGGATAGCAGCACTGGTGCTGATTGGCGTGCTGGTGATCGTGGCCGTGGTTGTTTGGTCATTGTTCTACGGCAGGTCCCGAACACAAGTCGCGCCGGCGCCGGCGGCTCCCGTCTCTGCCGAACAGCAACCGTCCAAAGCCGCCAGCCCGGAACCACAGGAAGGTCCGGAAGCGATACCAGCTTCTGAAGCCGGGACCGCGGATGCTGAAGAAGCCCTGCAGGAGGAAGCGACTGAGCTAGAAGAACCGCTGCAAGTGGATACGGGTGAAGAGGCGCCAGCACCTGAAGAAAAGCCGACTGACATCACGGCTGAAGAGGAACCTGCTGCTGAGGCTGTTGAGGAAACTGTGCCGGGAGCGGAAGGGCCTGAGGCCCCTGTTGAAGAGGGAGCTAAGGTACCCGCTCCGGATGAAGCCGGCAAAGCCCCGGCTGAAGCCAAGGAGCCTACATCTCCTGCCACAGGCGAAGAGGAAGAGAAACCCTCGCCTGTCTCGGGGACGCTTCCGAAAATCGCTTTCATTGATGAAGAGGTCGAGAAGGACTACAAAGCATCACGGTTCTTCGCTGTGAACCGTGTTTCGCCGTGCCGCAGTCCTTTTGCGCCTCCACAAAGCAGAATACTGCCGCGCGAACTCTTAGGTACGGGTGAGCAGCTCATAACCAGTGTGGGCATGCCCGACCTGCCTGAAGGAACCGAAACGGGGGATATTCCGCTACTACCCCTCCCCGGCGAAGCGCTTGGCACGAGAGAACCCGTGCTGCTCATCGGGATCTCGCAAAGCGGCGATACAACCACCGCCATGTTTACCGTAAGCGGTGGAGACGGTGAAATGACTGTAATGGCGCACCCAGGATGGCTGGTCGGAAACGACTATGTATTCATCGGCGCCGAAAATGGTCTGGCGAGAATGTTCGATCGCAAATCGAACAAGATCATTCATCTCGCTACAGGGGAAACCTTATGAGGCAAGTCGTGAAATCAGTGTGTAACTCAACTGTCTGGATTGTGCTGGTCGTTCTGTTCGCCGCACAGCTGCAGGCGAGCGAGATCACCGGCATATCCTCCACAAATCCTGACGGGCGGGTCGTCCTCACGATTGAAGCTGACGCTGCGCCGGCGTTCGAGGAAAGCCTCGATTACGCCGAGTGGATGATGCTGGTGGATTTCCCCGGCTTCTCCCTCACGCCCTCGCTCACTGCGTATGTCTATGATTTCCCCGACGATGTCGCTGAGTGGGTACGCAGCTACCGACTCGAAAGCACGCCCGCGGGCACAAGGTTGGTCCTGCTTCTGGGCGAACGGGCAACACCGCTGTGCATCGAACTCGACCGTATCGGGAATGAGCTGACTATTGTCATTCCCACCGTGGACGCGGGCGAGGAGAGTGTGCTCACAGTGCCCCTCGGCTTCATGGATCCACCCATCAGCTTCTGGGAAGTAGCCTCCGTAGACCGCGCGTACCGGATCACGCCGCTTCAGCTTCAGCCCCTGCCGGAAGAGCGCGAGGCCGCCACTGAAGCCACTCCTGAGCCCGGCTCAGACGACGTAGCGAAAGATGCCCAGCCTGCGCTCTACACAGACGGCCTGCTGTCATTCACCATCCCTCGGGGCATTGACGAGCTTCCGCCTGGCGGCGAGGTCGCGGGGATGGACGAGGAGCCAAACGCGCCCTACTCCTTTGATCTGGCTCCAGCTCCATCCGAAGAACCTGCCTCCGCCGTCGACTACGACTTCGAGGACTTCGTGCATCCTCAGAAAGCGCAACCCGAGGTCGAGGTTGAACCGGCGGCAATCGAACCTGTGGTAGAGGTTATCCCCGAGCCTGAGCCGGTTGTTGAAGCGGCGCCCGAGCCGGAACCTGTGGTTGTAGTCATTCCTGAGCCCGAACCGGTCGTTGAAGCGGCGCCCGAGCCGGAACCTGTGGTTGTGGTCATCCCTGAACCTGAGCCGCTCGTTGAGACCCCTACCCCTCCAGAATCGGAGATGGTTGCTGAAGCACTTCCCGAGCCGGAACCGGTGGAGGAAAATGACACTCCGCCCATTACTGAATTGCTTACCGAAGAGCAGCTGCTGAACCTGACGGAGCATCCGGGTGAGACCATTATCCGGCTTGACGAAGGCCAGTACGTGAAAGCGGAAAGCGAGCTTCAAGGTGATCTGGCAGTGAGCAGCGAGCTGCCCCCTGAGACCAAGGCTGAACGGCCTGGCTGGACGCCGGCGAAGGATCGGCCTGCTTTAAAGGATACACGCAAACAGCACGGGTACCCGTATCCGTGGGATGTGAAGCGTCCGAAGAGCCTGCCCGAGCCGCTTCCGGAGAAGGAGTGGCTCACCCTGCCGCTGATGGACCGTGAGAGGATCACGTTCGAGTGGGTAGACGGGCCTCTCAACCAGGCAATAAGCCTTATGGTGGCGTCGACGTCATTCAACGTGATAATCGACGACGCAGTCTCCGATTCGAAAGTAACCCTGTCCTTCCGTGACACACCTTTGCGGGAAGCCCTGGAAACTCTTACCGCAGCAAACGACCTGTCATACAGCGTGGTTCACAACACTATAATCGTGGGTATTCGCGACGACATTGGCCGCCGCCTGGGAGGGTACATCACCCGCGCTTTCCAGCTGGACTACGCAGACGCCGAAGCGGTAAAGCAGGTTCTGATCGATAACGGCCTTGTTGCCGAGGAGAACGTTGGCGTCTACAACGGTGAAGCGACGACGCTGCCCGTCAAAACCGGCGGGACGTTCCTTTCTGAAGGCGAAGGCGGGGTGAATGCCGGCGACATCCGCGAGATGGACAGCCTGGTGTCTACTGCCAAGAGCAACACACTGATCGTGACGGAAACGCCCGAACAGATGGAGACCATCGCCCAGGTGGTCGCGGACATCGACCGCAAGCCGAAGATCGTCACGCTGGAAACCAATATCGTCGAAGTAACCGAAGAAGGCTTGAAGAAGCTCGGCTTCGAGGTGCCAGACACCATTAGCACAACCTTGCGGGAGGGAACCCCTCCAGGGGCCAGCGGCATAGCAATGGGGCTGTGGCTCCAGACCTTCTATCGCGACCCGTATTCGGTGCTATTGAACCTGCAAACCCAGATTGAATCGGGCAATGCTCGAATTCTCTCGCGGCCGAACCTCTCGGCAATTGACGGCACGCAGGCCATCTATTTCGCGGGCCGCCTTGTGCCCTACATCACTCGACCCGCCACGGAAACAGCCGGCACATTCACTCCGGCTGAGGTGGATTTCCAGGCTGTGGGCATTACACTCTCGTTCAAGCCGCGAGTGGACATTGACAACAACATCACTATCGAAGTGAATCCATCAGTTTCCACCCTTCTGCAGTTCGTGGACATCGGCGCGGGAGTGTCGGCACCGGAAACGCAAACGCGGCAAATCACAGCCACCATCCGGGTGAAGGACGGTGAGACGTTCGTCATCGCCGGCCTGCTTTCGGAGAAGGAACGCGAGAACCTGCGGAAGATCCCGCTTCTGGGAGATCTCCCGCTCTTCGGCAAGCTGTTCCAGTCCAAACACAAGACCCGGGAACGCACCGAAATAATGGTGTTTGTGACACCGATAGTTCACGAGTAACCCAGGAGTGCGCGGATGAATGGTTGCCGCAAACTTGTAATTGCTGGACTAATCATACTGGGGCTGCTGATTTCAGCAGCCCCAGTTTCAGCTAAGACCTTCTACGGGGATGTCTACCTGGGTATCAGCTTCCACTCCATTCCAGGGCTCCCCTCCAGCACAAGCCTTGGCCAGCTTGGCCAGGAGATGATGGGGCAGGTTAACATCCCCTTCCGCAGCAAGGTGTACTGCCAGGACGGGATTATCCGCTTAGATGTTGAGTTCCCTGCGGCAGCCTTGACGGGTGTTGGCACGGATACTGAGGATTTCCAGGTTTTCAGCCTCCTTCTAGGCTACGAAACTTACGATCTCATACTGCTCGTCCACAACACTCGCCAGGCGTACCGTCTGACGCTCCCGCCTGAGCTGTACGATCTGGTCCAACCCAAGGACCCCATGGCAGTTCTCACCAGCAAGGAGTTCATTGAAGCGTTCAACCAGGAAGGAGTGAAGTATATCGGCACCAAGCGTCTGAAGCGTCGCGATTTCGAAGGGCTAAAGGCAAACGGCATTGAGATGTCCTTCAGAGTATTGATACCGAAGGCCGATCTCGCGGAGATGAGAGAAGCCGGCATCGACTTCGACACCAAGTTCACCCTTCGCCTTTACCTGGAGGAGGATACCAGTTTCCCGCTACTCTACGAGCTGGACTCCTCAATGTTCCACGTCACCTTCCAACTAGTGAACCTGCAGCGCAACCGTTTGCCCGATGTGCTGTTCGAGATTCCCGCCTTCTACACCGTCAAGGAGTACACGGTCTACGACCTTGAATCTCTCATCAGCAACCTGGCACAGGATTTCGGCCTGACCGACGCTTTCAGCATACCCACAGAGATTATCAGCGATCTCGAGCCGGAAGGGACCTCCTCGATTCCCCAGAGGCCAACTGTCGGTGAAGCTGAGGAAGATGAAGGGTCCGGAGAAAGCAAAGAAACCGAGAATGGCGGAGATGAAGCACCCATCCTACCACCCGCAATGTACGGCTAAAGCAAGGCAACACCGAGGCCTGAGCTTGTAAGCAGTCTACCCCGATCACCCGCTGTCACTCTTTCGTTTGCAGTCATCTTCCTGTGCTACAATACTATCCTCGATTCGGACAAGGAGAGTTAATATGATGCGTTTCATACACATCGTCGTTGTCGCTGCCGCACTGATCCTTCTCATTGGCGCGTGCACGATTACGCCGGACACTTACACGATAGCGACCGTGGATGACCACAGAATAACCCTGAAGGATATACAGGATGAGCCCGGCTTCAGGCAAATGGTAGATAACATAGCCATGAAGCTGCTGATCTACGATGCGGCTTCCGCCAAGGGCATCTCTATCACTAAAGAGCAGGTTGACGAAGAAATCGAAGAGATGAGGCAGCAGATCGGCAGCGAAGAAGCGATGTTGGCATTCTTGGAATCCCAGGGAGCAACCTTGGAGTCCTTTCGGGACTTCCAAGAGTTCATCCTGACGTTCAACGAATTGCTGAAGTCCAAAGTGGTAGTCACTGATGATGAGGTCAAAGCTGAATTCGAGATGAATCCTGACTTCTACCGAAGGGAATATGCGCGGGAATACGACCTGACTGTTGACGAGGTGGAGAACCTTACGTACGAGGACATGAAGGAGTTTGTGACCGACCAACTCAAGCTGACCAGAGCCAACATGCTGGGGGAGTCCACAATTGATGAGCTGAAGGCCAACGCCGATACTGACTACCTGTACCTTCCGCCTGAGAAGCGTGCTGAGATGAAGGCGAAGCAGGAGAAGGAACGGGAGAAGATGAAGCCGGCTGAAACGGAAGCGGAAGAACAACCCTTTAGAGTAACGATTGAGGAAGACGGCTCCGGAGAAGAGCCCGCGCTGGACGAAGAGCCCGTGGAAGAACCTGAGACCTCGACCGAGGACACCGAGGAAGCTGAGGCTGCCGAGGAATCCCCGGAAGAGGGCGAAGATACGACCTCTGCAACAGAGGACGAGGCTGCCGAAGCTGATTCTGAAGCAGACGAAACGGAGGCTGAGGGCGAGAGCTCTGACGGATAGGAACGGCCCGGCGGCTGACCTTCCCCTGCTGCGCCGGAGCTGTGGCGCGACCAGAATGTGGTGCCGGCTGTCCGTTGGCGATTGCGCCCCGCGTTGCTTACTCGCGATGATATGAGACAATGACCGGACGCCAGAAACGCGAGCTTCTGATACTCATAGCCATCGTCGCCGTTGCGATCATCGCGGGCAGCCTCGCCCGCACCTGCTCCACAGATGAATCGCCAGGCGCTCCCCGACACTCAGCGTCTTCCCGTGTTGTCGCCACAGTCAACGGCTCGGAGATCCAGTCGGAGGACGTTGACAAGTACTTCCGGGCCAATCTGGGCATGATGGATATGAAGGACGAGGATATACCGGCAAACATGCGCCGAGAAGTGCGCCAAGCCGCGCTGACCCAGATAATTGAGGAAACGCTGCTCATTGAAGGCGCTGAAGACCGAGGCGTTTCGGTCAACGACGAAGAAGTCGATTCCTTCATCGATGCGGAACTCAGAAGCGAGTTCGCCAGCGAGGAGGAGTTCCTTGCGTCACTGGAGGCCGACATCGGCTTTGACCTCGACGACCTGAGAAGAATGGTACGTCCCTGGATGATCAGAAAGGAGATGCTGGAACTCTTCGCGGCGGACACTGAGATAACGGACGAGGAAATCGATGCGGAACTCAAGATGTACGAGGAGATACTAAGAAACCACCCCGGCGGGGACGTGCCCTTGCCTTCCCGCGAAGAAGTTGTTGCGAATCTGAGGCGACAGAAGGCTGAGACCGAGTACGTGCTCTGGATGGACACGCTAATGGCCGACGCTGAAATTGAGATTCTAGACCCGGAACTACAAGCCTCGGAGCCGGTAGAAGATGCCGCATCCCAGGCACCCGAAGAACCCGGCCACCAGGATCAGGCTGAACGCCCGGATGTGGATACCCCGCCGGACAAGACCGAGGAATAACGGGCCTTCACCAATTGGCTTACACCGCGACTTGTGTATAATTATGCGTCCGAATTACACGCTCGGGCACTCATTACGACCGGGAGGAACGACTCGTGACAAGCAACAAATGGGCTTACTCCTTTGAAGACGCTGACGGCTCCAATAAAGACCTGTTCGGAGGAAAGGGCGCGAACCTGGCGACTATGACAGCGCTGGGACTGCCGATTCCTCCGGGTTTTACCGTAACAACTGAAGCGTGTCTTCGCTACTTCGAAGATGGCGGCAACTTGCACAATGACGCCAAGGGAGAATTGCAGGAACAGATCGCCATGCTGGAGAACAGGCTGGACAAGAAATTCGGGGACGCGGCCAATCCGCTGCTGGTATCGGTTCGTTCCGGCGCGAAGGCCTCTATGCCGGGAATGATGGATACTATCCTGAACCTCGGCCTGAATGACGATACGGCAGAGCGTATAGCGAAACTCACAGGCAACCGGCGGTTCGCGCTGGACTCCTACCGCCGCTTCATCCAGACTTTTGGTGACGTGGTGCTCGGCATAGACCTAGCTGAGTTCGAAGGCATTCTCTCGAAAACGCGCGAAGCTGCTGGCGCCCGGTACGACCACGAGATCCCACCCAAGGCTCTTGAAGAGCTAATCGCGGGCTACAAGGAGGTTGTAGGAAGGCACTGCGAGAAAGGCTTGCCTCATGACCCGATGGAGCAGCTATACATGGCAGTTTCCGCCGTGTTTGCCTCATGGAACACGCCGAGGGCACAGACCTACCGCAAACTCAACGGGATCCCCGACGACCTGGGCACTGCCGCCAACGTCCAGGCGATGGTGTTCGGCAACATGGGAGACCGGAGCGGCACAGGCGTGGCATTCTCACGCAATCCAAGTACGGGCGAACACAAGATATACGGCGAGTTCCTCATCAACGCCCAGGGCGAGGACGTCGTTGCCGGCATCCGCACGCCACAAAGCATTGATGCTCTACTGGAGTTGATGCCGGAGCAGGCAAAGGAGCTGTTCAACACCATCGAGCGCCTGGACGAGCACTTCAAGGATATGCAGGACATAGAGTTTACCGTCGAGGAAGGCAAGCTATACATCCTTCAAACCCGCGACGGCAAGCGCACCGGCGCAGCAGCGCTGCGAATAGCGGTCGAATCGCACGAACAGGGCTACTTCGACAAGGAAGAGGCGCTGATGCGCGTTGACCCCTCCTCGCTCGACCAGCTCCTGCACAAGCAGGTCGACCCAACAACCACCGCGAAGCCCGTTGCGGAGGGGCTGAATGCCAGTCCCGGCGCTGCAGTCGGGCGCGTCGTGCTGGATCCCGAGCGCGCAATCCAGCTCGCAGCGGAGGGCAATAAGCTTATCCTGGTGCGAAACGAGACGACTCCCGATGATATCCACGGACTTGACGCGAGTGATGGCGTCCTCACCGCGCACGGCGGAATGACCAGCCACGCGGCGGTTGTCGCCCGGGGTATGGGCAAGCCATGCGTCTCAGGCTGCTCAGAGCTGACGGTGGACGAAGAAACCGGCACAGTCACCTTCAAGGGCTACGAGGGTGTGCTCAAGGAAGGTGACTACCTGACGATCGACGGAACTACTGGAAAGGTCTACATTGGCGAGCTGGCCCTGGTAGACCCGCAGATAGGCGACTACTTCGCCAAGTTCCTGGGCTGGGCGGATGAGGTTAAGCGTCTCGGCGTACGCACTAACGCCGATAACCCGGTGGACACGCGGCGCGCCTACGAGTTCGGGGCGGAGGGCATCGGGCTGTGCCGCACCGAGCATATGTTCATGGAGCAGGAGCGGCTGCCGCACGTGCGCGCGATGATCCTCGCTGAGACCGAGGAAGAGCGTCGTGAGCACCTCGCCAAGATCAAGGAGTTTCAGCGCGCCGACTTCGAGGGCATCTATCGCGAAATGCACGGCTATCCCGTGACCATCCGCCTGCTCGACCCACCGCTCCACGAATTCCTGCCGCACGACGAGGAAGAGATCGAAGAGGTCATACGTTCCGTTAAGAGCGATGTGACCGAGGACGAGGTCGGGCGACTTAAAGCGCGGGTGCTCAGCCTTCACGAGTCCAATCCCATGCTCGGTTTCCGCGGTTGCCGCCTGGGCCTTATCTATCCTGAGATTAACGAGATGCAGGTGGAAGCGATTCTGGAAGCAGCTATCACCGTCAGGCGCGAAGGCGAGAAGGTTGATCCTGAAATAATGATCCCGCTTTCCGGCGCGAAGGCGGAGCTTGCGATAATCGAAGAGAAACTGCGACCAGTCGCCGAAGCAGTGTTCAAGCGGATGGGTGAGCGCATCGAATACAAGTTCGGCACGATGATTGAAGTACCGCGCGCCGCCCTGACCGCCGACGAAATCGCCGAGGTGGCGGAGTTCTTCAGCTTCGGCACCAACGACCTGACACAGATGACGCTTGGCATTTCGCGCGACGACGCCGAGGAGAAATTCCTGCGCCAGTATGTGGATATGGGCATCTACGCAGCCAATCCGTTCGCTCAGCTTGACCAGGTGGGCGTCGGGCGGCTGGTGGCGATGGCAGTGGAGCTTGGCCGCAAGACGCGCCCGGACCTCAAGATCGGTATCTGCGGCGAGCACGGCGGTGACCCGCCGTCCATCGACTTCTGCCACCGGCACGCGTTCGACTACGTTAGCTGCTCGCCGTTCAGAGTCCCCATCGCCCGCCTTGCCGCCGCCCACAGCGCCATCCGCGAGAAGCGTGGTGAATAGCTGCCCTTTGCCGGCTCTATATAAACCTGATATTCTATAGGTACCTATGTTCTACATTGAAGCAATAAATGCGCGTGAAGTACTGGACAGTCGGGGCAATCCGACGGTAGAAGCCGAGGTTGTTCTGGACAATGGCAGTATCGGGCGCGCTATCGTTGCGTCCGGCGCGTCCAAAGGAAAATTTGAGGCCCTGGAACGCCGCGACGGCGACGCCAAGCGCTATCGTGGCAAGGGTGTGCTCAAGGCGGTCACTGCGGTGGAGGAAGTCATTGCGCCGGAGCTTGTCGGCTTTGCCCTACCCGACCAGCGGCTGATAGATACTCTGATGAATACGCTCGACGGCACGCCGTCCAAGAAGAAGCTGGGCGCGAACGCCATTCTAAGCGTCTCTATGGCAGCGGCGCAGGCGAGCGCCAATGCGCTGGGAGAGCCGCTGTTTGCGTTCCTGGGCGGCGCAGGAGCGCACGTGCTGCCCGTGCCGATGATGAATATCCTCAACGGCGGCGCTCATGCGGACAACACCCTCGACATCCAGGAGTTCATGGTTATCCCTTACGGCGCGCCATCGTTTCGCGAAGCGCTCCGCGCGGGCGCGGAAATCTACCACACGCTCAAGGGCGTGCTGAAGAAGATGAAGCTTGGCACCAACGTGGGCGACGAAGGGGGCTTTGCGCCGAACCTGAAAACCCACGCCGACGCACTGGAGGCTATCGTCACGGCCATCAAGAAGGCGGGCTATAAGCCCGGCAAGCAGGTTGGCATCGGGCTGGACTGCGCCGCGAGTGGGTTCTACAAGAATGGCAAGTATCGCTTGACGGCCGAAGGCAAGTCGTACACCGCGAGCGGACTGGCTAAATACTACGAGAAGCTGATTGACGAGTTTCCCATAATCAGCATCGAAGACCCGTTTGACGAAGAGGACTGGGACGGCTTCACCGCGTTTACGAAGAAGCTGTACAACCGGCTGCAGATTGTGGGCGACGACATCTACGTTACCAACCCGGAGCTGATTGCGCGCGGCATCGCCGAATGGGCATCCAACGCCGTGCTCATCAAGCTCAACCAGATTGGCACGGTTACTGAGACGCTAGAAGCCATTGAGATGACCCAGCGCACCGGCTGGAATCCCGTGATTTCACACCGCAGCGGCGAAACCGAGGACACGTTCATCGCGCATCTGGCGGTAGGCACGAATGCGGGCCAGATAAAGACCGGCGCGCCGGCGCGCACCGACCGTGTCGCCAAGTACAACGAGCTTCTGCGCATCGAAGAATACCTGGGAGTGTCGGGCAGCTACGCGGGCGAAGAAGTGTTCGCGCGGTTTGGGGGGTAACAACCCACGGCATCATTGCTGTAGGATTCGGCAGCCTGAAGGCTTGCCATACCATTTGGCTGGCTGCCGCTCCTGTGAAGTGCGCGGATTCCTCAGTACTTGCAGGTGCCTTACCTACCCCAGGAATATGACCAGCAGGCGACCTTCGGCTGCGTCTTCGCGCTCCTGGCCGGTGAAGCCTACGGATAGCAGGCTCAAGCCTTCCCTCTCCGCGAGATTCACCAGTTCCACCAGACGGTCATCGCGCGTATTCGGCGCGAACTCGAGTATCAGCGCTTGCTCCTCGCGCGGGTTGACATCGTAACCCATAACGCCCATACCGCCCGGCGAGCCGGGGCCTACTCCTCCGCCGCCTCCGCCGGAACCACCGCCGCCTCCTCCGCGACCACCGCCACCTTGGCCGCCACCGCCACGACCACCGCCACCTTGGCCGCCACCGCCACCACGACCGCCGCCTCCGCCTATGTTGCGGTTCTGGTAAACCCACCAGCCGCGCTCACGCGACGGCAGCAGGTCCATATTGTCCAGGATGTTGTAGATCTCGACCGGGTCGCCATAATGAAGCTGGTAGAGGTCGATTTCGTTGGCACCCGCTATCTCCTGCTCAATACGCTCCTTGCTGCTCACGAGGATTACGGGCTTGGTGTAGGCCGTTTCTGGCGTGCTGAATACCAGGTAGTCCAGGTTGTGCGCCTCCAGGATTATCTTAAGGGCAAGGTCGAAAGGCACGTTTTCGAAATTGCCGATGACGGTGTTGGTCGCGCCATGCAGATCCATCGCCTCGAACTGTCCGGCTTCACGGAAGCCGCGTCCGCCGTCTTCGCCACCACCGGGAGGCTCCAACTTATTGGAGCGCCAGCTTCCCGTCGGCTCGTCAACGAGATAAGGATCGATGATGATGCTGATACCGGCCATCCGCGAGAGCAGCATCAGCGTCTTATAGAAGTTGTAGCCTGAGGTCGCGGGTAGATTCACCAGCACGTCCGACAACTGGTCCTTCAGGTGCTGGTACCCGAACGGGTCCCTCGGCTCGTCCACGCTCAGGCGCGGATAGTCGCTGTCCGCAGCGTTGTCATCGCCGTAAGTTTCAGGTCGACGAGTACGCTCCGTGTCGGCGCTCAGAGTCCGCGCAGTCGAGCGAAAACGCGTTGTGCGCAGGAAGCTGCGGGCGCTCTCGACGTCACCCGGATGACCGATGAAAACAACTTCACTGATAGCACCTTCCTGCAGCGCAGAGCGCAGGCCGTATCCCCCCTGGTCGCTCGAAATTGTCCCCGAGCCTTCGGCTATGATAGTGAGACGAGTGTCGAGCGAGAGGATGTCCCTGCCCTGCATCTGCGTAAGCACCCGCTCGGGATCCGCCTTTACGGTCACGCTCTGCTCCGGTTGCAGCCCTTGCGCTTTTTCGGGCGCAGGCTTAACAGGCTCATCCACACCTGCAAGCAGCCTTTCGAGATCGCCGACCTTCGGACGGTCTTCCTTTCTCACCCCCGGCGAGAAAAGCTCGACAAGTGTAACGTGACTAGAGTAGCTGCCAAAGCGGAAGCTGCGGAGCTTCAGGACATCGGGATTGGCGAGCTTCAACCGCAGCAGCACACGATTCCTGTCCCCCACCGGCGTAAGCTCGACGGACGCGAGCAGCGGCTGTTTGGCGACAACGTATCTGGGCTCACTCAAGCGCACGTTGCCCAGAGCAATGGTCAGGCAGGCGTCGTCGCTGTCTATGAAGTACCTCGGAGACACGGAAACGCTGCCAATGTGCCTGAGCACAACGACTTCGCGGTCTGCAAAAACCGCAGTCTCCACGCCGGTGACTTCCGCCAGCCTAGCGTAAGCGCCCGTGGGCGCCGCCACTAGCACAACCACAAATATCAGCAGTGACACAGCTCTTCGCATGACATTCCCCTTGGTAAGAACTCACAGGTATTATACTTAGACGCATATGCTGCTGTCACTGTTCCAAGCACGTGCTAAGATTGCGGCAGCGTCACCACGGGGAGAACGATCAACATGAGTAGGTGCATACCTTTTCAGAAGATGATCACTCAAGGACGCCCGGAAGCAGCCGTAGTGGAACTTCTGCGGGAATTTGCGCGGGATCCGGAATACCTGGGCGCGGTCTACAACCTCGGCCTGGCATTCGATGCCATGGGACGAGGGGAGCTTGCGCAGGAAACCTACCGGCTGTACCTGGAGCTTGCGCCGGACGGCTACTGGGCTTCCCAGGCTAGAGCCAAGCTGGTAGAATCAGGCGGCGTTACCAGGGAGGAGGAATAACCAGTGCCCACCAATCGCCAGGCCTTGTTCGTAGCATTAATCGTGCTCATCGCGGGCCTGATTTTCCTGTTCGGATTCCATAACTCGGTCAGTCCGCTGGTGTACCGTAAGGCTGCTCCTACAGAAGCAATAGGCTACATCCACCAGCCAGTAAAATACGGCAACGTCGGCCAGGGACACCTGATAAGCGCGTTCATCTGGTCGTACCGTAACGCGCTCATTGTACGCGCGGAGCTGCACTACCGCCTAAAGGGCGACCCGGCGTTTCAGGGAAAACTGATGGAACGGGTCGGCAGCAGCGTGTATTACGTTGCAGAGATGCCGTCACAGGCAAAGGGCGAGGTTTTTGAATACTACATCACGGCAATCGACTCCGGCGGCGCGTCGGTCGCCATACCTGAGAGCGCCCCGGAAACGCACCTGCCGACCGTTCGCTGGAAAAGCGAACTCAATCTGTGGATTGTCCTGCTGCAGCTTGTGATGCTCTTCGGAGCCGGCATATACCTGCTGCACGCGCTCTATTACGCGCTGCTGCTCGTGTTCGGCGGGATGGGCGATCTTGCGCAGAAGGCCACCGCCAGCCGGGCTCACGCGGCGATGCGCTGGGGCTGGCTTGCGCTCCTTATCGGAGGCGTACCGCTGGCAATCTACATCACGGGCGCCTCGTTCGGCTGGCAGGATGCCTGGGGATCCTGGCCGTTCGGGCACAGCCTGAACGACAGCCGCACGCTCTATTTGCTGCTGTACTTCGGGATAACGCTGCTGCTCAGATGGGACCTCTTCCGGTTCACGCCCACTGCGCTCAGAGCTCCCAGATTCAGCAACCGGATTCTCGGATGGCTCATACTGCTCGGCTCGCTGCTGACACTGCTGTCCTACGCGGTGCCATACACCCGGGTCTATCGCTAGGAGGATTCCATGCGCGCTGCAATCGCTTCAGTTCTGTTTAGCATGACAGTGATGCTCACTGTCGCACCGGCCATACCGGCGGCTGCGGAAGGCGGTACTTACCTTACAGAAGTAGTAGAAACGCTTGCGTCCCCATCGATGAACGGGCGCCGGACAGGTACTCTGGGCCATCGCGCAGCCGCAGACTTCATCGCCTACGAGCTACAGCGCTGGGGCCTCTTTCCGCTGGGAAGCACAAGCCCTGGCGACAGCGCCTCGCACTATTTTCGCTACTTCCCACTTACCCCAGCGGAAGATGAAGGGAAAGAAATCGTAGCGCGCAACATCGTCGCGTGGCTGCCGGGCACTGAGAGCGCTGATGTGGCAGATGGCTGCTTCATTCTGTGCGCCCACTACGACCACATGGGATCGTACACCGACGAGGACGGAGAGCGACAGTACTACTTCCCAGGCGCCAACGACAACGCAAGCGGAGTAGCAGTTGTGCTCGATATCGCGAGACGACGAGCGCTGCCAGAAAAGCAACCGCCCTATCCTGTAGTTTTTGTGCTATTCGACGCTGAGGAACAGGGATTGCTCGGCGCGCACGAGTTCACTGAGAATCCGCCCATACCGCTGGACAACGCGCTGGTCATCAACCTGGATATGGTGGGCGGACTCAACGGCCGCGACCTGCTCGTAGCCCACGCTGCAGCCCTGCTGGACGAGCATCCCGGGATGTTCTTTAAGAGACTGAAGGATATCGCTTCCGCTACCGGCCTGGGCATAGAGCATATGCGGCAGGGCTGGGAAGCCAGCGATCAGTTCGCGTTTTACCAGCAGCAGGTGCCGTTTATCTTTCTCTTCGGCGGTGCCACGGCGGAATACGAACGCCTGACGGATACCGCGGACAGGATCGACTACGCCGGCCTTGAACGCGTGGCGGATTTCACCTGGCGTGTGCTGAACGGCCTGGGCTCGCCGGCAGATTACGAGTGGGTGGACCTCGGCGAGCGGACGCGCCCCACCGGAGGCAAGCGCGGGTTCCTCGGCGTCATACCCGATTTCAGCGTCGACGTCGATGAAGGTGTGGCTATCTCAGGCACCGTTCCGGGAAGCCCGGCGGAGAAGGCCGGGTTGCTGGAAGGCGACATACTCATCGATATTGACCGCAGGCCGGTGCACGACCTTCAGGCGCTGGCCGATATCCTGCGCGACCTCAAGCCAGGGGATGTGGCGGAAATCGTCTATCTGCGCGGAGGCGTTGAGCGGCGAACAACCGTGCGCATCGCTGAGCGGGACGAAGAAGGAGCCTAGATTCCGACGCGCTCGCCGAGAGCGGGCTCGTCCAGATCCATCTTCGGCAGGTCATCCAGCGTGGACAGGCCGAAAACTTCGAGGAAACGACCGGTGGTCACATACAGGAACGGGCGTCCGGGGAGGTCGCTCCGGCCCTTTACCTTGATCAACCGCCGCTGCAGCAGTGAACGCAGGGGGCTTTCCGAGTTCACCTGCCTTATCTCCTCAACGTTCGTGCGGGTCACCGGCTGGCGGTATGCCACAATCGCCAGGACTTCCATCCCCTGCGGCGAAATGCCGCCTTCGCGGAGCTCTGTGAAAAACTCGCGCAACGCATGGTACACCTCGGGGCGCGTGGTCAGACGATAGCCGCCGGCAACGAAGCCAGCCTGCAGGCCAAGCGGCTCCAGCTGCTGGTTCGCCTCTTCCGCCGTGACAGCTAGCTCGTGGGCTTTGCAGCCGAAGTGCTCCACCAGTTTATCCAGAGGCACGACACGTCCCGCGCGAAACAGAACTGCTACGAACTCAGCCAGGCGGTTGGAAGGAGTACCGTCCATCACAGCACGTTCACCACGTAAGCGCGGATGATTGTGTCTCCCACTTCTATCTTGCGGACGGTCTCCATTCCCCACACGACCTTGCCGAAAACGGTGAAATTCTCATCCAGGCGCCGGTTGTCGCCGAGGTTGACGAAAAACTGCGCCCCGGCCGAATCCGGAACGTAAGTCTCCGTTTCGGTGTCGTATAGCTTGGCGAACGAAATGGTGCCCGGGTCGTGATGCGCGCGGTTCACTTCGTCAGGGATGCGGGTATCCAATTCCTGCTTGTCCTGCTGTTCCTCGGTGGGCTGGCCCGCCTGCATTACAAATCCCTCCACCACGCGGTGCACGACTATGCCGTCGTAGTAGCCCTCGAGGACAAGGCGCATGAAATTCTGCGCAGAAAGCGGCGCAATATCAGGATAGACCTCGACGAGGAAGCTGCCCCTGTCCGTATCGATGTTAACGCGGACGCTCTCCATGTCTTCGCCGCCCAGCTCTTCGACGCCGAGCAGCCTTTCCGCGCCGCTCGACAACCCTTCAGCCTTGGCGACAACAGGCGGCACAAGAGCCGCTACAACTGCGAATCCCAGCAGTAGCCACTTAGCCCGCATTCTCATCCTCCTCCCGGTATGCAGCACTGAGCGTTTCCAGCGCGAGTTGCTCGTTACCGGCGAAATCCACAAGGCGGATCTCGCTTACCGCCACATTAAGCCTCGGCGCGACAATCATCGCGAATCCCCCGGCCTCCAGGGGCATCGTGTCCACGAAAGCCATAAGCGGCCGACCGTTCAGCCCCGGGAATATGCACAGCGCGCCATCCGGTTCTTCAACGTATGCCACTCCGAGAAGCTGCGGCCGGCCGAAATCCACGTCAAACGGTATCTCCAGCCAGTCACAGAGCGGAGTCGCAACGCCGTCCTGGTTCTTGAAGAGCTTGTAAGTCCCGTCGCGCGCAACGATGAAGGCGTAGTAGGACGGCTGTTCGTCCTGCACGTTGAAGCGGAAGGCGATTCCGTAACCGTTTCCTTTCTCGCCTTCGACGCTCGCAACCACCGCCGTGAGAAAGCCAGCTTTCGCCACCGGTTCGGTGCGGTAGCTCACGGCCATCGTGTCGCCCTTCGTGTTGTCGATTGCATAACGCCCTTCGCTGTAACTGAAGCGCGCTCCGGCAAACCCCCCTTCAAGCCAGCGCTTGCGCGTAAAGTCGTCCCTGAACGCCGCCGGTAGCTCGTGTTTTTGCACGAAGCCGAAGACTCCACCCTCTTCCATCCGGGCTTCGTATTCCTCCTCCCGGATTCGCCAGCGGAAGGCGCGGAAGCGGGCGCGCGTCCCCGCCGAGGCGAACATCCCGACGCCGCCTCGGCCAAGCGAAGTGTCCCTGAAACTGTCGAGGAGCATCCCGTTTAGATAAAGCTCGAAGCGCGTGCCCTCGGCTATGATTTTGAGCGAGTTCGGACCGGCGGGATTGACCAGCGGTGTTTGCGTAAGACGGTAAGCGTACGTGCGCCGGTTTTCCCGGTCCACCAGCCAGACGCAAAAGTAGCCATCGGGGAATACCGTGAACAAGTAGAAGGATGCGCGTCCGGACGGGTCTTCCTGGTAATGGAAGATCAACCCCGCATAGATTTCATCTGACACGATGGAGTCGTAAAACTGCAGGTCCACTGAGGCTGTGTAACTTTCGAAGGCAACCGTGAGGGCGGCAAGTGATCCTTTTTTGCTCTGCATCGCGTCAATCTCGTAGTACCCGTCCTCAGGATAGCGGGTGAAAGTGGTGTCGCCCATCTTGCCCTCGTAGA
Organism: Planctomycetales bacterium; assembly: GCA_030606285.1. GTDB lineage: Bacteria > 4484-113 > 4484-113 > 4484-113 > 4484-113 > JAGGTK01. The sequence goes on along the minus strand of JAUWGS010000002.1, from coordinate 14,075 downwards.
AATAGCCGGAATCTCCGTCGAAGTTCTCCTCAATGTAGTAGACGTCCGCAGCCCATGCCGCAACCGGCAGCAGCATGACTGTAAGGATAAGAACCGCCCGGCGCATCAGCATATCCTACATTGTAGGGCATCTTGGGGGCCAACGGAAGCGCCGGAAGCGCCCGCCTGTGTTAGAATCTAAACATGGCTGATGGTGTTATGGGCAGCGAGAAAACAGATGCAGATCTTGCCGCATTCGTTGCCGAAGCGCTGACTTCTCTCGGCAAGTCCCAGGATCTGGACACCTTATTCGAGGTGCTTTTCGGGGTCGCAGAAAGCCGCCTGGAAACCCGCGGTATGAGCTTCTGGATCCACAACACGTCCGAGCACTGCATTCAGTGCTTGAACCTCATCGGCGAGCATTCACCATCACTGGCAGAAGGACACACAATCAGCCTAGACGATAAGACTGGCCACAACCCCTTCTCAAAGCTCTCCCGGCGCGTGATGACTTTTTCGGGCAGCGAAGTTCCCGATCAACTGGGGAGCTTCGGCATCCTGAGCAAAACCACTAAGACCGCTTATCTGGCGCCGCTGTTCCTGGGCACGCAGATGCTGGGAGTCCTGCTGCTGGAATCAGACGAGCCCCCAGCTCCGGACAGCTCCATAGAGCTACTCGAGGGTTGCCTGCCGCTAATAGCGCTCGCCGTCAGCGCCCTGAGCCGTGATCCCATCCAGGACAAGCGCCTGCTGCAGATGCGACTACTGCACCAGATCACCGAGAAAGCCCTGATGAGCCTGAACCTGGACGACCTCCTGGACTCGACGGCGCGCCTGCTCAGAAACTACTTCCACTACTACAACGTATACATATTCATCTACGACCAGGAAAAGGATATCCTGGACCTGCGTGCGGTCGCGGGCAAGTTCGAGGACAGGATTTCGCTTCCGATGTCGCTGGACACTCAGGAAGGCTGTACGGGACACGCCTACCGCACCCACAAAACGTACTACGCGCGGGATACGCGCACCGATCCGGAGTACAGGCCTGAGTTCCCCGGACCCGTCCAGGCACTTTCCGAGCTGGCAGTGCCGATTCTGCAGGGCGACAACGTCCTGGGCGTTCTCAACGCGCAGGCCAACGAAACTAACAGCTTCGACGAGTTCGACATCGAGTCGATGAACACGCTCGCCAACGAGCTGGCCAGCGCGATAATGCGCGCCAACGACTACGAGATCCTGAAGAACTACTCGCAGCAGCTTGAGACGTATCAGGCGCAGATGGAGCAGGACCTACGCGTGTCCGAGCAGATACTGAACATGAACGTCCCGATGGACTTCGTGTCGCCCAACCTCGACAGCACGCTCCACTTCCGCGCCCATCACAGCATAGGCGGCGATATCGTGCTGCTGCGGCTGTCGGGCGAGTACTCGTACATCATCGTCGGCGACGTTAGTGGGCACGGCATCAGCTCGGCGCTGATATCCACATCCACCTTCTCGTTCGTGGACAATATGCTGACCCGCGCTCCGACGGTCGAGGCGGTCGTACTGACCCTGAACGACTTCTGGACGGTGAACTTCAAGGATCTGGGTTACTACGCCACCTTCTTCATCGGCAGGATACATAACGCGACTGGCGCAATGGAGTACGTCAACTGCTCCCATCCACGCCCCATCCTCTACCAGAACAGCAGCGGGATGCTGACAGCCCTGGATAACACTGTCCCGCCCGTTGGGCTGTTCGACCTGGACGAGGAAGCCCAGGTCAGCCGCCAGTGGCTGAAGCTGGCTCCGGGCGACAAGCTCGCACTCTACACCGACGGGCTGCTCTCGGAATTCCCCGCGCCCAGCAAGTTCTCCGAAAGCGACCTTCACACGCTCATCAGCCGCTTTTCCAACCTGCCGCACCCCATCTTCCACCAATTCGTGCTGTGGAACCTTCGCCGGATGCGGCGCGGATCGACGCCGGATGACGACGAGGTATTCTTGAGCCTGTCGTATTCGTCGGCGCCCAAGGTGGGCCATTACCTCAACAACATGGACCAGACGCTCAAGCTCATCCGCAAGGTGGGGCGGCTCAACCTGGGGATGAACCTCCCCGGCGTTGCTCTGGGACGCCTGATGGCAGTCCTTGAAGAGACCGCACTGGCGCTGCTGGCGCGCAAACGCGACGACGGGCTTCCGCCGCGTGTTTTCGTCTCCATAGACTTCCAGCCAAAGAAATTCAACCTAACGCTGCTCGACGCCAATCTCTATCTAGCCGAAGAAAACCTCCTGGAGATCGACAGCGCAGTCCCGCCGCTGGAAAAGCAGCTTCCTCCCGGCGCTTTGCAGATGGTGAAGAACAAGGTCCCGGACGTGCAGATTAAGAAGATTGAGAAGGGCCTGCTGTTTATCTGCCCGCTGGAGTAGGCGGCTCGTCCTTCAGTCTTCCCCCAGCCCCAATAGCTTGCGCAGGACATCGTCCGGCTGGTCGCTGAAGTCATCGTAGAATTGCGAGACGGCGAAAAAGAGCGCCGGCGTGTGCAGGAATATCGCTTCATCCGCAAGCCTGGTGATTTCGTGCGCGGACTGAGCCGGCGCAACCGCAATCGCCACTACCAGTTTCGCCGGCTTTGGCGCATCCGGCTGGCGAAAGACCTTCAGCGCGGCTTTCAATGTCGCGCCGGTTGCCACGCCGTCATCCACGAATATGAGCGTCCGCCCGTCAAGCGGCGGAAGCTCCTCGGCATTCCGGTAAAGCTCTTTGTACCGTGCGATGCGCTTGAGCTCGGCGTCTCTTGTGCGCTGCAGGTAGCGCTCATCAGCCAGTGTCACATCTGAGACTACGACCGTTCCCGTCTCCGCCACAGCGCCGATGGCGTATTCGGGATTTCCGGGCGCGCCGATTTTGCGCACGATGAAGACCGTCATCTGAATGTCGAGTGCCTGAGCAATCTCCGCGCCCACCTCGATACCGCCGCGCGGTAGCGCAAGGATAATCGGGTCAGGCCAGTCCCCTATTAGCGGCCTAAGCTCTTCAGCCAGCTTCCGCCCCGCCTCTGCTCGGTTCGCCAACAGCATAGCTTCATTGTAGCATCGCGCTTGAAGCGGTGTATAATCTCGGCCGTGTTTACTGCACGGGAAGAAGAACTCATGGGGGAGGCTATTGAGCTGGCGCGAGGAGCGATGGCGGCAAGAGAGGTGCCGGTGGGCTGCGTCATTGAGCTGAACGGCGAAGTCATCGGGCGCGGCGCCAACCGCACCGTCCGCGACTCCGATCCCACCGCACACGCGGAGATGGTCGCGCTGCGCGAAGCCACAGCGAAGTTCGGCGACCACCGGCTCGAAGGTGCGCGGCTGTTCGTAACCGTCGAGCCGTGCTTGATGTGCCTGGGCGCCATGCTTCTCGCGCGCATCGCCGACGTATACTACGGGACCGACGAGCCGAAGTTCGGCGCCGTGTCTTCGCGCTTTTCGCTGGAAGGACACGAGCGGTTCCGCAAGGTGAGCTTCCATGGCGGGCTCCGAGCGGAAGAAGCGAAAGGCCTGCTGGCTGAGTTCTTCGAGCGACTGCGCGCGGAGGATGCCGAGTGAGAATCCGGTTTTACCGCCCGCTGTTTCTTGCCGTGGCCATCATCGGGATGCTGCTCGCACTGTCCCTGCAGATGAAGACCGGCAGTCACCGCGGGACGATGTCCTTTTTCTTCTGGGGCTACTGGCTGGACACGCTCAAGCATCTGGGCGGCTTCATCCTCATCGGCTTTGCCTACTTCATCGGCGTATTCCGCGGCAAAGAGATTTCATTCGCCGCATACGCCCGCACCATTTGGCCGGTAATGGCGTTCGGTGCGCTGACCGAGATAGTCCAGATCTGGATACCGACGCGAAGCTGCAACCTCTTTGACCTGCTAGCAAACACGCTGGGGCCGCTCCTGGGCTACCTGATTATCCTGGTGCTAACTCCGAAGCAAAGCCCGCAGAACACGTAGAATAGCAGTTCTCAGACAGCCTTCAGAGCGCTTAGAAGGCCTGAATTGTGGGTAGAATCTAAGCGAACGAAATCATTCGGTGATCATTATGGAGAATATTCGGAAGCTAGTTAACCTGGAGCTTAAGCTCCCGCCTGATGAGGAAATGCGTTTTCCGCTAAGGCTACTCGTTTCGGGCTTGGCAACGGGTCTTGGCTTCACTATGGACGAAATTGACGATCTCAAGGACAGCATCGGAGAAACGTTCCTGCTGGTTGCCAACCGGTGCAAGGGGCTGAAAGGCGCGATTACGGTCCGCTGGAACGAGACGCAGGAGAATCTGAACATCAGCATCACCGATCCGTCCCACACCTTCACCAAGGTGGAAAGCGTGCCCCTTTTCCACGTGCTCGAGAAAAGAGCTGTGGACGAGATCACTGTGGGCGAAGGCGAGGAGCCGGACATCCGCATACGCTTCGATCTGAAGGACCGGCGGAAGAACCTATTCAAGGATTAGCGGTTCGCCGTTCCGATAGATTACAATGAACCCATGGGGAAAGGGCGTGACAAGGCCGCGCCAGCAGGGGACTCCCCCTCGCATGGTTCGCTGACCGAAGCCGAAGAGCGCGAGCTATTCACCGCCTATCGAGACGACCCCACCGAGGAACTCACCGACCGCATCCTCAAGCAGTACGAGAACCTCGTCTACCATATCGCGCATAAGTACTCGCCCGGGCGCGAGAGCTTTGAAGACCTGGTGCAGGTTGGGATGATCGGGCTGGTGCAGGCGATTCGCCGGTTCGACGTGGACCGGGGTTGGCGCTTCTCCACCTATGCATACCAGACCATCCGCGGGGAAATCCAGCGCTATTTCCGCGATAAAAGCTGGGCTATCTCCGTGCCCCGGCAGATAAAGGAGCAGAGCCTGAAGGTGTTCGCCGTGGAGAGCACTCTTGCGCTGAAGCTGGGCCATTCCCCCACTCCCGCACAAATAGCCGAAGAGGCGGGGCTCACTGAAGAGCGAGTGCTGGAAGCAATGGAACTCGGTAGCGCTTACCATCCACTCAACATCCTACAAGAAGCCGTCCCGGAAGAGTCGTCTGTGTCACCCACAGCCCGTGAAGCCGGCCTGGCAGAGGTGCAAAGCGACCTTTTCTGGAAGCATATTCTTGCGTTCCTCACCGAGAAGGAAGCGGAAGTGCTGCGGCTGAGATTCTGGGACGGCTTGCCACAGCGCGACGTGGCGATAAGGCTGCAAACCTCCCAGATGAATGTGAGCCGCCTCCAGCGCCAGGCTCTGGCGAAGCTGAGGAAGCTGTTGCGGCCCGAGGAGCTTCCATTCTAAGCGAGCGCTCCTGCGCCCTGCGTTATAATCTTCTTGCGGTAATGGCGCTCTACATCCGACAGATGAGGCCGGAGGACCTCGACGAGGTGATGGAGATCGAGCAGTACTCGTTCCCCACGCCCTGGACCCGGACTGTCTACGAACACGACCTCAAGCGCAACCCCAACTCTCGATTCTTCGTGGCGCGCAGCGACGACGAGGACGGCGAGCTTCTGGGATACATCGGCAACTGGGTAATCGAGGACGAGTGCCACGTGGGCACAATCGCCAGCAAGCGCGAGTTCCGCGGCCAGGGCATCGCCGAAGCGCTGCTAATACACACGGCGCGGACATCGCTTGCCGAGGGCGTCACTTACATTATCCTAGAAGTCCGGGAGAACAACTTCGCGGCGATAAACCTGTATAAGAAGCTTGGCTTCAAGCAAGTGGGACTGAGGCGGCGATACTACAGAGACACGGGCGAGGACGCGCTGTTGCTGACGTTAAACGACCTAGACGCGCTTGCATCGCGCGATATCACTCCGACCGTCGCACGGCAGAAGGAGAAAACCGTTGATTAGGCGATTCACTGCGTTCATGACACTGGCACTGGCCGCGATATTGCTCGCCGGAACCTGGGTCACTCTCGCCCAGGATGCGGACAATGAGCATCCGGAAAAGCCCCAGCCCATTATCAGCCGGGAGGCAATCGACCAGAGCCCGTTTTTCTTTTCGCTACCACCCAGACACGGCAATGCTGAGAGGGTAACTTATACCGACCTGGTTTACGAGCACAACGCCGTGCTAATGCTGTGGGTAACCGCCTGCCCGCTGTGCAAGCTGGAAGTGCGCCACATGAACAAGCTCGTGAAGTGGGCGGAGGAACATCCTGAAGCGAACCTGATCGTCGCTTCAGTGAACTTCGACGCGCTGGGCAGCCGTGGATTCGAGCAGGCGAACTGGGAGAAAGCCACGCTGCCGCAGTTTGAAGTGTACTGGGATCCCGGAGCCCGCCACTTCAATGAAGAAATCTGGCTGCTGGAGGAGAAAGGCCTGCCGCTGACATTCTATCTCGCGCAGGGAGGCCTGCCGGTGCGCATCATCACCGGCTTTAGCGCTGATCTCGTCGAGTTCGCTGAGAATGATTTCCTGCCGAAATCGGCAAGCAAGTCGCCCCGTGAGGACTAATACGATATGATTATTAATAGGTGGTCACTGATAATATCGGGAGCGGAGACGAACACGAGAGGGGAGAGAGCAGTTGTTCGTGAGATTATTAGAAAACGAAATCAGGGGAGAGGTGATCTTATGCGTAAGGCAAAAATGATTGCCAGAATTACGTATGTGATACTGGCAGTGATTGTATTAGGGCTTGCCTTGAGCTGCGGTGGTGGTTCTAAGAAAACGATGGGAACGCTGCCGTCGGTATCCTCGTCTTCGGGGGGTAGTAACGCGAGCTTCGATCAGGTGAATCGGGGGGCTTGCATATCGGAAGACGATATCTACAAGCTGAGCCCGGTACTTCAGGAGCTGTACAATGATCCTGGGTGGGATGGCCCGTTGACCTCAACGACAGCGGATACCATGCCGCGTGAGACCCAATCCGTGGATGTGGATGTGGTCGAAAAGACTATGGTTACCGTTGGTGCGGTGGAGCAGAATGCACCGGAGGCATCGGTGCCAATGAGCACACCGGTGCCACCGCCGCCAACGTTGAGCATTGAGGGCCTTGCAGCGCGGCACGAGAACGCAGCGCGGGTGAACCGTGGTTTGGAGCCGGTGATGCCGGTGAAAAGCGCGAGTTATCCCTACATCCCGCCGGATGAGCCGGGATACTATACGGTGCCCGGGGAGTATGATCCGAACGATTGGGACGGCACGGGAGATCCGCCGTGGGGTTCTGACGGTGGTGACGCGGACATCCTCGAAGACCGGATCCAGCGGGTTGACGTGTTTGTCGAGCAGGGGCGGTCGTTCGTGAAACTGGGGCTGACGACTGCCAACCAGTTTAATCGTGGCTCGGCAGTAGCCAGTGAGCTATCTGCGGTGTATCAGACGTACAGCGTTCCGATAGCTGACTGGGGCGAGTGGTCGTATCCGGCGGAGGACACCTACGATTTCGTGCCGGAGCCGGCGTACTTCGTGGCCGACTACATATACGACAAGCTGCAGATGTCTACATCAGTGCGGCGCTATTCGCAGATGATAGACTTTGCATGGTACGACATACTGATTACGCCGCTGGACGATGTGAGTATCGAGTACATGTCGACCAGCCCACCGAACGAGACGTATGCGAGATACCAGCCATACTTCTACGACGCGGAGAAGATGCCTTACGGGGAAGCGTGGATGGTAGGCCTGACGTCGTCGGCGAACGAGTACATTCAGGGACTGATTGACCTGCAGGCATCGGATAATCTGCCAATAGCGACATTCCCGACATTCGGTGTTATCCATCAACGCTGGACTGACGACGTGTGGAACATGGGTGTGGATCCACCGTGGGAAGGCCGGTTGGGATGGCCGCTGACCGACCCGTTCATTGATAAAGGGGGTCGATTGCTCACGGGCCCGATGGGGCACTATTACCGATACGGGCAGTACTTCGAGAAGGGCTTTATGTGGTGGCTGGACTACCTCGACCCGATGGTACCCGACGAGGTATTTTTATACGTGTATAAAAAAGACTCCGTTCTGGAGGAGGGTGGAGAGTTCGAGCAGGACCCTGTAGCAGTGCGCTACGGCATGGGTGGTCCCTTAGGGTGCAAGATTTTCGCGAACCCGTTGATAGCGAACTTAGGCGACCCGATTTATTTCAAGGCATTCCCGTATGGCGGGCCAACGGATAACGTAAACGGGTTCGCCGATGACTGGTTTTTGTGGAACTTCCGAGACGGGACAGTGACGCCTAGTAGCGTCCAGTACCCGATTCACGATTACTTCGTCGAGGCCGTGTATACGGCGAGATTGATGTTCACCATCGACTACGACGGGGACGGCAATCCCGACGGAACCACGGAAGGCTATAAGGTATTTGCAGATTCGCCGGAGATTGAAATCGGTCACCTCGGTGAGCCCGGCTTGGGTACCACACTGATAGTGCAGGATAACACCGCTCCTTCCGGGAGCGACTCACTGGAGCATCAGCAGGCGTTCGCTAGCGATCTTGACGCGCTTGGATATGGCTACGATTTGGCGACGACAGGTGACATTACAGATGTGTCGGATCTTGAGGACTACCTGTTAGTCATTTGGTGTCCGCCGCAGAGCACCAACATGTACGCGTTCTATGAGGAGCAGGTGGACAGCGGCGAGCGGTCACGGATACTCGCTTACATCCAGGGCGGCGGTAACGTAATTCTGTGCACCAGGTGCATATGGAACAACTATGGCGGTGTGCCCCAGTGGCAGATGATGTTCGGGTTCCAGGGCGACAACGGCTGGTTCCACTGGGGCGGTGATGGTTGGGTGAACTTGAATCCGGCGAACGTGGGGTCGGGTCCTGCGGGAACAATTGCGCAGATACGGATGCCCGACGCTCAAAACATGGCTACGAATTTTGCGTTCACCTGGGATTATGCGATGCCGGGCGGTGCGGAGGTCCTGGGACGGTATGCTGGGTACACCAATCGTATTCCTTGGACGAGTAGGGACAACCTGCCGGGCGCTTCAGGTGGGCGTGCTTCAGCGTACGGCTACGCCTGGCACAAGGTCACCGGGTCGAATCCCCCTGCTCCGGGACGGGCCGGAGCGCTGTGGAACTGGCTTGACTTCATCGACCCGATGATAGAAGGAGGATCTCCGATACTCCCCTACGAGGGGCCTGTAGACATCGCGGATACATTTGCGTGGGTATACAAGGAAGACGGCTCAGTGATTTCTGGTGGCGACGGCGACACGCCATCTGATCGCGCACACGTCGAAGTAACGGCTGTTAGCGGTCCGCAGAAAATCTGGTTCGAGTGTCTTGCGCGAGCGTCCGAGGGCATTGACCTGATCTACGAGTGGTCGTTCAAGCCGGGAGACCCGTTCCAGATATGGACACGCTACACAAACTACGCCTACTATGGTGCCATTGACCCCGACGGCCCCGGCCCGGATGCCTATGGCGACCCGTTCCCGGTGAATGTGCGGACGTTCGATTCTACGGCTGGTAGCTATGGCACTGCGCCGCCTGAGGCACGCGACAGTGACTCCGTGCTCGTGGAGGTCGCCGGAGAGCTTGCCGTTGACATCGAAGACAACGGTACCGTTAACAACAGCCCGTATGACCTCAACCCGGACGGCAGCATGACCGTTACCCTCGACTACATTATCGAAGAAGGGGTTCCACCGTATGACAGCGTGTGGATTGACTACGACTACGACTTCGTAACCTTCGAGCCACTAGTTGAGGTTCTCCCACTGCCGGTTCAGGGCACGAACACTTACGACCTTGACATTCCAGATGTAGAGGCGGGCTACGAGTACTACGTCGCCATCCGGGTCACGGACTCCGATTCAGCCAATGGCGATGATACGTATGCGTGGCTTGAGCCCTTCAAGGGAGACGCATAGATTGCGATGGTGAACGACAACTTCAGCGGATGCGCGGCAGCCTGGTGCGAGCATAATTGACGCGGTGTCTCAGGCGCTGCCAACAACAGAGGAGTTCGCTCTTGAGGCGGCTTTAGCGCTGATCTCGTCGAGTTCGCGGAAGACGAGTTCCTGCCGAGAGCAAGCAAGCCAGCGGGCGAATAAGGTAGGCCAGACGCGCCGGCATCCAGCTCGTCGTGGGGAAACCCTCCATGCCCTACCTCACCTTCTCAGCGAACAGCTTCTGGGAGTGGTCGCGCAGGCGGCGTTTCACTATCGCATTGAGGTCGCGGATCTCATCGCGCAGCACCGCAGCCTTCTCGAATTCAAGGAGTTCCGCCAGCCGTTTCATCTTGCCTTCTAGGTCTGTGATCCGCAGCACAAGCTGGTCCAGCGACATAGCCAGAGCGTTTGGCGTCAGCAGCGTCCCCCGGCCCTTCGCGGCCCGGCGTTTCACTTCTTCGGGAACGCCATCACCGCTCATCACGCTTTCCATCACTTCGGCGTAGCGCGCGTAGTACTCAGCCTCCTCCGTCTCGCTCTCCTCGCCGGGCACAGCTTCGCGCCGGCCGCGCTTGCGGATGACATTGAGCCCGCTCTCGCTTAGCTCGTCGGTGATGTCTTTGATCTCCTTCTCGATCGTGCGCGGCGTGATGTCGTGCTTATCGTTGTATGCTATCTGCTTGCGCCGGCGGCGGTTGGTCTCATCTATCGCAGTACGGATGCTGTCAGTCGTCACGTCCGCAAAGAGAATCACCTTGCCGTTCACGTTGCGCGCCGCGCGGCCGATTATCTGGATGAGCGATTTCGAACTGCGCAGGAAGCCCTCCTTGTCCGCGTCAAGTATCGCCACCAGCGAGACTTCCGGCAGGTCCAGGCCCTCGCGCAGCAGATTGATTCCAACAATGATGTCGTAGGTCCCCAGGCGCAAGTCCTTCAGGATGCGGATGCGCTCAACCGTCTCCACGTCCGAGTGCAGGTACTGCACCTTGAAATCCTGCTCGGCGAGATGCTGTGACAGCGCTTCGGCCATCCGCTTGGTCAGAGTCGTCACCAGCGCCCGTTCCCCGACTTCGACTCGCTTGCGCAGCTCGGAAACGAGCGTGTCAATCTGGTTGCGCGTCGGGTAGACCTTGATCCCCGGATCCACCAGGCCGGTGGGACGGATTATCTGCTCGACAACCTGGGCGGAGTGCTCAAGCTCGTAAGGCCCCGGCGTGGCAGTGGTGAAGATGACCTGCCCAACTGTCTGCTCCCATTCGTCAAAGCGCAACGGGCGGTTGTCCAGCGCCGACGGCAGGCGGAAGCCATATTCCACCAGGGTCTCCTTGCGCGAACGGTCGCCTTTGTACATACCGTGAAGCTGGGGTAGCGTCACGTGGCTCTCGTCCACCACCATCAGGAAGTCGTCGGGGAAATACTCCAGCAAGTTGCTCGGTGTCTCGCCCGGCATCCGGCCCTCCAGGTGGCGCGAGTAGTTCTCGATGCCCTTGCAGTATCCGAAGTGCTCTATCATTTCCAGGTCGTACTCGGTGCGCTCCTTGAGGCGCTGGTACTCCAGCAGCTTCTCCTCGGCCTTGAAGTGCGCGAGGCGTTCCCTGAGCTCCTTGCGGATGCTTTTCACCGCCAGTTCGCGTTTTTGCGGCAGCAGCACGTAGTGGGACGCAGGAAAGAGGAAGACGTGGCGCAAATCCTCCTGCACTCGTCCTGTAACTGGATTGAGCTCTACAATCCGCTCCAGCTCGTCGTCGAAGAACTCCAGGCGCGTTATGCGCTCGCTGTCCGCTGCGTAGATCTCGCAGACCTCACCCTTGAAGCGAAACGAGCCGCGCACAAGCTCAAACTCGTTGCGCATGTACTGCATATCCACCAGCCGGCGGATGAGCCGGGCGCGCGGGTAGCTGTTGCCAACAGCCAGGTGCAGCGAGAGCTTCTCGTAGTCCTCCGGCGAGCCGAGTCCGAAGATGCACGAGACCGATGCGACGACGACCACGTCACGCCGTGTCAGCAGCGCTTCCGTCGCAGCGTGCCGCAGCCGGTCAATCTCCTCGTTGATGGCGGCGTCCTTTTCGATGTAGGTGTCCGACGCCGGTACGTACGCTTCCGGCTGGTAGTAGTCGTAGTAGGACACGAAGTACTCCACCGCGTTGTGCGGGAAGAAGCGGCGATACTCAGCGCAGAGCTGCGCGGCGAGCGTCTTGTTGTGGCATAAAACCAGCGTGGGGCGCTGCACCTGCGCAATCACGTTGGCGACAGCGAAGGTCTTGCCGGTGCCGGTCGCGCCCAGCAGCGTCTGAAAGCGGTCGCCGCGCTCAAGTCCCGTAACCATCTGCTCGATTGCCTCCGGCTGGTCACCGGTCGGCTCGAAATCCGCCTCTAGGGCGAACTCCTCCGTTGTCGGCAGCGCCTGAGACATCGCGTCAATTATACCCGCGCGGGCCAGCGGCGCGTCCGCGCAAAAGAAGGGGCCCCCGCCGTAGCGGGGGCCCCGGTTTACAGTTACACACTGCGAGAGCTAGAGCGCGTTGGGATTAGCAATCTCAATGAGGTTGCGCAGAACGCCATTATTACCTGCGGAGCCGCTCACGTAGTTGTATGGACACCACATCTGGCCCCAGACAACGTTGCGCCCGCCACCGGGTGTGTCGCGGTACCAGCCTCGGAGGTAATAGGAATAGTATCCGCGCTCGATAAGACGGGTTATACGGGTCGAATTGTACCTGTTATCCAGATAGCAGTGGTAGCGATAGGGATAGCCGGTGTAGAAGTTGATGTAGTTGACCGTGCCGCCGGGACCGCTGCTGAGCGGACTCCAGGTGGAGCTGCCACGGTGGTAACGGTAGTAGCTGCTGCTTGAGCGGTAGAGGCGTGTGTATGGATAGGAGGTCCAGTGGCCCCAGTACTGGCTGACCCAGCCATAGTCGTAGCTTCCGCCGATGTAGCGGTAGTACTCGTACGGGACTATCATAAGGGCCTTGCCGCCGTTATCCCAGAAGGTCTTCAGTATCGCCTTCTCAGTAGAGCTAATCCGGCTGTTGCCACCAGTGAAGTTGGTCTGCCAGATAACCACAGGGAAGGCCAGCATGAAGTCGGACGTTAGGCCGGTTGTGTTGTTAAGCACCATATAGTCGCTGGTGAACGAGTTCAGGCTGTTGATGAGGGCCGAGTGCGCCGTCGAGTAGGCACCATCACGAATGTACAGAACCGCCGCAACAACGAACACTCCGTCGAACCACGCGTAGATGTCCTCGCTGTTGGGCGCCTCGGTGTCTCTGACTCTGACGGCGATGAAGTACTCCTGACCCGCCGTCGCGGGGAAGGTCAGGTCGTAGTCGGTGTGGCCTTCGCCAGGGGTCGGTAGAACCTCCTGACGTTCCTGGAAAGTTACGAAGTCGTAGTCGTAGTCAATCCATACGTCGTCGTACGGTGGAACGCCGCCCTCGATCTTGAAGGCTAGCTCGACTGTGACATTACCGGACGGATCGCGCTGGTAGCCAGACTCAATCACAGTACCGTCATCTTCAATGTAGATCGGCGGCGGACCGTGAACTCTGATCCTCACCGAGTCGCTGTCGCGCGAATCACCCGGAGCTGCCGCGTAGGTGCCGAAGGTAGTATCGAACGTACGCACAAACACCGGGAACGGATCACCATCCTCCAACGGGCCGGGGCCGTCGGGGTCCATGCCGCCACCGTACAAGTGCTGTGTGTATTGCGTCCACATCTGGAACGGGTCTCCCGGCTCGAACGACCATTCGTAGAGCAGGTCGATACCCTCGGAAGCTCGCGCCAGCGCCTCGAACCAGACTGTCTGCGGGTCGGCTGAAGTCAGGACCCAGATCTCCACCATGTCCGCGTCCGTGTCGCCGTCGCCACCGGAAATCACCGAGCCGTCCTCCGCGTATACCCAGGCAAAGGCATCCGCGATGTCTACCGGTCCCTCGTAGGGCAGTATCGGATATCCTTCCTCACCAGGACCGCCGCCACCAACCATGATCATCGGATCGGTCCAATCGAGCCAGTTCCACAACGCGGCCTGACGTCCCGGACCAGGGGGGTTCGACTCGATGACCTTGTGCCAGGCGTATCCGAACATTGCAGCGCGCCCGCCAGCAGCGGCCGGCAGGTTGTCCCGGCTCAATATAAGACAACGTTCGAGGTAATAAGAATAACGCCCTAGGATGTCCGTGCCAGGCCCCTGCTGACCATAAGGGGTGAACGCGAAACATCCGTTGCTGGTT
>JAUWGS010000021.1 GCA_030606285.1 Planctomycetales bacterium | reverse complement strand
TCCCCAATCCCCGAGCCACATAAGCGCCTGATCGCCCGCATCCAGAAACTCTGCACCGAAACCCAGAAACGGTTGGATGAGGCCCCCAACCGGGTAGGCGGTGCTTGCCCGCCACCACGCGCCCCGCGTGGCCGGAGGGCTAACCAGCGCCGCTCAGAAAACGAGGATTGCGAAAACGATACCAAGAGCCGGGCTTGTGAGTCGCCGACGCGCCAAGGAACTCCGCCGAAGCGGCTACGTCCCTCTCGCGAAGGCGGAAGCTGCTATGGCGACGGCGCGCCCGGCCTACCCAAAATGGATCCCTCTGTAGGGCGCGTCCCTCGTGGCGCGCCTGATTCAGCTGATGGCGATCCTCCTGAACGGGCAATTCGTGTCTTCGACCCTGAGGCTCAGACCCGAAGGGAATCGCCCCTACGTCCGGACGTCCAAAAACCAACAACTAACAACCAACAACCGCTCCGGCAGGAGCCCGGCGTACTCAGTGTAGGTTCTACAGCTCCAATCCCTAATCCCTCACCCCTAACCCCTGGCCCCTTTCCTCCGTCCAACAACCAAAAACGAACAACTAACAACCGCGCCGCTGCGCCGCGAAAGCGCCGCCGCACTCTGTACACCCTCGGAACCTCTCTTCGGTCTGAGGATCGCCGACTGGACACCCGGCGCTACCCATCTTCTCGCTACTCGCTATTTATCCGCCATAGCCTTGGCGGCGGTGGACACGCTACCCGCTACTCTCGCGCGTCTCCCACCTGACGCTAGCGTCGCAGTGCGGCGCGTGGCACTGAGAAGGCCGCCCGGTGTGCGCCACAGTTGCCCATCGGGGCGCTAACGCCTACAATGGCGATTATGCCGGTATTTGGAGTACTGGGGCACACCGACCACGGCAAGTCCACGTTTCTAGAGAAGCTCACCGGCGTCAACCCGATGCACCTGCCGGAGGAGCGCAAGCGCGGGCTGACGATACAGCTTGGGTTCGCGTTCTGGACGCCCGAAGGAGAAGACGCGAGACCGGTGACGTTCATCGACGTGCCGGGCCACGAGCGTTATCTACGCAACATGCTGCGCGGAATACTGGGGATGGACGCGGCGCTGCTGATGGTGGCGGCGGACGACGGGCCGATGCCGGGCACGTACGAGCATCTGCGCGCGTCGCTGTACGCGGGGATAAAGCGCTGTGCCGTGCTCATCACGAAGGCTGATCTGGTGCCGCCGGAGCGCGTTGACGAGGTGCGCGCCGAGCTTGACGAATTTCTAGGCGGGACGCTGTGGGCGAGCGCGCCCGTGTTTGCGTTTTCCGCGCCGAATCCGGATAACCTGCCGCAGATTCGCGAGACGCTTGCGGAAATGGTGCGCGATACGGGCGATGCGATGGACGCGCCGTTCGCGTATTACTTCGTTGACCGCGTGTTCACCGCAAAAGGCGAGGGCCTTATCACCACCGGCACGCTGCGCGGAAAATCCGTGCAGGTGGGCGACGCGCTGAAGCTGCTGCCGGACGCGCGTGAAGTCCGCGTGCGCAAAGTGGTGCAGGACAATGCCGAAACCGAAGCCGCGCAGCCGCATTCGCGAGTCGCGCTCAATGTAACGGGCATCAAGCGCGACCAGATCAGCTCCGGCAACCTGCTCGCGAGCGTGTCGCTGAAGCCGGGCAACGGGCGTTTCGCCGCGCTACTGTCGCTTCCGCCGGAGCGCTGGCGGGAGCAAGAGCCGGACTGGAAGCGGCTGGAGAAGCAGCGCCAGAACCTAAACCTCATCGTCGGCAGCGCCGTGCTGCAGGTGCAGGACTTGGTCGTCGAGCCGCTCGATAGTGCAGGCGCGCTAGCGTTTTTCAGCGTCAAAGAGAAGCTGCCGCAGCCTCCGGGAATCCGCTGCATCATCTACGAGACGGGCGCGACGACAATAAGCTGCGGTGGGCGCGTCATCGCAACGCCGGAAATCGCCTGGGGACGACGCCGTGTGCGGCGCCAGGCGCTGAATAGCGTTGCGAAATCACTGCGCGATGCAGGCGTGAGCTGTGCCGATGCGCTGAGCGACGAGGCGATCGCAGTGGCGGGTGCGGCACTCCAACTGAAGATAAGCGGAAGCTGCAACCTTGCTTCGCAGCCGGAGCTGTCATTGCTTCCACGCGAGCTGGAGCTTGACGCGCGCAGAAAACTTGCAGATGTGCTGCCGAGCGGCGAATATTTTCGCGCCGATGACACGGTGGTCGCGCGCAGCGTGCTGAAGGCGCAGGCGGAGCAGGCCAGGCGCAGGCTCATCGAAATCCACGAGCAGAACCCGATGGCGGGCGCGCAGGAGCTTACGAAGCTCACGCCTAAGCGCGCAGTGCTGCGCAGTGTGCCAGAAGACGAGCTGCGCCGTCTGTTCACCGCGCTGGAACTCGAATACGCCGAGGGCAAAGTGGGCGTGCCCGGCGCGGGCGGCATACCGCCGCAATGGCGCGAAACCTACGAGCGTATTAAACAGCGCTTTCGCGGCGACCCGTCGCACTTCCCCACGCTAATCATGCTCAAGCGCGATTTCCCCACGGCGTCGCGCCTGGTGAGCGAGCTTCTGGCGAGCGGCGAACTGCACCATCTCGGCGCGGGCGCGGTGGTTACCGGCGAGATCTACGAGCGCTGGGTGGGGCTGATTAAGCAGCACCTGGCGCGCAGCGGGCAGATATCGGTGCAGGAGGCCAAGGAGCTCACGCGCGCCAGCCGCAAATACATCATTCCGCTGCTGGAGCAGCTCGACAAGCGCGGCATCACGCGCCGCGTCGAAGACGTGCGCAAACCCGGCGCCCGGTTTGGGGAGTAGGCGTGCAAAAGGGACGTGCGACCTTTAGCGCTTCAGCTTTCGTCCTGAGGAGCGTTTAAGCCGCCCCATTCCGTCCAAAGCCAGGGATAGTCCTCCGGTCTTTCTACCAGGCCAGCCTTTACTGGATTCACGAAAACATATTCGATAGCACCAAGAACGGCGCGCTGATTGAGCAGCAGACGGCTATGATATTCTCGCTGCCACAGGCTTCCCTTTGTGCCTCTCAGCTTGTTGATTTCGCGTGAGCTGTAACCCTTAATGTTCTTTACGAGACTGGCCGCGCTGACAGGCTTGTCGGTTTGATGAGGAGCCTTGTAGCCGACCAAATGGAGATGGTCAGGCATTATCACTGCGGCCAGGATGCGCCATCCGCGCCCGTTCCAGTGCAGGCACGCGTCGAGAGCCGCTGCACGCTCAGTGGAGTCCAGTTGCTCCCTGTCGGGGCGCAGTTTCGAGGTGAGCAAGTAAGCGGCCGTGTCAAAGCGCAAGTGGGGAACGTACCGAGCCCAACTGCCGCTCCTATTCGCAGGTATGGAATCGCCCTTCATTGTCAGGTCACTCGCGACCGGGAAGATTGCCCGCCGATATGGATGGTCGCGACTCTAGATTATACGCCACCCGGCGCGAGATTCGGGGAATGAGCATTGCAGGATAGTTCTTCAAAAGTACTACTCGCTAATTCTCCTGGAAGTCGTCGGGGCGGAGTTCGCGCAGGATGCGTCTAAAATCTATGCCTTCGGCTTCCACTTGCTCGGCCTCGCTTTCGTCCACCAAGTGCCCGTCTTCGTCGGCTTCGGCTTCGGCCGCCGCCATCTCCACGAACTTGATGTTGTACATCAGCTCGTCGGCCACGAACATCTGCACGCTGTCGCGCAGCGCCAGCGCCACCGCGTCGCTGGGCCGGCAGTCAATCTCCACTTCCTCGCCGTTTATCTCCATCACGAGGTTGGCGTAATACGTGCTGCCGATGAGCCGGTCGATGATGACGCTCACGAGCTTGATGCCCGAACGCTCGAAGACGCGCTTGAGCAGGTCGTGGGTGAGGGGGCGCGGCGGGGCCTGCCCGCGCGATGCGAACTCGATGCTTACCGCCTCCGCTTCGCCGATCCACACCGGCAGGAACCGGTCACTGCTTGAATCTTTCAGGAAGATTATCGGCGACTTGTTGTTCTGGTCGTAACGGAGGTCATAGAAAACTACTGGCGACAGTCCCATACGCTGGCATTATACCATCGTGGAAGGCTTTTCAACGTATTAGATGCGGGTATTTTGGCAGGGGAGACAAGACGGTAGCGTGCCGGACGGCTTTGGCTGCATCTGGTATAATTGCATGGGGAAAAGGCCGGCCGGCAGGGACGGCAGATTCAGCTGGGGAGGCAGATGTGAGAAGCCATATCAGGTTTCAGGCGCGAAGCGCCCGCTTCGCCTGTTTAATCACCATCGCGGTTGTAGCCGCCTGCGCGCTTATCCTCGCAGCATGCGGGGGGTCGGGCGGCAAGGCAAGCCCCGGGACGATTGTGCCGCCGGTGGAGCAGGAACAAAGCGTCGACATCGCGGAAATCCTCGCAGCGCCGGTGCCGGATGGCGTGGAGCCGGAACTGTGGGAGATGCTGACGCAGGAGTTGGCGGGTCAGCTGAATGCGCGTTGCGTTACGGAGTACCGTCGCGAACTCCCTTGGGGAATACTCGAAATTTGGTCTGCCAAGCATGATGACCAGTGGTTCATTGAATGGGACAATACGTTTTTTCACTGGGACGGCAGCGGAAACGGAGTGGCGGACATTGCCGACCTTACGCCCATCGCTATCTACTACGGGCAGGACGGCGATACCGAGCCCGGCGCGGGAGTAGCGGACTACAACTGGAACGGCCGCGTGGGCATCGAGGACATCACGCCGCTTGCGGCGCACTGGGGCGAGCAATGCGTGGGATTCCGGGTGGAGCGAAGCACCACGGCGCGCGGCGCCGGCTACTATGAGCTGGGAACGGTTGATTACACCGATGCTGTCGGCAAGGACGAATATGGCTACAACGTATACCGGTTTCCCAAGACATCTTCAGGTGCGGACTATGAGTGGCATCGCGTGGTAGCGCTGGATGAGCTGGGAAATGTAATCGCAATGGACCCGATGGGCGGCTGGCATGGATCAGATGGAGGAGGTTTGGCACCCTCTTTCCCGATACAGGACCTTGAAGTTGTGAGTGAATCTCCGCCTGTCGTCACCTGGAGCAGTTCGTTTTTCTTTTGTGACGGGGACTTGAGTAGCGCTGTCAGCATCGGGGACACGACTCCCATCTTAATGTACCTCGGCTGCTCGGTAGACGAGACGCCATCTGCCGCTGTAGCAGATTATGATGGTAGCGGCTTGGTGGACATGATGGACCTGGAGCCCATTGACTGCTGCTACGGAGAGAGCTGTGCGGGATTCCTCGTTGAGCTATCGGTTGTCTCGCCTGACGATGGCTTCATTCATGACGGTTACGTGTGGTACCAAAACTACTGCGAACAGCGAAATGAATACGGCTTCAACGTCTGGGAGTACGAGATAGTTTCCGCACCGGAGAGTGATGCCTACTGGGTGCGGGTCACGCCGTATGCGTATGAATACGAAGACAATCTCGGCGTGCCGTGCGAGGCGATTGAGATGGGAGGAGAAATATGAATGGATTTGTGAAAACACGCGGGCTTGTTGTGATTGCAGGCCTGGTGTGCTTATTACTGACAGCATGCGGGGGGTCGGGTGGTAAGACACGCCCGGGGACGATTGTCCCGCCGGTCGATCAGGAACAAGGCGTCGACATTGCCGCAATCCTGGCTGCGCCGGTGCCGGACGGCGTCGAGCCGGAGCTGTGGGAGATGCTCACGCAGGAGCTGGTGGATTGCCTGCAGAAGCGCGCTTTGTCACTAACTGAAGTATGGCCTGCCGACGACATAGATGGCTTCGAAGTGCATCTGGAATTAGATGGTGTCCTATGGTATGGTCACATCCTGTGGGGTGATGGTTCGCGGGATGGAGTCGTCGGCATTGCCGACCTTTCGCCTATTGCCATCAATTACGGACGCACAGTAGAGAGTGGCGAAAGGCATCTGGACTATGACCAGGATGGTCGAGTGGGCATCGCAGACATCTCAGTCTTGGCGCGAAACTGGGGGCAGCGGGGAGACTCGTATACAGTTGAATGGTCCGAGTCATTAACCGGGCCGTACAATCTGACCGCGCAGGTCCGGTACCAGGATTTTCTTGGAATCGGCTCATCTGTGGCTATGTACTCAGTGCCTTTGGATGGCCGTAATCATCGGAGCATGTACGTTCGCGTGACGAAGGCGCACCATGAAGGGCAGGTCACGAGCTACGAGGCTATTACAGTAGCCTTCAGCGATCCGCATCGGCCTCCGTACGGTTGCGTTTGGGATCTCAGTTCCGTTCCTGACGAATCTAACACAATTACCTGGTCGACTCGGCGCATCATGGCTGACGGAAACCAGAATGGGATCACCGAGTTCTTTGACGTAGAGGCCTTGGATCTGAATTACGGCCAGGACGTTCGCGAGTGCCCATGGGCTGCGGTTGCAGATTATAACGGGGATTTTGTAGTCGGCATCAGTGACATAACGCCGGTTGCCATTGACTGGGGCTCCTGCATCGAGCGATTCGCCGTGGAGGTCTCCACCGAATCCGCCGACACGGGTTTCTGGACTGACGGGGAAGTTGATTACTTCGAGGATTGCGCGGGATTCAGCGAGTACGGCTTCAGGTATTACGAGTATCAGATTCAATCGGCGCCTGAAGCGCCGTACTGGGTGCGGGTAACGCCGTGGTTTGAGGATATGAGCGGCGTGCCGTGCGAGGCGATTGAGATGGGAGCGTAG
Organism: Planctomycetales bacterium; assembly: GCA_030606285.1. GTDB lineage: Bacteria > 4484-113 > 4484-113 > 4484-113 > 4484-113 > JAGGTK01. The sequence goes on along the minus strand of JAUWGS010000021.1, from coordinate 14,194 downwards.
CGAAGGCTCTACGCGGTAATGTAGTGGTTAGGCGCAAACGCGCTGCAAGTTGCCGCCAAGAACACCTTTAATAACACCAGGGGGGGCTTGCGCCCCCCGGAGTGCCATGAGAAGGAGTGAGCTAGAGGTTACATAAGTTGGATGCGCAAGCGGCGCGTTTTGTTCACGCCGCACCTAGCGCGCAGAGATGCAGGTTGGCGCCACGCTGCGTCCGCTCAGCCGTCTACTGGACGTTCAGCTTGCACAGCGGATCGCCCAGGACGACTTCCTGCCAGGAGACGAAGCGCATTGACTTGTAGCATGCCTCCGCCAGGTTCCTGCCGCAGTTTACGTACTCGGCGAAAAGAATGCTTTCGTCACCGCATGCGGAGGAAAGAGGCTCGTAGACGTTGCCAATAGCGCCGGTGCCCCCCATATAAATCCAATCGGCGACCTGCCCGTGCCCGTCGTGAGTAAGGGGGTCGCCGCGGAACTGCCGGCCGTTGTGCGACTCGTAGCTCATAAACAGCGCGCCGGGAAGATATCCGAAATTAAGGTCCTCGATGATATAGCGCGGTCTGTCTGGGTCTTGTGCATGGACGCCGTGGCTGCAGTAACCTATGACGACGTTGGGGTCAAAGCCGTAGTCGGTGAGCGTGGAGGCGAAGATTTCAAGACCCTCATTTGGCGGATCAATCTGCACCGTATCGGCGAAGAAGCTAAGCCCCAGCCGCTGGAAAACGTCAACTGCGCTTTCTGTTCCATCGGCGGTTGTGTCGTTCATCATGTCGTAGGGCTTATTAGCGTCATCGAAGATAACAACATATTCGGGAATGGGAGTGTTTTCCGCGGCGATGCCCCGGTCAATCATCGCCAGGACGTCTTCTTTATACCAGCCGCTAAGTCGGGTAACAAGGTAATCTAATGTATAAGTATCACCGGGCCAGTGGTAGACTTCTTCCTCTTGCTCGTTTACCGTGAAATGCCCCGGCTGCCAGGGCTGGCTCTCGGCAGGAACGCCCTTATCTAAGGGATTTGAGGAGTTGTGTCCGTAGTAGGGATTTTCCTTCCAGGAAAGAGTGTCGTAAGCCCCTTGCGCATCTTGGTAGAGAAGTGTCAGCTCGCTATCTACACAGGCCCGTCGCGTGTTTGTCCAATTGTAGGCATTTTTCCATTCTTTCGGCCACTCGTCGGGTGGAGGCGGGTCGGTGGGTCCAGCGGTACCTATCTGCAAAGGAACGTCCTTAGTGGTTACGATATACAGCACTTCGTCCTTTTGCCCGGTACTATCCAGGTGGTCTATCAGCGTGTCACGGATTGTTAGATTGTAATCATCGCGACTTATTTCCTGATTCATCGAAAGGTCCATGCCGTGCACATAGTCCGGGTGAATCCCCCGGCCTGTTTCGGGGCTGGCGTAGTAGTCGGCAATCTCCAGGTCGTCCGCGGAGTTGAGGTTGTAGACTACGAGCACGTCGCGGCGCAGCGCCAGAACCGGCACGACAACTTGCGCCATGCCTTCAGCGCCGTACTCGTCCTCGATCGTGAGCGTCACTGTGAAGCCGGTGGGATTCGGTGTCTCGAACGTATGAGTCGTCGTACCAGGGGGCGGCACGTCTTCCGGTTCCGTGCCGTCATCCCAATCCCATGTGAAGTGTACAAGTTCAGCGCCATCGGGTGATGTGCTGTCGTCGCCGGTGAAGTCAATCTCCTGCATCTCGTAGTGGTCGCCCGATTCGACGCCGATTACGACCTCCGGCGTGACAACCGTTGTTGCGTGCGCCTTCGTTGCTAGAACCGCGTTCTCCAGGCTTGGCAGGTCCTTGTCGTCCATTGCCTCAATGACGAACCAGTAGTCGGTCGTCGGCGTGAGGTCGGTAGCTGTGTACTCGGTTTCCGTGGGTCCCAGAAGTTCGGTGTTGACCTTCATGTAGTCTGCCAGTTCGTCCGCAGCGGCGTCTTCGGTGATGTAGACGTTGTAGCCCGCAAGGTCGGTTGCGATGCTCGGCGACCACGTGAGCGTAACGCTCGTGCGGTCGCTGGCGCTTACGTAAAACGTGCTCGGCGGCGCGGGCGGCAGGTTTACAATCACTACTTGCTGGGGCAGTGAGACCGCGCCGACGTCGCTGGGCGAATCGCCGATGGCGCCTACGCGCACCTTGTAGGTTCCGTAGCCCACATCCGGCAACAGATAGTCGTACTCCGGCCAGCCCTGTGGCAGGCTGATGAACGGGCGCGTGAGCGTCGGGTCGCCCGGCTCTGATGCGTTTTCCAGGCGCTCGAAGCCGCCCTCGGCGCCTCCTTCAGGCGTGAACGCAAGCTCGATGTCGTAGCCGGAAAGCGTGTTGCCGTAGTTCATCGCAAGCTGCGTGATATCGGCGATGTCCACCTTGTCGTTTCCGCTGCCGTCAATGACCGGTGTCTGGACGAACTCCAAGTGCTTGCCATAGTGCATGGCAATCTGGGTGATGTCGGCGATTTCCACCTTGCCGTTGAGGTCGAAGTCGCCGAGGTTGCGCTCGTAGAACACGACTCTTGCGCGCTCGCCCACAATTTTTACCGACACATCCACCATGTTGCTGTCGCCGGTCGGCGCAGCGGATGCGCGGCGAAGAACCGTCTGCGGCGCAAGTTCAAGCTCAATGTATGCCAGTATGGTTCTTTGCCGGATGCGCACGCGCTCTGCGCCGGGAAGCGCGGCGACGGCGAACGGGATGTGCGCGTACTGGTCGAGCACTGCAAGCTGCAGATGGGCGTCGCGCGGGAAGATATCTTCGGCGAACTCCACGCTGCGCGGGTTGAACCGCTCGGGATCGAAGCGCAGGTAGAGCAGCAGGTTGCTGGGAAGCGTGCAGTCTTCAGTTGCGCGGATGAGCAGCCTTATGCATTCGCGCGTTTGTTCGCGCTCAAGAGTAAGCGGAAGCTCGCGCAGCATCCGCCGCCGCCCGTCCTGAGCGAACAGCAGGATGCCGTCATCGGGCAGCGCCGAGACCGCGTCGGACGCGTCCATCTCCAGCGGGTCCACCGGCGGTGCAACGCGTTCCGGCAGCGTGAGCGGGAGCGGCGGGGTGGGCATGCCGTCATTTGAATCCGCGGCCGACTCGAGCGACGAGCCAATGCCGGGGCTTGACGGTAGCGAGCCGCCGCCACCGCAGGCGGAAAGCGCGATGACTGACAGGAATATCAAGCAGCAAATAAGCGGGCGCTTCATAAGTTCGCACTCCTTCCGGGCGTGTCATCTGATTCTACCACCTGACGCGTCCTGAATAGCTGAACCGGCTGCGCTTGTGGCGCATCCTTGATATACTGAATGCACGTGTGCAGCCAAGCCTGCGGGGGATACTATGAAAGCGATTCGGTTACTTGTGCTGATAATGTCAGCGTTTCTGCTCGTGAGCGTGTGCGCTTACGCCGCCAAGCCCACGCCGCCGAACCAGCCCTTTCGAGGTCCCGGCGGGCGTGATTACCTGCATGCGGCGGTGAACAAGGCGCACCTGGGCTCGGGCGCGGAATCGTTATGGCTCTACACGCCGGATGACCCGCAGCCCTCGTCAGCGCCGGTGGTGGTGCTGCTGCACGGCTGGGGTGGGATGGACCCGGTATCGTACGGCGCGTGGATCGAGCATCTGGTGCGCAAGGGCAACATCGTCATCTACCCGCGCTACCAGGCGGATTTGACCACGCCGCCAAGTGAGATGACGGACAATGCGCTGGACGCGATAAACAGCGCGCTAGTGGTGCTACAGGAAGGCGAGGTGAAGCCGCAGCGGGAGCACCTGGCGCTGATAGGCCATTCGCTGGGCGGCGTGATTGCGGCGAATCTGGCGTGCGAGGCCGCGTCGGGCTGGATGCCCATGCCCAAAGCGGTGATGGTCGTTGCGCCGGGCGACAGCAAAAACGCCAATATCGCGCATGCCTTCGACATTGCAAAGCAGGTGCAGGGGATTATGCGCGACTACGGCGAGATACCCGAAGAGACGCTGCTGCTGTGCGTCGTGTGCGAGGAGGATTTTTTGGCGGGGACCAGCGCGGCGCGCAACATCTTCTACGGCGCGCGAAAAATCCCGTGGCGCAACAAGGATTACGTAATCGTGAAGAGCGACCGGCGCGGTTCGCCGCAGCTTGTGGCGGGGCACTTCGCATCGCTTGCGCCCGATGAGGATTACCGCGAGGAGAAGCGCGCGCGGCTGCGTGACCGGCTGCGCGATAGGCTGGGCAAGCGATTGGCGGTGGCGGAGGTTATGGAAGCCGAGCCGGTGAACGCGCTGGACTACTACTGCTTCTGGAAGCTCGCGGACGCGCTGACTGCGTGCGCCTTTCGCGGCGAGCTGCGCGATTACGCGCTGGGCGGAAGCTACGACCAGAAGAGCATGGGGCTCTGGAGCGACAGCATCCCCGTGGAGCCGCTGGAAGTCACCGACTCGCCGTAGGGGGCGGCGCGTAGCTAAAACTGGATGTGAAGCACGGTGAAGCCTAATTGGGAGAACTGGCGAAGGCGTTTTAGGCAGGTGGGGACTGCGCTCATACTTCTCGCGCCTGTGCTTTTCGATATCGGCCTCTTTTCCTATGCGCCCAGGTTGATCGGACTTCCCGAGAAGGCAATCGTGTACTCGAGCTTTTATGTCGTCGCGCTTGGAGTGCTCTTTCTGCTCATCGCTACAGCTTGCTCGTTAGCCATGAGACGCCTAGATTCGAAATCCCCGAGCAGAAGGACTACCGTTCGGGAAGATTCCGGAGTGCACAGGCTCCTAAGAGCGACAGTGGTTTTGGTGGTTACGGGTTTTGCTCTGATTCTCGGATTATGGAGTCTGCCGGTTTCCTACTTCGCGGATTCTGGGTCTTATCAAGTCGCAACGCTATTAGTACTTGAGCTTTTCGGCGTACATATTCTGGCGACGCTTGTACAGATCCTGTACTTGGTGCTAATTGTCGCCTGGATCTGGACGCTCGTACGCAAGCGCGTTAAAGCCAAGACTGCGCCCGCCAATGATCAGGGGCAGCCGGAGGACGGGGAGACGTAGGAAGTAGGATGGGGAAGTAGCGGGTAGCGTGTAGCGGGGAAGAGCCTGTGGGGGCATCATGCCCAAGCGTGATTTAGGCGGGGCGCGGGGCAAACGCGGTATAATCAGCGGAGGAGAAGCTCTAACATCATGGACTGGCGCGAGAGAATAACCGTTGACCCCAAGGTATGCCACGGACAGGCGTGCATCAAGGGCACACGCATACCCGCTGCAGTCGTTATGGATAATCTCGCGGTGGGACTGACTCCTGAGGAGATTCTTGAGAGCTATCCAACTCTCCATTTGGAAGATATCCGCGCCGCCATAAATTACGCTGCGGAGCTAACGCGAGAGAGAGTCATTCAAGTCGGATCTGAATAAGGCAGATGCGCTTTAAGCTTGACGAGAACCTACCGAGAGAAGCAGTCAAACTCCTCACCGAAGCTGGCCACGAAGCGATAACTGTGACCGAGCAGGGCTTGGCTGGCGCCGAGGACGAAGCGATCCATGCGGTGTGTTCGCAGGAAAAGAGAGTCCTGGTGACGCTGGACGCAGGATTTGCCGATATCCGACGCTATCCGCCGAAAGAACATTCTGGCATCATCGTGCTTCGCCCACGGTCGCAGGACAGAAAGCGAATCCTAAGCGCGATTGAAAATGTAATGAGAACGCTCATAGCAGAGCCAGTTGAAGGGCACCTTTGGGTGGTTGAGGAAACGAGAATCCGTATAAGGTAGGATGCCCACAGTGAACTCAGGACGCCCTAAAGGAAGCAGAAAAGTGGCGGGCAGCATGTAGCGAGGAGACGGGCAATGGACGCAGAAGGACGGTGCAGGGCTGGGTCGCGCCCTGTGTGTGCTATTATCACATCCCGGTGAACGCTGTGAGCGAGGTTATATTTCGCAATGCGGAATTATTCACCGGGGAACGCTTCCTCGGACCCCACGACCTTCGCATCGCCGGCGGCGTCATCGTTGACATCATCCATACCGACCTGCTCAAGCCCAAAGGCGTGCGCGAGGTGGATCTTACAGGCATGTGGGTGCTGCCGGCGCTGTGCGACCTGCACACACACCTTCGCGAGCCGGGCAATCCCGAAAAGGAGACCATTGCCACCGGGCTTGCAGCGGCGGCGATGGGCGGATACGGCTTAGTCGTGGCAATGCCCAACACGAACCCCGTGTGCGACACCCCGGAGATATGTGAGGCGCAGTGTGAGCTGCGGCGGCAGGCGATGTCCGCGCAGGCTAACGGGGAGCTGCCAAGGCTGAAACCCGCTTGCGCGTTGACCGTGGGGCGCAAGGGAGAACAGCCGGTGGAGTTTGAGCCGCTGCTGGCGGTGGGATGCACGCTGTTTACCGACGACGGAGACGACGTGGAGGACGACGAAGTGCTGCGCAGCGTGTTCCGAACGCTGGGGACCGCGCAGCTGCCGGAGGACACGCTGGTTCGCGTAATGTTCCACGCGCAGAACAGGCGGCTGATGCGCCACGGCGTGATGCACGACGGGGACGTGAGCTGGCGGATGAAGCTGCCCGGCATCTCGCGCGAAAGCGAAGACGTGGCGGTCAAGCGCGCCATCAACTTCGGGCTGGAGTTTCACCGCGCAGTGCACATCACGCACGTCACTACGGCGGGCGCGGTGCAGGCAATCCGCAAGGGCAAAGAAGAATATGAGCGGGCGAACCTGGAACATTACCTGACGTGCGAGGTGACGCCGCACCATCTCACGTTCACCCACGAGGACGTGGAGCGGCTGGGCGCGGTGGCCAAGGTGAACCCGCCGTTGCGCGAGGAAAACGACCGGCACGAGCTGCGGAAAGGCTTGCTCGACGGCACGATTGATATTGTCGCCACCGACCATGCGCCACATACTGCGGAGGAAAAGGCGCAGCCGCTGGCCAATGCGCCGTTCGGCATCACAGGACTGGAAGTCGCGCTGGCTGCCAGTATGACTGCGACCGGGGCTCACCGCGACCAGGACCGCGCAACGCGGGTTCTGAGCGCGATGACCTCAGTGCCGGCGGGATTCGCGTGTGCGCCCCCGTACTGCGGCTTGCTGCGCGAGCGCGATCCGGCCGACCTCGTCGTGTTCGATCCTGGCGCAGAATGGGTAGTGAACCCGCAGGAATTTGCGGGCAAGTGCAAGGTCTCGCCGTATGCGGGAATGAAACTGAAAGGGCGGGTGAGGCTCACGATGCTCGGCGGTAGCGTGGCCTACGGGAGCCTGGATGAACTGGAGCGGGTGCGTTGATGAAGAAGGCGCTGCTAATCCTGGACAACGGCGAGAGCTTCGCCGGAAAGCTCGTGGGCATGCCCGGCACGACAACCGGCGAGGTCGTGTTCAACACGGCGATGACCGGCTACCAGGAAACGCTCACCGATCCCAGCTATGGCGGGCAGATAATCGTCTTTACATTTCCCCTCATCGGCATCTACGGCGTCAATCCCGACGACGACCAGAGCCGCTCGATATTCGCGCGCGGACTCGTCGTGTCGCAGTTCTGCCCGTATATGGACAACTGGCGCGCCGACCGGCTGCTGCAGGACAAGCTGCTCAGCTGCGAGATTACCGGAATCTCCGGCGTGGACACGCGCTATCTCACGCAGGTCATCCGCACCGCCGGCGAGATGAAGGCGATTGTCACCAGCGAGCTTGACGAGGCGGAGGCGAAGCGCGTGCTGGCGGAGGCGCCGGCGCTGTCGCAGGAAGACGTGGTGGACGAGGTCATGCTGCCCGAAGCCTACGACTGGAAGCAGCCTGATGAGCCGCGATACCGCGTGGCGGTATTAGATTTCGGCGTCAAGTGGTCGATACTCGACTACCTCACCGAGCGGGGATGCGCCTGCCGCGTGTTCCCGGCAAAGACAAGCGCCGATGAAATCCTGGAATACGAGCCGGACGGGGTTTTCATCTCCAACGGGCCGGGCGACCCGAAGCGGCTTGAGTTTAGCTTCGACACCGTGCGCGCGCTGACCGAAAAGCTGCCGGGCTTCGGCATCTGCCAGGGGCACCAGATACTCGCGCGGGCGTACGGGCTGCCGACGTTTAAGATGAAGTTCGGGCATCGCGGGGGGAACCATGCGGTGCGGGATTTGCGCACGGGGCGCGCGTATATCACGAGCCAGAACCACAGCTACGCGGTGGCGCTGCCGGAGGGAATGGACGCGAAAGCGGCGCGGGAGCCGTTCGCGCTCGCGGACGGGCTGGTAATCGACAAGGTGCACATAAACGACGGGACGGTGGAGGGGATGCGGCATGCGGAGCTGCCGTTTTTTTCCGTGCAGTACCATCCCGAAGGCCATCCCGGCCCCGAGGACAACCTTTATATCTTCGACCAGTTTGTGGCGATGCTGGGCCGAAAACCATAGCGCGAATCGGGCGGCGGGTGTAGAATGTAAGGTGATACTAGAGGGAGTGATTCCCGCAATGGAGCAACCAAAGCGAAAGCGGATGTTCGGGGAGATCGCCATCGAGCTGTCGTTTTGCTCGCGCCAGCAGCTCGATAAAGGGCTGCGCAAGCAGTCCGATGAGAAGGGAAACGGCTCGGAGCGCTACATCGGCTCGGTAATGCAGGAGCTGGGGCATCTTTCCGCGTGGCACGTCGACAAGATCCTCACCATCCAGAAGGAAGAAGAGCGGGGGCTGATGGATATTGGGTCCGAGTAAGCTGCCGGATTAACCCAGCGCCACGTCCAGCACCATCATTACGGCGAAGCCGACCATAGCGCCGAGAGTGGCGATGTCGGCGTTTCCGCCCATCTGGGCTTCGGGAATGACCTCTTCGACCACGACGAATATCATTGCGCCGGCGGCGAACGCGAGTGCGTAAGGCAGAATGGGCAGCATCGCTACGACTACCGCCGCACCGATGACGCCTGCAATCGGCTCAACTATTCCCGATAGCTGCCCCCACCACAGGCTTTTTCCCGCGCTCATCCCTTCGCGCCGCAGGGGGAATGAGACCGCTGCGCCTTCGGGGAAGTTCTGGATACCGATGCCTATTGCCAGCGCCACCGCGCCGCCGAACGTCGCCTCCGGGATGCCCGCCGCCAGCGCGCCGAATGCAACGCCGACTGCTAGCCCTTCGGGTATGTTGTGCAGCGTAATCGCTAAAACTAGAAGCGTGGTGCGGTGCCACGAAGTCTTGACGCCTTCAGCTTCGCCGGTGGGAGCATTCAGGTGCAGGTGGGGCAGCAGGTGGTCAACGAGCCTTAAGAACACGCCGCCGAGCAGGAAGCCGATTACTGCGGGGAGCCAGACGGGGATACCTTTGCCCTCGGACATCGCGATTGCAGGCGCGAGCAGCGACCAGAAGCTTGCGGCAATCATAACGCCCGCGGCGAAGCCCAGCATCACATCCAGCATCTTGCGGCTCGGTTCGCGGCGGATGAGCACGAGGCTTGCGCCGAGCCCGGTCAGGCCCCAGGTGAACAGCGTCGCTATCAGCGCCTGGACTACCGGATGCAGACTTTTGAGAGCTATCAGCATCTACGAAATGACTATAGCATTCCCACCTAAGGGGGCAAGTGCTTGTGTAAGGGTGAGTAAGTGCTGCCCTACTTAAAGCCGTCCAGCTCGCTGAGCTTGGCGGTGTACTTCTTCACGTACGGGATGCCCAGTGCGACGCCTTTTGCGCCGAGCGCGAGTGCGCCGACAATTGCCTGCACGTACGCTATGCGCGAAATCGTGTCCATTGTCACGGCGTCGAAGACTTCCCAGCGGAGCAGGTAGCCTTTCAGATAGGGAATCAGCACAAACCCCCACAGCACCATCAGGCCGGCGATGGCCAGCAGGAAGATTGCCAGGAAACGCGCGTCCTCCGGTTTCATCTGGCCGCGGCCTGGTATGATGAGTATCGCTAGATAGATGCCCAGTGACAGCGCGAGAATGTACTGCTCGTACAGGGAGATGGCTGACATTGTGAGCACCGACCTGTAGTAGACAACGAGCGGGATGAAGCCGACTGTTAGCAGCCACCCCATTATGCTGAAGTAGCGGTAGAGCTTGCCCACATCGGGTTTGGCTTTGCGTGCCAGCTTGGACCTTCGCCTAAAGATGCACCCATTATAGCAGTGGAGCGTCCCTCTGGGCGCGCGAAGATAGCGACGGGTGCAGCATAGCGGCGCAATTGACATACTCGGTATCCCGCGCCTTGTGGGAGGCCGCTTCTAATCACCTAGCTAACGTCCCGCGCACTCAAATGGTATAATAGTCGGTGGTTATGGGGTGGGCGGTGAAGCTCCCTGGCCAACAAGGAGGATGGCGTCATGGGATTCAGCAGTATCTTTCGCGGCGCATGCGTCGCTCTAATCACCATTATGTTCGCGCTCGTGCTCAGCACGTGCGGTGGGGAGCGGAAGGCTCCCTCAAGCGGACTCTCAGCTTTGAACGCGGAAAGTTCGGGATCGCCCGCAGAACTGGAGGACTCGCCGGGGAAGGTTATCCTCGGCAGATCGGACAAACCTGTATCGGTGCCGGGAGCCTCTCCGATGAGCGGAGGGGTGCCGCTGAATGTGCACTTCTTCGACGACGGCTCCTACGACCCGGACGGCGGCGAGATCGTCAAGTGGGAGTGGAACTTCGGAGACCAGGAAGAGGGTCAGGGCGGCTGGCACGACTACACCGAGACGCGGGGCGACGCCTGGCATATTTACGACAAGCCCGGCACCAAGGTTGTGCACCTGCGCGTCACGGACAACGATGGAAACACCGATGTCGCCTTCGTCAAGATTACACTTCGCAAGGGCGGCAACGCGAATCCGACCGCTACCGCAAACGCCGAGCCTCTCTTCGGCAACGCCCCGCTTACGGTCAGCTTCAATGCCGAGGGCAGCTACGACCCCGACGGCGAGATCGTCAAGTACGAATGGGACTTCGATGAAGGAGCAGGCTACCAGGATTTTACCGACACCAACGGTAGCGCCGAATACACTTACGAGTACGCACGCACCTACACCGCGGTCTTGCGCGTTACCGATGATGACGGGGCAATGAGCACTGACAGCGTAGAGATCGAAGTAACGCTACCCTCGCTGAACTGGCAGATCCACCCAGTTGACACACTGGGAGATGTTGGATCATGGACATCGATCACCATGCTGAACCAAAAACCTGCTATTGCCTATATTGGCAACCTTGTTGATGAAGGAGTCACCACAGATGGCGATCTCAAGTTCGCCAGGGCACGCACCAAGACACCCTCCGGTCCAGCGGACTGGCAGGTGCATACCGTCGACACCAGCGGCGAGGTTGAGAGCAGCGTCTCGTGCGTACTGGTCAACGGCAAGCCAATCATTAGCTACAAGCATCACGCAACTGGCAGCCTGCGCGTTGCACGGGCCCTGACCCCGGCACCATGCAGCAGTGCTGACTGGCAAGTCCACACCGTGGATACCGGAGAAGTTGGCTGGTGGAGTTCATTGGCGGTGATCGACGGCAAGCCTGCGATCAGCTACATAGACCACATGCCGCTACAGGGCGACGCAGATCTAAGGTTCGCCCAGGCAGCGAGTTCAACACCTTCCAGCGGTGCGGACTGGCTGATCCATGTGGTGGACAACTCATTGAACGTCGGTCATTGCACTTCGATGATTGTTGTCAATGGCAAGCCGGCGATTAGCTATCACGATGGCTACAACCTGGACCTGAAGTTTGCCCAAGCGACCACATCAACACCTGGTGGCAGTGCTGACTGGCGAATCCATGCCGTAGATACGGTGGGGGATGTGGGGAACTGGACAGCGGCGGCTGTCATTGGAGGCTTGCCGGCCATTGCCTACAACGACATCACTAACGCAGACCTGAAGTACGCTCACGCGCTGGTTATCGAGCCAACCGGCAGCGCCGATTGGCAAATCCATACAGTTGATTCAGCTGGGGATGTTGGCTATCCCTGGCACTCACTGATTGCGATCGAAGGCCAGCCCGCAGTCAGCTACTTCGATAATACCAACTTCGATCTCAAGTATGCCTGGGCTAAAGCAGCCCACCCCGCCGGAGCCGGGGACTGGCTGGTATACACGGTGGATACTGAGGGCGATGTTGGCCGATGCTCTTCACTGATGGAACTCAACAGTGAACCCGCCATCAGTTACTGGGACTACACCAACTCAGACCTGAAGTTCGCGCGGATCGACACGGGTTTTGTAGATGTCAACGATCCGCCGATCGCTGATCTCACGGCAACCCCCGACCAGGGGGAAGCACCACTGCTAGTCAGCTTCGATGCCAGCGGCAGTACTGACACAGATGGCGTGATTGCGAGATATGAGTTTGATTTCGGCGAAGCTGGCAGTTGGTTGGATAACGGATATTCCAGCCTGGCAACGCACACTTACTGCAATCCCGGCACTTATGCTGCGCAAGTCAGGGTAACCGACGACTCAGGAGCCACAGACACAGCCCAAGCGGGAGTCGAGGTAACAGGCGCTGCTACAACATCTCCCTGGCCGATGTTCGGGCAGAATCTCCAGCATACAAGCCTCTCGCCATACAACGGCCCGGCTACAAATGCGTTGAAATGGACGTTCAATACTGGGACCCCTATCCTTGGCTACGGCCCATCCGTTGCGCCAGATGGCACGGTGTACGCAGGGAGTATGAGCTACTTCTTACATGCGATCAACCCGGACGGTAGTCAGAAATGGTCATTCCCCACCGGTGGCTGGGTATTGTCGGCGCCAGCAGTAGGCGATGATGGCACAATTTACGCGGGAAGCAACGACAACAAGCTCTATGCCATCAATCCGGATGGTAGTCAGAAGTGGGCTTTTCCTACAGGGGGCGGAGTTCACGCAAGCCCAATGATCGGGTCTGATGGTACTATCTATGTAACCAGTTTTGACCATCGTCTTTACGCAATCAACCCAAACGGGACACTCAAGTGGAGCTATGCGTCTGGCTGGCTCTCAACTTCCTCGCCTGCGATCGCCTTGGATGGAACGGTGTACTTCGGTAGCCAGGACCGGTGGTTGTACGCAGTCAATCCCAATGGCACTCTAAAATGGCGGTTCTTAGCTGGAGACCAGCTCGACTCCAGCCCCACGATTGGCGCTGACGGTACGATTTACGTCGGCAGCAAGGACCATAAGGTGTACGCCATCAACCCGAATGGCACACTCAAGTGGACTTACACAACTGGGGACATGATCCACTCTTCAGCAGCCATCGGCCCCGATGGCACGGTATATATCGGCAGTGATGATAACAACTTGTATGCGCTGAACAGCAATGGCAGTCTGCTATGGTCGTATGCAACTCTGGACAACATTACTGGCAGCCCATCAATTGGCGCCGACGGTACGATTTATATCGGTAGTTGGGACAACTACCTCTATGCCTTGAATCCCAACGGCACCCTGAAGTGGAGCTATGCCACTATGGACGATATCTATACAAGTGTAGCCATCGATGCCAGCAATTGCGCCTACGTCAGCAGTCGAGACGGTAAGGTGTACGCCTTCGGGCAAGTGGGCGAAGCTATGTGAGATTGAGCGGATTGATGTGCGCTCCAGTCCGGCGATGGGCGCGGATGGGACCGTCTATGTCGGGGGGCAATTGGTACCTCTACGCCATCAAGCCTGATGGAACACTTAAATGGAGATGCCAGATAGGAAGGGTGCTTTCCAGTCCAGCAATTGGCTCCGATGGGACTGTATATGTGGGAAGTGGTTTTGGCTACCTCAACGCTTTCGCAGACTGAAGGCGGCGGCGGAGACGATGTCTTGGTGATAAAGGGCGTCCAATGATTGCGTAACTACCCAGTAGGTGCCATAAACCGCCACGGGTCGGTCGCGGCGCCGTATTCCACCGTCTCCGTGCGGTCGTAGCGGGTGTGCGCAGCGAGCATGTGCAGGGCGGAGTCCGTAAGCTCCTCCTCTTCGCCAGCTTCCAGCATACCTTCGCTCTTCAAAAGCCGCAGCATTCCGCAAGCCTTCTCCTGGAAATCCCGGAACGGCAGATGCTCAGGCTGCTGGCTCCCCCGCGCCTTCGGCACCTGCAGCGTCACCTCATCGCCCGCCAGTAGGACGCTGAACCTGCGCGCGGCGGCATCGGTGAGCTCGAAGTAGCTGCGACCGGGGTGTACTTCCTGTTGGCCGCCAAAGCCCTCGCCGCGGCGGAGGGGATCAGCGTGATGGTGGCCAACCCCCGCACCATCAAGGACTTCGCGCGGGCGATGAACCGGCGTTCCAAGACCGACCGGGTGGACGCC
>JAUWGS010000024.1 GCA_030606285.1 Planctomycetales bacterium | reverse complement strand
AACAGGGCGTAGGTGTATTCGCCGGGCTCATAAGCTCTGAGATGCAGCTCCGAGCCATCCACTTCGATGCTGTATTCACGATCGCTCGTGCTGCCCGAGCCTTCGGGTGAATAATCGGAGCCAAAGCTGATTACCTGGGATTCGGCGCGCACGCCTTTGGGAGCGTCCATCAGCAACTGATCCAGCGCCATCACCGGCGGCAGCACGCTGCCACCATCTGAGTCCTGTCCCTTCGCCGGCTGCTCAGTTGCCGACGGCGAAAGCGATAGCTGCATCACCTGCCCGTGGTGCTTCCCGCATGCGGCAAGAATCAGCACGAGTATGACCGCCAGTGCGGTGATGACTATCCAAACAGCGAGTATCTTTCTGCGAACCATGAAGCCCCCTCTCCCCGCGCCCATATCCGGCGCACAAGCTAATCAGATTATACCATTACGCTGCAATGCCGCAGGCTTCATCTGTGCATTTAGCGGTGCCTACTTCAGGGTTACAATCGTGATGCCTTTGCCGCCTTCTTCGGCGGTGGCTTCGCGAAAAGACGCGACGTCGGGGCAGGATTTCAGCCAGTCGCGCACGAATTTTTGCAGCCGGCCGCTGCCCACGCCGTGCATTATCGCGACGGTCGTGAAGTCGCTCAGGATGCCGTCGGAGACGAATTTTTCGAGCTTGAACAGCGCCTCGTCTTTCGTATGGCCGTGGATGTCGAGCTGGTGCGCCGTGGTGAGCAGCCCGCTGCCGACTTCACGGTCCAGCTCCGCGCCCAGCTCCCGCAGCTTTCCCCGCTGCGCGCGCGTCATCCGCAAATGCCCGGTGAGCGCGGGCGCTTCTTCCGGCTCGCGCACCATCTCCGCGGCTTTCGTAAACGTGAGTTTGAGCGTCTTGCCGCGCACGTTAAGCTCGATTGCGCGCCGCGATTCGTCAACGCGCGTGACCTCACCGTCCATCCCCAGGCTGTGCAGGCGCAATTTCTCGCCGACGGTGAACACGTGCCCAACTTCGCCGGGCTCCGGCGTAAGCCCCAGCTCGCGCTCAAGCTCCGCCAGCGCGCTTTCCTTGCGCTTTTGAACTTCGCCCGAGAACTCGGATGCGACCTCCAGCCCGCTGCGCCCCGCGGAATCGCGCAGCTTCTTGCGCAGCCGCCGCTTCGCGTCGCCGACGAACTCCTCGACGCGCACGTCGAAATCGCGTTTTAAGTCGTCCAGCCGGCGCCGCAGGTCGCGCTCCCGCTCGCGCATCGCCTGCTTTTCGTCCTCCGTTTCCTGCGTGCGAAGCTCAAGCTCGCGCCGTTCGCGCACGATCTTGCTGATCTCGGATTCCAGCTCGTCCTGTTTGCGCCTGAGCCCGCCCACGACTTCGGTGAACACCTCGCTGGCGGCATCGGTGTACTCATGCGCGCTCTCCACGAGCCCGGCGGGCAGACCCTCGCTGCGCGCGATGTCGAACGCGAAGCTCTTGCCGGGGATGCCGTCAAGCACGCGGTAGGTGGGCTTCAGCTCGCTTTCATCGAACGCCAGGCTCACGTTTTTACAGTCGCTGTATTTCTCGCCGAGCGTCTTTATCAAATCGTAGTGCGTCGTGACGGCGATCTTCGCCGGAAGCTCGCGCAGCCGCTCCAGCAGCGCGTATCCCAGCGCCGAACCTTCGCCGGGATCGGTGCCGGTGCCAAGCTCGTCAATGAGCACCAGCGCGGGCCGCGCATTGTTCTTCCGGCCTGCGAGTTCGCCCAGCAGGTCGCGCAGGAATGCGATGTGCGCGGTGAACGTGGAAAGGTTGTTGAGCACGCTCTGCTCGTCTCCGATGTTGACGAACACGCCGTCGTAGAGCCCGACCTGCGTACCCTCGCCTGCGGGGACGAACAGGCCCGAATACGCCATCAGCGCGAAAAGCCCGACCATTTTGAGGAGCAGGCTCTTGCCGCCCGCGTTCACGCCGCTGATGATGGCGATGCGCTCGGCTTCGAAGCTGAAGTCCTCCGGCACGAAGTCCTGGAGCATCAGCGGATGCTTCGCCTGCCTGAGCTGGAGGATCCCTTCGTCGCTCAGTTGCGGGCGCGTGCCGGAGATGGACATGCTGTAGCGCGCGCGTCCGAGCACCGCGTCAAGCCGCGCGAGCGTGTCAAAGTTGCCGACAAGCTCGTCGAGGCTCTGCTCCACGGTGCGCGCGAACTCCATAACGATGCGGCGCACTTCCATTTCTTCGGAATGGAAGAGCTGCTGGCGCTCGTTGTTGAGCTCGACGATTTCTTTTGGCTCCACGTACACGCTTGCGCCCGTGCCGGAGTAGTCAACGACCATTCCCTTGAAGTGCGACAGCACGCCGGTGGGCACGTTGAGCGTCAGGCGGTTGTTGCGGATGGACAGGTGGATTTCCTCCGCCAGCTCCGGCGCGCGCTTCTTAATGAGGTTGCGGATGCGGTTTTCGATGCTCGATTGCAGCTTGCCTGCGTCCCGCCGCAGCTCCTTGAGCTCGCGCGATGCGCCGTCGCGCACTTCGCCTTCTTCGTTGAACTTGCGCGCGAAATCCGCTGCGAGTTCGCTAATGTCGGCCAGTCCGGCGGCCAGTTCCGCCAGGCGCGGGTATTTCACGGGGGTCGCCTGCGCTAGCGCCTTTCGCGCGCTCTTGTCAGCCGCAAAAAAACCGCCGAGCCGCGCCAGCTCTTCACGTTCGGGGGTCATCCCCGCCTGGAATGCGCCGAGAAACTCCGGCGTCTCAGGCAGCAGCGAGAAGCTTACTGGGTTGGCCGGTACGACCTGCTGCGAAAACGAGATGCCCTCGGAGGTCTCGTCCAGCAGGCGCTCCACTTCCTGCCGCGAAGCCTGTGGCGCAGCGCCGAGGACGAGCCTGCGCCCGGCCTCCGACTGGCAGTGGCCGGCGGCGTGCTCCAGCACCCGCTCAAATTCCAGATCTTCGCAGCCCACAAGCAGCATAGCCTAGGATACCACGAAGGCAGCGCCTGGGCTGCCATCGCGCGAGCCCGTGGGGCGAAGATGGCCGTCCAGGTAAAAGCCCCAAAAGGCCCGGTTCAGCCGGGAACATCTGCCCAGTTTGCTGGTCTGATTAACCGACAGCTGTTCTTTTACAACCGTTCAAGCTGTCTGGCCATAATTCCCCCTATACCCCCCGCAAGGGGGGTCTTTATTTCCCGGCTATATACAATGGGGGATGTGGGATAATATAGACATGGACAAGGAACCACCCGGGAGAGGTGTGGAATCTGGGGGAAATCAAGAGGGCGCAGAAAAGCGTCCTGAGTTGGAAGTGGTGGAACTGGGTGTCGAGCAAAAAGATATAGAACCAGAACAGGTGCAGAAATTGCGCAAGGCGATTGAATTTCTCAGACTTACGACCGGGGAGGTTTTTGACTGGGACAAGACGCTACAGATATTGCCGGACATCAATCCCGATAAATTAGAGACCCTGTACAATTTAGCAGAACTTGCTGAGCAAAAGTATGAACTGCGCGAGCAGCTTCGCGTGTTCTCGGAGATATTTGACTTGTCGGTAGAGGAGATGCGTGATGTTATTGATACCACCAGCGCCTGGACGGAAGATCACACCACTCGGGTAAGCATTCTTGGCTACAGGCTGGCTAGTCGGATGTGGCCTTTTGATACTGAGTTTAAAAAGAGTCTTTGGCAAGCGGGGTTATTGCATGATGTCGGCAAGGTAGCTACCCCCAAGAGCATTTTGGACAAGGATGGCAGGCCTACACCCGATGAGAGGGAGGTTTTAAATCTTCACCCCGAGGACGGGGACCGGCTGCTAAGTAATTTGGTCCGGCACGATCCATTTATTGCCGATGGCACCAAGCACCACGAGAAATGGGGCGGTGGCGGATATAGTTACGATCTGCGGGGCAATGAGATTCCCTTCATCAGCCAGGTTCTCTCGGTAGCTGATGTGTACGATGCTCTCTCCAGCGAGCGTCCGTACAAGCAGGGCTTCTCGCCGGGAAAATGTATGCGGACAATTGAGGAGATGTCGCAGCGGCGCCAGCTTTTTGATGATCAGGGCGAGCTTGTGTTAGATACCAAAACTGGCGACCCAGTGATTATTCCGGAACATTTTTCAAAGTTGCCGGTGGCCTATCTCAAAACGATGTATGAGAATCGTGAGCTTTCCACCCACAGGTATTTTGATGTTGAGCGCGAAGAGGCCAAAATCGATCGTGAGCTTGAGGTAGCTAGTCCTTACTCTAAAAAAGAGAACAAAGCTGCTTCCGATAAAGACAGGCATGAAGCCGCAATGATGATTTCAGGCACACTCAAAGAATTTAAATTAGTCGCCCCGGAAGACCTCAAGAGATATATCGATAGAGCAGACTTGGCTGCGATGGAGACCAGGCTAGATGTCTGGAGTAGGGAGGTACAAAAGCTCGAAGCAGAGCGGGACAAGTCGCAGGAAGTATTTGTTGATGCTCTATTCTTGTTGATTAAGAGTGTGGATGCTCGGTATCGTGCCTATCACGAGGGCAGTGATATGGATCGGTTGGCGGGCGGGCAGGAGCGGACCGAAAATGTGATCCGTTACTCTCTGATGTTAGCCCAGCAAATGGGCATGAGCGTAGAAGAGCAAAAGAAAGTAGCTATGGCAGCAATGTTCTGCGACTTCGGTGTTTTGGGTATTGATGAAACTAAGGTGAGGAGTGAAAAGACACTG
Source organism: Planctomycetales bacterium (assembly GCA_030606285.1). Lineage (GTDB taxonomy): Bacteria > 4484-113 > 4484-113 > 4484-113 > 4484-113 > JAGGTK01. The sequence goes on along the minus strand of JAUWGS010000024.1, from coordinate 12,793 downwards.
GGTGTTACTTCTTTTGAAGAACTGAAACAAGTACCAACGATTGGCTACAACTTACTTCAAAAATTCACCGGTGATCCTGAATATCCGGAAGTGGCGAAATACTTTGACGGGGCAGAGATCGGAGCGGCTGAGGCCCATCTGTGGGCAGATGGCAAGGGTGGTTACGGTGTGAAGTTAAATCCAGACGGCAAACCGTCTGACATGGGTAAAATTGTCGCTATTGCGTATAAGTATGTGGCAATGCGGGCCGACAATCCGTATCGAGGGAAAGGATTGGACCATAACCGGGCTATGGAAATTATGCGGCGGGGAGTAGGCGCCGAATTTGATGAGAACATCTGGGAGCACTGGGAAGTGCTTTATGCTCGAGACACTTTGCGGGTTTTTAAGGAGAGGCCGGAAGTCATCAGCTATATTAAAGACCTGTTTAAGGGCCAGGAGCGTCTGATAATCTTTTCCGGTTCTGAGCGCGATAAGGTGGTTGAATATGCCCAGGCAATTTCAGCGACGCGGGACAAGAGAGAAAAAATGAAGCTCTGTTTTGAGGCAGCAGAGTACGCTAGTAAAATTGGTTTCTTCTCAGGGATGGAAAGATTCTTTGAGCTAGCTGAGCCGATTGCTCTTAAGTTAAAATACGAGCGGATAGTCTCTTTGATGGAGCGACTCTACGACTATGATTTGGAACAGGCGGAGAAACAGGAGTTGGAAACGATGCGCCGGCGGCTCCAGGCCGGCAAGGTGATCAGTGCCATCGGCGTGGTGGAATCATTAGTGATAGATTTTGCTGAAAGAGGCCAGAGCATCACTCCGAAATTGGCGGAGCAGATACGAGGAGAGATTATTCCTGTCTATAAGGATTTTGTTCTAAGGAAGGTGAGGGACTACCGTTTTCATACTTTGTCTTTAGATAAGGACGCCCTGTCCGGGGACATTGAGTTGTTGGACAGGGGGCTGCAGGAGATAGGTGATGATAGTTTTAGTGCAGAAGTGCGAAGGGAAATGGAGAAGATTAGACAGTCCGGTACTATCCAGGAGGTGAATCAATATAGCAAGCTCATTGAAGAATTCACAGATGAAAAGAATGATTCCTTCAATGGAGAACATTTAGTCGCGAAGGCGGAGAAGGTTTTTCAGGAGCTGACCCCGAAGAACCAAAGGCTTTTGATTGTTAAGTTTGAGAGCGCCAGGCGTTCCCTCTATCGTCGTGGTTACTCGGTAGCATTTGAGCAGTTGCAAGGGGAAGCGGAAGAAGGCAATGTCCACATTGTTCTGGAACTAGAAAAAAGGGTCCAACACTGGATGGGTGAGGCGCGAGAAGAGGGAATTTCCGAAAAAGAGTTTACCGAGCAAAAACAGGTGGCTTATCGCCAGGGCATAGATAAGATGAGATCTATGCTACAGGCTGATAGTTTAGGATTGGAGGATATCCCCAGAGTCGGAAGGTGGATTGCAAACATTAATGAGTGGCAGAAAGAGGCTGACATCCCCTCCGCAGAACGTATGGATAAGAAAAAGCTGCGCTCTCTAGAACATCACGCGTTGAAAAGTATCCGTGACAATATGCTGGCAGAGATAGATGAGTTGATTGAGCAAAACGACCAGGCAATGTTGAGACGGTTGGTAGTGATGGTCAGCGATTATATTGTTGAACCTAATAATATTGTTCTGCGTACGCACGAGCTTGATGGCAGGATGACCGTTGTGCGCAATAAGCTATTTGATTTATTTACTCAAGATATAAAGCGCAGCGCCCAAGCAGGAGAGGCGGAGAAGGTCTCTTCAGCCATTCATTATTTCCATAAGTTTTGTGGCGGCGATGGCCGTGGCGAGATCGTTGGGTTGACTGAAAACCAGAGGGAAATTTTGCAGGACACAAAGAGAGAGGCATATCATTATTCTTTGATGCTAAGAGTTGATAATATCGGGAGATTTGGCGCTGAAGCCAGAATCTCCCAGCTGGAACGGGAGATAGAAAGACTGCAAGAGGACAGGACAATTTTGGAGAATATGGGAGAAAAGATAGATGCTGATGTTCTTGCAAGTCGAATTAACGAAGCGGTCTATAAATCCCTGGTTTCTAAAGTTACTGCCTCCATCCAAAGTGGCAGTGTTAAGACCCTTAGTCTAGCGATAGAGAAGCTCCACAAGTTGATAGATGACGGCTTTGTTGAACGTGATGAAGAGATTCTTGAATCAATTCGAGAAGTAACTGTCCCATTTATTCGCGAGCATCTTCCGGAGCTGGCCGAGAGAGGAAGTTTGCAAGAGTTCGAGCTTTTAGAAAATACTCTGCGAAATATTTCAGGGGCGGAGTTTAAAGAATTAGCAGATGAGATAGCAGCCAGCAAGCACACTTGCTACAAGAACTATGCCAAAAGGGTGGCTATCCAGTTGAAAATCTATGGAGTTAAATCTTACATTGGATTGATGAGGCAGGAAGAAGACAGACTCCTTGAGCTTAAGCAAAAAGCGCCGGAGCTAGTTGATGACTCCATATTTGAATACTCCCAGCGCGAGGCTGAGAGAATAGTGAGAATTGCGAGGCTGAAGCTTTCTTCATATGGGCTACTCCATTCTATTGCTTCAGGCAGTACTAGAGCTGCTGTTAGGCATATTAAAGGATTAGTTGATGGTCTTCTTAGAACTCAGTCGGGTTTAGAGGATGCTAGATCGTTAGGGCACTTGGCTGTCGAAAGTTAAGCTAATCTGTTTCTCCCTCTTCTGCTGCTTCCATCTTCATTACAGAAGAAGCCCCTGGTTGGATCAAATCCGCTGCAGTTTTAAACGCAGCAGCCAGTGAATACCCAATCAAAATCCCCAACTATAACTATCGCTAACACCATCAGAAGCTCTTTTTCTAGGAGTTGAAATAACAGCTTCTTATGGTTCTTTTTCATTTCTTAATTCGTATCGCCTTCGCCTAATTCAGCTCTTAACGTCTCGCCAGCAGCGCCGGGCACAGGCCGGGGAGATCCAGCATTTCGGCGCTTACTACAACCTGAATCGTCCCCCTTCCGCCATCCGCTTCATCGCTCCCACCCCCTATCGTATAAAATACTTTCAATCACGCCCCGATGTTGCATATGTCTCCGAATAGTACAGCTATAGGCTATAATCCAGCCCGTGAGGGGGATGTTACTCGCGTCGCTGCTCATCCCGCTGTTTTTGGCCGGGGGGAGCGCCGCACGCGCGGACTTCAGCGCCGAGGTCACGCGCAGCGGAACCGGACGCGACTCTACCGTCCGCCTGGCGATAAACGACACCGAAATCCTTGCGCTGCGCTATAGCACTGACAACCGCGCGGTTCTTGTCAAAATCGCTTCTTTCATCTCCCGCGCCGCTCACGGCTCACCTGAAAGCGCTGTGCCCGCCGAGAGCATCGCCGTCGCTGACGGCATGCTCGTGCTGAGCTTCGACGGCTCACGCGAGTACAGGATCCCGCTTGCGGAGATTGTCTTTCCCAAAGCGAGGAAGAATGATCTGGCCCGCAAGGTTGCCGCAAGATTTGACCTCGCATTGAACCGTCCAGGCCTTGGCGTTTCGCCGCCTGCACTTACAGTTCCCGTCGGCGAGAGCCGCAGCGCGCAGCTTGCCGGCGTTTTCGGTTCCACAATCGAAGTGCTGAACCCCCATCCAGACGCGGTGCGGGTCACGGTATCCGGCGACACGGTCACGCTGGAGGGGCTTGCTGAAGGCTCGGGCGCTGTTGTGCTGCGAAGGGGCATGAGCGAGATCGCGCTGCGATTTACCGTACAGCTTCTCGCTGCCTACTTCCCGGAGCGCGTCACGGTGGAACTTGCAGGCCCGATGCCGTCGCGGGAGGAGCTGAAAGAGGTGGTTCAGGCGCAGCTTCTCGGCGGCTCAGCCGTAGCGCCGGAGGCGACCGTGGATTTCCTGGGACTTGAGCGTACAAGGGGTAGCACCAGGAACTTGAAGGCCCGCGTCGTCGCGCAGGCGCCCAACCGCATCAAAGTCGGCCGGGAGATTCCCGTTGAGGTGGTCTCCGGCCCGGATTACGCCGAGCCTTCGGACGTGGTCTTGTTTTCCAACGAGCCGGAAAGGGTGCACGGGCCGGGGATGCTGTACCAGTCGAACCTCCTGGCCGGCGAAAGGGCACGGCTGGTCTACCACCACCAGAACCGAAGCGGGCGCACGCTCAACTTCCGCGTGCTACTGGTCAACCTGAGCGATTCGCCCCAGAAGCTCATGTGGCGCAGCGGCTGCGCCGGCCCGAACATCTCGACCTACCTGGTGGGTTCGGTAGCGGCCGAGCGCTACCTGCGCAAGCTGGAAAGCGGGCAAGGCGTGTACCTGACTCTCACGCGCCATGCCGTGGTCTGCTTGTCTGAACGGAAGTTGCCCGCGAACCAGTCGGTGTCGGGACTGATGGACCTTCACCTGCTCAGCGGAAGCGAAGTCGGGGTGATGGTGCTCGCCGAGGAGGCCAGCGCCGGGGGATACGCCTTAAGCTCCCAGAATCCCATGCTCTACGGCGGCACGCCGCCGCGATACGAGCCGGCCGAACTCACCCAGCACCACATATACGACCTTGACGGCAACTGGCTGTTCATCCGCGTGGGCAAGGGCGAGATGCGTGACCGCAGCGGCAAAGCGCTCATCGGCGACTACGGCATGCTGGTGGAGCACGTGGTGACGCTGATGAACAGCGAAGCCCGGTCGAGGAGAGTTACGCTGACGTTTGACGCCACAGCAGGCGATGCGCAGGGAGCTTTTCTCATCAACGGCCGGATGGTGAAGACGCCGATTGTGCGACCGCGCAACCCGTATACGCTGCACGTGTTCCGGCTGGGGCCTTACGAAAAGCGCGAGGTAAGGATAACGACGATTCCCGCAGGCGGCTCGCATTTCCCGGCGAGCCTCGTGTTCTCCTCCGAGGAATGACGCTTCAGACGCCGCCAGCTTCGCCAGCGGTCTGAACAAACCGCCCCGAGTTCCGTCTACTTCCACAACACGACTCGATGTCTGGAGGTTTTGAATATGATCAAAAGGATTGCGATATTTGGAGTACTGGGACTGCTGCTGCTGGGAGCGGGAACGGCCTGGGCGCAGCGGGGCGCAGGCGGCATGGGGCAGGGAATGGGCCCGATGCCGGAGAACGCCCGCATCGTAAAGGGCACCATCGACCGCGTGGGCGGCGACTACGTCAGCATCGCCGTGGAGGACATCTTCGTGCCCCGCGAAGGCCCGATGGACGACCCGCCGGAGATGGTGCGCGTCACCGTTGGCGACGATGCCCGCTTCGTCACTAAGAAGGGACGGGATTCCGAACTCTCCGATTTCAGCAAGGGCGACGCTATCGTGGCGATTACAGCCTTTGAGGACGGGAAGTACACGCTTCGCTGCCTAGTCAGCTCGGATGTCGCTGCTGCGATGCGTAAGAGAATGGGTGAGCGCATCAAGGAGCGCCGCGGGCAGCAGGGACCCGGAATGCAGGGCCCCGGCGGCAGGTTCGAAGGACAGCGCGGCCAGGGAATGATGGGGCGCCAGCAGATGCCGCTGGTCGTTGGCACCTTTGAGGGCTACGACAAAGACGGCGTCACCATCACCATCAAAGGCGTGCTCCTGCCGACCGGCGAGGACAAGCCCAACATCAAGCCGTTGCCCGAAGAAAAAACCGTGACGGTTCGCATCTTCGACCGCACGCGCTTCTTCCACGGCGGCGAGAAAGCCACCATTGACGACTTCAGCAAGGGCGAGGGAATCGTCGCGATGATCCCGCGCCGGGGCGCGGGGCGCGACGAAGGCCCGGTGCTGATGCTGCTGGCGGACAGGGAATCCGCGGAGAAGCTTCGCGACCTGATGCGCGGAATGCGCGAAGGCAGAAGGGACCGCGAGCGAGCGCGCGACGGCGGAGGCAACAGGTAAGCGAAAGAAACCGGTCGCAGGACAATAGCTATCTCGAACAGGGCCTGCATGGTGCAGGCCCTGTCGCTTTTCCGGGTGCGGGCGATGTCCACACTGCAACGCTACGCCGCTGCGGTCAACCGACGCGCGCCGCTATGCTAGAATGAACCCAACCTCAAGGAGACACTCAAGCTTATGGCCAGCCTGAACAAAGTGATACTCATCGGCAATGTGGGCCGGGACCCCGACGTGAGGTATTCCGCGAGCGGGACGGCGGTCGCTCGTTTTTCGATTGCCACCAACGAGCGGTGGGTCAGCCGCAGCACCAACGAGCCTCAAGAGCACACCGAGTGGCATTCCATCGTCACGTTCGGCCAGCTCGCCGAGCGGGTGAAGGAGTACGTCACCAAGGGGCGCCAGGTCTACGTTGAAGGGCGGATCCGCACGAACACCTGGACTGACGTCAACGGGATCAAGCATACGCGCACGGAAGTCCACGCGCGGGACGTGCTGTTCCTCGGCTCCCGCCGCGATGGCGGGGCACCGCCTGCAAGCAAGGAGCCCGGCGGGAAGGACGAAAAGGACGAGGACGTGATTGACCTCGGCGTGGACGACGACTTCAGCGTAAGCGACTTAGGCCCCGCCGTAGAGATGGACGACCTTTCGCTGACGCCGGGGGACTGACCACGCGGCGCGCGTGGCATACTGCGCGACGACGTGCGAGCACATGGGATCTCTCAGCGATTGCGCTATCGGACTAGACCAGCTTCTTTACTTTCTCCCAGTCGCTTAAGAAACGCTCCAGGCCGGAGTCGGTGAGCGCGTGCTTGAACAGTTGCTGGAGCACGCCAAACGGCACGGTGGCGATGTCCGCGCCGATGAGCGCAGCTTCCTTGAAGTGGTGCGCATGGCGGAGGCTGGCGGCGAGTATCTGCGCCTCGAAGCCGTAGTTGTCCCACGCCAAAACCATCTCCTCTAATACGTCCATTCCGTCCTGGCCGATGTCGTCCAGCCGCCCGATGAACGGCGATACGAAGTACGCGCCGGCCTTTGCCGCCAGCACCGCCTGGCTGACCGAGAACACGAGTGTTACGTTTATGCGGATACCCTCATTGGCCAGCGTCCGCACGGCTTTCATGCCTTCCGGCAGAATGGGGATTTTGACGATGATGTTGGGCGCCCACGATGAAATCTCGCGGGCTTCGGCGACCATTCCGTCGTAGTCCATCGCGGTGACCTCGGCTGACACCGGGCCGTCAACGATGGAGCAGATCTCGTCGATGCACTCGCGGAACTTGCGGTTCTCGCGCGCGACCAGCGACGGGTTGGTGGTGACGCCGTCAACGAGCCCCATCGCGACGCCCTGGCGAATCTCTTCAACGTTGGCCGTGTCAAGAAATATCTGCATACCGGCTCCTCCAATACACGAGGCGGGACGCAGATTCTAGCACATCGGCGCGCCTTTCAGCCCGCTGATGACGGCGCTGGCAGGTTACTGCGCAGCCGGCTTTCTGGTGGTATACTCTGAATGACCGCTAAGGGGAGGACGATGAGTGCAAGAAAACTTCGAGTTAGCCTGCGCTGGATTCTATGCGCAGGCGCGGCGCTGGTGGTGCTGGCCGCGTGCAGCGGCGGGCATAAACGCACGGTAGTCCAGGGCTTTAGCCCTGGCTCTTCGCAAGAAACCAAGACCAGCCCTGAAGGGCTGGACTACCGGGAAACGATTTCCCTCGACGACGCTCTTTCAGACCTCGACGCGCTGGAAACGCCTGACGGCGTGGATGAAGCGCTGTTTACAGAGTTGAAGGACGCGCTGCGGGAGGCGTTGGTCAGCTATCCTCCGGGTAGGCGGGGCTCACTAGCCCCGCAAGGTGAAGAGCCGGGCTGGTTAGCCCGGCCTACCCATGGGGTGCACAAATTCGTATCCACACCCCCCACCGGCGACGCCAACCGGGTGGATGACCTCGAACTCACAGACAACGGGGATGGGACGTTCACGCTTTCGTGGCACTACCGCAATCTCGGCGACTACGACCAAAACGGCACAGTGGGCATCTCCGACATCGTGCCGCTGGCACAGCATTATGGAGAACGAGTCGTGAACCTAAACTCGACTGCAGCACTCGTCGATGCCGACGATAGCGGAACGGTCGATATCGGAGACATAACGGCGATTGCTGTCCGTTATGGAGTTGCGTTGGCGAGTTATTCGGTACAGGTGGCTGAGTCTGAGAATGGCGAGTATGCTCAAGTTGCCATAGTCTCGTTGAATGACGGAACGGGCAAAGCAGCCGGAAGGATAGCATACGCGCATGACTTTGTGTTCTCCGGCGAGCAGAAATGGTACCGTGTCGTACCACTAGACCCGGAAGGTGAAAAGGGCGTCCCTTCGATTTCGGCCATATGGCCTGAGAATCGCGGCGACTGGTGGATGTACGGGCACGATCCGCAGCATACTCACCAGAGCCGGTCTGCTGGGCCGGAAAGCCCCGCACTTAAATGGGTGTATCAAGTAGAAGACGCTGGTTTTGCGGCGCCCGTTGTGGGTTTAGACGATGTAATTTACGCGGGATGCGGGGATGGCGCGCTCTACGCGATAAACACTGATGGCACGCTCAGATGGCGCTTTGAGACGGGAGACTCTATCTTATCTTCTCCTGCAATAGCTCCTGACGGCGCCGTGCATGTCGTAAGTGAAGATGGTAGTGTCTATTCGCTCCTGCCGGACGGCGCATTAGAATGGGAACACCACGTAGGCAATGAGCCCCGGTCCAGCCCTGTAATCGCTCTTGACGGCACAACCTACTTGGGTACTTTGAACGAAGCGCTAGTCGCACTTCGCCCGGACGGGTACTGGAAGTGGATCCGGTTTTACGGCCTAACATTGTCCACCCCCGCCGTGACCAGGGACGGCAGAATCATTCAGACCGGTCAGCCCGGAGACTACGGCGAGGTGCGCGCGTACACGCCAAACGGGAGACAGATGTGGGAGTACCGTATCGGCAGGCAGGTTGGACGTTGCCCGGTGATCGGTCCTGAAGGCACGATTTATGTAAGCAGCCTTGAATACTCGGATGGCCTTACCTTCAAGAGGGGCTTGGTGCATGCATTAGAGCCCGACGGGACTCTTCGATGGAAGCGTGGATTCTCGGATACCATGGAACCCTACCTGGCAGTCGCCGAGGATGGCACACTTTACGCTGCGGCCGATTCCACTCTTTATGCCTTCAGCCCGGAAGGCTCTGTGCTGTGGACGCACAGCAACGAAGACCGGCTGTCATACGATGCTATTTCGATTGACTCGTCCGGGACGCTCTATGTGAGCTGCACCGACCGCCATCTCTGCGCGTTCTATCCCGATGGCACTCTCAAGTGGGAGTATAAGCTAGACGCAGGATTGCACCAGCCCGCCGTCATAGGGGACGACGGAACGCTATATGTTGCCACAAGCGGCTTAATTTATGCAATCGGCGAAGCAGAGCCTCCTTGCTGGCATATCCAGACCGTTGATAGCGACGGGAAAGTCGGTCATTTCTCATCCCTTACGGTCGTTAATGGTAATCCCGCCATTAGCTACTACGACTGGTCCAACGGCGATCTGAAGTATGTACGTGCGTGCTCCTCTAACGGAAGCACTTGGGGAAGCCCACTAACCGTCGATAGTGCTGGGGATGTGGGCTTATGCACTTCCCTTGTTGTTGCCAACGGTAAACCAGCTATATGCTGCTATGAGGCCCTTGGTGACGACCTCAGGTATGTACGCGCATTTGATGCCAACGGAAGCACTTGGGGAAGCCCGGTGACCGTGGATAGCGAGGGGAGTGTGGGCGTTAACAGTTGCCTTACGATCGTTGATAGCAGTCCCGCGATTAGCTACGATGATCCCATCAGCAAAGACCTTAAGTATGTTCGGGCAGGTGACGCCAACGGAAGCACCTGGGAAACGCCAATAACCGTGGATAGCGCCGGGGAAGTGGGCCGATTCACTTCCCTGGCGGTCGTCAGCGGATATCCCGCGATTAGCTACTATGATGCTACTAACCGCGACCTTAAATATGTGCGGGCGAATGACGCGGTGGGGAGTTCTTGGGGAAACCCGGTAACCGCAGATAGTGCTGGGTTTGTAGGACTATACACTTCCCTGGCGGTCGCCAATGGCAATCCAGCGATTACCTACTATTGTGCTACTAATGGCCATCTCAAGTATGTTCGCGCCAGTGATGCCAGCGGAAGCATATGGGGAACACCACTAACGCTGGATATCACCGGGGATGTGGGTGTGGGCTATTCCTTTTCTATTGTTAACGGCAGCCCTGCTATTACTTACCGGGATTACGACAACGGCGGTCTCAATTATGTGCAGGCAGACGATGCTAATGGGACTGTTTGGGGCAGTCCAATAACCGTAGATAGCGGGGCTGTGGGTGGATACCCCTCCCTTGCGGTGGTTAGCGGAAGCCCGGCCATTAGCTACTACGACTACACCAACCAAGACCTCAAGTTCGCCATCTACTATTGAGCTGATATAAACCTGTAGGGCGGGGACCTGTGCCCCGCCGCTCTTGTTCTGAAAATGAAGATGGCGGCCCACGGGTGGCCGCCCTACAGAGTCTTTTCGCGACGCGCTGTCATTGAGTGCGGTAGAATGATGGTGCAGTGCGATTGCGCGCAGGAAGCCGGATACGATGCATCGTCGCCGCATTCGCGGCGTGTGCGCTGACAGCCGTCGTGTGCGCGGCGGCGGGATACGCGCAGACGAGCGTTCCGCCGGTGCAGGGGCCGGGCGCGCCCACTACTCCCATCACTCCAGCTCAGCCTGCGCCGGCACCGCCACCTGCGCCCAAGGCGCGTGGGGTGCGCATCTCGCAGTATGACCTGAGCGAATTTCCCGTCGTGCGATTATTCGCGTCGGTCACGGACACGCGCGGCCTGCCGATAAAGAATTTGCTGCCCGCGGATTTCAGCATCAGCGAAAACGGCGAGCCGGTGGACGAGGTGCGCTTCGCCAACCCCGAGGTCTTCGACCTGCCGCTGGCGATATGCTTCGTCATTGACGTGAGCGGCTCGATGCAGGGCGAGGTTGCGCGCGGCGTGCTGCGCTTCGGCAGGCCCGTCGGCGGCGAAGTCGAGGACGTGCCGTCGCCGCTGGAACTAGAAGTGGAGGCGGTGAAGGGGTTCGTCCGCCAGCTTGCGCGCGAAGACCGCGTGGCGCTCATCAAATTCGCCGACGCCGTCGTGACGGTGGAAAACTTCACCGACGACAAGGGCGTGGTCACGGACGCGCTGGAGCACCTGCGCGCGTTCGGCCAGACGCGGCTCTACGACGCCATTCGCAAGGGCATGGCGCTGGCACGGCACGAAAGCGGGTACAGGCGCGCGGTCATCGTGCTGTCCGACGGGCTGGACAACGCGAGCACGGAAACGCCCGACACGCTGATGGACTTTTTCCGCGACGAGATACTGGCGAAAAACGAGAGCTTCTCCGTTTTCACGCTGGGACTGGGCGACCAGATCGACGTGAACGGGCTGACGTACGTCGCCGACGGCACCGGCGGGATGTTTTTTGAATCGCCGACGGCCTACGACCTCAAGGAAATCTACCAGACGATACTCGACCAGATTCTCCACGAGTACGTGCTGGAATACAACTCGCGCGAGATGCGCCAGGGCGCGATCATCGAGGGCACGGTCGTTGCGCAGACCGTCGGCCGCACTGCCGATACCGACTTCACGTTCCGCTCGCCGGGACTGGGCACGGCGCTGGCGCGGATGATCTGGCCCGGCGTCATTTTGATGGCGATTGCGTTCATCGCGCTCGTCGTGCTCACGATAAGCAAGCTATTGCGCGCCGCATGGGTCACCGTGATGGTCGCGCCGCTGGAGGGCAAGGACTATGTGCTGCGCGACGACAATTTGCTCGGGCGCGGCGAGGAATGCACGGTGCAGATCCGCCACGACCCCGGCGTCTCGCAGCAACAGGCGCGGATTGAGCTGGGCAGCGAAGGATTCGTGCTCACCGCGCTGGACGAGGACAATCCGCCGCTCTACCGCGGCATGCCGGTGCGGCACGCGCGGCTGCAGGACGGCGACGATTTCATAGTGGGCAACACGCGCGTCATCTTCCGCGAGCGCCGCGTGCGGCCCGACGCCGGCGAGATGGGCATCGAATATCTGATGGACGAGGCCGACCGCGAGGAGCGCGAAACGCGCGCCGAAATGGGCCTTCCGCTCGAGTCTGAGCCGCCCGGCGCACCCGCAGCGAGCGCGCTCGTCGTTACCGGCCCGCACAGCGGCATGTCGTTTGAGCTCAAAACCGAGCTCATCATCGGCCGCAAGGAGGGCACAATCGTGTTGCCCGACGACAGCCAGGTGAGCCGCCGCCACGCGTGCGTCCGCAGGACGGGCGACGCCGTCACGGTCGAGGACCTCGGTTCAACCAACGGCACCGAACTTAACGGGCACAAGCTTGCACCGCACCAGCTCGAATCCGCCTACGCCGGCGACATCATCGCGCTGGGCGAGACGCAGATAAAACTGCTCTGAAGCCGCATCCGACGCTCGCCGGTAAAACCACGCGCTGCGCGTGGCTTATCTTCACGTAGGCGCTCTTGGCGCTGCACGATGGCCGCACCCCAAGGTGTAACGGGAGCGGCGTTTGCGCTTGTTGGGGGGGGCGCTGCCTGGGGTTTGGGGTGCGGGGGTGGGGGTTGGAGGTGATGGGGTTGTGGTTAGGGGTTAGTGATTAGGTGTTGGAGAGGTGACGGGGGAATGTTCTGTTGGGGGGGGTCCTGTGCCCCGCCGCTCCTCCATGCCGGTATCAAGACGGCGGCCCACGGGTGGCCGCCCTACAGGGGGACCCATTTGGGGTAGGCCGGGCGCACCGTCGCCATAGCGGCTATGGTGCGTCGGCGACTCACTAGCCCGGCTC
>JAUWGS010000009.1 GCA_030606285.1 Planctomycetales bacterium | reverse complement strand
GATTCTCTCCCCCAAATCCCAGGCATTATTCACGCTACTCCCGTAGCCGAACGCCCTCTCACCGACAAACGCCGGTTTGGCACCATATACGGCGACTGACCCGCCTGCAGCGTTCCCGCCATTGCAGTAGTACGTCCCGTCTCCGCGCCCCAGGGGGTTCATATCGCGGCCGATGACAGGGGACTTGACGCGGGTGACTTCGTATTCGAGGTCGGTGGCCCCAAGCTGCAGCGCATGATTGGTCGCGGCGCTGGATGCGCGGTCGGCGTCCAGCGTGATGTTGTAGGCGGAGAAGAGCTCGGACGGGACACCTATCTGAATGCGCGTCGGGACAATGGCGCCGTTTACGTGCTGCCACTCGGCGTACCGGCTGTCGTCGTTGGTATCTCCCGCAACCATGCCGCCGACCTGGTAGCTTCGCTTCTCGATGGTGCGCTCGTCGCTTATCGTGTAATACTGGGTGTTGGACTGCGACGACCGCTGCGGGGATTCAATCGGGTCGGCGTGCGGAAGCGTCCAGGTCTGGCCTGAACCGAAGAAGCCGCTAATTTCGCACTTAACTCCCACGCCCCTCCTCGGCTGCCTTATTATACCAGCGATGCCAGTGCGTCCTGCCAGACGTGTCGGGTGCTAGAACCCCAAATCTTCGCGGGAAAAGAGCGCATTGAAGGGCATGCTGATTTCGGCGAAGGCTTCGCGGCTGCCCTCGTCGCGGTCGAGCACCGCGATAACGCCCACGACCGACAGGCCCATATCTTCCTTCAGATGGCCTATCATCTCGATTAGCTGCCCGCCCGTCGTCACCACATCCTCCACCATCAGCACACGGTCGGTGGGCTCGTAGACGCCTTCCACGAGCCTTGACGTGCCGTGCTCCTTGACCGACTTGCGGACGAAGATGCAGGGAATGTCGGTTACCTGCGAAAGCGCGGTCACAACGGGTATCCCGCCCAGCTCGACACCGGCAAGCCGGTTCACGTCCTCCGGCACCATGCGCGCCATATGATGCGCCAGGCTGCACAGAATGGAGGGGATGCCTTCAAAGAGGTACTTGTCGAGGTAGAACTTGCTGCGCTTGCCGCTGCGCAAAACGAAGTCGCCTTCCAGCAGCGCCACTTCTTTCACTTTCGCAATCAGTTCGGTTCTCTGATAGTAACGCATTCGATACTCCGATTATAACAGAGACCGGCCGGGCGGAGTCGAGGCGGACGATAAGCTGCCTTAGAGGGGCACGGATGTGCGCGGAGAGCGGAAGAGAAGCGTTTGCCCTGTGTTATAATCCACGGCGTGATAGAAGGCGTTGCCTTCAGGAAGCTAAATCCCATCCCCGACGAGCGCGGATTCCTGATGGAAATCCTGCGCGTGGACTGGGGAAGCTTCGCGGGATTCGGCCAGGCGTACATCGCCACCGCGTATCCCGGCATTGTTAAGGCGTGGCACGCGCACAAGGACCAGACGGACAGTTTCTGCGTGTTGTCGGGTATGGCGAAGGTCGTGCTCTACGACAACCGCGAAGATTCCCCGACTAAGGGCGAAATAGACGAGTTTTTCCTGGGTGAGAGGAACTTCGGGCTGCTGACCATACCACCGCTCGTGATGCACGGCTTCAAGAACATCGGCAAAAGCGAAGTCGTCGTGCTGAACCTGCCCAACCGGCTGTACAACTACGACGAGCCGGACGAAATCCGGATGCCCTTCGACAGCGATGAAATCCCCTACGACTGGGGCCTGGTGAACCGATGACCGACGACAGAGCCGGGAGCACTGCGGATAAGGCCGCAAGGCTTGAAAAGCTGCTCTTGCTGCACCGCGACATCGCCGACAGCGGAAGCTTCGAGGAACTCGGGCGCAGGCTTCAGGGCGCACTGAGCGACCTTATCCCGCCGTTTTGCCTTACCCGATTCCCGGTGGAAGAAGGGATGGTCGGCAAGGAGTTTCCGCTGGCGGGCGAAGAGCTTCCGCTGACCGATGTAGAGGAAGCGCTTCTAGGCGAGCTCAAGCAGGAGCTTGCAGAGAAATCCCTGGCGCAGGCCGACACGGAAGCGCCGTTTCTCGTCCGTTCGAGCGACGTTGACGAGGCGATACCCAGGCTGCGCGAACGCGTTGACCAGTGGTTCCTCCTGCCTCTGACCGGCAGCGACGGCAGCATCACCGAAGTGCTGCTGTTTGAGTTCAGGGAATCGGGCGAGGACTACGAGTTTCTCGCCGAGACGGTGGCGCATCTCCGGGAGATACTCTCACCCGTGGTGCAGACCATCAAGCTGCGCCGCGCCTACCAGGAAATGCAGCACGACTCCGAAGCGCTGATGAAGGTCAGCACAATCGTCAGCGGGAAGCTCCACCTAAAGGAGCTTCTGACCGAGCTGGCACGGCAGTGCTCCTGGCTGCTCGACGCCGACCGCAGCACAGTCTGGCTCTACGACGACGAGGCCGAGGAAATATTCACCTTTGTCGGCGAAGGGCTGGCAAATGAAATACGCATGCCTGTGGGACTGGGCATCGCCGGCGCCGTCGCCGAGACCAAGGACACGCTCAACATAGGCGATCCCTATTCGCATCCGCTATTCAACCCCGAAGTGGACCGCGAGACCGGCTACCTCACCAAGAGCATTCTGTGCATGCCGCTGATGAACAAGAAGGACGATCTCATCGGCGTATACCAGGTGCTCAACAAGCTGGACTTCGACCGCTTCACCACCGCCGACGAGCAGATGCTGGCGGCGCTGTCTGGAAGCGCCTCCGTCGCAATCGAAAACGCGATACTCTACGAGGACCAGAAGAAGCAGTTCAACAGCTTCATCGAAGTACTCGCGACCAGCGTGGATGCTAAAGACCCGACCACTGCCGACCATTCGAAGATGGTCACCGGCGTCGCCGTGGCGCTGGCAAAGGAGATGGGCTTCACCCCGCAGCGCGTTGAGTTCATCCGCGTCGCCGGTGTGCTCCATGACTACGGAAAGATCGCCATCCCGGACTCCATCCTGATGAAGCCGGGCCAGCTTACGCCCGAGGAGTTCAAGATAATGTGGGCACACGCCGAGAGAACCATCGAGATACTCGGTATGGTCTACTTCACCAAGGAGATGCGCGATGTCCCGCGCATCGCCGGGATGCACCACGAGCGGCTGGACGGCACCGGTTATCCGTATAACCTCAAAGCGGAAGAGATTCCGCTGGAGGGCCGGATACTGGCCGTCGCCGACATATTCCACGCGATGATGCAGGAGCGGCCGTACAAGCGCGGCAAGACTCCCTCCGAAGCGCTGGCAGAATGCAAGAAGCTCACCAAGCCCCATATCGGGCGCTTCGGTGACGAAGAAGGCGCGTGGCTGGACGGTGAGGTCGTCGCTACGCTGGAGACCATTCTCGAACGCGAGCATTACAACGCCGGATACTTCGCTGATGAATCCGGCTGGTCGGACATATCGGCCAAGGAGATTAGCGACCTGCAGCAACGCTCGATGGAAGACCTGGATTCGCAGAAGGAGTCGAAGGCAAATGACTGAACGCACGCTCGTTTTCGTTAAGCCCGACGGGGTGCAGCGCAACCTGACCGGTGAGATTATTGGGCGCTTCGAGCGAAACGGCTTGAGAATCCTTGCGCTCAAGATGCTGACGATGTCGCGCGAGTTTGCCGAAATGCACTACGAAGTGCACCGCGGTAAGCCATTCTACGCCGAACTGATAAAGCACATCACAAGCGGGCCCATTGTCGCAATGGTGCTGGATGGTGAGGACGCAGTCAAGCAGGTGCGCAGCATGATGGGCGCGACTTCCCCCGCTGACGCGGCCCCGGGCACCATACGCGGCGACCTGGGCATAGCAACCGAACTCAATTTGGTGCACGGGAGCGACAGCGCTGAGACAGCGCGAATCGAGGTTGCGAACTTCTTCACCGAAGATGAGCTTGCGGAGTAGCGGCGTGACCCACAATGCGGCTTTGCCGAACAGAATGAGCGGGATGCGGAAACTAATCTGTCTTGCGCTGTTGCTCATTGCATCTGGCGCAGTACTCTTTGCGACCAGCGCTGCCCAATCCCCGCCGGAACCCGGGGCGTATCATTTCCTGCTGAGCTTCGAGAACCGCAAGGGCGGCGAGATACTGCTCACCGATCTCACGCAGGGCGCGCCGGGAGATGACAACACGTACGTCCTTGGACACGTGCTGCGGCCGGCAACGACGGTGCGCGGACTATCCTTTCACGCTACGCTGTGGGGCAAGAGCAGCACGGTCGTCGCGTCTGCCGTAAACGCTATTCACATCAAGGTCTTCGGCCTGGCCCATTTGAACCGCGGGTCGTCCATAACCATCGCGCCTCGCGAGTTGCACGGCCGCTCGCTGGACGGCGAGCCGGAAGCGCCGGTTGACTACTGCGTTTACACCGACATCGAGAGCGGCGTATACCTTTTCGGCGGCAGCTTTTCGCCGGTTCAGGGGGCGCGCGTCCGCTGCCTGCGTGAGGGGCGAACAACAAGGCTGGAGCTGGGCTTTGCACCCGAGCCGGGGGATGTACTCCTCATTGAAGTGACCCCGCCCAAAACGATGCTGACGAGCCTGACGTTTGAGAACAAGCTAGGAGGGCGGGTGGAAGCCACCTTCGCCAATATGACACGCAGCGCTGTGGGCAAGATCGAGAAACGGGTGACCGGTGTGGGACGATTCCCCGGCAGCTACCTTGCGCCGGTGGGTTCGATACGCGCGTCACACGCCGGAGTGCTGGACATCTCCACAAGCCCGCGCGGGCAAATCGGCGGCTTCCAGATAATTCCCTGGAACCACAGCCAGTCGCAGGAAATGGCCAAGTCACGCGTCGCGCCGCAGTATATGATCGTGGACAGTTATGGCGGCGGCGAACTGACAGGCGTGCCTCCGGTGTTCGGAGAGCATCTGTTCCCTCGCGTGGGAGACCGGAGCGAACCGGATCTGGTAAGCCTTTCCGGCAGGCGAATGCCACTTGCGGAAGTGCCCCATCTGCCTGAGGTGCGCGTCGAAGCCGACTACGGGAAGAGGCTGGTGCCGCTGCGTAGCGCCGTTGGCCTGGATGATAACGCGCTGCTCGCGCTGCGCCGGCTCGTCATCCATTTCGAGCAATAGCCTTACTTCAGCCTGTCTTCTACCGACTTTAGCTTCGCGTCCATCCTCGGGCCGGGACGGTCACGGCGATCGTCGATCTTGATGGAGGTTGAGATGCGGCCGTAGCCTTCGGCTTCCAGCCTGTCGTGAATCCGCTCAACCAGCGCGAAGATGTCGCTCAGGTCGCCTTCTATCGTCGTGCTCATCGGGTTCAGGCGGCTGGGCAGGCCGCTCGCGCGGATTTCGCGCTCGACAAACGCCACAACGTTGCTCAGGCTCGTCGAGCCCGTGCCCAGGCAAACGACTGTAAGCTCAACCACTGCCATCAGTGCTCACTCCTTTTCGCTATCGGGTAAGGCTATTCCCGAATGGTTCGCGCACTCGGGGTTGCTGCAAAAGCGCAACACCTTGTCGCGCTGCTTGCGCTCGGCGATGAACCAGCCGCACAGCTCGCATTTGTCAACGGTGGGCCGCGCGAACAGGACGAAGTCGCAGGTCTTACCCGATGCGGACTCCTTGTCTTCACCGGGGCCGGGGCTGTTCTCGCACACGTAGAACACGCGCCGGTTCTTTGCCTGGCGCCGATGCAACGCTCCTCCGCACTTGGGGCAGCGCAACTGCGGCTCCCGGGCGTAATCACACTTGGGATACGACGGGCACGCTACGAACTCCCATCCCCAGCGGTTGCGCCGCGCAACGAGTTGAGCGCCACACTTGGGGCAGCGTTCATCGAGCGGCTTGCCGATTGCGCCCTTGGCTCCATTGTCCCGCTTCACATATCGGCAATCCGGATAGCCGCTGCACGCGATGAACTTCCCGTAGCGGCCGCTGCGTTCCACCAGCGGCTTCCCACATTCAGGGCACTTCTCGTCCAGCTCCCGTGCCTCCGGCTTGTACTTCTTGCTGCGGTCGGCGAGCGCCAGCTCGATCTTCTTCGCGAGCGGCTGATAGAAGCTGTCCACCAGCTCCTGCCACCGGTCCTTTCCTTCCTCGACCAGGTCCAGCCGTTGCTCCATCCGCGCCGTGAAGTCCACATCCACGACTTCGGGGAAGTAGTCCTTCATCAGCGCTATCACCAGGAATGCCCATTCGGTTGGGGCCATGTTGCGGCCCTCGCGCTCCACATAGCCCCGTTCCACAATCGTATCGAGAATCGGCGCGTAAGTGCTCGGGCGGCCGATGCCGAATTCCTCAAGAGTCTTGATGAGCGACGCTTCGGTGTAGCGCGGCAGCGGCTTGGTGAAATGCTGGGACGGTGTCAGCTCCTTCAGGTCAAGCCCCATGCCCTCGCGGACGCCGGCAAGGCTGTCGCCGGGCTTTGCCTTCTCGTCCTGGTTGTTTTCTTCCCGGTACACGCGCAGGAAGCCGTCGAAGCTCACCGTCGTTGCGGTGTGCCGGAACCTGGCAGCCACATCTCCGCCTGATGACACGACTTCGGTCTGGCGCTGAAGGTGCTGCGCGTTGGCCATCTGCGACGCGAGAAACCGGTTGTAGATTAGCGTGTATATTTTTAGCTGGTCGGAGCTTAGATAGCTCTTAACGCGGTCCGGCGTGTAGGCAAGATTCGTCGGGCGAATGGCTTCGTGAGCCTCTTGTGCGCCGGCACGGCTCTTCCACGCGCGCGGCTTTTCCGGCACGTAGGGTCTACCGAAGGACTCGGCGATGTGCTCGCGCGCAGCCTGCACGAATTCCGCCGCCACGCGCACTGAATCGGTGCGCATATAGGTGATGAGACCCTCCAGCCCCTCGCCGACATCAATGCCCTCGTAGAGCTGCTGCGCCGTGCGCATCGTGCGCTTGCCCTGAAAACCCAGCTTCTTGAACGCAGCCTGTTGAAGCGTCGCGGTGATGAAGGGCGGCGCGGGAGACTTGGAGATTTTCTTCTCCTGCACCGAATCCACGGCGTATTCGAGCGGCAGCAGAGCGTCGCGGAGCACCGTGGCCTCTTCCTCGCTCGCAACAATGCGCGTGCTCGCGTTTTGCTCCTTGGACGGATGCACGATGCGCCTGCCGTCAACTTCGACAAGCTGCGCGGCAAAAGCCACACTGTCGCCGGCGAACTGCCCTTCCAGCGTCCAGTATTCCTGGGGACTGAACGCGCGTATCTCTTCTTCGCGCTCGCAGATAAAGCGCACCGCTACGGACTGAACCCGCCCGGCTGACAGGCCGCGCCGCACCTTGCGCCACAGTACCGGTGAGATGCGGTAGCCGACGAGCCTGTCGAGCACCCGGCGCGCAAGCTGAGCGTCAACGCGTCGGCGGTTTATGTCGTGCGGGTGCTTCACCGCATCCTGCACCGCGCGGCGTGTGAATTCGCGAAACTCCACGCGCTGCACCGGCCGGTTAACCAGTTCCGCCAGGTGCCACGCAATGGCTTCCCCCTCCCGGTCGGGGTCGGTTGCCAGCAGTATCACCTGTGCTTCCTTGGCTGCGTCGCGAAGGCTCTTCACCACCTTGCTCTTGCGCCCGATGATGCGGAACTTCGGCTGGTAGCCGTTCTCGATGTCCACGCCCAGTTCCTTATCCGGCAGGTCGCGGACGTGCCCCTGCGATGACAGAACGCGGTAGCCCTGGCCTAGGATGCGCGAAAGCGTGCGCGCCTTGGTCGGCGATTCGACAATGATTAATGGTTTGTGCTTGGTGGATGTGGTTGCCACTAATTGCTGCTCCAGTTAGTTACAGTCGCTGGTAATATCCTCCGGGCAGGGACCTGACAAGACCCTTCAGCTCCAGCATCGTCAGGCGCGCTGCCAACTCCGCGATACTCATACCCGTCGCTCGCGCAACATCGTTTATATGGCTCTTTTCGTAACTGATCCTGCCCAGCAGCTCAAGCTCCTCTTCCTTCGCCTCGATCGAAGCCCGCGCCGCCGGTTTAGGCGCAGGTTTAGCGGGAGCTTTCGGGGCTTTGCCCGTAACGCGCTCTTCCACGCCAGGTAGGGAAAGGTGTGCCTTGAGCTTCTTGACCTGCTCTTCCAGCAGCTCTGACTTGCGCTGGGGCCATTCGTCCATCACATCGTCAGCGTCGTCAATGAGCTTGGCGCGGCCGGACTTGATCAAGTCGTGGCATCCCTGCGACGAGCGGAAGCCGGGCCTCCCGCTGAAGGCGAAAACTTCCCGACCGTTCTCCAGCGCCAGGTCGGCGGTTATGAGCGCACCCGAGCCCATCGGCGCTTCGGCCACAACGACGCCGTGGCTCAATCCGGCGATGATGCGGTTGCGGCGCGGGAAGTTCTCTTTCGCCGGCGGCGTGCCCGGAGGAAACTCGCTGAGAACCAGCCCCTTTTCTACGATTTCGCGGTACAGCGCTTCGTGCTGGGACGGGTAAATGTGGTCAATCCCACTGCCCAGCACAGCGATGGTCATCCCTTCCGCTTCCAGCGCGCCCTCGTGCGCCGCGCCGTCAATCCCCAGCGCCATTCCGGAGACAATCGTCAGGCCAAGCGACGCCAGATCGTGCGCCAGTTGCCGGGTGCGCTTCAGGTAGTACTCCGAGGCCTTGCGTGTGCCCACAACCGCAATCTTGTCGGGAAGCAGCGGCTCGATGTTCCCCCGGGCGTACAGCACAGGTGGCGGCGAGCTGATGGCGGCAAGCGCCTCCGGGTAGCCCGGCTGGTCGAGCCCGATCAGGAATATCCCATCTTCCTTCAGCTTCGAGGAGAAAGCCTTGAGATCAAACGAGGAACGGAAGGTTTCGAACCTGTCCCGCAGTCCCCCCGATGCGCCGGGAACGTCCAGCCATTCAGCGGGCGCGGCGTTCCACGCGTTTGCGTAGGTGCCGAAGACAGTGCGCAGTTCGCGCAGCAGGCGCGCGCCCACGCCGGGAATTCGCGCTAGCGCCGCCTGATAGAGGACCTCGCCGTCCGATGACATAGCGATGATTTGTAGCACAATGTTAGAGAGATTAGCAACAGGCGCGGAAAACTACCGAGAGCATTCAGCAGAATCAGGGCTTGGCCTTGGTGCAACGATTGCGTTAGCTCGCGAGAGTCCGTTGAACCTACTTGCGCCAGAATGCCGGAACGAAGAGCACCGCCACCGCATAGACCTCCAGACGGCCGGCCATCATAAGTACGGAAAGCACCCATTTGCCAAAGGGATGGATGAAGGCGTAGTTCTGGCTCGCGCCCACATTGCCCAAACCCGGGCCGATGTTCCCCAGGCAGGCGATCGAAGCGCTGAAGCTGGTGACGAAATCGTAACCCAGAAGACTCATCGTCACCGCTCCCGCAATGAACAACCCCACGAAGGCGACGAAAAGGCCTGTAATCTGGTCTTCCATCTCCTGCGACAGCATAATCCCGCTAATCCTAATCGGCAGAATGCTTTGCGGATGAAATGTGCGAATGATGCTGCGCCAGGCCCACTTGGCGAGAATGAGTATGCGCATTATCTTCAAGCCGCCGCCGGTGCTTCCGGCGCTCGCGCCGATGAACATCAGGCCGAAAAGCAGCATCCGGGAGAGCGCGGGCCAGGCATCGAAATCCGCCGTGGTGTAGCCCGTAGTCGTCAGGATGGCAACTGTCTGGAAGGTGCTCGTGCGCACTCCTTCACTCCCTGTTGCCAAAGCTCCGCCAACGGTGTTAACGATATAGATGACACCCGCGATTATCAAGGCGAACAACAGGTATGCGCGAAACTCGGTATCGCGGAAAAACAGGAAGCGTCCGCGAATCGCCTGGAAGTATAGCGAGAAGTTGATACCCGCCAGCAGCATGAACGAAATGATGACCCATTCGATCGCCGGGCTGTTAAACGCGGCGATGGACCCGCTGTGGGTGGAGAAACCGCCGGTAGCCATCGTGCCGAACGTGTGGGTGGAAGCCTCGAACCAGTCCAGCCCGCAAGCCATCAGGGCGACGAATTCTGCAAGCGATATGCCGATGTAAATGCCCCAGAGCGCCATCGCCGTGTGCCGGAGGCGCGGCATGAAGGTGTCCTTGCTGGGACCGGGAATCTCGACGCGATACAGGTGCTTGCTGCCGGCGCCGAGCATCGGCAGGATGGCGATGAACAATACGATGATGCCCATTCCGCCGAGCCAGTGGGTGAATGAGCGCCAGAAGAGCAGACCGTGCGGGAGAGCTTCGATGTTAGTGAGAATGCTCGCGCCGGTCGTTGTGAAACCGCTCATCGTCTCGAAGAACGCGTCGGTATACGTTGGTATCCAGCGTGAGATGTAGAACGGCAGCGCTCCTATCGCCGCCATCAGAAGCCAGCCCAGCGAGACTACGAGCAGTCCTTCCTTGCGGAACATCTGCTGCGTCGTCTTCCGCATCCGCAGATAGAGCGCCGCGCCCAGGGCGAAAGTGAAAACGATGACCGCGGCGAATGCTTGGACGACGTCCAGTTCCCGGTAGTGCAATGCCACCAGCAACGGCACCACAAGCACCGCGGTGTAGAAGAAAAAGAAAAGCCCCAGGAACTTTGCGACAATGCGGAAGTTCATTCAGCTACCCCGCGTGAGCGCTCCCCCCTGCTGATTCCGAGTGGTCATCATCCCCTTAGGCAAACATGTGAGCGATCTTCGGCACGTGCTCCGCCAGTGCAAAGACGATTATAGTGTCGCCGCTGTTGAGCACAGTGAATCCGCGCGGAATAATCACCTCGCCGTTGCGGCTTACCGCAGCAACGATGACCCCCGATGGGAGGTCGAGTTCGGAGAGAGGCTTGCCCACGACCGAGGAGTCGCGCGGCAACGCGAATTCCAGGACCTCGGCTGCGCCGTCCCCCACCAGCGAAAGCGAGTGTATATTAGGGCTGAGGGCGAACGCGAGTATCTTCCCCGCGGCCAGCAGCCGGGGCGACAACGTGACGTCAACCTTCAGCTTCGTTGCCAGCGGCAAATAGCTGCCGCGCTCGATAATCGCAATCGTTTTCTTCGCGCCCAGCTCGCGCGCCATCAAGCAGGAGATGATGTTCAGTTCGTCCCTTCCCTCAGCGGCAATGAGAATATCCACGTCCTTGATGTACTCGCTGCGCAGAAGGTCAATGTCCGTTGCGTCACCGTGGATGACCTGAACCCGCTCCAACGCCCGGGATATTTCCCAGCCGTGAGTGCGGTCCGCCTCTATCAGCTTGGTCGTAATCCGGTGTCTCGCCAGGCGCGCCGCAATGGTACGTGCGATCCTGCTGCCGCCGAGTATCATCACGTATTTCGAAGGCTGCGATACGCTGCTGAAGACGCGCCGCATAAGACTCTTGTCACCCGCCCGCGTAATAATGAGCACCTGGTCGCCTGGCCTGAGCGCATCGTCACCGCTCGGAATCAGGATGTCGCTGCCCCGGATAATCGCAACAACCAGGCTGTCGCGCGGGAAGTCAACTTCCCGCAGCGGGCTGCCAAGTATCTTGCATTTCTCATCCAGCACGATCTTGCTGAGCTGCACGTGACCGTCGGCGAAGTACTCGACTCCCACCGTGCCGGTTTCCCGCGCGATGTTCTCCACTTCGACCGCGGCCAGTGCGTCAGGATCCACCACGAGGTCAATTCCCAGCTGGTTGCGGTAGAAGTGGTGCCCCCCCTGGCTCTCCATGTGCCTTATGCGCGCAATGGTGCGCTTGACGCCGAGTTTTTTAGCGACCAGACAGGCGAGGAGGTTCGCCTCGTCGGAATCGGTGGTGGCCAGAAGCAGGTCTGCGTTCCTGCAATCAGCCTTGCGCAGGTCTTCCGCCGACGCGCCGCTGCCCTCTATCACCGCGATGTCGATCTGCTCCTGCAGAGCCAGAAGCCTCTCGCCGCTGACGTCGATGACCTTAACCGTGCAGGCTTCGTGCGACAGGTAGTGGGCCAGATAGGAGCCGACCTCACCGGCGCCCACAATGACAACGGTGGGTTTCATCGCGCCCCAGATGATAGCACAGCAGGCGGCCCCTAATGCGCCAGAGCTACTCCGCGCGCATTGCCACGATAGGGTCAAGGCGCGCGGCCTGGCGCGCCGGCAGTGCGCCGGCGAGAATGCCCACGACCACGTTTACCGCAACCGCCACGTAGACCGCTGCAGCGGTAACGACCGGCGGCGGGAACTCGTCCGGCAGCGGAAGCTGCCTCATTATTCCGCTCAGCAGCAGCCCCACCGTCAAGCCGATGAAGCCCGCGATGAGCGTTATCAAAAGCGCTTCCAGGATGAACTGCAGCAGGATGCTTCCCGGCGTCGCGCCCAGCGCTTTCCGCAGTCCGATTTCGCGCGTGCGCTCCTGGACGCTTATGAGCATCACGTTCATCACGCCGACCGCGCCGATGGCGAGCGTAATCAGCCCGATCGAGTAAAAAAGCGCAAAGAACATCAAAAATATCTTTGCCGCTTCCTCCCGCCATTCGGAATAGTCGCGGAGCCGAATCGCATTTTCATCGTCCGGGTCGAAGCCGTGTCTTGCCGCCAGCAGCCGCCGTACCATCACCGAGCCCTTGTCGAAGTTGGTGACGTTATCGAGCGTGGCGTAGATGGTGAGTGCGCCCGCGTTGCCTTCGCCCACGCGCCCGAACAGGCCCTCGTAGACGCTTAGCGGCACGTATACGCTCCAGTCGCTGCTGGTGCGCTGCCGGTCAACCTGGCCTATGACATTAAATACCGTTCCGGAAGCGGTAAGCTGCTCCCCCACGGCGTTTACGCCTTCACCCCAGAAATGCTCGGCTACCCGGTGGCCCACGACGGCAACCTTGCTTGCAGTGTCGTAGTCCACGGCGTTGAAGAAGCGCCCGTGCGCTGTTTGAATTTCCATCTGCTCCTGCACGTCCGGAGTTGACGCCACAAAGCGGAACCTGCGCTCCCTGTCGCCGACGGCCATCCGCGCCCAGTTTTCCACGCGCGGAACCGCACGTATCACGTACGGGCAGTTCTCGACTATGTATGCCGCGTCTGATATGTCGTGCGTGAGCGGCATGAGCGTGCCTTCCAGGTCGTAGTACCGCTGGTAATCCAGAACCAGCATGTTCACGCCGAAGCTGTTCATCTGCCGGACATTCTGCTCCTTGAAACCGGATACCATCGCGATGAGATAAACCACCGTGGCGATTCCCCATGCGATGCCGAACATGGTCAGGGCGGCCCTGCCTCGGTTAGCCATCAGATTGGCCAGAACCAGTTTCAGCAGGTCACGAAGTGCGACCATTATTCAGCCCTCAGGGCGACGATGGGATCCACGGTCGCAGCCTGGCGCGCCGGATAAGTCCCGGCAAGTATACCCACAAGCAGATTCACTATTACCGCAGCGTATACCGAAGTCATCGTAACCACCGGCGTGGGAAAACCCTCAACTTCCCCCATGGTGCCACGCAGCATCCCCACTGCGGAGAGTCCGAGCGCTATCCCGATGACGCCACCGATTGTGGTCAGGATGAGCGCTTCGAGCAGAAACTGGGCGAGCACCGACCGGCTGGGCGCTCCCAGCGCCTTGCGCAGGCCTATCTCCCGGGTCCGCTCGCGCACGCTGACCAGTAGTATGTTCATCACCCCGACGGCGCCTATGGCTAGAGTCATCACACCCACGAAGTAGAAGACCACGAACATCGCTAGAAACATCGCCTGCCCCTGTTCGCGCCAGCGTGCGAAGTCCTCGAAGCGGATCGCATCCTCGTCGCCGGGATCGAAGCCGTGGCGCGCGGCGAGCATCCGCCTGATCTCGATCACGGTCTGGTCGTACAGCTTCGGGTCCTTCATCTCGACCATTATGCTGAATCGCCCGGTCTGGCCCACCAGCCCCAAACTCGTTTCATAAGTTTGCAGGGGCATCAGCACGCGCCATCGCATGCGTCCAGCGTCCTCTGGCGTAATCCCGACAACGGTGAAGTTGGTGCCGGATATTCCCAGTATCTCGCCCACCGGAACGGTGTCGTCACCCCAAAGGCCCTTAGCGACATCGCTGCCTATGACCACAACTTTGCTCGCCTGGTCATAATCCACCGTCGAAAGGAAGCGCCCGTACTCCACGTTGAGACCGCGCAGCTCGCGCAATTGCGGCGTTATCCCGACTATGCCGTACCAATCGCCTTCTGCAGATCCCCCGTGGGACGCGCCGGTGATCGCCTCCATCTGCCGGTGTTCTTCCTGCTCGATTCCGGCCCGGCGCACGTTTGAGCTGTAGGCGATAATGAAATCAGCGTCCTCTTTGTCGGCTACCAGCGGATAGCGGGTACCGGCCACCTCGTATGAGTCGGAATACCGCAGCTGTACTTTATCTATGCCCATACCGAGCCAGAGCTCATCGTTTTGCGCCTTAAAACCGCCTACTATGGAAACAAGGATGATGACTGCGGCAATACCCCAGACGATACCGAACATCGTGAGGAAGGTGCGCGCGCGCTGGCTCAGCAGGCTCGCCGTCGCCAGTTTAAGGAGCTCAAGCATCCCTTAGTGCCCGCTAGTGTGGACCCATTGGGCCGCCGCCCCGGCCACCAGAGGGACCGCTTTCAGGCTCGCTGAAGTCGCCTATAACGGTGTCGCCCTCTTCCAGGCCGGACTCTATTTCCACAAAACGCCCGTCGGAGATACCCGTCTCGACAACAACCTCCTCGGTTGTGCCGTTACCGGCCACCTTCTTGGCGATTTTCTCCTCACCTCGGCTGGATATTGCCACTACCGGCAGTGATAGCACGTCTTCCGCGCTGTCCACAGTAATCTTTCCCCTTGCGGTGCTCCCCAGACGGGGCTCACCGATGTCTTCTGCGAGTTCCATCTCCATGGGGAACATCACGACACCGTTCTGGTTGGGCCGACCGAAGTGCGAAATGCGGGTGATATTGCCCGGCACCTTACGGTCCTTAATGAACGACAGTTCGAATTCCACGTCCATCCCTTCACTGAGTACGCCGATAAGGTCTTCGCCGATTTCGCACTCAACGAGGATTGCCGTGGTGTCGCCCACGATCATAATCACGTTTCCCTCGCGCCCGTCGACGGAAGCGACAACGGTGTCACCGGGATCGAGTTCGACCGCCAGCACCTTGCCATCAACCTCACTGCGGATGATCGCGTTCTGGAGGTCCTCGTGTGCCAAATCGAGCTGGAGCTTGGACTGCTTCAGCTCGGCCTCGGCGATGGCAAGGTCCTCGGGCGACGCGCTCGTGCGGGCGAACTCCAGGCGCTGCTTGATGTCGTCGTGCGCTGCTACAGCGCGGGCGAGCCGCCCCTTAGCGTCTTCCAGTTCCTGGTCGGAGGAGTAGCCCTTGTCGTAGAGCGTTTGTATGCGGTTCAGGTTCTCCCGGGCAAGCTCAAGCTCCACCTCGCGGTTCTTTACATCGGCTTCCAGACTCGACACCTGCTCCCGCGTGCCGCCCTTTTTCTGCTTCTCGTGCCGCGCAAGCGCCAGGTTGTATCTGGCCTGGGACAGCTTGAGCGCCTTGCGTAGGTCAACCTCGTCGATCCGGGCGAGCACCATGCCCCGGGCGACGGTGTCGCCTTCCTTCACCGGCACTTCTTTGAGTATCCCGCCGACCTTGGCCTTCACATCGATCTGGCTCTTGGCTTCAAGGGAGCCGGTGACGGTTTCCTCGCGGACGATGTCCCGGCGCTCGACTGTGTATTCCATCTCCGCGGCCGTGCTCGCCCCGTCCATATTGGCTCGGACGCCATAGACGAACGCCGCCACAACAATCGCTGCGGATATGAGCCACCACTTACTGCGGTAGAGCCATCGGGAAAAACGCATGGGCACTCCTGGTACGTTGCGTACTTACAGTTAGATGCACAATGTGGGGTTTTCGTTCGATTGCGCTCGCTAGAACTTTAGCACGCAATCGGCGGAGAGACCAGTATGGAAAACAAAGCGGGGCGAATAGCGCGCTAGGCTTCGACTACCGCACAGATAACCTTCTTACCCTTTCGGCCAAACTGCACAACCCCTTCGCGGAGCGCAAACAGGGTGAAATCGCGTCCCTGCCCAACACCGTCGCCGGCATAGACCCGGTTGCCCACCTGGCGCACGATGATGTTGCCGCCCGCGACTCTCTGGCCACCGTATACCTTTACGCCCCGGCGCTGGCCATTGGAGTCACGGCCGTTACGACTGCTGCCAAGTCCTTTCTTGTGTGCCATAATGCGCCTCTTAGGCCTTTATCTTCTCCACCTGCACGACGGTCTGCTCGTCACGATGGCCCCAGGAACGCTTCCAGCCCGATTTGGGCCGGAACTTGAACCCTCGGATCTTGGGCCCTCGCTGCTGGCCCACGACCACGAGCTTCACCGCGGCGCCTTTTACATCGGGTGTGCCGATTTTCAGCTTCTTGCCGCCGACGAGCAGCACCCGGTCGGGCTTGACTTCGTCACCATCCGCTGCTTTGTAGCGTGGGATGATGAACCGGTCGCCCTCTTCCACCCGGTACTGCTTTCCCTTGATTTCGATTACCGCGTACATCGTCGTTCCTCAGGCGATTTGTAAGTGTAGGAACCCAACACACCTTTGTCAAGGCTTAGAGCGTCGGTAGTAGTGCGTAGGTTTGAAAAACGATGGTTCTTAAACAACGCCGCCCTGGCTGCCTAATAGTATTGCGAAATTTAACCGAGCGTATTATCGTAATTACTGGATGTCGCTAGCAGAATATCCAGTAGCGATGGTATAATTACTTGCGTGATAATACGTCCTATCGTCCCTTCGGGGACGGTAGGCTTTTTTTTGTGGGGAAGTGTGCCGTTTTCATAGATGCTGGTTACCTTGAGAAGGTACGGGAACTCATCTATGAAGGAGCGGCAATTGACTACCGTAAGTTGATCGATACTTGCGCTGAAGAGCATGAGCTTCTCAAGGCGTTCTACTACAACTGCAAACCAGTTATTAGAAAGGGATCAGAGGCTGAGGACAGGGGGAAAATTGCCAGGTTCGAGTCCTTTTTGGGGCATCTTAAGGCTATCCCCAAACTGGAGATTAGGCTGGGACGGCTGGTATATGTGGGCGATAAGCCAGATGGCACGCCAGCTTACCGTCAGCAGCAGGTTGACACTCTTCTCGCATGTGACCTCCTTTCGCTGCTGTTCACTCGTCAGATCACTCACACGATGCTGATTACGGGCGATGGGGATTTCGTTCCGCTGGTCAAGGAGGCAAAGAAAGCGGGCATCAGTGTTACGCTTTGGTATGCGGAGGATAAGGGACTGAGACCGTACAAGTATCTCAAGAAGATATGTGACGAGCGGAGAGTATTCGCACCCGAAGTAGTCGCCAACACGACACTCAAACTCAACTCAAGGTCTACGCCGTAGAATCACTACGCTGCTCCCCCAGACGCTCCAGATACTCCAGGTTCTCTGGAACATCTACATCGTAGGCTAGCTCAGGCGCGTCAACGAACACCGCGCGCATCTGCGCGTCGCAGAGCCGGCTCGCACGCGCCTCCACGTCTCCCAGCTTGAGCCTGCGCGTAAGCAGCTGCCACGTAATCTTGAGTCCGGCTATATAGGCGAGCCGCCAGGGGAACTTGCGCGCGCGGTAGGCGTCCTGGCCCAGAGGGATGTTTATCCTCAACGCGCGCCCGGTGATGAAAAACGCGCTTCCCATCGTCACCTCGCCGTCCGCGGTCGGCAGGAATTTATTTGGCGCGCCGGGGAAGCGCTGCAAGAACTGCTCGCGCGTAATCACCGGCGCCGCTATCTCCACTTCCGGCGGAATCGCTGCCACGAAACGGTCAATCGCCCCGCCCGTCACTACCGGCAAATCCGGCGAGAGCAATAGCAGCGTCCTGCCTTCACCGTGAAACTTCAATCCGATGTTCGCGTTGGCCATCAGCGTCTCGCCGCACTGAAGCCACCGCACGTCGCTTCCGTAAGCTCTAAGCGGTGCGCGAGCTTCTTCCGGGCCGACGACGGCTATGGGACGGGTCGCGCATGAGCTTGCCAGCAGCGCCTCCACAGCGTATTCAAGCAGCGTCCTGCCACGCCACGGAATGAGGGATTTCGCCGCCAGGTCGAAGTGGGGACGCAGCGCGCGCGGAACCTCGCCGCCGGAGACCACTACTGGAGCGATTTTTCGCATCCGCTACAGTCTAGCACAGGCTGTTAGAAGTCAAGCTCCCAGTCGCGCGCCAGCATCTGGCAGACCGTGAACCTGCTTTTCCTAACCGACATGGTGATCTTTTTCGGGGTGAACTAGGCTCTTTCTGTAGGGTGCGGTCTCGTGCCGCACCTTCTATCGTAGGGGCACGGCACGCCGTGCCCACCTGTAGGGCGGGGATTCACCCCGCCGCTCTTCTTAATGTGTCTTAGAATTTCTTCGAAGTGTAGCCCGTGGCAATCAGCCACTCTTGAGAGGAGTAGCACTTAAGCGCATGTTGCTTTGCCTTTCGTGTTCCTGGTTTCTCGTCTATCACTGCAGGATACGAGTTGACCGCTGCGACTGCGATGCATGCAGATTCTCCCTCTCCAAGCATGAGTCCCTTCTGCCTCATAACTTGGAAGTACATGCGTTCTTCCTCTCGTGTGAGCGCGCGCTCAGTGTCAGGGTTGGAGCTCAAGAACTTCCGCGCCGCGTCTGATTGCCATCCCCTTCTAACTTCGTTACCGACTTGTTCGGGTATAAGAACTTGCCCGAGGTCGGCTCGGCTCTTTAGAAACTTCCATGCTTCTTTATCCCTCTTGAGGTTGAACAGCGCGGAGCTATCGAAAACGTATGGGAACAAACCGATCGTCGAGCCTTTTCGAACCATGCATCTACTCTTTCGCTAATATCTCCATAGCCTTGGGGACGTTTACATCAAACAGCGATGCCAGGCGGCCCGCTGAGACAATACCCTCCTTATAGGCTTTCTGTGCAGTACCGATGAACCGTTTGCCTAGCCTGGTTTCCCATTTCGGTGTTCGCCTCGCACCTTTCTTCTGTACGAACTTGATCTCCGGTTCAGAAAGCGGCAGCAGGTGGTTTACCCAAGACTGACTTATGAGACCTATTTCGCCCAGCCTGTAGACAAGCGCTTGGGAGCTGACACCCCATTTTCTATACATAGGCGCGAGGTCATCTAAGCTTGGTTCAGCAGATAGCTGACGTGCTCTGAAGTCAGACTCCACCGCGGTAGCAGGAAGCAGAAAATTCACGGCGAAGAGATTAGCTTTACGCTCCTCACTACTGCTGTAGGTACCGAGTTCCTTAGAGATGTCACAAGCTGATGGGGCGTGCTGGTACAGCAGGTGTGCATACTCATGCGCAAGTGTGAAGTTCCTTCTGCCTGCTGACTGCCAAGAGGCAATGAGAATGCACGGTCCGTATTCATCGTGAATCCACGATAGACCAGATATAGCCTCAGTGCCGATATCTATTACGAATATGCGAATGCCCTGAGCCTCTAATTTTTCACGTAGCCCTTTGAAGTATCCAATAGGTCCGTGGTCGTAACCGAGCCTTTTCCGCTCCGTATTGGCCAGCGCCTTAGGTTCTGTATCGTCACCCGCTACGCAGAATTCTCGTTTCAGTGACTCTCCCAGTAAACTCTCTAACTCAAACGCCGTTCTGCACAGCTCGTCCAGCTTGGCTACCGCGGGCCCAACATATCGAGGTAAGTCCTGAGTCTTGTCTCTACTTGTAGTTCTGAAATGAATGCCCGTGGGAGGAGCAGTAGTCTCTCTAAGGAAGTAATCTAGATGCCGACTGTAAAGCTCCGCGAGCCTCTCAAGCTCGCTGAGACTTGGCTCGTCTGCATCAGTCTCCCAGCTTGCGATGGAGGATGGACTTACGCCTAGGCTTTCCGCAATTTCCTCTTCAGTCCGTCCGGCAGCCAGTCTTGCTTGCCGCAGTTGAGAACCCAGCACCAACTTTTCGGACGTGCTCATTTGACCCGACCTTCTGCCTGCCCAGATAATTCTACCAGACTCGGTTCAAAGGTGCCGCTACTCCTCGCTCTTCGCATCCGCTACAGTCTAGCACAGGCTGTCCGGTCAGAAATCCAGCTCCCAGTCGCGGGCTAGCTCGTTGGCGAGAGGGTAGCTTTCAAACGTGCCCGCGTCCTGCCATGCGCCCTGCAACGTGCCGTAGGTCATCTGGCGCTGCGCGATGTAATGGTCGTTGACATCGCTAATCTCGTATTCGCCGCGACCGCTGGGCTTGAGGCCGCGAATGACTGAAAAGACGTCCGGCGTGTAAAAGTACGCGCCGGTCACGGCGTAGTTGCTCTTGGGCTCGGCGGGTTTTTCCTCGACGCCTGCGAGACTGCCGTCTTCAGCGAAGACCGCAACGCCGAAGCGCTTGGGGGTTGCCACTTCCTTGAGCAGGATGCGCGCCTTTTCGCTTTGACCCTCAAACGCTGCGACCTCGCCTGAAAGGTCGTCCTCGAACAAATTGTCCCCCAGAAGCGTGAGGAAGCGGTCGCCGCCCACGAAGTTCTCCGCCAGCCCCACCGCCTGCGCGATGCCGCCGGCTTCGTCCTGCACCCGGTAGGTCAGATCCATCCCCAGCTCACCGCCGGAGCCGAGTAGGTTCACCACCCCGCCCATATGCTCCCTGCCCGTGACGATGAGGACTTGAATAATGCCTGACTGCTTGAAGCGGTAAAGCGGGTGGTAGATCATCGGGTACCTGCCCACCGGTAGCAGATGTTTGTTGGTGACTTTTGTAAGCGGGAGCAGCCGGCTTCCCGAACCGCCCGCGAGTAGCACGCCCTTCATTTCCCTTCACCCTCCTTTTCCTCAATCCCCTCGACAACACCGGTGATATAGCCGTCGGCGAGTTCGGCAACCACAGGCTTTCCGGTTTTGGCCTGCTTCGCGCGGGTAATCAATTTCCCGCGTCCCTCGGTCCACAATAGCGCGAAGCCGCGGTCCAGCGTCGCTTGCGGGTCCACCGCCGCGAGCCTTGCACGCGCAAGCTCCAGATTCTGCGAATAAGCGTCCAGCTTACGCCGCGCTGCATTTACCAGCCCGCCTGCGCGCTCATCGAGCAGCGCCATCCTGTCCTGAACCCTTCTCAGAACTCTGCGCGGAGCCAACCTGATGGCCGCCGTCTCCAGCCTTTCGTGACGGCGCTGCAGCCAGAGCCGTACGTTTCGCTTCAGGACTCCCACCCCGTCCGCAAGGCCATCCTCGTGCCGCGCGATTCGCCGCATGACATCCGCAGCCAGGCGATCGACCCGCACCGCCGCAAGTTCGCGCTCCCGCGATTGCAGTTGCCCCATCGCCAGCGTGACAAGCTCGTCCGCCGACTGCGCGAGCTTTGCGCTAAGCTCACGGATGTCGGGCGCGACGATTTCTGCGGCGGCGGAAGGCGTCGGTGCCCGGTAGTCCGCCACGAAATCGGCGATGGTGAAATCCACCTCGTGGCCGATGCCGGTAATCACCGGCGTCTTCATCGCGTATATGTGCCGCGCCAGGGCTTCATCGTTGAAGCACCACAGGTCTTCCAGCGAGCCGCCACCGCGAACTAGCATCAGGACATCGCAAATCTTCGCCGCGTCCGCCCGTTTTAGCGCCCCGATGAGCTGCGGCGCGGCTTCTTCGCCCTGCACTGGCGAAGGGAACAGCACGACTCGCAGGTACGGTGCGCGCCGCGAGAGCACATTCACCACATCGGTGTACGCCGCCGCCTGTTTGCTTGCTACCAGGCCCACTACGCGCGGCATCTCCGGCAGCGGGAGCTTGTGCGATTCGTCGAACAGCCCTTCATCCGCCAGACTGCGTTTGAGCTTCTCGAAGCGCGCGGCCAGCTCACCCTCGCCCTTCAGCATCAAATCGCGCACGGTAAGCTGGTACTGCCCTCGCTGCTCGTAGACGGTGATGTCGCCCAGCGCGTAGACCTCGACGCCGTCCTTGACCTCGCGCTTACGCTGGCGGGAATAGCCGAAAAACACGCAGGAAAGCTGCGCGCCTTCGTCTTTCAGCGTAAAGAAGAGATGGCCGGTCGGCGTCGGGCGGACATTGCTGGTCTCCCCGCGCACCCAGATGTCCTGCAGGACGGGCTCGCTCTCAATCAGCCCGCGCACCAGATGCGTCACCTCAGTCACGGTCAGGGCGCGTTCCTGTGACTTCCTGGCGGCGGGAATGAGCGATTCCATCGTAAGTATTCTATCGCAGGCGCGATTGGATGGCGTCAACGATGAGATTCGCTGCGGTCTCGACCGTTTTAGGACGGCAGATGTGTTGCCGGACTTGCGCCAGGTCGTCGCGCATTCGGGCGAGCGCAGCGGGATCAGACAAAAGCGACAAAGCGGTGCGCGCAATCTTCGCGGAGTTGCAGTCGCCGCGCACAAGCTCGGGAATCACGTGCCGTCCGGCGATGATGTTGGGGAAGGCGTACGCCGGCAGCCGGAAGCGGGTGAATGTCGCGTACAGGAAGTCGTAGAGCGGGCGCACCTTGTAGACCGCGATGTGCGGAGTCCCGGCGATGGCGCACTCGTGGGTGGCCGTGCCCGATGCGACTATCATCAGGTTTGCGCTTGTGAGCAGGTCATAGCGCTGCTCAGGTTCCAGCAGCTTTATGTCAACCGAGCACTCCTTCGCCATCCGCAGCAGGCTGTCACGCAGCCCCGGAAGCGCCACCGGTAGTGCGAATACCGCCGTGGGCAGCTTCTCGGCGATGATGCGCGCAGCGCGCACGAGTTCTAAGCCGATGAGCGAGACTTCCTCGCGGCGCGAACCGGGCATCAATCCGATGAGCGGTGCGTTTCCCTCGGCATCCACGAGCCTTCGCAGTTCGCCTTCAGCAAGCCTGGGCTTGATCTGGTCGCACAGGGGATGCCCGATGAAGGCGTGATTTACCCCGAAGTGCTCGAACAGCTTCAGGCCAATCGGATAGATTGCCAGCGCAAGGTCAACCGACTCCCGCATCTGCTCGAAGCGACTGCCAACGCGGCGGCGGAAGCTCTCCGGTTGCTCGGCAATTTTCTCGAAGCGCTCATCGGAAGCCGCCTGCCACATAACCGGTGCAATGTAATGGACAATCGCTCCGTCGTACCCGCCATCCCGCAGGGCTTTGGCGAGCTTGAGGTTGAAAAACCGCCAGTCAACGAGAATCACCGCGTCAGGCCGGTCGCGCAGAATGCGCCGCGCGGTCTGGCGAAACAGGCGCACGTGACCCGGCGCGCGCATGAGGTTGCTGATGACCCCCATCGCGGAACCTACCGCTGTGTCGTATAGCACCGTGGCGCCTGCATCTTTGAGGTTGACCGAGCCGAGCGCGGTGGCTTGCAGCGAGTCCACCGCCGGGTGTTTCGCCAGTGCTGCCAGAAGCCGCGCGGCGTGCACGTCGCCGGATAGCTCACCCGTGGAGATGAAGACGCGCAAAGCTGCGCTACTTCCGCTCATTGGAGTTCAGCGCCGTAGGATAAGGCTCATTGGCGTGCTCCGGGAAGTGGACTGCGTCACCCTTGCCGTAGGACTCGATGGCCGCCAGCGCCACCTGAATCGTGTAGAGTGAATCCTCGCCGGACACCGCCGGCGGCTGGTCGTTGAGCACCGCTTCCACCAGGCTCGTGAGCTCCAGTTTGAGCGGCTCTTCGCGTTCGACCAGGCCCGTGTCCACCCAGTCTTTCCCGTCGTACACGATGAGCGACTGCTGGATGAGATCCACCAGCCCGAAGTGCTCCGTTCCGACAACGAACATCTTGCGCACCTTGTACGGCGAAAGCCAGCTTAGCTCTATGTAGCCAGCGGCGCTTTCCGCGAACTTCAGGCAGATGGCGGCGTGGTCTTCGTACTCGTGTACCTTCGCGGCGCCAAGGGCGTAGACGGCTTCCGCCTTGCGGCCGTACAGGTAACTGATGAGGTCGATATCGTGGCTCCCCAGATCCAGGATGATACCGGTGTCGAATATACGGCGGTTGTATGCGCCGACCCTCAGGTTGCTGATGGAGTGCACTTCGCCCAGCCTACCGGAGGAAATGGCCTCCTTGAGCGCGATAACCGCAGGATTGAAGCGCTCAACGTGGCCTACAAAAACCTTGCGTCCGCGCTCCTTCGCCGAATCGATAATCGCTCCGGCCGAGTCCAGCGTATCGCTGATGGGCTTCTCGATTAGCAGGTGGCATCCGGCTTCCAGCGCTGCAAGAGCGACTTCCCGGTGCAGCGAGGTCGGAACCGCGATGCTGACCAGTTCGGGAGCCTGCTTCAGGAGTTCCTGGTAGTCCTTGTGGTAGGGGGTATTGTGGCTTGCGGCAATTTCGGCGACGGATTCGTCGGTGTCGGCCACTCCGACAAGCTCGACCTCGCGAATCTCGTGGTAGATGCGAACGTGGTGCTTGCCCATCGAACCCGCACCTATGACGCCGACTCTGAGGGCCATGACTAACCCGCTTTACGCTCCCGCGAGTCCTTGCAGAGTTCCTGCATTGCCTTTTCCACCGCCGCAATAACCTCGTCGAGTGTTCCCCGGAAACGGAAGCCCGACGCCGCGTAATGCCCGCCGCCGCCGAACACTTCCGCTACTTTAGTGGAATCGAAGTCGTTCCGGGACCGCACGCTGACTTTCACCAGCCCGTCATCCACCACCTTGAATAGGAAGCAGATCTTCGGCTCCTCAAGAGTCTTCAGCGTGTCAATGATATACTCGGAATCAGACAGGTCGCAGTTAAACTCCGCCAGCATTTCCGGAGTTACGTAGGAGTAGTAGTACCCGATGTCCTCGTTGATTATCAGCGCTTCCAGTGCGCGGCCGAGAAGCTTAAGCTGACCGCTGGTCTGGGTGTTATAGATAGACTCAACGACCGTGTGGGGCACTACGCCCCGACGCACCAGCTCCGCAGCAATCTCCAGCGTTGTCAGTGTCGTGTTGCTGTAGGAGAACTTTCCCGTGTCCGTGAGAATCGCTGCATAGAGGCAGGTTGCTGCCCCCGACGGCAGCGGAAGCCGAAGCCTGCGGAAAATGGCGAAAACAATCTCGCCGGCGGCGGCCGCCTCCGGCACAATGAGATTCACATCCCCATACAGCTCATTGCCCCTGTGGTGGTCTATGTTAATCAGCGTAGTTCTTCCCGGCTGGTGGCGCGGATCGTGCACCGAAAAGACGCCGAGACGATTCAGCTCGTCAACGTACGGCTCCCCCACGCGCTCGAAGGTCGCGTTGTCACTGACGAATATGAGGTCCGGCAGCTTGTCGGGCAGCTTCTGGGTTACCTGTATCTCGTCTGCGCCTGGCAAAAAGGAGTACATGCGCGGCACCGGCTCGCTGAAAAACGTCTGGACATCCCGCCGTACTGACTTCAATGCGTGATGGATGGCCAGGGCGCAGCCGATGGTGTCGCCGTCGGGATTCTCGTGCGGCAGATTCCAGATCGTCCGCGAGTTGATTGTAAGCCGCGCTATCTTGCGAATGGTTGTGGTGTATTGTTTAAACATGTCACGCGTCAGGTTTTGCCGCCGCATCCCTCCTCTGGGTCAGCACTGCCTGTACCGAGTCCGCTGAGAAGCTGGGCGATGCGGATGCTCTCCACCAGGCCACGGTCTTCAACGAACTTCAGTACAGGTATTTTTTTAAGTCCAACTCGTCCGCGCAGCTCGTGCCGGATGAATGACGATGCGTGGTTGAGCGCGGCAACCGTGCGCTCGGTTACGTCAAGCTGGCCTTCCCGGCCCCGCACTCCTATCACGGCGCAGGTAAGGTCCTTGTTCATCTCCACGCCGGTGACCACGGTTCCCTCGCAGGCGGGATCCTTGACCTCACCAAGAATGATTGCGCATATCTCCTGCTGGATCACCGCAGCCACCATCTTTCTTCGTCGGGCTTTTTGGTCTTCCGGCAACATAACAGCCTCGCCGTGC
This sequence comes from Planctomycetales bacterium, assembly GCA_030606285.1. Lineage (GTDB taxonomy): Bacteria > 4484-113 > 4484-113 > 4484-113 > 4484-113 > JAGGTK01. The sequence continues at coordinate 61,273 of JAUWGS010000009.1, read as the reverse complement.
GAAGGGCGGGATTATACAGTAACGGAGCGCAGGCTACAATCCCACATCCGCTTAGCCCTCATTCCCGCCTGACCGCTCCAGGCCCTTGATCGTATAAGAACCATCATGCTCTTCAAGGTGACTCTCGATCGTCAGCCTGGCATCCTGCAGGTAGGCCGAGCACTCCTTTATAAGTCCCACGCCCTCTTCGAAGAGTCTGGTGAGCTTCTCCAGGGGAATGTCCTCGCTCTCTATTTCGTCAAGGATACGTTCCAGCCTCTCGTACTTCTTTTCAAAGGACGCAGGTTTTTTGGCGGATTTGCCCACGATGCGGCGCTCCTTTTTCCTGGCTTCCGTTGTGTCATTGGTCGGGGTCTCGTTCTCCCCGAACAGGTTAACGCGCTCCACAGCACCGATTCTAACACGCCTTCAGTTCCGGGGCACTACTGCCAGAATGTTGGCGACACTGCGGGGCGCGCCGCCCAGAGGGCGGTTGGCAACGCGGCCGCTGACGTACATGGTCGAGCTGCCGCCGCCGTCGAATCCCATCAGGTGCTTCGCATTGAGGAAGTCCCGCCCTACTATCGCCAACTGGTGCCATGTCGCCCCCACGGAATAGTCCGGCGAACCGGAATCAATGACTATGAGGGCAATCTTCCCGTTCCTGGTCAGCCCTACCGCTGTGCGAGCGGTGGCGGTGCTCAACGCTCCCGAAAAGCGTTCACGCTTGTAGTCAAGCACGTATTGCCCATCTTCAACCAGCATCGGGCCGCCCCCCAGCAGGTGGGGGTATCTCTCCCAGCCTTCCGGCAGATTCGTTCGCACCTCCACTTCAGCTCCGAGGTAGATTCCCTTCAACAGATCGCCGTAGCGCCGGATCGCGTTGCTATGAAGGCTGACAATGAGCTCGTCTCCGGCAATGGCCGTGTTGTGGCTGTTCTCACCAATGATCAAGTATTTCTCGCCTACGAAATTCTCCTCGCCTTCCTTCGCGCTGCGGGGCGACACCCGCTTGAGTATGAACTCGCGCCCCCACACATTTGTGCCCGTCGCCCGGCCGTACTCGGAGCTGTAGGCCACGATTTCACCGTATTTGCGGGGCCTGTTGTATCCGAACAGCGGCAGTTCGGCGCCCTGCTCCGGAGAGTACAGCGTTGAGTGGAGTTCAAAAGCGGCGAAATGGACCCCGCCTGTGGCGTCAATCCCCAACACGGGGCGCGGCAGGAACTGCTCGAAGACAGTCCGGTGGTCAATCTTGATGAGGCCAACCGGCAATCGCGACGCGCCGGTGTCAAAGAAACCGCCGTTTATGGCCGCCACGGCGCTTACCTGCCTGGCAAGATTCTCCACCGGCGCAAGCGAGCCGATACGATCGTTTGCCAGCACCGGGCGGATCGTGTACCCGCTCTCCGGGCTCACCTCCAGCATGTACAGGTGGGCCGGCCCTTGCTCAAAGCGCAGGCGGAAGTGGTAGAAAGTCACGCCCTTGCCGACCGGCTTCATCCACTGCTGCTCCAGTTCCCAGGCGGAGGCGGGCGCATCCATCGCCAGCGTAAGGCTTATAACGACCACACAGATGGCGAGTAATACGCCAACGCAAGTAAGTTTGCTCACAGCTCGCATTCTACCAAAGCAATGGCGTATATGATAAGATATCATACTGCGTAAGTCTGATGTGAGGATATTCAGGCGCTATGGCTGAACAAGCAGAAAAGACGGACAGGGAGAAGGCGCTGGATCTGGCGACCAAGCAAATTGAGCGCCAGTTTGGCCAGGGAGCCATAATGAAGCTTGGCGATTCTCCCCGTCGCATAACCACTGGCGTTATCTCCACCGGCTCGCTCGGCCTGGACATCGCGCTGGGTGTTGGAGGAATCCCGCGAGGCCGGGTCACCGAGGTCTACGGCCCGGAGGCATCCGGGAAGACAACTCTTGCACTTCACATCATCGCCGAGGCTCAGAAAGCCGGCGGGCCGGCAGCCATTATCGATACCGAGCATGCCATCGATCCTGAATACGCTGCCAACCTCGGTGTGAGTATCAACGATCTGCTCATCAGCCAGCCCGATACGGGCGAACAGGCACTGGCAATTGCGGACACGCTGGTCCGCTCCAGCGCAGTTGACGTTGTAGTCATCGACTCCGTCGCGGCCCTGGTGCCCAAGGCCGAGCTGGAGGGCGAGATGGGAGACGCCCATGTCGGCCTGCAGGCCCGCCTGATGAGCCAGGCTCTGCGCAAACTTACAGCCATCATCGCTAAATCGCGTACGGCTTTCGTGTTCGTCAACCAGATTCGAGAGAAGATCGGCGTACTCTTCGGCAATCCGGAGACGACGACCGGCGGCCGTGCGTTGAAGTTCTACTCCACCGTGCGTATCGAAGTGCGGCGGAGAGATTCTCTAAAGGAAGGCACAAACATCATTGGCAACCGCACATTGGCGAAAGTCGTGAAGAACAAGGTTGCGCCTCCCTTTAAGAGAGCGGTCTTTGACATTATCTTTGGCAAAGGGATCAGTAAAACTGGCGAGATTCTTGATCTGGGCGTGGATCTGGGACTTGCGGCGAAGTCCGGTTCCTGGTATTCGTACGGAAACACCAAGCTGGGCCATGGACGGGAGAGCGCCAAGCTCTTCTTAGAAAGCAATCCCGATATTTGCGGCGAGTTGGAATCCAAGATCCGTGAGAGCAGTGGGCTAACTGCCGACCTCGAACCAGCCCCCGAAGGAAACGGGGGAGACGACGAGGTCGAAACGGAGGATACGAACTAGCCCGTCCGCCCCTTGCCGGCAGGATCGTGCTTCTGGTATGCGGCTGCCGGTTCGCCGGTTTTCACAATCGTTTGCGTTCGAATCCCTACCGCCTGAACCCAAGGAGATCCCCATGGTTACTTTCGCGTGGATTGCACTGGCAGTCGTTTGCTTTGTTGTGGGGGTGGCGGGTGGCTACTACCTTCTAATGCTGGCTGGCATCCGGCGTCTGGAGGACGCCCGGGAGGAATACCACCGCTACCGTTCAGAGAGGAAAGAGGCGGCGGAGAAGGAGGCCGGCGCGATTGTCGCTTCGGCCAAGCAGGAGGTAAAGGCGCTCCGTGAAAGCGCGGAAAAAGAACAATGGCGTCGAAAGCAGGAGCTTGAGCGGCGCGAGAAGAACTTCTACCGGATGGAAGAGAAACTCACGCACCGCTTGGACAAGCTCGACAACAAATTGAGCGAGGTCGAGAAGACCCGGCTGCGCGCCGCGGAACTAGAACAGAAGCTCAAAGGGAAACACGCTGCCATAGATGAGGAACTGGCGCGTGTCGCCCAGCTAACGCGCGATGAGGCGCGCGAAGCCCTCCTCAAGCGGGTGGAGGATGAAATGGCGTACGAACTCGACAAGCGCCGGCGCGAACTCGACCAGCAGGCCGAGCGCGACGCGGTGCAGGAGGCGCGCAACCTGGTGGTGAAGGCCATCCACCGCTGCACGGTAGACCACTACTCCGACGCTATTATCACCACAGTGGAGCTCAAGAAAGACGACATGAAGGGCCGCATCATCGGGCGCGAAGGCCGCAACATCCGCACCATCGAACAGCTGACCGGCGTGGACATCATCATTGACGACACTCCCAACGTCGTTGTGCTCTCAAGCTTCGACCCCGTGCGGCGTGAAGTGGCGCGGTTGTCGATGGAGCGGCTGGTCGCCGACGGCAGGATCCATCCGACGAAGATCGAGGAGGTTGTCGCCAAAGCCTCCGAGGAGATGGAGGACGTGGTCTGGGAGGCGGGCCAGGAAGCCGCTTTCCGCACCGGAATCACCGGTCTGCACCCCGAACTTATCAAGCTGCTCGGCAGGCTAAAATTCCGCACGAGCTTCGGCCAGAACGCGCTTAAACACTCCATCGAGGTCTCCAATCTGGCCTCGGTTATGGCCGCCGAACTAGGCATCGACCCGAAGAACGCAAAGCGCGGCGGGCTGCTACACGACATTGGCAAGGCAATGGACGCCGAACTTGAAGGCACGCACCCGCAAATCGGGATGGAGTTCGCCAAGAAACACGGCGAGAACCCGGTCGTGTGCAACGTTATCGGAGGCCATCACGGCGACATCGAGCAGACGGTGGAAGCGGTTATCGTCCAGGTCGCCGACGCGGTGTCCGCTTCCAGGCCCGGCGCGCGGGGGGAGGCCATGACAAGCTACTTGCACCGGCTGGAGAAGCTGGAGGATATCGGCAGGTCGTTTAGCGGCGTGGAGAAGTGCTACGCCATCCAGGCCGGCCGCGAGCTGCGCGTGCTGGTGAAGCCGGAGATGGTGGACGACGTGGTCGCGTACAGCCTCTGCCGTAAAATCGCCAAGCGCATCGAAGAGGAGCTGGAATACCCCGGCATGATCCGCGTGACCCTCATCCGCGAGCTGCGCGAAACGCAGTTTGCGAAGTAGGGAGCATTCGGATGGCCGGTGCCGCGCCGGTGAGCCCGCCGGCCAAGCGTGGCGCGTGGTGGCGGACTAGCCCGGCCTACTCATCGGGGAGCACTGCTGGCGCAGGGCTAGTCCCGCGCCAAAGCGAGGATTATTGCACGATTCGGATGGCGCGCCACTAGGGACGCGCCCTACAGCGGGATTATTCCTTAATGGTGTTGTCCTCGTTGAAGAGCAGGACGGTCGGCTGGTGCATCTGGGCTTCGTCTTCGGTCATCAGGCAGTAGCTCATAACGATGAGCTTATCGCCCACTTTGCCCTTGAGCGCAGCGGGCCCGTTCAGCCCGATGACGCCTGGGCGGTCGGTGAGGATGATGTAGGTTATCCAGCGCTCGCCGTTGGCGAAGTTCGCGCAGAGCACCTCTTCGTAGGGCAGCATTCCCGCAGCTTCCAGTATGTCGCGCGAGATGGTGATGCTCCCCATGTATTCCAGCTCGGATTCGGTGATGTGCACGCCGTGAAGTTTGGCCTTGAGCATCCTAATGAGCATTTTCGTCTCCCGCAGCGAGAACAATGTTGTCGATGAGCCTGATGCCGCCGACCTTCGCCGCAATCAGTACAACGTCACCGCTTGCAGCGCTCTCTTTCGGGTCGAGCGACCAGGCGTTCGCAATCTCCAGATACTCAAGCTGCACCGCTTCGGCAAGCTCGGTGCGCGCGACTTCCTTCAACGCCTCTGCTCCGTCCTGGCCGGTGGCGAAAGCGTCCGCCAGTTCTTGCAGGCCGCTGTAGATGGTCGCAGCAGCTTTGCGCTCGTCTTCGGCTAAATAGGCGTTGCGCGAGGACATCGCCAGCCCGTCAGGCTCACGCACAGTAGGGCACATTGCTAGATCCAGTGGGAAATCAAGGTCGCGCACCATCCGCTCGATGACGCGGAACTGCTGGTAGTCCTTCTGGCCAAAGTAAGCGATGTCCGGATGGACGATGTTCAGCAGCTTGGCCACCACCAGCGTGACGCCCGCAAAATGCCCCGGCCGCTCCGCGCCGCAGTAGCGTTCCGTGAGCTTCCGGACGATGACCTCCGTGCTGTGGTCTTGTGTGTACAGCGCGTCGCTTTCGGGCATGAAGACTATGTCCACGCCCGCATCCTCGCACTGCATGAGGTCCGCTTCCGGCGTGCGCGGATACTCGCTGAAATCCTCGCCCGGTGCGAACTGGGCCGGATTCACGAAGATGGACCCGACGCTCACGTCGCACTCGTCCACCATCCGCCTGACGAGGGACAAATGGCCATGGTGCAGATTGCCCATTGTCGGGACTAATCCCACGTAGGGGCGTTTCTGGTTCTTAGTAGCGAATTCGCGACAGAGATGGTGCTTCGCGCGCCACAACCCATCAATTGTCTGGATCACTTCCATACTCACGCGGTTTGCGCTCCTTCATTGTCGGATTCACCGTCGGCGCCGGCTTTTTGCGGCACCATCGTGTATTCGCCGGGACCGGGGAACGTGTGCGCGCGTACTGCATCGGCGTATTCGCGCACACCCTTAAGTCCTTCCGTGTATAGCTGCGCGAAGTGGCGCGCGAAACTGGGCAGGTACTCCGCGTGCATTCCCAGTGCGTCGTGGATCACGAGAATCTGACCGTCGGTGTGCGGCCCGCTGCCGATGCCGATGGTCGGCACTTTGAGCGCGCGGGTAATCGCTTCCGCGCACCGGCTCTCCACGCACTCCAGCACCACGGCGAACGCGCCAGCATCCTGCAGCGCTAGCGCCTCGGCGAGCAGCCGCTGGCGGGATTTTTCGGTGCGCCCCTGGATGCGGTAGCCGCCGGTCGCGTGCACCCGCTGCGGAAGCAGCCCCAGATGCCCCATCACCGGCACGCCGATGCGCTTTAGGCGCGCGATGGCATCCAGGTTGGATTCGTCCGCGCCTTCCATCTTCACCGCGCCGCAGCCCGTTTCCTTAAATAGCGCCAGCGCGTTGTGGACGGTTTCGTCCGCGCTGACCTTGAACGTGCCGAACGGCATATCGCCGATGACCAGCATGTCCGGCAGCGCGCGCACGACGATGCGCGTGTGGTAGATGACTTCTTCCAGGCTGACAGGGACGGTCGTGGAATGCCCCTGAATCACGTTGGCCATGGAATCGCCGACCAGCACAAAGTCCACGCCGGCGTCGCGCGCGAGATGCGCGGTGAAGAGGTCGTAGGCGGTGAGGGAGACGATGGGCTCGCCCCGCTCCTTCTTCCGCCGAAGCTCCGGTATTTTGAATTCAGCCATAAGCGTTACACTCGATGGAACTCGCAGGGAAGCTCAGCGGTCGATAATGCAGACAGCGCTGCCGCAATGTGCAGACAGCGCGTATAGGCGTCTTCCGCACCGTCTCGGTCCCGCAGGCTCCAAGCGGCTCGGGGAGATTATAGCGGTTATACGCCTATTCGGGAAGTTGGCGGGCAGGCATTTAGGGTGAGAGCGATATAATCAGAGGGTATTGCGGGTCTTACACGTGGATACGAAGGGGGCTGATGCTGACCCGACAGGAGGATACGGCAATGGGCAAGAAATATTATCTAATGATTGCAGGCGGAGCGCTTCTCATCGCATTCGTTGGCGGGATGCTCTCAAGCTGGGTATTCCTTGGGTCACCACCGTTCAGCGGCAGCGCGGATTTGAGCACTATGAGGGCAGAAAGAATCCTAATCGTCGAGCCTGACGGTCGGGTCGTAGCCGAACTGGGGAAGCAACCTGGACACATAGTGTATTCACTGTGCTTCTTCGACCCAGTTGAGGGTAAGCCGTTTACCGTGTATTCCGCCATGGGAGCGTATGTAGCGCTTCAGGAGCTGGAACCGCTTGGCAGTTTAGAGTGGGATTTGGAGACTCTTGAACGGGATTTGGAGACTCTTGAACGTCGTGTCGACGACATGGAATGCCTTTTCTGGGACATCGCTGATAGACTGGGCTACTAAGGATATCCAGCGGAATAGAGCAGAATAATGAGGGCTTCACGTGCAGTAATTGGGCTAGGTCTGCTGTTATTGGTGGTGTTGGCGCGATGCCGCGCGCTGGAAGCGGCTTGCTACCCGTCCTTACTGCCCGGGCGCGTAGCCAGGGCGTCGTGTGTGAGCTGGCCCTTTACGGGGCGGAGAAGAGGACTTCGCCCTGAGCGTCTCGGAGGGTAAGCCACGGTGAGCCGTCACCGAGCACGCCGAGCCCGGTGCGTAGGTTGTCCTGAGCGTCATGGAGGAAAAGCCCCGGTGCTCCGTCAGCAGTTAAACCGAGCCCGGCACGTGTTTTGCCCCGAGCGTCATTGAGACCAAGAACTGTGGCGTCAGGGAGCACGGCGAGCCGAGCGCGCAGGTTGCCCTGAGCGCCATAGAGGTCAAAATACGTTTTGCCGTTAGGGCAGACGTTTAGCAAGACGCCTGGCATTCCGCGAGCGTTATAGAAGGCTAGAGCTGGCGTACCGTCAGCAAACACACTGAGCGAGGCCCTTGTTTCACCCTGAGCGTCAAAGAGACTAAGAGAGGGTGTGCTGTCATGGAGCATGGCGAGCATGGCGCCAGCGTTGCCCTGAACGTCATAGAGGGCAAGACCCGGTGTGCCGTCAGGGGACACGCAGAGCACAGCACGTGGCTTGCTCTGAGCGTCATATAAACTAAGACGCGTTGTGCCGTCAGGGGACACGCCAAGCATGGCTCGTGGCTTGCCCTGAGGGTCATAGTAGTAAAGATGCGGTGAGCCGTCAGAACCAACGCCATAGGAGGCGCGTGTTCTGCCCTGGGCGTCATAGAGGCCAAGACCTGGTGAGCCGTCATCGAGCGTGACGAATATGCCGCGTGTCGCGCCCTCGTCGTCCACGAGGCGAAACTCTCTTGCGCTAATCGTCTCAAGGACATCCAGCTGCGCTTCTGCGGGCGGCGAAGTTCTGATGGCCCAGCCGAGCCAGACGATTGAGAGCACCAGAAGAACTGCCCAGATTCTCCAGAAATATCCACTCATCATCTTTCCTCCCCTTTGAGATAAGACAGCCACCAAGATAGCAGAGGTTTGCATAGAAGTCATCTCTGCGGCGAATCACGGGCGGGACGCCCATGCCACCAAAGGCGGGGCGCGGAGACCCCGCCCTACAGTCCGGACGCGCAGTCTCCAGGCCGCGCGATTAAGGTGTGGTGACCCGCCGGTCACGTGCGACGCGTGATGGCGGGTAAACCTGGAGGTTTACCAGCCCGTGGATGGCTTGCCAGCCAAATGGCTGGTCCCCACTCCCGTTTCAATCAGAGAAAAAGAAGGCGGGGCGCGGAGACCCCGCCCTACAGGCGGGTATTTCCGGTATACTTAACACGAGAGCCAGGAGGGGCGGTAGTTGAGGGGGCGGAAGCTCCACAAAAGGGAGGCGCGCTATGCGTAGAATTATCGTTGCCGCAGCAGTGCTGGCACTTCTGGCGCTCACCAGTGCCGGCAGCGCGCTGTCTTCTAACGTCACTGTCTACATCACGCGCACGGGCAGCTGCTACCACACCGCGCAGTGTTCCTGCCTGCACAGCTCCGCGATACCGCTTACACTCACCGATGCGATTGAGCGCGGATACCGCCCGTGCAAGCTCTGCAAGCCTCCAGCGCTGGATGAGCCCGTAGGGGCTGCGACCGCTCCAACTGAGACCATAGAAGTGTCTGTCGTCCGCGTCATTGACGGGGACACAATCAAGGTGCTTTACACAGGAAAGCCGGAGTCGGTGAGGCTGATCGGCATTGACACGCCAGAGATCACGCGCGGGAAGAATGAGCCGTTCGGCGCGCAGGCCGGGGCATTTCTGGAAGCATTGCTTGCGGACAGGATGGTGCTTATAGAGTTTGACGTAGGGCAGCGCGACAGGTACGGCAGACTGCTGGCCTACGTCTGGGCGCAGGGCGACGGCGACCCGGCTCCCATTCTCGTGAATGCGCAGCTTGCGCGCTGGGGCTATGCGCAGCTCTTGACCATCCCGCCGAATGTGAAGTATGTAGAGCGTTTGCGGAAGGCGGTTGGGGCGGCGCGGCTGGCTAGATTGAACTTGTGGCGCGATATCCTGTAGAAAAGGCGGGGCGGTATTCAGTCGTCAGCAAGAGGGATCGCTGTAGGGCGGCCATTTATGGCCGCCGCGATTCACGTTGGTTGTAGAACGGCGGGGATAAATGCGCCCTGGCGCACAAGTCCCCGCCCTACAGCCCAGACGCGTGGCGCGAACGAAGGTCGGACGCCTGGATAGGCGTCCGCACCCGGCTTCGGCATGGACTCCTACGCTCATCACTACATCGCCTATAATCCTAAAGCCTTCGTGCGTCAGCCGGGAGGCCGCGATTCCAGGCCTGTGGAACTCTGGAGCCGGAAGCTGCATCGTATGTTGTGAGTCCGGTTTATGCAGTGGAGGTGATATGGCATGGGAAATCCGGCCAAGGTGAACCTGAGTGCGCGGTGCGGGAATGGTGGAAATACCGTCGTCGTTGCTAATCGGATGTGTCAGTGGGGACGACACCTGCTGGCAGGAACTCATCCGCCTGACCGGCGGCCATTTCCAACGCATCGCCCGGGTGAACCTGCGGGATCCCGGCCTGGCGGACGACGTGTTGCAGGAGACGTATTTCAAGGTCTTCCGTAACCTGCATAAACTGCGGGACCGTTCGAGGGCTATGCCCTGGATGGTTCAGATCCTGATTAATGAGTGCCGAATGATGAACCGGAAGCTGAAACGCGAGGCGCAAAACGAGAGCGAAGAGAGCCTCTCCTACCAGCTCGCTTCCACCAAGAACGGTACGGGCAGCGCTGAGACGCGAGAGATCCTCGGCAGGCTGCTGCGCCAGTTGCCGGAACACTACCGGGAAATCCTGGTGCTACGTGAAATCGAAGGCCTGGACTACGAGGAGATTGCCACCGCTTTGAAGGTGCCGATTGGAACCGTGCGTTCTCGGCTGGCCCGGGCCCGCACGATGTGGGTTGATCTGGCAGGGGAAATCGTCAAAGCCGGCGGACTTCTCGACCTCTGCCTGGACGGAGGTGACGGGGTTGCTTAACGATTACCTCAAGACACTGATCTCGGAGTACGCCGACGATGAACTCGACCTGGAAACGACCCAACAGGTAAGCGAATTCATCGCCAAAAACCGCGAAGCCGAGGAGTACTTCCACAAGCTGCAGTCGCTGCGGCGGCTGACCACCGAGCACCTGGGCGATAAAATCGAGGACCCGACGCTTGAACTGAGGATGATGAACGCGCTCCGGCTCAGAAGTTACGAGCAGACATGGTGGGAGCGTGTTTTCGCATCCCGCGTCCTGTCTCCGCGAACGGCAACGGCGGTGGCGTTCGTGGTGCTCGTCATCGTACTGTTCCTCTTCTCCTATTTCCAGGCTCCCGTCACCCGCTTCATCTCCGATACACGCGCCAGGGTCGAACAGCTGGGTGATGAGGCCCAGACCGGACTGAGCGAGCGCCAACACGAACTCACGGAGAGCCTGGGCGAACTGCTTAGCCCGCCGAGATCGGATGAAGAGGAAGGAAAGCGCACCAGTAACACAACCGAGCAGGAGGTGTCTATAGCATGAGCCGCTGCTTCTACCATCCTGAAATCGAGACGGACGTTCGCTGCGAGATCTGCGGCAAGCCCATCTGTGAGCACTGCCGGACTACCCGTGAAGGTAAGGTCGTCTGCCCGCGCTGCCAGCATCGGGAAGAGCATACCCGGGTGAAGAGTGCGCGAAAGGCAGCCAAACACGATGACTCGCCCACATGGGTCGGCCTGATACTCCCCGGTGTGGCGCAGTTGCTGAAAGGCGAAATCTACAAAGGCTCGTTGCTGCTGATGTACTTCTTCCTCGCCGCATTCTCGGGCGAGGGGATTTTCGTGCTCCTGGCGTACGGCGTGAGCATTTGGGACTACTTCTCTCCGCTGGTTGAGGAGGAGAGCAAGGGCCACGCCATCATCAACTTCCGGCAGTTCGCGGGGCTGGTGATTTTATTTGTCGGCATCGTCTTCCTCGCCTGGAACATCATCTGGGCTCTCAGCATAGTCTCCCGCGAGCTGGCATCCGGCCTGGCGGCGGTAGTCACCATCGCGCTCGGTCTTTTCATCATCTGGTATCACACCGGTGAACACCGCAAGGAGGTGCATTGATGACATTTAAGGATATAACCATGCTCGCGCTCCTGCTGGTAATAGGCCTGTTATTCAACCGCTGCGCGTTTAAGGGCGATGCATTTGATGTAAGGCCAGGCGAACATGCTGCGGACAAGGCAGCCAGGCACGCCGAGCGCATCGCATCGGACATGGAAGAAAGCATGGAGAAGTTCGGCGAACGGATGGACGAGTTCGGTGAGCGCATGGGGAAGGCCGGCGAGGAGTTCGGCGAACAGATGGGAGAGGTCGGGGAAAGGATTGGCGAGAGTTTCGAGGATATAGATGAAGAACTTGAAGATATTACGGCAAGCCCGGACGACGACAACGAGGACGGACGGAAATCCGAAATGGTGGAACTCAGCTTCACCAGCGAACTGGCAAATCCAATCGAGATTGACCTGGCGCTAGACGTGCCCGCTATATGCGACGAGACCACGCTTGACTTCGGGCGGGCCAGAAAGAGCACGCTGGGCATCACAGCGGCCGGAAGCGGCGAGATGCAGTCACCAGGGATTTCATCCGTTGACAGCGAGACCATCGCGCTCATGTTTCTCGGCGAGACACCAAGCGGGCTTACGCTGGAGCTTCCCCTGAACATCCCCTACGTGAGATTCGAAGAGCCGCAGCTCAAGCTCGCGCTTTCGGAAAACGTGCTCCTGATGAAGCTGGACGCGGCGGGCGTAGGTTCGCTAAAGGTCGCAAGGTCTAAGAAGGTGCTTACCGTTAAACACACAGACTGGCAGCTCACAATCACCGGGATCTCGCAACCGCTGGCGCTCGTGAACCTTGACGGCGAGATGCTCGGGCGGGTCGAAGCCAACAAGAGGGGCGAAGTCGAGTTCGACTTCACGCCGGATGAGAATGAAGGAGGTGCAAAGTGAGACACACAACCTTTGGCGCCATACTGCTTATGCTCGGTATCGTTTTGCTGCTCGGCGTCTTTGTGCAGGATATCTCACTCGTGCTGCGCTTCTGGCCCTTGCTGATAGTTGTCTACGCCATCCTCGGCCACGGGCTCAGCCCGGCGTATCGCGGCGGGCTGATAATCGTCGCCCTCGTGCTACTAGCGGACGCGCTGTCACCCAGCATCCTCGGCCTGAGCCACACGGCGTTCTGGGCGCCGGTGCTGATTGTTGTCGGTTTGCTGATTATATTCAGCGCAACGGAGCACGGCCCCCGGAAAAAGAGGGTCGAGGTCAGAGTGGACGCGCCTTCTCCGGAAGTAAAGAACGTGAAGTTCGCGGTCCGCGATGAAACCGCAAATGGAACTTCGGAGGCTGACTCGGCATCAACTGAGCCAGGAGGTATTGAAATGACTGACGAAACGAAACAACCTGAAACCGAAACACGGAAGGAAGGCGCGACCGCTGTTGAAGGAGACTACCGCGACCGGAGTGCCCACTTCTTCGCGGACGTGCCGGAAGGAGCAGAGCACCTGATCTGCGACCTGGACTTCAACGCGGGAAAGCTGGAACTCGCCGGGGACACCGATAAATTGTTCGAGATTGAGACCGACCCGAACTCCGACGTGGAGCCGCAGGTGGATGTCTCACTGGAAGAAGCCGACGGGGTGAAGGTCGTGCGGCTCAAGATTGAGCAGGCCCATTTCAAGAGCTCCGTCCGCATGTTCGGAGTGCGCACCGTGTGGGCCCTTAAGCTCAACAGCGAGCTGCCCCTGACAATGAACTGCGACGTGAACGCGGCGAAGGCGCACCTGGATTTCAGCAAGCTGCGCTTGACATCACTTGTGATGGACAACAATGCCGCTGCCAGCGAGGTCCGCATCGGCTCCCGCGAGGACGAAACCAAGCTGCGCATCGACAACAACGCCGCGAAGCTCGACCTGGTTCTCCCCTCGGACTTCGCCTACGAAGCCACGGTGGACAGCAATGTAGGCAAGCACAACGTTACCGAACTGCTGCCCAGGCGCGTGAATGACCATTATTACAGCGAGGACTTTGACGACAATCCTCGGAAGGTCAGAATGCAGCTGGAGAACAACGCTGCGAAACTCAACATCCGAAGGCAATAGGGAAATGGCAACAGGTACCAAAAGGAAGGTTTACCGTTCGAGGAGCGATAAGATCCTCGGCGGTGTATGCGGTGGACTGGCAGAATACTTCAACATGGACTCGCTGATTGTGCGCGCCGTATGGATACTGCTCGTCTTTATAACGTTCTGGGCCGCACTGCTCATCTACGTTCTGGCGTGGATACTGGTGCCAGCCGAGCGATCCGAACTAACATGGGACAGCGAACGCCGGTCACGGGCGAAGCGGGAAATCACGCCGCAGCACCGGGGTCTTTTCGTAGGCGTGGTGCTTCTGGTCGTTGGCGTTTTCGCGCTCGTGGGATCCACGACCGCTTCACTCGTTATGCAGTTGGCAGTAGCATTGGGGCTGCTTCTACTCGGATTCCTGGCGATAACCGGAGTTTTTAAAAACGGCTTCAACGCGGGAAACGGGAGGTAACGCAATGAGCAACCGACATAAGAAAGGGGACATCGTAAACAGCCTCTTCTGGGGCACGCTGATTCTACTCATCGGAGTGACACTACTGGGCGTAAACACGGGGTATCTCAGTAGTGACGTCTGGGGGAATGTGCTGCGTCTCTGGCCGGTGCTGCTCATCGTCTGGGGACTGAACATCATCCTGCGCAACACGGCTCTCCAGTTTCTCACCTACCTCTCGCCCGTGATACTCATACTGGCTTTCATATACGCCGCGACGTGGGCGCCGGTGGAGGATGAGAGCGGAGGCTGGCATCTGCCGATGTTCATCGGCCTTTCGGGGCCCGAATCCCGCGACATCGTCGAGTGCACACACGACTACGAGCGCAACGAGGATGTCCACAAACTGAGTGTGGAGCTTGATCTGGGAGCGGCAAGTGTCACAATTACACCGTCTCCCGAGGATGCCTTCGTCAACGTGGAAGTCAAAGCGAATACGGGCGAGCCGACTGTGAACTTCGAGCTGGACGGCAACACGCTCAACGTCTACGCCGCGTCGCCGCACCGGCGCGGCTTCTGGGGGAATATCAAGGAAGAATGGAGTGTCCAGCTCCCGAAGGACGTGCCCCTTGCCATTAACCTGGACGCCGGCGCGTCCGCGTGCGAACTCGACCTGGAAGAGATGCTGCTTTCCCATCTTGACATCGACGCAGGCGCAGCCGCCATCGACGCTTCCCTGCCTGCACCGGACGTTGAGGGCTATACCGTCAACATCGATCTGGGGGCGTCGGACCTCGACCTCGCCTTCCCTGAAGGCACGCCACTGCGGATAGAGTCCGACAGCGCTCTCTCCACCACTAATTTCAAACAGGCCGGCCTCGAGAAAGCCGACGGATACTGGTACAGCGAAGCCTATGAACCGGGGACTCCGTTTGTGGATCTGAGTATCAGCTCCGGTGTGGCCAGCATAGACGTGACTTTCTACTAGATCTGCAGCCTGAACACTCAGCCTGCATAGCCAACCTGTGAAAACAGGCGAGAATCTCCGCAAATCCCTTTCCGCTGGCGAACGGGCATCTGATATAATGATCTTTCCAGGGAAGTATACTGAATGGGGATTCTACGCGTTCTTTCGGGGCTCTTTGGAGGCGCATCCCTGAAGAGGGCGGCCGAGCTGCTGCGCAAGGGCAAGGCCGAGGACTCCCTGCACATGATCGAGAAGCTTGCCGGGCAGATGCCCTCCTCTCCACCCGAGGACAAGATTGACGAGTACACCGAGCTTCACGCCCAGTGGGGACGCTGTCTCGCAAAACTGAGAGATCACGGGGCTCTGGAACATTACCTGCTCTCCCACCAGACCAAGCACAACGAATCACTGCTGCGCGAGGGAGCAATCCTCATCGAGGAGCTGGACCTCGCTTCACCGGAGGCGACGGACTACATCCTGGACCTGGCCAGGCACACTGAAGGCGAGAAAGGATTCCTGCTGAGCTATGCGAAGAAGCTGGTGGGTGACGGCGATGCTGTGCTGAACGACACTGAATTCGAACTCGTTGTGGAGGCCAGCAAGTCCTTCACCCTCTGGAAAGGAGGAAGCAGCCTCATCGCTGACAGGTTCCTGACCCAGGGGCGCGAGGACGAAGAAGCCGTCGAGATTTACCGCATCGCGTATCCAACGCGCAAACACGACGAGAAGCTGGTGGGGATACTGCTGGCACACCTGATCGCCAACAACGAACGGAGCGATTTCGCGGCGGTCCTCTACCACGACCTGCTGGAAGCCGGACGCGAGGATGACGATGCACTGCGTTTGCTGGCGGAATACTACGTGGAGCAGCACGAGATCACTCCCGGCACCGTTGGCTATATCGACCATGCGCTCGAAAAGAAGTTGCCGCGCCACGACATACTGGAGAGCCTTGCAGCGTACCTGCTGAAGACGAGGAAGGAGTTTCTCGATAAGAAGCGGCTCCTGCTCCTTGTGTTCCGTGCGGGTTACTTCAACAAGAACGTCCTGGCTTTCCTGGCCCAAGCGTTCGCGGAAGAAGGCAACTTCTCAAACGAAGCCCTGATGGCCTACGAGGAGGCGCTAAAGAACAATCTGCTCACGAAGCGCATCACTCTCGTGCTGACCGAGCACTTCCTTAGTGAGGACAGACGGGACGAGTTCGCGTGCAGAGTATACGAGCACTACCTGGGGTCGTGGCCGGAACGGAGAACGCCCAGGCTGTACAGCCTGCTCGCTGCAACCTACGTGGAGAGGAAGCGGATTGACGAGCAGGCACAGGCTATTTACGAGAAGTCTCTCGTGCACGACCCGACCAACATCGACATTCTTCCTCTGCTTGCCGCAAGCTACCTCACGTTCGAAACCCGCCAGCCCAAGGCCTACTCAGTCTACGAGCGCGCTTTCCCTTACATCAGCGAAGAGGAGATACGCAACCGGATAGCGCTGCTGCTGGCCGAGCACCGGATAGAGGACGGTAACTACGACAAACGGACCCTCGAATACATTGAGCTGGCTTTGCAGTCCGCGACCGGATCTCGCAAAGAACAGCTTCACGAGGCCCGCACGAAGTGCTTCCTGACGCTGAACAGGCGAGACAAAGAGGCTGTGGAGATCTACCTAGAGCTCTACGAAGAGCTGGGCGAAGAACGAGTTCAGGATGTCAAGCTGATAGGAATCCTGTCTGACATCCTCATCGAGCAGCCGGAAGACGTGGCGATCGAGGAAGACTTAAGAAGGCAGGTCTTCTATGAGCGCTTTGAGAGTGAGAAGTTCAGCTGCCCTGCGAACATCGCCTTTTACCTGCTGGACCATGTCCTAAACGAGAACCAGAAGTACAAATACCGCCTGCACCTGGCCGTTCGATGCCTTGAGGCTGACAGCGCGCGACTCGCCGATGAGCTTAAGAAAACCGGTGAGCTGGATGTCCTCCAGCGCATCGGCCACTTCTACCTGGAAAGGTACAACTACGAGCTTGCCGCACACGCGTATTCGGTGGCCAACGAATACCACCACACCGAGGAAAACGATTATCAGCTCGCTAAGATCCGCCTGTACGAAGGGAAGACGGAACAGGCGTTTGCACTGCTGGACAAGGTAAAATCCGAGGAGAAAACGCCTCATGTCCTCTACTGGCGAGCAGCGGCGTATCAGCAGGAAAACAAGCCTGAGAAAGCCACCCCTCTGATCAAGGAGCTTGAGCGCAAAGGGAACACCATTCCAGAAGTCCTCGTCAAGCTGCGCAAGGGCCTTAACGCTGAGCTTCTGGGAGACTACGGCGACGCTGTAGAGCTCTACAACGAGCTGCTAGAAAGTCCGGGCAGCCTGCCGTACCGGCGCTGGGTAGACTTGGAAATCGGGCTGGCGCTCTGGCGCATGGGCGCGATAGCGGAGGCGCGGCGCAAACTTGGCGAAGTCTATCGCTACAACCCGAACGGTCGTGCGGAGCAGCGCAACTACTCTTATATCCTCGTACTTCACGGCTACGAGCAAATACAGGAAGGGGAATGGGAGGATGCGCTGAACAGCTTCCTTGAGAGCGTCGAAGTCAACCGTAACGACCGGATGCTCAGGAGCATCACGGTAGACCTGCTCCTCGACTACGCCAAGCGGTTCTTCTTCGACAGCAATTACGAGATGGCGGTGCAGATTCTTGAAGTCGCCCACCGCATCCTGCCAAAGAGCATCGAAGCCAAGATATACCTCGCATACTCGTATCATCTACTAAATAAGTACGCGCAGGCGTTGATATACTACCGCGACATCACATGGACGACGGACATGCCGACGTTGGAGCGGTCGCAGGGCTACTGCTACCTGCAGAACAAGCAGACGCGAAAGGCGTGGCGCGTTTTCCTCGACCTCAAACGGCGGGGGACTTTACTACCGAGAGATATCCCGCTATTGCTCGACGCTTATCTCACGGACGATGAACAGGACGGGAGCCAGGCATTCAAGGAATTCGAGTTCCCTGAAGACGTGAAGAGCCCCATCCCCTTTGCGGCGTTTTACACCCACGACGGCCTGTATGAACGCGCGCTGGAGCTGCTGACGAAGCACGCCAAAAGTGAACACCAGGGGATGCAGCGGCTGTGGCTCCAGGGAAAGGCCGCTGCAAAGAAGGGCGACCGCAAGCTCGCGGTGGCTTACTGGAAGCATCTGCTGGAAGCATCACAAACCCGGCCAACCCACGATGAGACCAAACTCGCCCAGCTCCTCGAAATCGGGATGGCGTTCCTACAGGCCGGATACGCCCAGGAAGCGATGGAAACCTGGGAAGATCTCAAGAAGTTCGACGAGAACTTCCAGTATCTTTCGAAACTCTGGGCATACACCCTGAACCTCAACGCCTACACCCTCGCGCAGAAAGACAACATCAAGCTCGCAATCGCCGAATGGGAGAAGGCCACTGAGTATGACCCGGACAACCTCGCCATCATCCAGAACGTCGCCATCGCTCATATGTCGGTCGAGGATTTCGACCTCTCCGCACTGCACTGGCGCAGGCTGATGAACCGCTGGAAGGTGATGGTGGACAGAGATCCACACAGCCACGCCCACCTTACGGTCGCGATTGGCGAGGTGGAGCGGCTGCTGTCAGACGTGTTCGTGGCTCAGACGCAGGAAGCTGATGAAGTCTACGTTGCCAAGACGGAAGAGATGGTGGATTACTACCGGCGGGCGAACCAGCTCTACTGGATACTGGGGCTCAACAAGAACGCCACGAAGGGGCAAATCGAGAAGGGCTACTTCAGGCTGGTCAAGATATTCGACCCGGAACGCCACGCGTCCGACTTTATGCTGCTCGAAGACGCCTACGCGAATCTGACCAACCAGCGCAAGCGAGAGCGCATTGACATATTCGCCTACAATCCGGTGGACGCCGGCAGGCTGCGGAAGATTGTCCTGGGCGACCAGCGCGCGGACTCCGTGTTTGAGAACTTGAATCTGCACGTCAAGGTGCCGGAGCCGGACTGCTCACAGCTGAAGCCTGACGACACCCCGCCGGAGACAATCATCGCGAAGCTGGCCGACTCGATACATATCTACTTCAAACTGGGGGACATATCCGTACTGTGAAGGTAACGCGGAGAAAAATCTCGATCTTGCGGCAGGCCGCCGCCCGCGTTGACTTCGGTTCGGAGCAACATTACAATGTGGGTTTCGGGCTGGGGGTTAGCGGCGCGCCCATAGCATCAAAGGGGGATGTGTCCGGGCACAGCCTGTATGAGTACCAGACCGAACTAAACCGGATTCGCATCGAGCTGTTTCGCTTGCAGCGGAATGTGAAGAACTTGCAGCTGCCGGCGCTGGAGGTGGTCGGGCTTAACCGCGTCGGCGAGGACATTGACGGTTTGCGGGCGGAGTTGAGGAGACTTATGAGTAAGGTGGCGGACGTAGCCAACCTGGATCCCCTCAGATCCGCCATTGAGGGCTTTCTCGAAGTCGCAGATTCCTGCGAGCGGGTTCTCGAATCGGCCCGGAGCACGGAAGGGATTCCCGAAAGCGTGCTGACCGGCGTGGAGGCCATCTACCGGCTCCTGCTGGCCAGGCTTAAGAAGCTGGGCGTGGAGCCGATACCGGAAAGCGAGATGTTTGACCCGAACCGGCACATGGCAATGGCCACGGTGGAGGATCCCGCCAAGCCCGACGGGGCTATCTCGCAGGTTATGCTCAGCGGTTACACGCTGGGCAGTAGAGTTCTGCGCGCCGCGCAGGTAGTTGTAGTGCGCAACCGCCATGGCGGAAGCGCCGAGGGAAGCCAGGCTAATTCGCATTTATAGGAGACATTATGTCGCAGATTGTTGGAATTGACTTGGGAACTACAAACTCCCTGGTTGCTGCGGTCATCGACGGCAAGCCGACGCTCATCCCGAACGAGCGCGGGAAGTTCATCACTCCTTCGGTTGTAGGGTTCACTGACACCGGCGAGCTGCTTGTCGGCGAGCCGGCGAAGAACCAGGCGGTGGCCAATCCCGAGCGCACCGTGACCAGCATCAAGCGCCTCATGGGTACTGAACGCCGCATCGTAATCGGAGAGAAGGAGTACTCGCCACAGGAGATTTCCGCAGTTATCCTCAAGAAGCTGAAGCTTGACGCCGAAACGTATCTGGGCTCTGTCGTGAACGAAGCTATTGTCACCGTTCCCGCGTACTTCACTGACGCGCAGCGGCAGGCCACGAAGGACGGCGGCGAGATCGCGGGCTTCAAGGTGGAACGCATCATAAACGAGCCCACTGCCGCAGCGCTGGCCTACGGATTCGACAAAGGCGGAGAGGCAAGGACCATCCTCGTTTACGACCTTGGCGGCGGCACGTTTGACGTCTCGCTGATCCGGCTCGTCGAGGGCGCCTTCAAAGTGCTCGCCACAACCGGCAATAATAACCTGGGTGGCGATGACTTCGACTACCGCGTCGTTAAGTACCTTATCGAGCGCTTCAAGGACAAAGAGAAGGTCGATCTGAAGAACATCCCCGACGTGTCACAACAGCGCGCGATCCTCCAGCGCCTGAAGGAAGCTGCGGAGACCGCGAAGATTGACCTTTCGTCGCTCCTGGAGACTGAGGTCAACCTCCCGTTCATCTATACCGAGGGTGAGGAGCCGCTGCACATGCACGAGACCCTGACCCGGGCGAAGTACGAGGAACTGGTCCGCGACCTCGTCGAGCAAACGCAGCAGCCGATGCAGCTCGCGCTCTCCGATGCCAATCTAACGCCCGAGCAGATCGACGCCATCATTCTGGTCGGCGGCATGACCAGAACGCCCCTGGTCCAGCGGCTCGTCCGCGACGAGCTGGGCAAGGATGCGCTCAAGGACATTAATCCGGAGGAATGCGTCGCCATGGGCGCGGCGATCCAGGCCGGAATCAAGCGCGGCTCACTGGAAGACCTCGTCGTGGTCGACGTTGCCCCGTTCACGCTCGGTATTGAAACCGAGGGCGACAAGTTCTCCCGCATCGTCCCCCGCAACACCGCCATCCCGTGCTCGCGCAAGAGCCTTTATCGCACCACCGTGGACGCCCAAACCGAAGCGCTCATTCACGTGTTGCAGGGCGAGAGCGATAAGGCATCGCAAAACGAATCCCTCGGCGAATTCATACTCTCCGAAATCACACCGGCGGCAAGGGGCGAATCTCTGGTTGAGGTTTTCTTCGACTACGACGTCAATGGAATCGTGAAGATCACCGCGAAGGACAGGAAAACCACCCAGGGTAAGTCAATCACGATTAAGGCTTCCAAGAAGCGTCTGACCACGGACGAGGTGGCCCACGCCCAGCGCGACGTGAGCCGACATACCGGCTCGATGCTGGTCCAGCGTGAACGCTCGAAGGTTCTATACGAGGCGGAGAACACACTCAAAGACCTCACGCTGATTATCCGGGAGGGCGAAAAGGGCGAGAAGAAGATCGACAGTATCGAGATCGCCCGGCTGAGCGAAATGGCCAACAAGATAAAAGAGGCCCTGAAGTCCGAAGAACTCGCTGTGCTCGAAGAACACATTGAGAAAGCGACCGGCCTGATTGCGGACTACTCGTACTAGTACGGGCATACTGGTGGCGAATTGCTGTTGGCACAGTTGAAAGAATGTCCGGTCTGCCGCGGCGAACTCTCAGGTCGCGCAATGGAGTGCCCCGGCTGTGGCGCACAGCTCGCGCCCTACTATGAGCAGCTGGACGAAGCTAACAGGCTGCTCGCGGAAGCCTTCAACGCTGTAACGCGTGGCGAGATTGAGCGTGCGCGCGAACTGGGCAGCAAGGCTCAGGCAATGACCCCTCTTGTCGCAGAGCAGGTTGCGCTGCTGCAAGTCCGCATTGCACTTAGTGAAAGGCGCATCGCGGACGCCTGGGAGCAGGCACAAAGCCTGCCCGATGCGGTGCGCGAGAAACCGGGGCTGCTCCACGAAATCGTCTCATTACACGAAGTCGAGACGACCGGCAAGCAGCACTTCAATCTAGCGCTGACTTCCGCACGCCGCCAGTACCACACTGACGCCTCGTATCACATCGAGCGGGCAATCGAGCTGATCCCCTACCTCGCACCGGTGTGGCGGCTTGCAGTGAAAATAGAACTCAAGCGCGGCCGATACGACATCGCGCAGCAGCATCTGGAAGAAGGCGTACAGATGTTCCCCAACGAGACATACCTGGCTTCGCTGGCGCTGAACCGCAACGCTCCCTGAACGCTTATCACAGCTCCCGCCTCCACCACTACTACCGTCCGGTTGAGGACCGTGCCGGGCTTCAGGCCGTTATAACAAGAGGGGCGCGCCCATAGGCACGCCCCTCTTTTGATTCCCTCATACAGTCTCTAGTCTATGTTTTCCACACCCTCAACATAGAGCTGGACCAGCGTGCCTATGGGACCGTTGGCAGTCTCGCCACCCACAATCCACACCGTGTCGTTGGGCAGCGGGTCGCTGTCCGCGTTCAGGTACGTGAACAGCGCTACGGAACCGGCGCCTGCGCGTCCCGGGGCCGACCCGATCGTCCGAGACCAAACGTAAGTGTCGGGATTGAATACTTCTGAAGTGTCGATGTACTCTGGCGCGCTCTGGTCCTGAGGATAGTCGATGCCACCGTAGACGTAGATTTTACCGTTGATTATCTCTGCGGCAGCTCCGGCGCGCGCGAACTTCATATCCGGCATGATCTCCCAGCCCCCGGTATCGAGGCGGACCCTCTCAACAGCTCGTGTGCTCACACCGGCGTTGTTTCGTCCGCCAATCGCATACAGGTACGGGAAGTCAAGCACCATGGCGAAGTCATACCGGGGTGTCGGCATCGGACTGATGGCCGAGCTAAACCAAGCATTGTCCACGGGCCTGAATATCCAACCGGTACCACTCACGTGTTCGCTCGGAGGATTGCCTTGCAGTCCGCCCATCAGGATGAGTGATGCCCCACCACCATAGGACACGCCGTAGGCGGAGGACATAAGCCTAAGCTGCGTGTTGCTGTTACCGATAGAGCCAACTGTCGTCCACGGCACCGTTGGATAGTCGGTGCTGTCGCCGTCGAAGCTTGGGAGCATCTCGACCACCGAAAGCGTCTGGTCGACGTTGTTGATGCCGCCAAGCGCGTAGATACCGACCGAGTTCGCGCCTCTCGTGAAGCCGCCAAGCGGCTCCGCAGCCATCTGTCCTCGTGGCGTGGACAAGGGCAGACGGTCACTGACGCTGACCTGATCCACCCACTGCTCGTTAGCCATGAGATAATCCTGGGTCAGGAGCTGAACGCTGCGCAGCGCAACGTTGCCGTCCAGGCCGCCAATGAGGAACACGCGCCGCTGCGACAGGTGGTCGTCGGTCTGGTCTGCTGGGGTATCATTGTCATCAATGGCTGTGACCGCCGCCATCCCGAAGTCGCGACGCATCTTGAACGCATCACCGGTGGCAGAGAACTCGATACTGTCGGACGACACTACGAACGACAGAGGCACGTGGCTAACGCGACTCGCCAACTCAAGCCCGCTCTTGGATGTTGCTATCACCTTGGTGCGGACTGCCTTGTATCCTGGAAGGAGATTAGACGGGTAGTTGATCTCAAATATTGCAGTCTCCTTGCCGCCGGGCTGCGGGGGGGTGATGTTCACCGTAGCCTCGTTGAGCGTTTCCGAGTCGCCATCTAGGTCAACGTCTTCGTAGATCCCGTCATAGTCTGGATCCCATTCCAGAACATTGTCATAAATTGGGTTTTCTGAATCGCCCTCGTTGATATCCTCCGCGTACACGCCGTCGCCCAGGATGTCAATCTGGAAGCGATACAATCCTGACTCCTCCGTCACGCCGCTCGCAGCAACTCGGAAGTGTACAAGCAAGTTGCTGGCCAGCGCGACAGTGCTGGCCTGCTCGGCGTAGGTGCCGTCATCAAGGACTTCATAGGAGCCGTCATTGTTGATGTCAACCGTGGCCTCAGCGAGCAGAGGATCCACCACCGGTTCATAGGCGCGATCCACCACGCGCACTGGCCACTCAAGATGCACTATCTGACCGATCCCATCGACGAAATGCAGCGCCAGAGTAAAGTTCCGCGTCGCCTGGCCAAACGTCTTGTACGGGTTAATAGAGATATTCAGGTCTGCATCATAATAAGGCACCGACACTGAGGTGGTGTTCGCGTCGTAGATGCCGTCGTTGGTGAAATCCCAGAAATACGCGTACGGAAGCACGCCCGGATGGTCCGGGGACACCGTAACGCTGGCGTTCATCTGGGGCTCCCGGTCGGCAGGAAAGTCGCTGCTGGAATCGAGCTCTATCAGGATCGTTCCATCAGACCGAATCGGCGGGGCGGTATTCACGATAAGCTCCGGAGCTCCTGTGGGTTCATCCGGCAACTGCCTGATCACCGTCAGAGGGAACTGGCGGGTAATCGAGTAGTCGTTGGAGTCGGTCACGGTCAGATTGACGATGAAGGATTCAGAATCGCCCTCGAACACAGTAAAGGTGTATTGAGGATTCTGCAGGGTCGAGTCGATCCGCCCGTCACCATCGAAGTCCCACTGGAAACGGTAGGGGGGAGCCCCGGGGTTCGAAGGATCAGGGAACACACGGCAATAAACCGGCTCACCGGAAAGGTAGGCGTAGATCGGCTGCCCTTCCTGGTCGTACCCGACTACAGTGTCACTGATAATGCGCGTCAGTGTAGAGTCGAGCGCGAACTGCGGCACGTCCGTAATCAGGATTGACACCGGCTCACTGGTACGAACCACACCGGCGTCATCCCTCACCCTAACCACTGCTTGGTAAAGGGACGACCCCTGAAGAACGTCAGCGTTCCGCAAGTAGTAAAGGTGGTACGACTGTTCAGTGCGTCTTGCGACCTCGTTGACGTAGAAGTCGAACGCCCCGTCATTGTCGAAGTCCCACATGTAGGTGAATGGGAGTTCCCCGCCGGTTATGGTGACAATGAAGTTGACACCCAGAGGCGACCCACCGGTGGTGGGAGACGCGGTGTACGTGACGATCTGTAGATCGCTCTCGTCACCGTTGCCATCCGTTTGGCTTGGCAGGGAAATGCTCCCCTTGCTGCCGCCGCCGCCGCAAGCGGCGACGGCAGCGAGAAGTATCAGCATAGTACCGATTGCTCTCAACACTTTCATCAGGTTACGTCCTCCCAACCATCGGGATCACGAACGTCCGGCTTTCTACGGCCGGTAATGCTCAACAATAGTGTCCATACCCATCTGGGTCAGGCCACCAACAATATAGAAATCTCCACCAGGTGCGTAGAAGTCGTTGTACGCTGTGACACCAGTCGCTCCGGCCCATCCACGCGGAACCAGTCCCGTGGGAGCCAGAGACATCGACCCGTTCGACAGCACGTTGTACACCGAGCCGGTGTAGCCGTCAACCGTGCGACCGCCCAACTGCGTGTACACCATACCGCGATCATCTTCCAGCCAGCCTGCTCCGACACCAGCAGCAGCCTCCGAAGTGTTGGCTACTGTTCTCCACGTACCCGCTACCGGGTTTGTGATGCTGGTGAAGGTGTACTCGTCCACCTGCGAGATGTAGTTGCCGTTCCGGTCAAAACCGCCAACGACAATGATCCGCCAAGGCTTGTCAGTGAGCTTTTCAGGCAGTGTTACAAACGCACTGTGATAGGCGCGCTCAATCGGCATCTGCGAAACGACGGAGTAATCTCCCGCAGAAGGATCTTCGTCCTCTTGGCGCTCGGTCGGAGCTGCCCAAACGTTGAACCAGCGCATCGTGCTGACCGGCACGCCCCCGTCGTTGATACCGCCGAGGATAAACACGTAGCAGTACGGCCCTTCCGGCCATACCGGCGGCGGGAAGAGGTTACCCGTAGACTCGAGAGTCACCGCAGCGTGCCCGTAAAGCGGCTCGGGAAGCGGATTCAAGAGTGTCTCGCTCCCCGGTGTACGTTCTGGCACAACAGGCAGGTTGATGCACTCACCGATCTGCGGCAGCCAATCAAAGTCGTGGAACATATAACTATCCGACCAGATGTCGGTCTGCGCATTGACGAACTGGGCTACCGGGCCAGGATTGAACAGAATCGGGAACATATCCTCGACACCATAGGTCTCCGGGAAGTACTTCTGGACTACGTCCAGCGGATTCCCATTCTCGTCACGGCCACCGAACACGTAGAACACTGGAACGCCGAATCCTCCCATACCCAAGGCCCAACCTGGGCCTAAGTCTGGACGCGGCTGTCATCCGGGGCATCCGCCGAAGCCGCCCGGGTTGACATCCCAGTCCTCGTGCACCATTGTTGCGGCTGCCGAACCACGCGGCTCAAAAGCCACGCTCTTCTGAAGTGTACGATTCATGTATGCCCCGCCACAGTCCGGCGGACCGCCGTTGCCTTGAGTAGGCGGGCGTTTCACCGTAGGCATCAAACCAATGTACGCGTACGGGAGGCCCTGCAGCGAGTTAAGCATCGTGAATCCGCCATCCTCGTAGGCTCCCGCCGCTGCGCCAGCACCCGATACCGAACCGAACATGCCGGAAGGCGCACGGTCATTGCCGGTTAGGTTCAGAACGTACGACGACCTGATAAGGTCCACGACTCCCGTGAACTCGCCGGAGTCATTGTAGATGTCGCCACCGAACAGGTACACTAAGCCGGACGCGTGAGAAGCCGTTGCAGGATTAGCGCGCGCACCGAATGCTGGCAGAGCGCCGCCAACCGTGTTGCCGCCATAGATGGACCAGCCGATTGTCGGCGTACGCTCAGCGCGGTAAAGCGAGGCGGGCTCCGACTGACGCGGCTCGATGCGGATCAGATTACTGACCGATTCCACACCGTTGTCGTCCTTCGCCACAAGGCGGACGACGTAAGGAGCGCCCGCTCCCTCACCGGCATCGTAAGCCTCGTTGGCATTCATGTCGACGTACTGGCCAACGAAAGTCGCGAACGTTATCACCGGGTTGGGCTCAGATGTCTTATCCGGCACCACAATCGCCTGAGGGTCTTTCACCGGCATCGGGTACGCGGGCGGGAGCACAATGATGGGCTCCTCTCCGGTCGGAACAAGGTCAGTAAAGACCTCCCAGTTGTAGTGAATCGGCTCCTTGCCACCCTCGGTGTAGCTCGTGAGCTGCACGTTGAAGGGCACTGGACCCTCTGTTGCGTCAGCCTCGATGCGAACATTGAAGGTGACTTCCTGGCTTACGCGGACCGGGACAATGCCACTCGTCCCCGTCACGCCCTGATTATCCTTGACGGTTAGCAGGGCATTGTAGTTGCCCCGAGCCACGTAGATGTGCGGGGCCACCACCGAGGCGTCGAACTCACGGGAAGTGCCGTCTCCAAAGTCCCAGTAGAACTCATAGGGCGGCTCACCGCCCGAAGCACCACCGCTGAAGACCACCGGCAGCGGAGCCTGACCGGAGCCGGGATTCGCCGCGGCGTAGGCCAACAGAGCCGATGGCGGCACCACGTTGATCGCGACAGGCCAATCGGGCTCGCCATCGCCATCCAGGTCATCCACCGTGGAAACCTCAATGCCACGGTTGTCCACTACAGTCAGCACCGGATAGTAGAAATAGGAGGCATCGCCAATCCGTGGACCGGGCTGCTCGTAGACAAACACGGGATTCTCACTGTTGCTGTCGGGGACGCCGTCGCCCTCGAAATCCCAGATGAATCCATATGGCGAGCTTCCACCAGTCACCAGCGCCGTGAACTGCACCCGTAAGGGCGCGGGGCCGGAATTGACTGAAGGTTGGAATCGCACCACCAGCGGCTGGGTTCCAGTCCCACCGGTTTCACCTGTTGGAGCGGTTACCGTAATTGATTTACTAACTGTAACCGTCTGGTGACGCGAGTCGGTTATCTTGACAGCGACAATCGCACTGTTATTGAATGTCCAGTACGGGTCGACAGCGTTCGAGTCGGCTACTCCGTCTCCGTCGAAGTCCCATTCGTACGAGTACGAAGGATAACCCCCAAACGCATACGCCGAGAAGCTAACCGTCAACGGGGTCGGCCCCTGGTCCGGGGTCGCCGTTAGCACCACCGAAAACGGTTGGCTCTCGTCAGCGGGTGGTTCTCCTCCGCCGGTCTCCTGAGACGGCGTGATCGGAGTGGGACCGCCACTGCCGCCGCCGCAGGCAACGGCGAACGCGGCGATCAGGATGACCACCCAGAGCCAAATCGTGTTTCTCATCATGTTCCCACACCTCATAGGTGAAGTTTACCGGTCTATTATACCCAATTAGCCCCAGATACAGCTACCCTTGCGCGTGCGATGCTTAATTATGCGCACTAACTGCTACCCTTTGACGCGCTCCAGGTACTTGATCGCGCGCGTATCCACTTTCACCAGATCGCCTTCCTCTACGAATAGCGGCACCTGGATGACTGCGCCTGTTTCCAGAGTGGCGGCCTTGGTCGCTGCAGTTGCAGTATCGCCCTTCACCCCAGGCTCGGTCTGAACAACCTTCAAAACGACAGATGCGGGAAGATCTACGCCCAGGATCTCCTCCCCGTACAGATCCATGAATACAACATCGTTTTCCCTGATTAGCTGCAACTTGTCGCCGAGCATGTCGGCCTGCACCGGGACCTGGTCGTAGTCCTGGCTGTCCATAAAGATATAGCTCTCGCCGTCACGGTAGAGGAACGCCATCTCCCGCTTTTCTATGCGCACGTCCTCCAGCTTCTCCTCAGTGCGCATTGTGACTTCGTTGATAGAGCCGGAGCGTACATTGAGCAGCTTGACGCGCACGAATGCCGGGCCTTTGCCGGGCTTGACGTGCTGGAATTCGAGGACCCGCATTAGATTAGCGCCCCTCTTGAAGGTAGTCCCCGTGCGAAAATCGTTTGGCGTTATCATATCGAAACCTACTCCACGACCAGAATGTCCGTTGGCAGAGCGTTCAGGTTTACCAGGCGATCCTCTCTGACCACATACATGTCCTCAATCCGTATGCCGCCCTGATCCGGCAGATAGATGCCGGGCTCGATTGTCACGACAGTGCCGGCTTCGAGGGTCTCCTCGCTTCGGTTGTTCAAACGGGGCGCTTCGTGGACCTCCACGCCCACGCCGTGCCCGAGGCCGTGCCCGAAGTATTTGCGCTCGTCGCCGTCAACTTTGTAGGAGTCGTATCCACCCTGGCAGATGATATCCCGGGCGATGCGATCAACGTCTGCGCAACGCATTCCGGCGCGCGCTCCGTCAGCCGCCGCATCCTTAGCTTTGCGCACGATGGAGTAAATTTCCCGCCAGCCTTGCGCCACACCGCCGAAGAATACGGTGCGGGTCATATCGCTGCAATACCCATCGAGTTCCACTCCTAAGTCAAAGGTCAGCGGCATTGTGGGCACGAGGGTCTGATCGGTGAACGTTGCGTGTGGTTTTGACGAGTTCTTGCCGAAGGCCACAATGGAAGGGAAACTCGCCATCTGCGCGCCCTTCTTGCGCAGGCGGTATTCGAACTCGGCGGCAAGATCGGCTTCAGTGACATCGCCCCGTATGAGCCCGACCAGCTCGGTGAACACTTCTTCCTTCAACCGGATGGCGCGTTCCAGAGCGGCTATCTCCTCGTCATCCTTGACGATGCGCAGTTTTTCAACGACGCCGCTGAGCGGCACGATGTCCACGCCGGAGTTTTCCTTCAGCTCCTCGACCTGGGTAAGCGACAGGTGCTCCGCCTCAATCCCCAGGCGGGCGAATCCGTGCTTTGCCGCCAGCTCCTTGAGCTTCCGCCCCAGGCTCTCCTGGTAAAACGGGACAAGCTGGTAGTCCTGGTAAACCTCCTCTTTGAAGCGCTCGTAATAGCGGGAATCGGTCAGGAACAGCGCATCCTCTCCCGTAATAAGGACTTCTGCGGTTGATCCGCTGAAGCCGGAGAGGTAAAAGATGTTCTTGAGATAGCTGACGAGCATGGCGTCAATCTGATGCCCGGCCAGGCAGTCTCTTATGCGCTGGATTCTTCCTGCGAAGTTCATATATCTCCTATCGCGAAATAGCCACCTATTCTAGAGAAAAGGACGGCTTCGTGCAACTGGGTATAGGAGTTCAGAGATAGTGTCCGGTGGGGAGTTTCCTGTATGCGGGCAGTGTTTACCCACCTATGCCGGATTTATCCGCTTACAGCCGCTTGACATCCCCTGCCGTCGCCCGTAGACTGAACCCAGCCCAGTCCGGGGGATTGGCTATGCGTCAGGGCTTTCTAGTTGCTGTCATCTGCCTTGCAGCCGCAATGCTGCTCACCACCTGCGGCGGTGGGAATAAACGTGCGGTAGTCCAGGGCCTACGTGCGCCTGAGGCGTCATTTAGCCCTGGCTCTTCACAAGAAAGCAAGACCAGCCCTGAAGGTTTACCCGCCCAGGCGGGGCTGGACTACCGGGAATCTATATCGCTCGACGACGCCCTCGCGGAAATTGACGCGTATCCAACGCCCGATGGCGTGGATGCGGAGCTATTCGCAGAATTAAAGGACGCCCTGGAGGAGGCTCTTCTCACCCAGGTGGAGTCGCGACTTTCCAGTCGCGATTCTAAAGACCGGAGTGGGGGTCTCCAGGCCACCACACCTTTAATCGCGCAGCCTGGAGACTGCGCGTCCAGCGTTGTGTCAACAACTGCGCGCTTTGTCTCCACGCCGCCAACGGGTGAATCCAACCTCGTGGACGACCTCGAACTCATCGATGATGGCGGCACCTACACCCTCACCTGGTCGTACAGAAACTCCGGCGACTACGACCAGAACGGCACCGTCGGCATCAGCGACATCACGCCGATTGCGATGCACTATGGTGAAACTTACGATCCCACCGATGAGAACTGCATTCAGGCGGTAGTTGACGGAAGCTGCAATTACGCCGTGGATATCGCGGACATCACTCCCATTGCCATGAATTTCGGCGTGGACTGCGCGGGCTATCGGATACAGGGAGGGAATACTCCCGAGGGCACATTCACCTCTTTCAGGAACATCTCAATGGAGACGGCAACCGGTGAGGGGCGCCTGTCCTTCTCGGTTGAGTTTAGCTCAGCAACTCACCTCTATTTGCGGGTGGTTCCCTACGATAGTGAGGAACGCAGTGGGATATTTTCGAATATCGTCAGTATACCGAGCTCAGGCTGGATACACACTTGGGGCGGAAGTAATCATGATAATGCCTTCGCCCTCTCAGTGGATTCAGGCGGAGATGTCTATGTGGCGGGACATACCTGGAACTTCGGCGCAGGGAGCCATGATGTTCTTCTTCTCAAGTATTCCTCAGACGGGACACTTCTATGGCAGAAAACCTGGGGCGGAAGTTCTTGGGAAAAAGCCAACGCCCTCGCAGTAGATTCAAGTGGGCAGGTATACGTGGCGGGAAAGACCTCGGGTTTCGGCGCAGGTTCTTCTGACGCCCTCCTTCTCAAGTACTCATCCACTGGGACGCAAGCCAGCAAGCGCCTTACCCAGCCCGCGCTTCAGGACGCCCTCCTTCTCAAGTACTCATCCACTGGGACGCTTCTATGGCAGAAAACCTGGGGCGGAAGTGAAAATGATTATGCCTACACCCTCTCAGTAGATTCAAGTGGAGACGTCTACGTGGGAGGATTTACCTTGAGCTTCGGCGCAGGCTCTTCTGACGCCATCCTCCTGAAGTACTCTTCTGGTGGGACACTTCTATGGCAGAAGATCTGGGCCGGAAGTAGTTCGGGTCATGCCGAAGGCCTATCATTAGATTCTAGTGGGAAAGCTTACATTGGCGGAGTTGCATCCAATATCTCCGGCTACTGGGGCACCCCTAGCGGGACTGAGACCTCACCAGCGGGCACTGAAACTTCACCCTCAGGCTTAGCAAGCGACCCCAGTGGAACGGAGAGTAATCCCACCGGCACCGAGACAGAGCCTGATGGCGTGGAGGACGAAGGCGGGGGCTATTCTGACGTCCTCGTGATGAAGATTGACCTGTCAGGATGGTTGGATTAGCCGGGCTGGTGAGCCCGGCGGCCATGGGCCGCGCGTGGTGGCGGGCAAGCACCGCGTACTCGGAGGGGGAAAGTAGCGGGAGATAAACGCGCCCAGGCGCACAAGCCCCCGCCCTATCCCGCGAAGCGCGGGACACTGCAATCACGCCTAGGCTGAGGTAGACGGCGGCCCACGGGTGGCCGCCCTACATGAGAAAATCCGGCTGACACCGGCGTCTCACCGGTGAATTGGGGGGAATCACGGGCGAGACGCCCGCGCCACCGACGATTGTCCCAGACCTACAGGAGGTGCGGCACGCATCGGCCTCGTTCAGCGTCTGCGACAGGTACCCGCCCTGCAGAAAGTGATAAAATGCTACGAGAACGCAGCTGGATGGTGAAAAGGATGACCAAAAGCCCCGCCAACGACAAAACCACGGTGTCGCAGACATGCGCCAAAGGAAGCGGCTATGAGCGCATACGAGACACCAAGAGCGCGCAGCCTTTTGTGAAGTACCCGCAGACCGTCTCCGGTGTGCCCATCAAGATGCTCTACGGCCCGGACAGCATCAGCGGCCTGGACTACGAACAGGACCTGGGAGATCCCGGCGCCTTCCCCTTCACCCGAGGCGTGCGAGACAACATGTACCGCGGGAAGCTGTGGACCTTCCGGCAGTTCTCAGGCTTTGGTGGGCCTGAGGAGACCAACCAGCGTTACAAGTACCTCATCGCCCAGGGGCAGACCGGCCTGTCGGTCGCGTTTGATTTCCCGAGTCTCTACGGCTACGACAGCGACAGCTCCAGAGCTTTAGGCGAAGTCGGCAGAGCAGGCGTGGCTATCTGCTCGTTGCAGGACATGGAAGCGTTGATGGACGGCATCGACCAGGGCGCCATCTCAACCTCAATGACCATTAACCCGCCGGCTAACGTGCTGCTCGCCTTCTACATTGTCGCGGCCGAGCGCAAGGGCATCCCGCCGGAAAAACTCACCGGCACCATCCAGAACGACATGCTCAAGGAGTTCCAGGCACAGAAAACCTGGATCGTGCCTCCCGCGCCGTCGGTACGGCTCATCGTGGACACGGTTGAGTACTGCACGAAGCGCGTGCCACGCTGGAACACAATCTCCATCAGCGGCTATCACATTCGTGAAGCCGGCTCTACCGCCGTCCAGGAGCTGGCGTTCACTCTCGCCAATGGGTTCGCCTACGTGGAAGCCTGCATAGAGCGGGGAATGGCGGTGGATAGCTTCGCCCGCCGATTCTCGCATTTCTTCAACAGCCACATTGACTTCTTCGAGGAAGTCGCCAAGTACCGTGCCGCCCGCCGCATCTGGGCACGCGCAATGAAGGAAAAGTACGGCGCCGAAGATCCGCGCTCGCTGCTGCTGCGCTTCCACACGCAGACCGCAGGCTGCAGCCTGACGGCGCAGCAGCCTTACAACAACATCATCCGCGCCACCAGCCAGGCAATGGCCGCGGTTCTGGGCGGAACCCAATCGCTGCACGTAAACTCGATGGACGAGGTGCTGGCGCTGCCTACTGAGAAGGCTGTGGAGATCTCGCTCCGCACGCAGCAGGTCTGCGCCTACGAAATGGGTATCGCCAATACCATTGACCCGCTTGCAGGTTCCTACTTCGTGGAGGCGCTGACCAACCAGATGGAGGAACAGACTCAGGAGTATTTCGACAAGATCGAAGCGCTCGGTGGCGTTATCGCGGGGATTGAAAAGGGCTTCTTCCAGCAGGAGATAGCCCAGGCGGCCTATGCCGACCAGCAGCGGATTGAGACAGGCGAGCGGGTTGTTGTAGGACTCAACAACTTCATAACCGATGAGGAACTCAGCGTCGAAATCCTCAAGATCCCACCGGAGATCGAACTGCGCCAGGTGGAGAAGCACCAGGGAATGAAGAAGCGCCGTGATCAGGGCAAGGTTGCCGTAACACTGGACGCGCTCCACAAGACCTGCCAGACCGAGCGTGAGAATACGATGGAGAAAATCGTGGAGTGCGTGCGCGCTGAATGCACATTACAGGAGATCTGCGACGTGTTCCGCGACGTATGGGGCCTCTACCGGGATCCCGCGCTTTACTGAGCGAGCCTGCTCTCCCTGTAAGAATCAGCTTCAATCCTCGGACTGAAGGACAATGCGGCGTCCTTGCAGGTCTACTTCGGAGACCGTACGGCGGGTGAAGGCCAAAAGTATCAGAGCACCCGAGTCGTCTTCGTATTCCAGAAGCTCATGCGCAGCGCCGGGTATTACGTTCACAACGCGGCCCAGAACTCTTCCGTCGGCACTCAGTACGGCCAGGCCTTCAAGCTGGAAGTAGTAGAACTCGCCTTCTTCCGTGTCGCCGGGCACGCTGTCCTCGGCAATCTCCAGCAACCACCCGCGATGTGCACTGACTTCCTCGCGCACAGTGAACTCGCGGAAGCTTGCGATGAAGCTCTTTTCCTGCAGCACGACGCGGCTGAGGGTGACCTGGACTGTCTCGTTGGAGCGGGGATCACGCAGGATGTAGTGCGGGCGCCCGCTGATGCGCTCCGGGAAATCCGTGCGGTATTCGATACGAAAGTCCCCACGCAGCCCGTGGGCTCCTAATACTCTTCCAACTGTAACTGTGGCCACTTCTTTCGCGGCGCTCCTACGAGAGGAGCTCGATGGTGATGCGCTTGTTGTCCTTACCAGCGGCTGCGCGAACGATCTGCCGCAGGGAGTTGATGATGCGCCCCTCGCGACCGATAACCTTACCGACATCGTCCGGGGCAACCTTGATCTCGATAATCGACGCGCGCTCGCCTTCGACTTCTTTTACTTCAACCGCATCCGGATTGTCCACAATAGCTTTGAGAATGTCACGAACGAGATCTATCATGGTTGACTACTCTCCTTCCTTTGGTTTAGTTGGCCTGGCGTAGGTACGTGTTTTGAGTTCCACGCTTGTGTACTTGTTGATGAGCCGCCGCACCGTGTCTGTGGGCTGAGCGCCGACTGAGAGCCAATGGCGGATTCGTTCCTCATTCAGCTCGACCGTCTCGGGGTCCGTGCGGGGATTGTAATTGCCAACCCACTCGAGATACTTGCCCTGACGCGGGCTGCGTGCTTCCTTCACCACAACGCGGTAGCTGGGCTGCTTGGGCTTGCCCATTCGCATTAACCTGATTCTTAGTCCCATGTACTACAGTTCCCGTAACAGCAAAGGTTGAGATTGTGCGCGAATGAATATTATACGCAATGATGCCGGTATGTAAAGCATTTGCTGAAAAAGCCGCGTCAATAGGTGATAAACTATTACGATATGCCGCAGTCACGTGTCAGCGGGTTTTTCCGCCAGCTCGCCGGGCTTTCGCTCCCGGAACCGGGAGCGACGGTTGCGGTGGAGGAGCTCAGCGGCTCGGCACCGTACTTCTGGGCCGCCGCGGTTCTAGAACGCCTTGACGGGCGCACGCTTTTTTTCATCACCGAGAACAACGAACAGGCGGAGCAGAGCCACGTGTACTTCCTGTCGGCAGCCCGCATCTTGAGCCTGGAGCTTTCAGAAGACAGCGCGCTGGTCTATCCGGACTATGAATGCTCGTCGCTTTTCGATTACACACCGCTTACAGAGACTCAAACTGAGGAAATCCAGCGGACACAGCAGGCCCTTCTCGCTGGTCGTGCGCGGATAGTCTTCCTGCCCTACCGCGCGCTCTTCCGCCGCACTCTGGGGCGCGAACTCACCAAGGCCGCGCGCCTTCAGCTAAAGCAAACAGGCGAAGAAATGGACGAGCGATTTCCGCAGGCTGCGAGCGCCATAGATCCTGCCGAGCTGGCAAGACTGCTTGCCGAATTCGGCTACGAGCACAGCAACACCGTGGTCGCTAAGGGGCAGTTTGCCCGGCGCGGCGGAATCGTTGACGTCTTCCCGTTCACGAGCTACTACCCGATCCGCTTAGACTTCTTCGGTGACGAGATCGAGAGCGTCAAGTCGTTTGATCCCGCAACCCAGCGCAGCGTTCAGCCCGTGAGCGGCGTCACCATACTTCCGGCTGACCCGGCCAAGCGCGTTCTAGCGCAGCCTTACGCCCTTGACGTCATTGAGGGACACCTGGAGCGGTTCCACCGCGAGATGGGCCGCGCACTGAGCGAGAACGCGCGGCGTGCGCTGGAAGAAGCCGTGGAGAACGATCTAGGCTGCATCCGCGAAGGGCGCACTTTCCCGCGCCAGGGCTTCTACGTGGAGCTTGCGGGCGCCCGCAACGAGACGATTATGCACTTCGCAGATCCGCCGCCCGTCCTGGCCTTTCTGGAAGACGCGCTGATTGAAAACGAAACGCGGAGTTACCGCCGGTTCTGGGAGAGCCGGTTCTCCGACTGGCGGGAGAACGGGCTGGCTTTTACGTACTTCTCCGATTACTACGCTTTCCCGGAAGAGCCGCTGCCGGGATGGCTGGATCGCCCAGGCAGGCTGGCTGAAGAACTTGG
The DNA here is from genome assembly GCA_030606285.1 of Planctomycetales bacterium. GTDB lineage: Bacteria > 4484-113 > 4484-113 > 4484-113 > 4484-113 > JAGGTK01. Next base: position 24,944 of record JAUWGS010000009.1, on the reverse strand, counting down.
CTTCGAGCTGAATAAGATACCTCGCGCGCTGTTGTACGCCTTTCAGGCACCGGAAGAAACCACTCGCGGCAAGCACGTCTCAGCCGGCCTGGAATCCCTTTCCACCAGTGCCTACACCACTACGGGCATCGCCGCTGCAATCCGCTCGGCCCGGCAACCACACCTTGTCGTCAGCCAGTTTGCGCGGCGAATATCGGAACTGCTGAACGAAGCGAATGTGGAGGCTTCGGTTCATCCAGGATTGCTGCCGAGGGGATTCGCCGTGCCGGGCTCATCCGGCGCAGCAGTCGTGACCGACCTTGAAATATTCGGTGAACTCACCGAAGTGTCCCGCTCTCCGGCGCGGACTTACCAGCGCGGTTTCGTCGAGAGCGAGACCGACCTTAAGCCGGGCGATTACGTCGTTCACATTGATTACGGCATCGGGCGGTTTTCCGCACTCAAAGACCTGGAAGTCAAGGGCATCACGCGCACCTATGTGGAGCTGGGATATGCCGGCGGCGACAAGCTGTTTGTGCCCGCTGACCAGCTCGACCGCCTTAAGCCATATCGCGCCGCGGGCGTAGCGAAACTCTCGAATTTGGGGCGTGAAACCTGGCATAAGACTAAGGAGCGCGTGCGACAGGACGTGCTGCGCTACGCCAAGAAGCTCTTCAAGCTCTACCGCCAGCGCCGGATGCACGCCGGCTTCGCCTTTACGCGCAACGAGTGGATGGCGGAATTCGAGGAGGGATTCCCCTACGAGCTGACGCGCGACCAATCCGAGGCCTGGGAAGGAGTGCGCCGCGACATGGAAAGCCCGAAGGTTATGGACCGGCTGGTCTGCGGCGAAGTCGGATTCGGCAAGACCGAGATAGCACTTCGCGCGGCGTTCAAAGCCTGCCTGTCGGGCAAGCAGACGCTGATGCTCTGCCCGACGACAATTCTCGCCGACCAGCACTACAACACGTTCTCCCGGCGCTTCAAGCCCTTCCCCTTCCGCGTTGAACTCCTCTCCCGCTTCAAGACTCCCGCCGAGCAAAAGCACGTTCTGCAGGACCTGGCGGCGGGGCGCGTCGACGTGGTTATCGCAACGCATCGCGCGCTGGGAAAAGACGTGGAACCCGCCCAGCTCGGACTGCTCATCGTGGACGAGGAGCAACGCTTCGGGGTCAAGCAGAAGGAAACCCTCAAGATGCGATTCCCCCACCTCGATGTGCTCACGCTCACTGCGACTCCCATACCGCGCACGCTTCGCCTGTCGCTTCTGGGATTGATGGACGTGTCGCTTCTGGGAACTCCGCCGCCTCAGCGCAAGGCTGTGAAAACTTACGTGGGGGAGTACAACGAGAACCTCGTGCGCGACGCAATCCTTAAGGAGCTGGGGCGCGGCGGCCAGGTTTATTTCCTGCACAACCGGGTGCAGGATTTGCATCTGGTGGAGAAGCGGCTCAAGGAGATTGTCCCCGAAGCGTCAATTGGCGTGGCCCACGGGAAGCTGCCGGAGCGGCGCCTGGAAGAAATGATGGACGCGTTCGGTATGGGAGTATTCAAAGTCCTGCTAGCAACGACCATCATCGAAAACGGGCTGGACATACCCACAGTCAACACGCTCATCGTGGATCGCGCCGAACTGCTGGGGCTGGCACAGATGCACCAGTTGCGCGGCCGCGTGGGACGCAGCCATGTTAAAGCCTTCGCATACCTGTTCCATTCGCCGCAGGCTATACTGACCGACGAGGCTCGCGAGAGGCTGCGCGCCATCTACAACTATGCGTATCTCGGCGCGGGTTACGATATCGCGCAGCAGGACCTCCTCATCCGGGGAGCGGGAACCATTCTGGGCACCGACCAGAGCGGCGCCATCGAGCTGGTGGGTATGGACTACTACTTCGAGCTGCTATGCGAAGCCGTCGAGAAGATAAAGGAACTGCCAGAGGATTTCGTTGACACCGGCGAGATTGCCTGGGAGCGCGAACGCCAGGCGGTGCAGGTCGACCTGCCGCTGGCCTGCTTTATTCCGGAAGAATACATCTTCGACACCGCGCTGAGGATGCGCATCTACCGGCGGATCGCTGACTGTAAGGATACTGATGAAATCGCGGCACTGCGCGAGGAGATGCGCGACCGCTTCGGCGAGCTGCCGCAATCGGTGGAGAACCTGTTTTATGTACAACACGTCAAACTGGCCTGCCGCAGCGCGGGCATCCATCAGATTAGCTATATCCCCGCTCAGCGGAAGCTGTCACTCGTCTTCGCCACACCTGATGTGAGGCCCTGGCTGCAGGAGCTCATAATGCTCGACTCCCGGGTGCGGATCGTGCAGGGAAATGCCACGCGCCCCGCCGCGACTTCCCGTGGTCCCGGGCGCTACAGTGTGAGCGATGCAGCCTTCAGCTCAACTGCGAACCTTCCACCGGGAGAGCACATAGAGATCCGTATCCCGCTGGACGCGCAGTTCGCCGATCAGGTGAGCGACCTTATGGAACGCGTTGTGCGATTGGCGGCTGAGGCGGACGCGAACGGCGAAGATTGACCGCGCTCACGCCGCTACCGTTTGCCGCTTCCCGCTTCACGGTATAATCAGGCTTTGCCGTGCGCGGGAGTCACCCGATGACCAAACTTACGCCATTTGAAGAAGACAACCTGCCTGCCGAGCAGCCATCCCCCGACGACCAGAGCGGGATGCGCCGCTGGAAGCTGCGCCAGCTTAAAGAAGCGGAGCGCGACCCGTACCGCGAAGTCCGCTACGACCGGACACACACCATCGCCGAGCTTCTTTCGAAGTTCGACGATCTCGCCGGCAAGAAGGCGCGCATTGCCGGAAGGATTATGGCCAAGCGCGGACACGGCAAGGCGATATTCCTTGATCTCGCCGACCAGGACGGGCGCATTCAGGTCTACGCGAATGTGGATACGCTCGGCGACGAGCGGTTCGAGCAGTTGAAAGCGGTGGACATCGGCGACATTCTGGGCGTAGAAGGCGAAGTGTTCAAAACTCGGACGGGTCAGCAGTCGGTGAAGGCCACAGAGTGCACAATGCTGGTCAAGTCGCTTGAGCCGCTGCCGGAGAAGTGGCACGGCCTGACGGATATCGAGCTGAGATACCGGCGACGCTACGTCGACCTCATCGTGAGTCCCGAAACGCGCGAACGGTTCAGGCTGCGTTCCAAGATAGTGGCCCAGATGCGGCGATTCCTCGAAGACGAGCGCGGCTTCATGGAGTTTGAGACGCCGGTGCTGGAACCGGTGTGCGGCGGTGCCACCGCCGAGCCTTTCGTCACCCGATGGGAGGCGCTGGATGATGACTTCTACCTCCGCATCGCGATTGAGCTTCGCCTGAAACGCCTGATTGTGGGCGGCTTCGAAAAGGTCTACGAGATCGGGCGAATCTTCCGCAACGAGGGCGTGGACACGCAGCACAACCCCGAGTTTACGATGCTCGAACTCTACTGGGCTTATGTGGACTACAACGACATTATGCAGCTCACGGAGGATCTCGTCGTCCATATATGCGACTCGTGCCTGGCCACGCGCAAGATGGAAGGAGGCAAGGGGCCTTTGTCCTTTGAGCCGCCGTTCGCGCGGGTACAATTCGATGACCTGATGCAGGAACACGCAGGCGTTTCAGTCCTGGACCTGCCCGACCGAAAGGCCGCGGTTGCCAGGGCGAAGAAGCTCGACGTTGAGTTCGACAAGGACGCCGGATACGAAAAAATCCTCGACCGTATCTGGTCGGAGCGGATTGAGCCGCATCTCATCCAGCCGACGTTCGTCCTGGACTATCCCGTGGCTGTTTCGCCGCTCGCAAAGCGGATACCCGACAGGCCGCATCTGGCATACCGGTTTGAGCTGTTCGCCAACGCCGTCGAGCTGGCAAACGCCTTCTCGGAACTCAACGACCCGGTGGAGCAGCGCGTACGGATGGAAGAGCAGATAGCTCGAGCCACCGAAGGCTACCGCGAACTGGACGAGGACTTCCTGCGCGCCCTGGAGTACGGGATGCCGCCCACTGGCGGCCTTGGAATGGGCATTGAAAGGCTGCTGATGGCGCTGCTGGGGGAGCAAAGCATCCGCGAAGTGATTCTCTTCCCGCAGCTCAGGAAGCAGTGACGCTCCGCTTCACTCTTCGAAGACGATGCGCTGCGCAATCCGGAAGGCGAGTTCGCCGGTGAAGCCTGCGCCAAGCAGCTTCGAGCGTATCTTCCCCAGGTGCTTTAAGCGCAGATGCCGGATTACGCCGGGCCTGCCGCCGAGTTTTCTCGTGCGCTCACTGTCGTCGAGCACGCGCTCAAGTTCGCTAGCGAGCTGGCGTTGATATGCTGTCGCCCGCCGTTGAACGAAGCGGGTCAGGGCGTCCTCCTCGTAATTCGGCGGTGCAACCTCTGTGACTATCCTGCGCGCCTGATCCTTGCTCAGGCCGCGCTTCACCAGGTCTGCGATGATTCTGAACGGCCCCATCAGGCCTCGGGCCAGCTTTTCTTCCGTGAAAGCCCGTGCAGCACGCTCGTCATCCAGCAGCCCGCCGTCCGTTAACTCCCTCAGCACCCTGCCGATTACGGCTCCGCTCATCTGGCGCTTCTGCAGACGCTGCCATATCTCTTTGACGAAGTGCTCGCGCCGGCCAATGGCACGTACAGCGTAATCCCGCGCGTGGAGATACTCGGATTCCTCCAGTAGCCGTGCGAGTTCATCCCGGTTCAGCGTATCTGAGAGCCGGTCATCCAGTTCCGACGACGCCCAGAGGCGGGAACCATCCTCCAGCCGAAGCTCGTAACAGCCCTTTGAAGGCAGGTAGCGGCGTGCCTTGACCTTCATCAGGGGCATTATATCCCAGCCAGAAACACCCACAGGCCATCTTGCTATTCCGCCCGCCATAGGCTATACTGGATTTGCTTCCTATGGTGTTCATCAACGAAGGCATCAGGCTAGCGATAACGAGATCGCGCCGGGCCTATTTTTTTATCCCACAGGAGTTGCTGGATGAAGAAAGTCGTCATCCTGCAAGCGCGACTTAATTCCTCGCGCCTGCCACGGAGAGTGCTGGCTGAGCTAGCCGGTAGACCTGTTATCCATCATATCCTTGACCGACTTGAGACTTCCCGGGAGCTAGATGAGATCTGCGTTGCCATCCCTGAAAGCGAGAGCGATGATGAACTTGCGCAGTCTCTCGCGGGACGCGACATCCATCTCACACGCGGCCCTGAAGCCAACGTTCTGACACGCTTCATTATCGCCGCGCACGAGAGCCGGGCGGACATTATCGTACGGGCCGCTGCGGACAACCCGCTGGTGGATGCTGAAGTGATGGACGAGCAGCTCCGGTACATCGTGGAGCATCCGGAGACGGACTACGTGCACACAAAGGACCTGCCACTGGGTGTCTCGACGGAGACCTTCACCCAGAAGACGCTGGACAAGCTGGACTTTCTGGCACGCACACCGCTGATGCGGAAGCACGTTACGTACTACCTTGTGGAGAATCCGGCGCCCTTCAACATCGTGCTCCTCGAGCCCCCGCCAGACCTGGCTCACCCGGAGTTCAGGCTGACTCTGGGTACCGAGGAAGACCTGGCGCTCTTTGAAGCTATCTACGGCGAGCTGTATGCCGAGGGTGGCATCGTGAGCACGCGGGCGGCGATTGAGCTAATGACCTCACGACCGGAACTGGCAGAGGTCAACGAGCACGTGGTGCAAACCCTTCCGCGACTAGTCCCGTCCTCGGGCCAGCCGGCTGACGAAGTGCGCCACCACATACGCTCCTAACGGCAGCGTGAGAGCCGCTATTTCGAGGTCGAAACCTTTAGCGAAGGACACACGGCTGAGGTCCATCCCCCGCGCTGACAGGATGCTCAGGGCGTCAATGAGAATAACTGCGATTACGGCTGCGAGCACGGCTGCGCGGCTGCGCCCGAAGTAGTACCAGCACGCGAGCGGAACAAACAGGAATAGCCCGCAGAGGAGTACTGTCAGCCAGTACAGCGCCGGCGTGAATTGCCAACCGGCCATCCAGAACACGGTGTAGTGCACCGCGCCCAGCGCTCCCAGAAGAAGAATGACGGGCACAACCACCTGGCGCAGCTTTCTAAACACGGGCGTAGTATATCAGACGGCATGAGCGCTCCTTGAGTTCATACTGTCGATTGACTCTGCCTGCATACCTACCTAAAATGTGGTTTCAACCGCGATCGGAGTCGCATTCATGGTCTTAGTCTATGCCGCGATAATCGTTGCATTAGTCGCCCTTCTTACGGCAGGCATCCTGGCACTGCGCAACATCAACGCCCCTTACGGGAGCGAGAATATGCGCAGCATAAGCCTTTCCATCCAGGAAGGCGCTATCACCTTTCTGCGCCGCGAGTACTCGTATCTGCTGGTCTTTGCGATAGTGATCTTCCTGGTCATCGTCATAGCTCCCAACCTTTCCATCCGCACAGCTATTGCGTTCGTCGTGGGCGCCCTGTGCTCCGGCACGGCGGGATACCTGGGGATGCGCACCGCAACCAAGAGCAATGTGAGAACGGCGCACGCCGCCACGCGGGGCATCGCACCCGCGCTGCGAATCGCATTTTCCGCAGGGGCTGTAACCGGCCTGATGGTCGTGGGCCTGGGTCTCCTCGGAATCGCAGCGTTGTTCCTCATCTACACGAAAGGGGGCAATGCCGCCTATTTCAATGACGTGCTGGGCGGCGACATACTGGGATTTTCCCTGGGAGCCTCGTCAATCGCCCTTTTCGCTCGCGTGGGTGGCGGCATCTACACCAAGGCGGCCGACGTAGGCGCGGACCTCGTGGGCAAGGTTGAAGCTGGCCTCCCGGAGGACGATCCGCGAAATCCGGCTGTCATTGCCGACCTCGTAGGGGACAATGTGGGCGATGTTGCAGGGATGGGGGCAGACCTCTTCGAGAGCTACGTGGGCTCCATAATCAGCGCGATGCTGCTGGGCTTCATTGCGTACCACATCGCAGACGTGGCGATCTTCCCGCTGGTCATTGCCGGCATCGGCATCATTGCTTCCGTAGTCGGCATTGTCTACACGATAACTTACACCGGCAACCGACCTCATGCCGCCCTTCGCAACGGCACTTTCGTCGCCGCTGCACTGATGATACTGGGGGCCGTGTGGGCCACGCTGGCGCTCGACGCGATTCCCACCGGCGTGCTCTTCGCCATCATCGCCGGATTGACCGCAGGCACAATCATCGGCCTGCTCACTGAATACTACACGAGCTACCAGTACACGCCGACGCGCCGGGTGTCGCAGTCCTCGGAAACGGGCACTGCAACGAACATCTTGGCGGGGCTGGGCCTCGGGATGTTCTCCGCCGTGCCGGCGATGCTGACAATCTGCGTTGCCATCTTCGTTGCCTTCGCCGTCAGCGGAGGGTTTACCGAGATGACGAAGGGGCTTTTCGGCATCGCCATGGCCGCAGTGGGGATGCTGTCCACTCTCGGCGTCACGCTCGCCGTGGACGCCTACGGGCCAATTGCGGACAACGCCGGTGGCATTGCGGAGATGAGCAAGTTGCCACCCTCGGTACGGGAAGTGACGGACAAGCTTGATTCCGTGGGTAACACAACCGCGGCCATGGGCAAGGGCTTTGCCATCGGTTCAGCCGCGCTCACCGCGCTAGCGTTCTTCGCCGCGTTCACTGCCAAAGCTAACATCACCGTGCTCGACCTGGCGCAGCCTGTGGTCATCATCGGCGTGTTTATAGGCGCCACGTTGCCGTTTTTATTCTGCTCATTGTCTATCCGGGCTGTAGGCCTGGCTGCGCAGGACATGATCGACGAGGTGCGCCGCCAGTTCCGAGAGATCCCCGGATTGCTGCAGGGCGAAGCTCAGGGCAACCACGCCCGGTGTGTGGACATTGCCACCAAAGGAGCACTCCGCCGGATGGTTGCGCCGGGGCTTCTCGCGGTGCTGGCGCCAATCGCCGTCGGGCTTCTATTTAAGCTGTTGAAGCTCTGGTTTTACCCCGGCACGGACGCGCCTGCGGGTGCCGAAGCTGTCGGCGGGATGCTGGCGGGAGCACTGGGCTCCGGCGTGATGCTGGCGCTCTTCATGGCGAACGCAGGTGGCGCCTGGGACAATGCCAAGAAGTTCATCGAGGTGGGCAACTACGGCGGTAAGGGCAGCGACGCGCACAAAGCCGCTGTCGTGGGCGATACCGTGGGCGACCCGTTCAAGGACACCGCCGGACCCAGCCTGAATATACTCCTTAAGCTGATGAGCATTGTCGCTCTCATCTTCGTTGCCTGGTTCGCGTAGTATCGACCATTCCTATGGTATGATTAGCTTTTGTGAATGAATCACGCAAAATCCGGTTGACCTCCTACGCGTCCTGCGCCGGATGAGCCTCCAAGGTGGGTCAGGCAGACCTGCAGGCCATCCTGAAGGAAGTCAACTTCTTCACGAAGCCGGAAATCGTCACGAGCATCGCTAACGGCGATGACGCGGGCGTCATCCGAATAAGCGACGATCTGGCGCTCATCCAGACGGTGGATATCTTCACAGCGGTCGTGGACGATCCGCGCCAGTATGGGCGCATTGCTGCTGCGAACTCCCTCTCGGACGTTTACGCTATGGGCGGGCGTCCGGTGACATGCTTGGCCATCATGGCGATTCCAGCCAAGGACTTCCCGCAATGGGTAGCCAGCGAGATGCTTATCGGCGCAAACGAAGTTGCCGCGATTGCAGACGCACCAATCATCGGCGGGCACTCACTTAAGCTGCCTGAACCGGCTTTCGGCTTAGCGGTCACTGGAATCGCACACCCGGATAAGATAATCGGGGCCGATGCTGCGCAGCCCGGCGACGCCATCCTGCTCACTAAACCACTGGGGAGCGGCATCATCACGACAGCCGGGATGAACGAAAAAGCACCGGCAGACGTACTCGACGCCGCGATCGCAATCATGTCACACCTCAACCGTTCCGCCTGCGAGGCAATGCTGACGCTCTCGCGCACTTCAGCAACGGACGTGACGGGCTTCGGTATGCTCGGGCACCTGCTGCACATTCTCGAAGCCTCGCAGGTCGGCGCTCGCATCGAACTGGCCTCGGTGCCGCTGATGAAGGGGGCAAAAGAGCTGGCTGTGGACTTTGTGCCCGGCGGAACTGCAATGAACTATGAGTTCGCCAGCCGGTTTACTGATTTCGGACCCGCGGATTTCGCCCAGAAGATGCTCCTCTGCGATGCCCAGACTTCAGGCGGACTCCTGATTACATGTCCGAAAGATGAGCTTGATGAACTGTTGACCACCATGAGCGAGAAGGGCGAGCAGCCTACCGTAATCGGCCACATCACCGAACGCGGTGAGCATCTCGTAACCATCGTTTGACCGGAACACACTAAACGCCGGGCTGACTGGCTCACTATTTCTGATAGAATGGAAGCGCTATGAACGAGAACGAGTTCGGGGACAAAGACCCCAAGAAACGTCCCAAGATAATCATCGAGGACAAACGAGTCTCGTACGAGACTGACGAGGAGTCGCCCGCCACGGAACCGGAGGCGGCACCCGCTGAACCTCCGCCTGAAGCTGATAAGCCGGAAGAACCGCCCGAGAAACCATCAGCGGAAGAAGAGCCCGAGGAGGCAATGAAGGATGCTGGTGAGCAGACTGCCGAGAAGGTGGCGCAGACAGTCTTCGATATCGGCATAGAAGGCTTCATTCAGTACAACCTCGGCGTTGTGCTCCAGTTCGCGTACGTCTACATGGGACTGGTGGCGAATCCGTCCACCGGCCTGGTAACCAAGGAGCTGGAGCGGGCCAAACTGTCGGTCGACGTGTTCGAGATGCTTGTGGATAAGATCAAAGACAAGCTTCCCGTGCGCGACCGCGACGAGTTCATCCGGGCTGTAAAGGACCTGAAACTAAACTTCATCAATTCCGCCAGCTCACCTCCACCGCCGGGGAATCAGGGAGGTTAGCGTGCGCGAGGTCGTCCTCCAGGAGTTCGGCATTACAATCGGCAACGACCGTCCCTTCACCCTCATCGCCGGGCCATGTGTGCTGGAAGATACCGGCAGCTACCTTGAAGTCGCAGAGCAACTATCGGAGCTTACCCGCGAACTGGGCGTTCCGTACATCTTCAAAGCCAGTTACGACAAAGCCAACAGAAGTTCCATTCACAGCTATCGGGGATTTGGGCTTGAGCGCGGTGTGGAAGCGCTGGCTGGAGTGCGCGAGCGGTTCAAGGTGCCGGTGCTGACCGACGTTCATTCGCCGGAAGAAGCGCGCCGGGCGGCGAAGGTTATCGACGTTCTACAGGTGCCTGCTTTCCTCTGCCGCCAGACAGATCTCATTACGGCTGTAGCGGAGACGGGCCGGCCGGCGAATATCAAAAAGGGGCAGTTCATCTCGCCTGCCGAGGTCGGCAACATCATCACGAAGTTCGCCGAAAGCGGAGGCGAGCAGCTCATCATCACCGAGCGGGGCACCACATTCGGCTACAACAACCTGGTCGTGGACATGCGCGGATTCTCGCAGCTCAAGGCGTTTGACGTGCCGGTCTGCTTTGACGCGACGCATTCGGTGCAGCTTCCCGGCGGCGGCGGGGACAAGAGCGCAGGCCAGCGGGAGTTCGTTGTCCCGCTCACCCGCAGCGCGCTGGCACAGAAAATTGCCGCGGTGTTCTGGGAAGTACACCCGCACCCGGAAGAGGCTCTGAGCGACGGCCCGAACATGATACCGCTGGGCGAGATGACTCATCTGCTTCAGGAAATAAAAGCCCTTGACGACTTCGTGAAGCGCCAGTAACCGTTCGGCCACTCCCCTGACTCCCTAACACCGCCTTTGCGAGTTGTATAATACGTGCCGCGATCGACCGTGGACGATGAGACTGCACCAGTGGGAGAAGACTCGCCTGTCGCAAGCGGCACGGCGCGACGCCGGTTACTCCCCGGGTTCCCGCAGAATCTCACAATAAACCTGCTGGCAATCACTGTGGGCATTGCCACCGCCTTCGGCACAGCCCTCTTCATCCTGATGATGCGCTGGTGCCGCTACTTCTTCTTTGACGTGGTTCAGCCGGAACTGGTACCGCTCCTGGGGAACGCATCTATTATCTTCATCCCCGTTCTCGGCGGACTGTTGATGGGCCCCATCGTGACGTACCTCTCCCCGGAAGCGCGCGGCAGCGGGGTGCCGCAACTGATGATGGCCATTGACCGCATCAAGGGTAGGGTTCGCGCGCGCGTCATCTTCTCTAAAATCGTAGCCACCGTCCTGACGCTTTCATCCGGTGGCAGCGCCGGCCGGGAAGGCCCCATCATCCAGATCGGCGGCAGCATCGGGGCTTTTATCGCCAGGCTCTTTGCGATAACGCCTGGGCGCACCCGGTAGCTCATCGCTAGCGGATGCGCCGCAGGTATTGCGGTACTGTTCGACACGCCCATAGCGGGAGCTATCTTCGCGATGGAAGTTATCGTAGGAGATTACGCCATACGGAGCTTCGCCTCAATCATATTCGCCTCGGTCGCGGGGTCGGTAGTCGGCTATTACGTGCTAGGGCCAAGCCCATCGTTTCTCATTCCCAGCTACAAACCCTTCGTGTGGCACGAATACGGCTTCTTCCTCGCCCTGGGGCTGCTTGCGGCTGTCGCCAGCCTGCTGTTTGTCAAACTGCTTTACGCAACGGAGTCGGTATTTACGCGGGTGCGTTTTCCGGCATGGTTGAAGCCGGCAATGGGCGGACTGGGAGTCGGCGTCATTGCGCTGTGGGCACCCCAGATTATGGATACCGGCTACGAGTTCATGAACCAGATGCTCAAGCAGGAGTTCCTTGTGAGCAATCTGGTGACCGCGCTCGCCGTCCTGTTAGTGCTCAAGATTGTGGCAACTTCGCTGACAGTGGGCAGTGGCGGCTCCGGCGGTGTGTTCGCGCCATCGGTGTTCATCGGGGGGACGCTTGGCGCAGCCATCGGGAATCTGGCGAACCGGGTATTGGACACGCCCTTTCAGAATCCCGGAGCCTATGCGCTGGTTGGCATGGCCGCCGTCCTCGGCGCAACCATCCAGGCTCCTTTCACCGCGATCATAATGATCGTCGAGATGACCAACGACTACTCGCTGGTCATGCCGCTGATGCTGGCAGTCACCGTCGCCACGCTGGTCTACAACCACTTTCTCCGTTACAGCGCATTCACGCTGAAGCTGCACCAGCTGGGCGTGCACCGCCGCACGCTGCACCACGTCAACGTGCTGGAGGAGATCAAGGTCGGCGAGATAATGCACCGGGACGTTGAGGGCATCAACGAGGATACGCCGTACGACGAGGCATACCGCATCGTCTTCACCAGCCACCACAACGGCTTCCCGGTGGTGGACCGCGAAGGGCTTCTTACCGGCATCATCACCGAGGGCGACTTCGGCCGCCACATAATCACCGACACGCAGCGCGCCCATGAGGTCAGGCTTAAGGAGATTATGTGCACGCAAGTAAAGACCGTGTACGCGGACACGCTGGTATGGGAAGTGCACAAGCTGTTCGACACGCTAAAACTCGGACGCTTCCCGGTGGTCAGCCGGGAAAACCCCCGCGAGATAGTTGGCATCGTGACGCGAAGTGACATCGTGCACGCCTACCCCGAAGCCCTCAAGCGCCACGAGACCGAATTCGAGATTTAGCCAGCCGGCTTCCCGCCCCGCCGAAGCCTCAGGCGGGGGTATAATCTAAGCGAAGGCCGGCGATGGCCGGTAGGGGAGGTTCGTTATACAAGCGCAGAGCATAATGTTGGTGTGCGGTGCCATTTGCGCCTGCATCCTGCTCACGACCTGCGGCGGTCACAAACACGCGGCAAATCCCCCATCCATCCGGAGCGGCGGCTTCCAAGCCGCCGAAGGCGTGGGCAGCCTGGAGGCTGCCCCTCCCACAATAATGCTACACCAAACGCTCGACGAAGCGCTGGTGGAGCTTGAGGGGATGGAATGTCCGGAGGGCGTGGACGCGGCGTTGTGGGCGGAGCTGAAGGATGCGCTCGCGGATGCGCTCTTCTGTAGGGCGCGCACCTGTGGCGCGCCGCTGGGGGATTACGCAAAGATGGTGGACGGCGGGGCACAGGTCCCCGCCCTACAGGGGGAAACCCGCTTCGTTTGCACGCCCCCCACCGGTGAAGCCAACCGGGTGAATGACCTTACCATTTCCGACAACGGCGACGGGACTTACACGCTCTCGTGGCATTACCGCAATCTTGGCGATTACGACCAGAACGGCGCGGTCGGCATCGAGGATATCACGCCATTGGCGATGCACTATAGCGAAACCTACGAACTTATCGACGAAAACTGCTTACTTGCCGTAATTGACGGCAGCGGCAACGGGCGCATTGGCATTGAGGAAATCACGCCGATTGCGATGAATTTTGCGGCCAGCGTGGATCATTACGCTGTGGAGGGTGCGCCTGACGAAGCAGGCTCGTATGAGCTAGTCAGCGAAATTGCGCAGGATGCGGGAATCGGCGAAGGGCGGCTGGAATACAGCGCTGTTATCGAATCGCCTGCGGCGCTGTGGCATCGGGTTGTGCCCGTAGACAGTGAAGGCGCACCGGGCGAGCCGTCAAATGCCGTGCTGCGCCCCAGCCGCGAGCCGATAATCTACCAGGTAAGCCCCACCGAGGGCTACCAGCACGAGGAATACACATTTAGCGCCACATTTTCAGGTGTAGAGCCGCTAACCTACGCGTGGGACTTTGGCGGCGGCGCGGAGCCTGACACTTCCAGCGATCCCTCGCCGACAGTCACCCTCGCAGACGCAGGCGAATACGAAGCCTCGCTGACCGTCACCAACGCCTACGGCGAAGCCTCCTTCCCCTTCGCCCTCACCGTCTCCGAGCGCGACATCTGGGCCCATACCTGGGGCGGAGAAGAGGCGGAATGGACTAAGGACATGGTCGTGGACGAGGATGGTAATGCCTATGTCTTCGGATTTACATCGAGCTTCGGACAGGGGCATACAGATGTTCTTCTGGTCAAGTTCGACGCGGGTGGCAATGTGAGCTGGGCAAGAACCTGGGGCGGAGAGGGCGCTGAGTCGCCGATCGCGGCAACGATGAGCAATGAAGGAACCTTGTTGCTCTCGGGATACACGGAAGGGTACGGTGAGGGGAGAGACGACATCCTTCTAATGGAATACAGCCCTCAAGGAGAGCTGATACGAGCTCTGACTTGGGGAACCAGTCATTATGAAAGCGGGCTAGACATTGCCGTTGATGGGGAAGGCAACGCCTACATCTGCGGCAAGTGGGTTGTGTATGGCGGGGACCCACTGGCATTGATAGTGAAGCTGGATCCTGAATGGAATGTGCTTTGGGCGAAGCTGTGGGGCGGCACATGGGAAGACCCAGCGTCTGACGTGCTGGCCTACGGCGGCGCGGTCTATGTGTGCGGGAGGACCGCTAGCTTCGAGGCACACGACGGCGACGCGTTCCTTATGAAGATGAGCGAGGACGGAGAAGTTCTCTGGGCAAGAACCTGGGGTACGGAAAGAGAGGACAGCGCCTATGAGATGACAATCGGTCCGGATGGCTGCATCTATCTTGTGGGACGGTCAAAGAGCGTTGATCCGGAGGAATCAGCAGGCTTTATCCTGAAGTATGATGCCGACGGCGATTTCCTTTCTGCAAGAAGCCGTGAGGTTTCACCGTGGGACAATTTCAGAGACGTGTGCTTCGACCCCGAAGGAAATCTAGTAGTAATTGGCAAAGCCGAAGGAAACATCGCTCTTATTGTATTCAATCCGGACTTGAACGTTATGATCTGCAGGGAATGGCGTGGAAGCTATATCCGTTCCGAGGGACGTTCGTGCGGATTTGATGCCGAAGGGTACCTATACATTGCTGGCGAATCGAGGAACCCCGTTGGCAACTGGTCGCAAGTAGCTCCTGACGACTTCTTTCCTGAAGGTGTAGAGACCGCAGTGGAAGGAGATGTCTGGGATCTCGAAGGAGTGGCGCACACACCGGAGGGCACTGTGACCGCGCCGGAGGGATTGCTTGACACCGCAACTGGCAGCGAAGACTTATTAATAATAAAGTACTATCCGAAATAGGAGTTAAGTGGGCCTTGAGCACCATTGTGCGTAGAAAGGCCGAGAAAATCGGATTCGGAGCTGCTCAGGGGTTGAAATCGCTGGCTGATGTTGTATAATAATACCATGCTAAGGCATCGTTGGATACATAAATTCATATCTCGACTCAGATAGACATTGGCTTTTGACGTTTCGCGAAGGCGCACTTGTTGGAATTTGGAGCTGCTATCAGATTGCCTAGCATCAATTCGTAGTATTTGGAGGAGGTGTAGAAAGTGAAAAACTACATTTACATTGGGATTGCAGCGATTCTCACGCTGCTATTGCTTACAGGGGCTTGCGGAAAGCGAAGCAGCCCGGCAAGGACGGTGACCGGGCCACCCATTCCAGAGGTGGCTGTGGGGCAAAACGACGCCCGGCAGCCCGCGGAAGACGTCTTCACGGAAGAAGATTACATGCTGATGGCGATGTCTTTGGAAGACCGCATAGAGTATCTGGAGCAGAAGTTCAAGGACATGATGCTCGAACGGTACGGAATCGTCATTGACGAGAGCGTTAGTACGCTCAAGGGAGCTTCACTGGTTGACCCATTCCATAAGGTGTGCAAGACCAGCGGGGTGGACAACAAGGAGGAGTTTGACCTTGTGCAGACTACCAGTCCAAGCAACAAGTGGAAGTGGACGCTTTCGTTCTACCAAAGGCTCTCTGGAGACTATGATTTCGATAACGTAGTAACCCTCGACGACATCTACCCGATTGGTGCCAACTTCGGGCACAAGAAAGGCGATGAGTGGTATGACCTAGATGCTCGCATCGACCGGCTAGCCAATGAGGATGGCGAAATCAGCATCGCGGACATTACGCCTTTGGCCATCAACTTTGGATATAGTATGGATGGTCACCTTGACGGATACAATGTTTACTGGCAGGATAGCACCGGAGGTGACTGGAAGCTCATTGCTGATCGGTCTGACGGTGTGCACAACTCTAGTCAGAACGCACCGGACGATTGGTCCTTCATTTTCACCAAAAAGAGCATCTATCGTGATACTTCACCCCCGGTCACCATTGAAACGTCAAGCGGCAGTGACCTGATTCGGGTGAAGCCGGTGTTTAGTATCGGGGAACAGGACATCCCCAGCGAAACCGACACGTTCGACCACGCAGGCTCAAACACCGCACCGGTGGCTGACATCACGGCTGATCCGACGGTGGCCGACTGCGGCGAGACCGTGACCTTCGACGCAAGCGGGAGCACCGACGAGAACGAAGGCGACACGCTCTATTACGAGTGGGACTTTGACAATTGGGACAGCTGGCTATGGCGTGATACAGGCACT
Organism: Planctomycetales bacterium; assembly: GCA_030606285.1. Taxonomy (GTDB): domain Bacteria; phylum 4484-113; class 4484-113; order 4484-113; family 4484-113; genus JAGGTK01. The sequence goes on along the minus strand of JAUWGS010000009.1, from coordinate 8,591 downwards.
ACGGACACGACCGACTGGGCCTACTCCTTACCGCGAACCTACACTGCGACGGTGTGGGTGACAGACCAAGTAGGCGACTGGAGCACCGATACAGTGGAAGTTGAAGTAGAGTATGTCCCTGCGACCGAACCGCCCACTGTCATCGAGTTTACGGTGAATCCTACAAGCGCAACACTACCTGCGACCATCAAGTTTATGACCAGGGCACAGGACAGGGACGGCGACATCATCGAGACCATCGCGTTTGACCGCTGTGAATCGCAGGCTCCTGACTGGGACTACACGTTCGATGACGAGGACGAGGAATTCACTGTAGAGAATCCCGGTGCACCCGATTACGAGAAGGTCTATAAGGCGGAGTATGATGTCACGTTTAACAGGTCGGATGAGTTCATTGACGATGATCACCATACGACGGATATCACGTGCAGGACCAAGGTCGCCGATGATGACGAGAACGATGAATACACCATTAACATAACCCCGCTGTCGCTCACGCACGCGAGTCCCGTCATCAACAGTGTTTCACTTACCAACGAAGTAGGGAGGTCAGAGCCGAACAACCCATTAGACCCTGTGACGGTGACTATTGATGCTTCTGACTCATCAGATGCGGACGGAACGAATCAGTTTCCAACGAGGTTTGTCTTCTCGTTCGGTGACGGTTCAGCGAACCACACGGAATCCTACGGTGATCAAGGATTCGACGGCATAACCACACACCCGTACAACGATCCCGGTGTGTATCAGATCACTGTAACCTGTTACGACAACGACCACACGGTCATGAACGGATCCTGCGACTCGCCTTCAAGCCATACCCACACGTACGATTGGTCAGAAGATGAGGACGAGGACGGTAAGGTCAGGATCTGGTGGGACCCGGTGGTCGAGCGAAATGAGGTGGTGGACGACGGCACCGGTAGCGACTGGGTGGGCATTCCGTGCATCTCAGTAGCTGTCAACCCGGACACCGGCTGGCCGGGAGTTGTGTATTCGGCCAACCCCACGATTAACCCGGGTCTGCCGGCGGATGTCGCCAAATTCTCGGAGAAGACCGCAGAGTCCGGCGGATGGACTACTCCAGAGATGGTTTGGACCGGCAGTGAAGTCGGCGAACATCTCGGTTACCAGTGCGACCTGGAGTACCATCCAACGGTGTATTCCGGCGATGACCAGGTTCCTCATGTCGTCCAGTACTTCTATAACCTGAGTCCGGACCCCGGCTTTGAAGGAGGACCCGGACTCAAGCTGTACGCCAAGATGAATGACTCCTGGGACTGCAACATCCTGGTGGACGACGGCACAGTGTACTTCAACTCCCCAGTCCGTCTGGTTGTGAACAATATGGGCAGTTTCGTTCAGTTCAAAGGTCGGGACGCTTCCGAGGATATCGCCCTGAACGAAATCGCCTTTGAAGGGGAATCGAGCTTCACGAAAAACAGCTATGTGCAGGTTCAGAGCAAAGGCGCCGCGACCCACGTCGGGATGTCCCACGACCTGAAGCAGTATCAAGATGACTATTCGGGGGATGCAGATACACGGGCTTCGCTGTACACAGTTGATAGCAGCGCAGATGATGTGCAGTACGAAGTGTGGACAGGCTCAGCGTGGACCGGCTCCTCGCCAGCGCTTAACACTGAAAACGTGGACACAGGAACGAGCAGACATGTGGCGCTCGACTATCTTGGGGATTCTGAGATTGGCGCCATCTGGGTGGACGACGACGGCGACCTGAAGTGGGCGAAGTACACTGCTACGAGCTGGAGTTCGGCGACCGAACTGCAGGCGACCGTGGGGGATTGGTGCGATTTCGACTATGAACCGACTCTCGAAATCCCTTGTGTTGCGTACGAGGAAGATGAGGTTATCTATCTGCTCGTATACTATAGCGGTAGCTGGCAGGATCCTGTTGAGGTTGACCAGCTAAACCAAGGCGAAGTCTCTCATCTGGATCTCGACATCCATGATGGATACATCTTCATAGCCTACAGCCACGACGATGGAATCTACTGCGCGGTGATCGATTTCTACGATAGGTAGAATCGTAGTTCGGGCAGGATGTTGGACTCAGACGCGCAGCCCGCTCCTAGGGGCGGGCTGCGCTGCAACTTCCTACAGCCCGTACGTGTCGATAATCTCTTGCTTCCCCTTGCCCAGGATGTCGTACTTGGCGCCGATCTTGGTGAACGCCTCAAGAGCCTTATCGAGGTGCTCTCTTTCGTGCGCGGCGGAGATCTGAGTGCGGATTCTCGCCTGGCCCTTCGCCACCACGGGGAAGAAGAAGCCGATGACGTAGATACCCTCGTCGAACAGGTCGCGCGACATATCCTGAGCCAGCTTGGCGTTATAGAGCATAACGGGCACGATAGGAGTATCGCCCGCTTTGAGGTCGAAGCCGACGCTCTCAAGACCCTCGCGCCAGTACTTGGTGCTCTCCTCCAGCTTGTCGCGCCGCTCGGTAGTCACGGTGATTATGTCCAGGACCTTGTTCGCGGCCGCGACGACCACCGGCGCCATAGTGTTGGAGAACAGGTACGGACGCGCACGCTGGCGGCACATCTCAACGAGCTCGGCGCGCCCGCTGACGCAGCCGCCCGAAGCACCGCCGAGCGCCTTGCCCAGCGTCGTGGTTATCGCATCGATGCGGCCCAGAACACCGCAGTGCTCGTGCGTGCCCTTCCCGCGCTTGCCGATGAAACCGGTTGCATGGGAATCGTCCAAAACAACCATCGCGTCGTACTTATCGGCCAGGTCGCACATCACGTCGAGTTTGGCCATGTCGCCGTCCATGGAGAAGACGCCGTCAGTGATGATCATCCTGTAACGGGCATCCTGATGCTCTTGCAGTTTCTTCTCCAGATGCTCCATATTGGAGTGCTTATAAGTGTCGTGCTTCGCCGGGCACAGGCGCATTCCATCAACAACCGACGCGTGTACGAGCCGATCCGCAATCATCACGTCGTCAGCGTTCAGCACCGCTTCGAACAAGCCTGCGTTGGCGTCCAGGCAGGATGAAAAAAGTATTGTGTCCTCAGTCTCGAGGAACGCGGTCAGCTTGCTTTCCAGCTCGCGGTGGATGTCCTGCGTACCGCAGATGAAGCGCACCGAGGACATTCCATAACCACGGGTGTCCAGCCCCTCGTGGGCGGCCTTGACCACTTCAGGATGGCTGGAAAGCCCCAGGTAGTTGTTGGCGCAGAAGTTGAGCACTTCCCTGGGCTCGCTGCCGGCGGGAAACTCGACCTTGATCTCAATGCCCTGCTCCGAATGGATGTAGCGCTCCTCCTTGAACAGGCCATCGTTCCGGATACCATCGATCAGCTCTTTATAGGCAGCTCTTGCCTTTTCCGAATAAGCCATAATTATCCTCCTGGCAGTTTGAATTGTGAACGAGTCCGGCTGTGTGAGTGCAGCCCCTGGCGCCCCACGCCTTGCAGGCTATGTCGCATCGGGATTGAACTCATGAACCAGATCGATTATCTTGCGCACCGTATCGAAAGCCTCGGGAGCGGCCTTCTCGTCCGGAATGCTGATGTCGTATTTGTTCTCAATAAAGGTTTTAAGGGATACCATCGAGAAGGAGTCGACTATCCCGCTCGTGATCAGCGACGTGTCGAGGCCCACTTCGTCATCTTCCTCCAGGTATTCATCCTTGATGTACTCAATGATGAGGTCCTGCATCGCCATGGTTTTCATCTCCTTTTAGTCGTCTTCAAGAGTCGATATGTCGCCTATGGGCTCTCCCCGGTCCATCGCGCGAAGCACGCGCCGCATAATCTTGCCGCTTCGAGTCTTGGGCAGCTTGTCCACGAACTCGATGATTTGCGGCATAGCCAGGGGAGACAGCCTCTTCCGGACGAAATTCATTATACTCAATTCGAGGTCTTTGCTCGGCTCGAAACCGGATTTTAGTGCCACATAAACCTTTACTACTTCCATGTTGACCTGGTCGGGAGTGCCGATGGCGGCTGATTCAGCCACAGCTTCGTGCTCCAGCAGGGCGGACTCAACCTCGAATGGCGCGACTAAGTGGCCACCGGTGTTGATGACATCGTCATCGCGCCCCTCGAACCAGTAGTAGCCGTCTTCATCAATGCGCGCGCGGTCGCCGGTGATGTACCATCCGTTCTTAAACTTGCTCTCGTATATCGCGCGATTCCCCCAATACTCCCGGAACATCGAGGCCCACGGTGGCTTGAGAGCCAGTTTGCCCGGCTTGTTGGGTTCGGTGATGGGCTCGAACCTGTCGTCGAGCACGGCGGCCGCCGTCCCGGGAAAAGGCTTGCCCATTGAGCCGGGCCGCACTTCCATCCCCGGGTAGTTTGTGATCATTATCGCCCCGGTCTCGGTCTGCCACCACGTATCGTGGAACGGTAGCCCGTACACCTTCTCCGACCAGATCACGGCCTCCGGATTGAGGGGCTCACCCACGCTGCACAGGTGGCGCAGCGATGACAGGTCGTACTGCTTAACGATTTCTTCTCCCTCGCGCATCAACAGCCGAATAGCGGTGGGTGCGGAGTACCAGACTGTCACCCGGTGTTTCTCTATGGCGGCGTACCAGCGAGCCGGAATGAAACCGACTTCTAGAACGAGCTGCGTCGCCCCCAGGCTCCAGGGGCCGATGACGCCGTATGAGATGCCGGTTACCCAGCCGGGATCCGCAGTGCACCAGTAAACGTCATCCGGCTTGAGGTCCATCACCCACTTGGTCGTGATGTACTGCGAGAAGATGGAGCCGTGAACGTGCAGCGCGCCTTTCGGCTGACCGGTAGTGCCGGACGTGTAGTGCAGGAGTGATGGAGTCTCTTTGGTGGCTGGAAAAGCGGTGAAGTCCTCGACCGGCGGCGCATCCTCCACCGAATACGCCATCTCGTCCCCCTTGAGCTTGCCCTCGTTATCGACATCCACAACAATGACGTGCTTGAGCGCAGGCAACTCGGGCATTGCCTTGCGCAGCTTGCGCACGAGACGCGGGCCTGTAATGCACGCGACCGCGTCGCAGTTACCCAGACGGACCTGCAGCGCCTCGTGTCCAAACGCGGAGAACATTGGGACGGCAATAGCACCGAGTTTCAGGATGCCGAGCAGGGAGAAATACAGCGAGGGAACACGGTCGAGGTAGATGGCAACACGCTCGCTATCCTTAACGCCCAGCTCCTGGAGAAGTTTCGCAAAAGCGTTGCTGTACAGGCGCATCTGGTCAAACGTGTACTTGCGCACCTCTCCCTGGGTACTTTCCCAGATGAGCGCGGTCTTGGCGCCCAATCCTTGCCCGCAGATGCGATCGGTACAGTACCAGCCGATGTTAAGGGGAGCTCCCTCCTCGTACTCCAGCTCCTGGGAAATCATTTCCCACGCGAAGTCTTTCACCCGCTCCTCGTACGAGCCGATGTTCGTCCCCTTGTTTGGCGAATTCATAGGTGTATTCCTCTCAGTTGTCACGGGATTCCTACCCAGCCAGAGCCCTCGCGTTGTCCACGCCTTCGTCGGGGCTCAGCTCAGCTACGCTCCCGCCTGGTATAGCTCGCCGCGTTCGTGGCGCTCCTTCAGGCGCTTCAGCATATCCTCGGTCATCTTCGCCAGGTCGTACGCCGGCTCCCAGCCCCACTCCGCCCGCGCGGAAGTGTCGTCAATACTGCTGGGCCAGCTGTCCGCAATGTCCTGGCGGAAGTCAGGCTCATATGCGACTTCGAATCCGGGGATGTGCTTTTTGATCTCCGCGGCCAGCTCCCCCGCAGTGAAGCTCATCGCGCCGACGTTGAAGTCGCCGTGGTGCTTCAGTCCGTCGAATGGGGCAGCCATAAGATCCATAGTCGCCTTTATGCAATCGGGCATGTACATCATGGGCAGCGAAGTGTCCTCTCTCACAAAGCACGTGTACCGCCCTTCTTCTATCGCCTTATAATAAATCTCCACCGCGTAGTCCGTGGTGCCGCCGCCCGGCAGCGTCTCCGCCGAAATGATGCCCGGATAGCGCAGTCCGCGCGCGTCAACCTCGAACCGCCGCACGTAGTAATCGCACAGCAGCTCGCCCGTCACCTTCGTGACACCGTACATTGTCGTGGGCTTCAGGACGGTTTCCTGCGGCGTATTGTCGCGCGGGGTCTCGGGCCCGAACACCGCGATGCTGGAAGGGCAAAGCACCTGCGTCAGGTTGTGGTCGTATGCCGCTTCCAGTGTGTTGATAAGGCCGGTTACGTTCACGTCCCAGCATGCCTGCGGGTTCTTCTCGCCCTTGGCGGAAAGGATGGCGGCCATGTTGATGATGGTGTCAATGCTGAAGCTCTTAATAGTCTCATCCAGCTTCTCTCGATCGACCACATCGCACCAGGTAAAAGGCCCCGAATCGCGCAATGCAGGTGAGGGTTTCGTCTTGCGCCCCGCGGCAACAACGTTGTCCGCTCCGTATTTCTCGCGCAGCGCCAGCGTGAGCTCACTGCCAATCTGGCCCACCGCGCCGACAACAAGGATGCGCTTGATTTCCCGCATACCTACCTCCGAGTCAGGGATTATTCGAATCGACTAACCACAGCAACCACGCCTATCACACGCGATTTCCCGGTTACAGGCCCGATTACCAAAGTTACACAAGGCATCTGCCTTTGTCAAGTGAAATAGTTAACAATTCGGTATGCTGGCCACTGCTGCCGCTTGCATCCTGCAAGCAAGCACTGTTTAGCACCAGCACCCGGTTGGACCAAACCGCAACGTTGCCCGCTCAGCCGCCATCAGTAGTCATAGGTCTGCTCTTCCGGCGTGCCCCGCAACACTTTCAGGTCCACGCGCTCCGTCTTGCCCAGCCTGACCGTCACACTTTCGGGTGACACGACCGGTATGCTAACCCCGTTCACGTTTACCACGTCAAACGAGTATGTCCCGGCCGTCACGCCCTCGAAAATCGTAACACCCCGCTCGTTCACATTCTGCTGGTATTTCATTGCGCCATTCTCATCAAGCAGCTTGACGGAGACATAGCCGTATGTCGCTCCGGTTTCATCGTACACCGTCACCTTGACGATACTCTTGATGTTCGCCCTGATTTGCGCGCAGCCCGTCGCCGCCAGCAGAAGCAGCGCGGTCAGCGTTATGATTATAAGACTTCTCATTTAGCGTCCTCCTGGAACCCAGAGTTACTCTATCAACACATTCACGCTTCCGGGCACGACCTCGCCAAGCCTGAGCAGGCTGATGCCATTACTACCCAGCGAGAGCGCGGCTTCCGCCTGCTCGGAAGCGGCTATAAATGTGCAGCCTATACCCATATTGAAAGTATTCCACATTTCGGAATCCTCAACGCCGCCCGCCTCAGCAATGCGATGGAAAACGGGAAGCACGGGAACCTCCGAACGCAGTATGCGCAAGCCCAGTCCCGGCGGCAGCATTCTGGCAGCGTTACCGGGTATACCGCCACCGCTGATGTGAGCGATTGCCTTGATCTCAATCCCGGCGTCGAGAAGCGTCTGGATATGCCGGCAGTATATCGTCGTGGGCTTCAGCAATTCCTCGGCCAGTGAGCAGCCCAGTATAGCGTCGTGCCTCTGCCACTCGCGGTCGGAAAGCGACTCGAACGCCTTGCGCACGAGCGAATACCCGTTCGAGTGCACTCCGCTAGATGAAATGCCAATCACGACATCACCTGCGGTCACGTTGCTTCCATCTATGCGGCGACGGGAGTCCACGACACCCACGGCGAAGCCGACCAGATCGAACTCGCCTTCACCGTAGACGTCGCCCATCTCCGCAAGCTCACCACCCAGCAGTGCGCAGCCGCACTCGAGACACCCGTCGCGCACACCGGTTATCACGCGCTCGACAATCCTCGGCGCGAGCTTGTTGCATGCGATGTAGTCAAGGAAGAACAGCGGCTTCGCCCCTGTCGTAATGACGTCGTTGACGCTTACCGCGACCAGGTCCCGTCCGACGCTATCCCACGCATCGAAACGTGCAGCGAGCTTCACTTTGGTGCCTACGCTATCGGTCGAGGCCACCAGCACCGGGTCTTCGAAGTGCTCGAAATCCGCCTTGAAGGCGCCCCCGAATGCGCCAATCCCGGCGAGCACCTGGGGCGTATGAGTGGCTTCCGCCAGCGGCTTAATTAGCTCAATGGCTGTGTCCTGTGCCGCAATCGACACGCCCGCCTGTTCATAGGTCAAACCACGCCTTCTTGATGGAGTATCGCTTTCCATAAGACTGGGCCCAGCGGCCTCGCACCCGATAATATACCATACAAGTACTGCTCGGTAGATGTGCTATTCGGGGACAGTTGTAACATCGTAGGGCATCGGGAGGTGTTCATCGATGGGACAAAAAGGCAGAGCGATTGGGGAGGAGTTGCGGTTGGCGACGGTTCAGGGAGTGTTGAAGTACGGATTGAGTGTGAGGAGAGCAGCTAAGTTGCACGGGATCAGCCGGCAGGCCCCCCACCGATTACGCTAGCTTGCGCCGGCTCTTCACTCTTCAGGGTGGAGTCCTGAGTGTAGAGGTGAAAAAGAGGAGGGGATCTCCTAAGATGAAGTTGTGAAAACAACAAAGGAGGTCCCCGATGGGAAGTATACCAGAACACTTTGAACTGAGAGATTTTGAGC
>JAUWGS010000032.1 GCA_030606285.1 Planctomycetales bacterium | reverse complement strand
TCAGCGCTTCGCCAAGGGACTGCGACACGGGTTCGTTAGCGGTTTGTTGGCTGCCGCTTCCGTCTGACGCTTGCCCGCCGTAGCCTTGGCGTAGGCTGGACTGAAGGCTTACGTTTGACGGTTGGTTTCCACCACCACCGCCGCACGAAACTAAAAGCACGAGAAAGCCAATAGCTGCAAGCCGTCTCATAGTACACCTCTATGTGCGATGTAAAAACCAAGGGATACAAAGGAGCGTGCTTCCTCGCGCGCAATTCAGGAACCTAACGGCACGATTATAACATAATCGCCATCTACAGAGTGCACCAATGGCACCGAGAACGAAGACGAATGCGGCTAGATGGTCACTCTCGTAACCTTGCGCTGGCTGGCTATGTGGACTTCGGAAACCATCCCCGGAACACCGGATGCCTCAACCCTCTCCCGCACCCTCCCTGGCGAGTTGTTAACCTCGCTCAGATGGCCCAGGAGAACCTTGCGCGGCGGCCGCTTCAGCGAGCCGAGCAGCGAAAGCGCCTGCTCGTTGCTGAGATGCCCCCGAGGCCCGAGGATTCTGCGCTTCAGCGCCTGTGGATAGTACGAGACTTCGACCAGTTCCGGCTCGTGGTTGGCTTCCAGGAACACAAGGTCTGCGCCCGAGCAAAAGCCCATATGCCACTCATCCACTGCGCCGAGATCGGTCATATAGGTGAAACGCGCCGTTCCGTCGTCGAAGCTAAATCCCACGGTTTCCGGCGCGTCGTGCTCCACCGGAAACGGGTGAAACGTTATGCCGTCCAGCGCGTAGTCCTCGCCTGGAACGAAGCTGAACAGGCGCGATCCCAGCGCGGCGCCGCCCATGCACACGGCAATTCTGCGCAGCGCCATTTCCGGGACGATGAAGCGCAGTCCGGTCTGGCGGAACCACACCGGCAGGCCGCTCACGTGGTCGGTATGGGTATGGGTGATCAGCACCGCTTCTATGTCCTCCGTGCCAAGCCCCTCCAAGGCCAGTCCTTCCGTGAGCCGCCGGTAGGAGATGCCGCAGTCAATGAGGAAATGCTTTCCGCCCAGCGTGAGCAAGGAGCAGTTGCCCTTGCTGCCACTGGCGAAGTTGACCAGTTGCGAGCTGATGGCGCGAGTATATCACAGCGCCCTTCCCGCCGTATCAACTGAGCACCTATGCGCGGTGGCGCCGCAGAGCGGTAAAATAATAAGGACTCGGGCTGTGAAATGGTTTGAAGACAGGCGGCTTATGTTTCTGCCGTGGCTGCTGGTGCTGGCCTACGCAGCCTACGCCGTCGCGGGCGATTACGGCCAGTTCCAGCAGGACAAGAGCGAGCAGGAGCAGGTTTTGCGCGAAGTGCGCAACGTGCTCGCAAAAACAACCGACGCCTGGGTGGAGCAGACGATAGAAATCATCGAGCAGTACCGCGAAGCCGAAGAGCGCCTGGGCATCCAACAGGCTCTGGATAAGCTGGACGAGGAGAATAGTGAAGCCCGGGCGGCGCTGAATCGCCTCCCCCGGGCGCTGTTCTTTCCCGAAACGCTCGACCTTCTGCACAAGCTCGCCGGACGACTGTTGCGGTTTTCCGAAATCGCCAACGGCATGTTCGCAGCGAAAACCGAGCTGATCGACACCAAGGCGCAGTTGGAGGAAGCGCCGCTCAGAATCCAGTACTACATCGAACGCAAGCGCTATTTCTGGTCGCAACTCGACCTGATCAACTACTACCTGTCGCAGGAGGCTCTCGCGCAGTCCGAAGAGGCGCTCTTCGAGCTGCGGATACGCAAGGAAAGCGTCACCGCGAAAGTTGAGCGCTGGCAGGAGTCTTTCGACCGGGAACGCATGGCCGCAACCGACGACCTGCACTCAATCGAGGACTCCCTGCAGCGCGAAGGCAACGCCGAATACCTGGGATACTTGCGCGCCCGGTTGCGAAGCTTCACCGGGGGCAATCCGCAATAGCGGCTGTAGCCCGCCTACGTGCGCTCGCAGGGAAACATAATCTGCGGCGGGCCGGTTTCAACGTTGCCTTCCGGTGGCTCGGCGGACGCGCCTTCCTCCGCCGCTTCGGGTTCTTCCGGCGCGGGCAGCGGCGCTGCGCTAAGCGCAAGCTCTCTGAGCAGCGAGTATTTCCCCGCGGCGGTCTCGTAATCCTCGATGACCAAAAGCTTCCCGCCAGCGGTATCCAGGTCTGCCAGCCTCACCCGCCGCGCGATGTCATTTTGCGCTAGCACGCGCACCTTCGAGCCGTCCAGCGCCGCGGCACAGACCGAATACGCCCGGCTCAGACCGGTAATCGTGTAGCTGCTGTAATAGAACACCGGCTCTCCGGGGCGGCACAGCACGTTGAGATGCGGCGAGACATCGCTGAGCACAACCTTCAGGCTGTGGTTTGTGAGGTCGAACAGCTCCAGCGTGAGCTTCCCTTTCGCGTTGGGGACGGACGCTTCTTCTTCGCCGGCAGGCGACGGGGTGAAACGGCTCAGCAGCACGCGCTTGTCGTCCACGAACTGCACCACCGGGTCCCATCTGTCCGGGGCCAGCGTGACGTAGTAAGGGCAGGAATACACCAGCCTTAGCTCCGCGGCGGGCTTTTCGGGCGTCCCCTGGTAAAGCGCGAAGTACGAGTTTTCATAATCGCTTGCGTCATAGTTGCGCACTACATCCAACGCAACCGAAAGATCGGGCGAAAGCAGCGGCGAGTAGTCAAACTCGCGCTCATCCGCCGCCGTTTCCGCATCGTACAGCGACCAGCGGGTGGTGAGCCCCTGCATGTAAAGGCCGCCGAACGGTGTGAAGCCGCTCGTGTGCGCCAACAGCAGCTTCCCGTCGCGGGTAATGCTCTCCAGGAACGCTCTTTCGACCGGCACCGTCGTATCCTCGCCGCCCGTGTCCAGCCTGTGAAGGACGACTTCCACGTCTACTGCGCCTTCACGCCCCAGTATCCCTTCCTGTGCAGCCTGCTCCTCCTCGTCTTCGGCGGCTCCTTCTTCTAGCGCATGGTAATACACGCTGCCGTCGGGCGCTTTGAGGAAGCCGAGCACAGTCTTCCCGCCTTTTAACTGGAAGACCTGCGACGCGTCCTGCGTATCAACGAGATAGAGCTTCCCCGCTCTGTCCTCCAGCCGGACGGTATTGAACGTCGTCACCAGCGCCAGCACTCTGTCAGTGCCGGCGTAATACGCAGTCTGCTTCAGCATCCGCCCACCGGGGCTGTGGAAAAGCTCACTGCTCCGCACATAAAGCGATTCGTCTAGAAACGCAATCGGCGAGTATTCCTGCACCGCAGGCTCGGCGGCCAACTGAGACGGTGGCGCGGTTTCCGGCACGGACGGCCCTTCGCCTTCCCGCGGAACCCGAACGCAGGCCGCAAGCAGCAGCACCATTACCACCAAGCTCGCAATCCGAAGTCTCAACCGCTCAGCTCCTTTGCCTTGTCCATCAGCTCAGGAAGTATCTCGCCGCTTTTGCCGTGCAGCGCAAAATCCGCCGCATGGCTCAGCTCGGTTGGCTCAAGGTTGATCTCCACCACCGTTCCACCCGCGCGGCTGGTGACGTACGGTAGCCCCGCGGCGGGATACACCTGCGCCGAAGTGCCCACGACGAGCATCAGATCCGCCGCTCCGCTCACGGTAAAGCTCTCCTCGATAATCGCCGGATCCAACTGCTCGCCGAACCACACGATGTGCGGCCGCAAAATGCTCTCGCACCAGGGGCACGGCGGCGGGTATTCGGGCAACGGCGTGTCGGGTATGTGCTTCAACTCGGTGCAGCACGCCTTCAGGCAGCGCGCGTACCAGATATTCCCGTGCAGCTCCAGCACGTTTTTGCTGCCCGCGTGCTCGTGCAGCCCGTCAATGTTTTGCGTAATCAGCGAAAACGACCCGCCGCGTTCGCCGACCATTTTCTCCCACTCGGCAAGCGCATGATGCCCCGGGTTCGGCTCGACTTCTTTCAGCTGCCCGCGCCGCCAGTCGTACCACTCCCAGACCTTCTTCGGGTCGGCGAGGAATCCTTTCAGCGTGGCGAGTTGCATGACATCCTCGTCCCGCCAGAACCCGTCCTTGCCCCGAAACGTGGGAACTCCGCTTTCGGCTGACACACCCGCGCCGGTCAGCACCGCGACGCGCTTGGCCTTCACCATCAGTTCAGCGACCTTCGCGATGGTCTCCGGCGAGTTCATTGCATCTCCCCCAGCAGTTCACGGCCCGCAACCCGTACTCTGCCGTCCGGCTGCAAAACGACGCGCCCGTCGGCGAACCAGTTGATGACTTCGGGATAAAGCTCCCGCTCGGTTGCGCGCACCCGCTCGCCCAGCGTCTCCACCGTGTCGTCGTCCAGCACCGGCAACGCGCGCTGCGCGATTATCGGCCCGCGGTCGTACTCCTCGTCCACGAAATGCACCGTGCAGCCGGTGACTTTACAGCCCGCCTTCAGCACCGCCTCGTGCACGTGGTCGCCGTACATCCCCTTGCCGCCGAAGCCCGGCAGCAGCGCAGGATGTATGTTGATGATCTTCCCGTGGTAGCGCGGCGGGAACACGTAAAGGCTCATAAACCCGCCGAACGCGATTAGCTCCGGCGCAAACGGCTCAATGCCCTGCGTCACAACCTCGGAAAACTCCTCCGGCGTGTCGTACTTCTTACGCGGCACGATGATGGTGGGGATGTGCGCGTCTTCGGCGAACTGCACGCCCTTGACCTCGCGGCGCGACGAGACGACGCAGACGATTTTGGCGCGGCAGCTACCGTCGGCGATGCGGTCGATTATGTTTTTGAGCGTGCTCCCCCCGCCGGAGATAAATACCGCCAGCTTCACTGCCCTTTCCCCCACACATGGATTATATCATTGGAATCGCTGCTCGTTGACCCCATTGCCGTTGCCTATAGCGGGCGGATATGCTAAGCGGTGCTAATCATCCAATACTAGTGTGTTAGGGAATATGTCATCAACGAGTTTCTCCCACTCATTCCCCCGTGGCTCCCCTTTCACAAAGAAACCGCCTATATGTTGGATAGCTTGGTTAGCTTCCGAAACATCCTGGAGTACCCAAATGCCGACAAGCTCCGAGGGGAGTTCAAATCTAGCCAGCGGACCAAGCATGTACTTCCTGAGTGCATCAGTCTTTGCCTCCCTGAAGGCATGGGGGAACTCGTCTTTTGCTTTCGTCCTGTCTCGTGCGGAGACCTCACGGCCCCCGAGGATACTGTGCGCTTCCGTTAGCGTCCCTCTACTTTCTATCATGTTCCGCGCACGCTCGCTAGTCACCCATGTCATCCCTTTCACAGCGTACGCACGGGGCAGTGCGTTGCTGATGTCGGTTATAAGAAGCTGCCGGCCTCTCTTGTGAAGAAAGGCCGTTAGGTCGTCTCTGAAATGAACGATGGCTAGCCTTTTCTGCTCGCCAAGTCTCACAATTTGTTTCCACAGCTCTAGTTCAGCTTCAACACCGCTGGAGAACTCAGTCCTTGGCGTAGTCCCGTAGTACGGGCGATAGACAAGAAACGCCTTGTTGCAGTAGATAAAGACAAAATCCCTTGCTGCGGTCTGTAGCGCAATCTGTCCTTTCAACGTCTCTATAAGGGCATTCAGTTCATTGCGCAGGCGGGCATCGGCTTCGTTAGCTGAAAGCTGTTGCATGCCGCTTGCCCCGCCCCAGTATCTAGGTCGCAAAGCATCATTGAAATCTGCCGAATTCACTCCCGAAGGACGAGTGTAAAGTAGCGAGTCTTGCGGCTCAATTAGAGGCCATCTAGGGCGCAGGTGACCGTCATTCCTGCCCTCTTCATCGGATCGAAACCGAAACTCGTCAATTGAAGTGGGCATTGCGAGAAGAACATCAACAGAAGAAAAGGCTTGCTGCAGTTCGTTTACCTCTTCAGTGAAATCAGGCCATTCACCTCTCAGCTTCTGCTCTCTTCGGGGCTGAGAAATCGGATGGGACAAGTATGCAGAGGCTACGCCTAGTGTGTCGCTCATCCATTGTTGAAGGGAATCTCTGCATTGCTTCACTGGCCAAATGAGGAATTCAGCTCCTAAATTATCTGCCAGATTCTGTGCCGTTAGCATCTCAATATTTCGCCAGAACAGAAGTTCGAGATAATTTCCGACCAACCACTTCATAGTATGGAACGACTTGCGAGCGTTTGATAAACCCGCCCAGTTTATCTCCTTGTCCCCCAAGCCCAGTATGTAATCTTCAAACAGAGCAGGGTCGAACAGGTCACCCTTGTTAGAGAGTCGCTCGTACATATCATAAATGTCATCTAGGAGCAGAACAACAGACTTCGGATGTATAGAGGTGCCGTCTTCAAGGTCGGTGCCAAGTGAATCGCGGTCCACAACAGAGTAGAACATCCTCCAGCGGCTACTGTAGTAAACAAGATGGCCAGTTAACACCTTGAACTCTTTCTCGCTCTCAGCTAGTTCCTTCACGCATTGCTTGGCTGCTGACTTCCAGAACTGCGAAATCTTTGTGCGAGGGAATGTCGTATTTATTTGCTCCATGGTAGCTTTTTCGCCACATACGGAAACAACATCGGGATTGAGCTTCATCTTGTCCTCAATATCAGCTACTTCGGTGTCTAGATCAGCTACTTCGGTGTCTAGTCCATTCTGTAATTTAGACGCAACACTACGCAAGCCAATCCCTGGCGGACCAACGACAATGGAGTAATCGGACATGACTTACATTACCTGCTTCTTTTCAGAGCGGATTACAAGGAAACCAGAAGCGGTCATCACTTAGCTAGCGGTCACGCGGCCAGCGATTCTACAAGGTTACGTATCTCGCCTAATCCTATGTATGACCGATCTGCGGTCTTCAGCACTGGCGCAAAGCTTCCCGCAACCCTGAATGTAATGAAGGGTACGTGGCTGTTCCTGAGAAAAGAGTAAGCCTCTTCACTCTCTTCGGATTCGTCCATGAAAAAAGTGACCCACCCGTTACCCTCACCCTCCTGTAGTAGGGACTTCTTGTTCACGCTCCTGTGCACCTTCGGTGTCCTCCTTTTTGATGTCCTTTATGAGAGCAGCAAGCCACATTGTTGCACGTCACTTATGTGAAGTCAAATTGCATAAGATCTCGTCTTGCCGGACCGGTTCTCATTGCCGTCAATCACCGCCTGGACGCAGCTTATGTTCTCTAGCTTATAGCTCTCACCAAAATGCTCCGCCAGCGGGATTATGTCTTCCACCGAGACCGTGCCGTTCTGGTCGTAATCGCCGAGGTTCTTGTAGTGCCACGAGAGCGTAAACGTCCCATCGCCCTTGTCGAGGATGGCGAGGTCATTGACCCGATTTACTTCGCCGGTAGGGGGTGTCGCCACGGACTTGTAGGGGCACAGCATGCTGTGCCCGTCGCCGTCCACGGATGAATCGCTGTAGGGCGGGGATTCATCCCCGCCGTCATCTTTCC